>JAKAGT010000026.1 GCA_021825585.1 Bacteroidota bacterium | reverse complement strand
AGCTTATCAAGCCGCTGCTCCGTTGGCTTCATATCGGGTGTACGACTTTGCCCGATGACAAACGGGAAAAAGATCATACCGCAATATAAAAGGACCACCTAAAATGAGCAAACCCGATAAGCATGTTATAAAAACATCTTCCGATTCGTGCAAGCACATCTGCCTAACTGTTCTTTATATGGTTTCTTGATAAAACCCAGTTAGGGATTGTTCTTTAAAGTAATTGTCTCTCTTAAGTTGCGGGGCCGCCATGCCTGGCATTACTTGCCCGGCCCTTCCGCTCTTCCAAGGAGGGAAATTAGTTTTCTGTTGAACTTGTCCGTCTCTTTACCAAGTGCCGAGAAGAATTCAAGATCGAATGTTTCAACGGTGGCCACGGCCTGCTTAATCACCTTCCGTCCTTCTTCGGTGAGGGTTACCACTTTCGCTCTGGTGTCTGTCGAGTGTTCCTGTCGTTCCACCAGTCCTTTCTGTTGAAGGGTTCTCAGCACCGTAGAGGTCGTCATCGGGTCTATCTTGGTGTGATTGGACAGAAGTATCTGGGTAACTTCTTCACTGTGCAGCGTCAGCCAGTGGATGCTTGCCATTATCACAAATTGAGAATGAGTCAATCTGTATTTTTCGAGCGCCTTTTTTATTTCCCGCTGCCAGAGATTGGTGACCTGCCACAAGAGAAAACCGGTACTGTCGTCCGCTTTGTCGAATTTAAATGTCTTATCCGGCGTTTTCATTTTTCAGCATTCTTGATGAGATTAACTTAAAGTCATTTTCATTCATAGCCTCCTCGCCACTTTTATCTGTTGCTGAAAATCATCGGGCAAAGCATCGACGATCTTTTGGGCGACGAGTTTTACCCACAGGAAACCGAGGATGCCTTTCACTTTCATCGTCGTTGTCATTTTCAAGCCCCCGGACGTTTGCTCGAACGTATGTTCTCCGTACATCTTTGCCAGAGGGAACCTTGTCAAATCGACGAACTTCTTATTCTCAATTGTTTCGACGATCTCTATATTCACCTGAGGTCCGCCTTGGGGTTTCAACACGAAATGGTTGCCTTTCTCGAATTTGCCTTCCATCCTGGCGAATTCGATTCCCTTGTCCCAGGTATGCCAGTTATTGACGTCAGCGAAAAGCTTCCATATTTGTTCTTTTGTAACCTTATCAGTTACTATAGAATGAGATCTTGTCCACATAGGTGCTCCTGTTGTTTACCGTTCTGTTGTTTTATCGTCTGTGGTATTATAATATGTAGACAGATAATATGCAAACGTATCGACGGGTTCCTTGTACGGAGTTGAGAGGGAGGGGGGACTTTATAAATGGCACGAATCCTGTGTGGAGACACCTGAATGAGGAAATGCGGAATAAGCCCGTCATTGCACCGAGGGGCTGCTCGTGAACCACCGGCCGCGCAGCTTTTGCGGAGTTCGATGGTTTCTTGATAAACCCACTTTCACGGTTTGGTTCTGCAAATCACCGCCGCGAGTGCCTGCAAGACCCGCGACGCATGCTCACGTTTCAGCCGTCAGCTTGTGCGCTTTTTGCACCCCTCGTATGGGGAGCGACTGGTTAGGCCGACAATTTCATCGCAAGTTAATAGGCTTTCCCGCTTTGAGCTCGTCATATGTTGCCTGGCGAGTTGCCGCAAATTGCAACACGGCAGTTCCTTCGATTGACGCAACCTTGTAGATAAACACTGCGATTCCTTCTTCCCTTTCATAGGTCGAAATCGCCTGTAGGGAAACTTGGTTGCCGGCTTTTAGTTCAGGAAGGCGATTATCTGCGATTGGAATTGTTGGAGCCGGATCGATTCGATACGAAGTCTGCAAGCCAACAACGTTGTAGAACAGCGAGACGGCAGCTCTGTTTTCAAGCACTACGGGTTGATCTAAGGAAGGAGAGTCCAATGTGGAACAAGATGCAATCATCAGAATTGTAACAGCCAGGATCGGTTTCATAGTTGTATTCTCCCTGCAATAAGAATGTTCTTGGCAGCCCAACGTCATGGGTGAGAGGCGCGGTCCGCCGCGTCCGTCTCAACCCAATGGTTAGAGCTTCTGTCTTTTTCTTTTCAAAGGCGAATGTTCTGAAAGCTCGGGACGGTCTGAGTTCTTTGGCATGATGTTGAAAAATACCTCGGCTCTTTTGAGGAAGCCTTCGACATCGCCTTCGTATACCTCATTCATTACAAGACGGCAGCCCTCGCGTGTGACGCAGTCCATTGCTGCTTGATCCCAGGCTCTTTTACATCGCCAATGACCGAGGTACTTCGCTGTTGGAGCTGCTGTTTGGTGTTCGCTCAATCTTGTTTCGAGGTTGTCTGTATAACCGATCTTGACTCGATTGGGGATTGCCTCCGGAACCAACTGAATAATGTAGAAATAACCAAACCGCTGTAGTCCTGCTTCATCCGTACTACCTTCCAAGGGGGATATGCCACGGGTTTCAAAATAGCTAATAAGGGCGTTGGCATCGTCAATACCCAAACAATAGGCGATAGAACCCTTGCTCGTCGCTGTCCTTTCCTTTCGTATCGTAAGTTTCAATCTTCTGACTGTACGCCGAACGGTGTCTATCCCAACACCGAGCTTGTCGGCAATTTCCCAAAATGTCATGAACTCAGGCATGGTCTTTGTCTCTTTGGGGCTCTAACATTGATTAGACTGATCCGCATAAGATGCGGAGTTCACGTTCCGGGTCGGCATAACACGCCATTGAATGATTCGAGCAAATGCGTGGCGAAGGAATGTCGGAACGTGTGGCATGTAGCGCGCTTTGTCAATCCTGCCTTGGCCACTGCGTCTCTCACGGCTTTCTGAATCAAGGATTCATCCACGTGATGGCGACCCTGTTCCTTGGTCTGGGGATTGAACCACCGGCTTTCCTGTGGAAAGAGCCATTGCCAGCGCCAATCGGTCGGGGCGTTGGGGTATTTTCGGTCAAGGGCTGTCGGTATTTGAACACGCCCCCATCCATCTCTCAAGTCCCGTTCGTGAATCACCTTAACTTTCTTCAGGTGGTCCTGGAGCGGGGTTTTGAGCGATTCGGGCAGCACTGTCACTCGATCTTTCCCGCCCTTGCCGTCGCGCACCAGGATCTCGTTGCGGGAAAAATCAATGTCCTGAACCCGCAGGCGCAAGCACTCCATCAAGCGCAATCCTGACCCATACATCAGGGAAGCCATCAGCCACTTGTCGCCAGTCAAGTTCGCCAGCACTGCTTTCACTTCCTCCCGGGTCATGACCACGGGCAAACGCGTGGGCTTGCGGGCACGGATGACCTCGCCCAAGTCGCCCACCTCACGGCCAATGACGTGACGATAAAGGAACAGCAGTGCTGAAAGGGCTTGGTTTTGCGTTGACGCACTGACGTTTCCGTTCACTGCCAAGTGTGTCAGAAACGCGTTCATCTCAACTTCGCCCATCTCCGCCGGATGGCGCTTATCATGAAAGAAGATGAACCGCTTGATCCATGACACATACGCTTCTTCGGTACGGCGACTGTAATGCCGAGTCCTGATTGCCATGCGTACCATCTCTAACAGCTTCGGTTTAACCGCCCCGCCAAGAACTTGTACATGCGTAGATACCGCCTCGCCATGTGTCATCTTGTTTCACGCCACGAAAAAAGATAATCGGAGCTTCACAGAGAAACAAGTATCTGCATGGATTTCAAGGTTACTTCGTCGCCTCAGGTTGTTTGCGAGCCTACTATGTCGACAACGACGGAGTGGAACACATTGCGATGTTTGCATCAGAGGGTAAGTGGATTGGAAACTCCTGCACGCGCGTAGACTGCCACTGCGCCGACGGCATGACCCTGCGGATCCCGCAGGAGTATGAGCCGTCCCGGAAACTGGCGAACAAGTCCATCCTTACACTGAACAGGCAGGCCCGGATGTGCTGCGCCATTCAGTCGCGACACTCCGGTGCCCATAGCCGCCCGGAAACCGGCCCAATGGCGTTCACGGAACTCCACGGGGACAATGATATCCAGTGACTGACCTACGGCTTCCGCCTCGGTGTAGCCAAAGAACTCCTCGGCTCCCGAACTCCAGTAGCGGATGATGCCTGCTGTATCAGCGAAGACGATCGCGTGGTCTTCCAATTAGTGTCCTCTGATCAAGAGATGCTGTCTGATGAAGAGCCAGGGTTCATGCGCGCAAAACAGGATGTTCTATCCAGGGAGTTCCAACATGAGAGCGACTTTGCCACTCAAATCAAAATATTATGCCATCGTCGAGTTAACCGCTACTGAACACCCTCTACGGATTTAGTTATTCTCTTCATTGCGGCTTTCCGCCCATGTCGATTGGCTTGCCCCGCGAAAGCGATGTGATGTAACTGACCAGGGCGTTCATTTCGGCACTGCCGTAGGCGGGCGGCTTGCCATGAAACGCACCAATAATGCAATTCCTGATCTGATCTTCCAAAGTGACCACCTTCTTAAACCTCGGATTGAAGCGAGGGAAAATGGCAGCAGCATTGGAGAGACTCGGAATTGTCTTGCCGTTTGGCATCTTACCTGGTTCTGTACCGCCAGCAGTGTGACATGTTTCACATGTCCTGCCGTTGCCGTTGAAGGTGCTATGGATGAATAGGTACTTCCCTTTCTGGATCGCATGTTCCAGTTGCGGCTCGGTAGCGGCGGCGTAGAGCATCGAAGCAAAAAGCACCATGATCGCTCCGCTGAATAATAACGTAATACGTTTCATCGATAGTCTCCTTTCAATTTTGCGAGTGTTTCCTTCACTTGTTTCTAAGTAACAGCCTGGTGCATGGTGCGGTTCCGCAGAATATTACTGATCACGCAATTAATTCTCTGCCTCACTATCTTGCAGTCTATCTCTCTCAATGCTTCCACCTTATCAAGGAGAAGAAATATTAATCCTCCGTCTTTGCCTTTAGAGGTAGGAGCCGTATGCAAGGGCGGCAACTGATAGAACCACGAGCCATACGATTCTTAGACGGGGAGAGGCCTGGGAATCGCTCAACGGCATGCCACGCAGTATTTGATAAGGTTACATCTTCTTGTAGTACTCTACTCCCTCCAGACCCTTGAAATCCGCATCTTGTGTCAATACGATGGCATCATTCATGCGTGCGGTTGCGTAGATCAAACTATCCGCCATCGGCATTTTGAATTCGAGGCTAAATCTTGCCGCTTGCACCGCAATCGACGAACTCACCTCAATGACCTTTGCCTGATGCATGAGGCCGACAACTTGCAATGCCACATTTTCGTTTTTTTCCAGAACCAGTTTCTTGTACACTTCATAAATATTTACCGCTGATACAAGCAACTCGTCCGTCTTCTCAATGGCTGCGGCGAAATGTCCGGCATTCTTGCCGTCGGCCAGATACTCCAGCCACCCGGAGGAGTCTACCAGGTTCAAATCCTGTCCCCTTCTCGGTCTACGCTGGTGTCGATTCCCTTCAACATACCGCGGGCATCCCGTATGTTCGTCAAAGGTATGAATTCTATCCTATCTCGAAATTCAAGAATTTGGAGCGTTTGCCCGGGTTTTAGTTTTAACCGCCGGCGTATTTCCTTCGGAATTACAACCTGGTATTTCGGTGATATCTTCACCGTTGTCATGATCGCCTCTGCTGTTTTACGACTTAATATATCGATAAGCATATCGTATATCAAATATCTATCGATAATACACTCGTCACCTGCGTTGCGGACTCATTGAAAGACAACCATTACCGGCACTAATAGAACCTCCGGGACACAACTCGCATCGCGGATTCGTTGCGTTGTTCCATTACCCGTGTATCCGCACGTTTCCACTTTGAGCGACGGCACATCGAACCTCATTAGCGCTTCCATCGTTTTAGGTTAAGGGGAGTCGTTCGTACATGACATAAATTCCCCCGATCACGATTCTGAAACGGCCACCAGGGCGGAGGAGTTTATTTTTTCAAGAGGCGCCGCTCAAGACCAGAATGTTTCACTTGTCAACCGGATTATTGAGAAAATCGTATCCGACTCCGCCATCACAAGAGTCGACGACATTGTATCGTCTTTCCTCACGAACAAAAGAACCCTTCAAAGCAATAGTGGGTTTGTCACCGGGAGAGTATGCGAGGAACGCCGGTTCACTTCCCTGACCCCCTGCTGAATTGATTTTCCAAAATGCTTCGCTTAGTTTCATTCAGACAGACGCGTTTCTTCCGGATAGGAACTCGAAAATAATTCTATGAAACAAATCGAATCAGAAGATTACCGAACTAATCCAAAGACCTAAAACAGGAACCGCAATTATGACCATAGCAAAGCAATTAAGCGAAGAACTACAGCAGCAGTCTGCCAATAGCAAGAAAGTTCTGGAAAGGATCCCCGAAGCCAAGCTTACCTGGAAGCCTCACGAGAAGTCCACTCAGATCGGACGGCTGGGAATGCACATAGCAGAATTGCCGAACACGATAGTCAGGGCCCTTGAAACGGAAACGTTCGACTTTGCCGCTTCCCCATTCAAACCCGTCTTCCCGAATACAGCGGCGGAGATCATTGAGACTTTCGAAAAGTCGCTGGCGAAAGCCGTTGACGCACTGGAGAAAGCGTCCGATGAACAAATGGCTGTCGTGTGGAAGGTAACAAGGGGTGAACAGCTGATTTACGAGATGCCGCGGAGTGTGGTCACCCGCAACACACTGAACCACATCATCCACCACCGCGGTCAGCTGACCGTTTATCTCCGACTCCTCGATATACCAGTGCCAGGCACGTTCGGGCCGACCGCCGACGAGAGATAGGCGCTCACAGAGGATCGCCGATCCCTCTGGGACAGAAGAAAGCACACTGATCGCACGGATAATTATGGGATTCTCACGGACTGAACTATTATAAACGTCGTCGTCCGTGAGAATCTGTGTCTCATTCTGCGTCATCTGTGTGCAATAGTGGAGTGTCTTCTTCGATCGCTGCAAACCCTATCGGACGGGAACCTCCCCCGTTTTCCTCACTGTTAGACATATGAATCCAGACTGATCGTCCGGCATCAAATCCGCGCAGAGAGGAGATAAGAATGTCGAAGATCCCGTCTACGGGAACTGAATATAGAAAAATAAAGAGAGTATTTAAGAGCAGAGCAACACTTGAAGGGGCCGGAGTGCATCTGAAACGCGCGTTCGGCTTCCATGAAGTGAAAATGTTCGACCCCTTTCTTTTGCTCGACGATTTCAGGTCGAACAATCCCGAGCAATACCTGAAAGGCTTTCCATGGCACCCGCACAGAGGAATCGAGACGATTACGTATGTGCTCAAGGGCGACGTCGAGCACGGCGACAGCATGGGAAACAAAGGCGTGATAAATGCCGGCGACGTCCAATGGATGGCTGCCGGAAGCGGAATCATTCACCAGGAGATGCCGAAAGGCGACAAAAGCGGCGGAATGTACGGGTTCCAGCTCTGGGCGAATCTGCCGAAGACACACAAGATGATGGACCCGCGCTATCAAGAGGTGAAGAACAACCAGTTCCCAACCGTGACGAGACAAAACGGCACGAAGATAAAAGTAGTCGCGGGTGAAATCGAAGGCGTCAGAGGACCGGTGACCGACATCGTGATAACGCCGCAATATCTCGACGTCACAATGCCGGCGAACGCAAGCTTCGACCTCCCCACGATAAATGGTCACAAGGTCATAGCTTACGTCATCGAAGGAAAAGGCTACTTCACCCGCGAGAAGGATCTGTTCACATATGAAATAGAAGGATCGGACGGATCGAAGTCCGACAGCAAGCAGATTATCGATAATGAAAGCCTGGTTCTTTTCGACGACGGCGATGCTGTCGAGGTGAGCACTGCCGACCAACCGGTAAGGTTCCTCCTGTTCTCCGGAAAGCCGATCGGCGAACCGATAGCATGGCACGGTCCCATCGTGATGAACCACGAGGGAGAGTTGCGAGAAGCGTTCGAGGAGCTCGAGAGAGGGACGTTCGTGAAGGAACATCTATTGTGAAGTCCGGACCTCAATACGAAGTAATAGTGACGGGGGACACACATATCCGTAGAGCGTGGCATGTGCCGCGAAAAAGACCGACGGCTGACCGCCGAAGGCTTCGACCACTTCACGTTGACTTTCGCGGTAATCACGGCTAGATTCTTCAAGAGGACAATGCCGTCGTGTCTCCCGTTATTCACATAGGATGCTGCGGATGGAGTTATCTGAACGAACGAGATTTTACCGGTGAACTGGCCGGGAAATATTCGTCGAAGCTCCAGGCCTACGCGACCCTTTTCGACACAGTTGAGATCAACTCGACCTTCTACCGCCTGCCGCGCCTGTCGACCGCCGAGAAATGGCGAAGGGAAGCCGACGAGATAAATCCGGGCTTCGAATTCACAGTGAAAGTGTTCAAGGGAATAACGCACCTTCACCGGTTCCAAAAGAATGAGTCGCTCGTCTCGTTCAAAATCATCAGGGATATTAGTTCGGCGCTGCGTGCAAGATGCGTCCTCCTTCAATCACCTGCGAGTTTCAAACCGACTCCGGAAAACATCGCAAACATGCGGTTCTTCTTCGAAAGGATAGACAGGGCCGACTTAGAAATCGTCTGGGAACCGCGAGGAACGTGGTACGATAGACCGGAAATGATTGTGAGGGTCTGCGAGGAGAACGGCCTGGTACATTGCGTCGACCCCTTCCGAAACGATATCGTGCCTCTCCGAAAAAATATGACGGCTTATTTCAGACTCCATGGATTCGGAGAACCCACGATATATCTTTACGATTTCTCAAAAGAGGAACTCGCGCACCTGCACAGGAAAATTCAATCTCTCCCACCCGGGTTCACAAATGTCTACGTCCTTTTCAACAATGACGCTTGTTACAGGGACGCGAGGACGTTTCAAACGACGGAGTGGGGCTTCCAAAAGAAGAGAACCTCATGAGGACGAGGTCCCCGCGGGCACCTTCGTGTAATCAAAGCATTTAAGCCTGGGGCTTATTCGGAATCCGGTCCCCCGAGACCCGCGCTTCACTTATGGCGTTAAGATCGGACACGAAAGAAATGATTTCTTTTTCCGTGAATCCCTTCTCTTTTGCCGCCGATTCAAGCGTGCCCCAGATGGGTTCGCCGCACGCGATGCACTTGATCCCCTTTTCCATGAGATAATTCACAGACGCCGGCAGCTCGGCTACGAGCTCCTCGATCGTGATTTCAGATGTAATCTTTTCCATACGAAGATGTGATGCGATATAAATCGATTGGATGCGCTGTTCGGCCGAAAACTCGTACGATCGGGCGGAACTAAATCCGGCCGGCATTTGTCACAATATACGGGCAGAACCGGTCAACCAACGAGCATGGGAAAGCACGGCACGAACCTTCCCATGCCAGAGAATGAGTCACTTGCTCGAAAGTGTAATGGTGCCGAGGTTCGTCGTCTTTCCGTCCGTCACGCCGACGTTTGCAATCGTAGTATCATTATATGTAGTGTCAGACGGTGTCAGCTCCACACTGTAAGTCCCGGACGGGAGATAGCCGACGACGAAATGTCCCGATGTGTCGGCAATCGTCGAGACTGTATCGGAAGAACTGAATGCCATTACGCTCGGCCGGGCACCAGCCGGAGCTGCGATTCCTTCTATGGCGCCGTTGGAAGGCGTTGTGATGACACGTATGACGGGTTTAAGGAGGAACTTGGAATTGACGATGCCGCCGGCGGACACGATGGACTCGTTGGCATTGAAGTCAAGCGTCATCACATAGGTGATATTCGACTGGACAGTGGCGTCCACATTCAGTTTCAGTCCGCTCTGTGTTCCGCTGGGTACTGTCAGCGGATAACTGATTCCCGAAACGACTACGTTCGAGCCGCTCCCTATGTAGAGTCTGACCTGGCTATATTGCCCGGCGGGTACCGAGGCCTTCCCTATCACTGCATTGGCGCCGTTGACCAACACCAAAAGGTTATAAGTCTCCGGCGTACTGCTGAGGGTAACCCACCCGGAGGTTGTATCGGAGGACGCGATGTGTGCCTGAACGCTGTCGATAACGATATTTACCGCGTCGAAACTGCCGGGGCTATCCACCATGTTTATCTGAAGTGTTCCGCTCCCGCCCGATGAGGTCGGCGACGAGTTGCTGCATCCGGTCACGAGCACCCCGAGAAATGCCAGAACTACTATTATCAAAATTTTTCTCGTTATGATTCCTCTCCTTTCATCGTTACGCGAAGAATAAGAGTGCAAATCGCGTACCGCGTGAAAACCAGGCCGGGAAGATGCCTTCAGCTTCATCGATGCGGCAAATAACTATCCTCATTCGGCATTTGTGCAATCCCTGCAGGCCTAGCGGTGCAGGGATTGCGCCCTAAGACTGAGTCCTGTCCATCTTGAATTTTGCGGAATGTATAATTAAAATCTTTCCGGCGTTTCAGTATTCATAACAATCCGCGCGAGAGGCGAACATGGAAATCAGTGTGATAGACGCCAGCAATTACTTCAAAGGATTGCTGCTTCTCATCAGGAAGGATCACAGAGTTACCGACGCGGAGGTCGCTTTGACGGCGCGCGTCGGAAAGCGGCTCGGATTCGAGAAGGAGTTCTGCGAATCTGCCGTTCAGGAAATCCTGAAGAACAAATACATCGAAGACACTCCGCCTCTATTCTCCTCCAGGGAACTCGCCATGATGTTCATCAAGGACGGCTTGGCGCTCGCCTTCGCAGACGGCAGGATAGAATACAAAGAGGAGAAATGGCTGAGAGCCGTAACCGAGAAGAATCTCATCAGCCGGCATTGGTTTGTCGAAGAACTCGTAAAAGTCTCCGCAAGAAAAGACGCCTTCGATCATCTCGAAGCGGATGAACTCACTGTGTTTCACTCTCCCTGAAGAAACCCCTTCGGCTGCTGAATCATCGCGAGACATGGAGTTCACGGTACGCGCAAACCCTTGATCGGCGGCAGCTCTTTCCGCAACGGTATTCTTCCGCCAAAACGGGAACAAAATAAACGACATACACCGTTTAGTTTCATTATGGATGTACTTTCAAACACCGCGCGGGGCCGCTCGTGAATAAGGGGCGAATGGAGGCTTTCAGCGACGGCGTGCTCGCGATAATAATCACAATTATGCTCCTCGCGGCGATTGCGTATTTCATATTAGCGAAGACGCTCGTTTCTCTTCACGGAAAGGAATCCGTCATCGCCGCTGCTCTGGGCAGAGACTTCAAGGGAAAAATTTCGGTCGCAATATATGTCGCGGGGATTCTTATTGCATTCCTGAACAGGTGGACTGCCCTTGCGCTATACGTCCTTGTGGCGATTGTCTGGCTGGTTCCGGACCGGCGAATCGAAAGGACATTCGCTGGACGATATCTGTACAAGTCCGCCGCCTCCGGAAAGGAAATATGAAATGTGTCTCATAAACTCACCCCGGATGAAAACCATCGCAATTTTTCTGGTTGGGTCCCTGTCGGCGGTTTTTCTTCCGGGCTGCTCCACGGTGAGCACTCTCAACCTTCTCAGTTCCCCATCGAACCTCGTCCTCGTTTCAGTTCATCCTTACTCGAAAGCGCCCGTTGCTTATTCTGTCGGCTCTGAAGTCCCCCATCCATATGTCTCCCACTACATGTTCGGCCTGGCCGATATCATCCCTGTCGGCAGCTCATTCCGAAGCTGCACGGAAGCTTACATGGAAACCAAATTCGGCAGGATTGTGCCGGCAGATTCCGCGGGGTTCACGTATCTAATCAGGTTTAAACTTGATTCCTTCTCTTTTGCAGACAGCGCTGTCTGGACGAACCCGATTCTGAGGGCCTCGATGCGGACAACGGTGACGGTGATGAAAGGCGACTCGGTTGTAGGGTCAAAGACAATCCTGGCCAGCGCCCGCGCAACGGGCCAGGCGTGGGGCGACGGCGTCAACGCCGCGCTTACAAATGAAGCGATGAACAGAACCTTTATAATGATCGAGAAATATCTTTATTCCATCGGCTTCTGAGTGCAGAAAGCAAAACAACCCGACAGAAGAACCATGGAGGAACATTTCTTTCTGGCCGTCGGCATGAAAGAGCAGGCGGCGGTCCGCCGGATCGGGATGCCGAAATAAGCTCCTGATGACTTAAATTCATTGAAAATAAAATTGAGAACAATCAGACAAGAGTGATAGAGATGAAGAGAATCTGTGTTTACTGCGCCTCGAGCAGCAAAATAGATAAGTCATATTTCGATGCGGCAGAGAGGCTTGCAGTACAGCTGGTCTCACACAATGTTACGGTGGTCTACGGCGGCGGAGCCGCGGGACTCATGGGACGGATTGCCGACACGGTCATACAGCACGGTGGTCACATCGTAGGCGTGATTCCGAAATTCATGACGGAAGTCGAATGGCAGCACGACGGCCTCGAAGAGATACATGTTGTTGCCGATATGCACGAGCGGAAGAAAAAACTGCTGGAAGGAACCGATGCTCTCATCGCCCTTCCCGGCGGGAGCGGTACCTTCGAAGAACTTCTCGAGGCTATTTCCCTGAAGCGGCTCGGACTATACACCAGGCCGATTGTCATCATGAACATCAATAACTATTATGCCCCGTTGATCGAAATGCTGGAGAAAAGCATCAGGGAATGCTTCATGTCGGAGTCTCACAGGAACATGTGGACGGTTGTGTCCGACCCGGATGATATAATGAGCGCAATCGAGAATGCACCGGACTGGTCCGCCGACGCAATATCGTTCGCCTCTGTAAAGTAGCGAAGAGTGTGGTTGTCTACAAATGGACCTTATGGCGGTTTCATATATTCTCTATTCGCAAGCGGAACCAACCTCTTCGCAGGGACGGAGAATGGAGCCTTCCTTTCCACAAACTACGGAACAAGCTGGGCTCAGATAGACTCCGGCCTGACATTTCCGTTTGTCGATTGCTTTGCAGAAAATGGGACTCAACTGTTTGCGGGAACCTGGGGAGGCGGAGTCTTCCTTTCCACCAACAACGGCAAAAGCTGGACGGCCGTCGATTCGGGTCTCGGACAGGCAAACATCCGGTCGCTAATCGCGATCGGAACAGAGGTTTTTGCGGGGACGCTCAATAACGGGATCTACCTGACTATGAACGGCGGTACAAGCTGGACGCCAGTCGATTCAGGATTGACGGTTCCATGGATAAATTGTCTCACCGTGATGGGAACGAGTCTTTTCGCAGGAACAAGCGGAGGAGGCGTCTTCGTTTCCACTGACAACGGGGCATACTGGGCGGCCTTCAATACCGGTCTGAGTCAGTTGGACGTGGTATCACTCGCGTCCGCCGGGACGAATCTCTTTGCCGGAACAAACGGTGGCGGCGTGTTTCTCTCCACAGACAATGGTGCAACGTGGAGCGCAGTCAACACCGGGCTCACCAGGATGAACGTGATTTCTCTGTCGGCCAGCGGAGGCACCATCTTCGCAGGTACCTTGGGAGGAGGTGTCTTTCTTTCGACCAATAACGGCGGAAGCTGGGTCGAAGCGAATTCAGGCGTTGCCCCCACGGATGTCAACTCTCTTGCCGTCACAGGCGGAACCCTCTTTGCCGGAACGTGGGGAGCGGGAGTTTTTTCATCTCACGACAACGGTAGAACATGGACGGCCGTTAGCTACGGTCTCTCTAACCCGTACGTAAATTGCGTCGCTGCGGGCGGGAAAGAGGTCCTCGCCGGTACTGCCAACGGGATCTTCCTCTCGAGCGACATAGTCGCAGGAAGTGACAGCAGCGGTGCTTTCTTTTCACAGGATAATGGTGCCAGCTGGGCCGCTTTCAATAAGGGGGTTTCCGACACAGTTGAGAGCGTGTTTTCACTCGCCATCAACGATACCACTCTATATGCGGGATTGTCGGGGGGCGTATGGCGCCGGCCGGTCACAGATGTCACAACGGGTATAAGAGAGCCGGTCGCCCAGCAACCATCCGGGTTTTCCCTTTCGCAGAATTATCCGAACCCGTTCAATCCGAGCACGGCAATCGGGTATCGGTTGTCGGCAGCCAGTCATGTTACCTTGTCCGTATATGACGTTCTTGGCAGAAGAGTCGCCACGCTGATCGACGGAAAGGAGGGGCCGGGCATTTACAGTGTCACCTTCGATGCAAACGGTCTCTCCAGCGGAGTCTACCTATACACGCTCAAGGCAGGAAGTTACCGGCGGGTGATGAAGATGCTCCTCTTGAAGTAGGCAGAAGGCTGCTGACGACGCATGCACATGCGTTTACCGGGCAGAAGAACCGAACCGTCTGGTAATCCGGATTCGTGAGAAATGGCCAGGCAATAACGCGATCAGATCCCGCTAGAAATTCCTATCGTCCGCAGATGGCCCGTAGATCGAGGGAACGGCAATGTTATTGAGCCTCAGGTAAACGGTTAATTGTCCGCGATGATGTACGAGATGGTTGATAGACGAACCGATGTTATCCGATTTCGGTGAACTGAATAGAACCTTGCCGTTGGACTTGAGATGGAACGGCTCGGAGAGGGCCTTATCGGATACGTTCTGCAGTGCGACTCTGGTCGCCTTGAGATTATCTTCAAAGTGTTTGACCAGCTCATCGATTGTCTTCGGCTGAAAGTGCTTAAAGGTCGCAAAATCGATTTCCGATACCTCGACGATTTCGGTTATCCATTTGGGAATTTCGGCAACGAGGAGGGCCAGGTAACCCATCTGCATGGACTTTTCATGCGGTTTCCAGGTAAAAAGGGATTCGGGAACCCTTTCCAGACACTTCCTCGAGGCGGGCGCTTCCTCCTCGAGTTCCTTCAGAAAGAATTTTCCCAGCGTGATGTTTTCCATAACGGTCTCCTTCTACAGAATTGTTTATCCGATGACAGTTGATCGTCGCAGCAATACAAGTAACGCAGAACCCAGGCAAATCGTCCCCTACCTGAGTCTCAGAGGAGACTGCGAGGAAGCGCTCAACTTATACGCAAAGATCCTGGGCGGCTCGGGACGGTGACTTCTTCTGCCAGTTAGCCTGTTCCTATCGTATGAAGACGGTCATAGTAATTAATCAGCCAGCCATTTGACCATCCAAACAGAGTCGTGTCAAGCATGATCTTCTTTACGTCCTTCCGGGTAATCTTAACTTCGGAAAGAATAACATCAATATTGTTGCGGCTGACGGCAAGCGTCCTCACGCCAAACAGCAGCGGCCACATGCAGGCGAGTCGTAATCCATGAAGCCACTTAGGAAGATTAACAATATAATTCAATCCGTATTGCAGATGAGTCTCCGCTTTGTCTGCCAGTCGGTCGACCACCTTGAGTATCTGTGCCGCGTTGCCCGGCGATAGGAGGTTGTCGCGCGTCAACCCGAGCGGTTCATAAAAAGTACGGGGTACATAGACCCACCCCCGCTCGTAGTCCTTGCGCAATCCTCGTATGATGTTCACAGTCTGCAGTGCCAGGCCGAAATGCCTTGCCAGAGGAAACAGCCGCTCCTTCCGTTCCATGATGGTGGGAGAGTACAATGCGAAAAGGTCCGTCAGAAGATAACCTACGCGCCCCGCGACCTGGTGCATGTAGTCGTCCATATCCTCTTCGGTGCGTACGTCGCCGTTCTCCTGCCAGCGTGCCATACCAAGCGAGGTTTCATTGACATATTTCGTTATGATTTCCTGAATCGGCTGCGGAAGCCTTCTAAGCCTCCTCAGGATCTCTCCTGCGTGTCTGGCGACGTAAACCTCGGGATCGGTTTCGTCCAAGTGATGTATCTTGCCGGTAAGGCTGTCGACCGGCATACTGTCGACAAGCACTCGGGACCACATTCGGAGAAGGTCGGCTTTATGCGATGCCATTAGCTGCGTGTTGTCCTCCAGGCAATCCGAGACACGGTATAACAGGTATGCCGTGGTAACCACGTCGCGCAGGGCCTTCGGGAGCCGCTCGATTGAAACCGCAAAAGTCCGGCTTACCGCCCTCAGCATTTCATTCGGACGCATTCCTGCGGGTTGCGAAGGGACTTGAGACTTCTCGCGTGACAACATTTCTGGCCTCCTTCCTGGAAGATTGACTGTCGGCTCATCGAGTTGTCCTTGCATAGGAATTCCGTCTTTAATTCTGGGCTAATATAACACTCGGCAAGTTGGGATGTCTAACCGGTTTCTCAACTTGGTACCTAACCGTAAATGAATGTAGAGCCGGCTGTCGATAGCCGGCCTTTATTTTTCAAAGAGATACTCAGCTGCGGTTGTTCCTATTCTTATAGTCTCCCTTACAGAAATTGCCGGCTCATGCGAATGTCTCCTGTTTCAAAAAAATCCGGCGCCGGATAGCAGTTCCGGATGCATGGTCCGGCGCGGCCTTTCCGTGAGGTGTCTCTTCCAGGTCACGGAAGGCTGCTTCCCGGAAAACCACGGCAGGGGTGCAATTCGAATGTGAAGAGTCCCGCCTTTACGCCGGGATCGTCATCCAGAATCTTCAGGGTCTCCTCCACACTCGCATCGAAGATTCCGACGCCGGCCAGATCCGTGCCGTCGTTGACCGGGCAGACCACCGGAAGCAGCCCGTCGGCATTCATGGCCATGTTCCTGCGCCCATGCTCCCAGATTATTTTGTCCGCTCCTGGTTCACTCGTTCTTGACGTCTTCTTCAGAATGACAATCGTATAGTTCCTTGCCTGCGAAAGGCGCTGACGCATGAAGTCGTCTGTAATTGTAGTCACGGGAGATTCCTCCTGGGGTTGGCCGCGTATAATCGGAAAGCTTGAACCTTCATACACGGTAAAACGCGGCGGCATCACCGGACGTTCCTGGAGCAGACAGGCGGCTGACTCACGGTGACGTCCGGCATTTTAAATCCGATTGCACTTTGAATCGCAACGGAATAAATTCCATGCAAGACCGGTGCGGTAGAAACGGTTCTCCGCACGCTTCCGGTTCTTTCTTTCAACAGCACAATATGGCGGCGAAGACGACTTCAATCTTACCGCCGGAGGAGGAGAGACATGGTAACGGTTCGTTATATCGTTCATGACGTTGACGAAGCAATCGCATTCTATACAGGCCAACCCGGTTTTTCCCCCATAATGCATCCCACACCGACATTCGCGATGTTGTCGCGGGACAATCTCCGTCTGGTCTTGAGTGCACCGTCCAACCAGGCCGGCGGCGGCCGATCGACGCCCGATGGACGTAAGCCTGAACCGGGCGGCTGGAACAGATTCTCCATAGAAGTCTCCGATATCTCTTCAGAGGTCGAAAGGCTGCGAGAAGCCGGTGTCCGTTTCCGAAACGACATCGTCCTCGGCGTCGGTGGAAGACAGATACTCATCGATGACCCGTCAGGAAACCCCGTCGAACTATTCGAGCCGACTCCGCGGGCATGACCCGGCACTTCCCTGCCTTCGACGCCATAAACAATCACGCCGAAGCTTGTCGTCAAACTTTGTTCCAAACACAAAGAGGATCGAGCGCTATCGGTACCGCAGACCGAGCGACTTTTTAGTTCAACATCAAAGGAGATACTACAAACATGGAACACCCTGCCTTCAAGATCTATAACTACAGATGGGTCATCCTGGTCGTCTTCATGCTGGTCGCGGCTCTTAACCAGCTGATATGGATCACGTTTGCGCCGGTGACCGACGCTGCAGCTGCCTACTATCACGTCTCCCAGCTCGATATCGGGCTATTGTCGATGAGTTTCATGATTGCCTTCCTGGTTTTCTCGATACCGGCATCATGGGTGATCGACACGTACGGCTTCCGGGTTGCTGTAGGGATCGGAGCAGCGTTGACCGGCATATTCGGTCTGATGCGCGGGATCGTCGCGACTAATTTCACGCTCGTGATGATCGCCCAGATCGGGACGGCGGTCGGCCAGCCGTTTATACTGAACGCTCTCACGAAGGTTGCCGCCCGCTGGTTCCCCATCGAAGAGCGTGCCACGGCCTCCGGGCTCGGCTCACTCGCTATGTATCTCGGCATCCTCGCGGGACTGGCCCTGACTCCGGACCTGACGCTAACCGCCGGCTTCTCAAACATGCTCCTGTATTACGGCGTCGGGGCACTCGTCGTGGGAGTGCTGTTCATTCTGTTTGCACGCGAGCATCCGGCAACGCCGCCCGGTCCGCCCGAGCTGGAGGAGCGCGCGCTGATGTTCGACGGAATGAAACAGGTGCTGCGCAACGGCAACTTTCTCCTGCTTATGCTCATATTTTTCATCGGTCTCGGCGTTTTCAACAGCGTTACAACCTGGATCGAAGACATCATCAGTCCGCGCGGCTTCACGGCGACACAGGCAGGGACGGCGGGTGGCCTTATGATAGTCGGCGGCATCATCGGTGCTTTGATCCTCCCGACAATGTCAGACAAATACCGGAAACGAGTTCCTTTCATCCTCATCGGCCTCGCGGGGACGATTCCCGGCCTGCTCGGCATAACATTCGCTCACACCGCCGGACTCCTCTATACCTCCTGTTTTGCGCTTGGGTTCTTCCTGCTGAGCTGCGGACCCATCGGTTTCCAGTACGGAGCCGAGATTGCCAGGCCTACACCCGAAGGAACCTCGAACGGCCTTCTCCTGCTCATGGGACAGATTTCCGGAATAGCGTTTATCTTCGGAATGGACATGTTCAGGACGTCGAGCGGTTCCATGACGCCGTCGCTCATTGTGATGGTCGCACTTGTATTCCTAAGCCTTTTCCTTGCGATGAGGCTCCGCGAGTCAAAGTTGGTAGAGAGCGCTGGATCCGCAGCCGGCGAGACTTCAGGGGTTTCGGAGGCATGAAGGGAACGTAAAAAAGTGGTCGTCTGCAACCGACCTGCAGAAGTACTCGCTGATGCACCCCCGATAAAAAGGCGATGGGTCGCCACATCGCCTTTTGTCTTCTCGTTCCTATTTCTCTTCTGACACCCGGTAACAGCTGAGCCGTCAGCCCGGAGATTCCGCCTATTCTTCTCCCTCTTCGAAAAGGTCTTTCTGGTCTCCGTTGGATCCGTTTCCGTTAGACTCGCCGTCGTCTTCCGCAAGCACGCGGGCGACCGCGGCGATCATGTCGGTACCCTGCAGGCGGATGAGCCTCACACCCTGGGTATTCCTTCCGGCGAGCCTGATGTCTTTCACATGCTGGCGTATGAGGTATCCTTTCGTGGTCACTATCATGATGTCGTCGTTGTCGATGACTTCCTTGATCGAGAGGAGCTTCCCGTTCTTGTCGCCGGTCTTTACGGTAATCAACCCCTTTCCGCCGCGGCGTCTGAGGGAGTACTCGTTTACCTCACTCCGTTTTCCGAATCCTTTGTCCGTGACTATGAGTACGCTCGCTCCCGGCCTGCCGACCGTGATCATGCCGATTACCTCGTCGCCTTTCGATAGGTTCATTCCCTTCACTCCGCGGGCGCCCCGTCCCATCGGACGAACGTCCTTCTCGTTGAACCTCAGCGCGAGACCGTTCTTGCTGCCGATGATTATGTCCTGCTTTCCGTCCGTCAGCCATGCGTCGATCAGGCGATCACCCTTATCGAGCACGATGGCGATGATCCCGACCTTCCGCGGATTGGAAAATTCACTGAGTGTCACCTTCTTCACATGACCGCGCTTTGTTACCATAGTGACGTACATATCTACGCTGAAGTCCTTGACCGGGAGAAATGCAGTGATGTCCTCGTCCGCCATCTTCCCTATCAGGTTGACGATCGATCTTCCGCGCGATACCCTGCCGCCTTCGGGCACCTCGTGCACCTTCAGCCAGTATGCTCTGCCCTTGTCGGAGAAGAAGAGGATATACTGGTGTGTCGAGGCGATGAACATGTGTTCCACAAAATCGTCTTCCCGGGTCGACTGGGCCGTGATTCCCTTTCCGCCCCGGCTTTGCCGCCTGTAACCGCTTACAGGATAACGCTTTATGAATCCGTTGTGCGTTATCGTGATCACGACGTCCTCTTCGGCAATCATATCCTCGATGCTGAACTCCGATGCCTTCTCGACAATCTCCGTCCGGCGCTCGTCGCCAAAGTTCTTCTTCAGCTCGAGGAGCTCCTCGCGGATGATGTCCATCCTCATCGCCTTGCTGGCAAGGATCGCGCGCAACTTCTCGATGAGTTTGATCGTCTCCCGGTATTCGTCTTCGATTTTCTTTCTTTCCAGGCCGGTGAGTCTCTGCAGCGTCAGCGCCAGGATCGCCTTTGCCTGTATCTCGCTCAGCTTGAACCTTTTCATCAGGGCGGTCTTTGCCGTCTCAGGATCCTTCGACTTCTTGATAATCTGCACCACCTCGTCGATGTTGTCGAGGGCGATCTTGTAACCTTCGAGTATGTGCGCGCGCTTTTCGGCGGCATCGAGGTCGAACTTGGTTCTTCTGACCACAACTTCGTGCCGGTGGTTAATGAAGTGTTCCATCACCTCTTTGAGGTTAAGAACCTTCGGCACACCCTCCACGAGCGCAAGCATAATCACACCGAAAGTGGTCTGCATCTGTGTGTGCTTGTAGAGATTATTCAAGACGACCTGCGCCTCCGCGTCGCGTTTCAGCTCGATCACCACGCGGATTCCGTCCCTGTCCGACTCGTCCCTGATGTCAGATATGTCTTCAATCTTCTTCTCTCTGACCAGGTCCGCGATCTTTTCGATGAGATTTGCCTTATTTACCTGATATGGTACCTCGGTGATGATGATGTTTACTCTTCCGTTCTTGAGGGTCTCGATGTTGGCCTTCGCTCGCAGAATTATCCTTCCGCGGCCGGTCATGTAAGCGTCCTTGACTCCCTCGTAGCCGAATATTATTCCGCCCGTCGGGAAGTCCGGCGCCTTCAGGATCTTTATCAGTTTCTCGATCGGCATCTCCGGGTTCTTTATCAGGTTCGCTATCGCGTCCACGGTATCGCTCAAATTGTGCGGCGGGATGTTCGTCGCCATGCCGACTGCGATTCCGCTGGAACCGTTCACGAGGAGGTTCGGAACAAGAGACGGGAGAACGAGCGGCTCCTTCAGCGATTCGTCGAAGTTCGGAGTAAAATCCACGGTGTTCTTTTCAAGGTCGCGAAGCATTTCCCCGGCGATTCTGGAAAGTCTCGCCTCTGTATAACGCATCGCAGCCGCCGAATCTCCGTCGATCGAGCCGAAATTCCCCTGCCCGTCAACTAACGGGTAGCGCAGGGACCAGTCCTGGGCCATCCTGACAAGCGTATCATAAACCGCCGAGTCGCCATGAGGATGATATTTTCCGAGCACTTCTCCGACAATCCTTGCGCTCTTCTTGTAAGGCTTGTTATAATCGAGCCCGAGGTCCATCATTCCGAAGAGAACCCGCCTGTGTACGGGCTTGAGGCCGTCCCGCACATCGGGGAGCGCACGGGCCACGATGACGGACATCGCGTAGTCTATATACGAGCCTTTTATCTCGTCTTCTATGTCGACCGGTAATAACTTTTCATTCAATGACATAATGACCTATTCCAATTTTCCATTATTCCAATATTCCGCCAGTATGTTTCCATTACACATCCAGGTTCCTGACATACTTTGCATTCTTCTCGATGAAGTTCTTCCTTGGCTCGACATCTTCTCCCATCAGGATGGAAAATGTCCTGTCCGCCTCGGCAGCGTTCTCGATGCTGACCTGAAGAAGTGTCCGCTTGTTGGGATCCATGGTCGTCTCCCAGAGTTGTTCGGGATTCATCTCACCAAGGCCCTTGAATCTTGAGACTAAGACTTCGGCGTCGGTGCCTTTCTTATATTCCTTTATCAGATCGTCCCGCTCATCTTCGCTGTATGCATACTGTTCGGCTTTCCCTCTCTTTACTTTGTACAACGGAGGCTGAGCAATGTACACTTTTCCCAACTCGACAAGTTCCTTCATGTATCTGAAGAAAAAAGTCAGGAGCAGCGTTCTGATATGGCTTCCGTCAACGTCTGCATCCGCCATGAGTATAACTTTTCCATACCTCGCCTTTTCCGCGCTGAATTCGTCGCCGTCACCGATCCCCGCACCGATTGCCTGTACAATCGAGCGGATTTCGTCGTTCTCGAGAATTTTATTCATCCTCGCCTTCTCGACGTTGAGTATCTTTCCCTTCAGGGGAAGTATCGCCTGAAACTGTCTGTCTCTACCCTGCTTTGCAGAGCCGCCCGCGGAATCTCCCTCGACGATGAATATCTCGCAGTGCTCCGGATCGTTAATGGAACAGTCCGCAAGTTTCCCCGGGAGGTTCGAGGACTCCAGTGCGTTTTTGCGCCTGACGATTTCTCTAGCCTTGCGGGCGGCCTCGCGCGCCTCTGCCGAGTTCACTGCCCTGTCTATAATTCTCTTCGCTATCCCGGGATTCTCTTCGAGATATTGTCCCAGCCGGTCGTTCACTATCGTCTGGACGATGCTCTCCACCTCGCCGTTCCCGAGCTTGGTCTTCGTCTGTCCCTCGAACTGCGGCTCCGGAACCTTCGCGCTGATGACTACCGTCAGGCCTTCCCTGAAATCGTCGCCGGTCAGGTTGATCTTGTCCGACTTCACCAGGTTGTTCTTGTCCGCATATGATTTCAGTGTTCTCGTGAGAGCGCTCCTGAAACCGCTGACGTGGGTGCCCCCTTCAACGGTGTTGATATCGTTGACGTATGAGAAAAGATTCTCCCGGTAATCGTCGCAGTATTCAAAGGCCACTTCGACCGCTACGCCTTCCCGTTCGCCGGTGACAAAGATGGGGTCCTTTGCAAGCGTCTTCCTTGTGCCGTCGATGTAGCGGACGAACTCGACGATTCCACCGTTGTAGTGGAATTCTTCTTCGTTGCCGTCACGCTTGTCCATCAGCTTGATCGTGATCTCGGGGTTGAGGAAAGCGAGCTCGCGCATTCTCTCAGCCAGGGTCTCGAACTTGTAATTCCTGTTCTTGAAGATCTCCTTGTCGGGCATGAAGGTCGTGGTCGTCCCGGTCTTCTTCGCTTCCTTCCCGATTGCCTTGGCGGCCTCGACCGGCTCGCCGCGCTTGTATTTCTGGTAAAAAACCTTACCATCGCGGTAAACGGTCACTTCCGCCCATTCGGAGACGGCATTTACCACGGCGGCTCCGACACCATGAAGCCCGCCGGAGACTTTATATGTCGTCTTGTCGAATTTTCCGCCCGCGTGGAGCATCGTCATGACGACTTCAAGGGCCGACTTTTTTTCGACAGGATGCAGATCGGTGGGAATTCCGCGTCCGTCGTCCTCGACGGTTATACTGCCGTCCTTGTTTATCGTAACCAGAATGTTCTTGCAGAACCCCGCCAGCGCCTCGTCAATCGAGTTGTCCACTATCTCGTATACAAGATGGTGCAGGCCGCGCTGCCCCACGTCGCCGATATACATCGCCGGACGTTTTCTTACGGCCTCCAGGCCCTTCAGAATGGTAATGCTCTCTGCCGTGTATCCTTTGCCGTTATCTGATTTCGATTGTTTCTTCTCCTCTGTGACTACAGCCAGGACCTTCTTCGTCTCCTTATTTTCGGCACCCTTATTTCCCGACTTGCCGTCCTTCTGCATTTTGCGCGGCCCAGACTTAGTCGCCACGTCCTTTTTCGCCATGAACTACCTCTCTTAGATGAAAAATATATCTTCTACTCCCGAATCGGGATATTTCTCTCTTATCTTCCGCATGATCGCTGGTTTCATGAAAACCAGCTCGTTACGCCACGTGCTGTTTGCGGTCCTGACGTACAGCGTGCCGTTCTCCAGCCGCGATATCTCCGTGTTTCGTGCGATCGCATCTCCGACTATATTCTCCCACTCGCCGATCACCTGGTACGCGCGGAGTTTTCCGGAGACACCGCTCTGCTGAGTGAACTCTTTTATTAACTCGCCGAGTCTCCTGGCCCCGTGCGTGCCGGCGGCGTTGTCTCCGTTAGATCCCGACATGCTCGTAGACTACGCTTCCCTCCTTTACGTGATGGTATCTCGTGCTGACGGTATCAAGGAACTTCTCGTCGAAGCTCAGCATGTCGGTTGCGGTTATGAACGTCTGACCCAAACCCGAGATCACACCGATGGTACTCGTCGCCCTTCTGTAATCGAGCTCCGTCATAACATCGTCAAGGAGCATGACGGGTGTTTCGCCAAGCATCTTCCTGATATAGTGGAACTCCGCTATCTTCAGCGCCACGAGAAACGTCTTGTGCTGTCCCTGAGACGCAAACTCTTTCAGCGACCTATCGTTCAAGACGAACCTGATGTCGTCGCGATGCGGACCGACAAGCGTGGCTCCTCGCGCGCGTTCCACTCTCGATACCCTCTCCAGCTCTTTGTGAAATGTGTCCTGAACAGAATCCCGGCTTCCGAACGACGGTTCGTAGTACAGCCCGGGTGCTTCCCCGGATTCCACGAGTGTGGAATATGCCGATTTGAAGGTCTCCTGAAAGTCGCTTAGAAATTCTTCCCGCTTCGTCATCACCCTCGAACCGTGTGCAACAAGAGCATCTGTCCAGGCGGCGAGCATGTCTTTATCAAGAATGTTGCTGATCTTCCCGTCGAGTAGAATCTTGTTCCTCTGCTTCAGCGCCCGCCTGTATTCGACCAGCTCCTCAAGGTACGATCTCGAAATCTGCGACAGAACCATGTCCGCAAACTTCCGCCGCTCGGCAGGAGAACCGGTCGTAAGCGCAAAGTCGCCCGGCGACAGCATCACGATCGGAAACATCCCGATGACTTCTGAGCTCCTTCTAACTTCGTTCCGGTTCAGGAAGTACTTCTTGCCCGTTCCGCTCGAATAAACAATGCGCGCGTGGTTCAGGCTGCTCCGGTCTCCCTCCATCGCAGCCTCGATTGCAAAGAGATCGGTACCGAATTTGGGCACCGTGAAATCCGACTGTTGCAGGAAACTCTTCGTAAGGCAGACGTACGACAACGCCTCGAGTATGCTTGTCTTCCCCTGCGCGTTCCCGCCGATTATCAAATTCACTCCGGGCGTGAATTCGAGCGACGATTCGGAATGATTCCTGAAATTTTCTAATTGAACCTTCTTGAAGCGCATTCTCTAGTTCAATCTAAGCGGCATCACAAGGATCAGTATTTCCTGACCGTTTTGCTTGACGTCCTCAGACACGGGCTTGATTGTAACCGCCCGCGTCGGCGACGACAGAGCGAATCTCACCTTGCCGGCATCCATGCTGCTCATCGCGTCCGTTATATATGTCGAGTTGAAGCCGATGTTCATCGCCTCCCCGCCGTTCCACTGTACCTGCAATTTCTCCTCGCCCATCTGTCCTCTGTCGGCATCCTCCGCAGAGATCGTCAGCTGGTCCTTGTCTATTGTGAATTTAACGAGATGATTTACAGAGTCTGAAAGTATCGATACGCGTCGAACCTTTTCGAGGAGTTCCTCTCTCCCGACTGTCATCAGTTTGTTGTTGTCTATGTCGCCCGGTATTACCGCTTCGTAGTCTGGGTGAGGGTCCTTTATCAGCCTGGTGATCAGCTCGGTATCGTTGTTCTTCAGCCGGATGTGATCCTCCGCAATCGTCAGATCGATATTTGAAATCTTGAAGCTCTTGGACGCAAGCGACAGCGCTTTCTCCTGGATATTCGCCTCGTTCTTCAGGGGTTTCTCTACGAGTCCTTTGTCGGCTATACGGACCAGCCTGTGGCCGTCTGTAGAATATATCTTGGCGCTCTTTCCGGAAAACTGAAACAACACACCGTTCATCGAACGCCGATGCTCATCCTTTGAAACCGCAAATATCGTTCTCTCTATGACCGTGTGAAGAGATTCTGCGCTGATTGTGGATGTTTCGGCATTCTCGCCGAGCGTCGGCAGTGTAGGGTACTCGTCTGCAGGAGTACATGCAAACTTGTACGATCCCGATTTTGTCTTCAGCGTCAACTTGAGACTCTCGTCTACTGTAATTTCAATCTCCGCATCATCCAGGTTCCTGACGATTTCAAAAAACTCTTTCGCATTTACAGTGACTCTCCCTTCTTGTTCGTCGCTGATATCGACCTGTGTTGACATTGATATTTCAAGATCTGTGGCGGAGATGATCAGTTTCTTCTTGCCTACTTCAAGCAGCAGATTCTCGATCGCCGGAATGGTTGTCCTGACAGGAACAACGCCGATAATGCGGCTGATCACGTCTCTCAGTTCCCTGCTGTTCACTTTAAATTTCATTTTCCGCCTCCATTGTTTGCAGAATACTTCAAGTTAGAGTCCTGTAAATTTTAATTAAATTTAGCCTTTTTCAGCCTGATATTCAATTTAGTAATGCTTGGGGTACGCTGTGGAAAACTCTCTATTAATATAAATATCTATATTCACTTATATAAAGAATAGTAATAATAAGGGCTGTGGATATGTTTGCAACTATGCTGATTTCTCATAAGCTCTTGTTATCCGAGTACATGCCGATCTGGGACACCGGGAATTTATTCACAACGACACACTGAAAACTTGTTGGCAAGAGGCTCTTTCTCAACAGTCGCCCGAAACGGAAGAATAAATTGTGAAATCTTCCGGGGTATTCCACTCAAACTCAACGGCTATCAACACAGATACAAACAAGTTATTCACATTCCTATCATTTCGATTTTCTTCTTCGTTGATTCGTATTTTTCCCTGAATCTCGTGTCGTTCGACAGAAGGTCTGAAATAATCTGGCAGGCATATATCACGGTCGAGTGGTCTCTGCCGCCGAAGTGACTCCCGATCGTCTTCAATGGCAGCTGCGTCAGATCCTTTGTCAGATACATTGCCGTCTGCCTGGCGATCACGATTTCCTGCTTCCTTGTTTTGCCGCGGAGCTGTTCCTCTGTAACATCGAATACATCGGCGACCACTTTCTGTATATCCTCAACCGTTACGGCCGTTTTCCTGCTGACAGCCAGGCTTCGCACGACCTCCTTTGCCAGGTCGACAGAGACTTCCCTGTTATTGAGGCTCGCCTTTGCGAGTATGCTGATGAGGCTCCCCTCGAGTTCACGGATGTTGGACGTCACATTGGCTGCGACGTATTCGATAACATCGTCAGGCATCTGGATGCCGTCGTCTTCACTCTTCTTTCGGAGGATCGCTATTCGTGTCTCAAGGTCCGGCGGCTGAACATCCACCGTGAGTCCCCATGTGAAGCGACTGACCAGCCGGTCGTCCACGCCTTTGAGTTCCTTTGGAGGGCGGTCAGACGATAGGACGATTTGCTTGCCGGATTGATGCAGAGCGTTGAACGTGTGGAAAAAATTGTCCTGCGTTTTCTCCTTCCCTCCGAAGAACTGTATGTCGTCCACTATCAGGATATCCATGCTGCGGTAGAAATTCGAGAACTCGCTTGCCCTGTCCTTCTGGATTGCATCGACAAAATCTACAGTGAAACGTTCACTGGATACGTAAAGGACCCGCTCTGATCGACCCATTTGCCTGGCATAATTCCCTATCGCCTGTATGAGGTGCGTTTTACCAAGACCGACGCCGCCGTAGATCACTAGCGGATTGAAAGACGTCCCCGCCGGATTGTTTGCCACTGCGTATGCGGCTGCTCTGGCGAACTGGTTGCTATCGCCCTTGATGAAGTTTTCGAAAGTGTACCTGGGGTTCAAGTTGCTCTCAAAGGACGGTTTGCTGACCGGTCTCTGGCTCGCAACACTATCCGTCTGAGAGCCGATCCTCCCGGGTTGTGGAGGCCGGTAAAACATCTGTTCGGATTCGACAACGTCATCTTCCGAGATCACATAGTCTACGCGAACGTTATCTCCGACCACCTTTCTTATCGAGTCGGTTACGACCGACGAGTAGTGTTCTTCCAGCCAGTCATGGAAGAACTGACTCGGCACCCTGAGCACCAAATTGTCGTTTCCCAGGCTTACCGGCACAACCGGTTCAAACCAGGTCTTGTAAGTCAGATTGTTTACCCGCTCGTGAATGACTTTCATGCATTCCTGCCAGGCCCCGTTGGCATCTGTAGCTGCTTCCATCATAAGCTTCCCGTCCTACTGTTGAAAAGTTCTCCACATTATTAACAGGGTTATCAACAAGACTGCGCCCCGCATAACAAACTGTAAATCAAGGGTTTAACAGGGGGATTAGCACAAACTTAACATTACTGTTGAAAACCCAGGGAAAACCGTAAATTAGCCACCAAGTGAAAAGAGGTAAGAAATTTGCCGTTTTCCACAAGTTATCCACATCAGACATTCCCAAACCCTTGCCTCAAATTATAATACAGAGACTGTGGAAAAACAAGATGGTACCAGAGATGTTTGTCGGTGTAACGTCTTGTCGCGCAATAGGTTATGCGAAAATCAGCCGGCGTGTGGAAAACTTCGTCAGTCGTCGATACGCGTAATTCCTTCCAAAATCAAGTCGAATCTTTATGGAAATTGTGGAAAAGTCCCGGTGTTTTGTGGAAAACCGGTCGGATCCTGTTGATTATCGAGAATAATGAGTGTTGATAAGATCTCCGCGCGATGTGACAAATCTGAGGCAAGGAAATCCTTGAATTTTGTCGGACTTGGAGCTAACTTAACGGGCAAAACCTAAATTTACAGGAGTATCAGATGAAGAGGACGTTCCAACCTCATAATGTGAGCAGGAAAAGGACGCATGGCTTTCGTTCGAAGATGCAGACGAAGAACGGAAGGAAAGTTTTGGCGCGCAGGCGGGCCAAAGGCCGCTGGCGCCTGACAGTAAGCGACGAGAAGTAGGGATTGACCAGCGCTTGTCCCAGAGTGAGGAAACCGGACATCACACGCTTCCGAAAACCAGCATCATCAAATCCTCAAGGGAAATCAGCAACATCTTCAAGTCGGGAAAGCGCGTCAATGGAAATAACATTTCGGTCGTCTATCTGTTGCGCCCCGAAACGGAGACGACCAGAATTGCGTTTACGGTATCCAGGAGAGTAAAGCGCGCAGTCGACCGGAACCGTTTGAAGCGGCTGATGAGAGAAGCCTTTCGGCTGAACAGCGAGAGGCTGAAAGATACAGTCCGCGATAAGCGAACCGGCGTTGACATCGTACTCAACTTCAGTCACGATCTTGCCGAAAAATCCTTGTCATTGAAAGACGTTGAAAAAGACTTCAAGCATTTTGTTTCCAGAATCAGTAACGACATTGCCGGCTGATGGCGCAGTCTTTCTGATCAGACTCTATAAGAAATTAATCTCGCCTCTGTTCCCGCCTTCGTGTAGGTTCTACCCGAGCTGTTCCACCTATTCCATCGAGGCATTCCACAAGCACGGTTTCTTCAAAGGACTCTTGCTGAGTGTTTGGAGAATTCTCCGCTGCAATCCATTCAACAAAGGCGGATTCGATCCGGTGAAATAAAGGAAAATAAATGGGGAAGACCGAAACAATAGGGATCATTATCATAACGCTTGTATTGTTCGCGTGGATGTTTCTCAACTCGCCGAAACAGCCTCCGCAACAGAAGCAGCAAACCGGCACGGAGCAGTCTGTCGGTTCGAGCGTTCAGGGAAAAACCGGGAGCGAGAGGCCGGAGCTGCCGCGGATGCCCGGGGAGAGGGAAGCCGCCGTATCTTCCGGCGACACGACCGGAGTGAGTTTGTATGGAAAAACTTTCGCGCCGTTCACACGCGGGACCACAAAGACTATTACGATAGAGACAAGCCTGTACAGGGCCGTCCTTACCACAGAAGGTGGAATGATCAAGGACTGGACTCTTACGAAGTACAAGACGTGGAGCGGAGCGCCGGTTGAGCTTGTCAACTACAGGCATAATGGAGACTTCAGCCTGGTGTTCCAGGCAATGGACGGCAAGCTTATCGACACAAAGGGTTTTTATTTCGATGCGCCGTTCCAAAACGGGGAAGTGGTAAAGCTGGCAAAGAACCAGACTTTCAAAGTCAGGTTTACACTCGGCATAAACGATTCGTCGAAAATTATACGCGAGTTCACGTTCACCGGCGGAGTATACAATATTGGCTCGCAGGTAACGCTCAAAGATATGGCTCCGTATATAGCGAATTACCAGTACCAGGTTACATGGGAGCATGGGCTGAACTATTCGGAGGAGAACAGCGTAGACGAGTCAAGTTTTTCTACTGCCTATGCCGACAACGGCGGGGAAGTAGTCTCTCTTGAGGCCTCCAAACTCAACCAGCCGGTGAAGCAGGTTTTCAGCGGCAATACGTCGTGGATTTCCCAAACCACGAAGTACTTCACGGTAGCGATTGTTTCAAAAGGGAAACCTGCCGATGGGGCTTACCTTCACGGCATCGAACGCAGCCTGCCGAACAACGGGCTGGAGCGTCAGTACTACACCTCGCTCCAGATGAGATTCATGGGACAGCCCGTGCAGACCGATTCGTTCATGGTCTTCATGGGGCCGCTCGATTACAACATCCTGAAGTCCTACAACGTCGGACTGGAGGGCACCGTCGGCCTCGGGTGGCATTGGGTCATTCGTCCCATTGCAGAGTACGTCATGCTTCCCGCTTTTGAATTTATTCACTCGTTTGTCCCGAACTACGGGGTAGTCATCATTATCTTCGCGATTATCCTTAAGATTCTCCTTAATCCGTTGACAGTCTCCAGCATGAAGTCGATGCGTAAGATGCAGGCGCTTCAGCCAATGATGGAGGAAATTAAGGAGAAGTATAAAGAGGACCCGCAGAAGATGAACCAGGCGGTTATGGGGTTGTACAAGGAGTACAAGGTAAATCCGATGGGTGGCTGCCTGCCGATGGTCCTGCAGCTCCCGATCCTGTACGCGCTATGGGCAATATTCAGGAGCAACATCGCTCTCCGGCAATCCGACTTCATATGGTGGATCAAAGACCTGTCGATCCCAGACACTATTCTGCGGCTGCCTGTTACCCTTCCCGTTGTGGGCATGAATCAGATAAGCGGCCTCGCGTTGCTGATGGCGATTACTCAATTCATCCAGATGAAGATGACCACGAAGGACCCGAGACAGCAGTTCATGATTTACTTCATGCCCGTCATGATGTGGCTGATATTCAATAACCTGCCGTCCGGACTTAACCTGTACTATTTCGTCTTCAGCTTCCTGTCGATAGGACAGCAGTACCTCCTTAACAAGAAGCCGATGGAGGAGGTCCTGGTTAAGCCAACCGAAAAGAAGAAGAGAGAAAGGCCGCCTAGGCCGCAGGTCGGCAACAGAGCAATGAGAAGGATGTAAGCGGAAGGAAGACCGCGTCGAAAGCCAAAGCTATTATGGTGCAAGCGGGAGGTGTATTGTTGTTTGAATACCGCTTTGACCTTCGACCGGTCGGTCGTTCTTTTTTCTAGAATTGGTCCGTGACGCACCCCTCCGAAGCGGGGGACACATTCCTGATATACTTGTATAGCATTCCGCCAGTGACCCTGTATGGCGGTTCTTTCCATTTCTTCAGACGATCTTCGATCACATTGCCGGGGACGTCCAGGGTGATGCTGTTCTTCTCGGCATCGATGGTTATCATGTCGCCGTCGTGAACGACCGCGAGGACTCCGCCCGCCTGTGCTTCTGGTGTAATGTGGCCGACTACGAATCCGTGCGTGCCACCGGAGAATCTGCCGTCGGTAATCAGGGCGACGCTCTTTCCCAGACCGGCTCCCATTATGGCGGACGTTATCGTCAGCATCTCGCGCATTCCCGGCCCGCCTTTCGGTCCTTCGTACCTTATGACGACTACATCGCCAGGCACAACCTTTTTCTGCTCAAGAGCCGCAAGCGTTTCCTCTTCCGAATCGAAGACCTTTGCTGGTCCTGCGAATCTCAAGCCTTCCTTTCCGGTTATCTTCGCGACGGCGCCATCCTTCGCGAGGTTCCCGTAAAGGATCTGCAGATGGCCGGTCTTTTTGATCGGGTCGGAAAGCGGATGGACGATCTTCTGACCGGCGGCAAGGTCGGCGACCTTTTCGATATTCTCGCCGAGAGTTCTGCCGGTTACCGTCATGCAGTTGCCGTCGAGCAAGCCTTCCTTGAGAAGCAGCTTCTGGACCGCCGGGATACCGCCAATGTCGTTCACGTCTTCCATGACGAACTTGCCGCTCGGCTTAAGTTCGGCAATGTACGGGACGCGGTTGCTGACATCCTGGAAATCGTCTATCGTGAGCTTGACCCCCACTGATTTTGCGATTGCTATGAGATGAAGCACGGCGTTCGTGGATCCTCCAAGGGCTGTCACCATCGTGATAGCGTTCAGGAACGACGTCCTTGTCATGATGTCGCGCGGTTTCAGGTCCTTTTCCAGCAAACCGAGCACGGCCTTTCCCACCGCCAGGCATTCCTTTTTCTTCGCATCGCTGTCGGCCGGCAGGGAAGAGCTGTAGGGAAGCGACATGCCGAGGGTTTCGATGGCGGTGGCCATCGTGTTTGCGGTGTACATCCCGCCGCACGCCCCAGGGCCGGGACACGCATGCCTGACGACCTCGTTCATCTCCGCTTCTTTTATGTTCCCCGCGATGAATTCGCCGTAAGATTCGAACACCGAGACGATGTCGAGTTTCCTTCCGCCCCAGTGACCCGCACGTATTGTTCCCCCGTAAATCATGAGGCTCGGGCGATTAACCCGGCCCATGGCCATTACTGATCCCGGCATATTCTTGTCGCAGCCGGGGAGCGAAATGTTGGCATCGTACCACTGTGCCCGCATCACGGCTTCGATCGAGTCCGCAATTATCTCTCTTGACGGCAGGGAAGACTTCATTCCTTCTGTTCCCATCGATATGCCGTCGCTTACCCCGATGGTATGGAAAATAAGTCCCACCATTCCAGCCTCCTGCACGCCCTGCTTGACGACCCTTGCAAGGTCGTTCAGGTGCATGTTGCAGGTGTTCCCTTCCCAGCCCATGCTGGCGATGCCGACCTGCGGCCTGTTCATGTCGTCGTCCTTCAGTCCGACGCCATACAACATCGCGCGGGATGCGGCCTGTGAAGTCTTCTGCGTCAGTTGTGAACTGTATTTGTTCAAACCGGTTTTCATCTCTTGTTCTCCTGGGCGAATCGTTAATTTTTTAAAATATAAACAAAAAGGATCTGAAACCTAAAGAGTGTCATTACAGAAAGACGGAATCGGCGGCGATACGCCAGCATCACTTGTCTCCGGGGTCGAGGTGAAACTTGTGGAGGAATCTGTGGAACACCGGTGCGAAGAGGACGCCCGCGGCTACGAGGAATACTATGCCCGAGAATAGCGCATATGCAGAAGCAAATAGCTTGCCTGCATCTGAGTGGAGTTTGTTGACCGGTCCCATTCCTCCGAGTATCATCGATGCATTGACGGTTGCATCTATCCATGACAAACCCTCCAGGATGTGGTATCCCAATATTCCTATGGCCAGCGAGAAGAAGATTATACAAAACGCCAGGAACCCGTGTCTCGCGACACGACGGACATATTTGTGTCTGGGCAGCAGCGGTTCTTTCTTATGTTCAAACATCGACACCCCTTTTTTTCGATTGAATATAGTCAATCTCTTCAAACCCGGAAACCTGTGTATCCCCCGCATGTATCTTGAGTAAGCGAGTTTTCTTTCTTACTATTATAGAACTTCAACAATCACTAAATGTTGGCTAATATGAAAAGACTCCTTTTTCTTGTCTTCGTTTTCTGCCTTGCCGCCGGCACGTCTCCAGCTCAATTGCTCCCCCAGCAGCAGCAGGGGACATCCCAACAGCAGCAGCAGCCCTCCACTTCGATACAGATGCCGCAGATCGGCAGCAGTATGTTCACGTCCAGCACCGAGTTCTTCCGCAATCTTCAGAGTCAGGGAATGCTCGTTCAGCCGCCGCCGTACGACAGGTCGGTCGACACAAACAGCTACGTTCTCGGGCCTGGTGACATCGTGAACCTGGGCGTGTGGGGTCCCACTCCGATTTCGTACAACATGAGCGTAACGCCGGAAGGATCGATAATCATACCGACATTCGGCGTCGTGAGAATTGGGGGCATGACGCTGGCGGAAGCGAAGGCATACGTGAGACGGGAATTGAGCAAGCAATTCAAGAACGGCGCCATCACACTTACGCTTATTTATCCGCGTTCTTTCTATGTAATAGTATCGGGAAGAGTGAGAAATCCGGGAAGGTACACCGTCACGTCATTCGACCGCGTTGACCGGGCGTTCGAGCTCGCGAATTTGCCCAGAAGCGCGAACGATACCACGACAGTCTACCCGAACTTTTCGCTTCGCAGGATCGAGCTGCTTCACAGGGACGGAAGTGTTCAGAACGTGGACCTGCTCAAGTTCTTCATGACCGGAAACTTGTCGGATGACCCATACCTCAGGGCGGGTGACGCGATTGTCGTTCCGGGTGAGAACTTCGCATCGGGGAGCATAAGCATTTCCGGTGCGGTTAAGATGCCGGGAAATTTCGAATACGTGCCTGGTGACAGGATAAAGGACCTGCTCGAGCTATCGGGAGGTTTGACAGGCCTCGCAGATTCAGCACATGCAAGGATACTGAACTGGAACGGTAAGGTCTATGAGGAAAAGACCGTCGACCTGAAGGACACGACAACTCTCGATAGACCGCTGGCAGTTAATTCCCGTGTCGTCGTTCCGACCGATTGGTCAAAGGTGAACGATTACTATGTATGGGTTGGAGGTCAGGTCAACTCTCCGGGAATTTATCCGATCTCCGTGGATTCGACAAAGCTCAGCACGATAATTAACCTCGCCGGAGGTTTCACGAAGTGGGCGTCGTTGCCGAAAGCGGTGATTTACAGAAGGAGGCCGGGTGCCTATTCCCGTCAGGCCATCATGCTCGATACCCTCTCTTATATTTTCAGGGCAACCGGAATTTCGCAGGAACAGCTGGAAGATTTCTCACACGAACTCCTGATGCGGCCATCGACGGAACTCGTCTCGACAAATTTCGTGAAGCTGTTTGCAGACAAGGATGAAAAATACGATTGCACACTCCGCAGCGGCGACAGCATTTACGTGCCGCGGAATACGTATTCAGTGTATGTCTACGGACAGGTGAAATATCCGGGTTACGTTCAGTATCACGACGGCTGGGGATACAAGGACTACATTCATGCGGCCGGCGGCCCCGCACAGGACGCGAAGACCGGCGATACGAAAGTAATAAAAGGGGTTACGTACCAGTGGTACAGTCCGGGAAATACAACGATCGAGCCAGGCGATTTTGTCTACGTTCCAAAGCCTACGATCAAACCGCAGCTGTATTCCTGGGATTTGTTCAAAGACGTCCTTACGACGGTCGGTGCAGTAGCATCGATCGCTACGACGATCGTGCTTGTGATCAGGACGTCACAAGGGAAGTAGCGCAAGGGTTCTCGGCGAAGGATTTCCTCGGGGTCTGCGCGGATGTCTCCACGGCCCGGATGGTCGTGGAGACGGGGATGATGGATCTCCGATTTGACTTTGTAAAAATGGTAGATTAGCTTCTTGTGTCAACCGCCTCGTCAGTCGTGCTTCCAGAGAAGTTCCGCAGGATAGCAGAATAAACGCGAAATTTCTCGGTTTCTGAGGCAATTTGAAGTGGGAAATCAAAAAAGGAGGGACAAAATGGGTAAGGAAGCTTCGGAAGCAATCAAGGTCCCGGCAAGTGACAGGACCTACTTCTTTGATGTCAAAGAAGCGAAAAACGGAAAGAAGTACCTTGTTGTGTCGGAGAGCAAGAAGAACAAGGAGGGTAAGTTCGACAGACAAAGTATCATGATCTTTCAGGACCATTTCCAGGAAGTGTACGAAGCAATGAAGAAAGTCGCTCCCACATTTGGGGTGCAGGGCTAACAAGAACAAGTCGCGAGTCGAAAGAAGAAAGGCTAATGGGACTCTTCGGATTGAAACAGAAGAGCCCCGCTATTATTTTTTAACTAAAATTGAGACGAAAGAGAGGAAGGGTATAAAATGGCTCGCAGTGTGAATAAAGTCATCCTGATTGGCAACCTTGGAAAAGATCCGGAGCTGCGTTATGCTCCAAGCGGCGCCGCCGTTGCCAGCTTCAGCCTTGCAACCAACGAACAATGGAAGGACCAGGAGGGGAATCCGCAGGAACGCACGACGTGGCACAACCTGGTCGTGTGGGGAAAACTCGCCGAGATCGCAGCCGAATACCTGAAGAAGGGACGAAAAGTCTATATCGAAGGAAGGCTGCAGTACAGGGACTATGAGGACAAAAGCGGGAACAAGAGATACGTGACAGAAATTGTGGTGAACGATCTTGTGATGCTGGGTTCACGTCAGGACGGCGGCGAAAGAGAAGAGTCTACGTCCGGCACACCACCGGCCGTCTCGGAAGAAAGGGACGATCTTCCTTTTTAAGGGGGAAAGAGATTCGGAAACACGAAAGCGGCACTTCAAATGTGCCGCTTTCGTGTAATTGTGATAGTCCGGCCCTGCCTATTTCATCAAGACAAGCTTCTTCGTAGCGGTGTACAGGTTTCCATCGCCGCCGGCGGCAGACAATCTGTAGAAATAGACTCCGCTCGGGAGTCCGCGGCCAGTGAATGTAATCGAGTGGGAGCCTGCGCTTTGGTTTGCGCTGACCAGCGTCGTTACGTTGCGTCCGAGGATGTCGTATATCTTGAGGGTGACATAACTTATTCCGGGCAGATCGTAGCTGATGACTGTCGTCGGATTGAACGGGTTTGGATAGTTCTGGTACAGGCTGAAGGTGGACGGGGTTGGATTCACATCCGATGATGTCGGGAAGCTTACATATGCCCGGATGAGATATATCGCCACGGTGGAATCCGTGTCTGTTATATAATACCATCCCGCAGGGTCGGGCGATGCCTCGGACGAGGTGAGATATGTGTAGCTGTGATATGGACTCTGTCCGGGGTATTCCGTCACCATTACTCCAGGGTCCTGAGTACCTATCACGAATGCAACGGCGATGGGCTGATCGGTGCTGATACCCAACGTTGACAGGTCGACAGTTGCCCAATTCTGGTAAGGCACCGGATACGGGTACTGAGAAGAGGTGGAGATAGTCGCGGAGATGGGTGCTGCCAGAGGCTTCCCGAGCGGGGTCGGGTTTATTTTTCCCGTGAACTGGTACACCCCGCCAGTGATCGCGCCTGCCTTCTTCAGGGCGACCCGAACCGAATCAAGGACGCCTCCGGGGTACGCGCCAAAAGTCACGCACACAGTATCCGATGCTGCCCACGGGAAGTAGCCGTCAGGTTCCGATGTGTCCCACTTCAGCTCCTCTACGGAGGCCGGTCCGCTTCCGGTTGCCTTGTAGCTCACGACCGCATCGCTGTTGGGATCTTCGTTGATTATGACGAAGGCGATCTCGGTATATGTGCTTCCGTAACCTGGCACGGAATACGGTATCCCGAAAGGAACGTCGGCAAGTACGGGACTGCTCCCGAACTCAATTGCCTTCACAAAAAGGTTTGGATCGGAACCGGGATTCGTAAACGTGACCGTCAGGTCGCTCCCTCCCTTGAATATCAAATATTCCGCGGCTACGTTCTGCACGGTGTCAATTCCCGAAACGTTGGGATTATAATAATCTTCGCCGTTTGAAGGAGGGAGGTCCGGGTATGCATATCCGTACAGACGATTGGATGTAGTATCATCCAACTTGTTCGCGATGAGCCAGTCCGTAAAGAGGCCGTTGAAGCTCAACGACAAACCGTCTTTCTGGAAAGCCTCGTTTAGAATAGCCTGTTCGGTATTCTGCTGGCTCTGAACAATGTATTTGAAGATTCCTATGCCGAACCGGTCCCATATGTACAAAAAGAACCGCTGCGCTCTTGCATAATCATTGAGGACAAGGGTATTGTTGCTGGTCCGCCAGGTGAAGAGGTAAATGTTTGTCTCGTTTGCGTACAGCGACAGATCGTCTGTCGGGTACCCGCAATAGACCTCTGCCAGCTTGGAGCATCCTTCGTTTATGAACGTCGGTTCGGGTACCGTCTGGTGATAATTATAGTTTATCATGTGCTGAAACTCATGGGCGGTTGTAGACATCGCCTGCTCGATCCCGCCAGCGGTGGTCAGGTTTGTGGGATCCGCGTCGACATAATAGATTTCGGCTTTGTTGCTGTATGCCTGGTTTGTCTCGTTCGTCGGATCGAAAAACCCCGCAATGTATCCGCCGGTTCCCTTGTAACCGTCCTGTATGTTGCAGATCAGGATTATGATTCTCGGATCGTTGTCGACATCCGGTGGATTCCCGAATGCGTTTACGTCCATTTCGTAAATTCCCTCGTTCGGGTTGGCCGGCGTCCTGTTGTCGAAATCGTTTTCGATCGAATCGACCGCAGCCTGAGTCACGCGCGTTCCCCAAAGCGAATCTTCGACAAAGATATAGCAATGCGAACCGACGCTTCGGCAGGTCGATTTGTCGAGGTAATACCTGGTGGTTGCGTAATTGTAGACGTACCAGCTGTGCGTACTCCCCACGGTGAAACCCCAGGAGCTGACTTTTTCCAGCCGCATCTGTTCGGTCAAGCCCGGATGGGAAGAAACGTACTCCGCCGCCTGCCGGTATTGCTTCTCGAGAAGCGGTGTGCCGTCAATGGGATAGCTTCTGTTCGTCGTAGTCCCTTCGACGGGCGTTTTCTGAATCGACTGTGCAAAGGTTGGGCTGTAAGTGAGGGCGATGAATGCTGCCATCAGAGCGAGTTTCATTTCTGCCTCTTCGGTTCTTCAAGATGACCATGAAAAAACTTCACGCTGACGACATAGATCTCCTTTCCGAATCTCGTCTCCCGGACCCTGTCGTAAGCGAGCTCCGCGATTTTTCCCTGATGTGAGAGGAGCAGTCGCTCAACTTCTCCGTCGCAGCTTACGAGATAAAGCTGATCTTTCGAGACTCTTACCGCGAGCCGGGCAAAGGGCTCATTCCCTACGATCATAATCTGGCCGACAGCCTTTCTGGTGGGATCGAATATTGTCTGAGAAGAGGCACAGCCCGCGATCAGGAGTGCCTGAAGGAAGAGAGTCGCCTTGAAAGTGTTACTATTCATATGAATTACGTCCGTGACGTCGTACTGCGCCGCAATTTGGGGGAGTTGTCCGACTCCTTCAAGTCATATGTGAAGCGGCAACGCGGCGGGTCGTGGTATTCGCACACGAAACCTCGGCACAAGCGTGCGGACCCGCCTCTTCCATAGACTTTGGTCTCCGAGTTGGCTAAATTTTTTGTGTCGGAGGCACATGAGTCTCCGGATCATCGGAGGTAAGTAATGAGTTTTCTGAAAATCAGTCACATCGCCATCGCGGTCGAAAACCTTGAAGTCGCCAGGAAGGCATTCGAGACTCTCACGGGCAACAAAATAGCGGTTGTCGAAGAAGTCCCCGACCAAAGGGTCCGCGTCGGCATGCTGCCGATCGGCGAGTCGAGGCTCGAGCTGGCGGGTCCCACGGATCCTTCGTCCACCATCGCCAAGTTCATCGAGAAACGGGGGGAAGGGATTCACCATATCTGTTTCGAGGTGGAAGATATAAGGGCCGAACTGGTTCGCCTGAAGAACGAAGGGTTTCAGCTGATCGACGAGCAGCCGCGGTTGGGCGCTGATGGCCACCTGATTGCGTTTATCCATCCCAGGACGACGGGCGGAGTGCTTGTGGAGCTGAGCGAGAAGTTGAAATGAAGATAATCATAGGTCTAAGACCAGAAGTCAAAAAGCGTAGTGAATTACAGGTCGAACATCAGTCTCGCGGACTCGAATCTTGAACCATTCTTGACTTTTGATACTTGAGTTTTGAGTCAACATTGCCAAATCTTTACGAAGACATAGAGATACAGGAAGTCGGCTTCGAATTGAGGGAGAAGCTGAACAACCTCCCGCGCATGCCTGGGGTCTATCAATTCAAGAACGAGGAAGGAAAGATAATCTATGTCGGCAAGGCAAAAATCCTCCGCAATCGTGTGCGTTCCTATTTTCAGAAGGGACACGACCACGATCCAAAGACGAAAGTAATGATTTCAAAAGTTTCCGATCTCGAGGTGATCGTGACGGACTCCGAGATGGAGGCGCTCATCCTTGAGAACACACTCATAAAGAAGCTCAAACCGCGCTATAACATCGACCTGCGCGACGACAAAAGCTACCCGTATATCGTCGTCACGAACGAACCCTTCCCAAGGGTGTACGTAACCCGGAGAATCAGGCAGGACGGCTCGAGGTATTACGGGCCATACACAGACGTGAAGACCATGAGGTTCGCCCTTAAATCCGTTCGGGACATCTTCCAGATCAGGAGCTGCCGCCTGCCGCTGACAATCGAGACCATAGCGAGGAAGAAATGGAAAATTTGCCTCGACTATCATATAGGAAAATGCGGCGGGCCGTGCGAGGGACTCGTGACTCAGGAAGAATACAACGAAATGATCTCGCAGGTAGAGAGGCTGCTCAAGGGCAAGACTCATGAGCTCATTGCCCTTTTGGCCGGACGGATGCGGGAGTTTTCGGACCGACTCGAGTTTGAAAAGGCCGGAGAAGCCAAGAAGAAGATCGAAGCAATCAGGGTCTACACCGAGAGACAGAAAATGGTTTCGCTCGAGCTCATCGAGCGGGACATAATCGCCGTAGTGAGCGAGGGCGACGACGGCTGCGGGGTAATATTCAAAGTCCGCGACGGCAAGCTGATCGGCAAACAACATTACTATCTTTCGAACGTCTCCGAACGGTCCGAATCCGAGATGATAGAGACTCTCATCGAGCGGTACTATATCAAATCGGACTACGTACCGGCTGAGATTTATCTGTCCGCAGAACCGACTGATACAGAGTTCGTTGCCAACTTGCTGCAATCGAAGAGAGGCGGAGAGGTCGAGGTCGTCGTTCCGGACGAAGGCGAAGACCAGAAGCTCGTGAAGATGTGCCGCGCAAACGCGAAGTATATGCTGGACGAGCTGAAAATACAAAAGGAGAAGAGCAAAGAGACGGTGCCGCACACGCTTCAGGCGCTCCAGAGGGACATCCATCTCCCCGCGCTTCCGAGGCGGATAGAATGCTTCGACAATTCAAATATACAGGGAAGCGACCCCGTAGCTTCGATGGTTGTTTTTGTCGACGGGAAGCCGCGCAAGAGCGACTACAGGAAATTCAAGATAAGGACCGTCGTGGGCCCGGACGATTTCGCGAGCATGGAAGAAGTGATCGAACGCCGTTACACGAGAGTGATGCGCGAGGGAGGGCAGTTCCCCGACCTGGTCGTGGTCGACGGCGGCAAAGGACAGCTCTCTTCAGCTGTAGACGTTCTAAGGAGGATCGGACTCCCCAATCAGCCGATAATCGGGCTTGCAAAGCGGCTCGAGGAAGTGTTCGTTCCCGAAGAGTCGGAATCCATTCTGCTGCCGAAGACGTCCTCGGCATTGAAACTTCTCCAGCACGTTCGCGACGAGGCACACAGGTTCGCCATAACATTTCACCGATCTCTCCGTGAAAAGCGCGTGATCTCCACCGAGCTCACGGAAATTGAAGGTGTCGGTGAGACGAGGGCGACAAGGCTGCTGCAGGAGTTCGGTTCGGCGAAGGGTGTCCGTCAGGCGTCGCTGGAAGAGCTGGCCCGGGTGGTCGGGATGAAGGCGGCACGGAATATCAAATCGTATTTCCAGGACCGGATAGAAGAAAACGGGGAGACCGTGGGGTCGGCCTCGTAACGGGGTGCGAATCGAAGAGTGGGGTTGCACCTGCCGGCTCGTTAGAAATTCCGTCCGGAACGGCCAATTCCTGACAATTTGGGGCCCCGGCGTGAATGCGTTGTTTGCGAATCCTCTGTTTTGTATACTTCCTGTCAGATAATCCTCTTGCCCTCCGGTGTGTACAGACGTTAGTCGAATTTAATCCGAAAACTATAATGTATGTCAAATGAATTGACGGACGGCAGGTATATAATCACTTCGGCACTCATGGGGTACGGCCATCTGAGGGCTGCGCATAACTTATCCTGTGTCAGTGGCGCCCCCGTCGCAAGAGTCGACAGGGAACCGTTCGTCGGCGGGATCGACGAACTGATATGGAACGGCGCGCAGCGCATTCACACTTACGGGTCGAGAGACGCGGAGAGCAGGACCAGGTTTCTGTACAATTGGTTCGACGGTCTGATGAGAATCCAGGACGACCACAAGCCGCCGTCTCTGGTGGGATCGAAGTTTATTCGGCTCCTCAGTGCGCTGAAGGTCGGAGAGCGCTTTCTTGATTCCTTAAGACCGGACTATCCCGCTTTGCTCCACACATTTTATCTGCAGGCGATGATTTCATTATACCGGCGTTACCGCGGGAGGAATTATCTTCTGCTGTGTGATACCGAATTTCACCGCGTATGGATACCGATCGACCCGAACGAGCCGAATATTGATTACATGGTTCCGGTTCCTAGATCCGCGGACAGGCTGATGTCTTACGGTGTGCCTTTGGAACGGATTCATGTAACCGGTTTCCCGCTGCCGCCGGTCAATACCGGTGCCAGTGATCTGGCCGCCCTTGTTGCTGATCTTGAGATCAGAAGAAGCAGGCTCCGATCCGGTTCAACCGTTCCGCTGACCATAATGTTCCCCTTCAGCGGTGCCGGCGCATATTCGAACATGCTGGCGGAACTTGTGAAATCTCTGCTCGACGATCTGAGAGATGGAAGCGTAAGGCTGATAGTCTCGTGCGGCGACAACGAACATGCGCTGAAGAATGCGGAGAATTTATTCGTGAATTACGGGCTCGACGAATGCGAGTATACTGAGGTGATTTTCGACCGGGATCTCTTCAAATCTTTCGATAGATTCAACGTTGCCCTTAAGTCCGTCGACGTGATTATCACAAAGCCGAGCGAGATGGTTTTCTACGCCGCTCTAGGTATTCCGATGGTATTTCTTCCGCCGATCGGGGATCATGAGGCAAGAAACCGGGAATATCTGATTGATAACAAGTGTGCAGTTGACATGTCGTCAATACGCGACTTTCCCCGCTGGCTCGACGAGAGCCGGAAAACGGGTCAATTGCTGGAACTTGCCGAGATGGGATATCAGAGACTTCCCAAGACGGGAGGATTCGAGATTGACCGGCTCGTGAGCGGTGAGAAGGTTGACGAGGGCACCTTTGATAGACTGATCCCGTGAGAACGCAGCGGAGACTTGTTTCTGCTGATTCTTCCTTATGCTGAAGGAATCACGAATCTAGTTGCCGGAAGGGAGCAGGAGCGTGTTACGGGTGATCTTCACGGACGTCCCGCGCCAGTTTGTTTTCCTGTTGACGAGCGGGACCGGCCATGAAAATGCAATAAGCAAATCTTTGATCGGGGCCGCCATGCAGTGTGTAATTCCCAGGCCGCTGTCAAGAGTCGCATTCATGAGCGCATCTCCGGTAATCTTCGCTCCCCACGTGAACGCCGCTATGAGAGACGCTTCATACGAGAACCCGGAGACTGCAGCCAGGACCAGTGACCAGAATGGAAAATTCATGAGGAGTTCGGCGAAGTAGGCCGGCTTATTCAGGTTCCATCTCAACTGTGCCCATCGGGTATGCCTATTCACAAAGCGTTTGAAAGTCCACGAGTGATTCGTCGTGCCGATCAACTGCGGCGAGACTACCACTTTGTATCCGCTCTTCTTGTACATCCTACCCATCAGGTAGTCTTCAGCGAGATAATTCCGGAGTTCCCATATGCCGCCCAGCCGGTCGAACTGTGATTTCCTGAAGAAAATCGATTTCCCCACTACTATCTTCCTGTCTGCGAGATCGAGCAGGCTGACATTTCCGATCACGAACGAATTAAGATGAAGATTCTCGAACAACGCACCGATATTCTCTCCTCCGACTCCCTTGATCAGGTTCGTCACAACCCCGACCCGCTCATCCTCGAAGTACTTCACATTGTCCCTGAGATAGTTCCTGGAGACGATAACGTTGCTGTCGCTGATCACCATGTAATCGTTTTCAGCAAGCGGCATCATGCCATACAGGTTGTTAACCTTCGGGTTGTATCCCAGCGTGCGGTTACTTACCGTATATTTGATCTTTTTGTCCGGGAACTCGAGTTTAAGCTTTTCAATAAGCGGTATTGCCGGGTCGTCCGGAGACTGAAGGCCGATTACGATCTCATAGTCCGGGTAGTCCTGGTTTGCAAAGGAAACGAGATTAGAGTAAAGGTTTCCGTCAATTCCGTTTACCGGTTTGAGTACCGAGATCGACGGAAGGAATGGTGCATCTTCCTGTTTCTCGTCTTGATTAGGGCGCCTATCCGAAAAGAGCTTGAGTCTTGTCGCCAGGAGGGTAATGAGATAATAGGTCAAGCCGAAAACGATTAGCAATTCCAGAACGATCTTCATTCTCTTCCTTTCTTCTCGCTGTCAATAACACAAAAGGATGTTAATTGGTTGCGAATTCCGCGTGAAATTAAGAATACCTTTTAAGGGATCGGCCGTCGGGCACCCAACCGGCACCTCCTTCGGGCAGGACCCGCGTGCGCCCCTGCGGACGTCAATTTTTCTTCCGATTTCAATAACTTTCTATCTCGAACAGCGCCGTATCTCGGAGTCGGAACGAACACACATGCTCTTCAGGCAGGCAGTGCGCAATTATCCCGTCGGACAGATGGTACACAATAACCGGCTACAAGCTCGACGGTTCGGTCAACCACTTTTCCGATTTGTCCAGGTACGTTCATCCGGATGATCTGGCACGGGTTCGGTCTGATTTGGGAAATTACATCACTCACAAGTCGTCGGTATTCTCCGAAGAGTACAGGATGCGCACCGTCGACGGCGGTTACAAATGGGTGCATGACCGTGGCCAGATAGTATTCTCAACGGAGGGAAAACCGCTGAGGATGGCGGGTTCCACATCGGACATAGATCCGAGGAAGCGAGCTGAAGAGGCGCTCATTCGAGAGAGGATTCTTCTCAGGACCCTCATCGATAATCTTCCCGACATAGTTTATGTGAAGGACATCAACTCCCGTCGAACGGTTGCCAATGCGGCTCATCTGCGAAAACGTCATAGACATGATCACCGTCCTCGACTCGAATTACGTTTGCGTTTATGCCAGCCAGTCATTCCACCAGGACAACGTAGACCCCGGCGATCTGACCGGCAAAGAATTTCTGTCATACGTCCATGGTGAGGACGTCGAGAAATTCAGAAGAGTGCTCGATAATGTTTCGGATGATTATCATTACCGTCGAGTTCGATTCAGGTTCGGCGGCGGGGGGAGGGCCTTCTGGCGAATCAAGGAGGCGACCATAAATGTCCTGATAGCCGACAACGAATCGCAGATAATGGTTGTTATGAGAGATACAACCGACAGCGTTATGCACGAGAGAGAAAGAGCCGCTCTTGAGAAGGAGCTACAGACAAGGAATTCCGAGTTGGAACGCACACTCGTCGAGATGAAAGAAATGCAAAAGGGGCTTGTGCAGTCGGAGAAGCTGGCGTCGATAGGTCATCTGGTCGCCGGCGTTGCCCACATAATCCGGCTTCAGCGAAAAAACTTTGACGGTACGGGTGAACCGGTGGCTGACCCCGTGAAGGGAAAGGATATCCCGCTCGGATCGAGAATTCTGAAGATTCTTCTGGATCTGGAAATGAAGAGCACAGATCACTTCAAGGGGCGTGACGTTCTCAAGAAGATGAAAAGCATGTATAAGGTTTACGATCCAGACCTGATTCTCGTTCTTCTGGGCGGCCCCCCCTCTCCTGAAGCAAAGAGACCGGACGCTACGGTTCCGGTCAGGAGATTGACCGTCGGTATGGTGCTGCTCGAGGACCTTGTTACCCAGAACGGCCAGCTTCTGCTTCGCAGGAGCGCCACTCCGACGGAAACTATTTGCAAGCTCCTTAACCAATGGGGCAACCTCGATCCGATAGTTTCTCCTGTACACGTCCTGCTGAATCAGGATGGAGAATAAGAATCCCCGGCATCCCGAAGTCTAAACGAATTAAGGGATTATGCGGAATTACCGGGGCGGCGAACGGACTGCGATTCCCCATTCGATCGTTCCGCCATCAATTTGATTTTTCATCGAAGCTCAATTAGATTCACCCTGGATTCGAAATATGGTCGTGCATGCTTCAGGAAGGGCAAAAGTACTTTTTGGTTCCGAGAAGCTCCAACGAAACTCCTTCGTGGTAACGATCGAACCTCCCAACAACAGGCAAAATAAGCCCTCAGCTCCTCGTTCGACGTAATACCGGATCAGATAGATCGATCTCCGCTCGCATGCCGCGGCAGACGCGGCGATTGAGAGCGAAAGTCCGGCGAGACAGATCTCTATGCAGACAAGATAAGGTTGGTAACAACACATGGAAAACCTAAGACTGTTGCAGACCGAAAACCAGCGTCTGAAACGAGCGGTCGACGAACTGTCAGTTTTGAACGAACTTGCCGGTGCAATCGGTGCACTTAAAACATCCGACGAGGTCATTCGAAAAATCATAAGCCGGTCCCTCAGGGCGGTCGATGCCGAGCAGGGGATTATTACTCTCGTTGAAGAGCAGCCGGACCTTCCCACGAAGACACTTGTAAGGGCGAGCATCAGTTCCTCAGAGCACGATCCATTCCACATCGATCAGGCTCTTCTCGGCTGGATGGTTCTTAACAAGAAGCCGCTGACCGTGAACTCCCCCGCCGCCGACGAACGGTTCCATGGCTTGCAATGGGACGATTCCGTCAGGTCGGTCCTTTGCGTACCGATGTTGGTGCGCAATCTTTTGAAGGGTGTCCTGGCCGTGTACAACAAGAAGGACGGGGAGGGGTTTACCGAAGACGACCAGCGTCTTCTCGCGATCATCGCCTCGCAGTCGGCGCAGGTCGTGGAGAACGCGAGGCTGTATGAAGAAGAGCAGGCACTGATTCGAATGCATCACGAATTGAAACTGGCTTCTCAAATCCAGATGGATCTGTTGCCGAAGGAGGCACCGAAGTTTCCGGGATACGATATTGCCGGAGCGACCTTCCCCGCGGGGACCATTGGCGGCGATTACTTCGACTTCATTCCGCTCAGCGAACATAGACTGGCGCTTTGTCTCGGAGACATCTCAGGCAAGGGACTCCCGGCCGCGCTGCTGATGACTAATCTGCAGGCCTCACTCCAGGGCCTGACAATCTCCGGCAACTCGGTTAGAGATTGTGTCGCCGGCCTGAACCGGCATCTTTACAAGAGGACGGGGCCGGAGAAGTTTGCGACGCTCTTCTATGCGACGGTCGACACGATGAGCCACGAATTGACATACTGCAACGCGGGTCACGAGCCCCCGTTCCTTCTTACCGAAGAACATGATCCGATACGTCTCCGCGAAGGCGGCACCGTAATCGGTGTCGGAAACGGATTTGAATACGAACAGTCTACAATACGATTAAAGCCGGGAGATGTGCTTGTTGTCTATTCGGACGGAGTTACCGAGGCCATGGATCTGGACAAGGAGCAATTCGGCGAGGAAAAGCTGCGCAATCTCATCACGGAGAATGCCGCGATGCCGGCAGGGAAACTAATTGAGGAGATCCTCCGCGCCGTAAAAGAACACAGCGCAGAAACGCCTCAGCACGACGATATTACCGCACTCGTTGTGAAAAGGGTTATCGCGTGACGGAGGAAGGAAGAGCCGAGGTGAAGAGTACCATCTTCAAAGGCTTTGGAGCGAACGCCGCCGGCTGATCCGAATCGGCTTCGTGACCGATAGGGAATGATTCCGGACAGATGAAATGATGATTTCACGATATAGACTTTCGGATAACAGAATAACCGGCTCCGCATTAGCGTTGTTAATCGTCCCTATTCACACCCGTCGTCTGAAGCGGCGTGAGAGACGAGAATAAGACCATGATCGGCGAAGTCATATCTCACTACAAGATTCTGTCCAGGCTTGGCGAAGGCGGAATGGGCGTAGTGTACAAAGCTGAGGACTTGAGACTCAGGCGCAACGTCGCTCTTAAGTTCCTTCCCCCCGAACTGACGACGGATTCAGACGCAAGAATTCGGTTCGTCGAGGAAGCGCAGGCAGCGTCCGCCCTGGATCATCCGAATATCGGCGTTATTCACGAGATAGATGAGACAAATGACGGGCGTTCGTTCATCTGTATGGCTCTCTACGACGGAGAGACGCTGAAGCAGAGAATTGAGCGCGGCCCGCTCGGCGTTAAGGAGACGGTTCGAATCGGTCTGCAGGTAGCCGACGGACTACGTCGTGCACACGAAGCCGGAATCATTCATAGAGACATCAAACCGGCAAATCTGATAACTACCCGCGATGGGATGGTGAAAATCGTCGATTTCGGCCTGGCAAAGTTGACCGGGAACGTCGTCCAGACAACAGCGAGAGCCAGGCCGGGAACGGCTGCGTACATGTCGCCGGAACAAATACAGAACGGCGTCGTTGATGCCCGCAGCGATCTCTTCTCCCTGGGAGTCGTGCTGTATGAGATGGTGACCGGGACGAGGCCGTTTGCGGCCGGGCATGAAGCCGCGCTCTTCTACTCCATCGTCTATGATAAACCCGCTTCTCCTTGCGCCCTCCGCCCCGGGATTCCGGAAGGCCTGGCAGAAATAATCATGCGGCTCCTGCAGAAGGATCCCGACAGGAGATACGGCAGCGCAGCTGAGGTCAGGGACGCCCTCTCCCGGATTGCTCTTCCTGCGAAGGAGCCCGGGGCCTTCACTCGAGGCTTCCACATTATCATGGAGCACAAGTATATCGCCGGCCCTCTCTTAATTGCGGTTTTCGTTCTTGGAATCATTCTTTACCCGCGTCTTTCCGTCAGATCGTTCAGAATAGAACCAGCATCTTATGTGATAGTTGCCGACCTCGAAAATTCCACCCGGAATGCCGTGTTCGACCACTCTCTTACAGAGGCAATGAAAGTATCTCTCAGGCAATCCCCGCATTTCAATATCCTTCCCTCTTCCAGGATCGCCGAGACCCTGAAACGGATGAGAGTGCCGGTGAACACGCCGTTTGCCGAAAATATCGCAGTAGCTGCCGCACGTCGGGAGGGCATCGGCGTGGTCGTCGCGGGGGGAATTCATCCGGTCGGGGCCAGCTTCGTTCTGTCGTGTAAGATTATCGACGCAAATGCTGGCGAAACCGTGCAAATGTTCCGTCGGGAAGTCACGAGGATAGAGGATGTTTTGCCAGCGATGGATAAACTCTGTGAAGACATCAGAGAGGCCCTGGGCGAGTCGGAACGTCACATATCTGAGAACACCATCAGGCTGGATAGGGTCACCACTCCTTCTCTGGATGCTTTGGAGTTGTATTCAAGGGGGAACGTTCTGGAAGGAGAGGGGAAATACCGTGAAGCCGCGATTCTCAAAGCGCAGGCCGTCCTGAAAGACACGATGTTCGCAATCGCGGTCAGCGATCTTTCTTATATATACAGGAAACTCGGTGAAGACAGCCTAGCCTTGCATTACCACAGCCGGGTGCTTCCGCTTATAGATCGTGTCACCGACAGGGAGAGGTTCTACATCCTGGCGGTTTACTACGGTCCCAGCTTCGAGTTGGATTATCAGAGGGCTTTTGAAAATATACAGCAGCTGGTTGTGCGATACCCGAACAGCTCGGAAGGCTACGCTACACTAGGCCACTTGGCGATGTTTGTCGGGAATTACGGCGCTGCACTGGAAGCGGACGGCAAGGCCCTGTCAATCGATTCGGTCTACAAGGGTACTGTTTTCAATAATATGGGATATGCCCTCGCTCTCTCGGGTAATGCCGCCACGGCGATCGAGTACTTCAGGCAGAGTAAGATCATTCGACAGCAATATTACAGCATAGACGGATACATTGCCCAATGTTATTGGATGATGGGGAAGGAGGATTCCGCGGAGAAGATATTGACGAACCTTCTGACGGTTGGAGATCCAAGGACGAGAACACTGGCGTATTCCCAGCTCGCGGCGCTGTATTACTTCCAGGGCAGGCTGGGCTGTGCCGGGAAGGCTTGTCGAGATGCAATCGTCCAGCTGCAGAACGAGCAGAGGAAAGGCGAGGAATCTTATTTCCATTACCTTCTCGGGAGAATCGAGCGAGACCGGGGTGATGCACACAAATACGCCGGTGAAATGCGCCAGGCCGAACAAACGAGTGAGTCTCCATTTGCGGAGCTTCCCCTTATCGCGGCAAGTTACGCCGAATCCGGAAAACTGGCGGATGCGGCGCGCGTGTTGAGGCATATTGAAAATGTGAGAAGCAGCGATCCTTATTTCGTCAGGCGGCGCTCCGCTTACCTTCATCTCGTCAAGGGAGAAATACTTCTGGCAAAACAGCAGAACACCCTGGCGTCCAGGGAATTCGGACTCGTCGAGAGACTTCACAGTGCCGACCCGTTCTATCTCCTTGCCCAAAAAGGCATTGCCCTCGGCGAACTGGAGAGCCGGGATACGACAGGCGAAAGGAGGCTAAGCGGCATCCTCGGGCAGCGTGGAGAAGTAGTCTTTGCCCTCATTCTTGCTTTGAGGAACAGCGGCCCCTGGATACGCGAATTGTGGCCTGATATCGATCTGGAGTTGGCCAGGTTCTATTTGAGGAATAACGACACGACTGCGGCCGCCCGCTATCTCGACGAATGTCTCAGATGTTGGCAATATGCGGATACTGGATTCATCGGCGGACGAGAGGCTTTAAGACTAAAAGACAAAATAAACCGCTTGTAATGATCGCATGGTAGACAACTAAAAGGAAGGAGCATCATCGACATGAAAAATCACTTATTGCTGCTTTTGCTTTTTGTCCTCGGCAGTTCTCTTTTCATGGGTTCGTGCACCAAGAACCAGCCCCTGCAGAGTCTGCGCTGGCCTCCAGACACGATTACCGCTGTCCATGTGGGGGGAAATATCTACGCGATTTCGTCGGGTACTTTCAGGAGTAAGACGAAGATGAGAGTCGAGTTTACCTGGCCGAAGGTTACCGATACGACAACAACCCACGCCCTCGTCCATGCAGGTCCCCCGGTCCCATGGCCTCCGGATACGACGTTTTATCCCATTGGGATGAAGCTCATAAGGTTAGTGAAACCGGATACAATGAAATAGCCTGACGTCGGGAGAGTCTCAGCCGCAAATCTGACGGGGAACAAGCCGGCATTGAGGCGGGTGCTTGTTCCCAGTACTGTTTTTCCCGGGAGCATAGCTGCGTATCGAGCCTTCAGGAGGCCGAAATGGCAATCGGGGCCGGAGCGGATGCCATCGGACTTGTCGGCAGGATGCCCAGCGGTCCCGGAGTAATCGATGACGCCGCGATAAGAAAAATCGCTGCGTCGGTTCCGCCTGCCGTCGGAACCTTCCTTTTGACGAGCGAAGTAACTGCGAAAGAAATCGTACGGATGACAGACAGGCCAATTTTCCTCGCGGGCGGAATTAACCCCGGCAATGTGAGAAAAGCCATAGAGTCCGTTCATCCGTATGGAATCGATGTCCGCACCGGTGTGAGAAGCGACGGGTTTTTAGATAATAGAAAACTGACTGAACTTTTCAAGAATATCAGAGGTTAGATGAGAGGTAGAAGGAGAAAGAGATGGAAGACTACAGTTACCCCATAGGCCGATTCAAGCCCGAACAAGAACTGACTGAAGCCAGGCGCATTGCTTTGATAGACGATATAACGAAGGCGCCGGCGGCTCTTCGGGAGGCGGTACACGGCTTAACGAAGCAGCAGCTGGAGACCCCTTATCGCCCCAGCGGCTGGACGCTGCGACAGGTAGTACATCATCTGCCGGACAGCCACATGAATGCATATGTCAGGTTCAGGCTTGCGCTCACCGAGGACCAGCCGATGGTGAAACCGTATGAGCAGGCCGAGTGGGCCAGGCTTCCGGACGCGACTTCGGCCGACGTGGAAATTTCTCTCAAACTTCTGGAGAATCTGCATCATAGATGGGTCTTCCTGCTTAGAAGCATGAAACCCGAAGATTTTCAGCGGACCTTCAGGCATCCGGAGAGCGGAGTTCAGAAGCTCGAGACGACGCTTCAAATGTATGCCTGGCACGGCAAGCACCACGTTGCGCACATAACGTCGCTCAGGAAAAGGAATGGGTGGTAGAATTGGAGACTGTAGACAGGAGACCGGAGGCGGGAAAACGAAAGGATCAATCTTCGATATCCGGCCTCCGGCTTCAGGTCTCCAACTTCCGATTAGTCTTTCTTCAGTTTTCTCCAGAGCGTAGTCACATCGATTCCTAGGACGCGCGCGGCCTTCGCTTTGTTACCCCCCGTCTGTTCCAGTACCTGTTGTATGTAACCGAGCTCCACTTCCTCAAGTGTCGGATTCCCTTTCACCAGGGGTTCAAAGGACTTCTTTCCCGCATTGGCAATCGCGGCAGGAAGATGCTCCGGCAAGATTCGCCCGTCCGGACTCAGTATTGCGGCCCGCTCAATCACGTTTTCCAATTCCCTGACATTTCCCGGCCAGTTGTATTCCTGGAGATAGTCGATGCAGGTGGAATCGATGTGGAGATTGCGGATCTTTAATTTCTTTGAAAGCCTGTCGACGAAGAACCTCGTGAGGGGGAGAATATCTTCCTTGCGGTCCCGGAGTGCGGGAACACGCAGCTCCATCACGCTCAACCTGTAGTAGAGATCCTCTCTGAACTTGCCCCGGCTTATCAATTCCTTCAGGTCTTTGTTCGTCGCCGCGATAACTCTGATGTCGACTTTGCGGGGAAGGCTCTCGCCGACGCGCAAGATCTCGCGTTCCTGTAGAACCCGAAGGATCTTCAGCTGCATGGCAGGGCTTATGTCGCCGATCTCATCGAGAAACACGGTGCCTTTGTCGGCAACTTCGAACAGCCCGATTCTGTCCTTGATGGCGCCGGTAAAAGCGCCGGCCTTGTGCCCGAATAGTTCGCTTTCGAGAAGCGACTCAGGCAGCGCCCCGCAATTGACGGCGATGAAAGGCCCCTTCGACCGCGGAGAAAGCCGGTGGATATATTTCGCCATCACTTCCTTTCCCGCTCCGGTCTCGCCGGTAATCAGGACCGTCGAATCATAGGGTGCGACCTTGTTGGCAACTATCAGGACATTCTTGTACGCCTTGCTGTGGATTTCGATGAACGACGGTTTTGCAGCCGTACCGAGCGCCTCGATTTCCTTCTCGTATTTCTTCAACAGCGCCGCTTTCTGCTTCAGCTGCTCGGTGAGCTTCCCGATCTTTAGCTTGATATCGTGAGACTTGAAGTAACCGATGTAAGGCTTGATCTCATCACCCCACGTATCGACGTCCTTTCCGGTCGCGTGACAGACGTTCTTGCCTTGAGCCTTACAGGAAGTTTCGATGAAGTAGACGTCTCTTTTGAGACAGAGCGATACGAAGCCGCTGAAATACCCGCTCAGTATCCAACAGACGGGTTCAGCCGATCTTCCCAGGACATACAAGTGCTCCTGCGCTTCTTTGGAGTCGACCCAGCTGATCTCCATCAGAAATCTTCCGGCCCGCGCATCATACTCCAGGCTGTTTATGATATCTCTCGCGATCCCCTCAAGCGAATGGAGCTTGCAGCCGGCTTTTATCAACTCAATGTCGTTGTCCCAGGTGAAGTTGCTGATGAGAACGGACGCATCCGCCTGGCCCTGGAAATATCCGAACCTGGTAAGGAAACTTCTTGTATGCTCCAGGCTGACAGTGTCGACGAGGTCCTTCCTGAATTGTGCAAATGCATGCAGGCTGTGAAGGACCACTTCGCGCCCCTGAAGGGCCAATGTCCCTTCGGAGAAGCTGACTAATTCTTCTAATCTTAAGTCTTCAGCTTTCATTATCGTAATTCAAAAGTCAAAAGTAGGAAGTCAAAAAGCCTCTGGTAATGTTCTGCCCGACTCCCTGGAATTAACGGAGGCTCGTTCTCTTCGCGCCTTCCGATTTTCTAATGGCGTCCTGCAGTGATACCATTGCAAATTACAAAGGTGCATCTTAAGCAACAATCCCTAAACGCTCAAATGCGTACGCAGCGCGGGTTTTCCCGTCGGCACACTCCTTGAGGTATCATAGGTGAAAGAAAAAAGAGGAACTGAAATGTATAAACTGCTAAAAGAACACGCGAACTATTTAGGAAAAGAAGCGGCCAGGTTCACGTCTGAACTTGTCCGCACACCGAGCCAGAGTCTTTGCGAGATCAACGTCGCAAAGATCGTTGAGAGAAGAATGAACGAGTTGGGGTATGACAAGGTCATCGTGGATGATTTCGGCAACGTCTTCGGGATTATATACGGAGTCGAGTCCGGTCCGACGGTCCTGTTGAATAGCCATATGGATACAGTCGATGCCGATACAGAAAATTCAAATTGGGATATGCCGCCCTACTCCGGCGAGGTTGAAGGAGACAGGCTGTACGGTCTGGGAAGCTCGGACTGCAAGAGCGGAATCGCAGTTCAGGTTTATGCCGGATATCTTCTGAAACGTGCGCTCCTTCCTTTGAGAGGCAATCTGATTGTTGCCGCCACCGTGTCGGAGGAGAACGGCCTGAGCCTCGGGGTGCAGCACCTGCTCACCAGGACCCTGGCCGATATGAAGATAAAAGTCGACTACGCAATCCTCGGTGAGCCGACCGACCTGGGGCTATTCTACGGTCATGACGGCTGGGCTGAGTTCAAGATCGGTTTGGACTCGCCGAATCCGAACTTCCTTCACGATGCAGCTCAAACTGTCTTCCGGAACCTCCTGAGCGCCACTCAGGCAAAGGGCCTTCCCGGTTTCATCGAATTGATGAACGTCAGGGAGCCGAGGTTCGATCATGAAAAAGGAGATGCGTACATAACGTTCAACCGCAGACTCTTCTCCGATGATGACACTGAGACCCTGACCGAGAGGATAAAACAGTTCAGCCTGCGGGATCTGAGAGAGAGGAACGACCTTAATCTCGATATCCAGATACGTGAAGAGGCACAGAGACTGAGTAACGGTCAGACCGTTCAGGTCAGATATCTCAGCGATGCCTGGGAGACAAACCCGTTTTCTCCCATCATGGATCGTTCCCGCCAGGCGCTCGCGTCTGCAGGATGCAAGAACCAGCCGGGCAAATGGCGTCTTCCCCGCCTCGGCATGGGGACCGCGGGAAGCGTCCTGACGAAGCGGTTCGGTATCCCGACGATCGGATACGGACCCGGCCGCGAAGACGAGGCCCATGCCCCGAACGAGTACGTCGCACTCGGAAGGATAACGGAAGGCGTTCTCGGCACGGCGGCGATTGTACACAGCCTGGCAGGAATCCCGGTCTTCGGATGGACATCGGACCTGGAGATCTGACAACCATGAACATCTTCGTATTGAACTGCGGAAGTTCCTCGCTGAAATATGGAATGATCTCTATGCCCGCGGGTGAAGAGATACTCAGCGGGGAAGTTCAGAGGATAGGAGCAAAAACGGCCGAGGCCTCGCGGATCGTTCACAGGGTCTCCGGCCGCGAGGAAACATATCCGATAAAAGCGGGAAGCTACAAGGAAGCTTTCTCCGAAGCAACAAGGATCGTGGAGAAGGATATGAGTTTCCCGCCGGATGTGTTTGCTCACCGACTCGTACAGGGCGGCGCGGAGTTCCGTGACAACACGCTTATTACCAGGAGAGAATTTCCCTTACTGGAGAAGATCAGGGACCTTGCACCAATACACAATCCGCCTGTGATAGAACTGATAAATGAATGCGACGCAAGATATCCGGAGATTCCCCAGGCGGTAATACTCGATACGGCGTTTCACTCGACGATTCCCGAGTATGCTTACACTTATCCTCTCCCGGAAGGAATCAGGGACGAACTCGGAATCAGAAAGTACGGATTTCACGGGATAAGTCACCAGTACGTATCCGAGGCCGCAGCGGAGTTCCTGGGTATAGCCCCGGAGAGGTTCAACGCGGTAAGCTGTCACCTCGGCAGTGGTGGCGCCAGTCTTTGCGTGGTCGCGGGAGGAAAATCTGCCGATAACTCGATGGGATTCTCGCCGTTGCAGGGTCTGGTGATGAGCACCCGTTGCGGTGACCTTGATCCGGCAGTGGTCCTGAAGATGATCGCTTATACCGGAGGGGACTATTCAAAAGTGGACAAAATACTGAACAGGAAGAGCGGCGTCCTCGGCTTGTCCGGAATTTCGTCTGATATAAGAGATGTCATCAGAAGAGCCGCCGGTACGGAAGATGAAAGATCCCGGACGACGCTTGATGTCTATTTGTCACGAATAAAGAAGTATCTTGGCGCTTACATGACGGTCGTGGGAAACGCGGATGCCGTTATCTTCACCGACACGATAGGAGAGTCGGTGCCATACGTCCGCGAACTGGTTTGCAGAAACATGGACTACTTCGGCATCAGGCTGGACAAATGGAAGAACAGGACAGCGACGGGGCTTCCTGCCGACATCTCGTCGTCCGGAAGCGAGGCGCACATTCTGGTCGTCAGAACGAACGAAGAGGCTGCGATCGCAAAGAGAGCTTATGAGCTCCTGTCACGGAGGGAGACATACGGTCACATATCGCCGGCGGATGTCGGGCTCGTCGGGCCGGATGGAAGTGAATCAGCGTTTCATGAGAATGGAGAAGGTGCAAATGAGAAACTTAGTCGTCTTGATTCCTGAAGGTTTCTACGTGAACTATTTCGTCTATTCGACCGGCGACCTTCAGCCCCCGGCAGACGAATCGTACCAGCTTCAGAGAAAAGGGAGAATCAGATCGAGAGATTCGTCGGCCTCGAGTGACGACATAAGAAGCCTGATGGACGATTACAGACCCAAAACGGTCGCGATCAGGGTCTTGTATGGAGGCGAGCGGTTCAGAAAGCCGGCTCTTTACGACAGATCGATCTTGCCGGCATTGGAGGAACTGGTTCCGGATTCCCCGCTCCACATCCCGCCCGCCATCAGGCTGATAAAGACGCTTGAGAGGGCAGTCCCGGTCCCCGATATGCTTCTCCTTTTCGAGACGGCGTTCTTTGTCGATCTTCCGATACAGGAGCGGACCTATGCTCTGGATATTGAGTCTGCGGAGATATCTGACGGCGCCCTCGACGGCATTAGAAGGTTCGGCTACCACGGCCTTTATCACGAGGCCGCCTATCGTAGAATCAGCCGACAGTACAAAGAGGCAGCCAGGGTAATTTCGATTTGTCTCGAGCCTGTTCCTGAAGTCGTGGGAATATATGACGGGAGGCCCGTCTACGTTTCAGGCGGGTCCACTCCGATGGAAGGTATTCCGGGCAACACGACATGCGGCGAGATAGACCCCGGTATCGTGCTGCTCATCGAAGAAAAGAAAAAGCTCGGACCCGAAACGATAAACGAGATGCTGACTAGGAACAGCGGCCTGACCGCCGTTGCCGGACAACAGGTTACGATCGAAGACATATTTGAAGATGAAGAGAAGTATAAGGCCGCCAGGGATCTTCTCGAATACAGAGTCCTTCTGAGTTGCGGAGCTGCCATAGCCCTGATGGGCGGTTACGACGCGATGGTATTTTCCGGGAAGTACGGCCATGCGGCCGAAAAACTCTCAAAATGGTTGACGGCCAGGTTGGCAGGCTCGACGCGCCACAAAGCCCGGCAAGGCACAAGGACCGCAATTGTCGGGGAGGAATCCAAACCCGTACTTTATGTGCGCGACCCGTTGGACAGGATAATTGCTGCGGACTATTGCCGCCTCGCGGAGGGGGCGAACGTTTAGCTGGTTGTCCCGCGGCGGGTCGAAGCGAATGTTGGCTCGCCGCACGGCTGCCGGTTCGGCCGATCTTTGAGTGCGCCCGCATTCGCCGGCTCACAATTTCGTCGCCTTTCAACTTCGGATATAAGAAAATTACCGGGCTTTCCACTTCCACCCGCTTGAATATCTCGAAGCAGAGTCCGTCTGATGGCTGCACATCCATGCTGAAGTGCACGCCCGGCAGGCCGAAATTAGATTTCAGGGACCCGAAGTTAAGGCCGGGGGGTGCCCTTTGGATCAAGACCGGATGAGGCTGCGATCCGTCAGCGGTTTCAGGTTATGACTGAGGAAGGCTTAGTCTATTCCGGGGCCGTCAGCGGGTTTGCCCCGGTCTTCAATGGTGAAGTATGTCTTCTGGAACCAGAGAGACACGTTGACCAGCGAAATCAGTACAGGTACTTCCACAAGCGGACCGATCACGGATGCGAAGGCCTCCCCCGAGTTTATTCCGAATACCGCTATCGCTACGGCTATTGCGAGCTCGAAGTTGTTGCTTGCAGCGGTGAAGGACAAAGTGGCTGTCTTGCTGTAATCGGCACCGACTTTCTTTCCCATCCAGAATGAGACAAAGAACATGACGACGAAATAGATGACAAGCGGAACCGCAATCCTCGCTGCGTCCAGCGGCAAACGAACTATGAGGTTGCCTTTCAGGGTGAACATCACGAAGATTGTGAAGAGAAGCGCGACAAGAGTGATGGGGCTGATCTTCGGTGTAAACTTCTCCTGGTACCACTCTTTGCCTTTCCGCCGGATGAGCGCGAACCTTGTTATGATTCCGGCAGCAAAAGGGACTCCAAGATAGAACAACACGGTCTCGGCGATCTGGCCGATCGTTATGTCGACCGTGAATGAGTTCAAACCCAGCGTACGCGGTAGTATCGTGAGGAAAAGGTATGCGTACAAAGAGTAGAACAATACCTGGAAGATCGAGTTGAATGCGACCAGGCCGGCTGCGTACTCCGTGTTTCCGCATGCGAGCTCGTTCCAGACGATGACCATAGCGATACATCTGGCCAGCCCTATAAGTATCAGACCCGCCATATACTCCGGATAGTTGTGAAGGAATATCGCGGCCAGAGCGAACATCACTATCGGCCCTATGATCCAGTTCTGGATGAGAGAAAGCGTCAATATTCTCCCATTGCGAAATACTTTGCCGAGCTCTTCGTATCTGACTTTAGCGAGGGGAGGATACATCATCAGGATCAGGCCGATGGCGATTGGAATGTTCGTCGTGCCGCTCTGGAAGCTGTTCCAGAAGCCGACAACCCCCGGGGACATGTACCCGATGAATACGCCGAGGATCATCGTGGCGAATATCCAGAACGTCAGGAACCGGTCCAGGAACGACAGCTTGCTCAGGCCAGGACTCATTTTAGGTTGCCCTCATTCGCGGTCATCTCCTTAATCCATTCCTGGATTCTGCTCCTGATCTCGTCCCTTATGATGCGGGTTCCCGTCAGTTTTTCCTCATAGCCGCCGGTCAGGCCGGACGGGTCTCTGAAACTCCAGTGGATTGTATCGACTACCCCCGGAAAGATCGGACAGCGTTCGGCGTTAGATTCGTCGCAAACCGTGATAACAAAGTTGTATCTTCTTCCCTGCTTGAAAAAATCGAAAACGCTCTTCGTCTTGTTGGCAGAGATGTCTATTCCTGCATCCTTCATGGCATCGACGACTATAGGGTTCAGTTTACCCGGTTCGAGCCCCGCACTTTCGGCGATGAATCTCTCGTGTCCGTATTGATTGAGGAACGCTTCCGCCATCTGGCTCCGGGCGCTGTTGTGAACGCAAATGAAGAGAACCTTTATCCTGTCCAATTCAACCTCCACCGTCTTATTATCAAGGTTAGCATCTTTACTCGTTGTCGAAAGACTCCAATCGCTTGGCGCAGGCGACTTGAGCCATGCCGCGCCGCTCTTTGCCGGAGAAACCTGGCGTCTCCCGACATCGCTCTTTATCGGCGTATTGTCATTTCGCCAATCGTCGAAATGTAACTTGGGGGTACGAATGAATCAAGGATTTGGTTTCTATACGCGATGCTGCCGGAGCAATCGGGCAGGTCTATACGATGCGCTCCAGTGGAACCTGGAATAATCTGATGTGATCGTCCGGCCTCGGAATTTCCTTGTTGGCTTCCGTGATTTCCTGGATGAGCAAATCGAGCTTGGCCTCCTCCTCGAATGCAATCATGTAGACGGCGTTTGTGCCGGGGAAACTGCGGGTGTCGAGATGGGGGTCGGTACCGTGGCCCCTCCCTTTCGCATGCTCCCAGCGGGTGTAAAAATCGATGTGTGCCTCGTCGAGAAGTTTCATCAGGCGGGGCGAAATAACGTCGTTGCAAACCAAGAATGCTATTTTCATAGAACCTCCCTACTGAAAATCAGCAAACGGATTACACGGAAAAGCCGGATAATCACGGATTATTTTCTTCTCTCTCTTTCGTTCGAAAAGATATTTCTTCTGAATTCCGGCTTCTTCCCGGAATTCGGCAGTAATCTCGCCGCGATGTCGGTCGCTTTAAGTTAGTTGATGAGCCGCGCCTCATGTTCAGCGCGCAGACCCTCCGTTGCTTCTGGTTCCACGATAACGGCATTATCCGCGAAGGGATCGGTATAATAATCACCAACTTCAACGCCGCGGTAAACGACTTCAATGTTCTTTTGCTGCTGAACGGTCATTCCCGTCGCGGTCATCTCTAAGCACATGGCATTCCCGCACACATTTTCCGGGAAGCCGTAACCGAGTTCGTCATAAACATTTTGGAAGGCTTCTATATTCTTCTTTGCCACCTCCTGGTGAATCATTCCATCTCGTTCCATGCTGACCAGAATCATCCGTTTGACCCGCGTTCTTTTTTTGTCCGTTGGTTCCTCTGCAGAAAAGAAAAAACATTCCTGAACGACAGGTCGTCGAGGATGGAATACACAACCGGCACGACGAACAGCGTCAGAAGTGTCGAAGTTATCAGTCCTCCTATTACCGCCTGTCCCATCGGCGCGCGGAACTCGCTTCCCTCGCTGACCGCGAATGCGACCGGCACCATTCCGAATATCATCGCGAATGTAGTCATCAGTATGGGCCGCAGCCTGGTCGCGCCGGCGTTGATCAAAGCCTCCGTCCTTTCCTGTCCGCGGTCGCGGAGGACGTTCGCATAGTCGACCAGAAGAATTCCGTTCTTGGTCACCAGCCCCATCAGCATGATAATCCCGATCATCGACATCATGGATACTGAGCTGCCGAAAACCAGCAGTCCGAGAACGGCGCCGATCAGCGACATCGGAAGCGCCAGCATGATGGCAAACGGGTATGAGAAACTCTCGAATTGCGCCGCCAGCACGATATACACGAATATGACCGCCAGAGCGAGCGACAGGAGTATGTTCATGAAGGATTCGGACTGCATCTGCCCCTCGCCGACGACACCGACATTGTAACCGGCAGGGAGAACAATTCTGTTTGTCCTGCGCTGTACATCAGCCAGGACTTCGCCGAGCAGCCTTCCCGATAGATTCGCGTCGACTCTGATTTCCCTTTGGCGATCGAATCTGTTTATCTGGGAAGGACCCGAACTCTGGCGTATGTCCGCGACGTAACTCACCGGCACGAGGAGGTTTTCGCCGTTGCCCATTGCCTTGTTGCTCTTGACCGTCAGGTTGTTCACGTTCTCGAGCGTAGTCCTGTCCTGCTTTCTCAGCCTGACCCGCACGTCGTACTGCTCGTCGCCTTCCTGGAATTTGGTAGCGACGTAGCCGTCGACGAGTGCACGGGCAGTCGTGGCGATTTGGGCGACATTCACTCCGAGGTCTGAAGCCTTGTCGCGATCGATCCGGATCCTGACCTCGGGCTTCGAAGTCTCCAGGCTGTTCTCGATGTCGACGGCCCCCGGAGTCGTGCGGACGATTTTCTCGACACCACCGGCAATTGACTTCAGCGTCGTCATGTTGTCTCCTCGAACGCTCATCACCACGGGCTTCTGGTTTCCGCCTGGACCGCCCTGGGTAGCGTAGGAAATATTTGCCCCGGGGGTGTTTTTCAATTCCGACCGGAGATAGCTCATGATTTGCCAGACGCTCCGCCTGCGTTTGTCCTTCTTTACCAGCTTTACAAGTATATTTCCTCTCGTAACCGGATCGTTCCCCGCACCAATGGTCAGCAGGGTAGTCGTGACTTCCGGCTGTCTGCGGAGGACGGACTCGATGTGAGCCCCTATGTCCGCCGTCTGCTGCAGCGAGCTCCCGGGAGCCGCGTTTATCCCGATATTAAACTCGCTCTCGTCCGTGTCGGGGAAGAACGATGTTCCGAGCAGTCCCATGAGAAAGAAACTCGAAACGAACACCGCCAGCGACCCGAATACTACGATCTTTCGATGGTGCAGCGACCAGGAGATCGCCTTTCTGTATCTCTGGCTCAGGATCTGGAAGAAATGATTGAAATAATACAATCCCCGCCTGATGATCGAGCCCCTGTCGGCCAATTCCTCATCCGCCGCGCTGAGCCACCGTGACGAAAGCATCGGCGTAAGCGTAAAAGCGACGAAGAGCGACACGAGAACCGCTGCCGAGACCGTTATGCCGAACTGGTAGAAGAAACGTCCTACGAGGCCCGGGGTGAAGGCAATCGGGACGAAAACCGCCACGATCGTGAACGTTGTTGCCATGACGGCAAGCCCTATTTCCGCAGTCGCCGCCTTCGCTGCCTCCATCGGCGTCTCGCCCTGCTGCATATGCCTGAAGATGTTTTCTATCACGACTATCGCGTCGTCTATCAGCAGGCCGACAGCCAGCGAAAGCGCAAGAAGTGAGACCATGTTCAGCGTGAAGTTCAGGGCATACATTATGATGAAGCTTGCGATGATGGAAGTCGGAAGCGCGATGGCGCTTATGATCGTCGAACGTACGTTGGCGAGAAACAGGAAGACGACAATCACGGCAAGGAGTCCGCCGTAGAAGATATCGAAGAGGACGTCGTTCACCTCTTCGACTATGAACGTGCTGTTGTCCTGGGCGACTGTAATCTTCAGGTCGGACGGAACTTCCTTTTCGAGTACGTCGAGCTCTTTCTGAATTGCCTGTGCAACGCGCACAGTGTTGCTGCCGGATTGCTTCAGTATGCTAAGCCCTACTGCGCTTCTGCCGTTCACGCGCGTGAGACTTGTCTGCTCCTTCACCCCATCGACGACCTGCGCAACGTCCGAAAGATAAACAGGCTTGCCATCCGGAGTTGCAACTATCACCCTGTTGAAGTCATTCACGTTCGTATATTTTCCCATCGTCCGCAGAAGAAGCTGGCGCGGGCCCTGTGTCAGGTTCCCGGCCGGGACCTCTACGTTAGAGGAGGCGACCGTCTGGATGACGTCGTTAATTGACAGACCGTATGCAGCAAGCCTTCCTGCGTCAACTGCAATCTGTATTTCCCTTTCCGCGCCCCCCACGAGGTCCACGCGTCCCACACCGGGAACGTTTTCAAGCCGCTTCCTGATGATGTCCTTGGTGAATGTGGTTATCTCCTTGTCGGATCGCGGGCCGGAGACCGTCAGCGTAAACATCGGCATGCTTGCGGGGTCGATTCTCTGGATGACCGGCTCTTCGAGATCGGTGGGAAGATCGGCCCGGACCGCGGCGATTTTCTCACGCACTTCCTGTGCGGCCTGCTGCCCGTTGATCTCCAGCTTGAACTGGATTATGACGAACGAGACTCCCTCTCTTGAAATCGAAGTGATGTGCTCGATGCCGCCGATCGTGTTCACCGCGTCTTCGATCTTCTTCGTTACGTCGGTCTCCATTTGCTCCGGCCCCGCGCCCGGTAGGACGCTGGTCACGGTGACGTACGGAAAATCGATATCCGGGAACTGATCGATGTTGAGTTTAAGGAACGAAAACATCCCGAGCACGACGAGTGCCAGTATCATCATCGTGGCAAAGACGGGGCGTTCTATTGAAGTATCGGCTAGTTTCATCTTTGGTTTCTCCCGTGTGCCGTGTAAGAGATTCGATGCCCTCTCTGCTGGAAGCCAATCCTATCGATCGGGATAGTAAGGTTGTCGGCTGCCATTTTATTCTCCGGCGTTGGCTATCGTAACGTAGCCGCTGTCGCGCGCACTCGTGGCGCCCGTTGTGATTACCGTGTCTCGTTCACTGAGTCCGTCCAGTACTTCGAACATCTTCCCGTCCGTCAGTCCGGTCCGAATGGCGTGCTGGAACGACCTCCCGCTCCTCACCACAAATACTCTGTTTGTGACTCCGTCGCTTATTATGGAAGCCGCGGGAACAACCAGTGGTTTATCGTGCGCCGCAACCTGCACGTTAACCCGGCAGAACATTCCCGGCCTGAACCAGTTGTCCCGCGTGTTGTTGAACAGCGCCTTCATCTGGAAGGTCCGCGAGCGGACATCCGCGGATTTGGAAAGCTGGACGATCTCGCCCGTTATCTTGACGTCCGGACGTGCTTCCGAATAGACCTGCACGTTCTGGCCGAGCGCGAGACTGCCGAGGTCCGTTTCGCTTACGTCGAAGTCTACCTTCATTCTCCCGATCTTTGCGACAGTAATCAGGACTTCGCCGGGCGTGGTCAAATCTCCCGCGCTCACGTTGACGGCGGTGACCACTCCGGGGATCGGTGTCGTAAGCTCCACCGCGCTCTTTGCCGCATCGAAGTTCGCCTTGGCCACGTCAAAACCTGTTTGTGCGCCGTCGAGAGTCTGCTGTGAAATTGCACCTTCCTGGTAAAGAGCCTTCATGCGCTCGTAGGTTTTCTCGGCATTGCTGAATGCGGCCTGTGCCTGGTAGTATTGCGAAGTCGCTCCGCTCTTGTCCAGTACTATCAGAACCTGGCCGGCATTCACCGATTCGCCGACCCTGGCATTGATTGCGGTGATCCGCTCCGAAATCTTCGGGACGACATTTGCCTGCTCCTCGCCTTCGAGTGTCCCCGAGTACAGCTTGGTCACCGACAGGTTCTGCCTGTGTACGACTGCTATCTCCACCGGTATGGTGGAGTAAGACAGGCCTCCTTCATGTTTCTCAGCGTTGGGTTGTTTTCCGCAGCCGGAAAGGAGTGCGCCGCTCAGTGAAATCATCAGAAGTCCGATATTCAGAGAATGAAGCTTCTTAGTCAAATTCAACCTCCTGGATCCGAATCTAAACACGAGAGACACGGAGATACTTTTCCGAATCATGGGTGTCTATCGTTATTGAATGTTTTTATTTCTCCCTGCCGACGGCATAATCCCAGTCTGCCTTCGCAACGAGGTAATCGTAGATCGCCTGCGCGTAATTAGTTTGCGCGAGAGTCATCGCGACCTGCGCGTCGAGGAGCTCCAGCTGCGTGCCGACTCCGCTCTTGAACCGGGTCTCCGAAATCGCCACGGCCCGCTTAGCCTGCTCTATGTTCTTTTCCTGTCCCTCAATGCGCCTCTTGGCTTCGCTCATCTTCAACATCGCCGACTGGATCTGAATGGTGAGACCCTCTTCTGCTTTCAATCGCGTGTACCGGACCTTCTTCAGTTCCACCCGGGCTTGTTCGACGCGCGCCGGTGTGCGCAGTCCGTCGAAGATGTTCCATGACATCGTCACACCAACATTCATGATCTTCGCCCAGAGGTAGTTTCCGAATTGAAACGTGTTATCCTGTGACTGCCACTGGTATGCGCCGAAAGCATAAATCGACGGGAAGTATCCCGACTGCTCGATGCTGATGTTCTTATCCAGCATCGTTTCCTGGAACGCCAGCTGCTGGAGTCCGGGGTTCCTTCTCAAGGCGCTTCGTGCTCCATCGTCAGGAACCTGCGTTGGGACATCCTCGAACGTGAAGTCGCCGCGAACGATGATGTTGCTGTCGAGCGGTATCGAGAGAAGACTCTTCAGCCCGTTGACCGCAAGTACCAGGTTGTTTTCCATCGAGATGACGGTAGGTTCGGTATTGGCGACCTGCACCTCCGCGCGGAGGAGATCGAACTCCGCCGCCTGGCCGTGCTTGTAAAGCGCCTGCACGTTTTCGTAATTTGCTTTCACTACTTCCAGTCCCTGGCGATTTGCCTCTACCAGCTTATGCATCAGCAGTACGCCGTAGAAGGCCTTCTTCACCTGCAGAACAACGTTCTGCCTCGCCGACTCATATCCCGCTTCCGAAAGGTCCTTGTACGTGTCAGCGATGTCGAGCGCGACTCCGACCTGTCTGCTGTAGAGCGCCTGCGTCAGTGCAAGCCCTCCCTGGTATGAGTTGTTGGAACCGATTGCAAAAGATATGGTTGAGCTGGTCGGGTTGAACGGTGGCGAGTTTGCCGGCAGGAAGATTACCGGGAGCTTGATATTCCTCATATACTGCGCGGAGAACGACAGCTGTGGAAAAGCTCCCGATCTTGCTTCGGCGATCTGCGCTTCGGCCTTGTAGCGATCCTGGTTGGCAATCAGGACATCCCTGTTCTGATCGAGCGCTATCGAAATCGCCTTGTCAAGAGTCAGGACGAGTCCGGGACGCTCCTGCGCGACAGAGGTCTTTATGAAGAATACAACCGCGAGAAACTGAGCCGCGGCCATAATAAGCCCGCATTTGCCTGCTTTCATGATTTGCATGCCCTGAATTTTGATGCAACGACATAACGTATTGTGATTACCAGGACTTAAGCCGCCTGACAGTGGATGATTAGCCGCCCTGAAATCTCAATTTAACAGTCTATCTTACGGAAGCACGAATTCCGTGTTACGACTATCGATACATAAGCTAAATGGAGGGGAAGTGAGATTCAAGGAGGGGGTGTTGTCTTGGTCATACATCAATAGCACCTTGTCGTTTCCCTTAAACTCTATGACACGAACGCATCTCGCAAGTTGAACTTTTTAAGAGCGACGATTACTTTTGTCAGTGGAGGAAGGCTTGGCACGATATAGCAAACGCAGGAAACGAGTAGCCGAAGGACAAGGCATTTACTATGGTGATGACAATAAGTGTCATGCTGGAGCGGATTACCTACAGGTCGACGCTGTTTATTGTGGCCATTCCGAGGAGCTGATGCAGCAACTACAGCCAGGGACAATTTCACTTAGTTTTTGGTCACCACCCTATTTCCTTGGCAAGTCGTATGAGCGGAACAACACCTATGACTCTTGGCAAGGTCTATTGAAAACCGTAACACAACTTCATTCACTCGCTCTAAAGCCCGGGGGATTTCTCGTTATCAATATTGCTGATATCATGGCTTTCAGGGATCCTTCGATGCCTCGATTTCAAGCCATGAATTTGTCTGGACAGAAATCACCTATTACAAAGGATATGGTACTCAAGGCAAAGGCAAAACATCCGGACTACAATCGGTATCAGCTTGCTGATTTACTGGGATGTAGCGAGCAAACTATTGACAGAAGACTGCATGGCGTTAACATACGGGGCGGTAAGTACCAGGCTCAAACAAGGGTAAAACTTGTTGGAGGGGGCATCGAGTCTTTCGCTTATGATGCCGGCCTGTATCTTTATGACAGACGCATTTGGAAAAAAGACCCAACTTGGGCAAATAGCAAATGGACCACGAATTCCTTAAAGTCGGTTAGTGAGATAGAAGACTTATATATTTTTTGGAAACCCGGAGAGATAACAATAGACAGGAAGAGATTGTCGCCAGAAGAATGGAAGGGCTGGGGCTATCGACAGGTGTGGGAGATTCCTAGCGTCAGACGTAACGACGACCACGAAGCAAAATTTCCGGAGGAGCTCGCAAGAAGGGTTATTAAGTTGTATTCTGATCCCGGCGACACCGTGCTTGATCCATTTTTGGGCAGCGGTACCACAGCAGTAGCCGCGGTGAAACTTAGAAGGCATTACATTGGGATCGAGAAGGAATCGGCATACTTTGAGCTAGCGAAAAAAAACATCAGGCACGCAGAGGCTCAGATAAGTTTGTTTCTGGATTGACAAGTCAGAAGGTTATGGTACGAACCCGCCACGAGTCGATCTTCTTTAGCAAATCAAATGATACGCGCGCTCGCATCTTGTTGGCTTTCTTCCCTTTATCGTCTTTGCCGGGGAAGAAAAGGCGGGGGTAACTCTTGAGGTAACCCGGTTGCTCGGTCAGAAGTAGTCCGTTGGGAATTGTAACCACCGAGACTCTCTGAAGCGGTTGTCCGCGGCCCTCCATTTCATTTCTTAATGTGAGCATTTGGTACACCGGCTTGATGGCGACACTCACGACCGGTGCAATCGTTCGATCACTCAAAACATATAAAGGTGGAATTGCAACGTGGAATTTGTGAGATGCCCTGATCCCCCTTGCGGTTATTGGGGTGTTTTTCAGGAGACTATCCTCCTTATTCCATTTGCCGTCGCCCGAGACTTGATTGTGTGACATTACGGCGTGCTCTTGATCGTCTCTTGGTCCAACCGATTTTATGTCAAGAAATAACCAGCACGAATCAGTGAAATTGCTGCAGGCGCTTGTTATGTCATCCGAACTCATAATCATTCTCTTGTCGGGACCCGAAGGCAACCCGGCATCACGAAGCTTAAAGCGTCCTGCAAGCAAACGCATGAGCTTGTTGCCAAAGACTTGTTCTCCTACCTCAATCCATGGATATTGATCACCTTTGGGCATTCGACCTCTTTGGTCTGGAGGATAGTTTTGCCAAAAGGGATACAGCTTGCTTGCCTCATTATAATCGAAAGCTATCTCATCGATATTTGCATCGATAAGATCGTACAATGTGTCACTAAGGAACTTTTCCAGCGTTATGAGCGCTCCGGGATTTTGCACAAAATACGTGCGAGCTTTGCCGTACAGCTTGAACTGATCATGGCGGGCAGAATCAAACATCTTCTTCTTTTTCCTTGAGCAGTTCGGAGGGACTTATCTTCAGTGTTTCGGCAATTGCCTGAAGGGTTTCTAGTGTTATGTTGCGTTCGCCCCTTTCAATTCCGCCGATGTAGGTTCGATGGAGATTGCACATAGAAGCAAATGCCTCTTGGGACAGTCCCCTTGCTTCTCTAAATGCTTTTAGACGTTTACCGACAATTTGGTAGAGCCTCTTTTTCATAAGCTGAGATTATTATCGTGATGATTAAAAGTCTACAGACTATAAGTAGCAAGTGGATTTGATCATACTCAGTGCACGTAGGTTTCTCCTGACGGCGAGTGGGTGGCACTACGTGATCGGAGATAACCGTCGAGTATCCCGATTTTCTTGCTTTTCGAGCCTTGAGCGAATAATATCGAGTTGTGAAATTCTAATCTGGTATGGAGGGAAGCATGAAAACACTAGGAGTCTGTCGGGGAACCGAGGGATGGGCGGCATAAATATTGCAGGAAGATAGGTGAAGGAGAGAGAGTGAGATGAGAAAGTTCAGAGAATACAACATGGATCAGTTGCTGCTGATGCCGCCG
>JAKAGT010000025.1 GCA_021825585.1 Bacteroidota bacterium | reverse complement strand
GAGAGAAATCCATCGGACGGTCCGAGATAATGACCACAATGAACTATACGATAGTCAGACTGGATGTACTGAAGAAGGCAGCGCTGATTCTGGAGAATGGAAACTTACCGGTAACAAAATGGCACATTGAAGCTGCGAGGAAGAATAATGAAGATGGCGCCCGCGACAAAGACCTTGAAATCCAATCAGGTTACTGTGCCCGGGATCAAGACCAACGTCGGGACACGTCCTTCCACCCCTTGGCTGCTGTCTAATTCTGATTTGGTGCCCGGGATCCCGACTAACGTCGGGACACGTCCTTCTACCCCTTGGCTGCTTGCTAATCTTGATTTGGTGCCCGGGATCCCGACTAACGTCGGGACACGTCCTTCTACCCCTTGGCTGCTTGCTAATCTTGATTTGGTGCCCGGGACAGGACTTGAACCTGCACGGCCTTGCGGTCACTAGACCCTGAATCATTCCAGTCACTATTTTCAAAGACAAAATGCCTGAATCTAAATTGATTTGGGCATTTTTGTTTTACCGTCACGGTAACTTTTACCTCATTTTGTACGCTCACTGGTGACGATTTGGTTACTGTGGTACAGATTAGTATCGAGTGGTACTCGCTGTCGTTATGATTTGGTGACTCGAAATGAAGAGTCCCGCCACGATTTGCTCGTGACGGGACCGACAGTCTTCACATGCAGTGAATCTTCTTACTTCATTAGCAGCATCTTCTTTGTCGCCTGGAAGGTCTGCCCGCTGGTTCCGACAGCCCGAAACAGGTAGAAGTATACTCCGCTTGCGAAATTGTCCATGTTCAATTGACGCGAGTAACTTCCGGCACTCATCCTTCCGTAGTCGCGCGAAATGACTCTCTGACCGAGCACGTTGAAGATCTCCAGCGTAACCTCCGAGGTCACCTTCAAATCAAACCTTATCGTCGTGCTCGGGTTAAATGGATTGGGATAGTTTTGGTACAGAGCAAATGACCTAGGGACGAAAGCTTTCAGATTTCGTACTTCGGTGACCGTATGCCCGACAGGGAGACCGGTCCTTTGATTATTTCCCTGGAATGTCCCCCAGACTGGGACCGGGGCGACCGATGCTACGGTCTTGAGCTTGGAAGATTTCTGAGCGCTATGCAGGGTCGAATCTGCATCGTCAAAAAACGCAATCAATCTCCCGCCCGTTGTACCGACATACAGCGTGCCATTGTGATAAAGAAGTGGTGCATCGACGCTCGAGCTATCCTGATAATACCAGTGGAGCGTAGAGCTGGTATCAAGCGCGCAAACCTTGCCAGCATGATTTCCGACATAAATCATATTCACATTGGAGATGGTTGCGGTTGAATAGATCGGAGCCCCCGTCGAATAGGCCCACTTAATGTTTCCTGAGCGGCCATCAATCGCATACAATTTGCCGTCGCTGGCGCCGACATATATCGTCCCAAAGCCGTCGATTACGGGCGAGGCAGTCATTGCCGCGCCGGTCTGCGCCTGCCAGACGATGCTCGCCGGTCCTGATCTGGGCAAAGTGATGCAATAAACTTTGCCACTCGCTGAAGCAAAATAAGCGTTCCCCGAGTCGTCGACAGCGGGTGATCCGTAAATTGAATCTGAGAGAGCAAGCTGCCAGGCCGGGGATGGACTGGATGTCAAGTGCGCCAAGTCAAAGCCGTAGATAGTTCCCTTCACACTGGCGAACACAAGTTTCCGGTCGAGCGTTATAGCCGCGCATCCCACGATCGGAGCGTCGACAAAGTAATTCCAGGCGACCTTGCCAGCCGTTCGGTTTACAGCGAAGAAATTATTGTTCGAAATGCCAACATAAATGGAGTTGCTCAAGGAATCCACAGCTGGGGTTGAAGTCATGACTCCGCCCAGCGGAAGAGCAGGCCATTGAGAGGTTCCGAACTTGGAAAACGAGTAGAGGTTCTTGTCAGAGGAGGCGATATATACCGTTGTATCGTAGGCTATGGAACTTGATGACTTCACGTCACCTCCTACTTGTAAAGAATACACTTCGTTTCCCGATGTATCTGCCCTATAGACAGCGTCCCCACTGCCAATCACGAATAGGACATCATCTCCAAGCAAACTGGGGCCGGCATAGACGGGACCACGCAGGAAGAACTTGAACTTGGAACGATCTATAACGCTCACCGTGCTGTCTTTCGCGCCTTGATTGTCTTCGACTACAAGCTTGACAGTATCGGTCCCTTGCCTGAAACTATAGGTGAGTTGGGACAGTCGTCCCACCTGCTTACCGTTTACGTACCAGAAGATGGAGTCTATTGTCCCGTCAGTGTCGTAGCTGCCGGTGTTTGAGAAGTTGATCGTGGCATAGATGGAAGAGCCCGAGTTAGGCTCGTAAGTGTTCTGATCGCTGGTGATTGATGGGTGAGGAGGTGAATTGAATGGCGTGGCACTCACCTCGAGGCTAGCCGGTCCTGTATTATGCTCGCTATTCCCGGCTTTCACTTCGTAGAAGTAAGTGGTACCGTTGGTAACCTCGGAATCGACGTATGATAGGGAGGCGACGCTGTCTAGTAAGATCAACCCCAACGAGGTTGTCCTTCTATAAATCAAATAGGTCGAATTATTTGGGCTGAGGCTGTCCTGCCATTCGAGCGTGATTCGGTCATTGCCTGGAGTTGCGATTAGAGCCGCAGGCGCCTGCGGCAGAGTGATGAAGCTCCAGGTTCTCGATATGAGATAAGCGGAATCTGTTCTGGCAACTCTCCAGAAGTACTTCGTATTCCCCGATAAGCTGTCCAAATGCGCAAGCGATGTGTCCGGCGGGAAAACCAGCACAGATAAATTGGTCGCTGCAAACGAGGAGTCAGTAGAGATCTCAAGCTCAACCGGAACGCCGGTGGAACTAAAAGACCAGCTGAAAGTCGGGCTTGGTGGCACGAATGAACCATTGCTCGGTGCATCCAGGGAAGGATTCGGGAGTCGGAAATTTGGGCTAACCGGCCCCACAGCTGTATCCACTCCGTCAAAGATAAAATATCTGTTCCCGTTGGCCGCGTCCCACCCCGGACCTGTGGTGCTGATTTCCCAGTTGAGATTTATGCCGAAACGGCCGCCCCATCCATAGAGCTTCCAGTACACGTAATTGCTGTCTCCAGTAGTGGGAGTATTCAAATTCACGGTGACAGAATAAACATCAGAATCACCAGGAAGCGGTGCCATCGGAATTGGGTGACTCCAAAGGGACTGAGGAAGATTCATCATGATACCTATCGAATCTATGCCGGGCATAAATCCGTTGTTGATCAACGCGGTCATGTCCGCCTCAAAAGTCACATTTCCAACATAGTTGGCGGCCTCCTGGCCTCTGTGCGCCTGCGCAGTCTGGGAATATATGTTCGCCGGCCCCAAAAGAAGCGCGGCGCAAACAGAAAGAAAGCCAGCTCTATGTCTCATCGAAGTTCTCCTCATTAAATCCGTGAGCAACCACTCATGCTTTGCCACAAATTTACAATCGCACTGAAGTAGTGTTTTCGCATTGGGCAAACATGCGACGCCTAGTTCAGAGCGACCGTCCGCGTGTAAGTCAGCCTGGACAGAGCTGCACTCCCCGACATGAAGTGCGGGTCGACAGAGCCTGACTTCTCTGATATCAGCGTTACATCTGCCTTGTAAGTAGTTCCCTGATTCGTTGACAGTTGAGTAGCCGGGATAGTGAAGATACCGGCCTGGGGATTCGGTATATCGAGCGTTGTGGAGGAATTTCCCTCGGAGGAATCGGTTCGAGAGTAAACGGTCAACTCAATCGTCATTCTTGAACTCGGGTCGGTGTCCCTCCAGCGGACGATCAGATCCTGCGTGCGGCTTTGCGCCGACGGGACATCAAACTCGTAGAGATCGACGGACTGAGATTGCACCGTTCCGTTATACTGACTCCCGTCGGCAAGCGTGACCGAGAAGGTGTAAGTGGTGCCCGCCGTAAACCTCAGCTCAGACTCGCCAGACAGGTCATAGAACTCCCCGCCGATAAGATCAGGCTTGATGTTCATTTGATAGCCATTCAGCTTCACCCCGCCATTTTGCAGCGTGACCAGATTGGCGTTCTTGTCATATATGTCCACGGAGTAGTCCACGCTACGTGCACCGTTGTTGTCAACGGACTTAGCGACTACAAATACCGGCTGAATCAGCGACGAGTCGGTCACATTGGTATCGGAAAGGGGCGAATTACATGACACGAACAGCAGACCACCCATAAAAAGGGCAATGGCAGAACACGTATTCGGTCGAGTCATGATCATGATTCTCTCCACAAAATCGATTGTCTCACAATCGGTCTAAAAGGGGAAACCTTTGTTCCCTGGCAGGTGGACACTGCTCATAAGTTCCAGCTTGTCCAACCTTCATACGATTGCCTGACGCTGAGTCCCTGTGTCCAGAGGAAGCAAATTCAGAATTTCGCATAGAACTCACCATTTGTAATAATGTACCAGGAAGATTGGTTTCCCGAAGTATGAATCACCTTGCAGGAAAATGATCCCCGAATTTCCGTATCCGATATTTCAGTCACCAAGATGGAACCGGTGGACTGGGGCGTCTGTGAATCAGCATTGAAAACACCGGCTGGCCCTGTGTAAACTATCCCAACTGGATAGCCCAGGCTGATGTCATAGCTTGTATTTGCCGTCGGGTTTGGAGGAAGACTTATTAAAATGCTCTCATTGTAACTGGAAATGGCGCCGGTGACTGCGATCGCGATCGAGCTTTTTGACGCGCTGGTGACAGTAGCGACAAATTGACCGGATCCTGCCCCGGTAATTTCCGCACTCATGTAGGGAATGTTGTTAATTGTCACCGTCTGGCTTGATACTGCGGTTTTTCCGTTATCGGCAAATGACGTGAGCGTGACGGTGTATGTCCCATCTGCATTATAGTACTTGGTCGGCGACGTCTCGCTGCTCGAAGATCCATCGCCGAAGTCCCAGGAATATGAAGAGGCATTCTGGGAACTGTTCGAAAAGGACACTCCGCCAGAAGCGGAGAGATAGCTGATTGTGAACGCAGAGGTCGGATCCGGTGGTGGCTGATTTACCGGGTTCGAGCCGTTGGAGGAACAGGAAATGGTCGTTAAACAGATGGATAGAAGCACCAATTCCAGCGCCAATTTGCTCATGTGTGCACCTGCTCGTTAATTGATACTATTTAAGGAGCATAAGTTTTTTCGCAGCAGTGAAGTCACCTGCATGGATCCGATAAAAGTACACACCGCTGGCAAAACGAGAGCCATCGAATGTTGCCCGATATGAACCCGCGGCCATGTTTCCATCAACCAGAGTAACCACGTGTCTCCCCAGGATATCGAAGATCTGAAGCGTGACATGAACCGCCTTCGGCAGATCGTAACTGATGAATGTCGACGGATTGAACGGGTTTGGATAATTCTGGTAGAGTTTAAATGCCTTGGGAATTCCGGCGCCACCTTTCACTGCGTCAAGGCCCGTACCGGTTGTAAAGCGCCCCTCATTTGAATAAAGCCCCGTGCCTCCCGAGTCTGTTGCGTTTACTCTCCAGTAATAGTTTTCAACCGGCTCAAGTGGGTTGACAAGTTTTACGGAGGTGTCGGCTGTGACGGTATCGAGAACGATCGTCGCAAAGAGACTGTCCGATGCGATCTGAAGTCGATATGAAATAGCATTAGTCGACTGCTTCCAAATGAGCGTCGCCCTTCGCGGAACACTGACCGTAACCAGCGGAGAGAGGAGCATCGGAGGTGAAGGCACCACTTCCAGTGGTGTGCCAGGAAGAAACCGTGCGACTGAGAACGCATATTTATTGGTAGAATCGGGCATATCTGAAGTACCTGCAACAACAATCTTACCATCGGATTGAATGGCTACAGAGGATGCAAAGTCCTTGCCCTCCCCGCCATTTATACTGGCACTTGCGACTCCATTAGTGCCGAACGAGCTGTCCATTCCGCCGAGTGTGTCGAAACGGGCGACCGCAAACGGGATAGCTGAGCCATAGTTCACGCAGTCAATTTTTCCATCCAATTGAATGACGGAACAGGTAGTCCCGGTTCCACCTATGGCGGTGGTGTGCGCCACACCATTATTACCGAATGCAGTATCAACTGATCCGTTTGAGCTGAACCTCACGACGGCTAGGCCTTCAAATGCAATCGAATTCGAGTAACCCGTCACTAGAATCTTTCCATCCTGGCGGATAATCACCGAGTGCCCCTCGTCATAGCTGTCGCTGCCTTCCAGGTGCACTCTTACGGAGCCACCCGTTCCAAAGGTATTGTCAGGAGCTCCGTTCGGGTTCAGACGGATGAGGGCGAACGCGTGATCTAGGTAACCACCGGACGAATAGCCTGCGACCACGATCTTCCCATCTTTCTGAATAGCAACGGAGTAGCCTTCATCATCACTGCCGTTCCCTCCTGCCACAAAAGCTCTGACAGAACCGTTGGCCCCGAATGTGTGGTCCAGACTTCCATCCGTATTCAGCCGAACGACGGCAAACGCGCTGTTTGACGAGGCATCCTTGGAATAGCCTGCGACAACAATCTTTCCGTCAGGCTGAAGAGCCACGGAGTTACCATAGTCATCGGTGTCGCCACCGGCGACGTACGGTCTCACAGTACCATTCTCCCCGAACGTATTGTCAAGAGTACCATCCGGGTTGAATCTCGCCACCGCAAAGGAATAATGATTTGCGCCGCAATCCGAGTAACCGGCAAGGACTATCTTTCCGTCAGGCTGAATCACGACAGATTTGCCCTCGTCATCCCGAAAAGAACCGAAAATCGAATAACCGCCGATTAATGCAACTGCTGAACCGTTATGGTCAAAGGTTGTGTCTAATTCCCCGTCTGAGTCGAACCTTGCCAGCGTAAAAGCGTCACCCAGCCCACTGGCAGCAGTTTCGCCGAACCACGAGTATCCTCCTACAACTACCTTCCCGTCAGACTGGATCGCGGAGCAGTCACCTTCGCCAGGATTGATAGCTAGATCTGTATACGTCAACGCCATTCCGTTTGTGCCGAATGTGGCTGAGTCAGGAATCCCCTGCGAATTCAATCGTGCCAGAAGGAATACACCCTCTCCACAATATGGCGCAACCAGGATTTTTCCATTATCCTGTAACGCAAGGAAATGATCGTAACTATCGTCACCAGCACCGACAAAGGGTACTGGTGCGTCAATGATCGAAGATCCACCTTTTCCAAATGATTCGTCTATGCTTCCGTCGGAGTTGAAGCGCATTACACTTGCTCCGTCACCGTTCGCAAGCGGTCCCGAATAACCTGCCGTCACAATCTTCCCATCCGGTTGGAGGGCAATCGAGTACCCATAGTCGGTGCTATCTCCTCCGGAAATATATGCCCTTACAGTTCCGGAAGAACCGAAGGAATTATCGAGCACACCAGTGGAGTCGAACCTTGCAATTGCGAACGCATAATGTCCATTGACATCTTCAGAGTAACCTCCGAGGACGATCTTGCCATCGCTCTGAACGGCGACTGATTTTGCTTCATCGCTGAAATTCGAACCCCCTGTAATGAAGGTCCTCACTGAACCATTATTGCCAAACGAATTGTCCAGACCACCATCTGGATTCAGTCGAACGAGACCAAACTCGACTCTGGTAGTTGAATCGGTGGAATAACCCGCCAATAGAATCTTACCATCTGGCTGCAGAGTAATGGCATAAGACCTGTCGTCACCGATGCCTCCTCTGACGGACGCAATCGTAGAGCCATTATTCCCGAAAGCATTGTCAAGTGTTCCATCGGTATTGAAGCGAGCTATGGCAAAAGCGTCGCCCTTACTGCCCCCCGAAATCCCCGCCACTAATATCTTCCCGTCCTGTTGGATGACGACTGAATTGCCATAATCACCGGTACTGTCACCCCCATTTATGGGCGTTTTCACGGTCCCGCCAGTTCCAAAGGTGTTGTCGACTGTGCCATTTGAATTGAAGCGAACGAGTGCAAACTCATAACCGCTTTTGACTCCGTTGTTATACCAGGAACTCCCGGCGACGATGATCTTACCGTCAGCCTGTATCGCGACCGAATTTCCATCATCCACCACTCCGCTGCCGCCACCACTCGTCGCGCCGCCATTGTAACCGAAAGTCTTGTCCAATTCTCCATTCGTATCAAAACGGGCGACCGCAAAAGCATCTCCCCCTACCGTGTTCAAGCTGGCGTCGCCAGCAATGACGATTTTCCCATCGGGTTGAATCGCTGCCGAATGCTCGAACCAAACTCCCGGAGTGACACCGCCACTGATGAACGCCATTGCGGTTCCATTTACGCCGAATGTCGAATCAAGAACTCCGGCTCCAGAAGTTGCCGACAGCCGGTGTTTCTTATGGCTCTTGTTTGATGCGCTTTGGTTTTCCAAAGGCCGGTCCTTACTACCCATGGCCGTTGATTTGCTGGAAGACTGTATGTTCCTGAGGCTTATGTATGAAGGGCCCGATGTTCTGAGGGAAGGCTTGCCTTTGCCTGATGTCACGAAGCTCTGTGCGGCAGCAGTCCAGACGACGATATACCCTGCTAATGCCATTAAGCGTACAGCAGTTATCATTATAAAGGTCTCCTCTGTTGGCGCATAAATTTCGTTTCAATCGCCTGGGAACAATAGTACGAGGAGGTCAAGCATCTCAATCGCACAAACGTGCTATTCTTAAGGACCGTTGTTTCTGCTCATCTGCCCGCCCTGGTGTGATCTAGATGAGATGCTGGATATGAAATTTGTCAGTCTGAGAGGAGGACCATATTGTCGGGGCACGCCAGAGCGAGTGGATGCCGGTCGAGTGTCCACAACACGATTGTCGATGTTCAGGTGAGATACTTATGTCCCTGCCTGCCCGATGCCCTCGTCGGGTTCGCCCCTAAACCAGCCTTTCCTTGAAGGCCTTTGAGATCGCGCCGCTCCTCGTATTAACCTGCAGCTTCTCGTAGATATTCCTTATGTGCGTGTTCACGGTGTGGAAACTGATGAATAGTTTCTCGGCGATTTGTTTCTTGCTGAGCCCTCCGACGAGATGTCCAAGTATTTCCTTTTCCCTTTCGGTCAGACCGTAGTCGCCTTTCGGAAGATTGAATTGCCGGAATGACTCGACAACTTTCCTGGCAATTTGGGCGTTCATGGGCGCCCCTCCTGCAAGGACCTCCTTAACCGACTCGATGACTCTTTCCGGCGATGAGTCCTTTAATAGGTAGCCCGATGCACCAGCACACAGGGCCTCGAAAACCAGGTTGCTATCTTCGTGTATCGTCAACATTACCACGTGCGTCGCGGGAGTTATCTCCTTGAATCTCTTCACCCCTTCGACTCCGTTCATGCCTTTGAGTCCAATGTCCAGAAGTATGATCTCAGGAGGTTCTGCGGTCCTCATTTGCTCGATTGCCGCCTCACAGGAATCAAAGGCATATTTGCAGTCTAAACCCTGCGATTGGTTTATCAAATCGACCATCGTCTGGCGGTAGTGTTGGTTATCTTCTACGAGCCAAACCGATGCACAGATATTTATGTTCATCTCGCTGGGCATTTATACGGAAGCATACTTGTTCAGATTCAACTCCACTTGAGATCGTAATATTTGAAAATACTTTTTAATATCGCACGTTCGTGGTATTCTTTAGCAGCCATCGGCAGACTGCGATTAGCTTCAGCATTTTACGCACTCGTGGAAAATCAGAATTACCACTCGCTTAATCCCGCCGGCCGCAGTCGTATTTTCAGCGCATACTCTCACTCTAATGCCCCCACCAATAGCTTATCGTTTGACTTTCTCACTATCTTCCCATTAACCATTTGCCTGCTTACCTTCTACATCATTTCACGATTCCAATATTCCCGTACTCATTCTGCCCTCGTCATGACTGTCACCGTCGCACCTTTCCCCGGCTCACTCGAAATATGAAGGTCACAGCCGATTTCGGCAGCTCGTCTCTTCAGATTCTTGATTCCGTCTCCGTGACGGGGATCGATCTTCCTTTCGTCGAATCCAACCCCATCATCGGTGATTTGGAGTCTGATTCCATCCGATGATTCTTCCATCTCTATACGCACTTGGTGCGCTTTGGAGTGTTTTACAATATTGTTAAGGGCTTCCTTAAAGATAAGGTAGAGATTCCTCCGGAACTGAAGATCCTTGGCGTTGATGGTTTTACTTTCTTTGGCTTCAAAATCGACTCTCATCCCCTGCAAAAGTTTTGCTGCCGTATCTCTCATTCGTTGGACCAAATCCTCAGACTTGTCATGTTCCGGATTGATGAACCAGATTATATCGCGAATAGAGTCTGCAGTCTCCCTTGCCGTTTCCGTGATGCCCCTCAGTTGTCTCCTTTCCAACTCACCGAGATTTCCGCTCTGTTCAACCATCTGGCTTGCCACAGAAATGCTGCTCAAGTTGCTGCCAATCTCATCATGCAGGTCACCGGCAATCCTGCTGCGCACCAGAGCTTTCTCCCGTTCGGTTTCCTGCCTGATGCGGTTTATTCGGTTGCCGAGCGCAAAGGAGAGTAGAGTCATCTCAGTAATTACTCCGATTTGTAGCGCAGATTCAGTGAGCCAGGAAGCCGGGACAAGACCGCTGACTCTGAGTCCTCTCAGGAGTATTCCAACAATGAAAATTGTAGCGGCAACCAAAAATATTCTGGCATTGGGATTGTCCCTTCTCAAACAGTAAATCGCTGCTCCAATGTTTAAAGGGAGCGCACCAAACACCCATAATGGCGTACTGAGCCAGTACATGAATCCACTCTGGAAAATTAGCGTGAACGCGACCCCGGCCAGGAATATCCCGACCATTATTCTATACAGGTTCTGAAGAAACACAGAGTATTCCTCAACCTGCAGGAATTCCCTCCCAAAAAGTGTCCAGAATATTCCCATAAGCCAGATCGAGGAACCGATCTCGAGATTGGCTAAACCAATGCTGTTCGGAAGGATGAATCGGAATCGAAGTCCATCCATGCAAGATTGATAATATCCGGTAATGAGGGCGTAGAGGGAATAATACAGGTAACTGAAGTCTTTTACTGAAAGGAAAAGAAAGAGGTTGTAAAACGCCATGATAGTCAAGGCGCCGTAAAATATTCCCAATATCAGATTCTCTTTCTCGTTGTTTCTGAAGAAAGCGGATGGTTTCCATATCGTCAAAGAGACAGGGAGTGATAATTGGGATTTGAACCGCAAGTAGTAAACCCTTCCTTCGGACGGCTTCAAAATCAACGGGAAGGCGATGACGCGGGTTTGAATCGCGCGTTCACTCATAGGATAATCTATGCCGGAAACCATCTCCCTGAATTTACCTCCTGATGAAGGTGAGTATAATTCGACTTCGTCGACTACTGAATAGTTCTCGGCAAGGAGCCACTCGAACCCAGTTGTCGCACCATTTCTAAGTGCAAACTCGACCCACACCGCGTCTGAGGTATGGCCGAAATTTGTTTCCGAAGAATTAGATTGTTTGAATTGCCTCGACGCGCTCCCGATCGCCACGCTGTCGATGGTAAGATCGCCCTTCGGATCACGAAGGAATGAAGTCTGTCTGCCTATATTGTAGGAGGTCTCGCTATCGTTCAGAACAATCACTTCCTGTGCAGGACAGTGCACCGACGATAATAGCAGAATCGAGATGGACCCGAGCGCTCCGAAGCTAAGTCTCCTGATTTGACCCTCCTCTCATTTGGAATTAAAGCCCTGTCATTCTGTTATTTGTGTGCTCCTCCAGACCTAATTGACACTGTCACGGTCGTTCCCTTTCCCGGTTCACTTGAAATGAGCAGCTTGCAGCCCATCTCAGCTGCGCGTCTCTTCAGGTTCTTCATCCCATCGCACTGGCGCTGATCGATCCTCTTCTCGTGGAATCCCACGCCGTCGGTTCTGACTTCGATTCTGAACTCGCTGCGGTTCTCGTCCAATTTGATTTCTACCGAGCTCGCACGCGAATGCTTCACTATGTTGGTCAGTATTTCTTTGAAAATAAGGTAAAGATTTCTCCTGAACCGAAGATCCTTCGCGTTAATCGTCTTGCTTCCAGTCTCGTTAAAATCGACTTTCATTCCCTGCAAAAGTGTCGCTGCCGTATCTCTCATTCGTTGGACCAGGTCCTCAGGCTTGTCATGTTCCGGGTTGATGAACCAGATTATATCGCGTATGGAATCTGCGGTTTCCCGGGCAGTGGAGGTTATCTCTTCGAGTTGCCTTCGCTCCGCCTCACTCAAATCGATTCGCCCAGTCAACATCTGGCTTGCCACAGAAATGCTGCTCAAGTTGCTTCCAATCTCATCATGCAGATCACCGGCGATCCTGCTGCGCAGGAGGGCCTTCTCTCTGGCTTCCCGTTGTCTTATCAAGTTGATTCGATATCCCAAAGCGAAAGAGAGAACCGTCATCTCAACGAGAATGCCGATCTGCATCCCCCACTCCGTGATAAAAGACTCCTGTTCCGCCCCCATGACTCTGGATACCCGTAGAAATGCGCCCACAAGAAACAGCGAGGTAGCGAGTAGGAAAACACGCGCGTTGAGGTCACCATTTCTCACAGAGTAAATCCCGACAAATACATTGAATGCGATCGTCAAGAGCCAGTAAGGACCTGAAATCAGGATAGAAAGGCCAGGGTCGATGGTCGCCAAAAAGGCGATGTACAGACACCCCGAGAAGATGAGGAGGGTATAAAACTTATCCAACCGCACATGGATTTGGGAAACCCTAAGGAATTCGCGGACGAAAAGAAGAGAAAATAGTGCCGAAGAGCCGATCGATATTACGGGCAAGTGAGTATTCATCCATACACTATTTCCTCCAATCAAGTACCAGATTGTGCCGTCAAGACTCGACTGGTACCAGCCAACGCTGATTGCATAAAGGAAATAGAAAAGGTAACTGTAATCTCTCACTGAGAAGAAAAGGAACAAATTGTAAAAAGCCATGATGAGCAGAGCACCGTAGAAGAATCCGAAATATAAATCGCGCCGCGACTCATTCTTGAAGAAAGCCGCTGGCTTCCAGATTCTGAGGTAAACAGGAATGGCGCTCATGGAACGAATACGAATGAAACATAACTTCTGCTGGTATTGCGGCAGATTTATCGGGAAGACAACAACCCTGCCTGGAAACGCCCTTGCCCTTACCGGATAATCCAGGCCGGCTAGGGATTCGCTGAACTTCCCGTTCGGAAGAGGAGAGTAAAACCTGATGTCGTTAATCGCCGAGTAGTCTTCGCTGATAAACCATTGAGACCTGATTTGCGAATCATTCAGCAGGCTGAAACTTATCCATATGGCGTCGCCCGTGTGACCGAAGTTGAGCTCGGATGATCGCGATTCCAGGAACTTTCGCAGGACGCTCGGTGTCGCCACGCTATCTATAGTCATCTTCCCGGTGGGATCGCGGAATACCGAAGCGAATCCCCCGATTTGGTACATTTCAGCCGTGTCACTTAGCACAATCGTCCTCTGGGCGAATGCAAGGAAAGGAAAGAGAACAATCGAACAGGACGCAATCAAGAGGCGGTAAACAGAGGACCTTATGGCACCCTCCGATCAAGTGCTTGGGTTTACGAAATCACTTCGCATCGGATAGAAAATCGTCACAGGCGGACAGGAATCGTCGTGGCGCCTCGATGAAAGAGAAGTGTCCGCAGTCTTTCAGGACAACCAGCTTCGAACCGTGGATCAATTCGTGAGTCTGCTCGGCGTAGCTGAGGGGAATCGGGTCGTCATCTCCAGCGATAATCAGGACAGGGCATTCCAATTTCCTTAGCTCCGGCCGCAGATCGTAGCTCGCTATCTGCCTGCCCATGAAGGCAAATATTGGGAGAATGTTCTTTGCGGTTTCTTGGGAGAATGTGAGTGTTAGACTGTCGGCAAGGGATTGGTTGTGGAAGTAGCTGCGGAAAAAAACTCTGGCGAATTGTTCCATGGCCGGAGGAGCCCGCTTCGCGAAACCCGCGGAACCCATTATCTTCACCAGGGCAACGCTGTCCGCCGGCGTTCTTCGAGACTCTCTGTTCCTACCTAGCGGCAACTCCCACTCCGATGTCGGCCCTGCCGAGTTTTCGAGGATTATCTTTCCGACTCGGGTCGGAAATGTGCAGGCATATTCCATCGCGAGAAGTCCTCCCCATGAATGGCCGAGGAGATTAATCGTGTCGAGTTTTAGCGCCGCACGAAGCCCATCGAGATCCCTAACAAAAGTACCGATTGTCATAGAGGCTGAATCAACTGTTCCAGTGGAATTTCCACTGCCACGCTGGTCGTAGAAGATCAGCCTGTAGTGATCGGCAAGCTTCAGAAGCTGTGGCAGAAGATACGTGTGATCCAGTCCGGGACCGCCGTGGATAATGACAAGAGGGGCCCCTTGCCCGTAGATTTCGTAGTATAGCGAGACGCCATTTACATTTGCTCGACCGCGATTTGCCGCCTGTTGAGCCCAAATAGGTAACGGCGCAATAGAAAGCAACACGAAACCGAGCGTGAACAGCCCTTTCACAAAATGTCCAGTTCGCATCTCGACTCCTCCTCCTCCGCAGGTACTTTCTAGAACACTTGGTTAACGGGCGTACGATCCGCTCACTACGACATGCGATTCAGTCCTACCGCCGGCTCGTTGCCCTGCTGCCGAATTATCGGCTGTGATTCCAGCGTCAACTTGGTACTGGCTCGGTAGCTTGATTTCGGAAAAAATAATATGAGCCCCTGGCAAAGTCAAGCATTAGCATATGTAACCTGCCGCTATTGTGGCCGACCGTTTGTCTTGGTCTGGGCTTGCTCGTCAAAAGCGCGGCCAGTTCGTAGGCCATGGTCCGCTCAGACATTAGATATTTCAATAGACACCAAGACTTCCGGAGCGGTCGTCGCCAATTCACTTAGCCGCGGGGTTCGACCTTTCCCGTTCTATTCCCCACCGGTCAAGCGATCTTCGAACCCACCAATGTAGCAGTGGGACGTTTTTTGGGGGCCCGTCATCGTGATTCTGATCATTTAAGGAAGGAACTCTTCTATCTTGCGGCCCTCTTGTGCGAGATGTGTCGATGCGAGGTTAGTGACCCTGGGATTCGCCTACAATCACGAAATGACAATTGAGAGTGGTAGACTTTCTTATCGGATTCTTTATGTTGACTTGCTTCCCGATCGGAACGATGACTCGAACTTTTTGACCGCAATAATCCACGTGTTTATCAGAAAAGAGGAGAGCGGGAAGATTGATTTGATGATTGCCCCGCCTTGAGCGATTCAAGCGCACCATTGTTGCCAGATCGCCTAATCGGCTCCCTTTCCAGTTTTTACTCCCATTCCTATCCGGCTGGCTCTGATGCCTGAAAGTTTCCGTTCTATAAAGGGTGCCGTTTCCCCCATTTTCAAGATTGAACCTTTCGGCGAACCTACTTGTTCGATTAAAGTCAGCGAATATTGAGAAACGATCTACGGCGCCGAATCCTGATTAGCATTCGAAACAATTTCTCAGTATGGAGAATCACCATGTTATGGGTATTTTACAAATTCGCTGAGCGCTGCGGTCCCCAATCTGAAATCACCTTAGACAGGAGCCTTAACCTTGCACTTGCACGATTGCTTTATTCCGGATAGGGCCATTAATAGTTTGGTCTTCATACTAATCACCTATTTCTTCATTGCGCAAGCTTCGGCTCAATCTACCAGGGACGTATCGCTCAAGACGGAGGAGCCGCAAAATGACTACAGCGCGAAGCTCGAAGACCCGGCATATTTCGGGAGGTCTGGTACCGACTCTTCAAACTCAGTTGCCTTGCTCGAAGGCTACCGCCCCAAATGGTACAGCATGGTCACCAATCTGCCTGGAGATTTGACGCGGTTTGCGACCACTTCCTTTCAAATAGATAAGCTCCCGCTTTCTGCCGGAATTGCAGGGTTGACCGTCGGACTGATGACAGTTGACAACCGACTTTGGCGCAATGAGAGATCACTGTATATCCGTTCTTCGGCGTTTAGGTCCTTCACAGACGATTTGGTCTGGGCTGGTGACGGAAGGGTAGAATTTGGAGTCGCAGGGGTGTTTGCGGCTTACGGTTTGGCACTCGATGACAGCCGTGCCATCCGGACCGGGAGTGAAGTCGCCGAAGCGATCCTTGCAAGCGGAATAGTAGACCAGTTACTCAAGCACATATCAGGCAGGCAAAGGCCTCAAGCTGCCACTGAGCCGGGCGGTGATTGGACTTTCGTTCCGGGTCAGCTTTCCTATTTGAGGCACGAACCGCAATACGACGCTTTTCCTTCCGGCCACATTACATCAGCTACGGCTCTTCTGGTAGTCATTGGGGAGAACTATCCGGAACTCACCTGGTTTAAACCCGCCAGTTATGTAATGATGGGTGCAATCGCAATGAGCCTGGACGCCTACGGTTACCATTGGTGGAGCGACATTCCACTTGGAATCTTCCTTGGTTACAGCTTTGGCGAAATTGCATCTCATCCCTTCTCGCTCAATCTGGGTCACGGTACGTCCGGCGAATCGCCGAGACTTCTCTTCCAGCCGGTTATGATACCTGAGGGGCTAGGCATGGGGTTAAGCTTATCTTTGTAAGTGGCGAACAAACACCTTCCGAATCACCCAACTACGGGCGACATACCAATAGTTCGTCAAAGTGCCGACCGAATCTCTTCTTCTAATTCTACAAGCCTATCTTTAAGATCATCCAACCTCTCTTCAAACTCATCGTCGATCTTCCTCTTCTCAATTATCATCGCCATAAACTGCTTCTCGAACTCGTTCCCTTCGCCTGCCGCAATCGCATCACGGTGAATCTCCGTAGCCTTAAACATCTCGTCCAATAGGAGCTGGTCTTCATGCCGCAGGGCATCCCGGAACTTATCCCATCGGTTTTTGAATTCATTTGCAACAAATTCTTCATTGCCCATACTCGAGTTCTTCAACGTCATTTAGCTGCTCTGATTTTCCTAAATATACACTGTTGTCCCTTACTATTCCCCATTGCTATATTCCACAATGAAACAGAAGGACATTACCGTTCATCCGGCAGCAAAGAAGTTCAAAGGCCACCTGCATATCGGCACCTGTTCCTGGAACTATCCCGAATGGCAGGAAATCGGCATTTATTCGCAGAAACAAAAACGTCATTATGATTACCTGCCCGAATACGCCGAACACTTCAATTCGGCCGAAGTCGATCAGTGGTTCTGGAGCCTTGAATCCCCTGATATCGTAAGGTTGCCAAAACAGGAAGACGTCGAGGCATATGCGAACCTGACACCTAAGGATTTTAAGTTTAGCGTCAAGGCCCCCAACTCGATTACCCTGACTCACTTCTACAAGCAGGCGCCAAAAGAATTTGCCGAGAAACCTAATCCACATTTTCTGAGCTTGGATCTGACGAAATCCTTCATCAAATCATTAAAGCCGCTTAAGTCTAAAATCGGGGTTATTATGTTCGAGTTCGAGTACCTCAACAAATCAAAGATGGCCAACCTTGACGCTTTCTTCGGCCAGGTTGGGCCATACCTCGATAAATTGCCGGACGACTTCGACTACGCAATCGAAATCCGTAATCCCAATTACCTCAAAGAAGAATACTTTGATTTCCTGAAGTCTCATAAGACCGGACACGTGTTTGTCGACGGTTATTACATGCCGCCGGCATACAGCATTTTCGAAAAATTCGGGGACGCTTCGCTGCCGACAAAGACCGTTGTGATTCGACTGCTGGGTGCAGATAGACAGGCCATCGAAAAGAAGACACGGAAACACTGGACTGAGGTAGTGGATCCCCGGGATAAAACGATCAAAGAGATTTCGCAAATGGTTAAGAAGCTGATTCCTAAGAAGTTCGATGTGTATGCGAACTTTAATAACCACCTTGAGGGTAGCGCACCACTCTCAATTGAGAAAATAATAAAGGCGCTGCTCAGGGGATAGCCGTCCACCGGAAGGTCGAAGAGGCCACGGAATCGTCAAATATGTTCCGCTACCGCAACCGCACATAACAAACCCTCGCAATGCTGAACAACACTGCGAGGGCGCAAACAGGGGTCTCAAATGGGTAAATGAGCCTTCTGCCCTATTGTAACACAGGCCCGAAATAATGTCAAGTTGAGCTTAATCCGTAAGAGGAATATCTTATGCCATTGGAGGTATGCACGGTATGAAACGAATAGCTTTACTCGTCGCTTTTGCGGTCCAGGTCAGCTTTTCCCAAAACATCACAATCCACCACACGTACTACACCACCGTGTTCAGCGAATCACTAAGAGTACCCGTAGTTGTGAAATGGTGGCTCACGAAAGAGATGGTAAGCTGTGTCACTCACTTAAAACGCACGAACAAGTTCACAGCAGATCCCGAACTAAAAGCTCAAACGAACCTGGCGAGAGATTACGCCAAATCAGGTTACGACCGTGGGCACAATATGCCAGCTGACGATAATGCCTGCAGCGCCATCGGTATGAAAGAGTGCTTCTACTACTCGAATATGTGTCCGCAGACCCCAAGGCTAAACCGCGGTGCCTGGAAAAGTCTGGAGACTTATTGTAGGAAGCTGGCAAAGCAGTATGACAGCGTTCTTGTGTGGTGTGGCTCTGTCTGTAAATCAGGAAAGACTATCGGACCGGATAAAGTTGCTGTGCCGGATTACTCCTGGAAGGTCGTGTATGTGAAGAAGACTGGGGAGACTTATGCGTATTCGTTTAAGAATGATGATTCAGAGACAAAGCCCATTACGAGTTATCAGGTCGGTGTGGATTCGGTGGAACATCTGAGTCGGATGAAATTTATCGCCAGTAAGTAACCACCTAAACCCGGAAGTTATAATTTTTCTTCAATAGAACCGTCCGGTGGTTCCATCCCCAAGTATTCTCTGTAAATCCGTACTTTGTACTCCGGTCCTATTTCATTGATCGCGTTAATGAAGGCCTTGTATGTCCCGCTTCCCCCGATCTTCTCCCAAAACTCGTCTCCGATCAAGACGACTTCATCAGTTCTCATGTCAAACCATCTGGCAGGGAATGACCAAGAGTAATTGTTTCTTTTTCCATACGGATTATAAGGCAAAGCGTAGTAGGCACTATCAACTTGCCGTGGCTCCATGCTGTAGAGTTTCAGCATCTTTTCCTTGCTGACTTTCGTCTGGTCACTGTTCGGCAAGGGCGCCTTCAACTCAAACGCGAATTTCTTATGGCTGACGGTATCTTCGGCATACACATCGGAAATTACCGTTACTGGAATCAGCGTAGAACTCTTCCCCTCCAAAATGTACTTCAACTCATTGTCCCAATCGGGTTTGACTTTCTTTTTGCCGTTTTCCGAATGTTCGAGTCTATTCAGGACTTCTTGAATCCGGCGCAGTCTTTCCGCATTCACGTTACCCGTTATGCTACGGCCTTTTTCTCCGAAACCAAGCCCTTTGTTGGCGGCCACGATGGCGAGTTCTTCCCAGACGTCGCCGAAAGGAGTAACGAACCTCCGTTCAAAGTGGGAACCCTTGAAGATCTCATCGGGCACGAGTGCCGCATAGAGGGGTTTCTTGGCCTTATGTTCCTCTTTGACGAACGGGTCGTCGACCAAGACCTTTTCCATGACACGATCCATCATAGTTTTGATGACGGATTGGATCGCGTCCTTCATTTCTTGTTCTTGGGTCATACCTTTTGCCAGATTAAGATACTTTCGTAAAACGCTCCCTCTCGTCGGCCCGTCCGTCGGTTCACATGCCGCTCCACGCGGCCGACCTCCTTGAAGCCGACATCTGCCGGATTGTAAAGACCATATTTGTCATTGACCACGATGAGGGCTTTCCCGTTTTTGGTCATGAAATCTCTCGCGTGGATAAGGACATCATTTATTCCCTTAACGTAGTCTTTCTTCGCCGCCGCCGATTGACCGTTCTTTGCCGGGCCGATCTCGCGAGTCTCGTTATTTTGTAGTCCGAGGAGCTCATAAGCATACTTGTGCTGGTCGTGGTAATCGATGAGGCCGATGTATGGCGGTGAGGTGAAAATCATGTCGATCCCCTTCGGGAGTTTAACCTCCCGTGAGTCGCCATGGATCACCGTCACCTTGGCTTCTGTTCTGATTTTGGAAAATACTTTGATGCGCTCGAAAGTATCCAGCGTGTACCGCGACAGGAACTTGTATGCTTCGTCGACCGGCTCGCATGTCCTGCTGTGCTTGCGGCAGAAGTACGGCTCGGTCTGGGGTTCTTTCGGGAAATCAAGGTCGAAATGGGTCACGAGCCTGGCTGATCTTGCCGATCTCGACAAGATTATCTTGAACAGATCCTGATAGGTGTAGTCCTTGATCAGGTGCAAATAATATAAAAGGTCTTTCTGCGCCTTGGGCGCGAACCACTTTCCCAGATATTCTTTTCGTGTCTTCAATTCTTCCACATCGAGATCAACATCTCCGGGGAACAATTCGATTACTTTGCTGTCTGAATTTCTTTTCGAATACGCTTCCATCCGTCTCAGGATGTCATACACTTCTTTCTCCAGAAGTGATATGTCGTACTCGGCCGTCTTCACTTGTGATAAAAGGACGTTGAAAGCAGAGATGTCGGTGCCAACCGAGTTGATACCGAGGGCGTTTGCCTCGACCAGGGTTGTCCCGCTTCCCGCAAACGGGTCGTACACGAGAGATGGCTTGTACTTCCTCAGGAAAATTTCTACCAGTTGCGGTATGAACTTGCCGAGATAGGGGTGCAACCGGTGGACATGCTTTGTCCGCTGACGCTCAGGGAGATCACTCTCACGCCAATTGAGGTTGAGTGTCCCAAGTGGCGTTCTTGTATTGACACTGGCGAAATCGGTAAGGGGTTTCTGGTTATATTGATCGACAATTTTTTGGGCAACTGCGTTATCATACATAAACCCATTTTACGACATCTGTGTCTACTTTTCCACCCAAGAAATCGTTGTGTAAAGCATGAGATTGGTCGCGAAACACTCAATTCTAATTTCTTGATCGTTAATTAAGCCACCCCCCCCAAGAGTGTGGTACTTTATTGTGAAGTCTTAAGACACGCGAACTACGGGAACCAAGACGGTCAGCGAAATTGCAAGTGAAAACTCTAATAGGCAAATTAGAAGACATTCAACAAATACTCCGTGGAGAGAAGAGCATGCCTAATAAGGTCAACCTTGATGCCATGATTCGAAGGGAAGATTTCTTAGTGAAGGAAGATTCCAATACGGACAGGCCGAAAACTTCAATGATCAAGATTGTCGACTTAATTGAGGGGGCTGGATGGTACTCGGTGTTGCGTAAACCCCTCTTTCAACGAATTACCGATGAGTGGGATCCCAAGCGTATTTGCGATTTTATCGTTAGCTTCGTGGATGGAGATTTTATTCCGCCGTTAATCATGTGGCCAAGTGAAGGAGGCTTCAATTTTGTGATCGACGGCTCACACCGCCTTGGTTCACTGATTGCATGGACACACGATGACTATGGAGATAAAACAATATCCCAAGACTTCTACGGTATGGAAATCACCCAAGATCAGTTGAAGGAAGGAGAACGCACACGCCAGTTAATCAAAAGGACGATTGGGTCATATGAAGAACTTCAACAAATAAATCAAACTAATGATTCCGGAGACGCCACGAAACTGCGACGCGCAAGACGATTACAATCTGCGCAATTGGATATTCTTAACGTGATTGGACCGGCCGAGAAGGCTGAATCCTCGTTCATTAAGATCAACGACTCAGCCGCAAAAATTAACAATACCGAACGAGACTTGATCAAAACGCGGGATAATCCGAACAGCATTGCCGCGCGGGCAATCATTCGCGCAGGAACTGGACATAAGTATTGGTCGTCTTTTGAAACGCCCAAAAAAGAAGTGATTGAGAAACTAGCCAAACAGATTTATGATGCCCTTTTCAGGCCACCTTATGAAAGTCCCGTATACACAACGGATTTACCTTTTGCCGGAAAGGCTTTTTCCGGTCAATCACTTTCACTGGTGCGCGATATTGTGAACATCATTAATAAGATTCCTAACACAGAAAAAAGAAAAAGAGGGAATGGCAAGTCCACCCTTCCGACGGAGGGATTTGCTGCAAATGCGACATTAAAATACTTGCAGGAATGTCTGCGTGTTTTGCAGCTAATAAACGACAGAAAGAATGGACAATCTCTTGGCATTCACCCTACATTCTATGTGTACACTGCTGATGGGAGGCTCAAGCCTGCATCGGTTTATGCGGTCGTCAACTGGGTCATAGAAATGGAACAGAAAGGCCTATTTGGCGAGTTTATAAAAGTGAGACAAAGATTCGAGGATGCACTTGAGCAATATGATTATCTTGTCCAGCAAATCGTTAGATCGTACAGAAGCGCATATCGGAGTTATCCATTCGTAACAGATTTCTATCTGAAATTGATGAAGGAATTGGCGGATGAGACCGATATTGCAGTTGCCGTGGAGAAAGCTGTAAGAGCGATGGACATTGGCCTGTCAATGAAACAACCAGAAAAGCAGGGAAAATCAACAAAGAAGAAATACGATAGGAATACGAAATCGGAGATATTTCTAGATGCTGCAAAGAAAAACGTTATCGAGTGTGCGTATTGCCACGGACGTCTCCATAGAAATGCTATCACCATTGACCACGATACGCGCATTCGTGATGGTGGACTCGCAACCGCGGATAATGGACAGCCAATGCACCCTTATTGCAATACACTTGCCAAGAACTGATTATATAAAGGGCAAGTCGTTGGACACAACTTCCTGGGCGTGATGCTGAAACACGAAACCCATCCTTTAGACTCGGCCTGCGCAAACTACTACCCTCCTCCTTTACACGATCTCTTTAGGCAACGAGACCACTTCATCTCCGTCGGAATTATCACTCATCACAATTCCTCCTCTCATCAGTTTGGAATATCAATGCTAAATACTAATGGGATAGATGGATTTATCAGTTATTTTCATTGTCGATTGTGCTCCTACGATACCCATGGCAAATATGCCACTTCGGAGAAGAAGACTCATCTTAATCTCGTGTTCCCCTATTCTCGCTAGGACTTTCAAATGGTCTTTCACGTCTAAGAGTTCAAGGCTGCGGCAGTACTAGCATACAAATTCGAGAATTATCATCTCATTATTTTGTTACTCCTTCTTTTACAAACAATTCCTGAGTTGTTTCCGAATATTCAGCCTAAGCTGGAACCTCAGATGTTTCTGCCCCGACTCACCCTTATCCGAAGTTTAGTGGCCTCCGGACATTCTTAACAATCACGAATATTGATTATCATTGAAGACCGCCTTCTGACTGCCCCAGTATCACACAAAGTTTTCCAAACAAAAATTTTAGAAAACTCATTTCTCAACCAGAATAGTACCGTCTCTGTTCCACCCATACGTAGAATCTAAGCCCTAAGCATCCATGTAACACTACTTCTGTTGAGGCTCATTTGGGTCCTCTTTTTGGGCATAAGAACCTAAAGGAGGACAGATGCACAATCTCCAGTTCGACTACCAGAGCGCCGGCATGTGCGGCCACCGGAGCTTGATTCACGCTCTGGCACTACTAGGGATTACGATTACCGAGAAAGAAGCGTGCAGGCAAACCGGTATTTCGCGTTCCAAAGCACAAGGCAGTGGCACAAGCGAAGACAAGCTCATAAAGGCGATCCGCAAAGCTGGCTGCAAATCGCACGCGCACACATGTCATAGCGAGAAACAGGCCAAAACTCTCATTGATGCTTTCCTAAAGAAAGGCATGCCAGTCATCATAAGTACCGAAGATGAGTACCATTGGGCTGTGCTAGCCGGCAAGTACCGGGACCGGTACTACTGGATAGATTCCGCCGATCCAAAGCTGATCGGTCATTGGGAGTGGGATGATATTGCAGAATGGATGGAGTACGACGACACCGAATACTACTTCATTGGCGTGGAAGCCAAAGACATGTCGAAGTCCGTTGTCAAACGATTTCACATTCTATATCCGCTTCTAAAGCTCAGGCAGTACAGGCCGATAATCAGATGGCTGTTTAATGGCATAAGAGGATAACAACGAAAGGAGTTACCTCATGAAGTATGCCCTGCGCACTGTCACATGGAAGTTCAAAACGGTAGAAGAGCCAATACCGGAACTTGCAGACAAAAGCTCTGTCGTCGTCAAATCTCCACGAGATGTTTTTGACAATTACCGGTCATTATTTGCCGATAGAGTTAAAGAGCGCTTCATCGTGTTCTGGCTAAGCACATCCGGCAAAGTTCTTGGCTTTGAGCTTGCGTCGGAAGGAACGCTTGATGCAATCCTCGTTTCCCCACGAGAAGTGTTCAGAGGCGCTATCGTGGCTACGGTATCTTCAATAATAGTAGCCCACAACCACCCATCAAATAGTCTCGAACCGTCAAAACAGGATCTCGAAGTAACGAAGCAGCTCGTTCAAGCCGGCTTAATTCTCGATATCCCGCTGAAGGACCATATCATCTTCGGCAGCGAGACTTACCTGTCGTTTGTTGATCGCGGCTACCTGTAACCAGGTATAAGAAAAGGATCACGGTTATGTAACCACAAACCAATATTGGAGGAACTATGTCACACAATCTAAACATCAACCAGGGCCATGCCAGCATGTTCTATTTCGGAGAAACGCCATGGCACCGCCTCGGTACAAAGCTAGCCCGCCCTGCAACAGCAGCCGAAGCTATGGAGCAGGCAGGACTCAATTTCAACGTTGCGAAGAGACCGCTTCGCGCGATGATAAGCAAACGAGAATTCGTTGAAGTCGAGGACCATTTCGGGATAGTTCGAATGGATACCGGCGACTGTCTTGGTGTTGTAGGCTCACGATATGAACCCATTCAAAACCGTGACTGCTTCAGCTTCTTCGATCCGCTTGTTGACAGGTCGGAATCGATTTATCACACAGCGGGTGTAATCGGAAAAGGGGAAAAGATTTGGCTGTTAGCCAAACTGCCCGATTATATCCGAATAGGGCCAAAGAGAGATCCGGTCGAGAAATATCTGCTTCTCTACAATTCGCATGACGGCTCTAGCCATATTCGGATAAAGCTCAGTCCGATTCGCGTCGTCTGCCAGAATACATTATCGTCTGCGCTCCGTGGAGTCGACGACGAGGTGAAAGTTAAGCATACGGCTTCAGCGCCAGAGAAGCTGGAAGAGGCACACAAGCTGCTTGGATTGACAAACAGCCTGTATCAGGAGCTCGACTTCATCTTCAACCGGATGGCACTCCGAAAACTGACCGGAAAAGATATCCTGGACTATGTGAAAGCGTTGGTGCCGGATAATCCCGAGGCCGAGAACAACACGAGAACAGAGAACATACGGAAGAAGATTCTCGACCTGCATGAGAGTCGGCCTGATGCGGCAATGCACCGTGGTACCGCTTTCGGCGTCTACAATGCCGTTACAGAGATGGTGGATCATTTCGTGACCACGGATGACCCGAACAAGCAGCTGAAGTCGATCTGGTTCGGAAGCGGCGAGAGGCTGAAGCTCAAGGCTTTTCAGCTTGCCGAAGACCTTGTCAAGAACTGATTTCATGACCATTTCAAATCATTGAGAGCACTTTGGCTTAACTGCTGAAGTGCTCTTTTCATTTAAGAAAGGAGAAACCATGGTAAGGCTTGAATGCACAATCGGAGGACATAACAAGTTCTATGAGCTCCATTTTTTGAAGACGAACGGCCGCGTAACGGTAAAAGGGCTATACGGAGCTATCGGACAGGCGCCGCAGGCAGCCATTATATACGACGGCGACGATGAGAAGACGGCGATCTCTGAAATGCAGAAGAAACAGAACGAAAAGTTGCGGAAAGGCTACGTGGTGGTTACAGACGGAAAAGATGCTCTGGCACCACCGGAAAAAAAAAGACTGACATCCCGGTAATCTGGCCGATGAATGCGGTTGGAGTTAAGGGTGAGGATCATCTTAAGGAGCTGCTTGATGATCCCAACTACGCTGCCCAGGAAAAGCTTGATGGTATGCGGGCTATTGTTCACATAACACGTACCGGCTTACGGATCTTCTCTCGCTCAGCCGGCGTAGATGATCCCACAAGACCGCTTGAGAAAACGTCATCGCTCCCGCATCTGGCATTTCAGAAGTATCCTCAGCTCGCGGGTACAATTCTGGACGGCGAGATACTACTGCCTGGATCCGATGCTGCGACATTATCGGGTGCGGTTCATAGTAACACCGTAGGTCCGGCAAACAAGCTCGTCAAACTCTATGTGTTCGATATACTTAAATATCTCGACAAGAATATCTCCAGATATTCGCTTCGGGACCGGCTCTACTGGCTCAATATCCTATCCACAAGAGTTCATTCACCGTATATAGTCTTTCTTCCGTGGGCATATTCAGCCAATGACAAGAAGAAGCTATACGACGAAGTCCTGAGTCATGGCGGCGAGGGGATAATGCTGAAGCGCCTTGATGCCATCTATTTGCAGGGCGGAAGGCCCTCTAACAACTGGTTCAAAGCCAAGAAGTCGGCAACCTTCGACTGCGTAATAATGGGGTTCACGAAAGGAAAAGGCAAATACAATAACCGTGTGGGCGCTGTCGTATTCGGCCAGTACGTGAACGGCAAGCTGACAGAGCTTGGTCAGGCATCCGGAATGAACGACACGACACGTGAGGATATGTCCTTATTCCCCAGGAACTACATAGGCAGAGTAGCGACGATTAAAGGGATGGAACGGCTGAAATCAGGAGCCATTCGTCATCCCGTCTATGCGGGTGTCAGAATAGACAAGAACCCGAAGGACTGCAGGTGGTACGATGGCGAGTGTTGAGAAGTCTCAGGAATCGTTTACCTACGATGTCGAGGTCGATGAAGTGCACTTTACCGTCACGTTGCAGACAGAGTGTAACATCGGCTATACCGATTTGACCGTGTTCGACGCCGAAGGAAATCCTGTCAGCGAGAAGGCCAATGCGTACCTGCAGGTGGTTGCTGCAATGGACAACTATTTCGAAAACCAAAAATCAAACGAACGGAGTGTCAAGATGAAAATGATCAAGGTAAACTGGGCCAAAGCTCTGGAGGCCACTGAAGTTGTGCTTCGAACGATAAGAACAATCCTCATCGGGAGGTGAACAATGTCAACTGTCGTTGATGAAATCCTCGAAAAGACGGAGGAAGAACCGATATTTTTCGAATGGGATCGTCTCAAATGCGATATAACATTGTCCGCTCTTCAGAAACTTCAGGACGAACTGGACAACGTGAACAAGCTGGCGAATGAGGAATTCCGCATGATCGAAGAGTACCGGCAGAAAGAAGCGGAACGGATCGGCAAAAAGATGAACTGGCTGGCACTTAATCTGGAAAAGTACGCCAGATCCACTGATGAGAAAACAATCCGCCTGCCACATGGCGTATTAAAGCTAAGACAGGGTCGGGATCGAATCGAGATTGATGACAAATTAAAGTTCCTGGAAGCTGCAAAGAAATACGGCCTTCTAAGGACTACCCCCGCCAAAGATGAGCCCGATCTTGTGGCAACACTGTCATACGTTAAGAAGACAGGTGAAATACCGCCCGGGACCAAGTACATACCAGGCACCACGAACTTTTCATACAGTTTAAAGAAAGGAGAAGATGATGGGAACGAATAACGGAAATAAACCGAAAGTCGATCCGCAGCTTGGCGAGGAAGTCCGCCTGAAGCTTCTGAAAGACAAGCCGCACATTGGTGAATCAAACTACGGTAAATACTTTCTGTATAACGTCGAAGATCTGGCAGATGGCACGGCGAAGAGTTTTTTCGCACCAGATTATGTACACGACGCTATCCAGATGAGCGGTTTGAAGTCCGGATCTGAATTCACGATCAAGAAGATTACCCAGGACGATACCAACTCAGGTAAGCCTGTCGTAAGGCTTCAATTGGCGCTTATTGGATCCAACGGACCTAAAGAACAGCGGACAGAAAGCGCCGACACATTTAAGGAGATTATGCTTCAGTGCGTCAAGGATGCAGCTGAAATAGTCGGATCTGTCAAAGAGATCCCGTTCCAGACTTCCGACATCCGTTCGCTCTCGGCGACGCTGTTCATTGCTCGCACTAAGCAACTGGTGTAATCCTATTGCACTCCTAATTCAATCATCCTAACTTTAGTCAGCCAGACCTAACGTGGTTCAAGTGAAGAACCGTTATAGAGGTACATTCCAGCTAATAAAAATGCGGGCAACTGCGAAAGCTTTTGCCCCTGCGTTTGCATTGGCTGGAGACGTTAGGTCTGGGGTTGCAATCGGCTCAGGGGCTGCTTGTGGACAAAGCCTGTCTCACTGTTATCCCACCATTCAACAATCAAGAAGGAGCTTGTCTCATGAGTTATTGTACAAATTGCGGGGCGGAGATTGCAAGTGAAGGTCAGAAGTTCTGTGAGAAATGCGGGACATCCGTCACGGTCACCGAATCAGGCGAACTTAAGAGCAATCGTGAGAGATCCGCGGCTCTCATCGAGTGTCCAGCTTGTAAGTCAGAAGTCAGTAAACATGCTCGCAAATGCCCACATTGTGGTCACCCCCTTTTTGAGGAGAAAATATCAAAAGTAGAAAGCATCTTCTCAAATAAATTGATCGATGGAGCTATTGTATTCATCGTAATGCGAATACTTTCGCCATCAGGGAGTAATGGTTACGCCCTGTTAACGGACATCATAGCTCTATTGTTCTGTACAGCACATTTCTCGCAAGTCTCTGCCGAGGGCCTCAGATTTATTGGGGTTCCCGACCGCAAGATGAGATCACGAATACTTGTGGCAATTTACGCCTTCGCATTAACAGGGTCTCTCACCATGTTGGGGGTTGCCGGGTTATTTCCGGACTTTCCTGATGAGAGGAAATCAATATCCATTCTTGCTTGGCTAGTTGCATTTTCGGCCGCGTGTTATTTATTGGCTCGAAGGTTATCGGAAGAGAGAAAGGCGAGAAAGAACGAATTTTTGACTGAAGAACCATCGGTGAACTTTGATTGGCTGGCTATTCTATTTTCGCTCTCTATCTTGACGCTGGTTCTGGTTGCGATCTAGACCGTTTTGAGTGTTCTCGAGGATTGAAGCCACCAGCGAGTGATGCACACTGTTGGATATCCAGCGTACACTTCAAATGAGGTGTGCACTCATCTTAGTGATGCCAGTGTCTACACAGCTACATCCGAGATGTATAACGCTGGACTATCCTACTTCAGACAGACTGTTACTGTTCAATTAACGATGGTGAATTCGTCTATCAACGAGAATCGAGTTAGAACAATCGTTATCACATAACACAGGCACTTTGAAGGTGAAAACATGAAATACTGCAAAAATTGCGGCGCTAAATTAGGTCGAGAGGATCAGAAGTTCTGTGGCACCTGCGGGACAAAAATTGAGGGGCATACTCAAGCCGAAAAAGCACCAAAACACATTTGCCCGCGATGTGGCAAAGAAGGATATGAGCCTTTTCACAACTGGTGCGAACATTGTGGGTTCCTAAACAACGCACTTGGACAGGTTCCCGGTTCGGAGCTTCCGTTTGCAGATGTGAAAGAAGAGAGCAACGCCGAAGTGCAGAGGGCCTCCCCTAAAAGCAAATTAACCGTGAAGGAGAAAATAATTCTGCTTGGCGTACTTCCGATGTTTGTTCTGATGCTTCTGAGGCGCTCAGCAAACGTGTCCATAATATTGCTCTTTGTTTATGTGGTTTTGATTGTTGTTGCGATTGTTGTTGACCTCAGGCGATTCTTGAAGCCTAAAGTGGCTACGGGCATTCGAAAATGGTCTTTTATTGGTGCAATTGCACTTTTCCTCGCTTCAGCTGTAAACTCCGTGCTTCCTACAGAGATGGAGCGTGGAAAAGGAGCTCTCAATAACGGTCACTGGGAGAAGGCTCTAACTTATTTTTCAAAGGCAGAAAATTCAAAGGAAGGTCAAAGGCTCCGCGATCTGGCCATCACCTATCGCCAGTTGGATTCTGCCCGGCAATATTGTCGAGAACGCAATTGGTCAGCGGCGGTATCTGCTCTCTCCATGGTTGACCAGATCCCTGATGTAGTCTCTATTGTTGAATCTGCCCAAAGACATCTTAACGAGTCAGCATTGAGGTCATGTCTAGCCGCGTTGAAACCAATCGTTTCTCAACCAAGTAGTCGGCGGGATAGCCTAGTAGACTTCATAATTTCTCAACCATTGTTTGAACAGCTTCTCGAAGCTCAAGGGCCCAATGGACCGAATATCCGATGGACTCTCGGAATCTTGCACTCGGTCCAAAAATACGCGGCCCAAATTGAGGATTCGATTGCCTTTTGCCAGTCCATAGTCGACCGCAACTTGAATTCCCTGAAGAACATGTTGGCAAACCACATCTCATTCCGACATTTCGCCATTAAATCCGGCTTTCCCGATGATGATGGTGCGAATACCGATTACGATGCGCTAGACCTCTCAAACTATTCCCACGTTATTGTGGTAGATAGGGCAAACGTTGTATCCCAATCAATGTTTGCCAGGATGAACCAAGCGCTTCTTGTGAGGTATTTAGGTATGAAGCCTTACGCTCAGGAAAATAACTATAGCGAATCCATTGTAAGTCTACCTACATATGAGACCACCAGCGATTACAGCGATCCGTCGGTATACGCTTCTCTCATTAAGAATGCCCAGCAAAAGGTTAGAACTTTTGAGGCTCAGAGGGAAAAGACCAAGGCAGACCTTCAGGGAGCGAGGGAACAATTCCTTCGACAATTGCAAGCCCGGTTAACATCTAACAAATCGGACAATCCATGAGGTGCGACATAATTAAACGCCCACTTCGAATGATGTGGGCGTTTTTTTAGGGTACTGGAAGAAGCCTTCAACAGCCTCTACGGTTCGTCGGAATATGTCGCGTAATCAACAGTCAGTTCTTCGCCTGACCTTATATCACGCAACGCATAGAAATTATAATTCTTATTCACACCCACATTGGGTCGTTTCGAATCATTCAAATACCACGCAACTGTCAGTTGATTGAAGTTCTGTGGACATCCATACATGTCTTTCTTTATCACACAGAAGTCATCATACAGTTGTTTTAGCGCCTTCGAAAGACTCTTGAGCTTTGACTTATGAATCCAAATTAAATCCGCGTCGTCACCATAGAAGATATATTGTCTGGAGTTCACCCCGAAAAATGGACAAGGAGTTAAGCCTCAGTTGATAGTTCATTTTCAAAAGCCACAGGTGACCTGTAGCCGAGTGCGGAGTGGCGCCGCATGTAAGGCGCAGGCAAGGTCGCCCCTGAATTGAAGATGATCTCTTCATTCTATTGTGGAATTGCCAATGTAAGTACAGTATTGCATACAGGGCAACGAAAATGAGTCCACCCGTTGGGAAGGTGAACGGAATACGAAGAACCGCACGCGGAGCACTGTATTTGTAGCCCTGATGGCCGAGAGTTCTCCTTGTTAGACAATGCCGCACCCACAAGCCCACCAATCACGGCAACAGGAGCAACCGTAACTGCTGCTGCAGCTGCAACGAGTGCAGCGAGCCCAGAGCCTGCGGCCAATCCCGGAAGCACCTGAGAATCGTCATAGGAGTTGATGATATTCCTAAAATATGAGAACCAGGCATCGTTGGGCTCAAAGACCACATAATGGCGCAAGCGAGGAATGACCACGGTTGATAGTCCAACGAGGGACGCACGCTCAAATACCCAAACGTCCTTTGTACCACCATGTCCAGCCTCCCAAGCGACCCAGTCTCGGGTGTGAGGTTGGTTTGATACGTTAGGTGTGAGCATGATGAAAAGGGCTCTTGACGACTCAATGTGGGCCTCAATTTGCTGAGGGGTAACACTGCCAGAGGGGATTTTTTCAAGCTCCTCAAATATCATTTGTACTTTGGTACCAGCGACAACCCTTGATAAGTATGCCACCAGATCTTCGTCAAGCTTGCTGTGGGAAACAAATAACTGTGCCATATCTATGTGTTCCCTCCATTTTGTCGGAATTCGAGAACAAGACTCTGCTTGCGCCTAACATCCGCGCGAATCACGTTCGTCGCGCGCTCCTTGAATACTAATATGTGCGGCGTGGAGCGAGAACGATTTTATGTATTATGATGAGTCTCACTTTCCTCGCTGATGGTTGTCCCTTGTGCCAGATCTGAGTTTGCGCTCATCGCATCAAGGATGGCTGACCTATTCTTGGATGCGAATTCGTAGAACAAATTGTCAAGCTTCGTGCGCTCTTGGTTAGCAACGAAGTTGAGCCGCCAAGCGAGCAATCCTGATAGAGCAACCATCAAAAGGGGAATGAGAAATTGAAGGCGATCCCAGCCCTCTGGACTCTGTAAGCATGATATAACTGCCCAGACCACAGTTGAAATTACAAAGAGTTTGGAGGTTGTGTCGACGAGCACCCATTCTGAGTGTTTACGGCCCAAGCTGATCGTAAGATGTGGTGTGCGGAGATCTTTCGCAAGCGTGAAGTACTTCGACGAGTTGCCAGATGACACTCCGAGTTTCTTTCCGTATTCCTCTAGAAAAGCCCTTTTCCGTTTACCATATCCGGGTGTAAGTTGATAGAGCTTGATCGAGTCGATAAGGTATCCGAGAGGAAATGAAAGGACTGCAAAGAAAACGACGTGCTCGAGCGCGATGCCTTTAGCGAATGCTTCCGTCTTAGTCAGGAAAACTGGCAAAAGGATAAAAATCGACATTGCATAGAATCCGAGAAAACCGTAGCGAACTATGTCAGCGCTTTCGAGCTTTATAGGCTCCATAATGGCTCGCTTTCATGAAGAGAATTGGCCTCGCTGGCCTTGAGTCAGCGTCGTAACGCTTTAGCGGCCAACGTAAAGTTTCACAAATTCTTCTTGCCAAGCAGCTATGAACTTGCAGAAACCCTCACCCTCCATACCCTGTCTTTGTTGCCATAATGTTAGGAAAAGCGGAATTGACTTGCAACTCGCCCGTATAGGCCCTTATTCTGCCGAAACCTAAACTAGGGTATCCGTAGTAGCTACTGCTTAGGATGCTCACGTATCTGTTCCATCTGAAAGATGGTCCGTATTAGTTTCTAAATAGCCAATAAATGTCTTGACATTAGACTGAATTTCTAGGGGCCCGAAAACGCAACTTTCAGAAATGGTAAGCTTGCGCGCAGTCTCAAATGAATTGAGGAATTCCGTAAAATCCCGTTTGTTCTCCGTTATGCGCTTCAACGATACTTTCCTCGTCCGCAATTGCAGAACAAGGAACAATGCATTGTCAACCCCCAATTGCTCCGCCTGGATCACTGACCCCACAAGTCCCGTGAGCAGCTGATACCTGAACGTTTTTATTTTTTCGATCGAAATGCTTCCACCCCATAGTCTCCTTGACATACCATTGATTCTCTTCTGAATATTTGACCCTTTCCTGTTACCATCGTCCCATTTCTTACCCACTAAAACATCCAAGCGCTCGGTTGCCTTTGCCTCTACGCACGTAATCAAATCTTGTTGCCTATTCTTTGAATACACAACGAAGTCGTGATTCCGCTGCTCACCAGTATATTCATCAAGTCTTGTGACCAATTCCGGAATCGCAAACAAATGCCTGTGAGTGGGAAGTATTTCGCTTATTAAGGGGTCCATCAGTGACATGCCATCATGATCCATGATAAATCTTGCGAATTCTTTCGCGCTATGTCCATCTTCCCATTGGCCCCTTGGATCCTTAGGCCCAGCTTTGCAGTACCAATCCTCCATGCGATAAATTGCCCCAGCAAGTATCAAAGCAGCCTCCTATTTTTAAACTAGGTCCCCGTTGTGCACGGAACGGGCTCTCAACCTCGATCTCAAATGGCTAACATATCACTTTACTTGGTGACCTCAATCAATCAGCTCAATCTGACTTCCTTCTCCGAAACGTATGCCATAAAATCCAACACCGCTTCTACTTCTTCTGGTGACCAACCTGTCAGATCGCCGGCATCCTTCAGCAGTTGTCGTCCTTCAACTTTCTGGAACACTTCTTTATGGTCACGCCAGATTATCTTTAAGGCGTCAAGCAGAGAGCCAACAGCCCTGTCGGAAGTGTTATTCACACCCTGCGCCCTTTCACTTAATGACCGGTCCAAAATTCTGAACAATGCTACACTAAATGCGTCAAAAGTTCAAATCCTAAACAGCTAGGAAAGCCCCATCTGAATATCAAGCACCTTACCGTATCTTCTCGCCAGGTAATCTAAGTTCAGCCTCTCCTTTTCATTCAATAGCAGGAACCCTTCATCATCAGCCAGACAGTCTTTCAAAAGCTGCTCTACTTTAGACAACCACCGGCTAACAAGTACCAAACAAGCCCCTCGTTTGCCGGCACTCTTTAGAACCTGAATCTCATTGTATTTGACCTCAACCCATTTACAAATATCACCGACATCAACCTTCTCGTATTCAACAATGGCTTCTTCGTACTTTCCTATACCGGCAAGTAATCCAGCTAAATTGCAACGAGCGGTGTCATTCTTTGGATCAAGTTCGAGGCCACAGGTTAAGTCAGAAATTGCACCAGCAATATCGCCCTCGATCATCCTTGATTCGGCTCGTGCAAGAAAATAATTATGCGAGTGCATCTATGCTTCCAATGTGCTCAAGGTTCATTTTGACTATTTCTGTGCCCTCGATATCGAGAAGCAGCTCGATACTTACCCTCTAATTGTTTGACATAGCTTTGTCGCATGCTCCTCAGTAAAATTACCATGAGATGGATGATAGATAAAACAAATATGAAAGTTTTCATCTGGCAGCCAAAAGTGATCTTTCACTGCTTGGTCTGGCCAAGGATGTTCATACCACTTCAATTGAAACTTGTCCCGAAGAAGCGGCCCAAGCTTCTTTTCCGCGGGATCCCCCATGACGAATATCCAAGCATTCTGCTTGCCAAGAATAAATCGGACGAAATCCTCGATTATGACTTTTCTAGGTGGTACCAACAAACGTCCAATATCCCCCGTAGCATCCCATGAATCTTTCCAATATGTCGTCTTACTTCTATACCCAGTGATCTGAGCAGAGACTTCATCCCACGCTTCATCGTTTCGAGCACCCCAAGGATAGACATTTGACGAGAACACCCCTGACCCTTCCTTGCCAAAGCTATCCTCATATTCTTTCGTCAACCTTTGATGGCACCCGTTTTGTAACTTGAAGGCGATCTGCGCCTCGCCTTTATAAGTCGGATTTCCATTAATACCGCTACCAAACTCAAATCTTGCGCAGGTCAGAATAGGATGGAGTAATTCCTTGAATATCTGTGGAAACTTCTTACCGGGGTCTGATCCTTCTTCCGAACCAAAAAAGAAATAGTTGGCATTCCAAAGATCCCCATATCCAAGAAACTCATTGAGATGATGTAAGACCATCCTTCGCCACTCGTCCATATCCAACCTCCTTCTTGGTTAATGAGAGTCCGGTGCCCATTATACCTAACACGTTTGCAGTCATGCTCAAACTGGTTTATGGTTTCTAATATTTCCAAAACTAGACTTTTATCGAGTCTTAGATCAACAGGTTTATGCTTTCTCTGCAACTCAACGATCGCGTCCTTTATATCTAAATCATCTGCACGTTCCGATTTGTTGTAATCGAGAAAGTGGTCCACATCCAATTGCCGAGAGTAATACAAATCTGGATACCTTGCTCTTGTGCGTTTTGATTCTTTGATTGCGATACTGAACCTGTCGATCATCAAAACTAGCGCTCGAGATATCAAAACGGGTCTGTACACCGGCAGCGAAGTATAACCGACTAAACAGCGGAACACGGCCTTCGCGACCACCGCTAGATCCACACCGAATTGCTGATAAGGATTAATCGACCTGACCGATCGAATTTTACCCAAACGTCTTCTCAACCCTTCTTCCCTCCCGACACGAGAAATGCAATCCCGACCAGAGCCATGATGACATTAAAGTTCGCAATTCCAATTACCAAAAGCGCTGACCCGATAAACTTTTTCATGACCGTTCAACCACCCCATTTTTAACATACGGGGTATCAGCGGTGGAATTGTATCACGAGATGATAAATTTTCGTGGTCGGAGAGGACCAAATGCAGATAACCGTCCTCTTGACGTGTCCACCCAAAAGTGAATCAGCGTAATATTATAAGTGGTTGAAGGAACTGGACCGCTCCCCATCTTTCCCCATATCTCGCGGTCCGGTAAAATCCGGAGTTCGACACAAATCTACTCCCGAAATCAGGTGGGCTGCCGTGCCACTTGCCTAGCCTGACGCCTGGGTCCGTAGACTCTAACATAGTCGACCATCATTGCCTGGGGAAATACAGTGGTTCCGTCGGGATTCCCTGGCCACTGACCTCCGACAGCTACGTTCAGAATTATAAAGAACTTATTCTTCAGAGCTTTTAATGCATCTGAGGCTAAAGGGATTTCCAAGTAAACCGAATCATCAATGTAAAACAAAATTTTGTGGGAGTCCCAATTTACTCCAAAGAGATGAAAGTCGTCACTAAGTCTGGATCCGGCCAGCGAAAAGTGCCCCCCTTGATGTCGAGCGCACCCGTTTTCTTCCCAATGAATTGTGCCATGAACTGTAGATTCGTTAGTGCCGCCGCCTCCTATCAATTCCATGATATCGATCTCACCACACGATGGCCATCCAACCGATCCGATATTTTCACCGAGCAGCCAGAATGCAGGCCAGATTCCTTTGCCGTATGGAGTTTTTATTCTTGCTTCAATCTTGCCGTAACGGAACGAAAACTTCCCTTTGGTCGTAATCCTGGCTGATGTGTAGTTGCACCCCTGATGATTTTCGTTTCGCGCTGTTATTACCAAGGAACTGTCATGTAAGCCACAATTCTGCGGACTTCTAGTATAATATTCCAACTCTTTGTTACCCCATCCGTTGTTATTTCCAATTTCAAACGACCACTTCGCCTCATCCAATGCTGTACCATCAAATTCATCGGACCACAGAAGCGTCATATTGTCCGGTACCGAGACAACCGCCAAATTACCTGTTGCTGTCCACGACACACCTCGTCGTGTTGAGTCCAGATCAGAACTGTCGTGATGTGGAACACAATGATAATCTGTAATCGCATTTGCACCGCGCAGGTGTGCGTTATAACGGATCTCCCACCTGGCGGAATCAGGGTCCATGTGGCGATGACGTGTCTGAATATATCCCAAAGTCTGAACTATGCTACAAGCACCTTCCGTACTCTCATCGAGAATAATTACCTCTTCGGCCGCCTGATCTCTCCATTGAGTGCACCCAGGACACAAGTCGTATATCCTGCCATACTCAGGATGCCTTAGGTCAAAATCCAGCGTGCTGGTTCGATGTCTTTTACAGAGGTATATTCTACCATTCCCAATAATTTCACAAACGGCACACCAATGCTCCCTCTTACGTATCACACCTGAGCTTGAGTGGCGACGACAAAAATGACATTTCACGAAGTTCAATCCTTCTAACTAAGAATCGTCCAATTCCTCTAATACACTCTCGAACGGCTACCCACATAAAACATGGTGAAATAAACACGCCAATCCTTCAACTGCTGAACTTTCATTCAACTTAATACAAGTACCATTCATAAAGAGAAGCAGCAAAACAACTCACAAAATCGATTATGGTTTCATTCGTAATCGGGCCTAGCATGTTATACGCCTTCGCCACTTTCAAATAGCAATCTAGGTCTCTTTCTATCTGCGTTCTCTGCAACTCCTGATACCAGTACGACAAAGACTCTACGATGGAAAGTCGATTCTGCTTGATCCAATCCGAAACAGCCACCTTTACCGCACCGTCGGCATTCCGATCTGCAAACACCACAAGCAAGTCGGCAAGCATCTCTCCCCAGTACGTCTGCAGATCTTTGTCGTCAGCGACATAATTGTAGAATTCTTTCAGGTTGCCTGTGAGAGTGAGAGAATTGGAAACCTTGGGTGTAACCGAAATGCCATAGTATTCTTCGCCATTACCATTACATCTCGGGCACGATAATACTCCCGTTCCATTGCATTTGGGACAGGCACCGAATTCAGTGCCTACTTCTCCTGATCCATCACAACGATTGCACCATACTTCGCCATATTCACGATCATCACTATCCGGATCAGCATCGTCATTACATCTCTCACATGAGCTGTTCCAGCAACCCTCGTCATCGTCGAGCAGCTCCTTCCAAGTCCAAAGCAAAAATCGTTCAGACGCCGAATCTGGCCAGGAATCAACTACGAGATATTTATTGCCTATTTTTCCGGCAACAACGTTCCAATGATCGTCGAAATCTACATTCGTTATTACGGGATGGCCCCGCAACAGTTCATCATCCAGCTTCTTCTTCGCCGAAGAAATATCGAACTCTTGAATAACCTTAAACTTGAATCCGGCTGCACTCAAGGCCCGCTTAATCTGGTCAGGGCTTGTGCCACCATCCTCATCGTTAAATATATTCTTAAAAGCGTCCATGCTTGGGCCACCGATAAATTCGACAATTCGGCTTCTTACGGAGCCCTCTTTGTAGCCTGCGCTCTTTTTGATTTTCTTAACAGGCGTCGGTCGTCCCAAGAGCAAAGATGCATGTGCAACAGAGTATGGTCCACATGTGCCAAAGGCGTCCTGCTCCTCAAATCCATTGTAGTCTTCCATTTGCGCTCCTTTCAGGATTAAAATAGTTTTTCGGCGATCCATGATATTGCGGAGGAAGGGATATCAAAATCCATGTGGATGTTGAACTTCCGTAGGGCTTTGTCTATCCAAGAACGTGAAGTGTGAATTCTTTTGATTGTGATGTGTGAATTAGATATCTCATACTGAAGAATATTCACATCAATTGGACCCGGCTCACCATCCAATTGAACCCGCATGAAAATCTGCTTGCCTTCGGTGTCCACCTTGACCTGAGTTACTTCCCCCAAATCAGAGATAATTCTGTCTAACGCAATTGCAATAATTCTCGAGTCTAGCCAATTCTTTGAACCTGCGAGAATTCCCATCGCATTCACTCCTCTCTACTCATAAGAAGACCAGAGATATTTAAGTAATCGAAACTGCAAAATCCTTCCCCTCCCATTTATTTGAGTCCTTCCAAAAGAAAGTGAAGGCGAGCTTGTCACCTCTGTTCAGTCCGCTAGCATCGAGGTCGGCAGCAAACACTCCTACTTCGGTATCGGTAACATGTGTTTCGTTCACGTCTTTCCAGTTGTCTTTAGTCCATCGTACAACGGCAGGTGCAAGCACTTCGATTCGAAGAATTGAGTTTCGTGGGACGGTTGATATTCTATGGTCAAAGCGCCACCAAGCAGAATTGCCAGAATGATACTGGTTTGTGTAACCTACGTATTGTAGATACTTTGTTCTGGTTTCTTCGGTCCCATATTTTCTCTCGAGCTTTCGAACGACGAAATGACCCTCGGCAAATCGCTGAAACAATTGAATGAACAAATGGTTTATTAGCGCTCCAGTCGCAGCACCTAAGACCGGTACTATCTGAGCTGCAGCCTCCTCTGAAACAAGCACCTCATATCTTGCCGCAATGGTTGCAAGGAATCGTTCCAGTATAGGACCGGCTTTACCCGCAATTACCTTATCAAAATTGAGCCTATCGATCAAGAACAAAGCCACCTCATCGACTGCCTGATCAAGTTGGCGCCTCTCATTCCAATAGAATGATTTTGAGGCCTCTTCTGTAATTGAGTTATTGCCTTTGAAAGCGAAAACCTCGATGCATGCAAGTTGGCATCTAATATCATCCAGATCCTCACCGTGTGATTTGGCTATGGCTGCAACGGATCGCAGGATGATACCTGTAGTAACTGGAAGCTCCACCATTAGCGCCCAGTCTCCGAAGAATCCTCCGACACCGCCTGACACGATGACGGCCATATCGTTGAACCACTTGGAAGAAGTTATACTTTTGTCCTTTGGAGTGGTCTTTATAGCCGCAACTAACACCTCATGAAGTGCTTTGCTTACCGCTCTTTCAATCAAGTTTCTCTGTTTAGCGGATAGTTTGTTGACGGCCCACTCGAGAGGGACGCCAATTGCATTTGTTACTTGCGCAACCCAGTGTGGCCTTTCAAGCAATTCAACTGCCGTGCTCAATTCTTGCAGGTCAGCATTTTCCATGGTGATACACTCCTGTGGTCAAGTTATTGGGATTGAAGAAATACTCAGTGTATTTTTCAAGAAAACAGCGACCATTGGATGTTCCAAGTGTACGTCTTTAATGCCAGCTGGTATGGAAATCGGATTGTTCAGGATTTCTAGAGCCACTAGATGGGCATTCCATTTCAACCTTAATCAATAGTGATGATGGTTCAGTCTTTGTACAATGTGCCGAGCGGAAAAAACAACAGACATTTAACGAGATCCTTTCTCAAACACTTCTTTTATCATGCCGACAGAGCTGCTACATCAACTGGGGAAGGTCAGCGGTGGCTCGCCATATGGCGTGTCCGATGCCCTCATACCCTGACATACGACATATTGGGTCTCATGCCTTCTTCTACGCGCTTCCATATCTTCAAAATGTTAGCTCGTCTGCTTATGATTTGCAACAGGCAGGATGGATGCAGGAGGATTGTAATCCAGGCAGATTTGGAGGAGAAAGTGACTTTGCAGTACGTAATACGCCTCAAAGTCCCTTTCAGGTGGATAGGCGGGGAGCCTGGCGCTTGGATCAGTAGGGTTGCCGGTGATAGATGAATTTTCTCCTATCACTCAACTATCACTACTTTCCAGACAAAAATGTGCCAATACTTGCCAAAAACAGCGATAGTGATAGGAGTGATAGCAGTGAGGGCAGTTTTCCTATGTAGCACCTGAAAATGACTGCTGAGGATGAGGCGAACCATATACATAATTATTAGGTTTTATAGGATATTTGCTATCACTGCTATCACCTCTACGATTCCAGCATATTTTGCGGGGAAATAGTGATAGATGGGCATCTATCACTACCTATCACTGCTATCACGCCTGGACCTGACTTTGCCCGGTAAAATGTTTCTGCTGAACCACATATCGAGCTCCCGCATTGGTGCTCTTCTTTTGAAATCCCAGAGCCGTCATAGCCTTACCCACCTTCTGGGTGTTTATTGGAATATGGTAAAGCTCATTCAGGGTTGAAGCCACGTCGGCCGCCGATACCCAGATTGTACCGAACAGCCCTGAATCTTCTTTGCTTACGACTTTATATGCCTTTTCGATGAATTCCTCTTCCGTCGACTTTGTGCGGTAGCTGCTGTTGATCTTGTTTATCTCTGTAATTTCCTTATCATCAAACCAGTACTTGAAACCACCTGGCTGATTCAGCAGGGCGTATGCCTGAGCGTAAACGAGATCCATATCAATGTTGTGATTCCATTGAACGCTATCCACGTCGAAAATCAGGAACCTTCGGTTGCCTGTTTCATCGACCAGGAAGTCATCTCTATTAACGCTCGCAACGATCGATGCGCGTCTCGGAAGGTTTTCCTGCCGCCTTCCATACGGCCGTCTGACGTCAACCGAATCCTGTGTAATGAAAGATTTAAGACTTCCTACATCAAACCGTGTCATGGTATCAAGCTCATCTATGTTAATCAGGAAGTTCTCAGCCAGACTTATCTGTGAATCTTTCGAGTCAGGGTTAACAGCGCGCGAAATCCTATACTGATTCATAGCCTTAAACTTCGTCGGTAAAAGCCCCATAAGCCATGTCGTCTTATATCCGCCCTGGGGTCCGTGTAAGGTCAATACCGTTTGATTCGTCTTTCGTCCGGTTGCGCAGGCAGCCGTTGCCACAAGCCAGCGTCTCAACGAATCCAGCCATCGGTCAAACTGTTTTGGGTCTTTCAGAGCAATCGTCTCGGCAAGCCGCCTTATATGGTCCGTCTTCGTGTCCCATGGTGTAATCTTTTCGAAGTACTCAATGAATGGATCGTAATCAGGTACATAGTCGCTTTCAAGCAGCCTGTCCAGTGTGTCTTTAGGCAACGTGCACCCAATGTGGACAAGCTCTCTATACAATGAGTTCGCCTTTTTGTCGGTCAGAGCAATGAACTCGTCAGCAGTCCCTCTTTTTCTGTATTCGGTGATTCCCTTTATGATGTTGTATTTGAACTCGTACCGGTGTCCCAATACGCGTTCTGCATACTCCAGCTTTTCATCAGTACCATAGCCCATGTTCTTCAGCTCAGTGGCAGCTTTGGTGAAATCTCCGTCATGGGCCAAGTAAGTGTAGACGGCAAATGGAGAGTAGCTTGTTTCCGGTTCGAATGGCCCGGCATTGCTCGAAAAGACGTGGAACTTGTTAGGAGTGTAATTAAAAGTCGCGCTGATCCCGGTCGTCTTTCCCGGTCTTCTCCAGTACTGGACATTTTCGGCAGTGTAAACGAGTGCCCAGCCCGCATCAGTCAGGTAAGTCGCGTAGTCTCCGCGCATATCAAATTCATCACCGGGGAGAAGCACGTTCCGTTTTGGTTTGCGTGGCACCCCGGATTTTCCGTCTACTACCTTTTCGGTAGCGGCGTCAGCAACCTTGCCGTCGTCCACATGCAAATCGAGTTTCCTGGCACATTCAAGCAGCATCTCGCGCTGTTCATGACTAATAACAGGCAAATTAAGGATATCGCCTGAAATGGCTTTGTAGCCTTTTGATGGAGCAATCACTAGATATCCGCCTAATCCGCGCGTCTCCGCAAGTGTTTTGTACTTCAGCTTCGGCTCGGCGACAAGTTCTTCATCGGTAGCGTTCCTCGTTGCAAGCTTCCGGTTACCTTCGACGACGCCGCTTACGCTGTATAGCAAATGCCATCCGCCGCTCTGTGAGGTTTCAGACACTAGCTTATCGAAAAGCCCGCTTTCGCGTTGGTCGACAAGTCCTTTGAATTGCTCAATTAGGGGGAGAGACTCAAGGTTGTATTTCTCGTCAAAGTCGAGAGGTTCCAGGTTGCCAGCTTCCGGAATCCCGCAGACAACTGCGATCAGGTTCGTAGTTCCTTCTGGGAACCAGCTTTCCATCTCTTCCTCGGTTGCGGGTCGATCCTTCAGATAACCCCAAGGTGCAGCTGTTGCAGGAGTCTTATCCTGTTTTACTGGTAGCACACGAAAGCCTGCCCGGTAGTATTTGAATGCGGCTTCCCGAATGCCAAGATCGTTTATTGATAATTTGCCATCGGCTGATGCGTCCTGGCAAAGAGACTCCGTCTCTTCTTTTGTTAAAAGGTCTTCAGTTGCCCTTTCTTGTTGGTTTAACATAGTTTCCATTAGTATTTGTATTCCTTATGATTGCCTTCATGTTCTTTAACGCGTTGCCATACCTGATCGGGGATACCGTCAGTACGTCGGCGTAATATCCGTTGACGAACGTATTTAGATCGTCTTTATCTGTGAATTGAAAAGTAGTTATTCCCTCCGTCGACCTTGTGAAGCCGTCGAGTTTAAAGCCCGAGGCCACCAGGAACGAGGCAAGGTAGAAATCCTTGGTTGTGTATTCTGTTTTCATATAATTAGTCCTTGTTTCGTAAGTCGTTTTCTGACGTCAGCGTCCAACATCCCGAAGAATTCCTTCTTCGAGTATTGTTTTGCCCTGTCGTTGAGTAGTGTGATTAGCCCTCTGTAGAAATCGTACATCCCCGAGAACCTTGAATGAAGCTTTTCGGGACACGCCTTGACCATTAGAGAAAGTTCTCTGATGCAGTCGTCGATGTAAATTTCAGGGAGCGTGTGAATTAAAAGGTGAGATCCTTTTTCATTGCTTTGAATCATAGTTGTATTTGCTCGTTTAATTGATCCGCGCATCTCTTCGTAAAGCAACATGGTTGCTTCTTCTGCATGTTAATTTGGTGGGTGGTTCCCGTAGAATTACTGCGAAAAACTATCCAAAGTTATTGTACACATTTTTTCAGAACTCCGCAAGTACCTTCGTACTCGGCGGCCCCTATACCGTACAGGAAATTATACACATTTTTTTTGACAAATGGCAAATGGTATTTGGGAGAGAAACATGCAGTAAACAAACTGACACTTCCTTTACAACGTTTCCTTATCATGCGCCAAGTATTGACTTCCGCTTTCCGGCATCGTAATTTAATGCCCAGAAACAACAGGAGATTTCAGATGACATAAGAAAACTGACGAGGTCGAGAAGGGAACCCGCTTAAAGCGAATCGACCTCCAGGATTGCTTATCCTCCCTTCCCTAGGGGGCAACAGGATCAGCAGTCACCTCCCACCCGATTCCTCCTTCGATGGAAGAATTGTATGGAGCATTTAGCTGTAAGATATACGGGCTAGATTGACGCAGTTTCCATACTGTTTTTCAAGAACATCGAACGAAGGACCAAATGAAAATCCTAAGTTATAAATCCCTCAGTCAGTTCATGACGCTGTCTGAATTCCGGGAATTTTGCAAAGAATTTCCAGGGTACCGTCTGCCCAGCCGGAAGGAGATTATCCGGCACATGAAGGCGGAATTCCTAAAGTCAGGATACAGGTTTGACGGCAATGTCCCCGCGCTTGCGAAAAGGCTGGGCGTTTCCAGGCAGACTGTATACTGCTGGACCCGAGAAAAGTACCAACTAAACAAGAAGGGCGCCTGACATGGACTACTACAAAAACGCCAACTACATAGACTATTTAAGAGAGTATGTCGAGACCCGCGATCTTCGGGTGACCGAGGATTCAGAGGACGCCATTGCTTTCCAGATTACACCGGTAGGTGAGCGGCCTGTCTGTTTCGCGTCAATTGCTTACTACGACGATATGCAGGAGCTCAAAGTCCGACTGACTGACCTTCAGGAAATAGATCCAGAGACCGAATTGCAGCTACTGCAGGCGGTCAACGATTACAATCGCCGTTTCGGCTACTACGGAACTGGCGTGGCGATTGTGACCGCCCAACGAAAGTACCTTGTACTCGATTTCCTTTTTAAAGTCGATGAAGACGAGTACGCCGAGGACATGATCGGGGAACTGCTCATAGATGTATACAGGTCATGGCTAAACCTGGTAGAACTTGTACCCGACATGGGAACGCTTAAAACAGAATTCTCAAAGAACTAACTAAAAGGAGACCCAAATGAACACACTGAACATCAAGAACCCCGGTGCAGCTGGAGGAGACTGCTAGCTTGATGAGCAGCCTATTGCTCATCAATGGCAGTGGTCCGGAAACAGACGGCGCCACGTCCGCTGAGCCCAGCGGAAAATTTAGATCCCCCAATTTAGATGTAACAATTATCTACCTCGAAAGGTCGAGTCAGTCCGATTCGATGCGCTGTTTCGCGTTGAAGCAAGCTGATTCCGGCCCGAGAGGAAAGCAAATAATCGAAGCGGTCAGCGAGCTGATCAGTGACCCGGAGATCCGTGCCTCCAAGGTGGAAGGCAAAGGACTCCTGCAATCAAGCGGGAAAATGGTCTGGACAGGCTCCAAGATCGATTTCGCGAGGTACGTTCGTCTGCTAGTTCAGCGCAGCGAGCGATCCCTGGTTCACCCGGATAGATCCAGAAAACGCAGATATAAACAAAGCTGTCTCACCATCTACTCCCTCTTCGACTTCCCGGAGTGGTCGTTCGACCTGTTTTACGAATCATTCCGAAAATGCACCGAGGTCGATGCATGGGAAGAGATAGATACTGAAATCGCGAGCTATGAGAATGACTTCGTTCGCTCATTTGCGGAAAATGAAGTGAAGATAATGTGAACGGAATGCGAAAGAACTCCTTATCGCAGAAGTCATATTTGTAACATCAAAAGTTCATTTACAAAACTGTAGGAAATGAGAATGAAACGCCATTGTACACAAGTGACGCGAGGGCCACCACGAATAGGGAGCCCGAACAGCTCATCATCTTGGCCACGAAAACGATAATGAAGCCTAAGATCGCCTTGCTTCAATCGGGCCTTAATCCAAAGGCGGTCAGAAACAAAAAAGGATAAAATGGAAAGCAAGAACATACTTTTCAAAAATCCGAATATGTCTCGACTCAAGGACTTCCTTGAGAAACATCACGCTGTGGTAGTCACAGACGGACCGGACTCTTTGAGGGTCGACGACGTACAGGCGGTCGACGCAAGAGTCATGATGGCTTACCGTGACTTCCCTGATCTAGATTCGATAATAGTGAAGGTAAAAAGCATGCAGGACCATCCGGAAGCCAACTTCTGTGAATTGCTGCACCTCGTCAATCATATAAACGAAGCAGACAATCCCGGAAAGTTCGCTATCGACGCTACGGATTTCTCCCTGCTCTTCACCAGATATTACACCAATTATGTCCTGAGAGTCATGGACTTCCACCAACTGCTCGCCGATGTGCTGATACCTTTTTCGCAATGCGAAGAAATGGTTAATGCGGTAGCGCAAGGTAAATCAGTTGACGAGGTCCTGGCCAAGCTAGATGATCAAGATTAAGCAATCCATTCCTCGGTGCCAGGCTGTTACAGCCTGCCTCAGCCTGGCTCGAGGTCAAAAAACGAGTAAAAGGCAGCAACTCCAAAACAGGAGAAAAAGATGAAATACCTAAAGGCAACCGGTCTAATCCAGACGACGGTGAAGACCAGCAAGAACCCCAAGGCGTCGGGACTGAAGAGAACTCTTGAGACCTTCGCCGCCGATGAGGGCTTAACTATCTCCGACTTCAACGTCGTGGACGGTCAGGCTGTAGTCGGACTACCCGATGCCGATTCAGCAAGAAAGCTCAAAGACGCTCTCACGCGAGAAGACGTCGATGCGACTGAGATCAGCGCCATCCAACTTCAGCGGATGCTGACTGAGGCGGCTCAGAAACGCTCAGACAAAATGATGGCGTCGAAATCCAGAAAGGAGAGCTAGCAGGGCATTGGGTCCCTCCGCTGCTGTGCGCCGTGCTAGCCGGCGCTTGGCGGTGCGAAAGCTCAATTGTCGGCAAAGCTGCCCCCGACATTGACCTGCGATAAGGTAACGGCGGCATTTGTAAGATTAACCGTAAACAGAAAACAAGGAGAATCAAAAATGAAAACGAAAGAACAGAAATCCCCGCAAACCGAGAAGGAATCCATAGACTACTTTCTTCTCAAAAGGCTGGAAAAATACATACGAGATCTGGGCTTCAAGGTGAATCACCCTGAAAAGGGCGTGGCTCAGTACACCACAGGAGCCATCAATGGTGTGGCCCTATCAGTCACTATGACCCAAATGGAGGATAACCGGTGCGTCATACAGGCAAGTCTAGGGGTTAGAATACCTAAAGAAAAAGAGGTCGAGACCCTGAGATTGATCAATCTATTCTGCCTGAATTACCACTGGGACGGGGTTGCAATCCCTTCAATTGAGCCGGCAAGCAATGAGCTCATCTTCCGATTACTGGTAGAGATTTACACTCCTAACGATGAAGTGATAGGGAGCTCGTTCAATTTTCTTGACAGACAGATCGTCGACACGATGGACTGTATACGGCCGCTCCTCGAAGGTACTTCGGACTATGATGCGGTCGCGAAAAAGTACGTAGACTTTCTGGCACATTGAGGACGCATGCAGTACCCGCCGACTGCAGCGGCGGTCTGCATGGCTGCCAGGTACTAAGAAGACTGAAATGAAGAACGAGACTTCAAATAACGGTATAAGAATGCAGGATTCAACAGCCACTGTACTCACGGTTACGGAAGCTGCTGAGTTTCTGCGCGTTTCACAGAGCATTATCAGACGGCTCATCCGGGAAAAGCGAATACCGTACTTCCAGATTGAGGGCAGGTATTTGTTTCACCTCCCTGCTTTGGAAGCCTGGATCTCCCAAAAGATTGTGACAGCCGAAGGTGTACCTTCATCCGAAAAGGCTCACGAAACCGCGAACAGTATCTGGAACAGACAGAAAGGAGCCTCGGATGGCAACCATTAGAAAGAGGAAGACCCAACATGGGTATCACTACGTTATCGATTTTACATTTCGGGAAAAGCGACATGTTATCAGCACGCAAACCGCCGATTTTCGACTAGCCAAGCAAATCCTGCACGATATTCAGGGCAAGATCGCGAGGGGTACTTTCAAAATGGAGGAGTATCAGGAGAAGCACATTAATCTGAGGCATTTCACTGAAGAGTACTTCAAATTCGCGTCCTCTTATAAGCAGCCCACCACAATCGATCTTGAGCATTTTGTCGTGAACAACTTCATCAAAAGCATGGGAGATATAGACCTGCGCCAGATTGATGCCCAGAACCTTGACGAATGGAAAAGACGGCGCCTCACGGAGATCCGAGCGGTCACGTTCAACCTGGAACTTCGAACGCTGAAAGCTTTTCTCAACGTCGCACTTCGCTGGGGATACATTTCATCGAACCATATAAGCCATGTTCGAAAGCTTAAGGTGGAGGAGAAACGGCTTTATATGACAGATGTTGAAATCAAACGATTCTTTGATGCATTGCTATTGCATCGAGAAGAATCGAATCGTAAGCCTCACCGGGACAGAATTCTGAGGTATATACAGTTCTACGAATTCCTCCTGAACACTGGATTAAGAAGAGAAGAAGGGACGCAACTACAGGCTTCTGATGTTGACCTGGAGGCTGGAGTAGTCCATTTACGAAAGACAAAAGATAAGGAAGCCCGTGACGTTCCCCTCACAGACCGTGCTAGAGAGATATTGATTGCGGTCGGCGAGAAGTTATTCTCGGAACTCTCAAACAATTCCGTCACAAAGACATTCACCCAAACGTGCAAAGATGCAGGTTTAGTCGGGTTCAAACTCCACAGCCTTAGACATACCTTCGCGACTCGGTTAATTGAACTCGGCGTGGATGTGCTGACAGTCTCAAAGATCCTCGGACATTCAGACATTAATACAACGCTGGTCTATGCGAAGGTGCAGAGACAAACGATGCAAAATGCTGTCGCACGACTCAACGGACGTGACTCAGTTGTTACTATACGGTTACTGCGGGGTGATGAAGGCGATAAGAGTGATGAACCCAAGAAGCAAATCGGCGAATTCACTTCAAATTACAGTGCCCGGGACAGGACTTGAACCTGCACGGCCTTGCGGTCACTAGACCCTGAATCATCCCAGTGACCTTTTCCAAAGACAAAGTGCTTAATTCCAAATCGTTTTGAGCGCTTTTCTTTCGCTGCAGCTGTGGGGATTGCAAGTTTTCTTCGGGCACTGGTAAGGTTTTGGTTAGGCGAGTATAGGGTGGTACAGAGAGGTATTGGACATGGTTATGAAATGGTGAGGCGACCACAAGCTTCACCTCGGAGGAAAGTCAATACATGAATATATCGCGGTCCGAATTGGTGGCAACGAGGGAGAGTTTCCGAAGAATTCTAGCGCAAAGGTCGGCAGTCGCGCTGCCGACCTTGTGTTGAAAGTACTGGAAGGTCTATTTAAGCAAAATCATCTTCATTGTCCGCACGTAATCCGGCGTTGACAGGCGATAGAAGTAAACACCGCTAGCGAGGCCCGAACCGCTGAACTGGACCGAATGAATACCGGCAGGCTGAGTGGTGTTGACAAGTGTGGCGACTTCATTGCCGAGAATATCGTACACTTTCAGGGTAACACGGGAGACCGCCGGAAGCTGATAGCTGATGACTGTTGTGGGATTGAAAGGGTTCGGGTAATTCTGGCGCAGAGAAAAAGTTGTCGGTGTGCCACTATGATCTTTAACTGCCGTTGTCTTCTCCGGCGCTCCGACGAATGCAATTGCAGAATACGCATCGGGTGTCGTGAAAGACACAGTGTTGTCGTCGATGGAAGCACCCTGAATGCTCACCCAGTTCGAGCCGTTCCAGACCATTACTCCCGTCGGATGAAAATGACGGTACATGGAATCCGCCGCGATGCTATCCCAATAAAGGTGGCACGCGATACCTTTCCCGAACTGCATCATGTTAGTGCTCCCCATCCCGGAAAAACTCATAAAGTTGAAGTTCAAAGAGTCTTTTCCGATTTGCGCACGATACCACCCGATGAACGTGGAATCATGCGACAGACCGAGACTATCCATCGGCATCTCATCGATCCGACAGTAAATGGAATCCGGCATATTCATCATCATCCTTGCCATTGCGCCGGGGGCAAACATCATAGTGGTGGACGAATCGTTCCAGCATTTTACCACTGTTGTGTCCGTCGAGTTCCGCTGAACCCAGTTGCTGTAATTCATTTGTGCGAAGGCCGATAGCGGAAGAATCAAAAGTACGACCGCCAACATGCCTATATAATTCCCTGTGCTACAAGTTCTATATGAATGCTTCATTTGACCCTTCTCCTAATTTCTATTTTAGATTCGAATCGTGTTCGGGATCCCTGTCCTTCGTAATGAAAGAGACTCCGGTCATCAGCCGGATGCCGTCACGTTCCGGCGTATCTCCATGCAAATGCTCAAGCCTCATGCCGATATCAAGGAAGACAAAAACCGCCAATTGGAACGAAGATGGGGGAAATTCGAGGTGCGAGCCTTACGTTTGAGGGGTAGTTTGTTGACGTTTGAGGCATTACGGGACAACGCGGCTGCCGGATGGGTGTTTTGAAGAAAAGTCTGTGAACTCTGGAGGTAAACGAACACCAGGCTGTCAGGCTGCGTCGCGTCAGGCCGGAGACACTGACGCGACACATCGACATTGAAATCAGAACAGGTATTCCAGTTTCACCGCTGTAACGTCAAAGTCAGACGCCGAAATAGACCTTGGGTTGGGTGCGCCAGCAAGAACGTATGCTCCGTATTGCGCAGCACCGATGTTGTATGTCGAGAAGAATGTCCTCTCGAGTTTCAGGTTGACATTCTCCCAGGGAAAGCAGCCAACACCGACGATCGCCCCGCTGACATTCATGTCCTTAAGCTGACGGGATGTCTGATAGAGATATTTCACGTAGGTGCCAATCAGGCTATTGTAATAATAATCAGCCTTCACTCCGAAGCCCTGTCTCGATACGGCGATACCATTGCCCGGAAGTCCTGTGAAGCCGTCCACACCGTAGAATGCGCCGTCCCGTTGAGACTGGAGAAGGCCGAAAAGTTCAATAAGGTTGTTGTTGCCAATATATTGAGCCTGGAAGTCAAATCCCAAATTGTAGTAGTTGTCGATATAATCCGGATTGACAAGCACGGCGGCTTGACTTGCGGTCATATTGAGTCTCCCGAAATAACCGAATCCTCCAATCTCAGTATAGGTGTTCTTGCCGATCGGAGGAAGATAGTACGAGACTCTGACATAACTGTTTACACCGTTTACGCCATCGAATGTACCAGAGCCTGAGATGGCGCCTTGCACGTAACCGTTCGCCGTCTGATTTGCCGTCGGTCTGTAGACTCCCACACTCGCGTACAGCCCGCCGCCGTCGAAATCGCCGAGCATTCCGAAAAGCTCTCCGCCTTCCATGAAGGCTGTGCCCGGATCGAAGAGAGTATTATGCGTGCTGAGCCCCATAAGACTTGCCGTCAAGCCCCAGGTTCCAATTGTGTTCGAAGGATCGCCGGCGGCCAGGGCATCTTCTGCCCTTATCCCGTAAACAAAGTTCTGGCCTGCGACAGTCTCATCCGGGGACACGAGAGCTACATCGAACATTCCGAGTCCGACAGTACCGCCTTCGTCATCGGGTCCACCGAACTCAATGAAGCTTCCGAGTCGCGGGGTGATCTCGCCTGCTATGTAAATGCTCGACCCGGCAAGGTAATCGAGCAGATCTTTGTCTCCATAACCATCAGGACTGGAGATGAAACCCTGTCCAGCGGTTACAACTCCATGGGGAACAAGTCCGTTCCCGCCTCCCTGTTGGTAGTTCCACCTTGAAGAGATCCTGGCAGAAACCATCGGCGTGGCTGGGAATTCGAGGATTGTCCTTCCCTGACTGGCGGTGTCGCTTGTGGAGGCATGGTCACTTATGAGCTGAGTATTGTTGCTGACATAGCCGTGAAGTTTGAAGTCCCTGCCGAACGGTGTGAGATGCGGAAAAACGGTATGACAGGTTGCGCAGCTCAGTCCAGTCTGACGGGAATAGCTTGGGATTGCTTTTGCCGTTCGTGGAACAGCGAGCGCCAACGCAACGGCAATGGATGCCAAAAGCGCCGTTCGCCGGACAAAGGGATTGTCAAAGTTATACATGATCTTTATCCTTCCATGATTTCTTATTTTGCGTCAACAGTATTAATCGCGTGCCTTAGATTTTCGGACCTCAAGTCCGGAATCTCTACACTTCAGTAAATGACGGGAACATCGAAGAGCGGATTAAATGCGGAGGTTACAGTTGAGGATGTGTAAACCTGGTGGAGGAGAGGCAGCGTTGTTGGTAGCAAACAGCTGATTGCCGATTGTCGATTGATGACCATTGAGAGCTGGAATAAAACCAAGAACCGTCACAAAATGGCCGATCAATTTGGCTGAATCCGTGAAACTGGTTACCACACTCTTCTTAGAATCAACAACTTTGATACAATTATTCTCGACCAACCGCAGTCCGTAATGCCGCAGGGTGATTCTTCGAGAGCAGCTGCAGAAGTCTTCGCACGAAGTAGCTTTCGAGTTCGTTGACTTCGCGGGAGTACTTACCGGCCTATGCGTCATGGTACAGAAATATGAAACGCAGGCATACTGAACCTGCCCGACCATGAAAGCCAGTAAGACAGCGAGATTCAGATATTTCGTTTTCTTTCCTCCGGTCTCACGAACATTCAGCACTTGGAATAGAAACGTCAGTTTAGTTGCGCTTGGGACTCACGAAACCCCTCCCGCTTCCTCTAATTGCTTTGGGGGACACTTCACGTCCGCATACGAGCAAAAGACGCAGCAGACACCGGGCTTCGCCTTCATTACAACGTTACAAGCTTTACAACGATAGAAATGCTGACAGGCATTTGTAGGCATCTCCAAAGTCTCTTTGTAACCGCAATTGGGACATGTGAGTGTGGCGGATGTTACGATTTCGTGTCTCATGGTTCTTCTTTCATGCTGTCAACCTTGTCAAATTCAGAAGAAACCTTGATAAGGACCGCGATCATAGGCTCCATCGGAATCCGCCGGTTAAGCCAAACGATGGCGCAGTGTCGGTAAGGCCCTTCGAGAGAAGTATCGTCCATATCATACTGGAGCTTGTTTTGCAGTTCAGGCCGAGTGACGCCTGGTTGGGCGGCGGATAGCCGGAAAGTATAGTTGTATATCCCTGATACATGACAGCGACAGAGAAATCTCCGTTACTGAAAAACCTTCCAATTCCGCCTCCATAAGAGAACGGGTTCCTGAAATCGACTCCAGATGGCTTACCCAAAACCAGGTAACCGGCATTAGCCATTAAGACGTAAGCACCGAATAGTTGCCGGTAATTGAGCGAGCCTCCGAAGTCAAATTTGCCTGTACCGAAGTTGTCTGCCGTACTTGCAGTGGGAACTTTCATCTGAACGTCTATGCCGATCGCCGGGGAATTTCCCTCTGGTCCGAAACTTCCTGTCGACTGGTCCAAGTCCGGACGAATGAGATCATACTCTCCGGTCAGAAACAAGTCTCCTAATCCGACGATGTTTGCCATAGTTCCCATCGAAGAGCTGCCGGTACCTCCCATCATGCCCCCGCCGCCGGAGGACATGTTCATATTCGAACCGCCGTGCGGCAGCAGCATCCCGCCGGCCCCCGTAACGAAATTGTTGTTCTGAGAAACGACCGGAAGGATCGCCGACGCGCTCCAGCCGTTCGCTTCGTACCTGAGACCGGGCACCAGGTAGAAGGTCGAGGTGTTGCTGCCGAATATGTAATCACCTTGAGAGTACTGAACGTATCCGGTTGCATACCAATTGCCCTGCGCTTGAACAGATGCGGCGGGAAACAACAGCCAGACAGATAGAATTATCAACTCAATTTTCCAGTTCCGGCTGCCCAACGTTATGGCCGCACTAGCAGACAACCTCATTCGATTTTTCATCACCTTTCACCTATAGGTATTTCACTTCAGACATAACCAATGAGACACAGAGAGGACTTCTTCTCGGTGTCTCATGTGGTTTCAAAGACACGACTATTTCCCGCCGCCGTTCTGTTCTTTCTTCAGGTTTTGCATCATCTCGTGGTAATCATTCACCAGTGAGCCCATGTGCATTTGCATCTGCGTCATCTGATCCTTCATTTTGGGGTCGGCCATCATCGATTTGTCGCCCATCGTCTTGTTCATTTGCTCCAGTAGCGATTCCATATTCGTTCCTAACTTCTTCATCTGCTCCATCATAGCCATTTGTTGATCCATCCCCTCCATTCCGCTCATCCCTTTCATACCGTTCATTTGCTTCATCATTCCGGAGAGCTCATTCGTCATGACATGCATATGCTGCATCATATCCGACATGGAGGTCATGTTCTGCGTGTTGTTCATCTGCTGCATGTGTTGCATGTTACCCATGCTCTGCGAGCTCCCTCCCATCATGCCCTGGGCATATGAGGCGGTTGCAGTGAAGATCAGGGTTAGTAACACAAGTCTGCCAGGATGAATTGAATTGGATTTCATTTTCTTTCTCCTTTATGTTAGTTGTTGACGCTAAATGCTATTCTACAATTATTTTTCCGTGCAGCATTCCCATTCCACATTGGAATCCGAACTCTCCTTCCTTGTCGGGAGTGAATTCAAGAGGGATAGTCTTGAACGGAGTGAGCGTTGCCTGCTTATTGAAATCCGGGAACAAAACTTGTTCCGAGCAGACAGCCGTTTCTTCGCGGTAGAAGTTGAGACGCACCGGCCTTCCTTTCTCAATCGTTATTACATCCGGCGAATAACCGCCTTTCACTTTGATTACGACTTCCTGGATTCCAGATTCCGTGGTTTCAACTTTCGTTGATCTCTTTTCTGAGAACCAGAAAAACCATCCGATCCATCCGCTAAGAGATAGTCCGCCTATCGTTACGAGTATTTGGTCGATAGTCATCGTGTTTCCTTTCAGTGCCTTATGATGTTTTCATTTTATATGCGCGGAGCCGGTTCGCATTTGTGACAACGGTGACGGAGCTGAACGCCATCGCCGCTCCGGCTATGATCGGCGAGAGCAGAATTCCGAAGAACGGGTACAGAGCGCCCATTGCAACCGGCAGTCCGAGCGTATTGTAGAAAAATGCGCCGAACAGGTTCTGCTTGACATTCTTCATAGTAGCTCTGGAAATATCGATTGCCGCGACTACACCACCGAGATTGCCCTTTATCAGCGTAATATCGGAGGCTTCGATTGCGACGTCTGTTCCGGTGCCTATTGCGAGGCCGATATCTGCCTGAGCAAGAGCAGGGGCATCGTTTATGCCGTCGCCGACCATCGCCACCTTCTTCCCCTCCATCTGAATCTTCTGAACATTGTGTGCCTTGTCTTCAGGGAGGACGTCGGCAAACACTCTCGTAATTCCAACCTGTCGTGCAATTGCCTTTGCGGTGCGCTCATTATCGCCTGTTATCATCACAACTTCCAATCCCATCTTCTGAAGCTGTGCCACGGCGCTTTTCGAATCTTCCTTAACTGTGTCTGCCACCGCAACAATTCCGGCAAAGCGTTTGTCAACGGCGACGTACATCGGGGTCTTTCCATCTTCAGCAAGCTGGCTGCTCTTTTCTTCGGACGCTCCGATTTCAATTGCCATATCTTTCATCAGTTTGGAGTTGCCAAGAAGTACATGCTTACCCTCGACCTTTGCTTCGACACCCTTCCCGGGAATTGCATTGAAAGACTCTGTGTCGATTATCCGCACCTTTCGTTCGACAGCGCCGTTCACAATCGCTTCGGCGAGTGGATGTTCGGATGCCTTCTCGACGGAAGCAGACAATCCAAGCAGTTCGTTTTCATCAAAGCCGTTCACGGCAATAACGTCAGTCAAAGCCGGTTTTCCTTTTGTAATCGTTCCGGTCTTGTCGAGAACGATTGTGTTGAGCTTCTGAGCCGTTTCCAACGCTGCACCGCTGCGAATCAATATTCCATTCTCAGCGCCTTTGCCAACGCCGACCATCAGTGAAATCGGCGTTGCGATTCCCAGCGCGCACGGGCAGGCAATAACCAAAGTAGTAACGAGGACGATCAATGCAAAAACAAGGCTCGGTTGTGGACCGAAGTCGTACCATATTATAAATGACAAGACACCGAGGATCATGACGGCAGGAGCAAAGTAGCCCGATATCTGGTCAACAACCCGCTGTATCGGCGCTTTCGAGCTTTGTGCCTGCTGTACCATCCCGATAATCTGTGCAAGCGCAGTATCCTTGCCGACTTTTGTGGCCTTAAACTTGAATGACCCCGTCTTGTTTATCGTGCCGCCGATGACCTCGTCGCCCGACCGCTTCTCGACAGCGATCGGCTCCCCGGTAATCATTGATTCATCAACGCTTGACGCGCCATCCACCACGACACCATCGACCGGGACCTTCTCACCGGGGCGGACTATTACGGTATCACCGACTATAACTTCTTCGAAGGGAATATCTCTCTCGGCTCCATCCCGGATAACACGTGCGGTTTTGGCCTGCAAACCGATGAGCTTCTTTATTGCCTCTGAGCTTTTTCCTTTCGCTCGCACTTCGAGAGCAAGACCGAGAATGACAAGCGCCGTGACGACTGCAACAACGTCATAGAACTGCCCGGCGAGCTGTCGTGAGGGAAATGCTGACGGGAACAGAAATGCCACTGTCGAATAAAGCCATGCGGCAGCTTCACCGGTCGCAACAAGCGTGTTCATATTTGCCGACCGGCTCTTGAATGCGGCGACTGCCCCCGTAAAAAACTGTGCGCCCGAATAAAACATAACAATAAGCGTGACGACTGCCATGGAAATCATGATCAGTTCCGCACTTGTGGTTCCCATTCGCATCAGATTTGAAATTCCAAAAAGATCGGGATAACTGAAGAATACAACGGGAACGGAGACAACAGCAGCGAAAATGAATTTCCGCATGAGCTTTTTGTATTCCTGTTCATGTGCAATCTCAGTCTCATCTCTCGTTTCGCCTTCCTTTGCCGCTTCAGCCTTTTCGCTGCCGGCCCCGTCACGGACCGTGTAGCCGAGAGACTCTATAGACTTTGTAAGTTCCGAGATGTTCACCTCGGAGGGTATGTACTGCACCATCGCAATTTCACTCGCAAGATCGACACTTGCGGAGACAACTCCAGGTTTCTTAAGGAGATCGTTTTCAATTTTCGTAACGCAGGAACCGCAATACATGCCGCCGATCTTGAGCGTGAGCGAGCTTTGACCCGCTTTGTAACCTGCCTTCTTTATTGCACCGACAATCTGCTGAGAGTTTGTAACACCGGGCTGGTACTCGACAAAAGCCTTTGCGGTGGCAATATTGACATTGACTTTCTTCACCCCGACCAACTGTTTAATTTGTTTCTCAATCGTGAGCGCACAGTTAGCGCAATCCATGTTTATGATTGGGATTTGAACCTGCGCAGTCTCGTGGCTTGATTTGTCCACACTCGAAGCGGCGTGATGAGAAGCTGGCACGTTTGAATTTGAAATCGATTCCGCTCCTTCCTTTGTCGGCGCAAGATATTGTCCGGGGTTTTGATCAAACTTCCCTTTGCAGGCCGGTGAGCAGAAAAAGAACTTAGTTCCATTTCGTTCTGATTGGAATTCGGTTGTTTCCTCGACCGGCATACCACATACTAGATCTTTTGGCATTTCCAATTTCTCCTTGTTTAGATTGTACTTAGGCCTATAAACATACTTCGACTTTCATAACGCAGCCGGTGCTATTTCATTACACATTTTCTAACACTTCTCGACAGCCTTTCGAAGCTTCGCCTGAATCTGCTCAGCTATCTCCTTAAGGTGCGGGTTGCTGACAGCCTGCATAGAAGCTACGGGGTCTATCGCCGCAATTTCGGTGATGCCCGCAGATAATTCCTGCACGACGACATTGCATGGCAGCATCGTCCCAATCTTGTCTTCTGCCTGCAGGGCTTTGTAAGCAAACGGCGGATTGCAGGCGCCAAGGATTCTGTACTTCCGGAAATCGACATCCAACTTTTTCTTGAGTGTCTCCCTGACATCGATCTCCGTGAGAATTCCAAATCCTTCTTCCTTCAATTCGTTTTTGACTGCTTCAACGGTCTCTTCGAAAGAGGCTTTCTTTGTTTTGCTGAAATAGTAAGTCATCACATTTCCTCCTTTTAATTTTTAGTTGATTCCATGTCGTGCCCGTGAGGCTGCTTGCAGTGTCTGCACCAGACGCAGTTGCAGTCCACGTGCATGCACTGTTTATCTATCAGGCGCAAATGGTACCAGCGTTTTGCGATCTGGAACATTGCCGTCTTGAGCGGCGATGGATTGTACCACTTTCTGAGCCACGCGATCGGGTCTTCGAGCTTATCCACGACAGACAGAGCTTTCTCGTAGCCGCGATTTCCAAGGAGCGAGAAAATCAGCCGGTCGGCGACCGACACTTCAAGTATTTTCTCTATTTTTTCCTGGACAAGGCGCTCATAAGATTCGCCCGATATTATGCTCTGGGCAGCTAAATATCCAGACATCATGGCGTATCTCATTCCGAATCCCCACAGCCCGTCCTGGAAACCGGCACTTTCGCCGACATACCAGAACCTGTTGCCTTTCGTCACAGGTTTGAAGAAGAAGTTCACAAAACCTCCGAACTCCCTCGGCTCCCTGATGACGATTTCAACCAACTTTCTCATTCTATTGAGCGCACTCTCGAAATACTTCCGCTCGCTCCTGAAATCTTCAAACAGGCAGGTCGCGAAAGTCGCCTTGCCTCCGTTTATGAGGAGATAAGCGTAGGCTTTTGGTGCAATCCGGTTATCGACAAGAGTGATTGCAGCGTCCTCATGCGATGTCGAAAAAACTATACCTTTAGCAATTGCATCCGCTGACTTCGGTCCGGTAGCTACTACTGCCTTCCCCTGTTTGACCTCATCCACTTTATCATTCCAAACGATTTTCACGCCTGCCGCAATCGCCTGTTCCTTTAGCCCGTGATCGAGAGATTCTCCATTCGCTCCCCGCTCCACCAGGTAGAAAAGCGTCCTTTGGAATTTCACGAGATGTCTTTTGCCCGACGGTGTGAACACTGCCAATTCGCTGTAAGGTTTGCACAAGAAGACTGTCGAGATCCCAACGCTGGCCAAGAAATCAATCGTATCTTCCTTCGTTGACCAGTTCTCCAACCCCTGGAAATCGCCGTTGAATCGCAAACCGACATTGTCGTTTTGTTCGTGTACGACCACTTCGATGTTGGCTTTTGCAAGATTAATCGCGGCTGTAAGACCGGCCGGTCCAGCACCTATAATATGGATTGGCTCGCTCACCCAGCTACCTCAAGTCTCTTCGGGAACTTGACTCCCGACTTGGGAACAAAGCGAGGTATAGCCCTCTCGTATTCCCTGTACTCCTCACCAAACTTGGTTTCCATATCACGTTCTTCTCGCAAAGAGAGTTTGTAATAGGCATAAGTCAATATGGGAAACATGACAAGAGTGAGGATGGTGGGCCATTGGATCAGCATCCCGATTGTCACAAGGAAAAGTCCTGAGTATTGTGGATGCCTTACCCGCGCATACAGACCTTCGGTCACCAGGCCGCCGCTTCCGTGGTAAATGTGGTTCCACCCCGATCCCATGATCCAGAGCCCGATCAGCATGACAAAGCCGCCGATCTGGCAGATGACAAGTTTTAACCACTCAGGCGCGCCGAAAAGCGTACCGAGCAGGTGGCCATTGACATGTCCGAAAGGGTTGGCGACACCTAACTTGCCCCCGAAAAGGGAGAGGAGAATATATATCGTCAGCGGGAAACCGTACATCTCCGTGAAGAGAGCGACGATAAAGGCGGCAAATATTCCAAGTGTCCGCCATTCATATTTCTTCCTGGGCTTAAGGAACCCGATGGCAAAAGCTGCAAAGATGACCACATTGATAAACACCATGGTCCAGAGCCCGTAATCATAAGATTCGTGCATAGCGTTTCTCCTTTCTCAATAGAGGAGACAGGAAACAGGAACAAGGAAACTGGGACACCTTTTCCTTTCTCCGGCCTCCTATCTCCTTTCTCCTCACGTCAGTGATGATGTTGATGTTCTCCGCTCTCCTTCGGCTTTGCATACTTCGACGGTTCTTTGTCGAAAGCAGCCTTGCATGAAGGTGAGCAGAAGTAATAAGTGGTACCCTGGTACTCACTCTTCGCAGTCGTTTTTTTCTCATCGATCTGCATTCCGCATACCGGGTCGTGTGTTCCCGCAGGACGGGATTTCGCTTCGCTTAACATTTTTTATCTCCTTTCAAGAGTTTGTTATTTTGTACCATGAAATATGCTCGTATAAACTAGACCAGAGCATTCCGAAAGAGAACGCAAAAAGTAATTCCTCAAGCGGAATTCCTAGCAGCAGAATCCCGGTCAGGGCTTTTAAATTCCATACATGAATGACATAAGTGGGAAAGAAAGAGAGCAGGCTGAGGAAGAAGACGAAGTAATAGACCAGGAATAGCAGTCCTCCAATCCATATTTTCCACTTCAGGTCGGGTCTGCAGTATAGCGTAAGCAGTGCGCCGGCAAACATCGCAATTACCCCGCAGTAAATGTGGTTCAATTTCGTAAATATGGCAAGCGCGAGGAATATCGGGATGGGCGAAGCGAGAAAGTAGATATGGAATCTATGTCGGCTGTGCATCATTTCAGATGCGTCCATCTTCGTGACATTCCTCTTGTAAATTACTCTATATAAAACCGAGGATGTTCCTGCGATGGCAAACGTAAAGATGAAACTCTCGATGTCGAACCCCGTTCGCTGCGCCAGGTCGAACAAGCTCGGAGGGTTCCAGTAGGCCGGGATAAACAGAGGTTCCGTGAAACCAAACGCCATGGTGGCAAGACTGATTGAAATCATCTCTTTCCTGAACGAGGGCTTTGACATAAACAGAATTATCCAGACCATCAGAAAGAGCAATGACCATATGAACCAGACGTAGTGCATTTGATTAAGATATCCTTTCAGCTGAATCTCCAAATTCGCTCTGGCACAAAAGGTAGCAGACAAAATATACTTCTCCATTGAAATTGACTTTTGCGCAGGTTTTGTCCTTGTTCAATTTCTTATTGCATACCGAACATCGGTTCATTTCAATCCTCCGTAGCAGAAGTTTGTGAAGCGGGATTTCCCCTAAGCAAAATTGCCAGCGCACTCGCCGCAATCAAATAAGAAATTGCGCCGACCGCAAGACTTGAGTTATATCCACTCGTCATTGCAATTACTATAGCAAGAGCGCTCCCGACGACGGAGGCGCTTCCGTTGATCGCCCACATCCACGGTATCGCTGGTCCACCGAGCCGTTTTTCAGCAAGACGCAGGCAGGTTGGGAACAGCATTCCCATCGGTAATCCCTGGATAAACAACGTCGCCGCGGCAATGGCCTTCAATTTCGAAAGACTCGCGCCTTGCAGGTTATTTAAGATCGGTGGGACGAGGAAGAGTATTAGAAGCGCAAGTACCGCGCTCGTCAGACCTGCGACCACGGCGGCAGACGGCTTCGTTCTATTTGAAAGTAAGCTTCCCGAACCGCTCCCGGCAAGGAGTGACGCGAGCAGCAGCGCGAGGCTCCGCGATGGGTCGCCAAGATAGAACACTAACTTCTGGAACAGGGCAAGCTCGATTATAATGTATCCCAATCCAATTGATATAAAGAACACGGGGAGCCACCACGAGAATTTCCTGACGTTGTGTCGGGTGTCGTTGGCTGCGGCCAGGCCTTTGAACCATGATGCCGGGATAACGAGGACTGCCACAAGCAATCCCAACGACAGCCACAGAAGCGTATATAAAACCTGCGGAGTCGAGAAATCATATTGGAAAAAGAAGGGGCGGTTGTCCGTTGGCGGCACGAGGTTCATTCCTGTACCAGTCTCCAGACGAGCAAGCGACAGCTTTCCGTCTGCAACTCCGGCGAAGACCGGTTTCATCACCGGTACGCCCCGATCTACGCTTGTTGAAAGCGGGAGGCGAGCCATCTGCTGTCCGGCACCAGGGATGTACGACAACCGGGGATCGAACTGGCCGAAATTATGCACTCCTAAATGTAAGAATGTGGCTTCCCATGTCGGCACCGGAGTCTTCCTCAACCCGAAGAGGGGCATCATGTCGGATCCGAGAATGTATATCCGGCTCATCGCCTGCTGCACTGTCAATCCCTTCGACTCCAAAGCGGCGACAGCGGTCGTCATCATCTTAGCTGCTTCCGGCATATTATGTGCCATGGCGAGCAGTGTTCCGTTGTTCGCCAGATGATCGTAGTAATCCTCGAAGGCGTTCTTCGTGAAGAGATAACTCTCTGAAAGCGCAAACGCATTCAGACTCTGGCTGCTCTTTGTTATCGGCATGAATAACGTGATGAGATCATACTGCCGATCACTGCGGCGAACGTAGTTCCTCCCTTCGGCAACAACGACGTTCACATTCTTGAAACGGGTATATATCCCACCATCGAAGCTGCTGTAATCCTTGACGATCGAGATCATCTGTGGATTGATATCTACAGCCGTAACCTTTTTATAGCCTGCTTTGAGAGCAAGGAGAACATCGCGCCCGCCGCCCGGCCCGATAACGAGTGCAGTGTTCTTCATGCTGTCGGGCAAATCTAACAGCGGAAGCATTCCTCCGAAGCCGCCGACTGCTTCGACAATTGTATTGGAGGTGTCGGAGAGCGAGCCGTTGAACCGGATCATGTTAGCTCCGGCAGCTCCATCGATGAATATAGCCATCAACGAACTGTCAGAATCAAATTGTACCAAATCAGTTCTCCCGAACGCGCTCCACCGAGAGTCGATAATCTTGGCGGAGTTTCCCTGAGTCGCCATCAGGCGGTACAGATCTTTATTGGGATCCCTTCCTATAGGAACATCTCCAAGAAGCACATTGCCGGAACTCACCAGGAAGAGAACACAAGCGATAACCATGACCGGAACGGTCAGCAGCCAGCGTTTGAAAGCCATTGCCGTTGCTATCAATGCGATGGCGGAGAGCACCGCCGAAAGGAATAAGATCGCCTGAATCGGGCCTTGCCAGTCTATCAACACGGGGAAAATCAATGCACCTACCGCCGCGCCAAATAAGTCGAAGGCGTAAAGGATGCTTGTAAGTCGCGTAAACAGCCGGAAGAGCCGGGAAAACACAAAACCGGAAGCTGCAAAAGGAAGAGCGGCGGAAAGAGCGACAACTGTTTTACCCTGGGTGGGACCAACTTTCAGAACCAAAATAATCGCAGCGACGAGTGCTAGTACCGTGAGTACTATCCCGATCACAGGAAAATTATCCTCGCCCGTCCCTTCCTCGAACGGGCGGACGGAAGCAAATGAAGCTGACGACCTCCGTGAATAAAAATATTCGCTAACCGCTCCAATCGATATGCCGAGCAACGAAACGCCGACAATTAGAAATACATACTGATTCGTCAGCAGTACCGAGGCGATGCGCGTAAGAAGGATTTCGTAAGCCAGCATGACCGCAGAAAGTGTAAAGGTGATGACGATAAGGCGCCACAGTGAGGCTTGCGGCCCGATGTCTGATTTAGATTCAGCATTACGGTTCATATGTTCCATGATGTGTACCTTTTTAGTTTCATGCATAGGGGCAATAAATTCCAAGCGCATTATAGAAGGCATGAGGGACCGGCGTCAGCATGAGAAAAAGAAGAACAAGTGCGAATGCGCCAAGTACCGCTCTTCGTGAATCCAACTTTGAGAAATCGTTCAACGGCGGGGGGCTTTTTATTCCGGCGATGAAGAAAACTATGATAGCCCAGATGAGAAGTCCCGACCATACAAAGAGCGCGAGGAGGAAAAGAGCGAATAGCGCCACGATCCCGATTACCTCTGCCTTGCGTCTCCCGAAGAGTGCATGTGCAACATGACCTCCGTCGAGCTGTCCGATCGGGAGCAGGTTCAGCGCCGTCACCAATATTCCCAGCCAGCCCGCAAATGCGAGCGGGCTCATGAGAATATTGTGGCCCTCGATAAGACGGTCGCCGAGCGATAGTTTTGCAAGCAGGGCAAAGAGAAGTGAGGAGCCCACATCCGAGCCTTTTTGCATCATGGTAGCGGCATTCGCGGCCGGAAGGACCGTGGAATACTGGAGCCCGATTAAGAGAGCGGGTATCGCGAACACAAGTCCGGCAAGCGGACCAGCGATGCCAACGTCAAAGAGCGCACGCCGGTCCTTTGACGGCGATTTCATCTGGATGAATGCTCCGAACGTTCCAAGAGCAAACGGAACCGGAATGAAGTATGGAAGCGTCACCTTCATGTTGTGTGCGCGCGCAGTGAAATAGTGTCCTAGTTCGTGTGCGCCCAGTATAATCATGAGCCCGAGTGCGTAAGGCAGGCCGGCGGCAAACCTCCAGGGCTCATTCCACAGATTTATTCCCTGATATGCAGCTCCGACCCACGTCGTTGTTCCCAACGTCAATAGAAACAGGACAATGTTGAGCCATGGACTGGGTTTTTTCTCCTCATGTTTTCCCAGAGCACCGGACTTCAGAACTATGATGGGTTTCCCAGCTTCATCCTCCTGGAGATAAGCCGACGTGTCCGTGTTGGCGAAGTGCCTCTGCAGCGTCTCATAAGCCGTGTCGGAATCGACGAGCAGTTTCCCTCTCAGAACAAGACTGTCCTCCACTCTTTCCTGGTTCGTGATCCACATGACATCTGATGCGCTATGCGCCAACGTGGTCATCAGGTTACTGTCTTCTTGCGGCGTGGAAGTATCTTCTTTCGATACCTCCTCATCTTCTTCCCGCATCGGGACGCCTCCCATGAAGAGGAACATGACGGCACAGCAGATGATGAGGAACAGGAAGAAGAAGAGCGGACTTATTGCAACTCCGCTTAGAGCGAGCACGAAGAAAAGAACGAGAGGCAGGACGCAGACAAGAACCATCAGCAGTGTGTGTCCGAAATCGTGTTTGTGTTCCATACTATCACTCCTCCATTATCAATGGTGGTGATGAGAAATCTGTTGTTGTTCTTCGGTATATCCCTGAGCCTGGCTATTGTCTGCCTGCCGGGAATCTTCCTGGCTGCCATGCTGTCCATGGGACCCATGGCCTGCGTGGGAATGTCCACCTCCGCAGCCTCCCATCCCGCCGTGGCCGCGGTGCATGAAGAACATTAAGAGTGCAAATCCGATCAGAAAAAGCAGAGTCGATGACATGGTTTTCACCACCTTTCATGCAAGTGCGTCGATGCCGTGCATTTTTGTGCGGATGCTGACGGCGTCTTCGACGTTTGTGACGAATATTTTCCCATCGCCCGGCTGACCGCTGTGAGCGTGGTCGAGGATTGAGCCGACCACGATGTCGGCAAGGTCATCGGAGCATATAAGCTCAATCTTAACGGCCTTGCTGTACCTCTGGCAGTACTCCATGGAGATGTTCAATTCCTTCTTATCCGCCCAGCTCCCGAGCAAAGATACGTCGATGACCGTCATTCCATTGATGCCTATTGCCTCGAGATGCGAAATCACTGTGTCCGCTCTCTCTGGCCTGATGTACGCTTTTATCTCTTTCATAGGATCCTCTCCTTTCACAATTTCGTTTTTTTGCTAAGAATAAATTTGTCTCTTGTAGCGCTCTGCGCAAAGCGCTAAGCGCAGCGCGAAAACGTTTTGCGCTATGCTCTTTGCGCCATGCGCAAGCTCCATCCTCTTCTACTCCTCCACCACCAGTTTGCCTTTCAGCTTCCCCTTCCCGCACTGGAAAGTGTATTCGCCCGGCTTCTCCAGCATTATCTCTGTAGAGACAACCGCATAGTGAGGTAGTCTTATCCTCTTATTGAAATCGGGAAAGAGAATCTCTTCATCACAGTAAGACAGGTCCTTCCGGAGGAAGTTCACCTGCAGGAGCCTTCCCGCTTTCGCGGTGATCACGTCAGGGGTGTAACCATGATCTACTATAATATTAGCTTCATGGATGCGGATCCTTTCCAATTCCGCGTGCTCTCTCTTTTCCATTGCTTGCCAGAACCAGTAGTAAAGAGAAATTGCAAGAGGAATTCCGATTAGAGCGGCAATTGTGCTAGGCATTATCATTGTAACCTCCATTGTTCAGCTGAAAATTGTCATAAGTGTCATATTGATTCAGCGGCTTACACGCGCACTCAAGCGCATGGTTGCGTTCAGCAATCACGGCTTCATTCAGTTGAGACTTGCCATGAAACTTGCTGAGTCCTAACGACCTGCGCGATTCTTCGAGAAGCCGGTCCCGTTCGGCAATTATTCTTTCGAGTTGAATTTCGAATGTGATCATGCAAAGGCCGGTGTGGAAATAGTAGGTCTCACCTTCAAGCTCACGTTGGAGTTCGGGATTAGCTTGCATTCCACAGATAGCACATCTTTTTACTATTTCATTGGTGTCCATATACTTTCACTTTCTATCTTTATTCTTTGGTTCATACTCTTCTTCGCCACAACAATTCATGCCTGTGTATCGTGAGCCGACCGGGCAAACAGGTTGTAGAGCAGGATAAACGCGTAGCTCGCGTAGAAGCCGTAGAGGAATGACTCGAAGAATCCGAGGAAGAAATCTTTCCAACTAATCCACGTGAAGCCCGGCAGAAGTGATTGCCATGCCGGATACATTTGCCATCCTTTCGGAAATATCAGGTCCCACAGAACGCAGAGCACAAATGAGATGGCAAGGAAACTTCCGAGTGCCCAAGCTACTGGCCGCGGTTTAATCGGGTTCATATCCTTATTCTCCTTTCTTATGACATTTAATAAAGCCCGCCCTGGCAAGCCGGAGACGACCGAAAGGTGAAGTATGTCGTTTTTCCCTGGAACGGTGCGTCCCAGCAAGCCATAGGCGAGACAATTTCCTGCTCAGCAGCATCCGTGTCCACCGTCGTGGTGGCCGTGAGTCGATGTTGAGCCTGATTCAGCAGCCTTCCCTGCGTACCTGGCAGGATCAGCTTGGAAACGCGCTTTACAGCCATCCGACGCGACGAAGTAAGTCTGGCCATTATACTCGACTTTCTTTGCTGACTTTTCGTCGATTCCCATTCCACATACGGGACATCGTGTCCCTGTGGAGCTTTTCATCTTGTTCATCATTTTCTAAATCTCCTTTCGTCTTTGTTCATTCTCCATGACGCTGCATGTCGGGGGCGGTTACAGTCTATGAAAAGGAGACAGGAAACAGGAGAAAGGGAACGGGCCTCCGGTGTCCGGCTTCCATCATTTCTTGCATGAGCAATCCAGACAATGATGTTCTGCGCACATTCGGCATGTTTCCTCAAGACGCTTACGAAGTGCCTGTCTCGCACGATGGGACCTCACCTTGAGATTGTTGCGGGAAATTCCAAGACGAGTGGACACCACTTCAGCGTCCTCTCCATCTATGTCGATTGCTTTCACCACATCGGCATACTCCGGTTTCAACGTGGGAATAAGCTCCTTCATGCATCCGCAGATTTCCTCTTGTTCTTCCGGTTCAACGGCAACATCCGCGTCGGCGAAGCAATTCATCCTGCGGTTCAGCTCGGCTGCTTTTCGCCTGTAGGCGTCGATTATCGCGTTCTGCAGGACCCGGTAGAACCATCGTACAAGCTCTTCATCGTCTCCAATCTGAGGCGCTGATCGAATTGCCTTAAGAAAGGAGTCCTGGAGGATATCCTCAGCGAGGCCCGGGTCAGCAATTCTCTTGCGGATGTAGCCTAAAAATTTCGCGCGGCTGGTGGCCAGTTGTTCTTCGACAGTTGTCATGGCGATTATCTCCTCAATATTTCTTCCGCCGATCGCACAGAATGGCGGTGAGATTGTTCAAACTGTGCCCGTGCCAGATCATCCGCCGCCTTTTGCGTTGTCTGTTGCACATATTTCGCATCGTCGTCCACAAGCGTCCCGTCACAAAACTCGATTGTCCGTGTTGAATAGGATCTATACCCGGGGTTGTGGGTCACCATTAGAATTGTTTTCCCGCGTTCGTTCAGAAGTCTGAAGAGCTGCATAATCGATTCGCTGGTTGCGGTGTCCAAGTTGCCGGTCGGCTCATCAGCCAGAAGTATCAGCGGATCATTTACAAGCGCACGGGCGATTGCGACACGCTGCTGCTCGCCGCCGCTGAGTTCTCCCGGAAGATGTTTAGCTTTATCGTAGAGCCCAACTTCAGTCAAAAGATCCTCAGCTACAGATGCCTGTTGCTTGGGCGGCAATCCCGTGGGAGCCAGTGGAAGAAGAACGTTTTCGAGCACGTTCAGGTAGGGGACGAGATTAAAAGACTGGAACACGAAGCCAACATACTCCCTGCGAAGATCCGACAATCTGTCCCGGCGCAAAGAGTAGATGTCAATTCCATCTATGACCACCCGTCCGCTCGTCGGTGCACTCAAGCCGCCGACAATTGTGAGAAATGTGCTCTTCCCTGACCCCGAAGGTCCCATCACGGTCACGAATTCTCCCTCGTCGATTTGCAGCGAAACCGCTCTCAACGCGTGTGTCGATGTGTCGCCGATGGTGTAAACCTTGCTTACGTTTTCTATTTCGATTAATGACATAACCTTTCCTTATAGTGCTCTTAATGCTACTGTCGGTTCTAAGTTCGCCGCTTTGTATGCCGGAAAACTCGCCGCGGAAACTCCGACGAAAATTGCGAGGGCCAATGCCGTCAGCATGGTGCCAATTCCAAATCCCTGAAGGCCGTGAAGACCCATGAGAGGGCGGGCCAGATACGCGCCGGATAGTCCGAGCATGTATCCGAAAACTCCTGCGACTACACTGACAACCAGCGATTCGAACAGGAGCACGGCAAGGACATGTCTTTTCTTGAAGCCGACGGCGCGGAAAATTCCTATCTCCTTTTCCCGCTCGCTGATGGAGGACATCATATTGACGAATATCATGAGTGCGGCAAACAAGACAACTGCAGCGGACAGCATGATGGAGAAATGCCGTATCCGGTGCATCACATCCTTCTTAGTTTCAATTGTCTGACGTAGCGCGGTCACCCGGGCATTAGGCAGTTTTTCTCCTATCTGTGCAACGATTGAATCGACCGGGCAGTTGTAGCATAAAGCGGAGACTTCAATCATACTCAGCACATCTCCTTTATCAAAAACTCTCTGCGCAACAGGAAGCGAAACGAATATCAGTTTATCATCCTGAGAACCTGTTTCCGTCA
>JAKAGT010000048.1 GCA_021825585.1 Bacteroidota bacterium | reverse complement strand
TGTCACAGTCATCTGACCTTGCCCCCAAATGAATCCGGGAGTAGCGGTTCAATTTAGCAAGAGTGGAAGGAAGTTTTAAATGCTAAATGTTGAATTTTGAATTTTTGGCGGTCTGCTTGGGAGGGGGGGTCTGATTATTCCAGGAACGGCGAGTAAACGCGTCAGCCCAATGCGCAAGCGGGGAACGAAATGTTAAATCTTACATGTTGAATGTGTAATGGAATCCGCATAGACGTACTTTTGGAAATCCGGTAGGAACTTTGGTAAAGGCGAAGACTGTGCGGTACCTGAAAGAACCGGCGAGAAAGGAATAGAATTCTAAGAGCGCCTTGCGCACGTACCTGGGGCAAGTAGCGAATCCCAAACGTAATATACCGACACTTCTCTTCCGCCGAGAGCGGGATCTTAGATCATAGATTCGTAATTAGAAGGCAGCCTCAGATGTTAAATCGCAGATATTGAATCCCCTCGATTCTCCCACCCTATCCTCCCTTCAGTCTCGCGGGTATTTTCCGATATAATAATTGCAGGAAGCCAAACCAGTTTTTCTCATCCCGACGGATTCCAGTCACAACCAATCACCAAACGTGTCGTATCTGGCAATGAAAGCCTTGACTTGGATAATATCATTCCTCGTGGTGAGCGCGCTCGCGCTCTCCCGGCCATGGTGCGCCTATGGCCGTGGCGGAGTGCACTCGGTCAGCGGAAGGGTCGTCGACGCGTCCACAAGCCGACCTCTACCCTTCGCGAATGTGATCATCGGCAACGGCAGTCGCGTCGCCACATCAGATGCCGAGGGAGAATTCCGCCTGAAGCTCGTGCCCGGCGACTCCATTCTTACGGTAAGATATGTCGGGTACGCGGATGAGGAAGTGTGGGCAGCTGCCCCCGACACGTCGATAGTTGTAAGGCTTGTGCCTGTCGGCGTCAGGGCGGGAGAGGTGAGTGTGGTCGCGGAGCAGACGACCGCTAGGATGGAGAGCTCTTACAGGCTGGAGGGGAAACAAATAAAGGAGTTCGCGGGAATAACGAGGGACCCGCTGAGGGCACTTCAGATGCTACCGGGGGTGAGCAGCGATAATGAATCGACCGCAAAAGTCAGCGTGAGAGGGGGGACGTGGAGCGAAGGGACGGTGCTGATCGACGGGGTTGAAATTCAAAGCCCGTTTCATCTTCAGGAATCCGACCTTACGAGCGTCGGGATGGTCAACGTCGACCTCCTGAAGAACCTCGATTTCAGCTCAGGTGGGTGGGACGCCCGATACGGCGACGCGCTCAGCTCCGTAACAAGCATGAGCCTGCGCGAAGGGGACACGAGCGGAATTGCCGCTGTCGCCAGCCTCGGGGCGCTTGACCTCTCCGCGAGCATTCAGGGCCCCTTCGGACGGAAGGGCTCATTCATAGCTGCGGCGAGAAAGAGTTATGTGGGGGATGCAATGCGAATGCTCGGCGTGAACGAAAGTCTGTACGCGGGATACTATGATGCCGAGGGGGTACTGGGATGGCACTTCAACGAACTCAACAAAATCAAGGTCGACTTCCTCTACTCGAGAGACAACGCAGCGCGAAGTCCATCCTCGACCTATACGATGACCAATAATATGGGGGAGATTAACGGTGCGGCGACCCTCATCTCCACTTACACAAACCTCCTGCAAACATATCGGGGGAATTCATCGAACCTGCTACTGTCGCTCATATCAAGCAACATAGTCTCCAACCGCCTCACTTCCCGTTCCATCATTTCACTCAATCAAGTAACGAGCCTGGACAGTCCTCTCGATCTCTTCAGCATCACCACCCGGTACGAGGAGTTTCCACAATTCTGGTCCGCGCGACTCACCCGCGGCGAGATGGGCTCACGTTTAGATATGCGCACACTGAACGTTCTTGAATCGATAAATTACACGGGCTCCAAACTGCTGGACCTCTACGCTGGAGCCGGCATTACACACACACGCTTCTACTATCTTCCGAATTTCATTCAGTCTACGATCCTGAGAACAAACACGATCAGCTATCCTGACACCACGACGTCGGTCACATTCGAGGCGATCGGCACATATGAGACTGACACAACATCCCTCAACACGCCGGCATTGACGTGGAGCGCGTACGTACTTGACAGAATCGTTCCGGCGAATAATCTTCTGCTGGACATCGGAGGGAGAGTCGACTATTTCAGCCTCGACATGGAAACGGCTTTTTCCCCGCGCGCATCGGCACGTTACGAGAGCCCGTCGGCGGGTCTTGTCTTGAACGCTGCGTGGGGAATATATTATGAGCCTCCAAGATATGACCAAGTCAGACTATCGGGACAGTCACCGGATAACACGAAATTTCAAAGGGCGGAACATGTCGTCATCGGAGTCGGAAAGGAGTTCGGCCGGGATATAAGAGTTAACCTGCAGTTATACAGGAAGCGGTACTCAGACCTTCTCCCCACTCTTCGGCTGAATTACGGGAGCCTGTATTTTGGCGGGAAACAAAACGACGCCACCGGATTCGCGGAAGGAGTCGATCTGCAGTGCACGGCAGCCATTCGTCATCTCTCCATTTCCATGAACTACAGTTATCTCGTGGCAAGGGAGAAAGTGGTAGGTTCAAAGACCGGATACTACCCGAGGATATCCGATCAACGCCACAGTGCTTCGCTCAAAATCACGTATTCGCTTTACGGAAACTGGGCGATCGGAATGGACGGCTTCTACGGCAGCGGATATGCCTACACTCCGTATGAGGCTAGCCATAGCCCCGCGACGAAGACTTACGTCTGGGTCCAGGGAGCTCCAAACTCTGCGCATCTTCCCGCGTACGCCAGAATCGACCTGAACATTAGAAAGACTCTCTACATCTCGCGCAACCCGCTACGAGTCAGCTTAACTGTAACAAACCTGCTCAACCGGCAAAACGTCTGGGCATATGACTATACATACGATGGTTATGGCAATCTGAGCATGAGAATGCTCCCTCTTCTCGGCATAGTCCCTGCCATCGGAATCAGTTACTCTTTCAGCTTGTAAAGATGAATTCGGATTGGGTGGTTCGGGAAGGAGATGGCACTTTGCCAGGCTGGAGAAGAAGTCATGTGAACTCTGCCCATGAATTCCCGCGGCGGTAAAGGAATAACCGACTTGTCAATCTAAGTTTACGCTGTGTCTCCATTACTTAGTTTCCCTCCTTTCGGCAGAGCGCTCATCGCCTCCCCTGGTCGCGGGCGATTCTACTATCCGGTACTCCTTCGTGGATAGCGGCAATTGGAATTCCTGCCGCGCTCTTTCCACGCAAGGGATGAAGCTTAATAGCCGGAGGTTCCTCTGACGGCAAAAGTCTGTCACTTCCCGTCTAAATGGCGAATCCAGTTCCTGCTCACAGGAGGCCCAGACAAATGCGGTTACACCCGGAGGTAACATTAGGCCATTTTTCAGACTCTCGGCGCTCCCAATCACCGGTATTTTGTCAAATGTCTTCCCTACTATCGAAGCATCTTCAGACACGACCCCTTTGAAGCAAGCGCTCCATCCACGAGAGCTTGCGGCAAAGACGAGGAGAAGTTTTATCCCTTCCAGTGAGCCGGCGGCTATGACCTTTTCAGCGGAGCCTCTTGAGTCATCGCGTGCGCGGCCACGCGAGACTTCTCTGAGGATTTTAAGCGAGAACCTTGCCGTGAGTGTCACAAAAAGTGTGAGCAGAAAAACGACTGCGATGAAACGTGAAGACCACCATCCTGAGACACCGAGATAGAGGAGCGCCAGTATGAAGAGAAGGATATGCCCCGCCAACAGCGACAATCCCAGGTTAACAGCGTCAAGGGTGGAGGGATCAGACCAGCTTGTCTTGTAGATTCCGAAGGCGAGCAGTGAACCGATGAGCACAACGAAAAACACCAGGAGCTTCTCGATTCGCATAGTCTCGCTCATCTTTTCGGCGGAGTCGTCAAGGACAATGAGGCAGGCAAGCGCGTAGCAAACCCCGAGCACGAGGAGGTCCAGAAGGGCCTGGAAATAGACCACACGAAATATAGGGGCGCCAAGCCCGTGACTGACCCTCTCACCTTTGAACAGTATGAAATACTCCGGGAATATCTTGACCGCGCCGGAGACAAGGAGGATTGTGAAAAGAAGAAGGATCATGCCGATCCGAAAATTGTCCAGGAAAACCGAAGAGAACGCGAAAACAGCGAGCAGAATATTCACGCAGTAGATAATAAGGACCGCTTTCCTCTGTGTCAGGCCACGGCTTAAAAGTCGGTGGTGAACGTGATCGTTGTCAGCTTCGAACATTGACTTCGTTGCCAGCCTGTATTTGAACGCTCCGCGCAGACGCCTGTTGTCCCTGACAGTCCTCACGAATCTTCTAAACATTGAGACGAGCGTGTCAAATATCGGATAACCGAGCAAAAGTATAGGCATGAGGACAGCAAGCGTCGATGCCTTTTTGGAATTGGAAGCAATGCTCAGCGTGGAGAAAAGAAAACCGAGCAGCATGGTCCCGGCATCACCAAGGAATATCCTGGCGGGGTGGAAATTGTATTTCACGAATCCCAGGAGCCCGCCGGCAATGGTAAGTGAGATCACGATGGGGACCGGGTTACCGCATGAGATGTTGATCGCCACCATCGTAAAACTAATGAGCAGACCCACGCCAGCCGCCAACCCATCGAGGCCATCGATGATGTTGAATGCGTTCATGACTCCAACCATCCAGAATATTGTCAATCCCCCCAGCGACACGCTTTGCCAGAAAGATGGAGAGTTGATCGCGTGGATCTCGGCCGTTACTCCCATCAGGACTGTCACCAAGCCCGCGAGAAACTGTCCCATGAACTTCCTGGCAGGGCTGAGACTGCACAGGTCATCAATCAGCCCGACCGTCACGGCAATAAGGGCGCCGGGCACAAGCCTGGCTGGTAATTGGAAGCCGCCCACCCACCCAAGCGTCACAAGGACAATGAGTATTGGTATGGCCACGCCTATCCCTCCGGAACGCGGTATAGGCCTATTGTGTATCTTGCGCTCATTCGGAATATCCACGAGTCCCCATCTGAAGCTGAGACGCGCAATTACAGGAGCTGTCAAAACCACAAATCCGAACGACGCAATAAATGACAACAGCCAGAGTATGGATTGATTACTAATGCTGACCATCTTACCTGTGCCGCAATTCTAAAAAAACATGAAGAAAATTCATCGGTCTGAGAAACCAGTAATTTGGTCCGATCTTCTCCCGCGGCAGTCTATCTACGCTTCCCCCTGAGTGGACCGCGATCGACAGTCGCTGTAGTGACATGTAAAGCGGCCGGCCCCAGGCAACAGCGTCTTCCGTGTTCGCCTCAACAACGTTACCTCTGGTCCAACACACTGGAGATTGACTCCATGTATCTCTGCACCACCGCGGCCTCGCTGAACTTTCCCAAGACTCTGTCTCTTCCGACTCGCCCCATCGTTGCCAACCTATCGCGGCTCATCGAGGCGACCCTCATCATTTTCTCCGAAAGATCGATAGGATCGTGCGGTTTGCAGAGGAAACCATTCAATCCGTCTATCACGACATCCCGGCAACCTGCGACGTCAGACGCGATGATGGGCCTCCCAACTGAAGCCGCTTCCAGAAGGGAGTGTGGGACTCCTTCCTTGTAGTATGTAGGCAACACCACACAATCTGCCTCGGTCAGGTAAGGAAGGGTTTCCCCCGTCGCGCCGAGGTAATCGACGACGCCCTCTCCTTCCCAAGACTTAATCTGGCTTTCCCTGATCGCGCCCCTTGAGTCTGGATCCAGAAATCCGAGCAGTGACACTCTGCACTGAGGCATTCTTGCTCGAAGAATCCTCGCTGCCTCGACGAGATCCTCTATCCCTTTGTCGCGAATGAGTCGGCCGAGGAAGAGGAACTTGACACAGTCTTTTCTTAGCGGTTCGGAATATTTGAAGTGCTCCGTGTTCACACCGGAACCCGGAATGAGTCTGGCGATACTCATCGGCACGAGCCGCCTCTTCAAGAACAGTCCCATGTCCTCCGCGTTCTGAAAGAATACTCTACACGCCTTTCTATGTGCCATCCTGTGGAGAAATGTTAACACAAGAGGTACTATGTGTCCGGAAACAAAGCCCGAGCCGAGGCCTGTGACGGTGTTGACGGCGGGAATCCGCAGTAACCTGGCGGCGATTGACCCGTAAAGCACAGACTTGGTTGTAAAATGAAGTATCACCGACGGCCTGAGCGCCCCATAGACTCTTATATACGACCGTATCGCGCCCAATTCCCTGATAGGGTTCAATCCGCGGGAGTCCAGTTCGAACGGGATAAAGTCAATCCCTCGCGGAGCAAATGTTCCGGATGTGAAATCCCTTCCGGCAACCACGAACACATGATAACCTGATGCGATCAGGGCCTCCATCAGTCCGGTCCTGAAGTTGACCAGGTACCATGAAGTATTCGCGGCAAGAACAATCCTGAAGCTTTCCTTTGTCATGAGAATCTCCCTATCATGCGGCATGGTTGACATCTTCAAGCCATGCCTGAATCATCAGGACATCCCACAGATGATACTGCCAATTGCGCTTCCCGGATAAATGCTCCAACCACATATTCCGCACCGGAGCGACACGAAAGTACCCTTCGCTGGCCAGCCTCCCTTCGGACAGCAGGCTCTCCGCCCAGTCGCGCAGACCTCGACGAAGCCACGTGTCAATTGGTATTGCAAAGCCTGACTTCGGGCGGTCGACAAGGTTCGAAGGCACGTAGCGGTCGAGGACGCGCCGTAGAATGTATTTCCCTTTCCCATTCCTAAACTTCATTGAAACCGGGAGTCTCCAGGCAAACTCAACCACCCTCGGATCCAGGTAGGGAACCCGCGTCTCGAGCGAAACGGACATCGCAGCCCTGTCCACTTTGACAAGGATATCATCGGGTAGATAGTTCGTTGAGTCCATATACTGGAACCAGCTGACCGGACTTCCGGAAAAGATACCGTCCATCGAGGACATAGAGAGCGGATTCTCAGTTTCGTCATCGCAGTCAATTATTTCGCGGGGATTTTCCCAATGGGAGATCAAATTCGAATAAACACGGGCGGGGTCATCCTCCGACAATGCGGCTGCTCCTTTCCTGAGTTTATCGGCAATCTCATTGTTCCCGCTGAATAGCAGTCTCCCCGCACCTGCTATCAGTCCGTACGGCAACAAGCTGATGCCCCTCGAGATATTCTTCCTTATCGGGAAGGGGATCGATTTCATACGTGCCCAGGGACCGTTTATGAAGACGTGCCTGTTGTATCCTCCAAAAACCTCGTCCCCGCCGTCACCTGAAAGAGAGACGGTAACGTGTCGACGCGTGAGCCCGGACAAAAGGCAGGTGGGTATCTGGGACGGGTCAGAGAAAGGTTCGTCATATATCCTCGGCAATGTAGGTATCGTCTCCTGCGCATCTCGCGATGATACATACAATTCAGTGTGTTCAGTTCCGAGACGTTGCGCGACTAATTTGGCGTATCTGGACTCATCATAGCGTTGCTCCCTGAAACCAATTGTGAAAGTTCTGACCGGGCGATCGCTTTCCTCCTGCATCAACGCAGCGAGGGTGGAAGAATCTATACCGCCTGACAGGAAGACTCCGAGAGGCACGTCGGCTGCCATCTGGCTTTTGATCGCATTCCTCAGAACCGACTCGAGGGCATCAATAGCTTCACCGTCGCTGCCGCTGAACCGTTCCAGTTTGCCGGCCCGAACGGTATCGCAAAGAGACCAGTATGCAGTTGGCTCAGGACTGGCGAGTGTATCGAAGTCCGCGCGTCGCATATTCAAATAGCTCGCGGGGACCAGCTTCCTGATGCCCCTGTAGACAGATTGCGGAGCCCGTATATAGCTGAACTTGAGGACCTCAGCGAGTGCTCCTCTACTAATTTCACCCTCGAAGGCTGGATGAGCCTTCAGTGCCTTGAGCTCAGAGCCGAAAAGAAAGACATTTCCCTGCCATCCGTAGTAGAGCGGCTTTTCACCAAACCGGTCTCTGGCGAGAGTAAGAGTCCTCTCACTCCTGTCCCACAACGCGATCGCGAACATCCCTATCGCCTTCTTCAATGTTTTCTCGATCCCCCATGCGTCGAAGGCCTCAAGGAGTGTCTCCGTGTCGGAATGACCGCGCCATCCGGAGTGATTGGAACCGATTTCCCTCCTTAACTCGGCGTGGTTGTAAATCTCGCCGTTGAAAACAAGAACGAACCTGCCTCCTGCGGATATCATCGGTTGGTGCCCAGCCGGCGACAAATCTATCACTGCCAGCCGCCGGTTCAGCAATCCTACTCCGGATTCCGCGTCTGCCCAACTCCCATAGTCGTCAGGTCCGCGATGACGGATTGCATCGGCCATCTTTTCAAGTTGGAATGAGGCATCATAGGGGACCGAATATCCTCCCCGACAAACGAAACCGGCAATACCGCACATTAGTTATATTCCTTATTCTCTGTCACCTGCGTTCTAGAACCCTAACGGAGCATCTTCGGACCTGAATAGCATGAATCTCACTCGACCGAACACCGTTCTCAAAGAAATCTCAATCGCTCCCTTCCACTAATCCGAAGCTGAGTGACCACTGAATCAGAGGGCGGCCGAGTCCCTGAGTCTAGAATCGAGCCTTCGGACTACGTTCTCCCAGGAATAGTCACTCATGTAATCTGCGGAAGACGGCGCGTCTGAATTCATGCTGCCTCCATCCCGACTATGAATAAGCCGCGCGAGAGCTTCTTTTATCTCAAGTGGATTATTCCGAGTGACCAGTAACATGCGGGCAGACATGAGAAGCCGCTCGGCCGGATCTTCATTCTCACGCTTGATGAGAAGAACCGGTTTCCCTGAACAAACGTAGTGATATACCTTTGCGGGGACCTGCACCGAACCGACATTTCCCAAAAGGAGGAGCACATCTGCGCCCTTGATCCAGCAGAGACTTTCATCGAACGGGACTCTCCTGATTACGGTGACTAATTTCAGCAGACCAAGCTTATCCAAAGACTCCACGTATGTCTTCTCCATTTCGCCTAGAAAAACCACCTGCACAAGTCCGGAAATCTTCGGATCTTCCTTGATCATCGCGGAAAGAGCCTGAAAAAGGGGAGCGGGATCCCTGTAGGGATGCAAAACCACACCGGCGTGCAGGATGGTAAATTTGGCGAATGTCTTTGGCTGCGCCGAGAGAAACTCCACGGGATCGAAGCCCATCGGCACTGTGAATATCCTCCCTTTGAGGAAAGGCCAGTCTCTCAGATAAAGAGAGACTGTTTCGTCAGTCGTCATCGAGACTGAACTCGCGGCAAGAAGTATTTTCCTTTCGAGCCCTGTTGCGATTCTTAGAAACGGTTTCGCCAATCTGGTGTCCGGAGATGAAGACCATGGATCTCCGTAGTCGAGATGGAGCGGGATCTCCAGCTTTCGATGAAGCATGAAACCTATCAGATGACAAGTGAAAGGATAGGCCATGCTCACGATTACATCTGGTCTCCAATTTCTGAGCATCCTCGTCCCTTCCAGGACAGCGCCGGGCACCCAGTCAACCCACGGGTCGGGGATCAGAAATCTGCTCAGGATTGCCCGACCACTTTCGTTCAGCCCTCCATACGCTGGGCCACTGAACTGTCTGTATGCTTTACCGAGGATTCCGCCGATAGTTCTTCTGACTTCAACGCCTGGAGGGAGTTTGGGGAGGAGGGAGTCATCCCTTACTCTCCGAGTCAGGGCTCTCTTTTCTGATACCGTGAGCACCTTGATTTCCCATCCTGAAGCGGCAAGATGTTTGACGATGAAAGTCGCCCTCGTCGAGTTCGAGGAACCTACGGGAGGAAAACTCGCAGCAACGAGAAGAAGTCTGTTTCGAAAAGTCATGACGGACGATCCCCTCTGATTATCTTCGTGACTTTCAGTACGATGAACAGAAACACGGTCGGCGCGAGTAAGCCAGTAATCATCGCCCCTACCCAAAAGGCTATGTTGTACTCGATGTTTATGAAGATCGGGAACGCAATGACATAGACAAAGACGGCCAGTGGTGAGAATCCTCGCGACTCAATGAAGAAGGAATAGATGTATCTGTACAAAACGCCCATGATGAACATGCCGAACAGCACTCCAAGTATACCGAAGTTCCAGTACCAATCACCCATCTGGGTAATCGCCGCCTCGCTCCTGTAGACCCGATCCCAACCGAGGAACTGAACGGCGAAATCATAACCCAGCGACATCGTCGGCTTGCCAGGCCAAAGGACCCTCGGCACAAAGAAGCTTAGAATAGGTGTCAGTGTCTCCCCAAGCCTGTAAAACGAAACCCCACTTACGATAACTATCAGAGAATCCAAGCCGGCAAACCTGTTTGCGATCGGCGCCAGCGACGCCGCGTCAAGGTTCCCGATTGATTCGATTGCCTGCCTGCCGATTTCTGCAAGCGTGAAGACAGAAATAGAATTGATGCTTACAAATGCCGTCACGTAGGACCTGTACATAGTAACAAGGGGGAACACGAAGGAGACCACCGGAGCCACCAGGGCAGCTCCGTATATCAGGTTTCGCAACGTCACCGGTCGGTGGAGATAGTGGTACGCAAGGAGCATTGCGATAAGCACGGGCATGAATCCAGCCTTCCATCCGGCCATGAACTGATACAGGGTTTCAATGACCGCGAGGAAGACGACCGGGATAAGCGAACCTCCCAACTGCAAGCGCCTGACAAGATCAAGAACTGTAACGTAGAGAGGGACGGTACAAACAATTATCACGAGGTTTGAATATCCAAGGACTGGCTTCACAGCCAAATCGGAAGCAATCAGTGCTGATCCCTGGAATCCGAGAAAAGTGATATTTAGTATTCTGCCGGCGGTACCGATGAGGTAGGCCCAGAAAACCACTTTCTGGCTCGACAGGAAAATGTCGATACTGGAATTCTCCGTGAGAAAGTAGAATCTCGGGGAGATCCTAAGGAGAAAACGATATATCGGCGACTTGTAGCCAAGAAGCAACATAGCGAAGCCCGACGTAGCCGTTGCCAATCCTTCGTCGATCTGATACGTTGCGATACTCTTACCAGCGAGAAACCCTTCAGGATTGGCGACAAGGATCACCCCCCTCACCACAAAGTATAGAAAATACTGTATACCGACGACGTTGATGAGGGAGAGGATATCCTCGTCACCGCGTCCGATAGAGCTGACGAACGGGTACAACGTGAGCGCGCCGAGCATGGCCAAAAGAATCGGCGTCCAGACATCGAGGAGGACATATCCGAGCTGACTCCCGACGTACACCACCCCGAGTAACAGAAGCTCGAGTCCGAGGAATATTCCCACCGCTTTCATGATTCGGCATGCACCTTTAATTTTCAGTCACGCTTCTAATGACAGCTCAAATGACTAACCCCAGTGAGGAGGCGAATCAAGCGTGTGCCCTGGCAGACACGGCACGGGAAATCCGAACCCAGACCCCTTTTAGCCAGCCTACAGAATATCCAAGGTTGATGAGATAACGGAGCGTAAACTCGCCCTTTCTGATTATCGGCCAGACGAAAGGGATGATGACCAATAGAAAACGGACGAAGTGGCGTCCAGTATAAAGTCCCAGCTCTCCGTTACCCCTGCCGTAGCCGACGCACTTTCGCCAAAGCTCGCGATAGCTTTTCGGAAGATCCCAGATAACGCTGGCCGAAGGCTCGTAAACAAATCTGCAGCCATGCTTTTTCAACCTCATGTCAAAGAGTGTGTCTTCGCCGGTTAGTGAAGCTTCAGGATAACCGCCGACTTCTTCCCAGCATTTTTTCCGAAAAGCCACAGAGCGGGAAGAGGGGAGAAAGGTTCTTCCTTCCACCCTATCCCAATCGGGTATCCAGATTTTCGCCAACCGCCTCTGAAAGTCATTTCCGGCAACGGCGTCGTAGACACCAGCGACAACATCCGCCGTGTCGTTCGTCCGCAATGGCGCGGTCACACGTTCAAGCCACTCCCTGCAAGGTACGCACCCCGAGTCGGTGACTGCCACGATGCCACAACTTGAAGATCTGATTCCAGCGTTTCTACCCTCTGCGATGTTCCTTTCTATCCCATCGTTCATGAGGACAATGCCGTTATCAGCTGTTGAAGCCGCAAAATCTTTCACGAGTAACGGCGTGCTGTCTTTAGAACCTCCGTCCACAATTATCACCTCATTCGGCTTCAATGACTGGTTTGCAATAGATTCAAGAAGTCTTAGTACCTGCTCCCCCTCGTTCAGTACGGTGACGACTACCGAAACCTGCGCATTCCTCACGGCCTGCAATTCCACGCTTTTATTGAAGGCTTAGTTGCTTAGGCACACCCAAGTAAACGCTCGGTCGAGCCACGACGGCGAATTGCATGTATCTCATATCCCACGTCCAATGAGAAAAGAAAGCGTTAAAAGTCCTGAACTTCCACCCTGTCACAGGATTGATCCCCCTCATGCTGACAACTTCGTAACCGGCATCCAGGAAGAACGGACGAATACTGTGGTATGTGTAGAAACGGAGATGGCCGCGGTCGAGCGTCCCTTCGTCTTTGTAAGTCCACTCCCCCCTATAGAAGACTTCCAGAACGTTTGGCCAGCATCTGAAATTGGGGATCGAAGCAACCACGATACCATTTTTCCGCATGATCTTTCGGCAGAATGACAGAGCCCTCCACGGATCAGTCATATGCTCGAGGACATCGTTGAAGACGACACAGTCGAAATATCCACGCGGCAACTGTGCCTCCTCATCGAAGCTCTCGTTGAGAACGCTTCTCAGAATCATCCCGGCCTTCTCGGCGGCGGGTGCATTAGGTTCTATCCCCCAAACCTCTGCACCGTACTTATCGATGATGGCCCTCCCGAATTTACCGTTCCCACATCCCACATCGAGGACTCTAACGCACCTGGCAGGTACAAATTCAAGCATTTCAGGTCTACCGTGGTCATAATAATGTTCATTTCCGGTAAGCCCGTCGCCTTTGCCGTTGACGTCACTTTCTTTTCTCATAATTCCCCACATTCTGTCCGACTGACTTCTTAAGTTCATTATGTCAACTCATTTTGGAATGCCGGCTCTACAGGTCGAGCGCCTTCTTCCTTGACACGATAGCCATGATAACTGAAGTGTCAATTCTCCAACACGACTTCAGCGCCATGGCAATGACCGCGGACAAGAGGATGTACGCAAGGAGACGAAATCCCAGAGGCTCAGAATTCACAGCAAAGGAGGCAAAGCTCAGACCGGCAAACAGCGAGGCCGCGGCTAGGAGCGAACCTGTTGGCGCTCTCACCTCAGCTCTCGTTGCGACAAAATACCAGTGGAAAGAGAATCCGATCAGGAGACCGATCCAGCTGCTCACCGCCAGTCCCAGCGCGCCCATATGAGCGCCCAGGTAATTGGCTCCACCGATCAGCACAGCGTTGAATACAGACAACTTCACCATTAGCCTTTCGAGATTTGCCGCAAGGAACATGTTACCCAACATGCTGTGGAGTCCTATGTTCAGTACCACCCATGCCTGTACTCCCATGGGGAGGATCGCGCCTTCGTAGCCTCCTCCCAGTAGTGCTTGAATGAGCTCTCTCCCGAACAGACCTAATGTTAAAGCGGCGAACATACCGATGAACGCCATCCCGAAAAACAATTTTAGACACCGACTGACATACCGACTCCTGTCTGAAACGAAATCGCCCGCCAGTACCGGGTAGACAGAACTTACTAACGTGGATGCGAGCAGACTGATTGGCGCGACAAACTTATTCCCAACCGAGTAGTAGCCGACCTGAACCACGCCGGAAAACACACCCAGGAACAGCACCGGAAGTTGTGTTACCGGTATTGTCAAAAGCGAAGTACCGAAAAGGGGAAGACTCTGAGCCAAAAAATCTCTCGTCGAGATGGGAATGGACCGAGAAGGCTCTCGACTCCTGAAATAGCCGCGATTCCATTCTGTCACAATGTACAACGCGGCACGCAGGAGCTGGGACAATGTGTAAGCGACAAGAAGGACTTCAAGGGCCGACGAACCGGTGGGCACGATGTAAATTAACACAAGCCAGACCACAGAGCCTACCATACCGAATACGGCCGTATAATGCATCTCCTGCCGGCCAAATGCCATTGGTTCAGCCAGCGCCCATACGCTTTGAGAAATGAGCAATATAATGGCGAGAAGAACCATCCGGAGATCCCGGACGCTGCTTCCGAACACGAAATAACACACCAGACCGATTCCCGTCAAGAAGCAGGCAACGACAAGAGGGGGGAGAGCCATCCTGAAGATCGCTGCCGTCTGTTTACTGTCTCTGGCAATCTCGCGAATGATTATCTGTCTGAAACCCAGGGAGGAAATGGTCTCAGCTATTGCCACAGCTGCCAATATGAGCGCGTAGACTCCGTAACGTTCTGCTCCCAACACCGCAGCCACTCGGAGTATGCAAAGGAAACCAATCACCTGCTGCGTGGCGCTCGAAAATGTGAGGAAGACCCAGTTTCTAAAGAATTTGCTCAATTTTTATTTGCCTCGCGCAAATCGGAGACTGGCGACTCTCATTAGCCTAACCCGGAAACACTTTACACGCCACATTACGGGCATCGTACCGTGGTGTCCTGCCTTTAATATGAACAGGCACCACTCACCTCCGGGCAGTGTACAAGGAAGAAGTTGGTGATGGAACCAAGCGGTCAATCTCTGTTTGGATGAGAACAGGCGCCTGAGTCACTCCCCTGAAGGCGCCGTCACGGAGTACATTCTATATTTCCGAACGACGTTCAGATCTTCCGGAATTGGCTCCGGCAGATGGAGGTTCCACGTTTACCAGTCGCAAAGCCTCTAAATTCGTCGTGCCCGCGGGGAGCTCAACTTAACGCCGACGTCTCGGATACACTTTCCTTGCCAGCCTCTTGGCTACCTCCGTGCTCCTTTGCAGAGCAAAGGAAGAAAAGCTGTACGGAAGCACGATATATCCCAATTGCCTCACCCGGATTGAAAACGCCAGTTCGTTCAACATCGCCTTCACCTTCTCACGAAACTGCCACCAGTTGTCCTCACTCAACGGAATGCGCTTGTACCACTCTCTCGTAATCCATTTCATGAGGTGATCCTTGCATGCATCGTTTATTGGTGCAGATTTCAAAAACACTTCACTCCCCCCAGGATAACTCAGGGGGAGAAAGTCGTTAATGGTCTCGCGATCGACGGTGATCACCTTCCCCATCCTGCTCATAACTTCACCTGGAACGAAGAAGCAATTCGTGTTCACCCACGCACTTATCATTTTCCCATACAACATCGCGGTACTGCCGTTACTGTCAATTCTTCCCATCACGGCCTTAAGTAATTCCGATTTCCACATAATCGATGAGGGGTCGTGCCTTCTCAGGTAACTCGGAACGACTGCCTCAAAAGAGTCATTCGCGAGAAGAAAGACGTCCCCCGGCAAGCGACGCGAGAAGAAAAAATTCAGCCCCTCCTGCCAACCCGAGAATTCCCTCTCCGAGTTGTCGCCTTGGATTAAGAAGCAATTTTCTCCAAACGGCTTTTCACCCTGGCCACTTTCCCTGTTGTCCACGACGACGTACGTCGGACTCAACCCCCATTTTTCCTCTAGGTACCTTTTCAATCCGGAGAGCGAGTTCATGGGATCACCCTTGTCGAATCCCACATATATAACCGCCAGACGCGTCATTGTCGATTATTCATTATCTTCAGGGCGTACAGCAGAAACGGCTTGCCCCCTCCGTAAATTGTTCCGACGCATTTCATTTCCACATATTCGCCGGGATTCCCCGTGCCCCGTGCGGCCATTTACCAACGGCCTACTTCTCCCGCGCCGTCAGATCGTTAGCTTCTGGAACACTCTTTCCGGTAGGTGCACTATTACCAGCAGTATGTACCTCCAATACCATCTCGTGTAGAGGACCGGCTTGCCCTTCACGTGGGCGCGAAAAATATCGTCTGCCACTTGAGCAGGCGTCGCGGTTAGGAGCGGGGGAAGATTCATGTGTTCATTCATCTTTGTCGCGACGAATCCGGGTTTGACTGTAATGACAGTCACGCCACTCTTCGACAATCTCGCGCGCAATCCCGACAGATAGGCTGTGAAACCCGCTTTCGCGGAACCGTAGATGTAATTGCTCATCCTACCCCTGTCCCCGGCAACCGAGCTTA
>JAKAGT010000024.1 GCA_021825585.1 Bacteroidota bacterium | reverse complement strand
GATCAAGAGGTACGTAAAGTATCAGGAAAAAGAGGAGAAGAAGGAAGAACAGCAGCAGGGGAGTTTTGACTTCTTATAGATGCGAAATGTCTTTCAGAAGCCACCGGCTTTGCCGGTGGTAGTTCACTCTCTCCAGATCGTTAGTGGAATACATGCGGCGGCCGGTCTGTGTCTTGTACGGGATGACAAGACCTTCACGCTCGTAGAGTCGAATCGTCTGGACCGCCACACCAAGTACGTCGGAGACTGTACCAATTGTCAGGAGCGGTTCGTGCTGCATAACTTTATTTTTCATCTTCTCGTATTCTTGCGATCTTTATCTACAGGAGCCGATGAACCTATTCTACATCGGTCAATGTAGATGTGGCACAAACCGTGCCGTAAAAAGAAGCAAGCGGAGGGGCGATTTCGCAACGGTGGAAAACAGGTCGGGGGTTTTGTATTGGCTTGAGAACAAATGAGTTGCGTGGACTTCCTGTCTTGATTCGCATTTCCAGCGTCAGACTTGCGACAGACAGTTGGGACATCACTCAGCGGCATTCTGACACAACGCCATAAAAGCTTCGTCGAAAATGCAAATCGAGTGCGCCTATACAGGCTTGTGGCAAGTCCTGCCGACGCTCGTAATGGACAGATATTCCTGCTTCAGCGGCATCTTCGAGTATAGCGAATTTGAAGACGGCCCTGGCGTCGACGAGGCTGGCGCTCAAGGTTCCTTCGGTCAACGTCTTAACGCGTTTCACTTTTCCAGATGTGCTGAGAGCGATGACCTTGAAGACTTCCCTTTTCTCGCCGGCAAAGTCCCTCATAATGAACCTGTGGACGGCTTCCGGATTGTTCAGGAGCGGCGCATCGTTTCCAGGCAGGCTTTGTGTCCGCCTTCCGATTTCAAACGCCGCGGCGAGGGTCACCGCTTTCACTTTTCCTATCCCCGCCGTGTCTGACAGCTCAAGCGCGTCGCGCATCGACAGGAGCCCGAGCGAATTCTCGAATGACATGAGAAGCTCCCGCGCCACGTCTATCGCCGTCCGTGAACGCTGCCATGTCTGCAACGTCCATTCATAAGTCGATTCTGAGCAATAATGTCCCATGGCCATCTAATGGCCTCTTAGTTGTAGCCAATTCCTAATTTTACAGTGAACCCCAAATAGAGATACCGAAGGCCAAAGTGCTGTGTAACCAAATAGCCATCTCGTGGGGGTCCCCCATCTATGGGATGGAGGAAGGTTTCGACGACGGGCATGGTCACCCTAACTTCTGGCTCGACGAGGAAGATGTACGCAAACGGAATTCTTCTGCTTATGCCCAAGAAGAGGGCAGTATTATTCAACGTTCCATTATACTGATTTTGCGGTGCGCGCGTCCCACCGACCTCGATGCGATATTTGGCGAAAGATGCACCCCCGTAGAGAGACCAGTAGCTCAGTGCCGATCCATTGACGTCGGAAAGGCCTATTATGCCGCCGACGAAAACCGGAGCTACACGAATTTCAGCTCCGTAACCAACTTCCGCTGAAGTATAGCTTTGGTGGGTTACAGGATAGTCCACAGTCAGGAACAGGTCACCCCCCAAGACGGATGGCCACCGCCACCACTTGAATGCCGAATTGAAGAACGCGGTGTCTACCAAGGCGAATCGTGTGCTGTCGGATTGAGACCGAGATGCAGCCGTATCCGACGTAATATGGCTCGTGCTGTCCTGCGCGGCCGCCTTTTCGGCGGCCGGTAGGAAAGTCACACATACCAACAATAAGAGGAATAGTCCACGTTTCATGACGACTTCCAGCTCAATAGACATTAACAGTCTGGCTGGTGGCCGCAGCCGACTGGAACGCCCAACAGAACACTGCACCCGGTGTGCTCGGATCCACGGGGCCCATATAATAGGCGTTGTTCGTCCACACTCCGTAATATGCCGGTCTACCTGCACCCGCTTCCGGCGCACCAGGCGGTGTAAACTTTACCGAGTTTGTCTGACAAACATAGGTATAATAATAGACCTGATATTGATGTCCCAGAAAGCCAGCCCTGTCGGCATCGGTCATGAAATTATTGAGCGCCGCAGGCCACGCGTTAGTAAAGTCACTGCTAAGATAGAGGACAAAATTGTTGCAGTTAGAATGGTTGTTCAGCCAGTCCCACATAGTTTCATCATTCAGAAGTGCGCCGCTGCCATCCATTGGCTTGCACAGAATGCCGTTGAAGTTCTGCCCGAACCAGTATTGAAATTCGTTATAGTTGTAAATCAGAGCATTAATTCCCGTCGTGTTGTCCCCGTCTAACCATTTCGAGGTGTTCCCGTCGTTCCAAATGAAGTCCCCAAGCTCGAGCACTGTTTGATTGGCAGGGTGATATCCATTTGCAATAGATGTGGTCGGGTCCGTCAGCGATATGGAGATTACCTTAGTATCGTAATCATCAAGCCACAGTTTTCCAGCAGGGATGTTACTCTTGATAGTATTCAACCTGTCATATGAGACTCCCGGATTGTAATCTATTCCTTCGTAGCCCGCGTTACCTGATGGCTCATCTATCATGTAGCCAAGTACCTGACTGCCATACTGCGCCACGACAGAGAGATAACTGTCGTCCTGCCAGCCGATAGCAACTATCACCTGACCAATGCTAAAGCCGGCCGCGGTCACTGAATCGACCTGACTACCCGCATAACAGACCACTCTCCGGAAGCAATATTTCTGGTACATTGATCGGTAGTCAATGCCGGATGCAATCCCCCACAGAGTGAGATACTCTCCTTTGTTCAGATCTTCCGGTAGATAAACGCCATTGAACCGGTAATAGTCCGCGACATACTGGCTCCCCTCCATGTAGCCGCTCCCCGGCGGTGGAACCTGGGGCTTGATAGTCGACACACTATCTTTTCCGCTCTTCTTCCCATTTTGCGGACCGAGCCCTATCGAGTCAGAGCTATTCACTGAAGAACTGGGAGAAACCGGCTCCCCGATCTTTGACTGCCTACATGATTCAAAAAGAAAAGTCCCGAAAACTGCAACTGCAAGAATTAGCTGGACTATCTTGCTTGCTTGCTTGCTTGCTTAAGTTGGTACTTCATTTCAGCCTCCGATTTGTCTGTATCTATTCGTAATAATCCCCAAGCTACCTCTCTACTCCCAGGTGCTCAGGTTCGATTCTATCACAGACTCACGACAGAAAAAGATACCGCTTTGTAGTTGCCTCCGCAAGTCGGTGGAATTACTGACACCCTATCCGTCAATGAAAGAAGAACAAGTCTAGGTGCGGCTTGACTACAAGGTAGACCGCGAACGGATTAATCGCTTTTCCGGCTGGCGGATTCTCGTTGACTCGGTACGCCGGAGGCGGAGGAGTCCGCATCACAGATTGAACCGGTACCATTGCATCCAGCTCCACGGAGAACCAGTGAAGCCCCCAGCCTCCCCCGAGGCTTAAGTAATAAGCCGTGTACTCCCTCCTGAAAAAATCCCCGTAGGGGTTGGCAGGATCCAGGACATTGAATACTGAGTATTCGACCGCCGGTCCGGCAAAAAGATAACAGTCAATGGCCGGCAGCTGCCGGCGAAACAGCAAAGACCATCCGCCGGTGCCAGCCAAGAACGCGTTCCAGTCAAACCTGATTGTAGCATTATACCTTCCCTCAATCGCAAAGTTGTCGTCGAATTGCCAACCTGCCATCCCAAAAAGAGTTATTTCCGTTCCGACTCCAAGTCCCAACCCAACCTGCGGACCTGCATCTAGCTTATGCACATGCGACAGCGATAAGGAGTCCTGGCTTGGAGAGGGACTTATCTGAGATTGAGCGAAACCAAGGCTTGACAGGACTAAGAGTAGCAGAACCGCTCTCGCCATAGAGTCTCCCCACCGTGCTTTGTGTCGGCATCAGTCCGCATCATCATCGACAATAGCCGACTCCCAATCCCACTTTAACTGTAAACGAAAGGAAGAGGTCACTCATATTGTAGCTTTCTACAATGACATCATTGTGATCTCGCTGGTTGACGGCATAATATCCGGCGTCAACTGGGAGCATCAGCCTGATGTCAGGCTCGACGAAGAAGTTTGAACCGAAGCGCTTGCTGACGCCCGCGAAATACGTCCTGTGACCGACCTCGGGCGCACCCTGACTTCCGTTAAAGGTCTCGCCATAAATCTTGCCGATTTCCACGCGGTAATCGGCAATAATCGCGCCGGCATAATAAGAAACGTTCCCAAACGAACCGGAAGGCCTCGGCCGCATCTGCGTGCTCGAAGCACCTACATCGAGACCGAAAAAAACGGGCCTCACCCGAAGTTCCAGGCCGAGCGCTCCCCCTCCGGTCAGAGAAAAGAAACCCACTTTCCCGAAGTGAAACCAGTACGCATCCCCTTCCAAAAAGAGATCGGCACCGACGCTATCTCTGAGGAACTTCGCGAGCGCCTTCTGCCCTTCCGCCAGTGCGTTCGGGTTGTAACCACTCGAGTCGACGGTAGCCACGCGGCTCGTGTCCGATTGAGCCAGGGCAAAGTGGCAGACAAAGAAGGGGCCTGTTAGAAGAACCAGGGTTCCAAGCCGCCGGTGCAGCGTTTCTCTATTCATCTCAATGCTGTTTGGCGTTTTGACGAATGCCATTCGCCGGATTCTATTGGGCATTCCAATCCTAAAAGGCATAACCCACGGACATTCCCCCCCACAACATGAATGCATTAAAACGCGCAAAAACAGGGGTGAAGCCTATTCTGAATAATACGCCTCCAGTTCGAGGTTGATACCTGTATCCCAAGGTCGCGGTGCCATATAGAACTTCGTCACTCTTTCCTCTGATGATGAAGGAATGCGACGAAAGCAGGGAACTTGGGGTATAGCCTGGGACCAAACCGACTCCTATTTCAAAATAATCTCCATCCTGCCCAAGGAGGCCGTTCACCATTAGAGGAAAGCCGACGAGCCCGTTCCATGCGGTGAAACCAGCTCTCAGACTTAAGACATCAGTGATGCGACGTTCGTAGTTAAGAGAATAAAACACGCCCGGGCCAAGCGCCTCGAAATATACTGCGTTCCGGGCGAAATGCCCGTCCGGGTCCTGTGCCGACTGGACACTCGCCGGCATGTATAGTGCGCTAAGCATCGACACGATAACGATGATCTTTAGGCTGTTTTTTTCACACATAACGGACCACTCCTTTCGCACGATATTATCGGATTTAGAAATTAATTCCACAGCAACATCTGATAGCGTCGGTTCATAGATTGTCAAGCATCGCAATGATTTCGTTTCTGGAAAAGATCGGATCTCATATCAGAACGTCATGGCTTTCTAAGAGCCCGCTACGGAGCACGAACAACTAACTTCGCCCTGCCTCTATGCAAACTGCCACTCAACTTCGTCCCGGAAACGGCACAAAGCCATGAAACAGGGAGACCGCCACGCAAGAGATCGCCATTTCCTCTTTCGACGCGGATGCGCCCCTAGCGTGCGTACACCGTTTGGTACTGACTCAGAGGGACTATTCCATCCTGTTGCCAGCAAAGGACAGCGCCCTGTGTTGACGGATCGACTGGGCCGGTGTAGTATGAATTATTTGTCAGTATTCCATAATAACTACCGGCGACCCCAGAACCTGGAGAGAATCCCACATTATTCTGTTCACAGACGTATTTGACCTGTTCAAGTTGCTGGTAGCTGCCAAGGAATCCAGCCTGATAGGCATAAACCGCGAAATTGTCAACATCGTTCCAGGTCCACCCGCTTTCAAGATCGAGGGCAAAGTTCGTGATCTGCTGAGTGTGACTGCTGATCCAAGATAGTACATCGGCCTCGTTTTCATATGGGGGCATGGTGTAAATAGTGTTGAATGACCCCGGAATTCCAGGGTGGTCGAGAAAATCATTATAATCCTCTGCCAGATAAGTTCCGTCGGGTTCCTGACCGTTCGTATCCTTTGCGTTGTCCGCATCGCACATTAAGTAATCGGCGTAATACAACACACCCCAATCCGCTATGTGGTCATTGTGCCAAGCTTCAAGCAAAATGTTGTCAGGAATGACACCCGTGTCGTAGTCATCAATCCATAGGGCCGACCCGACAGCAGAGATGGCGTTCTTTACAACTCCCATGGAGTCGGCAGTTACCTTGTTAGATGGCTCATCGACCGTATACCCGAGCACTTGGTTGGTGCACGTGCTGACTGCAGTTCTCCAATCCGCGTCCATCCCTTGATATCCAATAATGACGAGGAGTTGGTTTTCACTGAAGCCTGCTTGAGCATACTCCGATACATACGGGTAAGTGACGATGGCGCGACGGAAGCCGTAGTACTCGTACAATTTAGCGATCTGATCGGCCGAACCATCCACTGCATGAAGGATTGTGTAGGTTCCGTCGTGTGAAGTGGCAGGCACATAATTTAGGAAGGTCCACTGCGTGCCTCCATTCACTACTGTCCCTTTTGCGAAATATTGAATGAAAGGAGACACGCTGGACACTACTTTGTGATTACCTGTACCTTTTGGGGATGTTGAATCAGCTTTGGCCGACGCGCTCGCCGCTGTCGGCGACTCCGATTGGTTGGGTTTCTGACTGCACGACTGTAACAAAGCAAGGCTAAGAATTAGAAGGAATAAGCCTTGCTTGCTTGCTTGCTTAAGATGGTACTTCATTTCAGCCTCCGGTTTTTGTCTGTATCTATTCTTGAAAATCCCCAAGCTACCTCAGTACTCCCCGGTGCTCAGGTTCGATTCTATCACAGACTCACGACTTAGAAAGATACCGCTTCCAGCCCGCCTCCGCAAGTCGGTGGAATTACTGACATGCCTGCTTGCGAGCGGCCATCCCTTGTCTAAAACGCATACCCAAAAGAGATGCCGCCCCAGGAGTAGATGCCTTTTGGCTCAAGAAGAGGAGTATAGTCTATCCTGAACACAAAACCCCCATCGTCGGGCTGATACCTGTAGCCAATTGTCCCCTCCCACCATAGCGCCTGAGCACCGGTACTTGGACCGTTGCCCAGGAATGATGTACCCCCCGTTAACGAAACGAAGCCGACAACTGCGCCCATTCCCAATTCGATGTGATGAGCGTGCCAGCCGACAAGATAATTCACTGTAATGGGAAAAGCTGTAACAATAGACCACGCCGTGAAACCAAGCCTAAAGCCTATTTCCTTGCTGATACGGTAGTCAAAGTTGAACGAGTATAGTCCTCCCGATCCACCCAATTCGATATATACCGCGTCTCTGCAAAAGCGATCGGTACTATCCTTAGGTGTTTGCGCCCTTGCTGTCACCGACCCTACAAGTAGAAATAGGGAGAGAAGAGCAACTTTTGAGTAACCGTCACGCGACAAAATAATTCGCTCCTTTCTGAAAATAGAAGTTTCTTCATGGATCAATTCGTAGGCCAAGCTGTCCCCCGTCTTGCGACGGCACCTAGGTAATCAACATCGTTGTTACATCTTGATGTGCCGCCTCGAGTTCGGATATGTTCCGATAAGTTTCCAAAACTCTTCCGGATGTGCAGTTTAAATAGAAAGAATCTAGGCGAATACTGGCGCCTCCAGGCACTCATGACAGATATTCTACTCGCAGCGTTATCTGGAGGAACCCGTCGGAAAGGATTGGAATCATCATTATTTATCGTTCGCGTTTTTGGCCTTTGATCAGCGTCAGCGCGCGTACATATCTCCTTGTTTTCAATTGACTCCTATCCCGAGCTTAAGACCGACTGCGAAGTATAGGTCCCGCAAATGGTAATGCTGAGTGACGGGAACAAGGGGACCGGAATGATAGCCTTCATAAAGGTGCGCGACAACCGGGTAAATGACCTTCACCTGAGGCTGGATGAAGAGGAGCCCTCCGATTCGTCTGCTCACCTCCAAAAAGGCTGAAGTGTATCTTGAGGATGGATTATTGGTTACCCACATACTGTTGCTGGCGTTTATGACTCCTGCTCCAAACCGAACACCATCGATACTGATTCCCCCGTAGATCGAAGTGTAGCTGTATGTCCTTGTTCCACCTTCTGTGTTGTCAGACTGGTAGAGACCCGGTATCCCCTCATCGCCGCAGACCCCGGCTATAATACCCAGAAAAACGGGATGGTACCGGAGCTCAATGCCCGGCCCTCCCCCCATTGTCGTAGATGAAGGTCCGCCGAGGTGGAAGCCATAGTATTCACCCGTCGCGAAAAGGTCGGCTCCGATGTGATTGGCAAAGAAGTCCGCGATGGACTTCTGGCCCTCCGCAATCGCATTTGGGTTGTACCCCAGTGTGTCCGGGCGAGATGAGCGGGTCGTATCCTGTTGGGCAATTGAATTGCGGCAAAATGGAAGAAGAATTGCAAACATCGTGACAAGGATAATTCCGGTGATCGATTTTTGAGTCTTTATCATTTTTCGTCCCCGTTGTTAAAGGATTACTGATCGGATGACAGCGGCAAAAAAGCGCCTAAATTCGAGCCCCGCCTATGATTGGCGGGGCTATTTCCATAAACTTACAGCTTTCAAAGCAACACCGTCAACGCCTGCAGATACGTTCACTGTGCGTATATCGTTTGGTACTGATTCTGAGAAACCCATGTTTGAATCGACCAGCAAGCTGTTGCTCCCGATGTGGACGGGTCGACAGGGCCCGTGTAGGAACCATTATCCAACACACCGTAGTATGTTCCCTCAACGTCAGATGACGTCGGCACGAATGTTACATTGTTCTGCAGACACACATACTTGGCCTGCTCAAGTAACTGGTACTGGCCGAGGAAGCCCGCCTGGTAGGCATATTGTGCAAAACCATCTACATCTGACCAGCTCCATCCTGCCGGGAGGTAAAGCGCAAAGAAGGCAATGTGATTTCCAAGATGGGATGAAGCCCAGTCAACAACACTAGGTACGTTCTGATTGGTATAAGGTGGCATCGTGAATATCGTATTGAAAAGCGGTTGGCCACTACCACCGAACCATCCCTGGAACTCATTGTAATCCTCTCCAACATAACACCCGATTCCCCCTTCTCCACTTACCCAATACGAATTATCCGCATCACACATTACACAATCAGCATTATCCAACATGGGGACGTCAGCGAGGTGATAGTTGTGTTGGACGACATATAGTATGCTCGATATCACTCCAGTGTCGTAGTCGTCCAACCAAAGCGTGGACCGCGCGTTGTGTACAGCGGTCTTCACGTTCTGCATCGTGGCACCATCGATGAATCCTGATGGCTCGTCAATGAAATAGCCCATGACAGTATTGGTATATTGATTCAGTTCATCCTGCCAATTGGCATCAAGACCGTGAGATCCAATCCCCACGAGGAGGTCACTTCTGCTGAATCCTACTGAGGTGAGTTCGGACACATAATTAACATTGACGATGGCGCATTGAAAACCATAGTGCTGGTAGAGTTGCGACCATTGATCACTTGAACAACCGTTGGGATCGACCATAGTGTATGTCCCATTGTGAGAAGTCGCCGGCACCCAGTTCACGAGGAACCACTCAGTCCCCCCATACGCAATTGCCCCTTGCTGATAAGACGGTATCAGAGGTATGACGCTGGACACCGCCTTCCGTTTACTCGCGCCGGTTTGAGACGTGGAATCTGCCTTAGCCGAAACACTTGGCGCCGTCGGCGACTCCGACTGGTTGAGCTTTTGATTACATGATTGGAGCAGAGCAAGAGTAAGAATTAAGAAGAATACTCCTTGCTTGCTTGCTTGCTTAAGTTGGTACTTCATTTCAGCCTCCGATTTGTCTGTATCTATTGGTAAACAACCCTCAAGCGCCCTTTGAACTGCCGGCGCTCAGGTTCGATTCTATCACAGACTCACGACAGAAAAAGATACCGCTTTGTAGTTGCCTCCGCAAGTCGGTGGAATTACTGACACCCCATCCGTTAATGAAAGAAAAACAAATCCAGGTGCGGCTTGACTACAAGGTAGACCGCGAACGGATTAATCGCTTTTCCGGCTGGCGGATTCTCGTTGACTCGGTACGCCGGAGGCGGAGGAGTCCGCATCACAGATTGAACGGGTACCATCCCATCCAGCTCCACGGAGAACCAGTGAAGCCCCCAGCCTCCCCCGAGGCTTAAGTAATAAGCCGTGTACTCCCTCCTGAAAAAATCCCCGTAGGGGTTGGCAGGATCCAGGACATTGAATACTGAATATTCGACCGCCGGTCCGGCAAAAAGATAACAGTCAATGGCCGGCAGCTGCCGGCGGATTATCGCAGACCATCCCGAGGTCAAAGTGAAGCCCGGTCCGCTTGTCACGTTGTACCTTCCCTCTATGGCGTAGTAATTATCAATTTGCCAACCTGCCATCAGGTAAAAAACGACCCCCGTTCCTCCCCCAAGTCCGACCCCGACCTGCGGCCCCGCGTCGAGCTTATGGACATCCGACCGCAATAAGGAGTCCCGGACCGACGGACGCGCATCCTGAGATTGCGCAAAACAAAGGTTTAATAGGGCAAGTACTAACAATATTGACTTCATCTATTCCCTCGAAGACATAATGGCAATATCCAGCCCTCTACCGTTTGACCTTTTTCAATTTTGACCTTTGACTTTTCAGTTAACTCTCCTTTGACCTTCGTTAGAACGCATACCCTAACGAGACGCCGCCCCAGGAGTATAGGAGTCTAGGCTCGAGAAGAGGAGTGTAATCAATTCTGAATACGAAGCCGCCATCGTCGGGTTGATATCTATAACCAAGCGTCCCCGTGCCTATGGCCTGAGGCGTACTCTGGCCACCACTAACGAATGATTGTCCACCAAGAGTTGCCAATCCGATAATCACACCGATTCCAATTTCCAAATGATGGGCGTGCCAGTTTAGTAAGTAGTTTGCTGTCACGGGTAAACCGGTGAAATCGGACCATGACGTAAACCCTACCCTAAAACCCGCTTCTCTTGTGATCCGGTAGTCAAAGTTGAACGAGTATAGTCCTCCTGCTCCCGCCAGTTCAACATATACCGCGTCCCGACAGTAATGGCTGCTGCTGTCCCTCGCCGACTGAGCTCGCGCGGGCAAGGACCCCAACAGAGAAATAGTTAGAACTCCGACGGTCATCAATTCAGCGCCCAGCTTCACTCTTAACCTCCGCATCCAGATCTGTCCTTCTTCAATTGTATGACGACCTAAAAGATAAAGGCGGCCCGCTCCGATTCATTCCTCTCTTATTGTGTTATCATCTGCAATATCCAACTCCAAGGCCCAGTTTGACGCTGAAGCAGAAGAATAGATCACCCATAGTGTAATGCTCGATGCTCACATTGGTGTAACTGTTACCTGGCGGGGCATTCACGTAGGTTCCAGCCTCGACCGGGAACATGATTTGAATCTCTGGCTCTAAGAACGCGTTTCCACCGAATCGCCTGCTTAGACCTGCAAAGTAAGTTTTGAAACTCACATCAGGCATGTCTTGATCAGCGGCAAGAAATGAGCCGTAAACCTCTCCGACTTCGGCGCGGTAGCCACTAACAATAACCCCGACGTAAAATGATGAACAAGAGAAGGGACCCGACGGCCTGTCACGCATCTCACTACCTGACAAGCCATAGACAAAACCCGCGAATAGAGGTTTGAACCGTAACTCCGCCCCAACGCCGCCTTCCCCGGTCAGCGACAAAAAGCCGACTCTCCCGAAGTGAAACGTGTACGCTTCACCGGTGACAAATAGATCGGCTCCTACATGATTTCCAAACCACTTTTGCCCTTCCGCCATCGCTTTCGGATTGTAAGCGCTCGAATCTATGGATGATACGCGGCTCGAGTCGGTTTGGGCAAACGCATTCGCGCCGATCGAGAGGAGGCTCATAGCAGCAAACGCGAGAAACAGGTTTACTTTAGATTTTGCCATGCTTTCCATATTATCTCCTTCTATCTATCTTCGGTGACACGAACGCACCGCTACCGAGTCATTTACTTAATTTAACAGCCGTCGACTGGAGCTAGGCCAAGTGTGCAAGCCTTTCTCACTGCGCGTAGACTGTTTGGTAATGGTTCTGGGATACCCAAGTTTGAATTGACCAGCATGCCGTTGCGCCGGACGTTGATGGATCGACGGGGCCAGTGTAGACCCCATTATTTAGGACGCCATAGTACGTCCCCTGTACGTCGGATGAGGTAGGGACAAATGTAACGTTATTCTCCAGGCACACATACTTTGCCTGCTCAAGTAACTGATACTGGCCAAGGAAGCCCGCCTGGTAGGCATACTGGGCAAAACCGTCCACATCCGCCCACGTCCATCCAGATGGGAGCCACACCGCAAAGGTGTTTATTGGAACCCCCAGATGGGCAACAATCCAATTAACGACGCTCTCGATGTTTCTGACGGAGTATGGCGGCCTTGTGAATATCGTGTTGAACGCCGGCTGGCCAGTGAACGCGCTCTGAAATTCATTATAGTCCTCTCCAACATAGCATCCGATATCATCCTCCCCATCAGTTGCTTTTGCATTGTCGGCGTCGCACATAATATAATCCGAGTTTTCGAGCATCGCTTCCCCCCAAATGTGGGATTCACGTACGACGTCTTGCAGTTGGTTAGAAAGGCTATACGGTATCACCCCCGTATCGTAATCATCAAGCCACAATTTGGAGCCGACCGCGTGGACAGAATTTTCGATCGATTGCATTTGTGATGCCGATATTCCTTTTCCCCCATCGCCGGATGGTTCGTCAAAGGAATATCCAAGGACCTGGCTCTGGAAGTAGTCGACAATGCCTTGCCAGTCACTGTTTAAATCGGCGGAGCCATTGTTGTTATATCCGATTGATACAAGAATCTGGTGAGAATCGAACCCTGCAGATTCCCACTCTCCTACAAATGCTGAATCAGATATCGCCCTAGTGAAGCCATAGTACTGATGGAATTTCTGGAGTTCATCCGGTGTGTAACCATCTGTGGGGTCAATCATGGTGTATGTCCCATTGTGAGGCGTCGCCGGTACCCAGTTCACCAGAAACCACTCGGTCCCGCCGTACGCAATAGCCCCCGCTTGATAGGAAGGTATCATGGGCGAGACACCTGAAACCAACTTGTGTTTGCCTGCAACGCTCTTCGATGTTGAATCCACTTTCTCAGACGCGCTCGGCGCCGTCGGCGACTCCGACTGGTTGAGCTTTTGATTACATGATTGGAGCAGAGCAAGAGTAAGAATTAAGAAGAATACTCCTTGCTTGCTTGCTTGCTTGCTTAAGTTGGTACTTCATTTCAGCCTCCGATTTGTCTGTATCTATTGGTAAACAACCCTCAAGCGCCCTTTGAACTGCCGGCGCTCAGGTTCGATTCTATCACAGACTCACGACAGAAAAAGATACCGCTTTGTAGTTGCCTCCGCAAGTCGGTGGAATTACTGACACCCCATCCGTTAATGAAAGAAAAACAAATCCAGGTGCGGCTTGACTACAAGGTAGACCGCGAACGGATTAATCGCTTTTCCGGCTGGCGGATTCTCGTTGACTCGGTACGCCGGAGGCGGAGGAGTCCGCATCACAGATTGAACGGGTACCATCCCATCCAGCCCCACGGAGAACCAGTGAAGCCCCCAACCGGCTCCCAAGCAAGCATAATAGGCCGAATAGTTCCTGGTAAGGCCAACGCCCACAGGGTTCGCGGGATCCTCCGCAGCGAAACTCGAATTCTCTACGGAGGGCCCCACAAACAGGTAGCAGTCGATATCAGGTAATTGCTTGCGAACCAGAAGCGACCATCCAACGGTTCCCCCGATGAATAAGAATGAGCCGGGCCCGCTTGTAGCATTATACCTTCCCTCAATCGCAAAGTTGTCGTCGAATTGCCAACCTGCCATCCCAAAAAGAGTTATTTCCGTTCCGACTCCAAGTCCCAACCCAACCTGCGGACCTGCATCTAGCTTATGCACATGCGACAGCGATAAGGAGTCCTGGCTTGGAGAGGGACTTATCTGAGATTGAGCGAAACAAAAGTTTGCCAGAACAAGCAGCAACAATGTTGACTTCATCTTTTGTCCCCAAAATCTAACAGTGAATGCAACGACCGTCAATAGGAGGGATCTACACCATCACCCCTTCATTCGGCAAACCGCACCCCTTAGTTGACGCCGATTCCAACCTTCACGCCCAGTGAAAGAAAGAAGTCTGACAGCCGATAATGCCTGGTGACCCACGGAAAATTACTGCCCGACTGTGCGGAGAGGATCGGATATGTGGCAGAGAGGGGAAACACTATTTTCGCAACCGGTTCGATAAGATAGACCTTGCTGAATCTCCGGCTTACTCCAACAAATGCGCTGGAATAACGCGTGTCCTGATAACCGGCCGCCATATCTGCCGCGTAGTGCTTGGCGTTGACTTCTCCGGCTTCGATCCTGTACTCGCCGACCTGTATGCCAGCATATAATGAGGCGTAGGTGAAATCAGGGGAATACGGGAAATTCTCCAGCGATGGAATGCCATGCAGGCCGGGAATTCCCTCGTCCCCCGAAAAACCCATGATGAATCCCAGAAAGACCGACTTAATTCTTACCTCGGCCCCAAGACCAAATGCTGATTCTATTGAAGATGGGCCATTGAAGTGAAGTGCGTAGAGTTCCCCGGTGACAAAGAGATCGCCTCCGATGAAAGATGGCCACCTGAGGGACGCAGTGTCTGCCTGTGCAGAATGCGCGCTATCAGCTCGAGATCGCGGACCGGCGGCATCTAACGTAAAGCGATTTGTGCTGTCCTGCGCGGCCGCCTTTTCAGCGGACGCCAGGAAAATCACACATAACAACAATAAGAGGAATAGCCCACGTTTCATTGCGACTTCCAGTTCAATAGACATTAACGGTCTGGCTTGTGGCTACACCGGACTGGAACGCCCAGCAGAGCACCGCACCCGGCGTGCCAGGATCCACGGGGCCCATGTAATACGCGTTGTTTGTCCACACACCATAATATGCCGGTTTGCCTGCCCCCGCGTCCGGCGCACTAGGCGGTGTGAACTTTACGGAGTTTGTCTGACAAACGTAAGTATAATAATAGACCTGATATTGATGTCCTAAGAAACCAGCTTGGTCAGCATAGCCCATGAAACTGTCCAGGTCGCCCCAGGACCAGCTACTCGTGAGATAAATTGCATAGTTGGAAATGCTTGGATGAGACTGCACCCAGCTAACGAGGCTGGCTTCATTTGGAAACCCGTTCATCGTGAAAATCGAATTAAACTTCGCGCCGAACCAATACTGGAACTCATTGAAATCGTCGACTATATAACACCCAATTCCATCCCACCCATTCGTTGCTTGCGCGTTATCAGCATCGTTCATGATGTAATCGCCGTTCGGCAGCATTACATCGTCAGCGAGATGACAATTGTGATAAGCGAAGTATGGCACTGAGCTTATCACACCAGTGTCATAGTCATCCAACCACAAGGAACCATTCCTGGTATGAATATAATCAGCGACCGCCTTCATAGTGTCGCCATTAGTCCATCCTGATGGCTCATCATACATGTACCCCAGCACATTACCTGTGTACGTGTCGACTAAATGGCGCCAATTGGATAACAACCCGGGACCGGGTGATGGGTAGGGGAATCCACACCCCCCGCCGTTTCCAATACTTATCAGGAGTTGATTCCGAGAAAAGTGCGCGGATTCGAGCGCGTTAATATCTCCGTCGCCACAAACAACTCTTCTGAAACAATACTTTTGGTACATCGTTTCGAATTTGTCGCTACTCACGTTTGAGGTCATAAACATGAGATACTTGTGCTTTGCCGAGTCTTCCGGTAGATAAACGCCGTTGAACCGGTAATAGTCCGCGACATACTGGCTCCCCTCCATGTAGCCGCTCCCCGGCGGTGGAACCTGGGGCTTGATAGTCGACACACTATCTTTTCCGCTCTTCTTCCCATTTTGCGGACCGAGCCCTATCGAGTCAGAGCTATTCACTGAAGAACTGGGAGAAACCGGCTCCCCGATCTTTGACTGCCTACATGATTCAAAAAGAAAAGTCCCGAAAACTGCAACTGCAAGAATTAGCTGGACTATCTTGCTTGCTTGCTTGCTTGCTTGCTTAAGATGGTACTTCATTTCAGCCTCCGATTTTTGTCTGTGTCTATTGGTAAGTGTCCCTTGAGCGCCATTTGAACTCGGGGGGCTCAGGTTCGTTTCCATCACAGACTCACGACCAAACAAGATAAAATCTCAGCGCCCTTTTGGCAAGTCGGTGGAATTACCGATATGCCTTCATTCCACTTCGTTTCTCTGATTCAAGCCAATCCGTGCCTTCTGCTAACGGAAGAAAAACAAATCCAGGTGCGGCTTGAGTACCAGGTAAACTGCGAACGGGTTGATCGACTGGCCGGCATCCGGATTGTCAGTGAGCGGCGGGCGCGGCGGAGTCCGCATCAGAGATTGAACGGGTACCATCGCATCCAGCTCCACCGAGAACCAGTGGAGACCCCACCCGCCTCCCAGAGTTAAATAATACGAGGAATAATGTCTGGTAACGTAATCACGGTATGGATTGGCTGGAACTGCTATGGTATTGAACGCCGAGTACTCCGCCGACGGTCCGGCAAACAAGTAACAGTCGATGTCAGGCATCTGCCGGCGGATTATTGCAGACCATCCCTCCGTAAAAAAGAAGCCGGGCCCACTTGTGGCAAGGTACCTTCCCTCTATCGCGTAGTTATTATTGATTTGCCAGCCTCCCATCCAGAAGAACGCAATCCCTGTTCCCGCCCCCAGTCCCAGCCCGAGCTGCGGACCCGCGTCGAGTTTACGCGCCGGCGACTGCGACAAGGAATCCTGGCTCGGCGGAGGACTTTTCTGAGATTGAGCATATCCTAAGCTTGACAGGGCAAGGAAGAACATTATTGGCTTCATTTTCATTCTCCAAAGTTTGCGACCTTACGGTTGACATGAGTGCTAATTGCTGCACAATTAAGTATACATGTGCTCGCTCAGCTCCGGCCAATCTTGAGCAAACGCTACGGAATTGTTTCATACTGGCCTGTTGCCACGGGAGTGTAGGCCCAGCATAGTACCTGCCCGGGTTCATCAGATGTAGTCGGGCGGTCATAGCCGCCGTTCTCATAGACCCCGTAGCAATCGGCGAGATTCATCGGCGTGAATCTGACACCATTCTGTTGACACACATAGGTCTGATTGTAAAGTTGATCGACTCTATCCAGGAAACCCGCATTCTCGGCGTTCTGGCAGAATGCGTCCACATGACTCCAGTCGGATGGAACCGAGGTGTTCCATCCGTTCTGTTCGCCAGCACAATACAATCCGCAGGCGTTCATGTTGTGAGTGGCGAGGTAGGAAAAAGCCGATGTGAAGCAATCGTAATTTGCGTCATATTCCTCCCAAGCAAATTGGAACTTCTGTCCGAACAACGAGGAAAAATTCTCGTATTCAGTGATGACATCCGAACAGGTAATGTAATGGTATGAAACGCCGGCTATTACAGCAGTCTGTTCATACATGTCAGTCCCAACCACATCTGCCGCGTTGAGTGCCGTCGAGTTTGCCAGATGTTCATGGATAACAATGCCTCCAATCACTTCTACTTGCTCGTTATAATCGTCTGCCCAAAGCACTCCGCCGGCTTGATGAACCGCATTAACAAGCACCTGCATCGAGTCTGCAGTGTATAACGGTTCATCCGCTAAGTATACCTTTACGTTATACTGTTGACAGATACTTATCTGGCCTGCATAACCATTAAACTTGATTGGGTACAATACATGGGCTCCGCCGACTTCGCCCATAACTGTCTCGACATTAGTGCATACGTATGTAAATCCGTAGTAGTTGATGAGTTTTGAATAGTCCGTGACCACTCCGCCAGGATAGATTATTAAATACTTCCCCGGCGCCGGTACCCAGTGATCAAATTGCCAAATTGTTCCACCGTTGTACGTTGCTCCCTGTGTGTAATACGGGACAAGTGGTTGGATTATATCGACCTTACCTTTACCTGCACCGCTTTTCGCCGTGCTATCCGCCTTTTCAGACGCGCTCGGCGCGGTAGGCGATTGCGAGACGTTCAGCTTCTGACTGCACGATTGGAGTATGGCAACGGTAAGTATTAGAAGGAATATACCTTGCTTGCTTGCTTGCTTGCTTAAGATGGTACTTCATTTCAGCCTCCGATTTTTGTCTGTATCTATTCGTAACCGACCGTCAGGCGCCTTTTGAGCTCGCCGCGGTCAGGTTCAACTCTGCCACAAACTCACGACCAAACAAGATAAGATCCGAGCGCCCCTTCGACAAGTCGGTGGAATTACTGACATCCCTATCCTCAGTTGTCACTCACCGGCTCCTCTTTTGTCAATGCCAGCGCAACCGCCGATGCCGCGTTGTGCACACCGAGCTTCCTGTAGATCCTCTCCACGTGAGTGTTCACCGTATGGAGACTGATGTTCAGAGCCTCCGAGATTTGTCTCCTGTTCAGACCGCTTGCAAGGAGCTCCATTACCCTCGCCTGCATGCCGCTCAGTGCTCTTGACCCTTCAGGCTCAAACCCCTCAGTTTCCGACTCCATTGCCATGTGCTTCACCCCCAGGTTTTCCGTATACTGGCAATCAAAGAGCAACAGCCGTGCCAGCAAAACCAACCGAGAATCTCGATTGAAATTCACTCAATTCTGCTGTTTCACGAATGCGGCCTATCTCACGAGTGTTCGGTTCCGATACATTCGGTGTTCGGATTTGATACAACCGTTCGTCTCGGTCGGGCGGTCCACATCACCGAGATTCACTCGAGGGCGAGCATCTGCCCGCCGACTCCCGGTCTACGTCTCTTCTCTCCTCACACCTTACTCCTAGTCACTTCGCAATGTCACCCCTTCAGGGTTCCTTCTTGTTTTGATATTTATGCCATAATAATGTCAGCCCTTCGGGCTTCTCCTCCATCCGTTATACTTCTTTTAATTCTCCAGCCTGCTCAACCTCTGTTTTCCCCGTCTTCTTATCGCTGGACTTCATTTGTAACAGTCTTTTGACCTCTGACTTCTGGTTTCCGAACTCTGTCCTCCGGCTTCTGACATCTGTTTTTTGACCTTTGACTTTTCACTTTTGACTTTGCTTCACACGTATCCCGCGTTTTTCATGCTCAGATATCCTGTCGGACCGACGATAAGGTGGTCGTGGACAGGAATGTCCAGGAACCCGCCTGAGTAGACGAGATCTTTGGTGATCTGGATGTCCTCTTTACTCGGATCGAGCTTCCCGCTGGGATGGTTATGCACAACGATTATGCTCGCCGCTTCTTCGAGTATCGCGAATTTGAAAACCGCCCTGGCGTCGACGAGGCTGGCGCTCAGAGTCCCTTCAGTCAGCGTCTTGACGCGCTTCACTCGGCCGGAGGTGCTGAGAGCTATTACCTTGAAAACCTCTCTCTTCTCGCCGGCAAAGTCTCTCATTATGAACTTGTGGACGGCTTCGGGATTATTCAGGAGCGGCGCATCGTTGCCCGGCAGGCTCTGCATCCTCCTTCCGATTTCAAACGCGGCAGCAAGTGTAACGGCTTTCACTTTTCCTATCCCCGACGTGTTTGCAAGCTCCAGCGCGTCGCGCATCGACAAAAGTGCGAGCGAATTTTCGAACGACATCAAAAGCTCCCGCGCCACATCTATTGCCGTACGAGAGCGCTCTTTTGTCCGCGCCCCTGTCCTGAGCAGGATTGCGAGGAGTTCGACATCTGTCAGTTTTGTCGCCCCGTGCGAAAGAAGTCTCTCCCGCGGCTTTTCACTCTCGGGCCACTCTCTCAGCGTGTGTGCCCGCTCACCAGTTTCGCCGACATGTTTGCGCATCGACAGCCCCCTTCCTGACTTTGACTGTTAAAAGGTGAATCTGCTACCGAGTGCTCACTTCTCCAAGATCGACTATGTTTCCGTTCTTAAACTGCAGGATATGTATGTAATGGTTTGAGTTGTTCCCGTCGAAGGAAATCGTCGAGTGAAGGCCCGCGTACGTATTGTACTTCAGCGCATTCTCTATCGCGGTTCTGCTCGTGTTGCCCGATTTGATGATATTCAGTAGATCGTTCGTCAGGTCATAGCCGTATGAGACCACGCGGTCAAAATCGACGTCCGAAATCTCGGACAGTGAATCGCTTGCTGCAACATAAGCCGGAGAGCTCGTGTTGAAATACGTATCACTGCAGAATATCACCCCGTCGACATACATTTCGTTGTTCGAAAGCTGGTTCATATCATACCAGTCGTCGGTGCCCAGAAGCTGGGTCTTGACGTTGTAGTATGCCAGCTGCGCTCCGACGACTCCCATGTCCTTCGACGATGTGAGTGGAACGAATATCGCGCCGAGAGAGCGAAGCGCATCGAAGTCACCCAGGTTCGATCTGTCGTCCAGCGGTATGCCGAGAGAATCGGCGACGTTGACCGGATTCTTTCCGAACAAATCATACGCGTCCACGCTCCCCCGCACCCTGATCAGCGAATCGAGATAGACAGGCGACAGGCCGTAAGCGATCAGACTGGCCTGCTCCTGGGTATTGAGCGGTCCGAAGTCCACATACGGCTCCTTGAATGTGGCGGCGGCCTGCTTTATCTGTTCGATTTGGAGAGACAAGTCGGTTGTACCGCTTTCGAAATAAGCAACCGACACGGGCTTTACTCCAAGCTCTTTCAGCCGGTCGACAAAATATCCCGCGATGATCTTGCCGTATGAATCCGACGGAGACAGGACTGCAATTCTGCGCAGATGAAGCACGTTCACGGCATAATCGGCGACGGCGCGTGCACGAGTTCTGAAACTCGGATTTGCCTGAAACACATAAGGATTAGATCTGGTGAGACCGACCTGTGTAGCAGTCGGCGTTATCGTCGGCACCCGCGCAGTGTCGGCGAGATGCGCCACCTGCGAGACGTCGTCGCTGAAGACGGGCCCGATGATTGCCTTGACGGAGGTGTCCTGAGTGAGGGCATCCATATCCGAGTAAAGGTTCAGCATGACACCGGCGTAATTCTTCAGAACCAGTCCGACTTTCGTCCGGGCGGTGGCATTGTAATTATCCAGGGCAAGCTGTATGCCGAGCAGGAGCCTGTCGCCGACGCCGCTCCCGTATTCGAGCGGGAGCAGTGCCCCTATCTTCACCGAAGATCGCGCGAGCAGACTATCGTCGGCTATTCGGTCGATCCAGCGGCCAACTTCTCCGCTTCCCGTGCCGGGCTGCGGGAACCGCTGTTTGAATTCCTTCAGTATCCGTTCGGCATTGGGGAGCTTATCCGAGAAATAGGCACGGCGGGCGAACCCAACCGCGACGGTCATCGCCGAAAGCCTGCTGTGACATTCCTCGAAGACACTCTCGATTTCCCCGAAACTCAGGCTGAAATCGACAAGCGCGCGGAGGCTTGCAACCGCCTCGCTCTGAACGACCGCGTCGGCTGCGGAATCGATTGCCGTTATGAACTTCACCGCGGCTGTGGAGTCCTGTCCGAGTTCGTAGAGGTCCGCCCCCTGGATATAGAACATTTCGTATCTCCGGCCGTCGAGTGGGAAGCGGACAAGAAAGGTGTCGATGGCCGAAACGGACTCGGGGTACTCATGGAGATTGAACAGCGTTCTTGCGCCGTAGTAGAATGCATCCGCCGACCGCTGATTCAGAGAATCTTTCATCACCTCATTGAAATACTGGTAGGCAGTCGAGTAATCGCCCTGCCTGTAGCTCTGGAGGCCGAGTGTGAAATTGGTCTCGTCAGTCTGATTGAACGGTATCTGGGAAAACGCGTTACAGCTGAGGACAAAAAGGACGATAAACGCCGCGGCGGTCTTCATTTTCAGTGTCGGCGCCGTTTTCTGTTTATCCTTGAAATCCGCTCGATTGTATCGGTATCGTCTTCGACTATGGCATTTGCTTCCGCCAGCTGGTCAAAAATCCGGCGGGCTTTCTCGACCTCTCCGATTGTACTGTAGAGATTTGCCAGCTCCTGGAGCGCTTCTGCACTCCCAGGATTGATGTTCAGTGCGCGCTGCAAATAAAACTCCGACTCGTCCGGCTTTCCCAGTTGCAGCAGGATCTTACCGCACATAAGCCACCCCGGGAAGAACTCCGGGTCGATATCGACAAGAAGCGTGAACTCCTCGAGTGCGGCGCGGAGATCACCGAGCATAAAAAAGGCCGTGGCGAGGTCCAGGCGGAACTCGATCGAAGACTCGTTAAGCCCGATTTCCCTCCGAAGGTATTTTATGGCATTAGGAAAATTCTTTTGCTTCAGATGTACCCTGCCGAGGATACCGTTGGCATCGGGATATTTTGCGTCCGTTCGCAAAACGTGCCTTACTTCGGAGATGGCCTCTTCGAATTCGTCCTGTTCAAGAAAGATCGTCGCAAGAGCGAGATGCACGCTGGGATTCCGCCAGGAACCGAGCATTCTGAGAAGCGGCAGGGCGCGTTCCAGCTCGCCTGAGTTGTAATACAGACTGCCGAGTGCATAGACAAGCTTATAATCGCGCGGATTGATCGCCAGCGCCCTGGTAAGAAGCTTCTCCGCCTCACCGTACTTATGAAGTCCAATATATATTTCGGCCAGCTTCAGGTACGCTTCGGTGTATTCCGGATCGTCGGAGATAACCCTTCTCAGAATCTGCATAGCGTGCAGCGGTTTCTCGTCGCCCAGAAAACCTATAGCTTCGTCGAGAAGCAGTTTTACCGAAAGAGGCATATTCTAACCTTCGACATACCTGAAATTATAATCTCTTTGCGGCAAAATTTCACTCCCATTCGATAGTCGCCGGAGGTTTGCTGCTGATGTCGTAGACAACGCGGTTCACGCCGCGCACTTCGTTTATGATCCTGCTGGAGACTCTTGCCAGGAGCTCGAACGGTACCTGCGCCCAATCTGCCGTCATCCCGTCCTCGCTTGTCACGGCGCGGAGTGCGATCGTGTATTCGTAAGTTCTCTCGTCCCCCATCACTCCCACAGACTGAACGGGCAATAGGACCGCGAAAGCCTGCCAGATCGAGCCGTAGATGCCGTATTTCCTGATCTCGTCGATGAAAATATCGTCTGCCTCGCGGAGGATCTCGAGTTTTTCCGGTGTGATCTCTCCGAGAACCCTGACCGCCAGTCCGGGGCCGGGGAACGGATGCCGTCCGATCACGTCGTCGGAAATTCCCAGCTCACGCCCAACCATCCTCACCTCGTCCTTGAAAAGGAGCCTGAAGGGTTCGATGAGCTGGAGCTTCATCACCTCGGGGAGGCCGCCGACATTGTGGTGGGTCTTTATCTTCGCAGACGGGCCCTTGTGAGACTGAGATTCTATAACGTCCGGATAGAGAGTACCCTGCGCAAGGAACTGCACGCCTTTTATCTCGTGGGCAACCTTTTCAAATACTTCTATGAAAGTGTTGCCGATGATCTTCCTTTTCTTCTCGGGGTCGGCAACGCCGCGCAGCTTCCTCAGAAACGTTTCCGTTGCATCGACGTGGTGAAGGTTCATCTTGAAGTTTGTTTTGAAGTAATCGACAACCTTCCTGCTCTCATCCTTCCGCATCAGCCCGTTGTCGATATGAACCACATGAAGCTGATTCCCAATAGCGCGCTGGATAAGCACCGCCGCAACGGCAGAATCGACGCCGCCGCTCATTGCACAGATCACCTTCTCGGTTCCGACCATCTCCCTGATCTCCGCTACCTTCTCGCTGATGAAATTTCCCGGCTGCCAGTCTCCGGTGCATCCGCACACCTTGAAGACGAAATTCGCGAGTATTTCCTTCCCCTTTGCTGTGTGGACTACTTCCGGATGGAACTGCACGCCGAAAATCTTCTTCTGCTTCGAACTGAGAGCGGCAACAGGAGAATTATCAGTATGCGCGATCGGCTTGAATCCCGGCGGAAGGATAGTCACCTTGTCTGCGTGGCTCATCCAGACTTTGGTCACGTCGCCAACACCGGCAAGCAGGTCGCTTGAATCATCTACTATCAGGAGTGCCTTGCCAAACTCCTGGTGTGTCGACCTGTCGACCTCGCCGCCGAGCAGATGGGCGACTATCTGTAAGCCGTAGCAAATCCCGAGGACAGGGATGCCGGACTCAAGGACTCTTTTATCAGGGAGAGGTGCACCGGGCTGGTAGACGCTCGACGGCCCGCCGGATAATATGATCCCCCTTGGATTCAGTTCCATGACCTTCTCATACGGGAAATCGAAGTTTTCTACGAGGCTCAAAACATTGAGTTCCCTGACGCGCCGGGCAATCAGCTGCGTGTACTGCGCACCGAAATCGAGAATGAGGATTTTATCCATAGAAAGTCAAAACCTAATTATTAATGCGAATTCAGGACGCGTTTCTTCACGAAACTCCGCTCTGCATCCGGATGAAACATCGAACCGTTTTCCATGCAAACCAACAATTCTATCCTCTTCCTCTCCAAGCCTAATGTTTTTCTTGGAAGAGCTTGTCGGCAACTTCGTTCTTGCTGATCTTCAGGTGTTCTGCAACGTCACGTATTATGGAGCTCAACGTGCCAACTCGAAGCGACGGGTGAGACGGAATCGTTATGTGATGTTCCCCCATCTCTCTGGTTGTCAAACGAACATGGCCGCCGGTCTGCCTGGTATACTTCATACCCGTATACTGAAAACAATTCCACAAGTTCCCGTCCAGAGATGTCCCGCGGAAGTCTCAAAGCGTGATCAGTTCCTCCCGAATGAAATGCAGTCTGATCACTTTAGGTTCTCGTCCAGGATCAAAATGGCACCGAACCGCATCTCTGATATTATCCTCAAGCTCTTTCAGAGACTCTCCCTCAGCAAAGATCGATTCACCGAGCACACGAGCCGTGTAGCCGCCCTCCTGTGCGTCTTCAACGATGAAGATGAGTTCGCTCATACCTTTGCCGTTACTGTTCAAATATAATTTGACTAATTCCAAGCGCTTCCGCAAGTGCCGAATTCAGGGGATCAATACTGTGACTCTTTTGCTGTTAAAGCTGAAGGAGAGTCACGCCGCCGAAAAAGATCGGAACTCTTAACTCGTAAATGTCTTCAGAAAATCCACATACTCGTCAAGTTCGGCACGCGTCCGCTTCTCAGTAACCGCAACAAGTAAGCCCTTCTCTCCGGGCATCAGCGTCTCCACGTCGACGCCGGCGAGTATGTTCTTCTTCAGCGCCGCGCTCACGATCTCTTTTGCCGGAACGGGGGTCGACACGAGGAACTCATTGAAGAACGGCTGCCCGTATTTCAGTGAGAATCCGTTGACCTTTCCGATCTGATCGGCGAGGTAATGCGCCTTTGCACCCGACTGTTCGGCAACTTCCTTAATCCCCTGCTTGCCCATGAGCGACATGTAAATCGTGGAAGCAAGCATCATCAGTCCTTCGTTCGTACAGATATTGGAGGTCGCCTTCTCGCGCCTGATTTGCTGCTCGCGGGTCTGAAGCGTCAGTACGAATCCGCGGTTCCCTTGCGTATCCACTGTTACTCCAGCAAGTCTTCCCGGCAGACGGCGGATCAGCGCTTCTTTCACCGCAAATATTCCGAGGAACGGTCCGCCGAAACTCTGTGATATGCCGAGCGACTGACCTTCGCCGACGACGACGTCGGCTCCGTAGCTTCCGGGAGCGGCAAGGAGACCCAGCGAAATCGGAGACGCATCGACCACGTACAGCGCTCCCTTAGCATGCGCGATCTCGCCGAGTGCAAACACATCGTTCAACGTTCCAAGGAACGACGGTTGCTGCACCATCACGGCCGCCGTGTTTTCGTCGGCGGTCTTTCGAACTCCGTCGAGGTCGGCAGCCCCGTCGCGCGCGGGCACTTCGACAATTTCAAATCCCTGGCCGTGGACGTAGGTCCGCACGACCTGTAAATAGAGCGGGTGAATCGGATGAGCGGCCACGATCTTCTTTCTGCCCGTGTGCGCGACCGACATCAGCGCCGCCTCCGCGAGTCCGCTTCCCGCGTCGTATAGAGAAGCGTTCGACACATCCATCCCGGTCAGCCGGCAAATCATGGTTTGATATTCGTAGATGGACTGCAGGGTCCCCTGGCTTACTTCAGCCTGGTAAGGAGTGTATGCCGTGTAAAATTCCGACCGGCTGAGGAGAGCGCCGATTGCGGAAGGAATGAAGTGGTCATAAGCTCCAGCACCCAGAAAGGAGAGCGCCGTCTGAGCATCCACATTCTTGTTCGCGAGAGACGACAGATGCTTGACAACTTCAAGCTCGCTCATCGCAGGAGGAATTTTGAGATCCCCTTTTAACCTGATCTCTTGAGGAATATCCTTTATCAGTTCATCGAAGCTTTTTACACCGATAGACTCCAGCATGTTTTGCCGGTCATCATCGGTATTGGGATAATACGCCACTTTTGATTCTCCCTTGTCTTAGTAGGTAGTATGCAGTAGGTAGCATGTAGTGTCCTGAAGCAATGTCGCAGCGTTCTGCTTACTGCCTACTTCCTACTACATGCCGCTTTCTATTTTCCGACCATTTCCTGATACTTCTCAACACCCAGAAGGCTGTCGAGCTCGGACTTGTTATCGATCTTAACCTTGACCATCCAGCCGCTTCCGTACGGCTCTTTGTTCACCATCTCAGGAGAATCCTTGAGTGTTTCATTAACTTCAACTACCTCCCCGCTGACTGGCGCGAACAAATCCGATACGGTCTTGACCGCTTCGATGGTGCCGAACTGCTTTCCCTGCTGCAGCTTAGTCCCTGAAGCAGGAAGCTCCACGAACACGACATCGCCAAGCTCACCCTGTGCATACTCCGTGATCCCGACTACACCCGTGTCGCCATCTACGCGGATCCATTCATGCTCTTTCGTATACTTCAAATCTTTTGGAAATTCCATTTTTTCTCCTCTAATCGGTAAAATTGAAGGAATCCAGGAAGTGGGTGTCAAATTCCCCCTTTCTGAATCTCTCATCTTTCATCACTTTCATGTGGAATGGGATGGTTGTTGCGACGCCCTCCACAACAAATTCTTCCAGCGCACGATACATCCTGTCGATCGTCTCTTCTCTTGTCGCGCCGAACGCGATCAGTTTGGCGAGGAGGGAATCATAATACGGCGGTATCTTGTAACCGACGTACGCATGTGAATCCACCCTGACGCCGTAGCCGCCCGGTACGTGAAATCCGGTGATGGTCCCCGGATTTGGACGAAACTCCTTGAATGGATCCTCTGCGTTGATGCGGCATTCTATGGCGTGCCCGGTCTGCTTCAGCTTCTTCTTGCCGACCCTTCCGCCGGCGGCGATGTTGATCTGATCCTTGACGAGGTCGAGGCCGGTGACCTGCTCGGTAATGGGATGTTCGACCTGGATTCTGGTGTTCATCTCCATGAAATAGAAATTCTTGTTCTTATCCACGAGGAATTCGATGGTGCCGGCGCCTTCGTACCTCACGCTTTTTGCTCCCTTGATCGCTGCAGCACCCATTCTCTCCCTCAGCTCCGGATCGACGACGGGAGAAGGGGACTCTTCGAGAAGTTTCTGATGCCTTCTTTGAATGGAGCATTCACGCTCTCCAAGATGGATCACCTCGCCGTACTGATCGCCCATTACCTGGAATTCGATATGCCGCGGCTGTTCTACATACTTTTCTATGTAGACGCTCCCGTTTCCGAAAGCCGATGCGGCTTCGGTGCGCGCCATCTGGTATTGTCTGTCGAAATCTTCGCCGTCCCAGGCAAGCCGCATCCCCTTGCCGCCGCCGCCTGCCGTAGCTTTTATGATAACAGGATAACCGATTGACTCCGCAACTTCTTTTGCCGTCCTGGGATCGTCGATGACCCCGTCGCTTCCGGGAACGACCGGGACACCCGCCTTTCGCATCGTATCCTTCGCGGAGGCCTTGTCGCCCATTGCCGTAATCATGTCGGGACTTGGGCCTATGAACTTGATCCCGCTGCTCTCGCAAATCTCGGAAAACTTCGCGTTCTCGGCCAGAAAACCGTAACCCGGATGGATCGCGTCTGCATTGGTGATCTCGGCGGCGGCTATAATGCGAGGAATGTTCAGATAACTTTCTCTTCCGGGGGGAGGGCCGATACAGACGGCCTCATCGGCGAAATTCACGTGAAGTGAATCCCTGTCGGCCTCCGAGTAAACGGCAACCGTCTTGATGCCGAGCTCCTTACAGGTGCGGATTACCCTCAGGGCAATCTCGCCTCGATTTGCAATCAGTATCTTATTGAACAATCAAGCCACCAAGTTCAAGCTGGTTCTACCAGGAAAAGCGGCTGGTTGTATTCCACCGGCTGCATGTTTTCCACTAAAATCTGTACGATCGTCCCCCCGATATCGGATTCGATCTCGTTCATCAGCTTCATAGCTTCCACGATGCAAAGCACCGTTCCGGGTTGAACGGACGAACCGATCTGTATATATGGATCGGCGTTCGGCGCGGGAGCGCGATAGAACGTTCCGACAATCGGCGACTTGACTTCGTGGTACTTTTTGCCTTCGGGCTTTGCCGTCGCGGGCGCCTGAGCCTCGGCAGCCGGCGCGGGATTCGGCCTGACCTCGGCAGAAGCCTGAGGTGCAGGCATAGGCTGCGTGATATACTGAGGAATATATGTCGGAACTGCGGAAGAATTATGCCGCGCTTTGCTTACGCGCACTTTTGTCCCCTCCTCCTCAATCTCCAGTTCGTCCACCCCGCTCTCGTCGACAAGTCTGACGAGCTTTCTGATGTAGTTAAGATCCATGTCAGCTCCGATAAAATGAAAAAGCCTGTGCTCTGTCGCCGATATTTGTACGGCTTACCGCCACGGGCTTTCCGATTGAACTATTTTACGCGCTCAACGTAAGCACCGGTGCGCGTATCTACTTTCAGGACTTCTCCCTCGTTTACGAAAAGAGGAACGTTCACCACCGCGCCCGTTTCCATCTTGGCTGCCTTCATCACGTTGTTGACGCTGTCTCCCTTCAGTCCGGGTTCCGTTTCTACAACCTTGAGACTCACAAAGATCGGTATCTCAACTCCTAGTATTTCCGTTCCATTAAAGGAGATTTGCACGTTTTCATTCTCCTTCAGAAACTTGCTTCCCTCACCGACGACATTCTCCGGAATAGATATCTGTTCGAATGTTTCATTTTCCATGAACACCAGCATATCACCGTCCCGATAGAGGTACTGATAGGTGCGCATCTCGATCCTTACAACATCGACGTCCTGACCAGCGCGGAACCTGTTCTCGATAACCTGTCCGGTCTTAATATTCTTCATCTTCGCGCGAACAAAAGCCCGCCAGTTTCCAGGGTTCACGTGCTGAAACTCCACAATCGTCCACAGATCATTATTATAACGTATCGTTAACCCTGCTCTGAATTCAGAAGTAGTTGCCATAATCTCCCATAAGTATTGATGTTTCCTGAAAATAGCCTGTTCCGCTCCAAAGGAATGCCGTCGGGAAAGGTCCGTCCGAAGGATTTCTTCGGGGATGGACTCCTTCGGAGGATCCAGCGGGAAAATATAGTTTTGGAGGCCCCAAAAATCAAGGAAGGGGCGGAAACCTGCCCTCTAGAATTCATACTCAACCCCGAACACCGGCAGAATCCCCCACTGGTAAATCGTCCTCTGCTGGTTTTTCACTTCGTCCCGGAAAATCCATCGCAAACTGAACTCCCACTCGTCGTCCGGCCTGTATCCGCCCTCGATACAAAAGATAATCCGATTGTCGTAAACCCGGTCGATCCAGGAGCGCCCCGTCTCCCATGTATCGGCTGCTGCGAATCCACCGGGGAGTCCCGGTAGTCCTTCTCCTACACACAAATTACACGGATATCCGATTCCTGTCGTCCAGCCTCATGAGTTCGGACATCAGGCAGGGGCTGTACCCGCTTTTTTTAGCTTCCGTGAAAGACACTTGCCGCAGCCGGCAATGTCGATTTGATTATTTTGTGTCTTTAGATCAATTTCTTCCGGAACCCAGGCGTAAAATTACGGAATAGATAACCCGATGAATCACGGAACGACAGAACGAAGACATACACAGCTGGAATTCAGTTACCACAGCGCTCACCCGCTCAAGAGTCTTATGCATCTCTACGAGGGGCAGCATTTGAAGCTGGTTGCCGCGATTACTCTCTTCGCAATAAAGAACTCCCCGGTCTGGGTACTCCCGATAATCATCGCGCGAATGATAAACATTATCAGCAACACGGGGAGGTACTCCATTCACGACTTGTGGGTAGTCGGGGCAATTTTCCTTGCAATTATCATTCAAAACATACCGACTCACACGGCATACGTCAGAATCTTCAGTAGCGCACTGAACACGATGCAGCTCAACCTGAGGTCGTCGATCGTCAGGCGGCTGCAGGAACTGTCAATCTCATTTCACGACAGGAATCAGTCCGGGAAACTCGAATCTAAAGTCCTGCGCGACGTGGAAACTCTTGAACTACTCTCGCGGAACATAATGAGTTCGGCTTTCCCCGCGCTCTTCACCATACTCATAGCTTTCGGGGTAACGATTTTCAGACAGCCGCTCGTCGCAATATTCTACGTAATCTCGGTTCCGATATCTTCCGGCCTGATCTATCTCTTCTCGAGAAAAATGACGGCTCGCAACAGGGAATACCGTTCCGAGATGGAATCGCTCTCTGCCAGCGTAATCGAAATGATACAGATGATCCCGATTACCAGGGCACACGGCGTGGAGCGGACGGAGCTTTCCAAGATGAACAGGCGGCTCGAGCGGGTTAAGGAGAGGGGCATCCGGCTGGAGGTGCTCGGCGCGCTCTTCGGCGCAAGCTCCTGGACCTCCTTCCAGATAGTGATGCTCGCCTGTCTGATGTTCACCTCCATCCTCGCGTATAAGAAGGCGATCAGCGTCGGCGAGGTCGTGCTATTCCAGAGCTACTTCGCTATGATAGTGGCCTCAGTAAACGCGCTCCTCAATGCATATCCTGAACTTGCACGCGGCTTCGAATCGATTCGATCAATCGGCGAAATACTCGAGTCTCCCGATATAGAACACAACGCAGGGAAGAGGGCAGTAACATCCGTTTCGGGTCATTTCGTATTCGAGAATGTCAGTTACGCATACGATAAGTCAGCGGGCCTTGCCGTAAAGGACTTCTCGCTAGAGGTGCAACCGGGAGAATCGGTCGCCTTCGTGGGTGAATCGGGCTCGGGGAAATCAACACTGATGAGTCTCATAATCGGATTCAGGAGACCGACCGGCGGAAGGATACTACTCGACGGGAGGGACATGCAGGAACTCGACCTGAGGCAGTACCGGCGTTATCTTGCAGTCGTACCACAGACGACGCTGCTTTTCAGCGGGACTGTCCGCGAAAACATCATCTACGGGCTCGACAAGGTAAGCGATGGAAAGTTATGGGAGATCCTGGAAATCGCGAATGCGGCCGATTTTGTGAAAAAAATGCCCCGCGGACTCGATACTCCGCTGGGTGAACTCGGCGCGAGGCTGTCAGGCGGCCAGCGTCAGCGGCTCGCAATTGCACGTGCACTCATCAGGGATCCGAGGGTCATCGTGCTTGACGAAGCGACATCGGCGCTCGACGTGGTTTCCGAGTCGCTTATCCAGGAGGCGATTCAGCGCCTGGTCAAAGGACGTACCACATTCATCGTGGCACACCGGCTTTCTACCATCCGCAACGCGGACCGCATCATTGTAATGAGAAACGGGGAGTGCGTGGAATCAGGGACACACGACCAACTGATGAACGCCAGGGGCGAGTTCTACAGATACAAGCTGCTCCAGCAATAAGAACACCTGCGGGGTCCGACAGGTCGCGCTTCACCTGTTCCGTACGATAACCGTTGATGAAGTCATAGAAGTTCTTCCCGTAATGAGTGTTGATGAGAGAAACGAAAGAGGTGAAAATCATTCTTCTCTCGGTGGCGCCCACTCTCTCCCACGGATGTCCTTCAGTTTCACGACAATATTTCCAAGGATAACCTGCAGGTCTCCTTTCAACGGCACCTCCAAAGAATCGGCGCTTATCCACCCGGTGAAATTCCCGGTCACTCCAAAAGTACCTTTGAAGTTTATGTGGCCCGACATCCGGTAAGAGTCGATCGGGAAATCGAAGGCGGGCACTCTGCAGGGTTCGCGTGCTTCGTTGATCGTCATATCCACAGTAGAAAGAACGGTGTCCGATATGATCGGGATAGTCAGATTCGTCCTCCTTCCGTCGGCATACAGGCAGGCTCGTCTGACGAAGTAGTAGAAGCTCAGGCCGTCCGTGTATCCCCGGTCCAGCGGCAGGATATCCTCCTTGATTACCTTATCGTCCTTCGTTTGCTTCCACTCGATTTCCTTGTCCGGAAAATTGAAGCTGTAGCTGGTGTGTATCCAGTCGTCCCCGCTTTTTTGTCTGTTGAAGGTAAACAGGCACATCAGAGTTCTTGCGTCCGCATACGTTTCGTAGACCGCATGGTAGTATACAAACGGGATTCCGCTGTATGAATCGATGTGTGCGACTATCTTGTACGCGGGTTTGCCGTCGTACGACGTCTTTTCAATGAGGTGAAACTTTGCCGTGCCGATCTTGAAAAAAAGGTAGCTTGCCTCGTAAGTCGTCTCTTCGTTCGGCTGGATGAGAGAATCTGCTGGAGTGCTTACCCACCCCGCAGTTTGCAGCTGCTCCGTGAGACCATTAAAAAAGGACAGCGAATAGGCCACTCTCAGCGAAAGGAGCACGACGGCCGCGGCTAAAAGGGCAAAAAGCGCTGTTGATGCTCCCTTCTTCAGCCCGCTGCGGGCGGTCTCGATTATGTCGTCAGCTCGTAGGGTCAGGTTGTGCCTATCGCCCCTTCTTCGGATTGAAGGCGGAACTCGAATAGTTTAAATGGATATCCTTCAGCAATTCCCTTACGCGCTCGAAATCTTCCTCTCTTACCAGGAGGACCACAGGATCGCGGAAAGAGGTCATCAGCTCTCCCTGCAGCAAGTACTCGATCCCCGCTGAATCCAGTACCATCTGGATGCTCAGCACGTCCGACCGGTCTTTGGTCCGAAGGACCTGAACAAGCTGCGAACTGCCGGTGATTCTTTCTACCTCTTCAACCGGCTCCTCCGGGAGCCGGTCGACAAGATCCACGCCGCAGTCGGCGCAACGGGTAAATCCCGGACGATACTCCGTCTTGCATTGCGGGCAAAACATATCACTACCTCCCGTCATTCTCTGGGTTCGGACCTTTCACACATCGTTCTTTCTCGAATGATAACAGCTTATTCCGTTCGCTGCAAACGGTTGTTTCGTCCGCCGCTGCAGGAGGCTTCATGTTTTTCCGAACCAGCCCTCATTTTGTCTCCATCTTGAATTTCAGCAATTTTCTGACTACATCCGCCATCTCTTTGTCCCTGACTTCGATACGGAGACTCTTTCCTCCTTCATGCGCCGCGGCGCCGCTTATCGTGTCCAGGATATCCTTCGGAAGGTCGCTCCGCAATGCTGCTTCCACCGCCTTTTCTCCAAGCACAAACGAAAGACAGAACCCCCCTCTCATCGCGCTGAAGAAAAACAGACTGCCCCTCTTGGACGCGAACCTCATGGTCCAACCGGTTTTCGCGCCGTAGTACTTCCACTCTTCTATCGCCGGACCGTAATCGTCCTGTACCTCTCTCCTCAGCTGCAGCCACAGATTACCGGTCTCGCCGAGAGCCTCCAGGACGCTTGTCCCGTCCGGAACGAACGTCTTATCGCCAAATACATTCTCCTCCATAGACCTGTCTCCCTCCTTCAATTCCGTGTGACATGCGGGTTAGTGAAGAGATCACTGACTTGTCCTGGCTGATGCACTGAAGAACGCTCTAGCGCGCATACTTCCTGCGCCGTTCACGTTTAATACACGACCCGAATTTGTCCCTAAGGGACGATGCGTGACCGGAACTCTTTCGCCCCGGCTTATTGCTTCACAATCTTCGAGACTTCTGCGGCGACCATGACGTTGTATTCAAACGCGAGCCTCTTATGATTCACCATGTCTACAATAGTCCCGATAAGGCAGAGTCCCGCTGTCAGCAGGTAGAGGAGGCCCATTCCCACCTGGCCGAGAACGAACCTTTGTACGCCGCCTATGCCTATGAATCCAAGCGCAGAAAGGAGCAGAACCAGCTGAGGGTCCTTTCTCCTGACGTTGTAAACATTTGCAAACAACCTCGCCTGATCGTCGTTCATATCCTTTATCACATTCTGCACATACATCAACTCATCACCCTGAAGCATCGGCATCAGCTCAAATATGTTTGCCATTTCAACTCCTTCGTTTAGTGAAAAAACTACTGCAATCCTTTTTTCCGTAACGCCTGATTCAACAAAGAAATTATACGGTATATCAGGACGACAGTTGCGGGAACTCCAAGAATATGCGTCTGAAGGGAGAGTTGCGGGTCCCCGTGAAGAAGAAACGACACCGCCCTTCCCAGGCCGCAACCCGGACAATGATGGAAGCCGAGTCTGGAGAAAGGGCAGATTGTGAAGTCGCTTTGGAGGTATGGATTGAAGACCGCAAGATATATCAGGGCAGATGTCCAGACGAGTATCTCCAGACCGATGTCCCAATATAGCACCCGGATCGCTTTCCCGGCGATGCTCTCATTCCCGAACATGTCATTCACGATCAAAAGTAAGTGTTATGGCTGCTTCACGACTCGGCTGCCCGAACGGTTATCAGAAGAATGTAAAGGTACCGCACCGAAGAGTCAATCGATGATAATAATTTTAGCGCCGTCTTTGGAGTAAGCCTTATGAGGGACAACGTTGTCGCCGACCAGCATACTCGTTCCTTCTTTCAGATCGTACCTCTTTCCGCCTTCCAGCTCAATTGTCATGTCTCCCTCCAGCACCCATAAGATGTGACCTTTTGAGCACCAGTGGTCCGCTTCATAAAGCGCAGAGTACTCAACAAGCCTGATGCGCATGTCGCCGCGGTCAATTTCCCTGGAGAACACACTGCCGCTGCGGCCCACGGTGCCGGCGCTCGCCTGTTTGCTCCAGTCAGTAACCTCAAACGGAATATTTTCGATTCTCATCACTCCCCCTGATTTGGCTGAGATTCCTCACACGACCTATTGCCTGCAAAACCGTACTTCCCGGCGCTCCGGCCGGGTTCAATTCAGCATCGTCATCCTCTCGCTCAATTCCCACAGACGTTTTGACAGCGCCGGATCCGTCGAGACGCCGGACGACGGCAATTCCTTCTTGTCCTTGAAATACTTGCCGGTGACTCCCTCCACCTCCGGCGAAGAAGCGAGATATATGACCGTCTCGGCACCCTTCTCCGGAGTCCGCATCGTCCAGCCGAACAGCGACGCGAAGAGTCTCAGACCGAAGCCGGAGTTATTGTAAAAATTCGAGTACACCGCTCCAGGTTCCATGCAATTTGCCGTCACCCCGGTCCCATCCAGCCGCCGCGCAAGCTCATATGTGAAGAGTACGTTTTCAAGCTTGGAAAGAGCATATGCCTGAAACTGCCGATATTTCCGCTCGCCCTGAAGGTTGTCGAAATCCATCTTCGCATAATGATGTACGGAGGAGGCAACGTTCACTATGCGCGACGGTGCGGACTTCACGAGCAATTCAAGAAGAAGGTTGGTCAGAAAAAAATAGCCGAGATGATTGACGGCAAACGTCTTCTCGATGCCGTCGACGGACAACTGCCTCGTCGGGACCAAGCCGCCTGCATTATTCACTAGAACATGAAGCGCACCGAACTCTTCTTCATATTTCGCGGCGATGTCTCGTATCTCCCGCTGTGACGACAGATCACCGGTTATCAGGTGAACATTGCTGTTCCCGGTCGACTTCTTGATTTCCTCGGCCGTCTTCTCGCCCTTCACCTTGTTGCGGCAGACCATGACGACCGTCGCACCCGTTCGCGCAAGCTCCAAAGCCGCCACCCTCCCGATCCCGACGTTTGCACCGGTCACCATGCAGATACTGTCTCTCATTTTGAATTCGTCCTTCTCACAGTTTCGTTCCTCCAAACCTTCCTGCAGTGACGGAAATTCCCGTCGGGAGAATTTAGCATATTCACGGTCCTCTTGCAGGTCAACCGCGGGGACGGAATCCACCGTGATTTCACTTCAGGTAATCTGACGGGCTAACCCATTCATATTCGGGAGAGCATTGAAAGAAGTAATTCAACAGCCCGAGATGGCCGACGCCGATGATAACCGGAATCCTGTCGCGCGGGTCATCCGTTATGCGCTGGATATTCCTGAAGATCCGGAGGTTGCGGTCGTACCACCTGCAGGTTTCGAAATCGACGCCGGTGAAATCGCCCGGCTTCTCCTCGTACTTGAAGTCCCCCGTGAAGTAAGCTCCCTGAGAGTGCATAATAAGCCCCGGCTGGTTGATCCGCCCAAGTGTCCGGACTATTCCCGATGATCTCGGAAACGTGTCCTCGGCAGCGTAAAATCCGGAATACTCCTTCTCGTATGAGAGAATCGGGGTTGTGGTAGTAGTATTCTTCGAACCCTGCGGCGCGGGCCGAATCGGAAAATAGAGTATCCAGGTATCCGTAAAATCCCCCCTGTTCGTCGACGCACGACAGCCGTTTGATCCCGAGAAGTTTTCCGAGCCGGAATCCGATTTGAAACACTTCGTTTCTCCCGAGCGTGAGCTTTCCATCCGGGTATGAATCATAAAGGGTTATAAGAATTACTCTCATCATGATTGTACCACTCCTGGTTAGTGGCTAAACAATACGTAGAGGCATTGAGCCGGTTACGCGCGAACAGATTTCACGGCAAGACGGAGTGACTGCTTAAGAAGGACCGGTTCTTTACTGAGTCTTCGTTTCCTGAGAGGGAAGCGGCTCTTTTCTCTTCATGAATTTTCCAGCTGCGACGGCGAGCAGTCCGGCTACTACTCCCCTTATCGCGCCGTAGAACGGACCCATCATTATCATCATGAGTCGTGGATGAGTTCCCTTGGGAAGCACCGCATATTCGGACTGCAGCGCGGGGTTGTGAGCCACGTAAGCATTAATGAAAACCGCATGTATTGTTCCGGCCCAGAGTCCGGCTAGCAGGCTGGCAAGCAGCGCGTGGACGAAATAGTCGCCGTCAATATTTCTCGCGAGGAACATTGCATAACCGACGAACACAGCCGCCCACACTACGAGTTGAGGAATTCCGTAAAGGCCAAACACCTCGGCAAGCCCGACCGCCACCCCTGCAAGCGAAAGCAGAAAAGCGATTTTCCAGTTCATGATCCTCCTCTTGTCCTTAGGTTTGTCGATAGTGATTCGGAACCCCGCCGCGTTTGAAAAAGAAGTTCCTCCTCCCCGAACAATCTAGAGGTGGCTCACCGAAGAACCAAGCCGGTACCTTGTAAATAACTCCCTTAAAACGGATCTATCGATCTTTTCGTAGCCGAAGCGGGCCCGGTTAATGGCGATGCAAATGTCCGTCTTCCCCGTGTTCGTGATGATGTTGCATAGTCGGTTCTTTGGTAACCGGAAGTTTCCCCTGGGAAGCGAGCTCCACGGCTTTTGCGACCGGGATGCCCGACGTGATGCAGACTTCAACTTCGAATTTGTCTGCCACCTGAAAAGCGTGCGGTCCGATACCGCCGCAGATCATTTTCTTTATGCCGGCCTTCGCCGCGTCGCGAATCACGAGATGAGGATCGACGCCGTCTCCGTTCGTCTTGACCTCGAGTGCCTTCGTCTCGTCGTCGTAAACGAGAAAGAATGGTGCTCTGCCGAAATGCGAGCTCACGCTGCTCTCGAGTGAATTTCCTTCGGATGATATAAGATATTTCATGTGCTTCCTCTTTAGTCGTCTATTCTGCAGTCAGCGGCCGTCACCCTGTTTACTGCCTCTGACTTCCATTTTTTCCTTTTCATTTATCCAACAATCCAGTAATCCATCATTCCAATCTTCCAAAATTCCATTATTCCCAAATTCACCCCATCATCGCCATCTGTCTCATCCCGTCGCCTTCTTCAGACAGGCAGGTCACAACTTCATCGGTCAGCCCGATCTGCGCCGCTATGCAGTTAAGTCTCTTCTTCATTACGTCGAAGTGCCACTCTTCCTTCAGCAGAGACGCGAGATATTCAATCGAGCCTTCCTTCCGCGGAAGGAGGGCGATGAAACGCTTGTAGATGTCCGGAGTGTGACTATACACGGAAATCAAATCCTTCAGTGAATATTTCATCTTGTCGAGGCTGTGAGGGACAGCCACGCACTTCTGCGGCATGAGAGGGCACGTGATCGTTTCCCGCTGCGAGGAAAACTCGAAGAACTTCCTGCACATCGAACAGTAGTATTTGCCCGTCTGGCTCTCTCCGATAATGTCAATCTCGTCGAAATAAATTTTCTGCCTGACTCCCAGCTCGTCCCTGAGGACTTCAATCGCGGATCCGAGTATCGGAAAGAGTTTTCTTTTATCCCAGACCTTCTTCAGGTCGGTTATCACAAAGACGATCCCGTCTTTAGTAACCCGCTGTGCCGTCTCGCTCCCACTTACGGTGATAATGAAACTCTTCAGAGTCTGAAGCGGCTCGTTCCTGTACTCGAACCTCCACTCATTCAGAAATCCGATATACGCCTCAGCCCATTTCCGACCGACCGAATTCGGATTCTCTCCCGCCAGGAAGTTCATCATCTTCTGCGGGACTTTCGGATAGAACAGGCCGAACTTCTCGATGCTTACTGTCGATTCGGGCCTCATGACTTCGACCGGAACCGGCGTGTTGATGCACATCTTCGGCATGTAGGGACAGACCGGCTTATCGATATCGAAGAGAAGCTTGCAGGTCACACACCAGTATTTGTTCGAGGCGGAATAGACACCGGCCGGCATGTTTTCCACCTGTTTCATTATAGACTCTTTATCCATCATCATGATGTCAAGGACTCCAAGTTTTAATATCACGATTGAAACGTCGGCCGATTCCCGCTTCTTCGGAGGCGAAAGCGCCTTTGGTGCTCTATCGCCGCCCCTTGACGATCAGCCGCTGAAATTCACCTGTATGATGCCAGGGATAATAAAAGGATGCACCCACTACTTGAGTGATTCGCAGCCCTGGAGAGTCCCAAACCGATTTTGATGTCGAGAGGACGCGATAAAGAGCGTTGTAACTAATTCCGCCGCGTGCTACATTTATGAGAAAGGTGGCACCGCATGCAGGACAAACTCATCCGTTTCGGCGTATCGATGGAAACCGCGCTTCTCGGCAGGTTCGACCGGCTGATAAGCAAGCGCGGCTATACAAACCGATCGGAAGCGATCCGCGACTTCGTGAGAAGAGAACTGGTTGAAGAGGGAACGCACAACGGTGATACCGCAGCTTTTGGAGTTCTCTCATTCGTGTACGACCATCACGTGAGGGAGTTGGAGGCAAGAATCACCGGCTTTCAGCACGTTCACTATAGGAGTATAGTCTCGGCTTCGCACGTCCACACCGATCACAAGAACTGTCTTCAGGTGATCATCTTGAACGATAAGGCGGCGAAAATCGAGGAAATTGCCACAAAGATCCTGAGTTTCAAGGGAGTTAAACATGGAAGATTGAGTCTGACTCTCTCCGGAAAAGAAATCTGACTCTTTATCTCGTAATTTTGTCATCGGGCTGTGCAACTAGATAATTCTCTATGAAATGAAAAATGTTTTGTATGCGTTCACGGCAATTGCCGTCTGTTCATCCGCCGGTTATGCGCAACAGGTTCAAAGCGATTCCGCAAGAGTATATTATGGCTCACCGGTTGTCGTCAGTGGAACGCGGGAAGAGATGAGCAGGAACTTCGTCCCGGCAAGCATCTCGGTGGTGACATCAAAAGAATTGAAATCCAGCGGTCAGATTTCACTTCTCGATGCTTTGAGCGAGCGTGTGCCGGATCTTTTTGTCGCGCAAAGAGGAGTAATCGGCTACGGCATAAACAGCCAGGCCGGTACCGTTACGATCCGCGGACTTGGCGGAAGTCCCAATACTCAGGTGCTCGTCTTAATCGATGGAGTCCCGCAATTCATGGGACTCTTTGGCCATCCGCTTCCCGATTCATACCTCAGTGAAGATGCCGAAAGGGTTGAGGTAATACGCGGACCGGCAAGCGTCCTTTACGGCACGAACGCGATGGGCGGAGTGATCAACATAATCACGAAGAAAAACAGAGACGATGGGACACTCCTCAAGGCCGGCGCAACATACGGCTCCTTCAATACTCAAGAATACAGCGGCGGTGTCGGCTACAGGATTGGAAACCTTGACATTCTCCTGTCCGGCGACCACGACCAGACTGACGGGCACAGGCCAAATTCGCGTTTCAACACCAGTAATGGATACCTGAATGCCGGATACGAAGTGAACGACAATTTCACACTCCGGGTGAATGGCAGCATCAACAAGTTCAAGACCTACGATCCCGGCACGATATACTCACCGCTCTCAAACAACTGGGTGGATGTCCTTCGCAGCACAAGCAGCATCTCTCTCAATAATAACTTCACACGATTCGACGGTTCGCTTAAGTTGTTTTACAGCTACGGCGATCATAGCGTCTATGACGGATTTCATTCCCTCGACAGAAACGTCGGCGCAATGCTTTATCAAAATTTTCACCCATTTGAAGGAAGCGTCCTCACTCTCGGCACGGATTATCAGCATTACGGCGGTAACGCAGTGAACGATATTGCCGATTTGAACTACGGAAAACACTATGTCGATGAGTTCGGTGTCTATGCGCTCGTAGAACAGATGTTCTTTAACCAGGTCATGCTGAACACAGGCGCAAGAATCGAGCACAGCGGTGTTTACGGTTATGAGTTTGTGCCTCAAGCCGGAATAGCATGGACGGCCACAAGTTCCATGACGCTCAAGGCGTCGGTCTCGAGGGGATTCAGAAGCCCGACGATCCGCGAGCTGTATCTGTTCCCTGCGCCGAATCCTAATCTTCAGCCGGAGAGGCTGTGGAACTACGAGATAGGTCTTCTCCAATCGTTGACACGGCGGGTGCATATTGAGTTGACCGGTTTCATTGCAGAAGGGAGCAACCTGATCCTGACTGAAGGCATCTATCCGAACCTGCAGCTGCTCAACTCGGGCAGGTTCACACACAGAGGAGTGGAATTCGCCGGGCACTATACACTGAGCAACAATCTCAGGATCGATGCAAACTATAGCTACATAGATCCGGGAAGCCAAACATATTCGACGCCGAAACAGAAGCTCTTCGTCGGCATCAGTTACTCTTACAAGAGAGCCGATGCTAACCTGTCACTTCAACGCATTATGGACCTCTACGGTGCCGACAACTCGCAGAAAAAGCTCCCGGATTATACGCTCCTGGAAATTTACTTGACTTACGAGGCGTCACAGTTCGCGGACATGACTATCTCTTGTGAAAACCTTCTCAATGTCAGCTATCAGACAATCTACGGCTACCCGATGCCGGGGCGAACGTTCTTCGCCGGATTAAGACTTCACACCGCCGAAGTGAAACAATGAGCGAGACTCTGCTGGAAGTAAAAGATCTTACGGTGACGCTGGACAACGCTCCGATATTGTCAGGGTTGAATTTCAGCGTCGGGGAGGGAGAATTCCTCACCATTTTGGGTCCGAACGGATCGGGGAAGACTGTGCTATTGAAATCGCTTCTCGGTTTGTTGCCTCACGGCGGAGAGATGCTCTGGCACAAGAAGCCGCGAGTCGGATATCTCCCGCAGGGACTGAGCCAAATGTCCGTGAGAGATCTGCCTCTGACAGTGAAGGATTTCTTCTCCCTTAAGAAAGTGAAAGAAGAGGATGTCATGAGATATCTCCCTCTCGTCGGACTCGGGAGCGGAGTCATGAACAAAAAGGCCGGTTATCTCTCCGGCGGAGAATTTCAGAGAATGCTCGTCGCCTGGGTCCTCGCGTCGGAGCCGAACATATTGTTTCTTGATGAACCGACGACGGCGGTCGACATCGCGGGCGGCGAAACAATCTACTCGCTTCTGAAGGACATCTGGCAGAAACGGAAGCTGACTATTCTTAACGTCACGCATGATCTCAACATTGTATACGCACACTCGACTCATGTCCTTTGCCTTTCAAGATTCGGTCACCGCTGCTACGGCGTTCCGAAAGAAATACTGACCCCGACTGTTTTAAACGATATTTACGGAGCCGATGTCAGGTTTTACACACATAAAGGAGTGTAGGTGCGATGGAAAGCCAACTCTTACTCAGCCTCGTCAGCGGAATATTCATAGCTGGCTCCGCCGCCTATCTGGGCACGCTGATGCTTTCCAGAAAAATGGCGGTGGTCGCCGGACCGCTCGGGCACCTCGCGCTTCCGGGAGCTGCACTGGCCATTGTATACGGATTCAGCATTTCACTCGGAGCGTTTCCTTTTGTAGTCCTCGGAATCGTATTCATCTGGCTTCTTGAGATCAGGACAAAGCTGCCGATGGAAACATTGACCGCGACTGTCTTCGCGGCCGGGGTGGCGACTGCTTTTCTTTTTCTCCCGATCAACGAAGCTGAAGCGGCGTTAGTCGGCAACATTTCAAAGGTCGGTATTTACGAGACAGTAGCGGCCGTGGTTCTCGGTTCGGCCGTTTTCATCGCTGTGAACAGGAGCTACAAGAAAATAATGCTCCTCAATGTTCACGAGGATATCGCAAAGACCGAGGGGGTCAATGTAAGGCTGTACAACCTTATCTACCTGTCATCCATCGCGATCATAGTTGCACTTGGAGTGGACCTTGTCGGCGGGCTCATGACCGCAGCGCTGGTAGCAATCCCCGCAGCAGCGGCAAGAAATATAAGTAAGACGCTTGTTCAGTACGGCGTCGTGTCAGGGGCGTTCGGGGTACTCTCAGCGATCATTGGAATTACTTCCTCGGCAATCACGGGTCTGCCGGCCGGACCGCTCGTGATCATCACTAGCGGAATTATATTCCTGATCACTGTCGCTGTCGTGAGGGTCTAACACACGGCTTGAGTTTCACCGTTATTCGGCCGGGGTCGCTCCCGCCGCACACCTATACTGTAAGATTTATCAGCGTCATGTCTCTTATTCCGCGAGTGTGGCGTGATTCCGTTCTGCCTTCAATCACAATGACATGGCCTGAGGATAAACGTCATAAACATCCGCCTTCCGCCGCCCAGAGAAAGGATGGACGACTTCCCTTTTGATTCTTCCCATTACAATATTCTGCCATTCTACAATTCCATTATTCCCCTGCTTTCCTGAATCTGTATTGGAACAGCGGTTTCCCCCATGTCTCCGAAAGAAAATTTTCCAACCTCAGTTCGGGTGCAAAATAGTCTTCGATTTCCTCCCTGGTCCTGGACCGCGGGCCGATTAGACCGAGAGCGTGCCTTCTGCCGAAATGGATCAGCACATACTGACCGCCATCCGACAACCAGTTAAGCAGCCTCTCCCGGTACAAGAGCCTGTATCTGTCCTTGAATCCATGAAAGCATCCGGAATCTAATATCAGATCGTATTTGTCGGCGGTCTCGTACTTCGTCACGTCCGCGGCGATGAAATCGACCTTCACTCCGGACCTTTGCGCGCGCTTGATGCCGAACCTGAGCGCCTCGGGCACGAAGTCCAGGGCGGTCACCTGCAAGCCGTGCTGTGCCATGAAGACTGAATTCACTCCCGTACCGCAGCCGATATCCATGGCCCTCCCATATCCACCGAGCGCGTCAACCACTTCGACTAAAAGACGCGGAGGCTCGTCACTGTGCCAGTCTATCTTCGACTCGTCCCTCGCGCGGCGGTAAGTCACTGTGTAGTATAGCTGAAAATTGCTCATGGCTCCCTCCGGAAGGAGTTATTCCTTACTACTTTCGTCGGCGGAAGGCCGCTCGCGTGGAGAAGACTCCGGATGTTCTCCGTGCCAGTTCTTCCATTGCGCCCAGTGACGGTTCGGACCGTAAAACGGTCGTGGCCTGTGTCGGAAGCCGCCAAATAGAATCTTCGACAGCACGAGCAGCCCTGCCGCTTGCAGGAAACTTATCGCTTTCAACCCGAATATCGCCGGCAGAAGCGCATTCCACAGCAGCATCACAACGAGACTGCCCAGCGCCAGGAAAATCAGGACAAAGGGGAATCCCAGTATGAACCACCATCCTCTCCTGTGTCTCACGAAGGCACTCCCCGAATGGGGACCTTCGGCGTTGTGGACATTCCAACTACACATCGTTTTTTAACTCCTCATATAAATGTTTTAAACGTTTTCTCAGGAACAGAACCGCATATCGCTTCCTCGAAAGAAGCGTGTTGAGCGGCTCACCTTTTATTTCAGCAATTTCCCTGAAGCTCATGCCTTCAAACTCGTTCATCTCAAACACCTCGCGCTGCTCGACTGGTAATTCATCAAGTGCATCATCGATCTCGTCCCAGAACTCGTTCTGCCAGTACACCTCATCCGGGAGCCCGCCGAGGTCGGGGATCATGTCTTCGATTGAGAGCGGATCGCCCGAAACGTCTCCCGGAATTCTGATCTTGATGTCCCGGAATGCCTGCGGCTTTTTCTTCCTTTGGGAATCGATGATCCGGTTCTTCGCGACGCGCATCAACCACGCTGAAATGCGATCCATGAATTCGATGCTCTCGAAGGCGCTCGCAAACTGGAAAAGAACGTCCTGAAAAATGTCCTCTGCTTCTTCTCTTGTGGGCACATTTCGCCTGATGAAGGCGAAGAGCTTTCTTCTCTCCTTCTCGACCGTGGCTTCTATTTGCTTCGAAGTAGCAGCTGTCAATTCCAATTGCGCCTTTGTTAATTATAACGGATGGGGAGGAAAAATATTGTATGGAAGAGCTGCGACTCACTTCGGGGACAACAGCACTTTGAAAGTGAGTCGCAGTTTAGGTTCAAAATCGATTGACATTACACCCGCACCCAGCTAAATTGGAGCCTGCTGCGATGTGGCATGGACTTGACGTCCGGGCCGTACCCGCAGCTCGATTCTGAGCATGACGAAAGGGGACAGATGGAAATTACAATCGTAGGGCACAGCACCGTCCTGATCGAAAGCGAGGGACAAAGGATCATTACCGATCCCTTCTTTCGCACATCATGGAACCCGGCCTACCGAAGGCTTACCCCTCCCGCGAGGGCAATGGATACTCTGCTGGACGTGAACGCAGTCCTTGTGTCGCACAATCACTGGGACCATATCGACGGGAGATATTTCCGTTCGCTTCCTCAGACCGTTCCGGTCATCGTGCCGCGGAAGATGGTGTGGCTTTCAAAGCTGCAGGGGATCCGCAATTGTGTGGGCGTCGCACCCTGGGATAGCCGGGATTTCGGGAAAATAAAGGTAACAGCCGTCCCGGCCCATCACCTGATCGTCACCGTGGGTTTTGTAATCGAGGCTGAGGGGAAGCGGGTATATTTCGCAGGAGATACGTACCACGGAAGTTTTATGCGGGAGATCGGGGTTCGATTCAAGCTGGATGCGGCACTGATGCCGGTGACGACATTTCGCATCCCTATGACCATGGGCGAGAGGTCGGCCGTGCGGGCGGCTGCCGACTTGTCGCCGAAGGTTGTAATTCCCATCCATCTCGGAATAGAGCCGCGCTCTCCACTCCTCCGCACAAAGCACAGTCCCGCCGGATTCAAGCAGAGGCTTCAGGCGGCCGGTCTAAATAGCGACGTCGTGATCCTGAAAGAGGGCGCGAGGTGGAGCTGCTGACTCTGGCAACGTACCGGTAAGCTGCATCGCGCAGCTCGCTTCCTTTTCCTGCAGGCCTTTCGCACGGAAGAGCTGCGACTCACTTTGAAAGTAGGTCGCAGCTGAAGGCGCCCAGGAACTCTTCCACGACCTGGAAATACTTCCTCGTTTCCTCGATGAACGGCAAATGGCCGCTTTTCTCGAACATTACGAACTTCGCCTGCGGGCAATATTCTTTGAACCTTTCGGAGAACCGAGGAATCGCTATCCTGTCGAAACGGCCGGCGATTATGAGCACGGGCATCTTGAGATTTTTCAGCTCGGTTCGGAAATCTAGCCTCCCTATGTCTCCCTCAATCAGAAAGTCGCCGTCTGCACCGACTATCCGGTAGTAAACCTGGGGATTGAATCCCCTGGGATCGGTTCTGACCTTCGCCGCATTCCCCGCATCGTAATAATAGAGCAAACCTGCCGGAACCTCGCCGTACAGCTTCTGACATTGGGGCGAGCTGGAAACGCACCCTTCGTCGCGCAGCTTCATCAGCTTTGCCCATAAACCCGGATATTGATTCCTGATTTCGCAGTTGGAGTTGTCGTCGTTCTCCTGCCACATCTCGGCATCGTAGAAAGTATTGGAGAGCACCAGCTTGTCAACAGAGTTAGGATATTTGAGCGCGTATGCCTGTGCCACCATGCCGCCGTATGAATGTCCGATCACGACCCATTTTTTGATCCCCAGGTCCTTGCGCAGTCCTTCCAGGTCGTTGACGTTCCGCTCGAAAGAATATTCATTTGGGTCTTTAGCCCTGTCCGATTTGCCTGTCCCGAACTGATCGTAGTAAATAAGCTTGTAATGCTTCGAGAGCCTGTCGAACCACGGCGTGAGATAGACGTGCGAATCTCCGGGGCCTCCCGGTATAACAACTACAGGTTCACCGTGCCCTGCGATCCGGAACCACAGGTGTGCACCGTCGACCCACGCGTACGCGCCGTTAGTGTCGCGTGCGGCTCCCTGAGCGCTCGCTGCTCTTCCGGCAAAGAGCGACGAAGCGAGCAAGACAAATGAAACCAGAATTCCCGTATGAGAGATTTTTCGATTCCTCATGGTCGTCCCTTCTTGTTCTCGTTGCATCCCGATAAAATCTCCAGAACACCCGACCGGTGTTCTGCATTCCCCGTGTAAAGAAATTATTTCGGCGCGGCCACCGGCCTCAGGTCGAGGTCCTGGAAATCGTAACTGAAATCGGTTGCCGGAGACACCGCCTTCATTTTCACCCGATCGATTGATCCGTCCGGGTTCAAATCGAATGTCACGAACGCATCGGCGCGGAGTTGCCTGTCCCTCCAGCGGGCGATGAAAGTGTCGTACTGCCAGTGCACCAGGTCGGCAACCAATCTGGCGGAGTGTGTGAATCGCATCACCAGGTGGCCGTCCTCCATCGATATGGTTACATCTCCATACCATGGATCATTGTAAGTCCCGGCGTATCTCCCGAGGGGAAGAGACGGGTGCGACGTCGAATCGTGCGACAGGTTTGTTTCACTTTCAAGTGCCGAGTCGGCGGAATCGCTTTTCGCCTTGGATATCCCGAACGCCTCCAGCCAATTGAAGCGTGGGGCATGCATGTAGTAGTCCAGAATCCGATATGTAACGGCGTTGAAGGCGTAAGTCGATTCCTGGTTCGTGAGGACCGCGACTCCCAGCTTGAGGGCGGGAATCATCGTCACTTTCGAGACATATCCGGTCAGACCGCCCGTGTGATTCACCATCTTATAGCCGCGGTAGTCCGTCAAAAAGAATCCGAGCCCATAGCCGAGGAAGTTCTGCTGAAGCGGGGAGAGATATTCAGGCGCCTTCGACACCGGGATCGGCGAGACCATGTTCCAGAGCTGCGCGGTCTCGGCTGCCGGGAATAATCTCGCCCCGTTCTCTGCACGACCCGAGTCCAGCTGGACAATCATCCATTTCGCCATATCCGCCGCGTCGGAGCATATTCCACCGAGCGGATCGGTAACTTTGTCGACATGAAGCCTGGCTACCATCAACTCGCCGTCTATAATCGCATGAGGCGCCGCAAAATTCTTCTCCTCCGGCAATCTCGCAATGTCGGCGATGCTGCCCGTCATTCCTATTCTGTCGAAAATATTCCGGGTCACGTAGTCTTCCCACGACTGTCCGCTGACCGATTTTATCAGCTGTCCCGCAACCAGATACAAAACATTATCATATGCGAAGGTGCTCCTGAAACTCGTCCTGAGCGGCAGATAGCGGAGATGCATCGCGATCTCCTTGCTGGTATAGTCCGTTGTCGGCCACAGGAGCAAGTCGCCTTCCCCCAGTCCGAGCCCGCTATGATGAACGAGAATATCGCGTACGGTAATCTCGCTGGTTACGTACGGATTCGACAACCGGAACCAGGGAATATAATCGATGATCGGGTTGTCCCATTTAACTTTTCCCTTCTCCACAAGCAGTGCGAGCGCAGTCGCGGTAAATGCCTTCGAATTGGATGCTATCGCAAACAGCGTATGAGAATCGACCGGCTCTTCCATCCCGGCTTTTCTCACGCCGAAACCCCTTGCCATTACTACTTTGCCGTCCTTCACAATCGCAACGCTCATCCCCGGAACGTCGAAAGTCTTCATGACCTGTCCGATATACTCGTCCAGCCCGGGAGGCACATTTGTGTTTCTTTCCTGGGCGACCGTAAGCCCGCCGGACAATACTGCTGCAAGGAGTAAAAGGGAATACAAGATTCGCATAACATCTCCGTATGGTTCGTTGGTGTGATTTCGAAACGGATTTCATTTTAATTTGCGGAGGGGACGGTAGAATAGCTGCACGAGGCCGGTGGAATATGTTCTGGTGCCCATTAACTTCAGCTTCTTGTGTTCTTCCGACCCTTTGAACAGCGGCTTACCTTCACCGAGTATTATCGGATGAACCGACAGCTGCATTTCATCTATAAGATCGAGATCGAGCAGGCTCTTCGTCAGGTCCGCACCGCCGAACAGCCAGATGTCTTTCCCCTTCATCCGCTTTATTCTCTCGACGTTAAGTTTCACGTCTTCGTTTATAATTGTTGCACCTTCGACGGATTTGAGACTTCTTGAGAAAACATACCTCGCCAATTTCGGATAAGCGTTCGGGCCCATCGGCGAGACCAGCTCGAAACTTTTGCGGCCAAAGAACACCGCGTCCACGCGACTGAGAAAACGAGTCATTCCATAGTCTTTGTCCGTGAAACACCAGTCATATTCCCCATTAGGGCCCTCAATGAATCCATCCAGACTTAATGCAAGATTCAGGATTACTTTTCTCATCTTCGCTCTTTGCAGTAACTGGTCGCTGCCGGCACGTCATATGTCTCCCCCTTTTGCCTGTGCCGCTTGAAACAAGTTACTAAATATAAATGTATTGTGCGTAATCGAACCACAGGGACCGGCATTTCAGCACGCGCAGTGCTCCATCCTAGGGAAACTTACATTCCCGGACAATACGAGGCTTTTTTCCCGATCCGTCCTACGAATGCGGCTCTTCTCGGTGACCCCGCCTTGCATATCAATCACGGCGCTGCTCCGATATCGGAAGTCGATCATGCAGCCGGGGCACTTGCGTTCGAGCTCGACCAGAACTATCCAAACCCGTTCAATCCGGCTACGGCGATCAGCTACAGACTTTCGGCGGTTGGCCGTGTTACACTGAAGGTCTACGATATGCTGGGAAGAAAAGTGGCAACCCTTGCGGATGGGCGTCAGACGGCGGGACTGCACGTCGTCACATTTGATGCCGGCAGCCTTCCGAGCGGAGGTGGAAAATGGAAATTATCGATCTGGATGAAAGTTACCTTCCTCTCTATCTCGTTTGCCTCGAAGACTGGTCAGATGAGATGAAGGAGGCGGGAAAGCAAAAGGAGGTCTGGTACAACAGGATGAAACACAGAGGCCTCCGCGTCAAGCTCGCACTTGACGACAAGGACAACGTAGGTGGGATGATCCAATACATTCCAACGACGGGATCCGAAAGCTGATCGCAAAGAGGGTGAAAAAAGCAGAGCGGGATAAGCCGGTCCGATCATCCGGCGTTGGCAGGCAATGAGAAATCATAAAAGAAACTGACAAGGAGACGATACGCATGGGTGTCTTGAGACAAATATTCGGGCCGAGCAGAAAGGAAGTCTGGGGGAAATTGAGTCGGGAGATTCAAGCACAATATATCGACGGCGGATTCTGGAATGGGGACAAAGTCATTGCCAGGGTGGGCGAGTGGACCGTTACATTGGATACATACACAGTATCGACGGGAAAATCCTCCGCGACTTATACGAGGATGAGAGCTCCGTTCATCAACAAGGACGGTTTCAGATTTACGATTTACCGCAAGAGCATTTTCAGCGATATAGGCAAGCTGTTCGGGATGCAGGATATCGAGATCGGTATTCCGACCTTCGACGAAAGGTTCATTATCAAAGGAAACAATGAATTCAAAGTCAGGGAGCTTCTTTCCGACTCTAAGATTCGGGAGCTGATAGAAATGCAGCCGGCGATATATTTTTCAGTAAAAGATGACGAAGGCTGTTTCAGTACGACCTTTCCCGAAGGCGTCGATGAATTGTATTTCCAGGTAATGGGTGTAATCAAAGACCCGGGCAGACTGAAAAGCCTGTACGATCTTTTCGCGGAAATCCTGAACCAGCTCTGCCGCATTGGTTCGGCATATCAGGATGCTCCGAAGTGGAGCTCGGATCGGTAATCGGTAAATATGTCTCAACTTAGCATGACCATGCCATACGACCCTCACAAAAATCACCGCCGCTCGATTCGGCTGAGAGATTACGATTACTCGCGGGCCGGCGCGTATTTGGTGACGATGTGCGTGCAGGGGAGGCAGCGCATCTTTGGGGAGATTATCGACGGCAAAATGAACACGAATCGCTTTGGGGAGATCGTCATTCAATGCTGGAATGATGTCCCGAACAGATATCAGAACGTTCAGACAGATGCTTTCGTCGTGATGCCGGATCGTGTTCACGGAATAATAATCATCAATGAAGACGATACTGTCGGGGCAATTCATGAACTGCCCCGACAGGAACAACAATTATTACAAACAAGATTTGATCCGCATCCGTGAATACATCTCAAACAATCCGGCAATGTGGCCGACGGATGAAGATAACCTGCGAGCTTCACTTTGAGAAACCGGTAAAACCCGCAGACTTATCTTGACGGATGAAGAAGCCGCCAGAGCGCCTGAAATCATCCATTTCCGCCACCCGACCCGAACATGCCCAATCCTGCCGGTTTTACCAAAAACGGCCAAATGGGTACACCGGCCAAACTGGTCGCCGCTTCCTCCGGGGCACCTCTTCCTGTCCAAATTTCCATTCCCCGTTCGTCATTAGGTTGAAGCAAGAAGACGTTACAAAGGCGCCGCCATTGAGGGAATCATGCCGGCGGTGTAAGACATAGCATTATGAGGAGTCGAAAAGAATTCGCCAACCTCGGCAAGATCGCAGGTTAACCTTGTCAAGGTTGTAAACAAAAAAACGAGAGACACATGATTGCGCAATCTTCGCATACAAACATTGACAAGGTTAATTCGGCGGACACATTCCTTCCTCCCGTCGAAAAACCAAAAACGCTTCTGATGAAACTGGTGTACTATTTCATGCGCCGTCAGTTCGGTAAAGTCATGAGTCCGTTGACAGTCCACTCGGCGAGACTACCGAACGCATTCGGACTTTTTTACACGAAAGTCTCCAGACTGGACAAGAAGATGGTGCTGCCGGAGGAAACGGCGTTGCTCATCCGCCATCAAGTCGCGCGAATCAATGTCTGTCTTTTCTGCATGGATGCAAATCGATACTACATGATTCAGAAATCGATGAACACGGCGAAGTTCGATGCGATTGAAGATTATCGAACGAGTCCTTTGTTCAGCGATGCCGAACGCGCGGCGCTTGACTATGTGACCGAACTGACGAAGAACAAGAGAGGGGACCCGGATCTTTTCGCCTGCATGGCGAAGTACTATTCCGAACGCGAGATTTGCGAGATCGTCTGGCTCGTTGCCAGCGAGCATCTTTACAACATGACGAACATCGGGCTCAACATACATTCCGATATGCTCTGCGACATAACTGTCAAGAAGAATTAGAACACGGATAAAAAAGGAAAAGACGAATTTACACGGTCGTCCGGATTTATGACAATCAATTATCCGTGCGGATTCGTTATCCCCGGGAAAATTGCCGCGACAAATTCATTCAATACCAGGGGAAGAAAAATGGCAAATTCATCGTCGAAGGCGGCAAGGCATGCGTCATCGCGGCATACGATCTCCGTTCGCCCAAAGGGAACACCTCGACGAAGGACGTTGTTGAAGTTCTGTCGGTGAAGGGCGACAAGATCGTTTCGTCGTCCATTTACTTCGACACCGAAGACTTCAAAGCTTTCATGACTCAGTGACGAGAGGAATCATGCCGTACGACGAAGAACTAGCCAACCGCATCAGAGGAGCGCTGGTTAATTACAGTAAAGTCGAAGAGAAGAGGATGGAAACACTCCTTAAGGAAGGAAGGCTAACGCCGGGCCAGCGCCTTACAAACGCCGGGAAGGTCGTCAGCGGGACCGGCAAACGCGTGCACGACGGTCCCTTCGCCGAAGGGAAAGAAGTCGTCGCGAGTTTCTGCGTCATCAAGGCGGCAAGCCTCGACGAGGCCGTCGAGTTCGCCAAAGCGTGTCCGATCCTCGACTACGACGGGAGCGTCGAAGTCCGGGAAGTTATGACTTACTAGTGCCATTCCAACTAATTTTACCAAACAACGTGCAGGTAAAATTATTGTTGGAATGAGCATCCCGCCCGCTTTTGGCGGGACCAAGTTAGTAAATGATAGTTGGATCGGCACTAGCAAATTCCAAGTTCCAATTCGCACAAGATGTAAAGAATGTCGGTCGCGGACGGCTGGTCGCAAGCATAAGAGACCCGGACGGTAACATTGTCGGACTCATTCAGTAGCCGTGAGCCCGCCGGCGACAAACCTACATTTCCCTTGCGCAATAAGCGGCCGAAAAAGTAATTTGAAGGAAACATTTACCATGAGGAGGTTTCTTTGAGTCCAAAGAAGAACACGCACATGTCCGGCAAGGGCACCCCTGCGATCAACAAGAAGTCCGGGGGATTCACGGACGAGGAACGAGCCGCGATGAAGGCTCGTGCCCAGGAGATGAAAGCAGAAGCGCGTGCGAACAAGGACAGGGCGGACGGGGAAAGCGCCGCACTCGCGGCGATCGCTGCGATGCAGGAACCGGATCGCGCCATTGCGAAGCGACTCCATGCTATCTTCAAAGCCAGCGGCCTGTCTGCGAAAACCTGGTACGGGATGCCCGCATATGTCAACAATGACGGCAACGTCGTCTGCTTCTTCCAACCCGCGGAGAAGTTCAAGACGAGATACGCGACGCTCGGCTTCAGCGACAAGGCAAACCTCGACGATGGCGCAATGTGGCCGAACGGCTACGCTCTGACTAAGGTGACTGCCGCCGAAGAGGAAAGGATCGCCTCGCTCGTGAAAAAAGCGACGGGAGAAAACGCATGAACATTCTGCTGTGGGTTCTTCAAATTCTGTTGGCCCTGTGGAATATTATAGGTGGGATCTTCATAGTAAATAATTATGAAAAAGTTGCCACCGAATGGGCCTTGAACGCTTTGCCCAGGCCCCTCTGGATAGCCCTGGGAGTGCTGCAGATTCTGTTCGCGATAGGTTTAATTCTCCCCGGGGCGAAGTTGCGTAAATCAACCTCGATCGCGGCGGCCTCCCTGTCCGTGCTTTCGCTATTGGGCATTGCGCTGTATGTCCAGTACGCCGTGTTTCCAGGCATTCTCTGGGGTGTTGTCCCCACCATCCTGACCGCGTTCGTGGCGTATAAGAGATGGCTGAATTTACCGCCGACGAAGAAGCAAGAGCCAGCGTCCTTGCGAAGAACGCAGTGAGATTGACGTTCCCAAAAGGTGCGCAGATCAAGGACCCGAAGAAACTTTTCAACACGCGCCTGGAAAGCAACACGGTCCGTGCCATCGACTTCCACGAAGGTGACGCCGTAGATGAGCCAGCGCTTAAGGCACTCATTCTCAATGCGGTGGAGTTGAACATATCAAAAGCGCACAAGCGATGAATGATTAAGGAAGTAAAGGAGAACTTCTTTATGCAGGTAGTCAATAAACTTATGATGCTTGCCGTGGCTGTCAGCGACATGCCGAAAACAAAAGCTTTTTACGCGGACAAACTTGGTTTGAAGGTCACCACAGACTACCGCCAGGACGATGACCACTGGTGGGTGTCCCTTACTCTCCCCGATGGTGGAGTTACCATAACTCTAACCACCTTTCACGGAAATGCGAAGCCCGGCACAATGACGCTGTGGTTTGCCACTTCAGACATTACCGCTGCCCACAACGATCTCGGTCACAAGGGAATCAAAGTCAGCGAAATCGGAGATGATTTGCACGGCCCGGGTTCCGGCGTAAAGTGGTTCAACTTTAAGGACCCTGGCAGCAATCTAATCCACCTCGAACAGGCGTGACTTGGGGATCATTTTTGATTCAAAGAGCATGAAGGGGATTCCCCAAGAAGTTTTGAACATTTGACTTTTGTCTTTTGAATTTGTTTAGGATTTCGGACTTAGAGATTAGAGTTTCGTAGGATTACTTCACTTAGATTTCTGCAGAAATGAAAGCCGACAATGTCGGTAAACTGGTTGATCATCTTTTCCGTCATGAAGCGGGAAAGATGGTTTCCGTTTTGGCCAGGACGTTCGGTACGGAGAATCTCGAACTCGCCGAGGACGTTGTGCAGGATGCGCTTCTCCAGGCCACGCAGGTCTGGCCCATCAGGGGTATACCCGACAACCCTTCCGCTTGGCTCTATCGCGCGGCTAAGAACAAAGCCATCGATGTGCTCAGGCGCGACTCACGTTCGGTGCGCATCAGCACGGACGGCGAAGACTTGATGGAAGAAGCAATGCTGCTCTGCAGGATGCTTAGCGAGAATCCGCTTACGCAGATCCCCGACACTTTTGCACTTATGGCATTGATGTGTTTCCACGCTTCGCGAAACACTACGCGGGTCTCGCCCGCCGGTGACATCGTGCTGCTTCAGTACCAGGACAGGAGCAAATGGAATTTTCACCTTATCTCTCTCGGCAATGAATACATGGCGAAGTCTGCCTCCGGCGATTCGGTAAGCAGGTATCACATCGAAGCCGCCATCGCGTTCGAGCACTGCACGGCGAAGACTTACGAGACGACAAACTGGAAACGGATCCTCGAGCTCTACAAATGGCTCTGCCGGGATTTCCCGTCGCCGGTTTCGGCGTTAAACCGTGCGGTAGCCGTGATGCGCGTACACGGTCCGGCAGAGGCCCTTTCAGCAATAGACACGATTCCGGACAAGAAAAGACTCAAGGGTTATTACCTGTACCACAGCCTCCGGGGCGAGATTTATTCACGGCTCGGCATGACCGACGAAGCCGATGCGGAGTTCGAAACAGCGCTGAGGCTTACAAATTCCGATTCCGAGAAAAGGCTGCTCCGGGGAAAAATAACCGGGAAGGAACATCACTCTCGTTAGAATATTCATTCTCTTTTCACCGGCATTCGACTCATTACAATCCGGCGCCAGTGTCTTCCTTGTCTTTTATTGTGACCGCGATTAGCTTTTTCGGAACAAGACCATTAGAAAAGAGGATTCTTATGAGATGCCCCGAATGCGGAATGGAGCTGAGTAATCAGCTTCGTCATGGAATAGAAGTCGACGCGTGTTCTAACGATCACGGAATGTGGTTCACGATGAGCGAGCTCGATGATCTCGAGAATGAAGCCTTTAATGATGAAGAAGAAAAGGGATCGCTGATGCTGTCGAGCACGCCGTCGAAGTACAGCTGCCCGGTGTGCAATTCCAACTTGAAGCAGTTCGATTACAGGATGTACGATCTGGTTCTGGAGTACTGTGAGAACAAGCACGGGTTTTGGCTGGAGGCCGGTGAGGACGACCGCATTCTCGAACTGATGAAAGAGCGGAAGCGCGATGAGGAGCGGAAGTTCAACGCGGAAGCCAGCTGGCAGTCGACCGTCAAACATCTGCAGTCGCATTCGCTCTTCATGAAGCTAAAGGACCTTATGAAGGGATGATGGCTTTTCGTTCGGCGGGCCGGGGATCTGCACATAACTGTTGATGTATGCGGTGAAGAAACTGCGGACAGGGTGATTTTTCGGTACTGGATCACGTTAGAACAGTAATACAACAAAGAACCTCAACGGCTGGCTCCGTTATCCTACAAGAATGCGCCGCCAAAGACCGCGATGTGTACCCGGCCCCCTGCGGACCGAACCTCAGATAGCCAAATCGAACGGAAGGTCAACAATGTCACGCAGTCTGCGCCCGTTTATCATCATCTCCAACTGCTCCTGTTCCGTCTCATTTCCAACCTCTCGCACCGCAGTCTGCAACTCGGGGAGGGCAAAGTGGTAGACACAATCTATGTCGCCAGTTCCAAGAGCTACCGAAGCGATTCTGCTTGGAAGGGGCTCAGCGGTCACAACTGCGATATGAGGTGTGTTGCCTTTCCGGTTTCTTATGAGATTGAGAGCTTCCGTTCTGGCATTTTGCGCCCTGTCGCTTCTGATGGTCCATTTACATGAAATGCTCGCGTGCAGAAGTTCGCTCTCGCTATTTTTCTTTCTAAGTGGAGTGTGTTGCGGGTATCTGCTTCCATCCAGCAATTTTCCGCTATGGTCGAGTTCGCTGTCAGCAAGTGGCTCTCGCAAAATAACGATGTCAGGTGTGACAAGATAATCGCCGAGTAGGCTCTTCAAGCTTGTCCGCATATCTTTCTGGACCCCACTCTTCAGAATCTCGGTAAGTTCCCCCAGATGCTTGTACTGGGTAAACGCAGAAATCTCCTCGTGAACAGAGAATCTCCATTTCCCCGGTCGCAAGTTCTGCAAGTATTCGAAGACCTCTTGAAGAAAATCCCTTGTTAAATCTTCAAATCCTTTTCCCGCTGTCTGCCCCTCGGTCGCACTCTTTCTCATTCTGAAGCCAAGCGTCTTGACTAAGTGTTTGGAGATATTCGTACTCCCTTTGCTGCCTACATCGGCCATGCTCGGTATGTTGCCCTGCTTCATATAGATGAGCGATGCCGATACTCTCCGTTGATACTGATGCCGCATATCCTCAATTTTACTCACCGACCCCGTCCTTTCATTTTGGTTTCACAAAAGCGAGGACAAACTCCCGATGCATCCGGTTTTCTATTTGTGAATCGTTGCGACTCTTTGTGCTCGTAGGCATCATGCGTCTGTCGCGGTCGAGCAATCGGATTCCTATTCCAGCGCAAGGAAACTTCAGCGAGTCCCCAATTTCCACAAGACATCTGTCGGTCTCCGTATCAATCCCGCGCATCACAGAAGAGCCGACAACGACGATGGCAACCTTTCCCGGCTTAAGTAGCCTCCGCATCTCTTTAAGCACCCGTGTCATTTCCGAAAAATACCTGCGGAGCACCATTCCTTTTCTGGGATCGAGAGCGGAGATTCTCGAAATGACCTTCTCTGTGAGCGACGGGAGAGATTCGAACTCATACCCTGTTACTTTGTCACTCCCGATATACTTGCTTCTAAGCTCGGTCAGATGGTTTACTTCCATGCCGAGCCACACGAGTGAAAACTTATGCGCTCGCATGTAATCTATGGCATTCGAAGCGTACGGAGGTGATGTAACAATCAAATCGGCACTTTCATCTTCGAGAGGCAGATCCTCTGCGTTCCCAAACTGAACACGGCTCTTTTTTGCTGACTCGGCATTCTTGATAAGGCTCGAGATGTTCCTGGCTGCCCGTTTCTCGAATTCAGGAATCGCCGCCTTGTATTTCTTGGTCTTGCCTTGATTAAGCTTATGCGGACGAGTATGGCCCAGGTCCCAGGCAAGCGAGACACCACCGGATTTTGTCACGATAATTGCAGAGAGCGTAAGCTTCAGGAAATCTCTGATATCCGGATCTTTGACTTTCTCGATTTGTAGAAGGAGACCCATCAGTTCGATCTGCGTTTCACCGCTGAACCAGTAGTCTATGAATGCCTTTGTCTGCTCGTCGAACCTATCCTTGAGCTCTTTCTCTATTTTTGATGAGTGCAAAAGAGAAAGTTCAGCCTCCTGTGCCACCCTGTGAGCCTGACGCTCCACGGCAATCGGGTCAAGAGGTGTGATTTTGACCTTGCTTATGAGTAAAGCCAGCGGATCGATATCAAATCCTAGTCCTGTCCTGCCTGTTGACATGGCTTCCACAACTGTAGTTCCGGATCCTGCCATCGGATCCAAAACGAGATCGCCAGGTGAAGTCAGATTCTCGATAAACAGGCGCGACAACTGCGGGGGAAACTTCGCGGGGAAGGAATGGAAATTGTGTCTGCCGTTATTGACAGGGGCATCGTGGAATCCCAAATCCTCAGAGAGGAGAGCTTTAAGGTTTCTTAATACTTCACCACCAGCTGCCCGTGTCAAGCGGGGATCGGTTATAAAATCGGTCTTGAGCTCTGACACTCTGGAATGTCTGCTTCGGTTGAGTCGTCGTTTTTCCATCAGGGAATTTTCGTATCACATAATACGCAAGACATTGAATGTTTTCAACGGGAAACTAGTGGTGACACGGAGAAGGGAACGCTGATTCTCTCGAGCACCCCGTCTCGACAGGCCGGTTTGATTTGCGCCGGTAATATTTATTAAAGTTGCGGCGAAGTGTGTCCGATATATACGACAGAGGCGTGTCGTGAATCGGTTGAAGAAGTATTCTCTTGTGGAATCGAAAGCCCGGCTTGGTCTGGCACAAATGACATTCCACCAGATGTCGAATTCATGGGCGGCGAAAAACGAAGCGGTGGGGGCGACGGTTTTGGTTTTCAGCTTACTGACCTCCGTATCCCATCGTTTTCTTCAATGAGTTTTTTGGACACGAAGCGCACCGGAAATACAAATTTCGTGTCCATGGACCTGCACATTTGAATCCAGAAGACGCCGTCGGCGTGGTAGCCCCGATCATCTCGCCATAACATATTACCGGAGGGCAAATGCGGTCGTCAATTTCGAGGCAAATGGGGGTGATCATAGCCTTGAGCCTGCTCGTCACTTTGAGTGTAATGATAGTAATCTTGCTCACCCAAGAAGCAAAATCCAAAATGAATTCGACAGATGAAGAGGTTCGCAGTATGAGCCGGCTGATGGTCAATTCAATAACCTATTCAATGTCGCAGGGGGTATCAGATATCAAGCCGTTCATAGAATCTGTGAAGGGCATGAGGAATTTGTCGGAGCTTCAAGTGGTCCCCACCGACAGAGTCCGGGCCGGTTCAGAAATGAACATGGACAAAGAGGAAGGGTCTGTATTGAGATCGAAAGCCGTCGGCTCTTTCAAAGAGACTTTCAATAACGAGCCCGTATACAGAATAATTCAGCCGATACTCGCAACTGACGTTTGTAGTACCTGCCACAAAGCAAACACCGGTGATGTGATGGCCGTGGTAAGTCTAAGATATTCTCTGGCCGGCATGCAATCTGACATAGCCAGCCAGCGATTGGTCTCGATCATCTCGGTAATAATCGCCTTCTCCATATCGATGTATTTCATCAAGAGGAGAATCATCGCCGATCTGGATATTTCAATCAACGGGATATAAAAGTTGTCCGAAGGGGACTTGTCCGAGATCTCCGTCCTTCAAAGAGAGGACGAAATTGGAAAACTGAACTCATCCTTAAAGACCCTGCAGCAAAGCATGAAGGGGCGGTCGGAACTCGGAATGCATTTCGCCGAAGGGAATTTCGAAGAAGATGTGGCCTTGTTATCCGAAAGGGATATGCTGGGAAAGGCGTTCCAGACAATCAAAGAGAGCCTGAAGAATCTTGTTTCCGACGCGAAGCTGCTTTCACGGGCGTCGTCCGAAGGAAGGCTGGCCGAGAGGGCGGACGGCAACAAGCATGAGGGAGTATTCCGGGACATCATAATCGACTTCGACAATACTCTCGACGCTATTGTGCATCCGATAAATGAATCAGGCGAAATACTGGAAAGGATAGCTCAGGGAGATCTGACGGTTCGAATGGACGGTGAATACAAGGGTGATTACGCCAAACTCAAGAATAGTATAAACCTCCTTGCCGATTCATTCAGCCAGGCTGTAGGCCAAGTCGCCTCTGCCGTCGAAGCGACCGCAAGTGCCGCCAGTGAGATATCTTCGAGCACCGAACAGATGGCTGCGGGGGCGCAGGAGCAGAGTGCACAGGCTTCGGAGGTCGCGAGTGGCGTCGAAGAGATGGCCAAGACAATAGTCGAGACCACCAGGAACGTGTCGATCGCGGCAGAATCGGCAAAGAAGGCCGGGAGCATAGCGCAGGATGGCGGGAAGGTCGTGACGGAAACTATAAAAGGGATGAACTGGATTGCAGATGGAGTGAAGAACTCGGCGCAGACCGTACAGGCTCTCGGCAAAAGCAGCGACGAGATCGGCAAGATAATCCAGGTGATAGACGACATAGCCGATCAAACAAACCTCCTGGCATTGAACGCGGCAATAGAAGCGGCCCGGGCCGGCGAGTACGGGAGAGGCTTCGCGGTAGTCGCCGACGAAGTGAGAAAACTGGCGGAAAGGACGACCAAGGCTACTAAAGAGATTGCGGGTATGATAAAGCAAATACAAAAGGACACCTCGGTCGCGGTAGATTCGATGGAAGATGGTACGAAAGAGGTGGAAAAAGGAAAACTCCTGGCCGACAAGGCGGGCGAATCGCTGCAGCGCATCATCCAGGCGGCAGACGACATCGTAAACGTAATCACACAGGTAGCTGCGGCGAGCGAACAACAGTCCACTGCAGCCGAACAGATCAGCAGGAACATAGAAGCCATAAGCGAAGTGACTCACCAAAGTGCGGACGGAGTCCAGCAGATCGCCCGTACGTCAGAAGGCCTTAACGGCCTGACGATGAATCTCCAGGGCCTGATCGCGAGGTTCAAAGTAGATGGGCAAAAAAAGCCGCAGGGAGACTCACGTAATATCCCGCAATCGAGGGGGAACTACGCGGTCCGCTCGAACGGCAAGATTGTGAAGTCTTAGCATTGTCGGAGGAGGGACCGGGTTTCTCCTCTTACTTTCAGAAAGGAAAAAGCATGAATACAGAAGACATTCTAACGGAGACGAACGATACCCTGCTGCAGCTCGTCACATTCGCCGTGGGGAGCGAAAAATTCGGGATTGACATTCTGCATGTCGAAGAAATCATGAAGATGGTTCAGATCACAAGACTGCCCGGCTCTCCGGATGTGATCGAAGGTATTATCAACCTGCGCGGGAAGGTAATTCCCGTGATGGACATCAGAATGAAGATGCATCTTCCCAGGAAGGAATACGACAGCGACACGCGTATAATCGTTACAGAGACAAAAGGTGAGACTGTCGGGATGATCGTGGACTCTGTGGCCGAAGTATTGAGGATGCCTGCGAGTCTTACCGAGCCGCCCCCTGATACCATATCCGGTATCGACTCCAGATTCGTCAGCTCGATTGGAAAGCTTGAAAACAAGATGTTGATCCTGATTGATGTCGAACAACTCATGGGGAGCAGAGAGGAACTCGCGGCTCCTTGATCACCGGATAATACAGGCTTCTCAGGCAACACGGCATCCACTTCAGCAATGAGTTACGCCTTGTGCATTGCCTCTTGGGCGGTTTTCAGGAGCATGCTCGATGTGAACCTCGTATTTTTCTTTGGGCAGGTTTGCTTCTTCGACCCGGGCTTTCAGTCAATTCTGTCCGTTCTTTGGTCCCTCATCTCGTTCAACGTTTTCCTCGCGTCATAAGGCGCGATATAGGCTTCAAACTCCTCGTGAGAAATCTTGTCCACGAAACGAAGCATTACCTCCTCTACCTCGTTCATGCGGCTTTCAATTTTCTCACAAGGGTAATCATAACAATCCGCGCAGGTATTCATCCCCCTCTCGATCACACAAGAGCGTATCTGGCACGTCGGATCCGGAAGCCCGTTTGCCACGCACTCTTCTCCACGACACCCGTTGCAGTGAAGTTTTTCCGGCGGTATTTTCAGGCCGAAATATTTCGACCATGCCAATGCGACCCGCATCCGGTCGTCGTGGGAGCGATTGTTCGCAGCAAAAGCCCTGCAGGCGTCGCACCTGAAACCACATCTCGCAACAACTTGTCCCATATTCAGCCTCCCGTTCTATGGACAAATTTATTTCACCGACAAACCGAACAAGCACATATCCGGCGTTGTCAGTCTCAAACAGGATCGATTCTCACGCAGCCCACCGGCTCCGACATCACGAATAATATGCACAACGGAGGTCTATTTTGCGAATGCACACGAAGGTAATGCCGGACCAGGATATTCGACGTCACCGGCGAGATCTTCCGCCCCTTAACTGCTTTACCTTCCCCGCGTACTGCAAACCCTTCAACCCCGGATACCGCGGCTAAGATCACCGCAGCAGCCAACAGCCCTCCCGTTATGCTTCCGAAATTTCGTTTGCTCTCCTTCACCACCGTTTCCTCTCGCTTCAACTTTCGAGGATCACATCAGAATACGATTTGAATGACAGGCTCTTCGAGCCGCCCTTCAATATTCACCGATATGACATTGTCGGCATAATTGAACCGAACATTCGATCCATTCGCTCTCACAAGCCTCGGACGGCTTGCAGAATACGCCGCGAACGGGCCCGACTCCCCGATCCTGACAGTTACGATGTTGCCGTTCCGCTTCCACCCGTCAATCGTTCCAGGAGCATTATACTTGTCGATAAGACCGACCGGGGCGAAGCCGTCGACAATCGGGGAAATGTAATACAGCTTGTAACCGAATCTCCCGAGCTTCACCGGGATCGCCTGGTTCCTCCCGGCGACCAGACATGACTTCGAAAAGTATTCGCAGACAAAGAATCTTTTCCCTTCGATCCCGTGTACATCGGATGGTTTGAATGTGCCTGCAACAGAGTCGGTATCCGCTACGTTCCAGACGGCGATCAGACCTATTTTCCCGGACCTGCTGAATGCCTTAAACGGTTTCGGATCCTGGACTTGAAACAAGCAGTCTTCAGTCGGCCTGGCAGGTACGCTGGTGCGGATTATCCTGCCGTCCCGGTAGACCAGCGGAAACAGTACGTTGAACTTCTGCTCTCCTGGTTTGTCGGTCACGTAGACGGGGCCGTCGCTTATAGCACGCGCAATCGCGTGGAAGGTCGCATTGGGGTTGTAGCTCTCGAACTCGTCGTAATCCGGGTAGACCATCTCCCCGAACCAGAGTGAATTCGTGACGGCGCTCAGCACATGCACGGCAGCGTTTCCCCTCATCATGTTGTAGCTCTCGCCGGGCTCGTAGGGAAAATAATCCTCCTCGCCACGCGCGACTGCAGTGGAGCCGAAGTTGTAGTACGCATCGTTGCCCATATCCATGCAGTTTATGACGGTATTGCCGAAGTATTTTCGGACCGCCATGTTCAGCTGACTGTGAATTCTCTTTGCGAAATCGAATACAGGGAAGTTCCCTCTTGCCATATCGGGAACCGAAATCTGGTTGTCGACCTTGACGAAATCGACACCCTGAGATCTCAGGTATTCGTACCAATCATCGTAAAACATGGAAAGGGAATCCGAGTATGGAGAAATGAAATCGAAACTCAATACTTTTCCGTTCCGATTCTTTTCGGTCCATGAGAACATGGCATTCCTGAAGCGTCGTCCTAACGTGGAATTCGTGTCGATGCCGTTCCAGTAGCCGTCAATCGTGTGCCACACGCCCACGTATTTAATACCGTAGTCCTTCTTCAGTTCCCGTATCATCGGTTTGAATCCTTCCGGGAATTTTGACGGGATCGGCTCATAGCTCGACAAGGTTCCCCTGCCGTTGTTCTGCAGCCAGCCGTCGTCGATTATGATCCACGAAAGGGGAAACTTGTGATCATAAAATGACTTAGCTCCTTCGAGGACGAGCTTCGCACTCAGATTCTTACCGAGGTCCGATGCGTTCCAGGTGCACCATCCGAAGTAATCGAGAATCTTCGGATACTTTTTGTCGATGCGGAGATCATTTCCCCTTCCGATCATCGACAGGCCGTCATGGTACAGTTCCGACACGAGAGCATACGGGTCCTTCCCGAAGCCGACGGCGAGCATAGGTATTTCTGCTGCATGTGTGCCGCCGTAACCGCTTACGGCCTTTGCGCCTATTCCTTCGCCGCTCCTGCCCAGAGCGGATTCGTAACCTCCTCCGCTTAGCGGCATCGCGGCACCGTATGTACCGTCCTCGTATTGCCAGAGAAAGAACTGGACCCCGTGATCGGGAAAATCTCCGGTGTTTTCCACCTTCATCGGTTTTGTCCACGCGTTCCAGTCCTGCATGAACCAATAGCATATTCCCCGCTTGTAACCGGGAAAATTGTCGAAAAACAGCCCCATATAATCTGTTCCAGCCGGAGGCTTATTGCCGTGTGTGACCAGGAAGAGGCCAGTCACATTGTCGTGAACCAGCTTCTTCGATATTATGCCGAGACGCTCTCCGTTTCGGAACTGAAAGGCAAATGCCGCAACACCGGTCACCCTGCAGGTCGCTTCGGCAGAATCACCCGTGTTTTGAATCAGCGGCATGCCGCCGGTGAGCCGTACTTTACCGCCCCACACGATCTCAAGGCGGTTATTTGATACGTTCAGACTTACACCGGCCGGGTCACCGTTCCTCGTCATGGAATTACTGACACCGATGGGAAAAATCAGAACCAGCAGGTATGACAGGACTTTCTTCATTCGTTCACTCCGCACGTTTTAAATGCTGCAGCAGCCGGTAACTCGTCTGTCGGCTCGCCCAGTCGAGTACGCCGCTGCCCGGTCACCGTAACTCGTATTCCAGATAAGTCTTGTTCGATGTAAGATGCGAGGGGGCCGATCCCAGAAAAGGACTGATCCGCATCCGACCACTCTCCCGTCCAGCATCGCAAGGCAGTCGTACTGATTCTTCGCGCCAATGTGTCTGGTGTCTCCATGATGGCACATGCACTGTTCCTCTCATCCTCTGTCGGGTTTCGACGACTTATTATAAGGAATAGAGCATGATCAGGCAAACAAGGAAGGAAGTAATTGGGCTGGATGAGAATAAAAGGAGTCCCGGGCACTGAGCTTCGCGCCCGGTCGATTTGTCAGTGGTTCATGCGGTTAAACTGTTCATCAAAGTTGTTTCGTGAAGCCTCGACAAGGCTTTGCGCCTGGCCGACTGCATACTCGTACTGATTGTCGGACAGAGCCTTCATGGTTGCGGTCGCGACCTCAGACGGAGGGATTCCCCTGCAGGTCACGTTCCTTTGGGCACGCGTGCCCTTGTCGAGCTCGGTATCGACCGTCGGCGGAATGACTTCGAACACTTTCACCGGCGTGTTTTTCAGCTGATGCCTGAGCGAAATACTGAACGAATGCATCGCGGCCTTAGTCGCGCAATAGATTGGCATCATCGCAACCGGTCTTTCGCGTTCGAGACGTCACTCACCCTTGTGTGAATCTGTGGAAGTTTCGTCCGGGCTTGCTTGAGCTTCTCTTCCCTTCTGCCGCAAATAATTACTTCGTTTCCTGACTTTATGGATTCTTCTGCGATACAGAGACCTATTCCTGTTCCGCCTCCTGTTATCAGCACCGTGTTGTGCGATATGTTCATTCTTCTTCTCCATGCTAGAGTGTACCTCCATATGGACGAAGAAGAACAAAAAGCGTTCAGCGGAGGGTGCCGGATCATTCCAAGCGCATGAATCAGCCTGCTGATTCAGCCGGAACAGCGGGAGATCACCTGGTTCCCCGATGCAGCTGAGAATCCCGCGTAATCATAGCCACGACAGCCTTTTCTCAACCCCCGGATTTCCACCCTCGCTGACAACCTGGACGAATATTTCCTCCAGTGAAGAGAATGTCTCCTGACCCACCTCATCCTTCAGCCTCGCCCTGATATCCTCCATGCTGCTCCTGTACACTATCCTCCCCCTGTTTATGATGGCGATCCCGTCGCAAAGCTTCTCGACAGTATCAAGGGCATGAGAGCTCAGCAGGACGGTCGTTCCCTGCCGTACCATGAGTTTCAGATTGTCTTTTATGGCTTTCGCCGACACCGGGTCGATTGCTTCCAGCGGCTCGTCGAGTACCAGGATCCTCGGGCGGTGTATCATTGCCGCGGCCAGGGAGACCTTCTTCTTCATGCCGGCGGAGAATAACTCTATCCTCTCTTTCTTCTTGGCATCAAGGTCGAAGAACTCGAGAAGCTCGTCGATCCTGACGCTGGCCTCCCGTTCTTCCAGGCCGTGCATACTCGCTACAAATCGCAAATACTCGTGCGCCGTGAGCTTCTCAATAAAGCTCGGTCTTTCGAGAACGAATCCGATGCTTCCCTTGTATTCGAAATCCGCCGGCTGAATTTCCTTGCCGAGTAACCGAACAGTTCCCTCGTCCTTCCGGATGAGTCCCGCAATTATGTTGATCGTGGTAGATTTCCCGGCCCCGTTGGGCCCGACGAAGCCAAGAAGCTTGCCCTCCTCGACGACCAGATCCACTCCGTCGAGCGCGACAACGCCTTTGCCGTATGTCTTCCTTAATCCGATAAGTTCGATAGCGTTCATTTCGATTCCTCAAGAAGGGTTTGTAACTCCATCGACAATTTCCTTCCCCACGAAGGTATCCAGAAGTAATAAGCGATGAGGATCAATCCGGCTGTGAAAACCAATCCGACGATAAGTCCCGGCAGCACCAGAAGCCCGTAAACTGCCGTGGCAATGAACTCAACCACTGCGACTATGAAGAGTGAAAGAATGGTGTGCCGATAAATCTCATGGAAGGAGAGAAGGAGCGTTGTGACCGCCGCAACAAGGACAAGCGGCAGATAGAGCGAGTATATTGCTCCCCGCAGCTGCTGGTACAAACCCATATTGAGTCTGTAACCGAGCGCTACCGTCATGAGAATATCGATGAGCGATACCAGCAGGAAGACTGAGAAGAATTTCACACGGACAAAATCTTCCGGCTTCATTGGAAGAACGGACACATGTTTCAATCTCAACCCGTGCTGCGTGAACTGGTTCTCCATGAATGCGATTCCCAGCATCTGTGTCACGAAGAACACCGGAAGCATTGACGCGGATGCCATCTGATGCCACCGGTGAGATAAACCATCCATGAGCATTCCCCCGATGAAAGGGTACACCAGAATCACATAGAGAAGCCGTTCCTCCTTCTGGCGGACCTTCCAGTCGAGAAAAACCAGACGGACGTTTCTCCATTTTCCAGGCCGCGCGGCCGGGGGCGCATCATCTTGCACGAGTGTCTTTCGAGGAGGGTCTGCATCGCGGCTTAACGAGCCTTCCGATGGCACGCGCCGGACCGTTCGGGAGTACCGATACCCCTGCGCAATACCAGGGTTCAATTTCACAACGAGCCAATCTGCTCCGGCAAGCAGCACGGTTAACGCCGACACTACCACGAGGAGGCCGCCAAGCTGATTCAACGCACCTGCCGGATTTGAACCTATTGCGTCCTGCAACCCGGTCAGGAACTCATGAACAACAGGAATCCAGGTCATGAAAAGCGGCTTGAGATGAAATATCGCAGGCAGGAAAAACACGAGCATCAGGGGAAGCATGATAATCTGCGAAACCGTCCTGGGGCTAAACCGGTTCGACAGTCTTCGCAGTAGGGGAAACACGGCAAAGAGCAGCTCAGATGCAACCAGGTACAAAAGGAGGTAAAGGGAGAGTACAATAACCGGCGAGATCCAGCTCCCCCTGCCGATCAGGGAGGCTATGGTCCCGAGTGCGGGAACAAAGTACAGGAGGAGCCGCTTGTCGACGAGAAATGTGACGAACCTCAGACCCGTGGAGCGCGTCCCCGAGATCGGGAAGAAGCCGAGCGTGCCGCGCTCGATCAGCGCGGTGCCGGTCAATTTCGCCTGCAGCGTGATAATATCGAAGAATGCCAGGAAGAAAATGAAGTTCAGGAGAAACTCGCGCGATCCCTTTAACTGCGGGGCGAGTATGGGGACAATCGCCATTCCCAAGAGGACTAATCCGGCAATGACATATGCCAGGTACGAAAAGATTCCGTTGACCGTTTCCCGGCTGGAGACGATGAGACTAGTACCGATCAGAGTCTTCAGCCTCTTCGGAGACCTGCTCATGCCGGCAGCCTAAGCCATGGTGTATATCCGCAAGCAGAACTGTAGCTTCCCACAATCACTTCGCATCACCTATCTTCGGTCTGCCAATGTAATTGTGCTTGGTTAAAAGAACAACAGTCCACGAGGGTTCGAGCTGCAATGCCGGCAGGCTGCACGGTTGGAGCAAAGAGGCTTGACCATGCCGGACCTACCATCCTGATTATCTCTCACGCGGCATGCACGAGCTGAAAAATCGTGTACATGTGGTGCGCCTCGTGGAGAACGAAGAGCTCGGTCCAATCGACAACGCTCAATCTTCCTCTCTTCTTATGAATACCGGCACGCGCAAGCTCCTCGCTGCTCAGACCCGTTATCATATCGAAAATTTCTCTCCGGTCGCTGTCGAGCTTGCCAAGAAGGTTCGGAGTATCCCACTTTCTCCACGTTTCGAAATCCGGATCGTATTCGGCCCGGTACGCGTTGAACGTCGGCTCGTCCAGGGTTAGTATCGCATTTATCCTTTCCATGAAAACGGGCTGGTATTTTGCGAGATGAGCTATGTTGTCGTGGATTGACCACCTCTCCGGCTCCGGATGAACCGCGAGGCGTTTTTCATCCAGCCCTTCCACCATGTTTGAGATCGCTTCGTGCTGATTCCTCAGACGATCCATCAAAGATTGATAGATTTGCATAGGATTCACCACCATTGTCTTAATCGAACTGATTCCCTCTGACATCCTGAAAGTAAACCACAAAGGGCGAAGATTCAACAAGCACCACCGCACTCCACCATTTCCCGATCAGGTCACGCATCGAAAATGACCCGGGGAAGCTTTACCCGATCGACCGACCAACTGTGTGACTCGGAACCCGGCTAATTTTTCAACCTGTCGGCGTATCGTTTCCTGAACTTCGCCACCTTCGGTGCGATTACGACCCGGCAGTACCCCTGGTTCGGGTTGTTCGCGAAATATTCCTGGTGGTAGTCCTCAGCCTTGTAGAAAGCCGCGAAGGGCGCCAGCTCGGTCACGATCGGATCGTCCCAGATCTTCTCTGCGCCAATCTCACCAATTACCTTCTCTGCTGTCTGCCTCTGCTCCTCGTCGTGATAGAAAATCACCGAGCGGTACTGCGTGCCGATATCGTTCCCCTGGCGGTTCAATGTCGTCGGATCGTGGACGGTAAAGAAAATCCTCAAGATATCTTCGAATGAAATGATATTGGAGTCAAACGTAACCTGGACGACTTCCGCGTGACCGGTAGTGCCCGTACACACCTGTTCGTACGTCGGGTTTGAAACCGTTCCGCCGGAATAACCGGACTGAATGCTTGTTACCCCTTGCAGATCATCAAACACCGCCTCAGTACACCAGAAACATCCGCTGCCAAGCGTGGCTACACTTTGGTTATCCATGCGCGAACTCCTTCACTCTTTTAGAAGGAATATATGCAGCGCATGTCGCCTGCTCAAGAAACATCTTTCCCGGGTGTGCAATTCTGACGGGGTTACAACTACTTCCGTTATAATTCGCTATCAAAAAAGATGGAGTCTTCGTAAATGCGCCATTCAGCGACAAGGTCATCTTGAATCCGTGCAGTCCAGATTGCCGGGTCAAATGGACTTTCAGCCGACCAGAACGCATAGCCAAGGATGACAACAAGATCGTCGCGCGACTCTACCCTGCCAAAGAAATTCTTATAATCCGGAAACATCCGAAAGAATTCTATCCAGCATCAGGTTACATACGATTTCGAGTTGCGCACTTTGCCGCCCCGATCCACAAGTGTATGAGCTTCGGTCATCAGCTTTGAAAGCCCATCGATACCCCGGTCGTTGATGCAATCGTTAAATCTCAGAGCGGTCAGTTTCGGATTTTTGAGATTCATAATGAAAACCCCGCCCGTTCTCCAGGGAAACGAACATGATATTGTTTCAGCTCCACATGAGGCAGCCCGCCTTACAGGGAAAACCGTGGTTTGCAGGCACCCAGAAAAACACAACTAAACAGAAGTAAACAGCAATAAACTTGACAATACAATGATAGAATGCTAAATTTGTGAGCGAAGTCTTGAATAGTCCTCAAGAAAGGAGTCGTGCTGTGACAAACGAGAAGTTTAGTCTTGCCGACCTGCTTCCGGGCCTGCAAAACAAGGATGAGTTCTTTGAGAAGATTCTGCACGAAACCAATCCGTGGCGGAGAGCATGGCGGCTAACGGTCGCCTTCATTGTCCTGACATTCATCTACGGAGTCATTATGGGATTTTACAGCGGGCCGTTACAAGCCGTCACTGCGGGTATGAAGGTACCGCTGCTGTTTCTCCTGTCGCTGCTGATTTGCTTCCCCGCCTTCTTCATTCTACAGCTGATACTCGGCTCTAAGATGCGGCTGATCCATATGGCAGTGATAGTTCTTTCGGGTTACTTTCTCACCGGTGCCATCATGGTTTCGTTCACTCCGATCGTTCTCCTCTTCGTCCTGACGGGCGGAAATTATTATTTTCTCCAGCTGCTGCACATCGCGATCTTCGCGGTTGCCGGCATATTCGGGATGAAGATGGTACTTGACGCGCTTAAATACTCCTGCGAGGAGAAGAATGTTTATCCGAAAACCGGGGTGGTTGTGTTCAGGTTCTGGGTGGTGATACTCGCATTTGTCGGGATCCAGCTCGCCTGGAACCTGCAGCCGTTTCTCGCAGAAAAGACGGCGGCATATGCAATGTTCAAGAAGTACAAAGGGAATTTTTATACTGCTGTTGTCTATTCCATTCAGCAGTTATCGAACCCGGCGGCCGACGCGAATCGGCGTACGCACCCCGATGTACGTCCCCGGCTATTCACCGATACGACGAAGGTGGTGGAGTAACCATGCCCGACGACGAGATCATGACTTTAGAAGAAGTGGCGGCCTATCTGAAGCTCAAGCCGCAGACAATCTACACATGGGCGCAGGAGAAGAGGATTCCCGCGGCGAAGCTCGGGAAGGAGTGGCGGTTCAAGCGGTCTGTCATCGATGCATGGTTCAACCAGCACTTCGACGAGAAGTTCGATCAGATTGTCAAAAAGACCGCGAACAACGGCAATCCCGACTAGAAGCTGAATCGAACGCGGCTTCGACAGATTCAAGCGGACCTTCACGGATTTTCCAATTTCGTACCATGATCTCCAATCAGCCGCGAGAACCCGTCCCATCTGCGTTATCCGTGTTCGATTCTTTTCAGGAGAAAAATTGCATGCGTGAGAGCGTCACACTTGCCGCGCCGCTTCATCCGACAGCGCAAATTCTACTGCCGCCATCGCGTGAAGAGTGGTCGTGTCGAATACCGGAATGTTGCAGTCGGATTGCTTGATGAGAAGAGGTATTTCCGTACAGCCGAGTATGATTCCCTGTGCACCCCTTTCGACAAGCCCATCGATGATCTTCAGGTAACCCTTCCTCGTCTCGTCCTTGAGAATCGCCTTCTCCAGCTCCGTCATTATAGTCCTGTGTATATATTCCCGTTCGGGCTCCCCAGGAACAAGCGTCTCTATTCCGAACTTTGCCAGCCTCTCTTTGTAGAAAGTCTGCTCCATGGTCATCTTCGTACCGAGGAGTCCGACATTCTTCAGGTTCCGTTTCAAGATGGCCTTTGCAGTTACTTCAGCAATATGGATCAGCGGGATGCCGATTTTCTGCTGCATCATATCGGCCGCCATGTGAGGAGTGTTCGCACAGAGTACGAGGCACTCGGCGCCGGCGGATTCGAGCCGTTTTGCAATACCGGTCAGGTAATCCGCAAATGCTTCAAGCCCCGACGAATCTGTGGCCGGCCTGAATTCCTGCTGGTTAACGGAGTAGAGGAGCATCTTCGCGGAGTTGAGTCCGCCTAGAGACTCGTTGACCTGACTGTTTATGACTCTATAGTAGTCGACGGTGGAGACCCAGCTCGTCCCGCCGATAAGACCTAGGAGTCTGTCGGGGAACAAACATTTTTGTGTACAAAGTTTGTTGAGCCGTAATCATGATATTTTGTTAGTTTAGAGTTGGGGCATTTTTTGTCTCGCTAAGATCCGAAGAGATGATTCCTC
>JAKAGT010000085.1 GCA_021825585.1 Bacteroidota bacterium | reverse complement strand
CGAGAACGAACAACAGAAGTATGATTACTATAAAGCGATTATTTATCGACCATTCAATTATCTTTGCAAGCATTTCAGTGCTCCTTCTTCGACGGAGACTGGATGCTGGAATCCGGAGTCCGTGTTGCGTGTTCCGTTCCTCCGTGTTCCATCTTCATTCCCGGCATATTCATGTCTATCTGTTCTGACTTCTGACCTCTGACTTCAGACTTCTGCTTTCCTTTCTCCTGTTTCCTTTCTCCTTTCTCCTTTTCCTGCATCTCCATCCCCGGCATGCCTGCCATTGCTGCGCCCGCACTATTCAGGTTGGCATCGGAGTCGATGAGGAACTGCCCGGATTCAACTATCGCTTCGCCTTCCTGCAATCCATCAAGAACTTCATAATAACCGTCGGCATAAGTGCCTAACTTCACGTCTCGTAACTCAAATCTTCCTCCGCCAAGCGCAACTGCAACGATCTGTCTGAGTCCAGTGTTTATAACTGCTTGAGAAGGAACGGCGAGCGCATCGTAGCTAATCGGTGAATGAATCGCGACGTTGACATACTGCCCGACCTTCATCACCATTCCAGGATTGTACAGGGCAATTCGCGCTTTAACGCTTCGTGCCGTAGCATCCACTTCCGGATAGATGAAATCCACTGCCCCGTTAAACGTCTCCGAACTGCTGTAACTCACAGTTGTCGGCGCTCCCATTTTTAAGAAAGGCATGTCTATCTTGAATACATCCGCGAGCACCCAAACGTGATGCAAATCTGCGACGCGGAAGAGGGTCTGTCCGGCTGAAATTCTTTGCCCTTCGAATACATCTTTCTCCAATATCACGCCATCCGCCGGCGAATGAATGACTACCTTGTCTATCACATTTCCTGTCGACTCTAGTTTGTCAATCTCTTTATCGCTCATGCCGAAGAACCTCAGACGTTCTCGAGAGCTCTTAATGAGCTGGCTTCCTGCTTCGCTGGACGAAATTGTGCTGCTACTCACCTTCACAAATGAAACTGACTGGAGGAACTCTTGTTCTGCCGCAATTAAGTCAGGGCTGTAGATCACCGCCATCGGTCGATCTTTCCCGACATTCATTCCGGTGTAATTGAAATACAGAGTCTCAACCCAACCGGACACTCTCGTGTTGATGTCAGCGATACTTTTCTCGTCCGGAACGACAACTCCGTAAGTGTTTATCGTGCGTGTCAGCTTTCTTCTCGACACCGTGTCGATCACAACACCGATATCCTGAACCATCGCCGGATCGATACGCACAATGTTAGGATTGGACTCTACTTCATTCACATATTTGGGAACAAGGTCCATATCCATTGTCGGAGACTTGCCCGGATGATCGAAATGAATCGTCGGGTTCATTGGATCATACCAGTAGAGGACCTCCCTTTCCCCCTTGTTCGCGGCGGCCGCAGTAGAATCTCCACTTGCACCGCCACTCTTCGTCGACTTGCCGCATCCCGCCAAAATTGCAGTGGTCGCAAATACCGTGATGGATATCGAAATCATCTTCATTATTTTCTTTACTTTCCGATTTCCGTTCTCCGGTTCCCGTTTTCCTTTCAAGAGAATTGTCTTCATCATTTTATACCTCTAAATTTTTCATGTTGATACTCTCTTCTGGCTTCTTACTTCTCTTCATCTTTTGCCTCTATAATTTTCAACCCAAATTTGTCACTAGAAACCAAGGAAAAAAACAGCCCACGAATCACGCGAATAACACAAATTTGGTTTGACCAAAGCAAACGAAATAAAATAGTCTGTGAAAATCTGTGTTTTCTCCCGTCAGAATATTTTATATGTCGAGATGGCGCGAGGCGCGCATGTATCATCCGTGTGCCATTCCTTTCCAATGACAATTCTGGGTTCAATATTCCATTTTTCCACTATTCCAATATTCCATTACTCTGCCGCTCAATTATTACATACGGGTATGCGGCATCCCGCTGCGCGGGACAATATTCCACGATTCCATCATTCCAATTCATTCTTCACCTCTGTACTTTCTTGAATTTTCTCCAACCAACTTCGAGATTTCAGCAGTCGCTGAAAAGTAAGCCGATTCTATCTTCACAAGCTCAATTTTTGTGTTTATTAGTGTAGTCAAATTATCAATCAACATTGCAAACGTCGTCTTACCGACTGAATATGAGGATAAAGACGAGTTGTATGTTGCCTCATACTGCGGAACAAGCTCCTTCGTGTAGAGTGGAATAAGCTGATATTGGGCTTGGGCATCCGCGTACATCGACCTAAGCTGACTTTGAAGCGACAATGCTGCAGTGTTGTACTGCTGGTCTGCCGCTCTTTTCATGAAATCGGCTTCATCGATCATTTTCTGCTGCTTCGCTCCGAAGAAAACCGGCAAGCTTAGACCGACCTCGAAGTTCATCATGTTCGGCACTCTTGCGCCGTTAGGCATCAACGCACCACGATAGCCGTAAGATACACCGAGGCTGACATCGGGGACTGCATCTTTTCTCGCAAATGCAGTCTGTGCCTTTGCCGCTTCCTTCAGGTTAGATACCTGCGACAGATACGGATTTTGTTTCATAAGCTCCGTCTCGAGAGTTTGTAGCGGCTGCAATTGCGGAAGCACAAGTGTGTCGACCTCAGTAGCCTTCGGTTCGCTGCTGCCAACGAGAGCTGCGAGTTCGGCATATTGCTGTTTCAGCATCCCGTTCATGTTGATGATGTCAGACTGCACCATCGTCAGCTCCGCCGTCGCGCGAAACACATCCTGCTGCGGAACCTGTCCGACTGCAAACAACTGTTCTGCCACTTTCACAACTCCGTTCAGCAGAGATTTCTTGTATTCGAGATACGAGATCGTCTTCTGAGTCTGATAAATATCCCCGTAGACTTTCTTGATATTTGCAACGACATCCAGTGCGGTGCTTGCTAACCTGTCCTTCGATGCGTCAAAACCGAATCTCTTCACATCACTTGCCGCAGACAGCTTGCCAAACCATGGGAACATTTGCATAACGGTCACTTGCGGGAACATCGTCATCCCGTCAGAGGTCAGGCTGAAATTTGACGGGACGTTCATCGCCGCGATCTTCAGCTGCGGATCCGGCAATTGACCTGCAACGCCTACTTGTGTTTGCGCGGCTTTCGATTCGTAGCGGGCCATCTTGAGTTCAGGGTTGTTCCGAACTGCGACGGCGATAAGACTATCTAATTGCGACTGCGCAAACGCCGATGTTGCAATTGAAAGAATAAATAGAGAAACAAATTGAATTTTGGAAATGAACATACTTCACCTTTTTTTCTTGTTTATCTAAAAGAAAAAGTCAGCTGAGCCAATCGTTCCCGCTTCTATACAGGATTCGGCTTCCCGAACTTCCTGTTCGGGAAAGTATATTAAATGCGGAGGTTACTGTTGAAGGTGGTTATATCTAAAGGAGGTGAATCCGTTCTGGAAAACTGAACAAAATTATTATTGCTTAATTGACTGATCTCATCTTGGGATTGCAGGACAGCGACAATTCCGACAAAATGAGAAAAAGATTTATCCGTGTTTGTAAAATTATCAACGACTTTCTTTTCAGTGAGCTGCACCTGCATGCAGCTAGCCTGCACAATCTGTTGACTAGATACAGGCTGTGCAAAACCGTTCCGTTCTGTAAACTGTACTGTGCTCTCGTCGTCCGTGGACATGGTCATGGTTGGTGAACTGGTCTCCGCGTTCTTCATGGTGCAGAAGTACGAAGCATACGCATACTGAACCTGACCTACCAGGAAAATTAGCAACACAAGAATGTTCAGGTATTTTATTCTTTCATTCATCCGATAATTAATTTAACTCTCAGAGTTGTCAACAACAAATTCATATTTAAGTTCCACAATTTAAGTGCCGAATGACTTTGTCTCTCAAGTGCCCTTTTTCTTGAGGGGAATCGTTGTTTTTCTCCCGCATGTCGTACTGCGCGTCGAGACTGCCGCATAGAAACGCGGCATTG
>JAKAGT010000084.1 GCA_021825585.1 Bacteroidota bacterium | reverse complement strand
CTCCCGTCTCCGTTGGTCCCTCCATCGCCGCGCCGGCAAATTTCAAGTTCGCATCGGAGTCGATGAGGAATTGTCCCGAAGTAACTATCGTGTCACCCACCTCGAGTCCGTCGGTAACTTCATAATATCCGCCCGCGTATGCGCCAAGCTTCACCTGCCTTATTTGAAATCTTCCGCCGCCGAGCGAAACCGCAACGACCTGCCGAAGCCCGGTGTTTATCACAGCCTGGGACGGAACTGCGATGGCGTCATAACTGACGGGAGAGTGAATTGCCACGTTGACATATTGTCCGACCTTCATCACCATTCCCGGATTGTTAAGCGGAATTCTCACCTTGACGCTTCTCGCTGTCACATCGACTTCCGGATACACAAAATCGACGCGCCCGTCGTACGATTCGGAATTACTGTAAGTAACCGTCGCCGGAGAGCCCGATTTCAGGAACGGCATGTCTATCTTAAACACGTCGGCCAGAATCCAGACATGATAGAGGTCGGCAACCTTGAACAGTGATTGTCCCTCTGATATTTTCTGTCCTTCGAAGACATCCTTTTCAAGAATGACGCCGTCGCTCGGTGAGTAGATAGTGACACGGTCGATCACTTTTCCTGTCGACTGCAGCCTGTCTATTTCAGCTCCACTCATCCCGAAGAATCTGAGCCGTTCACGGGCACTGCTGATGAGTGTGTTGGACGGAGTCACGGTATTGGCGCTGACCGAAGCGAAGCTGACTGCCTGCAGGAACTCCTGCTCGGCAGCTATGAGCTCCGGACTGTAAATCACCGCCATCGGCTGGCCTTTCTTCACATCCATGCCGGTGTAATCGAAGTACAATCTCTCGATCCATCCGCTGACGCGTGTGTTTATGTCGCTGATGCTCTTCTCGTCCGGTACAACGACTCCATAAGTATTGATGGTTCGGGTAAGCTTCCTGCGTTCGACCGGAGCCGTTACGACGCCGATGTTCTGGATCATCGCAGGATCGATCCTGATGACATCCTGGCCACCCTCTCCCTGGCCGGCGTACATCGGGACCAGGGCCATATCCATCGTCGGAGATTTGCCGGGATGATCGAAGTGAATCGTAGGGTTCATCGGGTCGTACCAGTAAAGGACTTTCCTCTCACCCTTGGTCGCGGTTGCCGTTGCTGAATTTGAACTTGCACCATTACTCTTTGTCGCCTTGCCGCAGCCGGCAAGAATCAGCGCTGCCAGGAATAACGGGATCATGAATAAAATTGCCTTCCTCATTTCACACCTCTATAATCTTCAGAACTTTCTCCTATAAGCTTCGAAATCTGAGCCGAAGCGGAGAAATACGCGGATTCTATTTTTGTTAACTCTATTTTAGTGTTTATTAGTGTCGTGAGATTGTCGATCAGCATCGCAAAGGAAGTCTTCCCGACCGAGTATGAAGAGAGCGAAGAGTTGTACGTTGCTTCATACTGTGGAATTAATTCTTTCGTATAGAGCGGGATCAATTTCGACTGTGCCTCGGCGTCGGCGTAAGTGGAGCGCAGCTCGCTGTACAACCCGAGTTCGGCTGTGCCATATTGCTCTTCAGCAGCCCGCTGCATGAAGTCGGCCTCGTCTATCATTTTCTGCTGTCTCGCGCCGAAGAAAATCGGTAGACTAAGTCCAACCTCGAAGTTCATCATATTCAGAGCTTTTGTGCCGTCAGGCATCAAAGCGCCGCGATACCCGTAAGAAAAGCCGACGTTGACGTCTGGAACCGCGTCTTTCTTTGCGAACACTGTCCTGGCTTTTGCCGCCAATTCGACATTCCTGATCTGCTTTAGTTCAGGATTACCGTCGCCGAGTTCGGCTTCAAGCGTTGCCAGCGAACCGAGCGAAGGAAGCGCGAGTGTGTCAACCTTTATACTGTATGGGGCGTTTTGTCCGAGGAGGGCGCCAAGTTTTGCGTCGAGGTCCGACAGCATGCCGTGCGTCGTAATCAGGTCCGACTGTACCATCGTAAGCTCCGCGGTCGCGCGGAAAACGTCCTGCTGTGGAACCTGGCCGACCGCGAAGAGCTGCTCAGCAACCTTGACAACACTTTGCAGAAGCTGTCTCTTATACTCCAGATACTCAATTGATTTCTCAGTGCTGTATATCTGGCCGTAAACCTTTTTCAACTCTGAGACAACCTGAAGCGTAACGGTGGAGAGCCTGTCCGAAGATGCCTCGTAGCCGTATTTCTCCACGTCACCGGCAGCGCTAAGCTTACCGAACCACGGGAACGATTGCATGATCTTGACTTGCGGGAACATCGTCATCTCGTCTGATGTAAGTGTGAAGTTCGACGGGACATTCTCGGCCATTATCGATAACTGAGGATCCGGGAGCGTACTGGCAGGACTAATCCTCGCTTCCGCCGCGCTCGATTCGTAGCGTGCCATCTTGATCTCCGGATTATTACTAACAGCTATTCCGATAAGACTATCCAGCTGCGTCTGGGCAGACGCCGACACTGAGATAAGCAAAGCCGCACAAACGCCAAATGGAATTCTAAATTTTAAATTCTCTGAGCGCCTTGCGCCATGCCGCACATCTTTCTTACAGATAATTGAGCGGCAAATTTTGAATTTTGAGAAAAACATACTTCGCCTTTCCTTATTTACGAGTTAAAGAGTGGAAGCTTGGCGAACCGAGGCATTGATGAGTTGCAAGCAACGGCTCTCTGGCCAGATCATACCGCAAATGCTGTATATCCGGCTCCCCGAACGTTGTGTTCCGGGGACTTCCTAATCAGGAAAGGGGATTAAATACGGAGATTACTATTGAGAGTGGGTAAATCTAAGGGGGGAGAATCGCTCTCGCTGACAGCGGACAGCCGGTTGATGATAGGGGACTGCTGAACACTGAAAGTTGGGATGAAACCGAGCACAGTGACAAAGTGGTTGAGCAATTTGATTGAGTCAGTAAAGCTGCCGAGCACACTCTTTTCTGCGGTAACGACCTTGATGCAGTTGCCTTCGACCAACTGAAGTCCATTCTGGGGCGGAATCACCCCGGAGCATTGGGTGCATACGTCGTCTGTCTCATTGCTTGAGGAAGCCATCGCCATTACCGGGCTTTTCACGGGAGCCTGTTTCATCGTGCAGAAGTAGGAAGCATAGGCAAACTGAACCTGCCCGACCAGGAAGGTTAGCAAGACAAGCAGGTTCAGGTATTTAACTTTGTTGTTCACTTCGTCTTTAATGTATGCTCTATATCTTAAACAAAAAATGCAATCAGTAGTTCCACAATTATGATGCCGCGTGACATGGTTTAGATTCTCAAAATCGGAACGAATTTCGCGCAACTGGAAAGACCCGCCATACTCATTGGTGGAGATTTTGCCTCATGCGCGGCAGCTCGCCCCAAGCCCAACATTGAAGCGGGATGCTTGGGAGCACCTTTAGTAGGTAAATGTTATCCCTCCTCCGGCACCAAAGTGCGAATCATAATTGGCCGATATCGAAAAACTCTTCGTCAAGACGTACCGCATACCGATCTGGTATTCCCTGTCGGTGTTCCACATTGCATCGAGCCTCAGCCTTGCTGTGAGGTCCAAATCACTTCTGCTGATCTGAAACCTGAAATGACCGGTATCATCCACGCGCAAATCGGTTTGGATAAACATCGGGAGTAGGTATCGCACTCCGAGTGTGGCAACGGAGCGGTTCTCGATTCGATAGTCACGTGAACTGGGAGTGAAGTTGTGAAGCCTGTTCAGCCTGCGAATGTCCGCACCGACGTAAGCCTCGAGAAACTGCATGTTCCCGAACAACCTGCCGAAACGGGCTTCGGTTTCGAAATCTCCTCGGTAGTCCGCCTGTCCGGTCACGTTGAATACATAGCTGCGGGTGACCGCCCTTAGCCTCGGGAATAATCCGTTGGACTGTGCGCCGACGAAGGCCGAGAAAAACCACATTCCGTCGTCGCTGACAAATTGCTGCCACGCGTCCTTGATGGTATCGATCTGCGGATTTGGTGGAGGGCCTGAATTGACCGGAGCCCCTGCCTTGCTGACGCTGAAGA
>JAKAGT010000047.1 GCA_021825585.1 Bacteroidota bacterium | reverse complement strand
CAGGTAACTCGAGAGTTTCTGTGGAAGGGGGACGGGACTCCATTTTCGCAAGGGGAATTCCTGAGCTTGCAATTTGCAACAAAACTTGTCTCATTTGTCTGAGTTTTGATATATGAAGGTACCTAGAACTACATCTTATTATTGAATCTGGAAAGTGTGTTCACGTTTTGATCGTTTTCTCATCTCCAGGCTCCTCGTGCTTTGGTCACCTTTTTTATGAGTCAACTCGTCAATATCTTCAATTGTTGAAACTCCCACCAGGATCACTTACATTTTACATCATCAAGGACTTACTCAACTGACACAGCAGACTAATAAATATGGCTGTTGATACTCACTTCTGAACCCATGAACCAACCATCAAGCTCTCCGGGTTTATCTTCCGACCTAACCTTTATCACCAACGAAGCCGGCAAGACGCTCCGTGACCGGTTCACGGTGCTTCTCAAAGATGGCACCCGATTCTTTGATTGCCTTGTTGGTTACTTCTACATCAGTGGATTCTACAAGCTCTATCCAGTTCTGGAAAACGTCGAGAAGATTCGCGTTCTCGTTGGTCTCCAAACAGATCGTACCACCCATGAGCTTTTGGAACAGAACGTCCAACAAGGCGAATTATCGTTCAAGTCTCACGCTGAGGCAAAAGAAAAGGTTTCGGATGAAGTGCTCCACGAGCTTGAGAAAGCAGAGGATAACAACAACACTGAACTCGGCATTCATAAGTTCACAGAATGGATTCGGTCCGGCAAACTTGAGATAAAGGTAGATCCGTCTGAGCACCTTCACGCAAAAGTGTACATCATGACATTCGGCGAAGGGGATAGAGACAAAGGAAGGGTCATCACCGGTTCGAGCAACTTTACGCAGTCAGGCTTGCTGGACAACCTGGAGTTCAATGTTGAGTTGAAGAACAGATCCGACTACGAGTTTGCGCTGACCAAATTCAACGAGTTATGGGCGAGTGCCGTTGACGTAACGAAATCTTATGAAGACACAATCGCCAACAAATCTCCCTATGCTCACTTCACGCCATATGAGCTTTACCTGAAATTCCTTTACGAGTACTTCAGAGGAGAGCTGAATCGTCCTTCCGAGCTTGAAGATATGTACGTGCCTTCCAACTTCAAGAAGCTCAAATATCAGGAAGAAGCAGTCTTAACGGCGCGAAAGATTCTCGAAGAATACGGGGGTGTATTTCTTGCTGACGTTGTCGGGCTTGGAAAGACTTACATGGCAGCACTCTTAGCCCAGCAGCTTCATGGTCGCTGCCTGGTAATTGCTCCTCCACATCTTCTGGATAAAGACAAGCGCGGGTCTTGGAGAAACGTGTTTTCCGATTTTCAGGTGAGACAAACCGATTTTGAATCCATAGGAAATCTTGCTGCACTTCTGAAACGAGACGTTTCCAAATACGAGAACGTATTCATCGATGAGTCCCATAGAGTTCGAACTGAGACCACTCAAACCTACGAGATGCTTGCTCAGATATGCCGGGGGAAAAGAGTAATTCTAGTCTCAGCAACTCCCATGAATAATTCGCCGCGCGATATATTGAGTCAGGTCAAGCTTTTTCAGAACGGCAAGAACAGCACCATCCCCAATCTCCGGAATTTGGAAGGCTTCTTCTCAAGATTAGAAAGAAACCTCAAGGGATTAGACCGGCAGAAGGATCGCGATCTTTATTTTCGAGCCGTCGAATCAAATGCGAAGGAGACACGAGAGAAAGTCCTAAAGTATTTAATGATTCGCAGGACTCGGAAGGAAATAGAGAACCACTACGGCACTGACATGAAAAAGCAGGGACTCAAGTTTCCCGACATAGAAGATCCTAAACCTCTTTTCTACAAATTTAACAAGCTGGAAAGTTCGACATTTGACGAGACCGTCCGTCTCCTGATCACTCAGTTTAAATATGCGCGATATAAACCGCTGATCTATTATGAAGGAAAGAGAGATCACAAAGAGAGAGAAGTCCAAGGCCAGCGCAACCTCGCAAAGTTTATGCAAATTCTGATTGTGAAGCGTTTAGAGAGCAGCATCTCCGCCTTCCGGCTTACTCTTGAGCGCTTTATTCGGTCTTATGAGCGCGTGCTTAAGGAATTTCGAAAGGGGAATGTTTATATAAGCAAAGAGCACATCAACAAAATCTTCGAGCTGCTGGAACAGGACGACATGGAAGCGATAGACCGCCTCATCGAAGAAGATAAAGCGGAGAAGCTGAATGCGAAGGAATTCAGAGGTGAATTCTACCAAGACTTGACGAGCGACCTGAAGATTCTCCGACATATTCATGAGTTGTGGGATAAAATTAAACGCGATCCCAAGTGGGAAGCATTAAAGGGAATTCTGAAAGGTGGCACAGACATCCCTGTCTGTGATGAATTGAAAAGTAACAGAATAATCGTCTTCACAGAATCAAAGGAGACGGCCGAATACCTGACCGAGAAAATTGCAAAGTCGGTTGATCCCAAAGTCATAATGTTCCATGGTCAAGCAGGAGAAGCGACTCATCGTGAAGTCATGTCAAACTTTGACGCGAATGCCTTCGAACTCCGTGACAATTATCGAATTCTCGTAAGCACTGAAGCTCTGTCGGAAGGCGTGAACCTCCATCGTTCCAATATTGTGATAAACTACGACATACCATGGAATCCAACTCGCCTCATTCAACGCGTGGGCAGAGTGAATCGCGTTGATACGAAATTCGATAAGATCCACACCTATAATTTCTTTCCGACTGAGGAAGGGAACGATCTCCTAAAATTGAGGGAAGCAGCCGAGGCGAAGATTCAGGCATTCATTGAGATGTTAGGTGCAGATGCACGTTTGCTCACTGAGGGCGAAGAAATAAAATCGCACGATCTCTTCATGAAACTCAATTCCAGGAAGACAATCACCGGCGAAGATGAAAACGAAGAGAGTGAGTTAGAGTATCTCACTGAAATACGGGAAGTGCGAGACAAACAATCGGACCTCTTTGCACGAATCAAGCATCTCCCGAAGAAAGCACGCTCCACAAGAAGTAACACAGACATCTCTGTCTGTGCACCCCCGGCTCTACTTACTTATTTCAGGCAAGATACTCTCGATAAGTTTTTCATTGTTGGTGCTTCGGGGCCAACAGCGACAGAGCTCGATTTCTTTTCCACAGCAAAGATGCTAAAGCCCACCGACACAAACGAAAAGCGGCTGGCTATGCCCAACAATTTCTATGAACTCCTGGACAAGAATAAGAAAGCCTTTGCAGTTGCCACCAGTGTGACTAATGACGAAGAAATGAGCGCGCGCAGCGGTGGAAAAAATGATGCTTACATTTTGAAAAGACTCAGAGCTAAAGAAATCCGCGCATACCAAGGATTTACTGAAGACGACGAAAGTTACATCCAGCAGGCCATACAACTTTTGATTGACGGAGCTTTGCCGCGTCCGACTACCAAGAAAGTTGCAGAAGCGTTGAAAGATGAGATTGAGCCGCTAAGAGTCTTGGGAATTCTCCGAAAAGACATTTCTGAATTGTTCTTCCAGCAAACAAGGTCACGAGCTGGTTTCAATTATCTCAGCCCTCGTGAAGTTATACTATCTTCTTATCTGATCGAGGAACAGTGAACAAGGAACAAGCGCGAGATTTTGTAAGGCAAACCTTTACTCAAGCTTTCGACAAAGCTCGCTTCCTCGACTTCACGAAGAACCTTGTAAACCATCTCGATGAATCGAAAGCTGCCCCGATGCAAGTGCCGAATGCATTCAAGGCTCACATCCGCAGCTGCACGAGGCTTGGAACGTACAGATCGCCGCGGGGTGAGTTGGCAGACGTTCTCATCGTAAACACAACCGAGCCAGAAAAGATTGAGCGCACTCGAACCGCGCTGCGAGACTTTGTGGCGCACAAACTAAAGCGAGAAGAAGATTACAAAGAGGCAGGAATTGTTGCCTTCGTTTCTCCGGACGAACGAAACTGGAGATTTTCGTATATCAGAATGGAGTATCAATCGAAGCGCAATCCCGATACAGGAAAGATCGTCGCTGAGGAGCGAGTTACACCGGCCCGTCGATTTTCATACATAGTCGGCGAAGGTGAAAGCTGCCACACGGCGCAGTCTCGTTTCCTCAATCTTCTCCAGGATACAGACCACGATCCGAATCTCTCTGACATTGAAGAAGCCTTCAGCGTCGAAGTCGTCACAAAAGAGTTCTTCACACAGTACGTAAAGCTGTTTGAAAAGATCGACAACGCATTACAGAGACTGACGAAGAGAGACAAAACTGTAAGTGATGAGTTCAAGGCAAGAGTCATTACCACCGTTGACTTTGCAAAGAAGCTCATGGGCCAAATCGTCTTCCTATACTTCCTGCAGAAGAAAGGCTGGCTTGGCGTTGACAAAGGCAAAGAGTGGGGAACAGGTCCGCGAAGTTTCTTGAGACAGTTAGTGGAACAGGCTTCCAGCCGGTCTCCGTCAGTCAATATCTTCAACGACCTGCTCGAACCCCTCTTTTACGATACCTTGGCAACCGACCGCGGCCACGAGGCATGGTGCAAGCAATTCAGTTGTCGAATTCCATTTCTTAACGGCGGACTTTTTGAGCCAGTCGCCAATTATGATTGGCAAAAGACCGACATCGCTTTGCCGAATCAGCTTTTCACAAACGATGAATATATCGAGGTCGGAGTCACGGGTACCGGTGTACTCGATGTGTTTGACCGCTACAACTTCACGGTCAACGAAGCCGAGCCGTTAGAGACCGAAGTAGCAATAGATCCTGAAATGCTTGGAAAGGTCTTTGAAAATCTCATTGAGGAGAATCGCCGAAAAGGATTGGGTGCTTACTACACTCCCCGTGAGATTGTCCACTACATGTGCCAGGAAAGCCTCATCAATTATTTGGACAACGCGCTGAATGTAACTCAAGCTTCCAGCTTGAACAGCAGTAGTAGCAGCAACGCTTCCAGCTTGCCAAATACTTACGGCCATGATGGACTTTCTACCGGATTCTTTGATCCATTTGCATCCGTCGAAATCTCGCGACGCAATCTTCCGCATTGGCGGCAAGGTGGAGTGACGTACTTCGTAACATTCCGCCTTGCGGACTCTCTGCCGCAGGAGAAGCTCGAACAGCTCAGGATCGAACGAGAGAAATGGCTTAAGACTCACCACGAACCACTTTCAAACGCAGATAAGCAAGAATACTGGCGTCTATTTTCCAAAAAAGTCGAAGACTGGTTAGATGCGGGCATCGGGTCATGTGTTCTTCGTGACCCCAAAGTGGCGAAGATTGTGGCCGATGCGCTCCAACATTTCGATGGGGAACGTTACAAACTCGGCGAATGGGTTGTAATGCCGAATCATGTCCACCTGCTAGTTACGCCTAAGAATGGCCATGAGTTGACTGACATCCTCCACAGCTGGAAATCATTTACAGCCAACGAAATTAATGAACTCACAGGAGCGTCCGGCGCTTTCTGGCAGCATGAATCCTATGATCATATCGTCCGGAGTCAGGAGGAGCTTGAGCGGATCGAGCAGTACATTCGCGACAATCCGAGGAAAGCCGGAATAACTGTTGCGCAAGCTTCCAGCTTGGCAGGGACATCCGCTTCCAGCTTGAGACACGACCACGACCATGATGGTCGTTCTACTGGTCGTGCTACCGTTCCTCGCGAAGACATCGAAACCTTTGTTCATCTTGGTGAGCAAATATCTCACTACGAATCGGTGAAGACAGCTTACGACATCAAGATGCCGAAAAGCATAAGGGAGAAAGCAAAACTCATCGATGAGAAATTGAACGACATAACTGTCTGCGATCCCGCCGTTGGCTCCGGAGCGTTTCTTGTTATGATGATGGTGGAGATTGTCCGAGCGCGGCTTGCACTCACGCCATACTTCACTGATGTGAACGAGCGGACCCCCTATCACTTCAAGCGCCACGCGATACTCAATTCTCTCTACGGAGTTGACATCGATGCTGGTGCTGTTGAGATAGCGAAACTGCGTCTATGGCTATCACTCGTGGTGGACGAGGAAGACGTTAAGCAAATCAAGCCTCTCCCGAATCTCGATTACAGAGTTGTCGAAGGAAACTCGCTGATCGGACTTCCTGATGATGTGCTGCGAGATGCGCAGATCGAAAGTGAACTCGAACGCCTTAGAAAAAAGTTGGGCGATGAAACGGACAACGAGAGGAAAAGGGAATATCGCGAGGAAATCAAAAAGAGGGTGCAGCCGCTCTTAGATTCTGCAGAGCACTACGCTGGTTACAAAGTCAACTTCGACTTCGGACTCTTTTTCAGCGAGGTGTTCCATGGTAAGGACGGGTTCGATATCGTTTTGGCGAATCCGCCCTATGTTCAAATCACCAAGGACAGATTTCCGAAGCACGAAATTGAGGCATTTAAACGATTCAACGTTTACTGCTACAAGGCTGACCTTTATGAACTCTTTCTCGAAAGAACGGTTTATTTGCTTGGTCTACATGGTGTTGCTTCCTACATTACCCCAGTCGTGTGGCTCACCCTTCAGAATTGCGAACCCCTACGTAAACTACTTTTGAATAAAACTTCCATCATTGAGATACGCGTCTGGGGAGACGGCGTTTTTGAAAACGCGGTTGTAAGTACTCAAACGGTTTTTTTTACAACGAACAAATTCAATCCAAAGATAAAGATACGAACAGATTCGGGCGATAAATGGCTCGCGTTAGAACAAGTTCGGGGAAGCCATGAGTTACGAATTGACTTCCAAGGTACTGACAGCGAAGAGAGACTGTTAAGAAAAATAGAAGATAAGTGTAAGACGTTGGGGTCGCTCTGTGAAGTGTCCCAGGGCATTACACCCTACGACAAATACCGTGGCCATGATTCGAAGCTCATTTCTTCTCGTGGTTTCCACTCGAAGAAGAAGGTTAATAAAACATACGGTCCATGGATTGACGGCAGAGACATTACTCGGTACAAACTATTCTGGCGCGGCGAATGGCTATCCTATGGAGATTGGCTGGGAGCTCCACGGGAAGCCCGCTTTTTTACGAGTGACAAACTGCTCTGCCGCGAAGTCCCTGGCCCTGGCAAGCGAATTCAGGCCACGTTTCACTCGGGAACTATTTATTGCGGTCACGCAATTAGCCCCGTAATCGGCAGGACAGAAAAACAAGCGAACCTGAAATTCCTACTGGGTCTCATCAATTCGACGTTGGTCAGTTGGTATGCAGGGTTACGATGTCCAAACTTTGCAAAGGACGTATTTCCAAAGCTCAATCCCAGCGACATCAAACAGATTCCCGTTCCCATTGCATCATCCGAAAAGCAAAAGCGAGTAGAACGCTTAGTCGACCATATTCTCACCACGAGGCGGCGCAACGCCGATGCCGATACAAGCGCCATTGAGCGCGAGATCGACCAGCTTGTGTACAAGCTTTATGGTTTGACTGAAGAGGAGATAAAGATCGTGGAGGGAAAAGAAGATGCTTGAGCAGCTGCTCCCAATCTTTCTCGGTTATGACAGTCGCTTGAGGGAACTGGGTGAAACCATATTCAAATTAATTCTAACCATAACAATTGCAATTGGCACTTGGACGGCCTTGATCCATCCGGGTTTCCATTTCATGTTTTCTGACTTACAAGATGCGCTGCAGTTTTTGTTCAGTCCCTCATTCCTGTTGTTGTCGGTGCTTTTTATTCTGTATTGCTATCTATTTTACTCCGTAATTCCTCTTATCACATTTCTTCTCTTCCTCAGAATTGTCACCAAGGCCCTTTCAACCAAACCAAAACCAGAATCTGACAAATCAAAGAATCTGAAGCCGCCGTCCAGAATTGCCATCGCTATAATCGATATTTTCGCTTGGCTGGGGATTCTGTCGCGCACCGGAATGGCGATTGGAGTTGGACCAATTATTCCGTTGATGATAAACCGGATAAAAGAATCATTCACGTCTGATAAGAATGATTCACTTCCATCGGAAATCACGTCACCTTACGTCGTTTTGGAGTTTGGTGTTGTGTATCTCTGGTACATTGCCCCTTCTCTTCACGTACCGGTGATCTTCACAGTTGTGGTCATTTTACTGGGACTCTTTCTGTTTCTGTTCGGTCTTCTCGTTGAGTTCTTCGCTAGATCAATACGGCTCTTTCGGGAACAAATCACTCAACTCCTGGTGCCACTTACGCAGATTCTGAAGGTCGGTCAGCAAATAGGTAAGATTGATGGACAAGCCTGATTCAGAGACAATTCACAATTCTATCTCGGGTCAGCATATTCCCAGTGATGGCATAACCGCCGCGGAGCGCGAGATCGACCAGCTTGTGTACCAGCTTGGAGTTTATCCCGCCCTTGGCGGGAGCTTGACCGAAGAGGAGATAAAAGTGGTGGAAGGGAAATGAAATCTTCTTACACCTGGAAAGATTTGGAAACAAGATTCAGCGAATTGTCTCCACTCATGAAGCAGGTTCGTATGGACGCTCAATGGGGGAGTGTTCCTAACATTCTTAGAGTCATTGGTACTGGAGATCCCAATGCACTTGAAAGATTTGATATTTTAGCAGCAATTGCTGGTAAGAAATTAAAAGCTGCAATGGCTAAGTCATCCGATATTGGTGATGAATTGCGAAATGAAAGCGATTCTTACACGTTCTGGTTAAAAGCGTTAAAGAACTTCAGTAGCAATTTCAAAGCCGACTACGTCGGGGAACAGGTGGGATATGGAGCAGTCTTCACGGGAAGACTGTGGGATATAGCTACTGCCTCCGCTAATCTTTGCCTTTCCATGGCCGCATCTTTTCCCGACGATTTCAACAGCGATGTAGTAGAAACCCCCAAAAGTCCAAGGCGTCGAAGAATTCCCAAAGAAAATAAAACTCGGGCTGAGTTACAGAGAGAAATTGATTCTATTTGCCCATTTTGTGGCAATACCGACGTTGGGCATTTTGAAATACATCATATAGACGAGGACCCTTCCAACAATGAGTTCGCTAACTTGCTTCTGGTCTGCCCGACATGTCATTCAAAAATTACGAAAGGCGATATCACACGGGATGAAGTTGAGAGGAAGAAATCCAATCTCTCCTCAAAACTCAAAAGCGTGAAGCAATCGGAAACTCCTTCGGCTAAAGTGATCAACTTCAGCGGAATAGCCAAGAATGCTATCGTCGGCGACCATAACAAAGTGATTATCAAAAATTCTGGGAAGCCACAAAAGCAAAAATTTCCTGAGGGTTGCATTGGGTCTGACAATTTGAAAGCTAACTATGTTAGCTATCTAGTGACTCGATACCACGAGTTTCAGGAATACCAAATCGGGAAAGACAATATGAATTACGCAATCTTTCCTTCTAAACTGAAGTCAGTGTTTAAGATCGGCAAGTCTCGGACTATCAATAATGTTCCCTTGGAGAGATTCGAAGAACTTGTCGGATATATCCAGACTAGGATAGACGGAACAATGCTCGGAAGAATTAGGAAGAAAAGAAACCAAAAGAACTATTCTACTTTTGAAGAGTATCTCTCAGAGCAGAAGCAATGAATTTTCCTGCTATATCAGAGACGGGCCACCTTGAGCGCGAGTGCGAAGCTCTCGACCGCCAGATTGATCAAGCTGTGTATGAGCTTTATGTGTTGACGGAAGAGGAGATAAAGAACGTGGAGAGAAAAGAAGATGCTTGAGCAGCTCATTCCGATCTTCGTTGGTCGCGACAGTCGCCTCAGAGAACTTGGGGAAGGGATCTTGAAGTTCATTCTGACCTCAATCATGGCGATCGGTTCTTGGAAGACTATGTACCAACCAGCCTTTGACTTGAAGAGTGCGAATGTGCAGTCATTGATTCAATTCATTTTTACATCCCCTTTTCTTCTTTTGTGTGCATTCTTCATCTTTTATTGGTATCTGTTTTATTCGATTCTACCACTTTTCATCTATGGATATTTCTTGCGCATGATGGCGCGGCTATTCTCTCCTGCTTCAAGTAATCGAGCTTCACAAACCAAAGCCCCGAAGCCGCCATCGAAATTTGGCCTCGCAGTGTTGGGGATTTTCATTAAGTTTGGGATATTATCGAAAACCGACCAAACAATCAGCCTTGGCCCGCTCCTTCCACTTTTAATGTCGCGAATCAAGAAGACGTTCGCATCTGAGAAGTTGGAGTCACTCAATTCTGAATTCACTTCTCCTTTCGTAACATTTCAGTTCATGATTGTCTATTATGGATTCATTTGCCCTTCTTTGTCTGTCCCTTTGTTCTGGACGATCCTCTTCACGCTTTTTGCAATTCTTCTGCTTGTCTCAGGACTTGTAACAGAACTCATTGTACGACTTCTCCGACTTCTAGGTGATCAACTGATTCAAATTCTTGAAGCTCAAACGCAGCCAGATAAAGTGGGACAGCCGATCGGAAGGGTAGGAGGGCAACCGTGATTTGTATGGTCTTGATTACTTCGCCTGCCAGTTTGTTGAAGGGCCAATCTTTCTGCAGAAATAGTCCCGCATCCTCCATGAATTTGACGGAAGAGGAGACGAAAACCATGAAGAAAGAATGAAACTTTCGTCAGATTTTGAAGCGCTGAGGCAACTCGTTTCTCAGAAACCGAGCCATCTTCTCGATGAATCTTCCGCGGCAAAGATCTTGTTAGAACGATTTGATACATGCTGTGCAGACCTCGCCTCAATTAATGTGAACTCCGTATTGGAGGAATGGAAAAACGTGTTTGCTGATCGCGATGTACCATCATTAACCGAAGTAGAACTGAACAGGGGAATTGAGTTGCAGACAACCCTTGAGTGGTACGAGCGATGCGACACCGAAAGAGTAAAATTGGTCCTTACTTTAGCCGCTTTGACCTTCTTCGTTCAGAACAAAACTCGTAACGAAATACTGAACGAGCTCTCGGCTGCGGAATGGATAACTCAGCACGAAGTGTTGACACGATGGGGATGGATGATAAGCCAAAAAATCATGAAAGAAGAGCAGAATGCTGATTTCAATTATTTGTATCAATGTGAAGTCGGCGAAAGGGATGGTAGGCAAAACTTAGATAGAGAATTTTACACTTTTCTTCATTTTCTTCCGAAGTATTGTGAGCAAACAAAGACAATGTTTCTTTTCCTCGAAAAAGGGGAATCCCCAGATTTCGTGATCATTGATCAAGGTCAGAATAAAATCGGGATCGAAGTTACAGAAGCTCCGCTCAATGCAACTCACGCCTACGAACAAAAAGAGAGAGAAAGGTTTTTCATAAATCTTAGGAATCAACTCAGCGATCTTCCTTGCTCCGTCACTTTGCTGGCAAGGCCTGATCCATTATGGTCAGGGTTAAACAAGGATTTGGCAAGCCAATTGCCCTCTATGATTTCTGCCATCAAGAATGCCTTGTCAACTATTCCATCAGAAAACGATCGGCGCGTCAAAGTGCGAGTGCAAGGATTTGTGTTTAACATTAAACGGAGTGGCTCGTTTGAAATGGGGTGGGATTTGAGCGAGCCTGAGTATTATGGTGATTTTCCAGAGAAATTGTTTTCAACGGCGGTTTCTGCTGCGGTCAAGAAAAAACTGCGCAAGAAGGTACCTGAAATAAGACCATGCATTCTCGTGGTGTACGCGAACACTGGTTTGATTGGTGTCCATCATGCTAAAACCGCGTCTTTGATTCGTGCAATCGTTTCTGAGGAGAAAATCTCAACTCATTTCGATCAGGTTTACTTTTCGACAGATCAAGAATGTATAGGAGTTATCCCATGATGGTCCAAGACCCAATGGCTTATGTACCAGCTTTATGTATATCGGAAGATGAGATAAAGATCGTTGAGGGGAAAAATGCGCAACAATTCAGTCGCTGAAAATGTTGATTACGTTTAAGTTCAAAGTACGAGGTTAGGGTATGCCTATAAGAGATATTTTTGATAAACCGTTTGATGACGGCACTATAGTCAAGCTTGAAATATTTCAAAAGTACTTCGAGGAATGGCTGCCGGTGTTCGTAATGTCGCGAAATCCCAAACCGATCCAAGTTTTTGATCTCTTTGCTGGTAGCGGGTACGACCAGAATCATGTTCCAGGCAGCCCGATAAGAACTCTCGAAGTCATAGCTAAACATCGAAGAATTCTTGCACAAAAGAAAAAACAGGTTTTCGTTTTTCTCAACGACGCAGATTCACAAAAAATTGAGCAACTCAGAATTAACATCGAGCAAAAGGTCAAGGATTTGTCTATACAGTCCATGGTCGTAACACAATTTTCCGCGAGAGATTTTCGTGACAGCGTGCTTAACGATCACACCAAAGAATTGAAGAGTGGAAACAACTTAATCTTTATAGATCAGAATGGATTTAAGGAAGTGAACGAGCAACTGTTCCAGTTTTTGATGAGTCTAGACACAACGGATTTTATATTTTTCGTTTCTTCATCTTATGTTCACAGATTTCCTGACGAACCCGAAGTCCGACGCCATCATCCTCGATTTGATTTTGATAAGATAAAGAATACGTCATGGAAAAAAGTCCACAACGTTGTTTGCGATGAATTCAGACGGTACGTGCCATCAAACGTAAAAAGATATTGGATCATACCGTTCTCCATTATGAAACCTGACATGGTTAACATTTATGGACTCATTGCCGTCACGAAACATCCTTTGGGCGCCGACAAATTTCTGAATGCCGCATGGAAGGAAAATGCTCTAAACGGCAACGCTAACTTTGACATCGAAGAAGAAGAAAAAAAGAAACAAGGCGATTTCTTTAAGCCAAGGACGCTGACCAAAATAGAGAGCTTTCAACTGATGCTTCAGGAGTTAATTCTCAAGCGCAATATCAAGAATAATTCAGATGCGTATTATTTGACGCTGGATGAAGGTCACATAGGCAAACACGCCAATGAAAAAATTATGGAGATGAAACGGGACAAATTGATAACTTTTGATAGTCCATCTTCATTGGTAAATTATAAAAAGGTTGAGAAGGAAAAACGTATCATAGAATATAAGCTGGTCAAAAAATGAAGAGGACCAAGATTGAGTGGACGGAAGCCACCTGGAATCCGTCTGTAGGATGCAATAAAGTCTCTGCCGGTTGTAAATTTTGTTATGCTGAAGTGATGGCAAAGCGGCTAAAAGCAATGGGAAATAAAGATTATGAGGGTGGATTTAGGTTTAAGATTTTGCGTCACAGATTGGAAGATCCATTAAGAACAAGAAAGCCTACAAAGTTTTTTGTCAATTCGATGAGTGACTTGTTTCACGAAAAGATGCCTTATGAATTTCTTGACGAAATTTTTAAAGTAATCGAAAATACTCCTCGTCATATCTACCAAATACTGACTAAGCGCGACGAAATAATGCTCGACTATTTTTCCCGTCGTTTGAGGCGAATCCCTCAAAATGTTTGGTTAGGTGTCACGGTAGAAAACTCCAAGGTTAAGGATCGAATTGATACTCTGAGACAAATAAATGCAGCAATTCGTTTTATTTCCTTTGAGCCTTTAATAGATTCAATCGGGGCGGTTGATTTGACTGGTATTCAATGGGCAATAGTGGGTGGTGAATCCGGGGCTAATGCACGACCAATTAAACAGAATTGGGTCGATGAAATATTCCAGCAATGTAAGCAGCAAGAAGTTGCCTTTTTCTTTAAGCAATGGGGTACTTGGGGTGCGGACGAAAAGAAGCGAAACAAAAAAGCAAATGGCAGATTATTCAGAGGGAAACTTTGGGATGAGTATCCAAAAGCGGCGGAGAAAAGTAAGGTTCAGTCCACACTTTTCTAGTTGGGTGTGTTCCGACCAAGTTTGCCGAGTTCCCGACCTCGAGGTTTGAGGTGGAGACTGCTACGGGCTCAAGATTGTTCCATAAAAGCAACAAGTCCGCCGAAGCGGACTTGATTGCTGACTGGGGACACCCCGATCCTGAATTCCCAGGGGACTTGTTCACAAATCCCAATAGTAATATGCAATTACGCTATCCGCTTTGCAACCGATTGTGGTCTCGATATCGAAGCCGATATTGCCGAAAACATTGCGAAACTAGGTTCAAGCTTTATGGCTTCACGGAAGAGGAGATAAAGATCGTGAAAGGTGAAACGAAGTGAAGCTGCCCAATCTTGACAAGACGGTCATTGACCGTGAGAAAATTGTGGAGTACCTTCTCAACGCCGTGCATCCCGACAACGGTGGTAAGTCTGCATTTTTCGAATCGCTTGGCTTCAATCGGGACAATTGGCACGCACTTGCCACCTCCTTGCGTCAGTTGGCAGAAACAACGGAGATCACCAAAATCATGGAATCGACGCATGGCGTCAAGTACATTATAGACGGCTACATCGAGTCGTCTAACGGCAAAAAGGCGATGGTACGCATGATTTGATTGTTGACCGCAAATCGGAGATCTCGCCCGCGGGACAAGATGCGCCGCGTTTGGTTACGGTGTATCCACACAAAGAGTGAGAGCACATTATGATTAATGAACACGAACGAATAGTGTTGAAAGCTGCAATTCCGGCAGAGGGATTGGAAGCCGGTGATGTGGGAACAGTGGTTCACGTTTACCGGGACGGTCTCGCTTACGAAGTCGAGTTCACCACACTGGGTGGTGACACAGCCGCGGTCGTGACGGTGGAGGCCTCACAACTGCGGCCAGTCAGCAAGCGTGAGATCACCCATGCTCGTGAACTGGCTACTAAGTAATATCCATATTTTTGTCGGAACGATCCTTCGGATAGGTAAACGGGGCAACGGACGTGAACATAGCGGGTCCGAGATCGACCAGCTTGTTTATGAGCTTGTCCCAAAGGGACTCCTTTCCAGATGAAGGCGATTATGCACGTGAAGGTAACTCTTCGAATAACTAATTCTGACTGCCAACGGCTCACTGATGCAACACGCAAGACTGCAGCTCGTGACCTTGACGATTTGGTGAAGAAAGGTTTGTTTGTAAGAAAGGGAACACGTCGCGGTGTTCATTACGTATTTCTCTCTCGGCTTAATATGAGACAGAAATGAGACATATGGGACGTTCGAAAACGTTACCAGAGGGAGGCATCACTAAGGATTTCATGATATTGGGCATTTATCAAACAGACAATCCAACTTCGGTGCCGGAGCACCTGTGCCTGCTCGTGTTCCCGACACAGTGAAGTTTGTTCGTGATTTCGTGAATCATCTTTTGGAGGGTATGTGTTTGTGGATGAGTCTGGGGGCAATGATCTCAGTCAGCGTGCCTCTAACATGGCGTTGAAAAGTCCACCTTTGTTACAGATGAAGCAATCTCGCTTTTACCTCCCTTGTTCCCTTTTGGTGGTTTTGAAGATAACCCCAGAGATTTTAAATTGATTGTGTTAAGGCGCGTTGAATTGTCAAAGCGCCGCTTTTTTCAAATGTGTTTCTGGTAAACAAACTTTAAAGAAGCCCGCAGTGGCGGGCTCCGGAGTATGAAAGATGCTTGAGGACCTGAGTATTGGTAAGATTCTCTTAATTCTTTTGGTCGTCGTGATTTTTTTCGGCCCCAAACGAATTCCTGATATTGCCCAGTCAATCGGCAAAGGAATAAGAGAATTCAAGAAAGCGATGCGCGATGTGCAGGATGAGATTCAGAAGCCGGTTACCGAAGAACCGAAGGCGACTGCAACTAAGATGATCGAGTCTTCTACGCCGTCTGTCACGAAGACCGATTCCCAATCGACTACCGAATTAAAGTCTTAAAAGAATTTTGGCGGACACATACCGGAATTTCAGAGAGAAACTTCTCGAAGGAGAAGTCACATGCAAAAATAATGTTGAGTCCTACCTCGCAAGAGCGAAAAACAAATCAAATCTAAACGCATTCCTGCAGCTGTTCGACGAGTCGGCTGAAGCCGCAGAGAAAGTTGACTCCAAAGTAAAAGCCGGGACCGCCGGCAAACTCGCCGGGATGGTCTTAGCCGTTAAAGATGTAATCGCGATAAAAGACAAGCGGCTCACCTGCGGCTCGAAGATACTCGAAAACTTCGTATCCGTATACGACGCGACTGTCATCGAACGTTTGAAGAGCGAAGATGTCATCATCGTCGGCAAGACGAACATGGACGAGTTTGCGATGGGGTCATCAACGGAGTACAGCGCGTACGGTCCGGTGCTGAATCCTGTCGACACGACGAGAGTTCCCGGCGGTTCAAGCGGCGGAAGTGCTGCTGCGGTTGCAGCCGGGCTTTGTCATGTAGCGCTCGGCACGGATACCGGCGGATCGATAAGACAGCCGGCGTCATTCTGCGGAGTCGTCGGATTGAAACCGACTTACGGCCGCGTTTCGAGGTACGGGCTCGTGGCATTCGCTTCTTCGTTTGATGTGATCGGTCCGTTTGCGAATTCGGTTTACGATGCGGCCTTGATCCTCGAAGTTCTCGCCGGACACGATGAGCGGGATTCCACATCTGCGGAAAGAGCTGTGCCATCATATACTTCTTTCCTGGATAGAGATGTAAAAAATTTCAGAGTTGGGATCGCAAAGGGTCCCGACAAGGTCGGAACCGGAATTGCCGATGAAGTTCGGGAAGCAATCGAAAAGCAGATAGATATTCTGCGTGCGGCTGGCGTTGAGATAAAAGAAGTGTCAATGCCGCATCTCGACTACACGATACCGACTTATTACATACTCGCGACCGCCGAAGCATCATCGAACTTGGAGAGGTACGACGGCGCGCGATACGGCTACAGAGCCAAAGATGCCGAAGAACTTTCCGAAGGATCCTACGGAGAGGATGTGTACGTTAAGTCGCGCACGGAAGGATTCGGAGCGGAAGTGAAGCGAAGAATCATGCTTGGCACGTTCGTGCTTTCGGCGGGATATTACGACGCTTATTACCGCAAAGCGCAGAAAGTGCGGCGGCTGATCAAAGAAGATTTTGACAAGGCATTCCAAGATGTCGATGCAATCATAACGCCCACTGCGCCGACAACCGCCTTCAAGTTTGGCGCGAAGACCTCCGACCCGCTTCAAATGTACCTTTCGGATATTTTTACGGTTTCCGCAAATCTTGCCGGAATACCGGGCATTTCCGTGCCGGTTGGAAAAGACTCACAGTCGCTTCCGATCGGATTGCAGTTGCTCGGAAGGCAATTTGAAGAAGAAACTATTTTAACTCTGGCGAATTTTATAGAACAATGGACTATCCGGTAACAAGTTGCGAGGTATCCATTTCGCCCCTTCCTTGGTGGGCAATGCTGTCAGGTTAAGGGTTAAGAAAGTTTTATTGCGTTTGGAAGCAGATGGTGAAGAAAGGAAGTGAAGTGCAAAACGACAGTGCCCTCACCTTAATCCTCTCCCAGAGAGAGAGGGCAAGGGTGAGGGGGGACGGGAATCGCTTGTCTTGTCCTGAAATAGGTTGACACTTCAAAGAATGTGGAGGAGTTATCCACATAAGGAGTTAATAACCTATGGAGAGAACGAGATGTATACGATACAGCGAGGCATTCAGACGAAAGGTAGTA
>JAKAGT010000083.1 GCA_021825585.1 Bacteroidota bacterium | reverse complement strand
CTTTCTTCGTAGTCAACACATTAGTCACCGTCGAACTCGAAGGTGGAAAACAGCACAGGGAGTTTAAGATGATTCGCATAAGTTCATCCGGAGATGCCCATGTGCTCCCCGACGAATGGTTAATTAGTCGCCTCGAAAGGAGACCAACTGAACCTCCGAAAGAGACCATGCCGTCAAGATTGGATATAGAAAAGATTCGGCAGGCGTACGAAGGCGCAATAGGTGCAATACTTAGCCAGGTGAAATCGTCTCTGGAGAAACCGGTGACAGCAAGAGTAAGATTGTTAGGTGTGTCGGCGGTGTCATGATGTCGACGGAGCGGTCTGTGTGTGCAATGAGTCGATACGGCTTTCATGGAAGACTAAGAGGTGATTGATGACCTGGGAATTTGAAATCACCGGTGATCCTTGGGTCTTAGGACAACTGTCGGAAGCTCTTCAGTCCGAGGATATAAAGATTGTTAAGCAAAATGGATTGTTCAAACTGGTTGGTAGAGTGTTCGACGGTATAGATAGCAACGATAAAGCGCGGAAAACGGCGGAGGAGCAATTAGGCAGAATCAGTGGGCTTGCATTCTTGAACCTTCAGCTGAAGGCGCCACTGCAAGTAAAAAGTGTCGCATCACTTGACGACGAAGGACATGCGAAGTCCTGTTTTATCACTTCGCCTGCAGCCACCATTGACACATATTTGTCTTTGGTAGTCACTGATCCGCAAGGGAATGTCATCTCGAGATCGCCGTCACCGGATTCAATCCATGCCAGTTTGAACTTGGCTGGTTCTGATAAAAATGTGGACAAGGTACTTCGGCTATTAGGGAGCGGCGATTTCGGATGGGTGAATCTCTATCGGATTTACGAAGTCGTTGCAGCGGACGCGGGTGGGGAACACGCACTTGAGAAAAAAAGATGGGTTGACCCGAAAGACTTGGACCTGTTCCACCATACCGCGAATAGTCCTCAAGCAGCAGGGGACTCCGCCCGACACGGAAAACCTGCTGGCAGCCCGCCAAGGCAGCCGATGTCCCTGAGTGAGGCACAGGCACTCATTCGAACACTTGCGCAGAAGTGGCTGCAAGAAAAAACTTAAGATGGTGAGCTGATGGATTCGGAGAGCAATATCGTAAAGCTTCTTTCGACGCACATGCTTCGGGAGTTGGCAGGCGAGTCGTCCTATTCACGTGGAGCAGAATATTTTAATGAAGGACGAGTTTATGATGTCCATCTCGAAAACGACAGCGTTCTTGCGAGCATAAAAGGCTCGCGAGTATATCGCGTTGAGCTTTGGGAAGAAGAGGATGGAGAACTTGGCTATTCGTGTACATGCCCGTTTTATCGAGACACGATGACTTTCTGCAAGCACTGTGTTGCAACTGGGTTGGCGTTCATGTCGCGCGAGAATAACACAGGACATCGACCCTCTAAGCAAAAAGCCGAGAGCCAGTTGAGTACGAAAGACGTTGAAGCATTCTTAGAGGCGCAGGACAAATCGTCTCTTATCACGCTGCTTCTTCACCACGCCAAAGATGATGAACAGCTCAGGTCTCGACTTTTATTGGAGGCGGGCGGAACTGGAAAGAAGGTACATCTCCCGACCTTCAAGCGAGCAATTGACCGTGCGGTTGATTGGGGCGATTTCGTTGATTACAAGTCAATGTATGAGTACTCCGAAGGGATTAGCAAAGTGATTGAGTCTCTACGTAGCCTTATGGCAAAGAATCATGCCCCCGACGTGGTGGATTTATCAGAGTATTTTCTCAAGCGTCTCGAAGCGCAAATGGGGATGGTTGACGACTCCGATGGGTATATGGGTGACATTCTTGCGGAGGTCCAAGAACTTCATCACCATGCCTGTGTAAAAATGAAGCCTGCCCCAAAACAGTTAGCGAAGAAATTGTTTGAGTGGGAGCTGCACAGCGACTGGGAAGTGTTCTATGGAGCCTCAGAACGTTATGCGGCTGTCCTGGGAAAAGAGGGATTGAAAGTGTATGAAGATCTTGCCGAAGAGGAGTGGAAGAAGGTTCCGTCTCTGATACCCGGCCAGTCCGATCAGCGGCATGAGGGAAGACGATTCCGGATTACGAGCATTATGGAGCATCTTGCATCTCGAACAGGTGATGTTGAAAAACTGGTGGCAGTCAAGGCCAAAGACCTTTCGCTTGCTTATTCCTACCTGGAGATCGCTGAATTGTACAAACAGGCTGGCAAGACGGACAAGGCACTGGAATGGGCTGAAAAGGGAGCTCAGGCATTTCCCAAACAAACCGATTCTCGTCTCCGCGAGTTTCTTGCAAATGAGTACCATAAGCGAAAGCGGCATCAAGATGCCATGAATCTTATATGGGATGAGTTCACAGATTTCCCCGATTTTGAGAAATACAAACTTCTCAAGACTCATGCTGAACGCGCTGGCGGTGCCGAGGCATGGAAGCAATGGAGGGAAAAGGCACTTCAGTCCATCCGGGAGCGGATTGAAGAATCCAAGCGCACGGCGAAAGGGAAAAAGTATCTTTGGAACTCTTACGACCATTCGGATCTGGTTCGGATTTTTTTATGGGAGAAAGATGTTGACGTGGCATGGGGAGAAGCTCGAGACGGAGGATGTCAGGAATCGTTGTGGCGTGAGCTGGCGGCCAAGCGAGAAGCCGAGCATCCTGAAGATGCATTGTCGGTGTACATGTCCCTTGTGGAACCACAAGTCAGACAAATGAATAACGACGCCTATCGAGATGCAGCGGCACTTGTGAAAAAGATCGGCATCCTTTTCAAGCGACTGGGAAGAGCTGAAGAATGGAATCATTATCTAAGTACTATCCGTGCAAATCATAAGCGGAAGCGCAACTTCATGGCACTGTTGGAGAAAATAGAATTATCATAGTCCCGCAGATGCACAATAGAGAAGACGCGGCACAGGCTGTGTCTTAATTACATGAACAAGCTTCACAGGTATATGTTTCAAAAATGAAGATAGAGATGCACTCGGGTTTATCTTCGCAATTTATTAACCGAATTCAGGAAAAATCCCCAAATGAGAATCCTCCATACCTCCGACTGGCATCTCGGCAAATCGCTGGGCAGCATCTCCCGCCATCCCGAACAGGTCGAAGTGCTGAACGAAATCTGCGAGATTGCAGATCAACAACAGGTGAACGCTGTAGTTGTCGCAGGCGATCTATTCGACACCTTTAATCCACCTGTCGAGTCGGTAGAATTATTCTACTGGACTCTCAAGCGACTTGCTAACAACGGCAATAGAGTAGTGATTGCAATTGCAGGCAACCACGATTCTCCTGAGAGGATTGAATCTCCAGATCCGTTAGCTCGTCAGTGTGGGATCATTTTTTTAGGTTATCCCACCACAAAGACGCCGCTGTTCAGCTTGCCATCAGGCCTCACTGTAATCAAATCCGATGAAGGCCTTGTGGAAATTCGCATCCCTGGTCAGGCCGTTCCATTAAGAGTCGTTACAACTCCTTACGCTAACGAAAGACGATTGCGTTCCTATCTCGGCATCGAGAATCCAGAAGAGGAACTCAGAAACATTCTTGAAACCAGATGGCGTCTGATCGCTGAGAAATATTGTGATGACAAGGGCGTGAACATTTTAACCGCCCATCTTTATCTTGTCTCACAGTCAGGAGAACGATTTGAGGAACCCGACGACGAGAAGCCAATCCTGGATATCGGTGGTGCACAAGCGGGGTTTTTGGAAAACCTTCCGAACGGTGTTCAGTATGTTGCACTTGGACATCTCCATCGGAGAATCAGAATGCAGCATGATGGCACACCAGTCATATACAGTGGAAGTCCATTGTCGTATAGCTTGAATGAAGCCGACCAGGAAAAAGCAGTGACGATTGTTGAGCTGGAACCTGGAGAGGATGCTGCCGCACGGGAAATTCTGCTGCAATCCGGGCGACGAGTCTATCGTAAGATGTTCTCCTCGGTCACTGAAGCAATATCCTGGCTTGAGGAGAATCGGGGAACTTTAGTGGAGCTAACTATTATGAGCGATACATATCTGACAGCCGAAGAACGGAAGGCGCTGTACTCCGCCCATGATGGAATAGTGGACATCATTCCCGTCGTGAAGAATGCAGGGGAGCAGACGGAAGCTGTTTTGACAACAGGCAGCCTTTCAAAATCAGTCGATCAGCTTTTCAGGGAATACTTCAAGCGTGAGCAGAAACAGGATCCAAACGATGAAATAATGGCATTGCTCCAGGAAATCATGAAAG
>JAKAGT010000082.1 GCA_021825585.1 Bacteroidota bacterium | reverse complement strand
ATGGTACAGAGTTATTGGTCTGTTATTTGGGATTAAAGTAACTCCAGAAACTGTTCTTCAGTCAACCCCGCTTTTCTGATAGCACTTTTGAGTAAGCCAATCTTAAGCTCTTTGTTGCCGGGAATAGTAACAATCATTCCATTAGGCATTTTTATGTTCACGTGATCGCCCTTGCCCGGTTTCTCAATTCCTCCGGCGCGAACAAATGCATTCACAGCATCTTTGCCTTTAACATTGTGAAGACTCCCTTTCATGCCGGGCGGGACTCAACCACTATACAGCGACATGACTTAAGATCATAACATCGTCAGCTGGTAATCTTCGCCCCTCTTCTTGAAGAGCAGTAAGATGCGATTCGATCGCTTCTTTGATGTTGATCATGCACTCTTCCACTGTCTCGCCTTGAGAAAAGCAACCTTCCAGCGCAGGCACGTCGGCCCAGTAGCCACCTTCTTCAGCTTTGTGTAGAACGACTGTGTATTCCATATGTATCTTCTCCTCATTCACTCCAAATTAAAAATACCGTGCAACTACCGTCACAACAAGCTATTCGGAATTCTCTTTTTTTCTTCATCATTACTTCACAGTACTCTCTCTGTAAACATCGGTCGCCCTTTCTCCCATTCTCCGTTTCGCCGATTCATAATCCATGGTTCTTAGTTCGGGGTTGAATCAAACGTCAGATGCAAGATGCAAGAAGTCAAAAAGAAGAAGCAGGAAATCAGAAGCTAGCGACAAGAAGTCAGAAACGGAGCAGCCCAACAGTCAGGCCAGCGGCATGATTTTCGGCAAGGGGAGCAAGTTCATCGCCATATTCCACACTTCGAGCAATTCCTCCCGATGCTGCGTTGCCCATTCAACTACCAACCCCTGTGCACGTGGCGGAAGATAGCCACCAATAACTGCCAGGCTTTGAATCTCCACAACCGCCTTGTGTTCACTGTACTCTGCATGAAAGTGCGGTGGCAAATGATCGTCGTAATACATTCTGATGACAATCCCGAAGAAGCGGCTGATTTCAGACATGATGAATTGTGAAATTGCGCAAACGCGGAAACAGTTCTTCCGGTTTCTTGCCGGTAATCCTGAGATAAATCGAGTCTGGACACATGTCAATTTCTTCGCTCCAGGCAATTTCGCCGGCTGGCCCGATGTGAACTTTCTGAAACTCTTCATAATTGTTCCAAACGGCAAAAACCCCTTTGCCCACATGATCGGATAAATCGACAACGCCCTCAACTCCATCTGAGTACCTCACCCACAAGCGATATCTATCAAGCGGTCTAACTTCTACTGGAATTGGCATAGTTTCTTTCCTTCATTAGCATAATATCAAAAATCCCTTATAAACGTTCAACATTGAACAATGAACTTCGAACTGATTTCTTCGAACCAAAAACCCTCAACTACAAACCCAGAACCAGGAACCTTTTCATTATCTCCGGGTTGTTGTAAAGGTGGTCGATCCTTCCCGTGTTGAAAGAGCTGCTCCGGCGGATTATGCCGTGAACCTCGTAGCCCTTTTCAAGCAGCAGTTCAGATAAATAGGACCCATCCTGGCCGGTAATCCCCGTAATTAGAGCTCTCTTTTTCATGCATTCATTCTTGAGTTTTCAAAGTCCTTAGTTCGTGGTTTGGGGTTCAAAGTTCAGGGTTCAGGGTTCTTGGTTCGGAGTTCGTGGTTCGCCGTGCTCGTATTCGGGTTGGACATGGATGCATGATTCATCCACACGCGCCTCGTCTTGCGTCCTGCTTCTCCGACCAGGATTTATAGGATTAACGACCACGATTTGTTGGATTAGACAGATTACCGGGATCAGCAAAGCGCATTCCCAATTCCAGATCCGGCATTCCTCCAAAGAAATCCATTCCCGATAGATTCGAAATCCGCCCGATTGTGTCGCGGCTCGTCTCACGTCGCGAGATAAGACCGCAATCCGAAATTCGAAATCCCCGCCTTCCCAGCTGCTTCACTTCCTACTCCTTACTTCTACTTACTGCTTAACACGGCTTCGCCACCTGAGTCCCATTTAGCCCAGCGGCGCCTGACGCTCTCGGCAGCCGCGCCTCCCGGCAAATGTACCGTGTTCGGAAGCCGGCCGAATAGCACACACTGGCCGAGAGCTGTCGGCGATTGCTCGTGGTTTGCTTTGAATCCCTATCGGCCAGCGGCTCATTACCCGAAGAGAACGTGGTTCGGAAAAGCCTTGTAAAAATGTCGCGCATGAAAATAATGAGGCACTAAGATGAAAGCAATAGGTTTCATGGTTAATTAATTGGAAATTAATGAAAGTGCGTGGCAATTTAGCTCATAGGTGACATTATTCGTATCGCTTCTTTTCTTTCAGTGACTATGGCTGTCCAAAACTTATCTTTCATTCGACCGATTACGAGTTTTCTTGGCTCGTTCTTGTACTTTGAAGGAAGTTCTACCACAGTTCCTTTCCATCGCGTGCACAAAGTCTATGCCATGTTTTTCTTTGTTCGAATTGCTTTTAAGCCTATCATACTCGAACCTCATGACAAAGAATATATACCATACCTACACCACATTGTCAACTGGAAATTGCACAGCCAAAGTCGTGATTTCTACAGACTTGCCACATCTACAACCCTCATAGCGGTCTCTGACTTGAAGCCGTCTCTTTTCTTCAAGTCCATTGCAACATTTGTTTCGCTCTTGCCTTCTATCTCAGCAATAGCTCTCAAGAACGCTCGCGCCATGATCGGATCTAGGTCGGCGCGATTGACAAAGGCATCGGCGATTGCATCCGCACCTTCCCTTACTTTCTTCATCGCCAAAATCTGCGCCGCTCTTATTGCGGTCTCGGGTTCAAAATGGTTCAAAGCTTTGATGAGTTTCTCGTCATAGCTCATATCATCAGCCGCCGTTAAATCATTTCCACACCATGGACAGACCGTGACTTCAGGATCTACTTCTCTCCAGCAATTAAGACAAAAGAATTTTAGCTCGCGCGGCAAATTTCCTCTCCTGTTTAATCACTTTTCTTGGACAAGACTCTTAGTTCAGACTGCGCCTTCTTCGCGTAACTTTTGGCAGTTTCGATTTCATCAAGCATTTTTTCTATTAGGGCGATTATTTCATAAGGATCTCCGGAAACTTGTCTCCAGTCGAAATATCCTTCGAGAAAAGAGACGCCGAATTCATGCGTCGCCTCTTTGATGTTTTCGAATGGATACAACACCTCCATTTGTTCGCTTTTTATCACACGTTCCAAAGTCTCAACAAGCTCCAGAAGCTGTCCAGCGGCCTTTTGCCTGTCCTCCATGAAGGCTGTGAATGCAATGTCAATCAATTCTCCGAGTCTCTTGATGTCTCCTCTTGTCGCACAAATGCGCTTCAAGATATCGATTGAAAAACGCAGCTCGTCATCAACGCGGCGAGGTCCGAAGGATCCTGTGGACTGGTTTCGCGTATCGCTTACCACCTGTAGTCTCCGGCGAAGTAATTGACGGCTGTGCGATAACTACGCAGCTCATCTTTGGTGTAATCGTGCGAACTTTGGTAATCATGTTTTCTTATGAAATTAGACAAGTCTCTATTAATTTTATTCACCTTCTTGAGGGTTGCATCTATTATCTGTGCGCTTACTTTTTCCTTGACCAACATCTGAAGATGCCTAAAACAAACCACCACTTCCGACTTTTCATAATCGCCGATTAATTCCTTGTCGTTCGAAAAGTACAAGAATGCGTGCGTTGCAATGTCCTCAGACTCTTTTACGAAATCACACACGAAGCACTTAGAGGCATCAATTGAGTGTAATGAAATTTTCTTCCTCCGTTTTTTGGCTTCCTTAGCCATGATTTCTAGTTGTTTGGATTGGCTTTCAAGAAGCCTGCGATTTTCCTCGATTACAGTTTCGAACATTGTAGCAAGATGAAGCCCGTCGCTGTCCAATTTCTTTTCCGCCTCAAGCGCAAGTTGAGCGTGTCGCGAGCAGAATCCGTGTTGATGATGCAATTTCCTGCGCACTCCGACGTCGAGCACATATTCATAGAGCAAATTTTCGAGATAATGCTTCTCGGTCTTGTCAATCTGCGAGCAGACCGGGCAACCTGTTCCCCCCAGCGCCTCTTCCAACCTCATCCATGTTATGCCCCGCTTTGCTCGGGTCAAGTCGTCTTCGATTTGGATTTCCGGCATCTATTTCCTTTCTCTTGAATTTTCCAACTGTCGCGGCCGTTCCGGCTTCTAACTTCTTGCTCCTTATTTCTTGC
>JAKAGT010000023.1 GCA_021825585.1 Bacteroidota bacterium | reverse complement strand
CCGGAGTGAACGGACCCATAGTGTACCAGTTGTCGCGCCAGCGGCACGGCTGGGTAGCTATGTCCGGAAGGGATAAGCGCTGAAAGCATCTAAGCGCGAAACCCACCCCAAGATGAGGTCTCCCTTTTCCGCCGCAAGGCGGAAGCTTAAGACCCCTGGAAGATTACCAGGTTGATAGGCTGCAGGTGTAAGCACAGTAATGTGTTTAGCCGAGCAGTACTAATAGGTCGTGAGACTTAACCTAATCTTTTTTTGAGATTGGTGAGACGCCAGATTGAATGTTTCTTACTCGCCGCCTGTGTTTCACATGCGGTTCCCAAATTGTCCAAAGTTTGCGAAGCAAATCCCGCCTTCGCGGTGATTTTTTTCCGGTAACTATATCGAGGGGGAAACACCCGTTCCCATTCCGAACACGGAAGTTAAGCCCCTCAGAGCCGATGGTACTTGATGGGTAACTGTCTGGGAGAGTAGGTCGTTGCCGGGAATCTTTTTAGAAGCCCCACTCTTTAGAGCGGGGCTTTTTTTTGTCAGGGAATTGAAATTGCCTCTCGGATCATGGTGGGGTATATTGTTACCGCTCTCTTGATTGCAATATCAGGGGGTTTATATCTACGAACAGCAAAATCTCATTACATCGGTGGAGGCGGAGTGAACAGAATCGAAACTAAAACATTTGAAATCGTCATATCCAATTTCACCGACAAGAAAATCCGGATACTGGAGCTGGCACCGGGCGAGGGGTATCTGACGCAAGCCTTGATCGATGAGGGCTACAGTAATGTTGAAGCCCTGGACATCAACCCGCAGAGATTCGAGGCGAGGGGCGTGAAATGTCATAAGGGCAATTTGAATGAGCCGATGCCGTTCGAATCCGACTCGTTCGATCTCGTGATTTCGGTGGAAGGTATCGAACACCTCGAGAATCAGTATAAGTTCGCATCCGAACTCAACAGGGTGTTGAAAGAAAATGCACACACAATAATAACAACTCCCAACATCATCAATTTTGCATCGAGGATCAGATTCCTTATGACCGGATTCTACGCACTTGCCGCCCGACCGAGCAGCGAGTTCGAGAAGAACTGGGTTATCGAGCATATCTACCCTCTCACATTCTGGCAGCTCCGTCACATCCTTCATACAAACGGCCTCTTCATCAGAGGGATCGAAACGGACCACATCCGCAAATCCTCAATTGTCGGACTTCTATTTTATCCGTTCACGTATCTTCTCACGTGGAAATCACTGGCGAAGGAAGGCGATCCCCGCCAAAGAGAGAAGAACAAGGAGATCCAGAAACAAATACACACGCGGGCTATTTACCTCGGCCGGACGCAGATTATCTTCGCCGAGAAGCGCAAGAACTCTTATATAAGGGCTACCTGAGAGAAGGCGGAATCGTTCATTTCCTGCATCGTATCGATGATGGGCCAAAAAGAGACCCGCTCCGCTGTCCCAGCCTTCCTCTCTGTCAAACCAACATTCCAATATTCTCCCATTCCGCTATTCCCGCCCCATCTGCTCGATCTCCTCAGTCAGTTCCCCCCAGGTGAAATACCTCTCCTCCAGTTTGCTTTCCAGCTCTCTGTACTCGATCGAGATTCTCCTTGCCTCTTCACCGTTCTTATAAAAATCCGGATCTCCCATCATGACCTCGATCTCCTTACGCCGTCCTTCCATCACTGAGATTTCCGACTCGACTTTTTTCAGCTTTTCCTTCAACGGTCGCAGTTTCCTCGAAAGTTCGTTGCGCCTCTCAGCCTCGATCCGCCGCCGTTCTTTTGCCGAGAAGTCCGTGTTCCGTGCTTGCGCGCCCGGCGGCACTTCAGCACGCAGGCGTTCTCCGTGTTCCGTTCTCCCTTTCTCCAGTTGACGCGATACAGCTTCTGACTTCTCCGCTTCCTGTCCCGTCCAGAAATCTGTGCGTCGGGATCCCGCTTCGCTGGATTTCTTTTTATAGAGATAGTCGCTCACGGTACCGGCGAAAGTTCTGACGCTGCCGTGGCTGAATTCGGCGACTTTGTTGACAAGGGTGTCGAGGAATGCCCTGTCATGCGAGACGATTACAAACGTTCCCCCGTATTCTCTCAGTGCCTCCTGGAGCACCCTCTTCGAGCGCATGTCGAGGTGATTCGTCGGCTCATCCATTATGAGGAAGTTCGCCGGCTGAAGGAGCATCTTCGCCAGCGCCAGCCGGCTCTTCTCACCGCCGGAGAGAACAGAAACTCTCTTGAATACATCCTCGCCGCGAAAGAGGAACGCCCCGAGAATCGTGCGGAGTCTCGTTCGGATCTCACCGGTTGCCACGCTGTCGACGACTCCGAGGACATCGCTCGATAGGTCGAGCTCCTCCGCCTGGTGCTGTGCGAAATATGATTGGGTAACATTGTAGCCTGCGACGATCTCGCCTGAATTGAAATCCTCCACTCCAGCAAGCATCCTTACGAACGTCGATTTCCCCGCGCCGTTGACCCCAACGACGGCGATCCTGTCGCCCCTCTCGATCGTGTAATTCAGCCCTTTGAAGACCTCCTTGTCGCCGTAACTCTTGCGCACGTTCTTAATATCCATTACGACGCTGCCGCTCGGTCTCGCAGGAGGGAAGTGGAAGCGTATCTCCTCTTCCTCATCTTCAATCTCGATGTGATCGATTTTCTCCAGCTGCTTTATGCGGCTCTGCACCTGGCGGGCCTTTGTCGCCTTGTACCGGAATCTCTCGATAAATTGTTCTGTCTGCTTGATTTGCTGCTGCTGGTTCTTGAAGGCGTTGATTTGCTGCTCGCGCCGAATTTTCCTCTCCTGCTCGTAAAAAGAGTAGTTTCCCGAGTATTCTTCCATGTTCCCGGAGTTGAGTGCCCACGTCCTCTTCGTCAGGTTGTCGAGGAATGCTCTATCGTGGGAGACGATGACGACGGCGCCGTTGTATCCCTTCAGTTTTTCCTCGAGCCACTGAAGTGATTCGATATCCAGGTGGTTGGTAGGTTCGTCGAGAAGCAGCACAGAAGGCTCCTTGAGGAGCAGTTTGGCCATCTCAATTCGCATCTGCCATCCGCCGCTGAACTCGTCCGTCTGACGCGCAAAATCCGATTCTGAGAAGCCAAGGCCGATCAGTACCTGCTCGATCTTCGATTTCATGCGGAATGCGTCAAGGTCTTCCAGCTTATGCTGGAGCTCACCGAAAACCTCCAGCGTGTCGAGATATTCCGGTGACGAGGGAGGTAATTCATCGAGCCTTCTTTGTGCCTCGGCTATCTCATCCCTCACAAGAACGACGTTCTCGAAGGCGTACTCTACCTCGTGATAGAGCGTGTTGCCCGATGAAACGATTCCCTCCTGCGGCAGGTAACCCACGGTAACGTATCGGGCTTTGTTTATACTGCCGCTGTCCGGCTCGGAGATGTCTGCCAGAATCCGGAGCAGGGTCGACTTGCCCGCACCGTTCGAGCCGACTAGCCCAACCCGGTCGTGGGCACCGATCGTAAAGGATACATCGTGAAAGAGATACCTCTCCCCGAATTGTATTGTTATGTCTTTCGCGCTCAGCAAGTTTGTTTTTCCGACTGTGAATAGTAAATATAATCAACGAGCCAGGAAGAAAAGAGATAATCAAATGGGCGGCTCTGCACAGAGAATGCCCACACGGTATTCACCGGCTGCTCTGAGTACGCCCCCGTCCGCCACAGGGATGGTGGAACTGGTTCGCAGCGCGATCACGTTAGTCATAGGACGATAGAGAGGCAACTCAATGGCAGACATTATTATCAGGCCCGCGATGGCCGCGGACGCCGAACCCGTCACCGGATTATGCCGTCAACTCGGCTACGAAACGACGGCCGCGGCGGTGCGCAGCAGGATTGAGAGAGCAATGAGAGATGCGACGGCTGCGGTTTTCGTTGCGGAAAAGGACGGGCTTGTCGCAGGCTGGATTCAGGTGAGCACGAGGATGACAACCGAGTCCGGGGATGGTGTTGAGATAACCGGGCTCGTGGTAGACGAATCTGAGAGAGGCAGGGGAATTGGAAAGAGCCTGGTCCGGAGAGCCGAGGACTGGGCAAAGGAGTTGGAGTACGCGTCATTGAGGGTGCGGACAAATGTCGTAAGGGCTGAAACGCACCGGTTCTATCAGAAGCTTGGTTTTATGGAAGCCAAGAGGCAGACAGTTTTTCAGAAGCGGCTTTAATGATAAGCCCGCACTGCAGAACCTCCCTCCACCTCTTTCTATGATCTGTCACCGCCGCGGGCAGGCTACGCAGCGGGAAAATAAATCGGCCCTTTCACGCTCAACTTCATGCAAACTCCACGCACTCGTCTCGGTGAACGACCCATAGTCCCACATCCGGTAATCTGTGAACCCTTGACAGACAGAAGACTAATTAACTGTAAATGTTCTGTTCGTCATACTCCCTGACGAAGAAGTTCTTCCCGTTCTTGTTTGTCCTCCCGTGAAAAATCGCGAACGCGAAGACAATGACAGCAACAGGCAGGAAGAGCAATCCAAGGAGCTTTAATGCCTTACTCATTTCCAAACTAACCTTTTATAATGAATATCCGCAAAAACAGCCGATCCCTAAACAATACTTGACGGTTCGATAATACTAAACATGCACTTAGAATTAACTTGCATTTTCTAATGGAGAATTTATTATCAATTTCTTGTGGAATCAAGGATTATAGAATTCCCGGCGATTCCTTCTGCCGGATGAAGTAGCTGTTTCGGATTGATTCTATTTCGTTGCATTTTTGTCGGTTCAAGGGTATTTTTGTAGAAAAACTGGCGGCGAGATGAGCGAAAATTACCAAAAGACAAATGAAGACCAGGTCCAAAGACAGTTTCATGACAGACCGCCCAAAAAGATTGATATTTCGGTCGTAGTCCCGCTGTACAATGAAGAGCAATCCCTCATGCCGCTTTCGTTGGCGATTCGGGACGCTCTCGACAGAATGAATTCAACGTATGAGGTTATCTTTGTCGACGACGGGTCTACGGACAATTCCCTGAAACTCCTGAGAGAAATACACAGGAAGAATCGCCGGTACAAATTCATCAGCTTCAGGAAGAATTATGGCAAGTCGGCAGCGCTTTCAGTGGGCTTTCAACATGCGCTGGGACGAATAATTGTCACGATGGATGCCGACCTCCAGGACGATCCCAACGAAATTCCCCGTCTGATAGAGAAACTGGAGTCCGGATATGACCTCGTGAACGGTTGGAAGAAGAAGAGGCACGATCCGATCTCGAAGACAATTCCGTCCAGGCTTTTCAATTTCACGACTTCGGTCCTGACGGGAATCCGGCTTCGCGATTTCAATTCGGGTTTGAAGGCTTACCGTCGCGAAGTTGTTCAAGACATAAAAGTTTACGGAGAAATGCACCGCTTCCTCCCGGTTCTGGCGCACTGGGCGGGATACAGAGTAGCAGAGATACCCGTCGTACATCATCCCCGCAAGTACGGAAAGACGAAATTCGGGATGAGCCGGTTTTGGCACGGACTTCTTGATTTAGTAACGGTGCTCTTCACGACAAGATACAGCAAGCGTCCGTTGCATTTCTTCGGTGGCATCGGATTGTTCACTTTTATTCTCGGAATCGCTATCGACCTCGAGTTGACGATTGAATGGTTGATGGGGAAGACGGCTATCAGCAACAGACCGCTCTTCACGGTCGGAATACTTCTTATCATCGTCGGCGTCCAGTTCGTATCTATCGGACTCCTCGGCGAGATGATAACCAGGTCAAACGGGATCGAAGAATACGCCGTCAAGGAAAAGGTCTTCAACTGAAATAATGTCAGGGAATCAGCGGGAAGTCATAAAGACCGATTGCAGGCATTACCGGGGGCACATTCCCTGCAAGCCAAACAAGCTGTACGGAGTCCATTGTTCCGGCTGCGACTATTACAAGCCGATGCGCGAGAGGTTTCTGATAATCAAGCTCGGGGCGCTCGGCGACGTGATTCGGACTACAACACTGCTCAGGAAAATATGGTCTCTCCATCCGCAGGCTGAGATATGGTGGCTTACACACACGCCCGATTTCCTCCCCGATCAAGTCGACCGCAAGCTGAAGTTCGACCTTGCTTCCGTGCTCCAGATCGAGGAGACGGAATTCGATTACCTGTTCAACCTGGACAAGGACTACGAGGCGGCCGCGCTGGCAAACCGCGTCAGGGCCAGGGTGAAAAGGGGATTTCTGATTGAGGGCGGAAAGACGATACCTGCCGACGGGTTCGCTTATGGGAAATATCTGACCGGCATCTTTGACGACGTAAACAAGGCCAACAAGAAGAGCTATCCCGAAGAGATCTTTGAAATCTGCGGGTTCACGTTCGGCGGGGAGAAGTATCTGCTTTCTAATTTCGAATCGGACGGTTACAAATGGGATCTGGACCTGCCGCGCCCGTTGATAGGCCTTAACACCGGCTGCGGAGGAAGATGGACCAGCCGTCTTTGGAGTGAAGAGAACTGGTCGAATCTCGCCGGTGGACTTATGAAGAAGGGGTACGGCGTACTGCTCCTCGGCGGAGAACAGGAAGATGCCCGCAACAAGAATATTGCCAGGAACAGCGGTGCGAAATATCCGGGCCATTTCCCTTTGAGACAATTTGTGAACCTGGTCGACCAGGTAGACCTTGTCGTAACCGGTGTGACGATGGGTATGCATATTACGATAGGGCTGGATAAGAAGATCGTTCTCCTCAACAATATCTTCAACAAGAATGAGTTTGAATTGTACGGACTGGGCGAGATCGTCGAGCCCGACCGGGAGTGCAAGTGCTTTTTCTCGCCGGCCTGCGTTAACAAGGAGTACTTCTGTCTCGATCATCTTCCGTCCGAGAAGGTTATGAGCGCCGTGACGCGAGTCCTCGGCCCCGCATCGGGCGTCTCCGCGAAAGTCGGGGCGAGAGCCATCCTTACCGATTCTGCAAGCGATAAACAAAGATGACCTGCGGGATGCTGAGTGTCACAGCACCGTCAGGCAGTGTGGAGTTTGCATGAGAATAGTAATCGTCAGTACCGCATCACCCCTCCGCGGCGGAATTGCCCATTACGTTTCGCTCCTGTATAACCATCTCTCCGTCCGTAATGAAGTCTCGATAGTCACATTCAAGAGGCAATATCCGAAGCTCATATTCCCCGGAAAATCACAGGAAGAAAAAGGAGGAGATTCGTACACGGTGCCGAGCGTTCAGGTCATCGATACCTTGAACCCATTCACCTGGTTCAAGGCGGGCAAGCTGGCAGCGGAGCGGAAGCCGGACATGATAATTTTCAAATACTGGATGCCGTTCTTCGCGCCGGTTTTCGGGACAATAGCGCGCATAGCGAAGAGAAGGTCCGGCTGCAAGGTGCTGTACATTTGCGACAACGTTATCCCTCACGAAAAGACGCCCATCGATAAGGCGCTCACGAAATGGCTCCTGAACTCAGGAGACTATTTCATCGTGCAGTCGAAATCCGTCGAAAAGGATCTTCTGTCGGTTCTGAAATCGCCCGATTACCGTTACGTTCCTCACCCTGTGTACGAAATATTCGGGAAGCCGCTCGATAAGAAGGAGGCGAGAGGGAAGTTGGGACTTGCGGAAGATGAGAACGTCCTCCTTTTCTTCGGATATGTCCGGAAGTATAAAGGGCTGCACGTTCTGCTCGACGCGATGAAAGTCGCGCTGGATAAAGTGAAGATCAGGCTGCTTGTCGTCGGTGAGTTTTACGACAATGAGAGCGGCTATCGTGAGCAGATCGAGCGGCTCGGCATTGGCGAAAGCGTGAAAGTTGTCAGCGACTATGTCCCGAACGACGAGGTTGCGGTGTATTTCTCGGCGGCGGACGCGGTGGTGCTTCCCTATATCGAGACAACGCAGAGCGGCATTGCCCAGATAGCGTACAATTTCAACAAGCCGGTTATTACGACAGATGTCGGTGGACTCGCGGAAATCGTGCCAGATGGCAAAACCGGGCTTGTAGTTCCGCCCAACGCTCCGGATGAATTGTCGGCAGCGATTGTTAAATTCTTTTCCGAAGGCCTGGCCGCTAAGTTCTCAGAGGGCGTGTCGGAGCAGAAAAAACTTTATTCATGGGATAATCTTGTGAATGCAATCGAGAACTTCCCGAAGAGACCAAAATGAAATACGAGCCGATAAAAGACAAGCTGAGCGTAATGATTGGTGACAGCACCTTCATGAGAAGAGTGCTCTATTCCGTCCTCGGCCTGATTTTCCTGAGAGAGTGGCATGTGAAGCGCGCCCTCAGAAAAGCAATCCGGGACGGCAGGACAGAAGACGTGCTGGATGCGGGAAGCGGATTCGGCCAATACTCTTATTACGTCGCCAGGAAAACCGGGAGGAGTGTTACCGGCGTCGACATCAACCGCGCGGAAATCGAGAAGTGTACCTTGTTCGCACAGAAGCTGGGAATGAAGAACCTCTCTTTCGATTTTGCCGATTTGGAAAAGCTCGGTTTCGAAAATAAATTTGACCTGATCGTCTCAGTCGACGTCATGGAACACATCAGGGACGACGTGGCGGTATTCGGGAATTTTGCGAGGGCGCTGCGTCCCGGCGGGCTGATAGTCATCTCGACGCCGAGCAATTTCGGAGGCTCGGATGTCCATGACGAAGGGGAGCATTCATTCATCGAAGAACACTTTCGCGAGGGATATTCCGCCGAGGAAATTACGTCGAAGCTGGGAACTGCGAACCTGAAGACGAAGAGTGTCAGATACACGTACGGCAAAGTCGGGAGCTGGTACTGGAATCTCGCAATCAAGATACCGGTGAAGCTGCTGAACAAGAGCTTCGGGCTCATCGTCCTATTGCCGTTTTACTATCTCGTGGCTTTGCCGTTCTCCGTGTTGTTCATGTCCATTGATTATTTCTTCCCGCCTAAAAGAGGCAGCGGGTTGTTGGTGATTGCGAAGAAAGGCAAATAGGCAGGACATTGCCGCGAGTGGAGCGGGTTATAAGATGATGTTTATTCCTGATAAGGATGGGCGTTCATAATCGGATGCGTAAGGTCTTAATCGTAACGTATTATTTCCCCCCTTCCGGCGGACCGGGCGTGCAGCGGGTGTTGAAATTCGTCAAGTATCTGCCGCAATTCGGCTTCGAGCCGGTCGTACTCACCGTTTCGGATGGAGACTACCCTGCTATCGACAAATCGCTTCTGGATGCCATTCCCAAAGACACTGAAGTCATCAGGACCAGGATTTTCGAGCCCTATGACCTCTATCGGAAGTTCACCGGGAAGAAAGCCGGATCGGCAGTCGACGTTGAGAATATTCCTTCGGGGAAGAAAAGGCGTCCGATTGAGCGTCTGGCCGAATTCATCCGCTCGACGGTCTTCATACCGGATGCGAGAATAGGATGGTACCGGTACGCCGTGCCCAGAGGGCTGGAGATAATAAGGAACGAGGGCATCGATATCATTTACTCAAGCTCCCCGCCTTACACATCTGCACTGATTGCCAGGACGCTCAAGAAGAAGTCCGGTAAGCCGTGGGTTATGGGACTTCGCGATCCATGGACCGGTTTCATTTCCGCTCCGGAGAGATGGTTCCTGCCTGCCGCAATCGACAGGCACATGGAGAAGATCTCGGTCTACACGGCCGACAAGGTCGAGATTGCCTGGGAAGGAATCGGGAAAGACCTTGAGAACAAGTACGGCAGGATCGACGCATCCAGGATTGAGTACATACCCAACGGGTATGATCCGGAAGATTTCCCGGATGTGCCAAAAAAGGCCGATGGGAAATTCAGGATCACTTATACCGGTTCCATGTACGGGAAGAGAAACCCGCGCACCCTCCTTGAAGCGGTGAAGCTGCTGGTGAAGGAAGGCAGAGTGTCTTCAGACAACCTCAGCCTGGTCTTCGCGGGGAGATTCGGGTCGGAAGTGAAGGAAATGTTCGCCGCGCCGGAGCTGAACGGAATGATCGACGCCAGGGAGTATGTCCCCCACGAGGAAAGCATTAAACTGCTTCTCCAGTCCGACGCGCTGGTTCTTATAGTCGACAAATCCGAGCTAAGCAGCGAAATCGTGCCTGGAAAAGTATTCGAATACATCGGGGCTAAGAGGCCGATCATTGCTTTTGCACCGGAAGGCGCCGCAGCCCAAATTGTCAGGAAGACCGGAAGTGGAGTTGTCGTCGCCCAGGACGATGTGGCACAGGCGAAGTCCGTAATTGCGGCACTCTTGCAGGAACATGCAGAAGGCAAGAGCTCTTCCGGCAGTATCGGAAATATCTTCACGCCGAAGGAAGAGGTCATAAGAGAATTTGAAAGAAAAGAAGCGACCAAGAAGCTCGCATCACTCTTCACAAAAATATTAGAGAAATGAAATGAGCAAACAGCCGATCAAGCGAAAGACGGACAGGAAGGCGGTTCAGGACAAACCCCTTCTCCCTGAAAAGTACGAGACTCCCGTTCTCATAGCATTGATAATCGTACTCCTGTTGGTATTTCTCCACCAGGCTTTTTTGGAGAACAAGGTCTTCATCTCTCCGGACATAAATGCGTCAAGAAGCCTTCAGACTTTTGTGGACCAGGCAAATAAGGAGAACGAGTTTCCGCTCTGGATCCCGTACGTATTCAGCGGCATGCCCTCATACGCCAGCCTGCTTGTGGGCGGCAACCGGTGGTATGATATCATCCCGACAGTGTGGGGCTACGTCGATCAGGCCTTAGCGACGCTTCTCATAAACAAGGAAGTGGGATGGGTGCTGGTCTACTATTTCCTTTTCGGGATCGGCCTCTTCGTCCTGATGAGGCGGCTCGGTCTTACAAAGTTTGCCAGCTTCTTCGGCTCGGTCGCGACGCTGTTTTCGATGTACATAATAATCTGGATAATGGTGGGGCATAACACCAAGATCGCCGCGATGGCGTTCTTCCCCTTTATCCTGCTCCTTGTCATGGAGCTGATCCGGCGGTTCAGGTGGTCGTACCTCCTGGCGCTGATAATCGCGATACACCTTCAGTTTCAGTCGACGCATATCCAGATGATCTTCTACTCGTATCTCGCGGTGGGCGTTTACCTGATCTACATGCTGATCCGGAATATCATGAAGAAGGAGAAGGCGGCGGGGACGATCAGAGCAGGGGTGCTTCTGATTGTGGCCAGTGCAGTTGCATTCGTAATGTCCGCCGACATGTATTTCTCAGTTTACCAGTACAGCAAGTATTCGATACGCGGTGCGTCGCCGATAGTCCAGACCGCACAGGAGATCGGCCAGAAGGGCGGCGGCCTGGATTACCAGTACGCGACGAACTGGTCGTTCGGTCCCCAGGAGATGATGACGTTCTTTATCCCGTCCTTCTACGGTTTCGGCGATGTGGTCTATAATGGGCCCCTCACCAACAACCAGACTGCCCATTTCAACACTTACTTCGGCCCCGAACCGTTTACAGACGCGCCCCAGTACATGGGGGTTATTGTCTTACTTCTCGCCTTTGTCGGATTCATCAAGAACAGGCGCAACCCGTTTGTCTGGTTTAGCCTTATAGTAATCGTGTTCTCTTTGCTGATCGCTTTTGGCAGGGAATTTCCGTTGATATATAACCTGATGTTTTACCATTTCCCGTATTTCAACAAGTTCAGGGCGCCAAGTCTCATCCTTGTCCTCGTCCAAATCTTCGTTGCGATTCTGGCGGCCTTTGGAGTGGACACAATATTGAAGGCCCGGGAGAAGGGTGATCCGGTTCTGGCAAAGAGGATGCTGCTGTGGACCGGCGTGTTCGGAGGGCTCGTGCTGTTGACGCTAATATCTCAGGGAGCCATAAAGAATTCGTACTACACGCTGGTCCAGAACAATGCTATGAAGATCGCGTACATGTTCCGAATCAGCGAGCAGCAGGTCATGGATCTTCTCTTCCCACAGGTGATCTTCCCGAACATGATCAACGATTTGTACATATCATTGATAATCTGTTTCCTGACGACGGGTTTCATCTACCTTTATCTGCAGAGGAGAGTCACCACCGCCATTTTCACCGGCGTGTTGACGCTCATACTTCTCTTTGACCTGTGGCGTGTCGATTACCAACCGATGCAGATGTACAATCGAAAGACACAGTCCGAACAGTTTACAACGCCGGACTATGTCCAGTTCATCAAGAAAGAGCCGGGTTTGTTCCGTGTGCTTCCGTTGGAAGGCGGCCAGCCGACGACTTCGAACGATTTAGCCTATTACAGCTTACAGGATGCAAGCGGATATTCCGGCGCGAAATTGCGAATCTATCAGGACATGCTCGACGTCGTCGGTTTGACCAATCCGAACATCATGAGGCTGCTGGACATAAAGTACATCATAACGGACAAGCCCGATCCCATCATCGGGAAGGTCGTGTTTTCCGGTTCGAGGGCGGTGGAGGAAAACGACAGCATACTGCCGCGCGCATTCTTCGTCGACGATTACAAAGTCGGCTCGGGTTTGGAGATTCTGAACGGACTGCGGACCGGAGCGTTCGACCCCGCGAAGACGGTATACTTTATGGACAATCCTAACCTGACCGTGGATAAGCCCGACTCGAATGTGTACGTGAAGTTCCTCGACTACAAACTGCAGTCGATGAAGATGCAGGTGAAGGCGAGTGGGAACAACCTCCTGCTGTTGAGCGAGGTCTACTACCCGGCAGGATGGGAAGCCTACATAGACGGCAAGCCGGCGAAGATATACCGAGCCGATTATTTCCTCCGCGCGCTCATGGTGCCCAAGGGCGTCCACGAAATCGAGTTGATGTTTCACCCCTCGGCATATTACGTCGGCAAGGAACTCTCTCTCGGCTCCAATGCCATCGTGGTTGTCCTGCTCCTTGTTCTCGCCGGCGGCGCTTACATGAAGAGGAAGAAGCATGTGGAGACGAAGGCTTAGCCTATTCCACGAAGGAACCGGCGTGATCCCGGTCTATGGTATTACGCCCTTCCTCTTATCGGTAGTTCACATTGACTAAGGCGGCGTTGTTTCTTAATTTTGAGCAGATGGAAACCCAGATCAACGATTTGAAGCTGAATCCCCAACTAGTGAAGGACCTGCTCGTACGCTTTATAAGAGACGAGCTCGACAAGGTGGGTTTCAATAAAGTTGTCGTGGGGCTCTCCGGCGGGGTCGATTCGGCGTTGTCCGCCTCGCTGGCGGCTGAGGCAATCGGGCCGGAAAACGTCCTGTGCGTTGTTCTCCCGTATAAGACGTCTTCAAAGGACAGCGTCGAAGATGCCGAACTACTCGCCACCACTTTCAATCTCAAGACCGAAATTGTTGACATAACCAAGTCGGCAGATGCCGTCATAGACCGCGAGCCTTCGACAGGAAATGTCCGGAAAGGGAATATACTTTCACGAACGAGGATGATAATATTGTACGACATCTCTGCGCGTGACAGGTCCCTCGTACTCGGTACGAGCAACAAGACCGAATTGCTTCTCGGTTACGGCACGTTGTTCGGAGACATGGCACATGCGATAAATCCGATAGGCGATCTGTACAAAACGCAGGTATGGCAGCTCGCCCGGTTTGTCGGGGTTCCCGAAAAGATTGTCAAGAAGAAACCGAGCGCCGATCTCTGGGCAGGGCAAACAGATGAAGCAGAGCTTGGATATTCATATGAGGAAATCGACAAGGTGCTTTATCTCCTTGTCGATCAGAAAATGAAAACCGGGGAGGTCGTCGCCCTCGGTTTCCCTGAAAAAATGGTAAACGATTTGTACCGGATGATGGTCAGGAGCCAGTTCAAGCGCCGTCCTCCGATCATTGCAAAGGTAGGCCACAGGACCATAAACGTGGATTTCAGGTATCTTAGAGATTGGGGAGCCTAGTGTCCCAGGGACGGATCCCCTCGGGGAGTGAAAAGCCGTCGGGCAGGCTTTTCGTAGTCGCGACACCAATCGGAAACTTATCGGATATAACATACCGCGCCGTCGAGGTACTCAGGTCGGTCGATCTCGTCGCGGCCGAAGACACGAGAACCAGCTCCGTCCTCCTGAAACACTACGAGATTTCAAAACCGATGATGAGTTTTCACAGTTACAGTGGCCCGGGGCGGGCAGGGGAAATCATCTCGAAGATCGGGCAGGGCATGAATGTCGCCCTGATTACGGACGCAGGTACACCCGGCATATCAGACCCCGGTTATCTTCTCGTACGTGATGCCGTTGAATCGGGAATCGAAGTCGTACCCATACCCGGCGCGGCCGCCTTTGTTGCAGCCCTATCGTCCAGCGGCTTGAGGAGCGACAGGTTTGTGTTTGAAGGTTTTCTTCCTCAGAAAAAGGGAAGGCAAAAGAAGCTTCAGCAGCTCTCAACTGAAACGCGAACGATTATCCTCTACGAATCACCCTACCGGATCGAGAAAATGCTCCTTGAACTGGTGAAATACTTCGGCGACCGACGGTGCGTTGTTGGAAGAGAGATTACGAAGATCCATGAGACTTTCTACAGGGGGAAGTTCTCCGAAGTATTGAAATCGATTCCCCCCTCCGAAAAGAGAGGTGAATTCGTGATAGTCGTCGAGGGTGCCGGGGATTGAGAAGCCTTATACCGCCTTCCGTCGAGAGCTCCTTCAAACGATCACTTGAACCTCTGGCTGCATGGCTGGGTAAGAAAAATACCAATCCCAATTGGCTGACGACCCTTGGGTTTCTCCTGAGCATCGTCTGTGCATGGGAGATTGCGGCAGGAAGACTTGTTACAGGCGGAGTCCTTGTCTTCATCAGCGGCCTGTTCGATACAATTGACGGGGCAGTCGCCAGGAAGACTGGAAGGGTAACGAGGTTCGGAGCGGTCTACGATTCTACCATCGATAGGTATTCCGAGGTGACCGTTTTCTTCGGATTGGGAATCTACCTCATAGGCCATGAATACTACCTGACTTCGGTTGCGGCGGTTTTCGCGATCGGGGGTTCAATCATGGTGAGCTACATCCGCGCACGCGCAGAAACGCTGGGATTCAAGGCAAATGTAGGCCTGGCCCGGCGGCAGGAAAGGGTCGTAATCCTGGGACTGGGACTCATTCTCAACGCTTTTGACGATTTCTTCGATAAACTATTCGATCCTGTCATCCGGGACGTCGTCGGAGCCGGTTATACTCACCCTCCGTTCGCCGTAGCTTTCGCCGTTTTCCTTTTGGCAATACTAACTAATCTCACTGCAATACAGAGGCTATATTATGTCCATCAACAATTCAAAAAAGAAGGTCCCCGGTCCTAGGCGGGGAATGAAAATTGAAAATCCGAGCGGGCCATTGACCGTTTTCACGCCGGGCATCGGGGCTGTTTCTACAACATTAATGGCGGGTGTAGAGATGATAAGAAAGGGCCAGCGCGGCCCGGTCGGTTCGTTAACCCAGATGGGGACAATCCGTCTCGGGAAGAGGACGGAGAAGAGAAGTCCGTTGATAAAGAATTTCGTCCCCCTGGCGGACATCAACGACATGAAATTTGCGGGCTGGGATATTTTCGGAGGGACGGCTTACGATGCCGCAGAAAAAGCGGGCGTGTTGAACAAGGACGATCTCAAGCTGACGAAGAATTTCCTCGAAGGGATCGAGGTCATGCCCGCAGTCTTCGAAAGGAAATATGTAAAACGCCTTCAGCCGAAGGTTGTGAAAAAGGCGAAGTCGAAGATGGAGTTTGCCGAGAAACTGAGAGACGACATAAAAGCGACGATGAAGAAAAACGGCTCGCAGCGCGGCGTAATGGTGTGGTGCGGTAGTACCGAGACCTACATCGAACAGAGTGAGGTGCACAAGACCCTCAAGAATTTCGAGAAGGGATTGCGGGAAAACGATCCGCAGATTCCTCCGAGCATGATCTATGCCTATGCGGCGCTGAAAGAGGGAATCCCGTTTGCCAACGGCGCTCCGAATTTGACCGTTGACGTCCCGGCTATGAACGAGCTTGCCTGCAAAGAGGGACTCCCGCTTGCCGGGAAGGATTTCAAGACAGGGCAGACTCTGTTGAAGACGGTCTTTGCACCGATGCTGAAGGCCCGCATGCTGGGTCTGAGCGGCTGGTTCTCGACGAATATTTTGGGGAACCAGGACGGCGAGGTACTTGATGAGCCGGGTTCGTTCAAGACTAAGGAAGTAAGCAAGCTCTCGGTCCTGGAATACATCCTCCAGCCGGAATTGTATCCGGAGCTCTATTCGGATTACTACCATAAAGTCAGGATAAATTATTATCCTCCGCGCGGCGACAACAAGGAAAGCTGGGACAACATAGACATCTTCGGATGGCTCAACTACCCGATGCAGATCAAAGTAAACTTTCAGTGCCGCGATTCCATTCTCGCTGCACCGGTCCTTCTCGACATTATACTCTTTCTTGATCTGGCTCATCGTGCCGGCCAATCCGGGATCCAGGAATGGATGTCGTTCTACTTCAAGAGCCCGATGTGTGCGCCGGAAGTTTATCCCGAGCACGACCTTTTCATTCAAATGACAAAACTCAAGAACTATCTCCGTTACCTGATGGGTGAGGAATTGATAACTCATCTGGGGGTTGAGTATTATAAATAGAGGCGGATGAAGGAAGAAGAACGTCACAGGAGAGCGAAAGAAGATGCCGCGCTCGTCAAACTCGCCATCGACGGGGATGAGAAGGCATACAAGTCCCTTATACGGCGGTATAAGAACCCTGTGGCCCAGGTAGTCTACAGGCTCGTTAAAGACAGAAGTCAGGTGGAGGACCTGACGCAGGAAGTGTTCATCAAGGCGTTTCAGCATCTCCAGGACTTCGACTACGAACATCAATTCGCCTCATGGCTGTTCAAAATCGCGAACAACCACTGTATCGATTACATCCGGAAGAAGAAACTCAGGGTCTATTCCATAGACGAGCAGATCCAGACCGAAGACGGGAAGATGGATTACGAAATTCCCGATTCGACTTACGAGCCGGATCTCAATATTCTTCGCGAGCAGAAATCGAAGCTTATCCGGCAGGCAATCAACTCTCTGCCGGACAAATACCGTGAGGTGATTGTTCTAAGGCACCAGGAAGAGCTGAGTTACGAGGAAATTGCGGTGCAGACCGGGCTGCCTGTCAATACCATAAAAGTGCATCTCTTTCGTGCCCGTGAGATGCTGTACAAGTTCCTTAAGGACAAAATCAAGCATTATTGAAACATAATCGGGAAAGGTTCGTAATACACCGGTAGATGCGTATTCTACTTACAATATTGTTTCTGTGTTCCACCTCGCTTGCCCAGATGACTCTCCATACCGAGGATAATCTTCGAGGCGCGAAGTCAATGAAGGCGGTTATCAGCCTCGGCGCCGTTGAGATGAAACTGAAGGGTGTCGATAACTCCGAAAGAGCTTTCAAGATTTTTTATGATTATTCCTCGAGCGAAAAGGTCCCGAGACTCGAGTATGAGGTGGAGGGAGATGAAGGACATTTCAGGCTTTCCAACGATAAGGGAGGAGACCACTTCCCGTTTCCGGGATTCGGTGGAAACAAAGACTCCCTCCGGCTTGAACTGGCCAATTCTGTCCCTCTCTCCTTGAACATGAAGTTCGGCGTTTGCGATGCCAGCATAGATCTCGGCGGCATGGAAATATCGGACGCGAACTTCTCGACCGGCGTGTGCAGTTTCAAGTTGGACTTCTCTTCTCCCAACCGGATATCGTGCGATAACCTCTCGATAAAATCCGGAGTCTCCAGCGTCATTGTCGATAATCTGTCCAATGCCCGTGCGAGAGAGGTTGAGGTCAAGGGGGGAGTCGGTTCGGTGAAGATTGACTTCGGCGGAAAACTCAAGGCGGACTGCAGCGTCCGGGTTAAGACTGGACTTGGTTCTCTGGATGTTTCGATTCCGTCGAGCATCAATACGGTGATCATGACTCCGGAGAGTTTCCTGACAAGCGTGGACGTATCGGGATTTTATTCGCAGGGAGGCGGGGTGTATCGTTCGAGCGTAAAGTCGGGACCGGAATTGAAAATCTATATCGATTCCGCGATGGGCGGCGTCTCAATCAGGAGTTACTGAAACATCCTGAACTTGACTATGCCCTGCCTGGGCATGGAATCCAGCAGCTCTTCCCCTTTATTAATGTAAACGGCGAACGCGGCCTCATCTGTCTTCATGCTTCCGATCCCGACCGCTATTTGAGCGCCGCCGCCGATCTTGTATTCCGCAGTGATCTTCCTCTGAAGGCCGTTCGAGTCGAGATGAAATGCAACGCCGCCTCCTATTTGAAGGCTCATCCTCTCGGGGGAGAAGAACTCGACCGTAACCTTCTCGCCGGATAACTGCTGTGACGTCTCGATCTGCAGATAGAGGGTATCATGGTCGTTGCCGAAGTATACGCGTTTGATCTGCATGCCTGTCTTCTGCATTGCATCGGTATCCCCTGAATGCTCAACAAACCCGGCATTGTCCCAGGCCGTATCCTTTGCCGCGCCGAATCTCGGAGAGATCAACTTCAACGGCTGCCTGTATGTCAACTGCTCCGACTTCCGTTCTATTGGAATGTCCAGCTCGGTCGGTGGCTCGACCCCGACTTTGAGATAAAGCTCTTTGAGGTTACTTCTGAACAGCTTGTCGAATTCTCCTGCCTGGCTGGACTTATGCTCGTCTCCGTACCACCAGCACCAGTCGGATCCCTCCGCAATCAAAATCTGTCTGTACGCTTCGTCCCTCGCGCGGACGTTCAGTTTCTTCGATTTCCTGGCGAACGTCCCCCGTGCGTGGTACAGGAGGTCCCATGCCTTGTTGTCTTCCTGCTGACCGATCCAGATATCGAAATTGCCGTTGATCCATGATCCCGGCTCCACATGTTTCAACACGTTGCGGGGCTTTGTCCCCACGCTCTCCGGCAACACAGTCTCAAACCGGGCTTCGTTACTCAGAAGGTGGTAGAGCGTGCGCAGGAAGTCTTTGCCGTCGCTCTGGTAGAATTCCCAGGCGTTTTCACCGTCGAGTACTATCGGGACTACGGCATATTCGAGGCCCTTTTCGCCATACGCGTTCAGAAGGGAGTCCCTGATTTTCAAGAGTCTGGAAATCAGGTTGTTAGCCGCATCGTCGGGACTCCAGCGGGAATACACAAAGCCTATAAGGTCTGATAACCCGTGGTCCCTGAAGAACATTCGTACTGAGCCCTTGTCGCTGACAAAGTCGTAAGGGAAATATTTCTCGAGGAAATCATCCGATGTTGTTTTGCCCGATACGGCGAGCGTCTTGCGCAGGATTGCCTCGTCGGTCGCGGTCCATGACACCCCGTTCTTTATCATGATCCTGAGTGCATCGTCACTTACGGAGCCCTCGCTCGGCCACATCCCTCTCGGCCGGAAGCCGAAGATCTTTTTGCCGTAATCAAGCGCGGATTTGACCTGGAAATCCGCGTCCTCGGGGTGCCGGTACTGTTTGTCGGGCAAAATGGTTCGCGGGTTGGCTCTGACTGCAATGCTGCTGTCGCAAAGCAGCGGGAGGATGGGGTGATATAATGGTGACACGCTGACGGCGATTTGCTTCCTCTTTGCCGCCTTTATGTGCGAGGGAATGATCCTGCTCATAATCTCAAACTGGGCGTCCAGGAGCCTCTGCTTCTCCTTTTCAGAGAAGCCCTTCTGTTTGTCAAGGTAGTACTTGAACGGCGGATCGAAACGTGAATACTCTCCCACCCACGATAAGTTCCACCAGACCTGGAGATCTCTGAAATCCTGAGGGGTAAACCTTCCGGCAGCACGGTAGACATCGCGGTCGCTGCCGACAACGCCCCGCTTCTCGAGCAGCTCATTGTATGCTGGATACTGCTTCACCATATGCTCGACGTTCGCCATGAAGAATGTATTGAGCGCTTCTATCTTATCATGTTCCGTAAAAGAGGCGGGGTCCTTCCTCGAAAGAGCCAGGGCGGCGTCGAAGGCCCCGTGCTCCAGGTATTCCTGGAGCTGTTCGATGAGCGACGGAGCAAAATTGAAGGCCTGTTTCACTGAGGGATAGTCGTCAAGGATACGGACCATGTCCCAGTAATCTTTGATGGCGTGCATTCTCACCCAGGGAAGAAGGAAGGAGCCATCGGTCTTGTAGTAAGGCTGATGGTGGTGCCACAGGAATAGAATTTTCAGCTTCTCAGTGCCGGTCATCTTCCGAAGAAGTCCGAGGCCGATGGCGGTGGGTAACCGTCGCTTGTCGGGAGCAGCAGTCTGTAGTCCCCAAATCCCGTCTGATCGATGAACACGAAATGACGGTTCCGCTGGAAGTAATGCCAGACTTCGTACGGTTTGGAGTCTATGTTGAAAGGATGTCTGTCCACGGAGTTGGGCGGCCCCATGAGAATGTAAATCATGCCCATATCGGATTTCCATCCGGCACGGTAGTGTGCAAAGTGTTCATTGGCATACACAACACGGTTGTAGTATTCCTCCAGCACCGGGTTGTGTTTTGATGACGGGTTCGGATTGTGCCCCTGCCAGAAACGGATGAATATCTCTTCTTTCGAAAGCATGTGTGGTTCATGCCTGATGCTGTCGATTGTCTTCGAGTCTGCAACATACATCATCTCTTCCGCCGCCTCGTCCAGGCTGGCAATCGTGAGGGGGAGTTCGGGGAAGTGGATTGAAAACGTTCTAACCGCGCTCGCGATGACGGGCGCGTTCCTGTCGGCTGACTGCTTCAGAGTGACTGCCAGCCTGTAATTTCCCATGGGAATCGAATCCTTGGGGATGTCTGCGAAAATCTTCTTGACCGTGTCGGATATTTCCAGCCAGGCGGAGTGTGAATACAAAGGCTTGTTCTTCTCGCCGAATATTTCTGTCAATTGGTAAAGGGAATCTCCTGTTTGGGGAGAATAGACCTCATAGAATACAGGGAAGGAATCTCTCTGCGATATTACGTTCCCCTCGATATTGGGTATGATCGTGAATACGCCGTTGGCTCTAGTAGAGCTCATGAGCAGCATCACGTCGGAGATAGAAGGAGAACCGATCGAATAATCTCTGGCAACAAAACTTCGCTTTGCCATGTATGTCCTGTTCGTCTCGGAATCGGTGACGGCGACCTGGAGGGTGTAAGACCCTGGTCTGACGTTGAAATGGCGTTGAGAGACGGAAAAAATCCTCTCGTTAAGAGTCTCGTCGAAACTCGGGCAGGAAGTCCTTTCGTCCCACGCCTGCTCAAGTACTGGATTCCCCTCCTCATCAAGCAGCTGCAGGGAGACTTCGTAGGAAGCGGTGAGCTCGTTCCCGGTTCTCAGGAATTGGAGCTCGCTGTACGGAATCTGGAAATAGAAATCCAGTCTGCTCCGGTTCGATTCCGCTTTGAAGTTCAGCGCATCGAAGAAAAAATGAGGTGGGGTGTAAGAATGGACCCGCTGGAGTTCAACTTGAGCCCATGCTGGCAGGGTCATTAGAAGAAACAGAAAAAGCATCTTCTTCATGATTGCATACCTCCTCAGTTAGCTGTGCCGTAGAGGTCATGCTCGTAGCCCTCGTCAATCGTGATCTCCGTAAAGGTCCCCGTTTCGAGCGGCTTCCGGGATGTTACTATGACCTCAGAATCGATTTCGGGCGCGTCCTGATTCGTTCTGCCGATGTAGTTCTTGTGGTCCTTTCTGTCGATAAGAACAGTCGTCTTCTGTCCTGCCTTCTTCCCGTTCTGTTCTGAAATGATCTGGCGCTGCGCCTCCATGATTAGCGCCTGTCTTCGTTCTTTTTCCTCCTGCGGGACTGGATCGCCCAATTCCGATGAAGTCGTTCCGTCTTCCGGGGAATATGTGAAAGCTCCCAGCCTGTCGAACCTGAACTCATTCACGAAATTATAAAGCTCGTCGAACTCTTTTGCGGTCTCACCCGGATAACCGACAATGAGCGTTGAGCGGATCGCCACGCCGGGTATCTTCTCACGTATCGTGTTCAGAAGCTCCTCGAGCTTCCGGCGTGTTATACCGCGCCGCATGGACTTCAATACGTTGTCGGATATATGCTGGATCGGGATGTCGATGTACCTGCATATCTTGTCGTTTTCCCTCATGACATCAAGTACCGCTTCGGGGAATTTTGCGGGATAGGCGTACATCAGCCGAATCCATTCCACTCCACTTATTCCGGCCAGCTTCTCCAGCAGGTTCGGAAGCTCCCGCCTTCCGTAAATATCCAGGCCGTAGTAAGTCGTATCCTGCGCGACTACGATCAGTTCCTTGACGCCTTTCCCCGCGAGGAGCCTGGCTTCGCGGACTATCTGCTCAACCGGCTTGGAGACGTGTTTCCCGCGCATCAGCGGGATAGCACAGAACGAACAGGGATTGTCGCACCCTTCGGAAATCTTCAGGTAGGCATAGTGGGCCGGCGTTGATAGCTCGCGGTCTCCGAGCGTCTCGTATTTGTACTCTGCACCGAGCTCGTTCAGGAGCTCCTTCAACTCGCCGGTGCCGTAGAAGGCGTCGATCTCCTTGAGACCCGCTTTCAGCTCGTTCCTGTATCTCTCGACGAGGCAGCCGGTGACGACAACCTTCTTCAGCTTGCCGCGGCTCTTTTGCTGGGCCACCCGGAGCATCGTCTCGATAGACTCCCTCTTGGCGGCGTCGATGAAGCCGCACGTGTTTATAACCGCCACTTCGGCTTCACCAGGGGAATGCACAATGGAATGGCCGTTCGCCCTGAGTTGGGCGGCGAGCACTTCGCTGTCGACCTCGTTCTTCGGGCATCCGAGTGTGATGATATGAACTCTTTTCTCACTCACTTTACAATTTAGTTCTGTTCATTCTGGTATTCAATGATCGGGCCGCGGTCCGGAGTCCGTTCAAACGCGAATCGGTTCTAATTCATCGAAATGAGGCTCATCGGAGGCCGCGAACCGCGTAAGGGCATCTGGGGATTACCGGCAATGTCTCCCGTGTGTCCCCGGACGAATCCCAACGGACTCGGGAGGTGCGAACCTCCCGGAGAGAAATAGAAATAGTGAGCTGCTTTGAATAACCCCGGCTGCATTTACGTTCATTACGACTCCGGAAAAAGTCTTCCTGCAAAATTGCCAGGCCTTCAAAGGGAAAGATCGTCGAGATTCGTCATTTGCGGACTTTGCGCCTTCGAGGGAGTAACAAAGGACGCTGCAGAAATCGGCGCTTGCTTGTCGGAAGTGTATTTCATAGATTCTTGAGAAAACTTGGTGATGCTTAACGCACTAATATAAAGCGGATGTTTTGCTGGCTGCTTTAGCAGTGTATGAGGGGACTTTTCAAAGCGTTGCCGGGTAATCAAGTCGCTGTATTGTCAAATCTGGAATGTGCGTTATGTAGTTTACGGAGAACTTTGAGAAGTGTCCGGAGTACTGGTGCGATGGGCGCAATGAAGACGAAGGTGCAGCACATAAGTAGTACAGCCAAAGTACCCTGCCAACACGGAAAGTATGTCTTACGCCAACCGGATTCTGCAGCCGGATCATTAGGAATGTGCTAGAAAACACTTTTTGGGAGGCGACCGCTTCATGAAAGGAAGAATTCCTGAGGCTGAAGGCCAGTTCCGGCTGCTGTTCGACGCGAATCCACAGCCTATGCTGGTGTATGACGTCAAATCGCTCGCCATACTCGAAGTCAACGATGCCATAACCTCAAAGTACGGGTATTCGCGCGGCGAATTTCTCTCCATGACGATCAGGGATATTCATCCCGAAGAAGAAATCGGGAGAGTTGAATTGTTGGTGGATGCGAATCGCCCGACGTTGCGCAGGTCAGGAGAGTGGAGACATAGACTGAAGGATGGACGTGTCATCGATGTCGATATTACATCCCACACCCTCGAATTCGAGGGGCGGGAAGCGGCCATCGTGGTCGCATACGACGTCACCGAGCGGAAGCGGGCCGAAAGGGCGGTCAGGGAGAGAGAGGACTTGTTGTCCGAGATGGGCAGGATGGCAAAGGTGGGCGGATGGGAGTTCGATGTCGACACCCTGGAAGGGACGTGGACGGAAGAGGCAGCGAGAATCCATGAATTGGATCCGAAGGTGAAGACCAACGCTGAAATAGGATTGAGCTTCTTCAAGGGCGAGTCGCGGACAAAGATTGAATCGGCTGTCAGGGAAGCGATCGAATCTGGGAAGGGTTACGACCTGGAATTGGAGATGACAACTGCGAAGGGGAACCATAAGTGGGTGAGGACGATAGGGGCGTCTGTGAAGGAAGGGAACCGGGTCGTCAAGTTGAGAGGTTCGTTTCAGGACATCACCGAGCTGAAAGAAACGGAAAGAGCCCTTGGTCAATATCAGCTGTTGGCGGATTATGCGAGAGATGTTATCCTGTTCGTTAGGTTGGATGACAGGCGAATCGTCGAGGCCAACGCCGCGGCGGTAAAAACATACGGGTATACCCGCGAAGAACTCCTCTCTATGTCTATCGACGACATCCGCAGTCTGGGCGAAACAAGATGGACGACGGAACAGGAAACCGAGGCCGCCGAAAAAGGGCTCCTTTTCGAAACCGTCCACCTCCGAAAGGACGGGAGTACTTTCCCTGTAGAGATGAATTCACGTGTTATCGACGTCAACGGTTCCCGCACAGTAATCAGTCTGATACGTGATATTGCGAGTCGAAGGGAAGGGGAGAAGAAGCTCAGAAGACAGGAGGAGATCTTGAGGCTGTTCATAGAGAACAGCCCTGCGGCGGTTGCAATGTTCGATCGCGAGATGAAATACGTGGTTGTGAGCCGGCGGTTTCTTAGCGATTACCGTCTCGGTGAACGCGATATCGTCGGCAGCTCACACTACGATGTCTTTCCGGGAATGCCGGAGCGCTGGAAAGAAATTCACAGGCAATGTTGAAAAATGTGACGAGGACATCTTTGAGCGGCCGGACGGAACCGTTGATTGGGTAAGATGGGAAATTCGGCCGTGGTATGAAGAAGCGGGACAGGTAGGAGGTATTATCCTCTTTTCGGAAGTGGTTACACAGCAGAAACTTGCGGCGGAAGAGCTGGAGATGAGCAGGCAACAACTCCTCGGGCTCATCAATTCTGCCATGGACTCGATAGTCAGTCTCGACGAGAATGGAAAGGTCATTCTCTTCAACCCCGCCGCCGAGAAGATTTTCGGGGTCAGCGCAGAGGAGATGCTTGGCAAACCGCTGGACAGGCTGATACCGGAGAGATACCGCAGGAAGCACGAGGGGCTCATATCTGCTTTCGGAGAGTCGGACGGCATCAGCCATGCCCGCCACATGATGGGGATGAGGATTATCCCGGGCCTCAGGGCGAACGGTGAAGAGTTCCCGATGGAAGCATCAATATCGAAGATCGAAGTCGGCGGCAAGAAGATATATACGGTCATCCACCGCGACGTGACGGAACAGGTCAAGGCGCGCGAGGAATTGCGCGAGAGCGAGGAAAAATTCAGGACCCTTTACGAGAACAGTAGCGTCGGCATCTACAGGACTACGCCGGACGGCAGAATACTCCTCGCAAACCCTGCGCTCGTCGCGATGCTCGGATATTCATCATATGAGGATCTCTCGGCGCGAAATCTGGAGGGGAATTCATGGCAGAAACGGTGGACGGCCAACCCGGACTTTCTTAACTTCGGCGGCAAGACGCTCCTGTATTACCGCGGCGACGGGACGACATCGGCGGATGACGGGGCATTCCACGATCAGATCGGCGTTGCTGAACTCAATGGCATCAGCACAAAAGGCATTTCGTATGAATTACTGAATCACGGACATCCGATCGTTCCGATCGGCAGGAAGGGGAGCTTCGACGACGGGATGGTGCTCGATCCTTCTGCCGTGCAGTTCGGCTCCAGGGTCTTTCTTTACTACTCCGCGATCGGCACGCCCGGCTATCACATCGGGCTTGCGGTTAGCAGCGATGGCGTTCACTTCAGGAAAATGGGACCGGTGATTGAGGGTGGGATCTTTCATCGACGATATGTATGTCCTGGATCACCGATAGTCGATGATGGATCGTCGATTCGTGCGCACGGGCGTGAGCCTGGGTTTCGATTGCCGCCGGGAGTTCCGCGGAAGCTCACCGGCCCGGAAATCTTTAGTCTTTCGTCGCGTGTTTCATGGGGTTATCAAGGCCCGCTGTGTTATATTGATTCATGAGGAGGCTCCATGAAAGAGAAAGCGGAAAATAAGTTCACGGTTCGGGTGGCAGAATCGCTTCCGAAGACACTGCAATCCAGGGACTCTGCTGATAGGTTGGTAAGAGCCGTAATAGCTCAGTGGCGCACTAGACCGGCAAACGCGGGAAAATATACGACTACACTTGTCCTCGATTTCGACGGGGTCCATCAAGTCTCGGAATCCGCCGCAGGCGTCATCCTGGAATTCCGCGAGCAATTCTCGGAGGATCAAGACCCGAAGATCGAGTTCTCAAACATGTGTTCATTCGTTCATGAAACGTTCATATCGGCCGAAAAATCCCTGCGCGCCGATTCCAGGCGGCTTAAGAATCAGAAAAGAAAGCAAGGCGGTTTCCTGATTAAGCTGTAGGGGCAATGGCCGGTCGCCAGCGCCGGTCATAGAGTACCTCATCACATCCTAATTTTCCCCTCAGGCACCCGACTCTCCAATGGGCTGAATCCTTTGGCCGATTTCAAGATGAGATCGGCTTCCGTATTTTGACTCCTGACAAAAAGCGGGTCTGAAGGCCGCATGAGAGCGGCCCGCTTCAGGAGAGGAGCTGAAGCGCTTAAGCTATCCTTTCCTTCGAGACCCCGGACGTGAAGTTACACTTATGCGTTATGCGGGTTTCGAGAACCTGGTAGACGAGCTTCCTGATAATGTCGGCATCTTCTATATCGGTGCAATCAGCGATGCGGCGCCGCTCAATCTTGAATACCGGCGGGCCGGCAACGTCCTGCCGTTTCCATTCCACTTCCTGCATAACAATCACGCGATGAACGTGAAGCCGAAGAACTACTCGTGGACGGAATTCCACGTTAACGTCATCGATCTTACGAAGTACACATTCACAAGGTTTATCCCTCAGGTTCTTCCTCCAATTGCACAACTCATCCGGGTTGGGTAACTTTTGTTGGATCGTAAATGTCTGAATGGGTCTGAGCATCATCATGACATGCCGGAAAACAGGCATGTGGAACCGGAGGAAGCGTGGCTGACAAAATCCGACTACTCATAATCGAAGATAATCCGCTCCTCCGCGAGGGTATATCGGCAATTGTCAAGAGGCAGGCGGACATCAGAGTCGTCTCGGAGTCGGGGAGCCGAAAGAGACCCACGCAGATGATTTGTGATTTGAAGCCGAATGTTCTCCTACTCGATCTCGGCCTGAGAAACCAGAATAGTCTAGATATTGTCAGAATTGTCGGGACAGATTTCCCGCAGGTCAAGGTGATAGTCATGGACCTTGCCCCGACCGAAGCGGACATACTGCTCTTCGTGCATGCGGGGGTATCGGGTTTCGTGCTGAAAGGCGCCACAACCGAGGATTTTCTGAAGACTATCCGTTCTGTCGCACGGGGCAAGAAGGTCCTGCCGCAGTTGATGACTGATTCCCTCTTCTCTCAGATCGTGGAGCAAGCGGTCGACGGGAGGATTACGCCGAGAGTTGCTGAGGCCGTAAGAATGACAAGGCGCGAACGCCAGGTAATACTTCTGATAGCCGACGGCTTGTCCAACAAGGAAATCGCCAACAAACTCCACCTTTCCACTTATACCGTAAAGAGCCACGTCCACAACATACTCGAGAAGCTTCTCCTTCGTTCCCGGGTTCAAATAGCCAAATACGCGCTGACGAACTCGCAGCTGATGAAAGCGGAAGAGAGCATTTCCCTCATCGAAGAATAACTCCCCAGAAGGGAGTTAAGCCCTATTTCATCCCATTGGACGATTGTCCCGTCACGGGTGGCAGCCTAGCTTAATGGTGTGACGGATTGGAGAGGTCGCGCTCTCCCGAAACCGGATTCCACACGCAAGTCATTATTCATAAGTCAGGAGTTTTAAATGAAGAAGATCAGGCTTTTGCTCATCGAGAAGAACCGCCTCCTCAGGGAGGGACTAGTCTCGATTCTCAAAAATCGCCCGGACATTTCCATCGTCGCCACGTCCGGCGACAGCGAAAACACCATATTGAAGATTCATCAGCTTAAACCGAACGTGATACTCATGGACCTTAATCTGCGCAGTCAAAACAGCCTGCACGTGGTCGGACTCGTCAAGAAGGAATTTCCCGACGCTCAAGTAGTCGTTATGGACCTTGCCCCTGTCCACGGCGACGTCGTTCAATACGTCAAAGCGGGGGCATCAGGATTCATACTGAAGGACACGACACTCGAAGATTTTATGGCCACTATACGCGCGGTTGCGGATGGAGCGCAAGTCCTCCCACCTACCCTTTCCGACTCGCTTTTTTCCCGGATCATCGAACATGCCGTGAAGGGAAAGAAGAGCAAAGTGACGGAGCCGGTGAAGATGACGGCGCCGGAGAGAAAAGTCTTCGGACTTGTGGGTAGTGGCTTGAGCGATAAGGAAATCGGAGGAAAGCTTCATCTTCCCGTCCAGGACGTCAAGACTCACGTCCAAAACATATTGAACAAGCTGACTCTGCATAATCGCCTGGAGGTGAGGAACTACAAGTACACCGACGGTACCCTGGAGACAATTGTGGGCAGCATTTCCGTGGTCGGCAGCTAGAGAAAATGTCGAAAGGTAAGTAACTGAAAGGAAACAGAACGATGAAATCGGAGGGAATTAAGCAAGAATGGAAGGTACGGTGGGAGAGGTCGCTTGAGGAAATGCTGGCCGGGATCTCGGCCAAGTACAAACAACTGGTTGGGATTGGATGGCTTAATGTCCACAGGCTCTTTGATTTGCGGAGATGGAGAGAGTCTCTCATCAGACTGCCGCACCGGATGATCGGGGACAAGAAAGCGCAGATGTGAAACGACTCGCGGGATTTACCCTAATGCGGCAGAGCTGTCCGGTCGCTCCATCGAGAGCGCCTGCATGGTTTCCTCTTGCCGCCTACAGGCCGGGATCGAAGGAAGCCCGGAATTACATGCCATGTGATAACGAAACGGGACCAATCAAATTGCCTTCTAGGTAGGGCATGAAACCCGACCGTCAGATGGTTTAACACCAGTATGCCGTCTGGCGGCGCGGGTCATAGCGTTAAGCTATCAGAAATAGAAAAGGAATATGGAGTTGAAAAGAGGGACAGTCGGCGAAGGACCCGGACGTGCCGCTGCATCCCTGAAGATGCTTGTCGCCGACGAGTACGTCCTCAGCGTGAGGATCCGGAACGCAATCCGCTCCATATATGGAGGCAATGTCGCTGAGCTGGGTAAGGTGAGACCACGGATCATATGGCAGCGCTGCAGGGCGGCACAAGGAAATGGCTGCGGGCCCGAGGCATTGGCTGAAGTGACTATCGCCTGCGAGAAGTATGAGTAAAAGCAGGCGGATGATCGGATGGACAGGGAGGATTCGGGAGGAACGAACGTAAGTTATCGCAGACGCTGTGAAATCGTCGGACTTCAATTGACACAGGATAACAAAGTATATTCACGAAGGGACAATTTTGGGAAACACTATAATATATAGAGATCGAAGCGGCTTCATCGAGCTAATCTATCACGCTCCCGCATCGTGGATCGTGAGGCATTGGACGAAGTTCTTGTGGTTCAAGAAACTTGTCTCGTCAAACTGGTTCATCGACGAGCATCAGGCGCTGGCATTTGCGAAGAAAATCGAGCGCAGGAAACGAAGCGATAGGCGATGAAAAGAGATGAGAGATCGAATGAAATGCAGGATCGGAGGTCCCACTCCAACGGTTCCAGGGGAAGCTCTCCTCCGTTCCAGAAATTGGAGAGATGGCTTGATGACGGGGTCAACGGAGCTCATTGGGTGAGAGCAGTCCAGACCGTACCGCGGCGGCCCGAATACTATATGGAGCAAATACGCGAAGGGCAGTCTGCCGTTCTTGTGCGGGCGGACGACGAATGTCGTTGGGAAGACGACGGGGGCGGCGGAACGCAGCCAGCCTGATAAGCCGTGTCACAGCAAATCGACCGGGGGCCTCTGCGCTTCAGCGGCGGGCCTCTGCCGGTGGTTAGTAACAGCATCCATTGCAAACTTGTCCCGAAAGAGTCTGCGACCCTTTCGGGATGACGATGCCATTAGGAAATTAATACAATGCCAAGCGTCAGATTTACCTGGTTGGTGCACAAGGCTGAGTCTTGCTCATTGGTCTTTATGGCATCCGAACCGGTATAATCCGGTCGACCGGTATCGGTCAATTCTACCGGATGGAAACGGAGAACTCACTCCGTTTCAAGCAATCAGACAATCCGCGACCTGCGTCCTTTCAGAACCGCCAAGTGCGCGTGTTGCGACTACTTACGACGGGTGGACGGGGCGGGTGCGGGCTGCCTTACCTCGCGTTGTGGTCTTTTGCCTGACCATCTACAGAATGTGCTCCCTCCACGAGGCGCTTTTCTTTGATTACACAGGGATACGCGCGCTGAATGACCGTAAGCTCTTGCCGGCATAATACTTGCCCCAATGTAATGCTTACGAAGAAAGGAACAGAGATGGCGACGGCTTACGGAATTGGCACTCGAACTGAGAATGAGGGGCGGATGTCGGTCAACCTGAATAACATCTCGCACGGTGATTGTCTTTTGACGGCGAAGGACAGGGAGACTTTGGCGGTCAACACGATCTGGGCATCGACGATGGGACCAGATCGAAAACCGTTCATATACTACTGGACGAACGAGACGGAGCGAAAAAGGATAGCGAGCAGACTAAAGATTCTTGAATTTGCCATGTACGCCTTTGTAGGTGCGATCCTCATTTACTCCGTCGCCGCGAAAAGCCTGTTCGTTCTGATGCTCGGGTTGATCGGAACCGGATTCTACATAGCCCTGGCGCACATATTTGAACAACGCGCCAAAATCCGGCAAGACATAGCGGACAAGAACTATGTGGACCTCGTCTCCCCGTCTATGAGCAGGAACTAAGGAACTGGCCCCACAGCGGAGCGCCTTCCGGAATTGAGAATCCCTTTCTTGAGCGCTACCGGGTCATCGACGCGATGATCGAGCCAGATCGCCTTCGGAATCTCTTCATCTGCGAGGGGTGACTCGTCGTACCTCACACCGATGCGGACATTGTCGCATGGGAGCACGGCCGAAAACATCAGCCACAATGTGCACGAAGATTCTTCACGAATGACGCGCTTGCACAAGCACGCCCTTACCGGTAGTTATTAGTTTGGGCAAGCTTTCGCCCGCATAGTGATCCCATCCCGCCTCGCAATCATTGTAACACTCAATGCCGGGAAGGAGTCCGAGATGCATCATATTGATTCTAGTCGCATTTTTCTCCTCCGAAATTTCCCAGACTATCTTCGTGCCATTCCACTCGGTTTTGTTTTTGAGCCAATGCAAATTACAGTCGGTGACCAGCCACACTAGTTTCTTGCAAGGAACCGCTTCGATCACTTTGAAGGTGACTTTAGTCTCACCGAAAGTAACATCGAACACATCGTTCAGTTTTCTCGCACTTCCTTTGAAACTGTTTGTCCACCAGCCGGCCACATTAGTGATATTGTTGAAAGCCTCTTCTGGAGTAATCTTTGCCATAATGGTTTTGTGATAATCTCTTTGCCCTGTTTCATTCTTAGTCGTCATCGTACTTTCTCCGGCAGTTCTTGTTCTTCATTAAGACAAACTAAAACTATTCCGTGACGGTTCATTGTAAAAATGCGAACTGCTAATGGATCAAGATCCGTCTTCCGAACTCGTTGGAGACTTCATGGTTAAACTTGCGGGGAGAAAAACCTGTCATCCGCTTGAATTCTCTTACAAAGTGCGACTGGTCATAATAGTAGTCGTAGAGTTCGTCTCTGATTTCGTCGTATGGGATATTGCGGGCCCAGTTCCGATAAAATTTCTGAAAACGGAATATCCCCGCCAGCACCTTTGGTGATAAACCGACATGATCTCTGAAGAGGATTTCGAGATAACGGCGGGTATAACCGGTCCGACGTTCCAATTCCGAGACGGCCACCAACCCATCGGTCGACTTCAAAGAGCCGACACAATATTCGACAATACGGTTCTGGGGTTTGCTTTTCCTCAGCATCCTGGCGAGCTGATTCTGGATAAAATTCGTTTTTCCGCCCAGACTGTTCAGCCCCGGCAAGATTTCACAGACATTTCGACCCCACTTGCCGAATACCAGGTCGGCGGGCAGAAAACGGTTAGTCAATTCAACCATCGGCATGCCGAAAAAAGGATAGGCCCCGTGTGGGTGAAACTCGATCCCGATGAAACAAGTCTTTCCGGTGCTTGTCTGAAGCAGTACGGACTTGTCCCTCGTCCCGATAAAATACATCCCATGTTCACGGCTTTCCTGTACCCGTCCGTCCACAATGGAAGTGACTGAGTTTTCGCAATTGATGATGATTTTAGGAGCGCCGTTGGGGGCGGCGAGGCTTGTGTCGGACGGCGGCATTCCGATCACGCTCTCAAAAACCCATATGGATTGGATGTAAGGCTTCAGCTCGGCGCGGGGTTCGACGAAACTCAGATTCATTTTGATTGACTGCAATCGATATCGGTCTCTGTCAAATGGGGGCGAATTCTCTTTTCATGAGTATCCTAACGCCGGTCCGATGAAGTATGTTCCGCGTCGAATCTAAACCCGGAGGCACGCAAGACAGGGAGAGTATCACTGATCCAACCGAGTCTGTGTGTCTCAGTTCTCTAATCGCGTTGTCGGCGGCGGGTCATTCCGTTATTTTCGATTCGTCGCCCATGTACACCAGCTTCACTCCCGCCTCCCCGGCGTACCTGCTTATTCTCTCGTCGCGATAAAATTCCTTGTAATAGATGGTGGTGATGCCCGAGTTTGCGAGGAGCTTGAAGCAGTTCAGGCAGGGGGAGGCGGTGACGTAGAGTTCGGAGTTGTTGATATTCACGCCGTTCTTCGCCGCCTGTGCAACCGCGTTTGCCTCGGCGTGCATCGTGCGCACGCAATGGCCGTTCTCCATATCGTGGCCCACTTCATCGCAGTGAGGCGCGCCGCGAAGGCTCCCGTTGTATCCAGTGGAAAGTATGACTTTGTCGCGCACGATGACAGCCCCGACGTTCTTGCGGTCGCACGTGCTGCGGGTGGAAACCTGTTCCGCTATCGACATGAAATACTCCAGCCAATCGACTCTCTTCTTAGACATAATCCTTCCCGGTTGTGGTTGCAAGATATTATCGAAAGTGCGCGGAAAACACAAATACGACCCGTCATCGGCTGAAGTAGAGTGCACAATCAGAGCGCACCGGGGAGGAACACCGAAGCCGGTTCAACTTTCCCAGCTTTGTGCCGTCTAGATTTTGTTTTGTTGTGGTAATGGCCCACATTGGACCTGTGCATGTGCATGAGCAGGGGCCGTATGAGTCACGGACCCGCCGGTTCGCCCGATTCTCCAAACTTCCTGGAAAAGGAAAGCGGGCGGAACGGTGGTCGAAAAGATTTAACCGCAAAGTGCTGCCGGGAATGATTGAATTGCGAAATGCTACGAACGCAAAGCTCGGAAAGAAGAGTTGGTACTCCCTCTCCGGCCTTTGCGTCCCTTGTGTCTCAGCGGTGAAAAACCCCGGCCACAACGGGCCGGTGCTGAGACATGGCCTCCAGGAGCTCCATGGTCATAAGATCATTCTCCCCAGGCACAAGTCCGACTGGCCGGACAAGGAAAGGCTGGAGGTGAGATTTGGAGAGTTTAGGCGCTAAGACAATCAAGGGCAAAGTTTGCAAGTCCACCGGTGATGGAATAAATTGACACAACATGGACTGCGAATCGACAGGGCATTGACCGCAGGGCGGAAAGATTGCTTGTGTTCGGCTTTCCAATCGACCAAACCGGGAAACTGAATGTTTGAATCAATTAGGAAAAAGGGCTTTCAGGTGCTTACGCTTCACCATGCGGAGGCCATCCTGAAACACGACATGGGAACTGCAGTTAAGGAGCTTGAGGCAGTCATGGGAAGCATCAGCATACCTATCGAAGAACTCGTTTACGGCGGAGGAGGCGAGGGGGAGCTGACGCAGAGATTGAGGCACTCTCTTGCAGAGACATACGGTTGGGAAAAGCATATCTTTGAAATCAAGAAGACCGTGGACGGAGTGGAAAAGGAATCCATTTCTCACGAAATTGATCACGTGAAAAAGTTTCAGAGCGGGACGTTTGCGCTGGAGATCGAGTGGAATAATAAAGATCCCTTCTACGATCGTGACCTGGAAAACTTCAAAAGACTTCACGCGGACGGGGTGATTTCCATCGGTGGGATAATCACCCGCGGAGAGTCGTTGCACAAAGGTCTTGAAAAGGCGTTCGAAGCTTTTGCCAAGAAGAACGGGATCGACGCAATTGAGAAGCTTCAGAGGTTTTACCATCCGACCGACCGGCAAAAGGAAAAGATCAGACAGGCAGCTAAATCGAAAAAGTCATTTGAAAAGGGATGGGCGCACGCCTTCATGGGCGATAAATTTGGAGAGGCAACGACGCATTGGAGAAAGCTTGAAGACCGGGTGCATAGAGGAGTCGGGAATCCGTGTCCTCTGCTTTTGATCGGCATCCCGATAGACGTCGTGGTTATTTAATGTTCATGGAGAGATGAAATATGGGTAAAGTTTATAAAGTAAGTGAGCCGAACGCTTCAGTAGATTTGGTTTCAAAGGCGACGGGTCCGTATTCAACGATTCTCGTTGATCCGCCCTGGCAATTTCAGAACCGCACGGGAAAGGTAGCCCCCGAGCACAGGCGGCTGCTGAGATATCCAACGATGGAGCTTAAGGAAATTATGGAGCTTCCGGTACGCCAGCTTGCCGCGGCAAAGTCTCACCTATATCTATGGGTTCCGAACGCACTGCTCCAGGATGGGTTGCGTGTCATGGAGGCATGGGGCTTTACATACAAGACCAACCTTGTGTGGTACAAGGTGCGCAAGGATGGCGGTCCTGATGGTAGAGGAGTTGGTTTCTATTTCCGGAATGTCACCGAGCTGATTCTTTTCGGAATACGGGGGAGGATGAGAACACTGCAGTCCGGCCGGACACAAGTGAATCTGCTGAGCACGCGCAAGCGTGAGCACTCCAGAAAGCCGGACGAATTTTACGATCTGATCGAGGCGTGTTCGCCGGGACCTTATTTGGAATTGTTCGCGAGGTTCAAGCGTGACGGATGGGACCAATGGGGGAATGAAGACGTCGAAAGAAATTCATTCCACGGTGTTGCAAAGCGAAAGGCACACGTTGATGCCCAACTCGCGTTTTTCGAAGCACCGAAAGGATATGGCCGAAAGGGCTGACAACGGGAACAGCCTGCAAGATCCACCACGCCGCCTTCGACAGCAACCTCCTCGGCATAAACTATACCATGTTAATGCGGAAGTTTAACCCGCCTTCGCAGGGGGCGACTAAGACGGCTCACATTAGCCGGTGGCATGCGTGCGCGTTAGAAGCTTGTTCGTCAAGGTTCAGATGACTATTTTTCTTATCATGTATAGTAGCCGCCTGTGCCATAAAATCGGTCAAGCGTTGGATCAATTGTGATGAGCAAGATTTCCAAAAGAACGATTCGTGCAATTGATATGTTCAGTGGCGGGGGCGGAAGCAGTTGGGGCGCCAAATCTGCTGGTGTGGAGATTGTAGCGGCCTTCGATTCATGGAACGTAGCTGGTCAAACCCACGTTGCGAACTTTCCTTCGGCTAAGTTCTATCCAGGACAAGTCGAAGATCTTGACATAAATCAGATTGCCAAAGAAGTTGGGGAGATAGATCTTATTATCGCGTCTCCTGAATGTACCAGCCATAGCCCAGCCCGTGGAAACAAACCCGGTTCAGCGAAAAGCAGGGATACTGCTTTCCAAGTTGTTCGTTTTGCAAAGAAGCTCAAACCGCGATGGATTGTAATTGAAAACGTGGTGAGCATGAGGCGATGGGGTCGTTATATGGAATTGAAGGATTCACTTCAGGCACTTGGTTATAACATACGCGAACAGGTATTGGACGCTTCTCTGTTCGGAGTACCCCAAACACGCCGGCGCTTGTTCATCCTGTGTGATTTGAAACGTAATCCTTCGCAAATTCGACCAAATAAAAACAGATTGCTGAGAGCAAAAGCAATAATCAACCTAAATGGGAAGTATGATTGGACGCCTCTACGAAAGAGGAACCGCGCTCGGGCAACTCTTCGCAGGGCCAGCCGCGCAATGAAAGAGGTAGGTGAGAATAGACCATTTCTCATCGTATACTATGGTTCTGATCATGGAGGAGGCTGGCAGAAGTTGGGAAGACCGCTTCGCACGATCACTACGTTAGATAGATTTGCGATCGTGAAACCTTCGAACAAGGGGCATCTCATGCGCATGTTGCAGGTGGACGAGTTAAAGGCTGCGATGGGAATGCCTGAAGAGATGAAATTTGAATATGGATCGCGTAGAGACAAAATTAAAATGATAGGAAACGCCGTTTGTCCTCCTGTGATGAAAACGGTGGTCACTGAATTGATCTTTGAAGGATTAAAGAAGCCTTGACTGGACAACCTGAACCTGGGACATTTCTGCGTCCACGTGCCAGGATGCTGCGGACTCTCGGCGAAGAACTGATTAGCAATGAGGTTGTCGCGGTCATTGAGTTGGTGAAGAACGCATACGATGCTGACGCGACCCGCGTGCTTATTGAGTTCACACCTCCTTTGGAAAAGATGAGCGGGCAAATAGAAGTCATGGATAATGGTCGCGGGATGAATCTCGCTACCGTCAAAAGTGTATGGATGGAACCGGCAACTCCTTCCAAACGAGAAAGAGATCACACTGAAAGGTTAAAGCGTAGATACTTGGGACAAAAGGGGATCGGCAGATTCGCGTCGTCGCGCTTGGCAAATCAGCTTGAGGTCATCTCGCGACTCGAAGGCACGGAAAGGGAGGTCTATGCGATCTTCGACTGGACCCAGTTTGAGGATGAAAAGAAATATCTGGATGAAGTTATTGTTTTGTGGGAGTCCCGAAAGCCATCCGATATCTGTCCGGGCGGAGCAATCGAGGCACTTTGGAGAAACGAAAGGAAAGGACCGAGGCCCGCTGCCTTGGAAAAAGGAACGATCCTTCGGATGAGTTCCCTGAAGCAGAAATGGGAAACAAAACAATTCGAAGACTTAAGACGAGGTTTGGCTCGTCTCGTTTCACCTCAGGCTTCCAAAGCGCAGGACTTTGAAATTGAGTTAAGCTTACCTGAAGAGTTCTCTCAATACAGTAGCAAAGTTGAACCACCGGATATTCTGAAGTATCCACACTACTTTGTTCGGGCTACTATACAGAGCGACGGTAGCTACGCGATCCGTTGCAGGGTGCTTGCGGAAGGTACCGAGAAGCAGTTCAAAGGACAATTCGTGCGCATCAAAGACACCGCTGGTCAATTTGTGGTTCGAGGATTGGAGCATGGTGAGATGCCCGAAGAAAGAAAATTTATAGAATGTGGCCCATTTGAATTTGAATTAAGAGCATGGGATCGGGATGACCTGGGTAACGTTATCCAGAAGACAGATTCGACGATCAAGGAAGTAAGGCGCGATTTGGATGCATTTGCAGGGATAAACATTTATCGAGATGGATTCCGAGTTTTGCCGTACGGCGAACCTGACGACGACTCGTTCAAATTGGAACGCCGCCGGGTTCAGAACCCCACACTCAGGTTGTCTAATAATCAAGTGTACGGGGCTGTTTCAATTTCAGCGGACACTAACACACAGCTTAGTGACCAATCGAACCGACAAGGCTTGCAGGAGAACCAAGCATTTGAAGATTTTCGGGATGTCATCCATGCCATACTTGCTAAGATAGAGGAATTGCGTTGGGAAGCAAAACGCCCGAAAGAGTCCACAAAGGGGCCGAAGGCGGTGGGCGGAATATTCTCTGGATTTGATTTATCATCACTATCGGATCACATTGCGAAAAAGCATCCTAAGGATGAAAAGGCTGAGGAGATTTTAAGGACGACTCAGCAACAGATTGGTGAGCAACTAAAAGAAATACAGACTGTGCTGGCCCGGTATCAGAGACTTGCTACCCTCGGGCAGTTGATCGATCATGTACTTCATGAAGGCAGACAGCCGATTGCCTCCATCAACAACGAAGCAGAGCTCGGCTTAAATGATGTAAAACAATCAGATGCTCTTCAGAAGGAACTATCCAGGCTTTTCGCTGGTCGATTTTTGACAATTCTGAAACAGGGAGACGTCGTTGCCACCGCCTTCCGTAGGATGGAGCCTTTTGGAGGACGAAAGCGTGGGCGGCCAAGCCAGCTGTATCTAGAAGACATTGTGCAAGATGCGTTTGACGTTTTGAACGATGATATCTCCAAACTCAAAGTCACAACAGCGTTGCCGAAGTCACAGACATTAGTACGAGTTGATCCCGCCGAGATACAAGAAGTGATTTTGAATATGTTACAGAACAGTCTGTATTGGCTCGGACAAGTATCAGAATCAAAGCGCGAGATAAAGGTTTCCATCGAACGGAATGGTGCAGACCAAGTAGAGATCATGTTTTCGGACAGTGGCCCAGGGATTCCGCAAGCGAACAGAGAATCCATCTTTCAGCCATACTTCTCGACCAAGCCTGAAGGCGTCGGGTTAGGTCTTTCCATCGTCGGTGAGATTGTCGCGGATTATTACGATGGGACTGTTCAGCTCATTTCACCAGGCCCTCTCAGGGGGGCAAACTTTTTGATCACGCTACGGAGGCGAGTATGAGTTCCAGTGGAGGAACTGAGTGGCGTTTTGTAATAATTGAAGATGACGAAACCATAGCACGTCAGCTCAGCGAAGCATGTCCGACATTCGTGCAAGCTCCTGACACCGCAACATCTGAAGTCTACAAAGACTTCAAGTCCGCAAAGGAAGGACTGGATTCCCTTCGATATGACTTTGCAATAGTTGACCTGAAGGACGATAAAAGCTCCATACTCGGAACAGAAGAGCTACCCGGTTTGGAAATATATGAGCACATAAAGAAGCAACGATTCGCCGCTGTTGTATTCTACACAGCGTTACCGAAGCGTGTTTTGCCTGAAGAAACCGCATTTGTCCACGTCGTTGAGAAGACTGACGGCATTTCTGCAGTCGGAGAAAAGATTAAGAACATCTTTGAAACGGGCCTGCCTTCGATTATCAGAATTATTGATGAGGCACAGAGAGAGTACATGTGGGATTTTGTCCATAAGAATTGGGCGAGCTTCAAATCTGCTCATGAGCAGAGCGACTTGGCTTACCTACTTGCTCGAAGACTTGCCATGACCCTAGAGGGTAAAGCAAGAAAGCTCGTTCATCCCATTGCAGGTAAGGGAATACCGGTGGCGGACCCCCACAAGGCACATCCGATGGAGTTGTATATTTTCCCACCCTTGGCAGAGAATCATTCGGCTGGAGAGATAGTTACCGAAAAGGTGGGGGGCGATGGGGTCTTCTGGGTTGTCCTTACCCCCTCATGTGACTTCGAACAGAAGGATAGGATTGAGCGAGTGCTCCTAGGACGATGCCACCACCTGACGGATCAGCCTGAATATCAAAAGTGGGCGACAGACGAAAAGGCTGGGGAGGAGCTAGCTTCGTTAAAAGCCCTCATAGCAGATGGGAGATTGGACGTCCAATCAGAGAGGTTCAAGTACCTTCCTGGAACCTTCTTCATGCCTGATTTGATCGTAGATTTTCAGATGCTAAAAGCAGTCACAAAAGAGGAATTAAGCGCCCTTGTCGTAGTCGCGCATCTGGACAGTCCATATGCGGAAGCGCTACTTTCCCGCTTTTCCAGATACTTCGGTCGGCTGGGAACGACTGATCTTGATAAGACTGTTGTGATCGATCGACTGAAGGCTGGTTTGCCTAGAAATTCTTCGGATCCGGGTTCATCAACGCCCTCCGAAAACGTTCGATAGGCTTTTGCTGGCTAATGAACCTGATGAAGATGAATAACAATCTTGGTTTATTATCTGATGATCAGTTGGTCTTACTCCGCGCAAACCTTGATAAGGAGATGAGGAAACGAGGCATCGCATTTACTGTTGGGGAGCTGGGCGAAAAGCTTGCCGTCAAATATTTTCGAGAGACTTCGGGCCTTCCGAAACTCCAAGCGGCGCCAAAGGGAACAAAGAATGTTGATGCACTTTCACGCGGTGGGGACAGATATTCCATCAAGACAATATGCAATGCCAAAAAAAGTGGAACGATCTATCCTGACCCGGAGGACGAGCACAAGCAACTCTTCGAAGAACTTCTAATAGTTTCCCTGCACGACGATTGGTCGCTAAAATCGATTCACCAGTTCTCCTGGAAACAATTTACCAAGGTCCGCTTGTGGGATAAGAGGATGAACGCTTGGTACGTGGGCTGTTCAATGAAGACCCTCTCGAAGGCAAAACTTGTCTTCTCTGTCGATAAGGCCCAACCGCCTAAGAAAAACGCTTTGCACTAGCCCAAATGTCAGATGTTTTTAGTCAGGCGAAACGCTCGGAGGTCATGGCGCGCATACGCGGGCGAGGCAACGAAGAAACCGAACAAGTCCTCGCCAGACTCTTCAGGAAGTACAAAATATCTGGGTGGAGACTGCACCTTGATTTGCCCGGAAGGCCGGACTTCACGTTTCCCAAGAGCCAAGTTGTTGTGTTTGTCGACGGGTGCTTTTGGCATCGATGTCCTCTTCACTCGAAGATGCCCAGGAATAATCGCGGGTTCTGGAAAAAGAAACTGTCGGCAAATGTTGCTCGAGATAAGAAAGTGACCCGAATCCTACGTGATAATGGTTGGCACGTAGTTAGAATCTGGGAGCATGATCTATCAGCCAAACCATTCAAGTGTGTCTCTCGTGTGTCTCGCTTTGTGGGCGAGGCCCATAAAGGTCGCGGATCGTTCCTCCCCGCCGACCACGCGTCGTCCCCTGCTGCACAAAAGACAAATGCCTTTTAGGTAGTAAAAGACATTTCATGGGGGCATACCAATCCATGGTGGCGGATGTGTAGGGATTGCCCCGTTGCGCTACTCGCGATGACAGGAATTGTGAGGGGATCGCCTTTCGCAGTCGATAGAGACTTATAGGCTTCCACCAAGCCGCTAACTTCGATCTCTCATTATTCTCCATCGCTCCACCCCAAGGTTACAGCAATCATAAGACATGCAGTTAGCGCGTAAGCCGCAATCACGGATGGTGTCGCAACTATGTGTTATCCCTCGAATTCAAGCGCCGTCTTCGAGCCGACGGCAACGCAGAGGAAGAGGAGGAGTATGGCGGTGAATGACTTCGGAGTGTTCGTCAGCAAGCCGAGCAGTGTGGGAGCCGCGGATCTACTAAGTAGGGGATCGTCACGTGGCGCGAAACGCGCCACTCACGATGACAGGTGACTTTTAGGAATTGTCCCTGCCAATTAACCAGTCATTGCGAGGAGTCACGCCGAAGGCGTGACGACGTGGCAATCCCCAACATGAAACCTGCGAATCGGGACAGCACATCCCTGGCGTTGTACCACCAAGTTTGGGATTGCCACTCCCGATCACGCTGTCGCGTGCTCGGGATCGCAATGACGAGTATGTTGACAGAGGCTTTGGTATATTTTCTTCGGCATGGAGAAAGTGTTTTGCGTTTATATGATGACAAACAAGTATAACACCGTGCTCTACACGGGCGTGTCGAGCATCCTGCAGCAAAGAGTAAGACAACACAAAGAGAAAGCATTCCCGGGGTTCACAAAGAGGTACAACGTCGACAAGCTGGTGTATTATGAATTCTGTTCCGATGCGAATACCGCAATAGCCCGCGAAAAGCAAATCAAATCGTGGTCGAGAAAGAAGAAGGAGGAGCTGATAAACAGCATGAACCCCGGGTGGTTGGACCTGGGCGACCAGGTGCTTGAGTGGGGGCCATAGACTTGTAAGAAGGGGATTGCCACTCCCGATCCCGCCATCGCGTGTTCGGGATCGCGATGATAGGGGTCGTGTGGGGGATTGTCACGCCCCGACCACGCGCTTCGCGTGGCGATGACAGGAGGTCTGAAAGGGGAAATCCACCCTCAATTCACCGGCGAATTGTAAGATGGGGGAAGTTTTGGTATTTTTAAGCACAGAAAGGAAAAGCAATGGGCAAAGCACTTGTCGTCAAACCGAAAACAAAATCAGACTTGAAATTTCTATCCGACCTCCTGCACAAACTTGGAATCAAGTCGAGCCTTGTCGATGAAGAGGCTATCGAGGATGCGGGGCTGTCTTCAATGATGAAAGAAGCCGACAGGACTAAAAAAGTCAGTCGCAAGTCTGTAATGAAGAAGTTGAAATAGTAATGCGCGTTGAGTTCCTCGAGAGGTTTAGCAGGGACATAAACAAGATTCCTGTAAAAAGCGTCAAGAGGTCGGTTGCAAGATTGATCCTCCAGATTGAAGCGGCCGAATCACTCAGCAACATTCCACAGGTCAAGAAACTGACCGGGTTCAAATCGGCATATCGAATAAGACTTGGCGATTACCGAATCGGAATTTTCGTCGAAGACGACCTGGTACAGTTTGCAAGGATAGTTCACCGTAAAGATATCTATAAAGCCTTCCCGTAATTCCACCACCAACTCTTTTTGCGGCATAAAAAAGGCACTTCCTGGAACTTAGGTTTCGTCTTTCTCCATCCTCCGCTGTTTTACCCTCCAGGTTACAGCAATCATAAGACTCCAGGCCAGCGTGTAAAGCACGACGACCGACGGTGTCGCGATCATCTGCCACCCCGCGGAGTCCAGTGCCGTGGTCGACTTCGAGCTGACGGCAACGCAGAGGAAGAGGAGGAGTATGGCGGTGAATGTCTTCGAGGTGTTGGTCAGCAAATCTAGCAGTGCGGAAGTTGCCTGCCAACAACCAGTCATTGCGAGGAGTCACGCCGAAGGCGTGACGACGTGGCAATCCCCCGAATGAAGCCTGTGAACGGGGGGAGTAAATCCATGGGTAATGCCACTAAGTATGGGATTGCCACGGCTCCCACGCTCTTTGAGTGGTGGCGCGAAAGGCGCACTCGCGATGACCTGTTTCTTGAGAGGTTCACCGCGTTGCGATTTGTTGTCCGCGCACGCCTGAGGGTATTGACTCATGCGGACTTCCCGCACCCGGGGTTCATAGTATCTTCCTGAGTTCTCTCTGCAGCTCCCGTACACTCGCCTTAAGTAGAAACCAAACGGGCGACGTCCCGCTGAACGCGCCGGCGATGGCATAAAGCGTTCTGAGCGAAATGCTGGGTTCGTTCGAGACGGCGTAGATCGGCTCCCATTTGTCGGGCATGAACTTCGCTTTGAATGAATCGAGCCCGTCGAAGTTATAAAATCGCGACCCGAGGATCCGGACGCCCCGGAGAGGCAAATTGATCCAGACTGGAAGGGGAAGCTGGGGTATCCCCGACCGAATCGACAGCGGCGAGAGACCGAGTGTGACGTACTCGGATCCCGACTCTGCGAGGTTCCTCATTGCGGTATCGAGCATCAGCTCGGCAGTTCCGTTCGGTGCATCGTAGCCGCGTATTATCTGTTCGATCAGCCATCCCTTTCGCAGCTGGACCGGCGACGCTACGATGAAACCGACGGGTTTCCCGTCCCGTTCTGCTACGAAGACTCGGCGGTCATAGATCCTGTCGAGAGTCTCGGGTTCGATCAGGAAGTGCATCGGCGGGAGTCCGCGCGTCGCAAGCCACTCCCTCAAACATCGTTCAAGGCCGGGACTTAAGGGGGAATCTCCTGAATTCCAGGGTGTCACGGTTACGTGCTTGTTCCTTGCCCGCGAGAACTGCGCCCGGAGTGATGCCTTCGATGAGACGCGTGATTTCCAATTCTCCGGATGCCAGACGGGCTGGGATCCGAGCAGGAGCATTGCAACCGGTCCGAACTCCTGCATTATGGCCGGTATCCGTTCCTGCGCGCCGAAATAACAGACTCGCTTTCTCTCTTCCAGCGCGCAGCGCCCGAATGCACGGACCATTTCCGGAAGCCTGGATGGATCGCAGACCGGCGAGCCTGCCACCACGCGGTAGTCGTGCGTGTCGACATATCCGATCACTCCATGGAGGTCCTCAGAAAACCACAGCCTGATTCCCGGGTTGAGTATCTGGTAAGACATTGCATTCCAGCCGTATCTCGCTATCAGGTCCCTTGCGCGCAGCAATTTATCCCGCGAGGTGGGTCCCTGTTTTCGTGTCGGGGTGTCTAACATTCTATACTGTCACTCATCCAAAGCATCGGTCTCATAATAACAAGGAAAGCGGCATTTGAGTTTTGTTACCAGGACGCGTTCCTTAAAGGCCTCATGTCATTGCAAAGGGGGACGACGTGGTGCCGCTTTACGGCATCCCGTGTATTAATTGTTAACATTAATGAACGGGACAATCCCCTGCATGAAACCAGTGAACGATGGGAGTAAATCCGTCGGGTGATACCAATAAGTATGGGATCGCCACGCAGTGCTGACGCACTCCTGCAACAGTGAGACTGAGTTGCTTTCGCAGGGCGACCGCATAAGGAGTCGTCGCCAGATTATAATGCACGCAGCCCCGTTGCCGGGGCTGCGCTATGCTGGTCGGTTTGAGGTGGGAAATTCAAAGTGTGTCTGACCTTATCGCGATGTAATCACCGTTGTTCTCTGGCGGAATGTATCGTAGCTGATCTCGTTTCTGGAATATGCATCGGCATCCTTCTTCTTCACGCTCATCAAGACATCCTCATCCCCCGAACCGAACAGGTTGAATCGCAATGAAACCATTATCGATTCGTCAGCGGGCATGAACTTCAATGTTGATCCGTAGTTGCCGATTGTGCGAACTATCAGGTTCTCCAGCTCTGCAGTCCCCATTGTCGCCGACCCCGTGCCCTTCTTTGTTATTTCGAAATCGGAGAGGCCGCTCAGCTTGCAGACAAAGAACGCACCGAGTCCTTTCAGGTAGATTCCGGCGCTGTTAGGGCCGAAAATCAGGCGGTCCACACCCGCCAGGCGGTCGGCGATTGATTTGTCGAGTATGGTCTCCATTATGCCGACCGAGTCGTGGCGCTCGCGTAATTCGCTTATCTGAACGTTCTGCCTGAACGATGTCTCTGATTCGGCTTGAGAACGGTAATCGGATATCTGCTTTCTGGAAACGGTGTAGTATCTCGGCTGCGAGCCGCCCCCCAGTAGGACGACTACCGAAACGCGTTGATTGGCTGCCAGCTTATTCTCTGCGTCCGCGTAACTTCCCAGAAATTTTACAATCTGCCCGTCTATTTTTGCGAGCTTTTCTTTGGTGAACTGCCACCTTTCATTTTCGACCAGAGTCCGAACGTCGACCCGGGGCGGGTGAACTCTCACAATCGGCCCGTGGCGCGAGATGATGGAGTCGTTGCGTGCGATTATGGAATCGTAATGCCCCATCTTCCTGTCCACCCGGTCTATAGCCGAGTCCTTGTGCGCCATCATCGCATCATAATGTCTCAACCTGATGTCGAGATTGGCCATCGCCGAATCGAATGCAGCCATCGACGAGTCGAAGGCTCGCATGTCAATCACCGGGCCGCCTTGTGCGAGTTTTCCGGCCAGCAATTCAGGGCCGAAATCGCCGCCGGAATAGTCGACGACGAACAGGAGTCCATAATCCGGTAGGTAGCTGCCGGAAACTTCGACTCCGGAATGCTCCTCTCCAGTGGTGCCTCTTAGAAGCTGCCGCAGTACACTGCTCATGACGCCAATGTCGGGATACGAAGCGGCACTTCTCTCCTGTGCGATCGTTGAAGCCGGGGCCAGGAGCATCAATGTTACGATGAGGCCCGAGGCAATTTCTATTCGAAGCATAATTCCCTCCTGTTTATCGAAACGTGAATCTTGAAACGAAATCTACCTGACCGAACTTGCGAGTTTCGCCACGCCGTTCAGCGCAGCTGACGACTGGTAATAAGCTATCTGATCCTGCTGTTGCAGGCGGTAAATATGGTCCATCATGTAGGTGACATAGCTTCGCTGCCGGGAGTTGATCTGTCGCGAAAACGAAGCCAGGTCCGCGCGGTAGAGTTGTGCCTGGCGTGCCTCGCTCGCCGCTATCAGTTTGGATACGAGCTGCATGTCCTGCATGCGCACGCTGTCGACGATTGCCGCTATCCTCGCCGAGTCAGCCGCGGCGGTTTCGGCTTGTGGCCTTCCGAGGCTGACGGAGAGCTTGCCGCCGCCGTAGCTGATTTGTGTACCAAGGAGCGAAGCTGTTACGAACAACGCGACAAATGAGGCAGCAATCAGGGCCGGCACGAATATTCTATAGCTGTGTCTCCGCCGCACCCTGTCTTCACGCGCCGCCGGAGGGGCAGGGAGGAACGCGAAATTTGGCGGTCGCCCGTGGGCCGGCACACTCCAGCGGCCGAGCGCGAGGAGTGTCCGGCGGTATTCCGCTGCGTCGGCTCTGCACTTTTCGCACGAGTCAAGGTGGGCCTGTATCGCTTTGCTCGCGGATTCGTCCGGCTCGCCCAACACGAACGAAACCATCTCTTCCTTAATATCTTCACATCGCATTTCTCAAAATCTCCTCGATGAATCTGTTCTTGTTCAGGGATTCCTTCAGACCGCGAAGTCCCGTATACATGCGCGTCTTCACAGTGTTGACAGGAATGCTGAGTATCTCGGCGATTTCGGTGAACTTCAAATCCTGGTAGAGCTTCATCACAATCACGACCCGCTGTTCGTCAGGAATCGAAGTCAGCGCCCTCTCGCACAGGCGCCGCAGCGCGATCCCGTCGATCCGCCCCTCCAGGTCAACCGGGTCTGTTTCCGGAAAGTCCGCGGTCTCGTCTGTACCGTCCGTGCGTAACCCCGTTTTGCTGCCGAAGCCGTTCTTCCGGTCCCGGATATGATCGAGCGCGCAGTTGTGGGCGATCCTGTATAACCATGGCGCGAACTTATCGTTCTCGTTCAGCTGGTTGAGTCTGGAATAAGCCGTTATGAATGTCTTCTGGCAGACATCTTCCGATTCGTCGATATCTGCGAGAAATCTGTACAAGAAGCTCAAAATTTTCTCGTACCACATTCTCGTAATGAGGTTGAAGACGAAAAGGTCTCCGGCCTTGAACCTCGCGATAAGTTCCGATTCTGCATTGTCAGGCATGCACTAGTAAGACGAGAGTTATTGTGAAAAAGTTTTTGGAAGCCGGGGTAATGCCATGACTTCAGCCAAGGGCATCTGTCCCGCAACAGGCCGGTTGGTTTTGAGACGCGTATTTGGGAAGAAGTCCACTGCACCTTTGACAATTGGGCGCCAGCTGGTCAGCGGTTGAGCCGGCTCCGGCAGCCGCGGGCAGCCGGAGCGCTGTCGGCGGAATTAGTGAAGAAATGGAATTACGTCACGGCAATTCTGAAGGTCATTGATGAACCCTTCTGAGCCAGATCTCTCTCCAGTAATTGAATTCATTCCGGGGACACCCCCCGAACGTATGGTCGTAGGTGCAGGTGTTTTTCTCCAGCAGGACGGTATCCCTCACCTCGACCATTTCGCCGCTGTGTTCCAGAATAATTCTTTCGATGCGGCTTCTCACCCTGAAACGCTTGCCGCAATATCTCTTCATGTCCGGGATGAAGGCCAGTCCCCTGTTCTTCCCATTTGCATCGAGCGTGGCTTCAATTTCCCGGATAGGCTTAACATCGACGATCTCCCCCGGCTGAAGGCTTAGCGTCTCTTCCGGTGTGCTCAGGATCGTCTTCCCGGGATTGGCAGGCTTAAGCTTCTCCAGGAGTTTCCGTACAACCGGGCTCGTGGTTGCCATTATTGCATCAGTGCCCGTGCAGGAGCCGGAGAGAAGGTCCTCACATGTTTTTACTATCTTCTTCGATCGGGAAATGGTGCCGGTGGACTCCCGGAGTCGGGTTGATTGACAGAAGTACGTCTTCTCATCCCGCCTGGTCTTCAGGCGGCCTCTCAGCTTCTCCGAATCTGCCTGGCATGTCGGTCCAGCTTCGGCCTGCCCGGCTGCTTTCCTGAGCCAGGCCGCCTTCCAGAATAAACGACAACTCCTGCCGCATCCACCATGAGCGATGCCGGTGCATCGCAGCCCCTCCAGGAAGAAGACGTCGTCATTCTTGAACTCGGCCATCTGCAGCGTAAGATCCAGGCCCATGATCCCTACGCAGGTTTTGCTCGCTTTACTCAAAACCCTGAACTTCTTGCCGCAGTATTCGATCATCTCCGGCATGAAGGGGAGACCATCAAGCGTTCCATCCCCGTCGAGGGTCTCGATAATCTCCGATGGCGCGAGTACCTCGACAATTTCACCGACTCTAATGAATTTCGCCGTGTCGCCGGTCAATCTATTTGCACCTTCTGTTCGCCTTCAAAGTCCCACCCCATTGATGCTGAAAGAAACCACACTGCAAAGACGCCAAACCTCCGCCATGTACGGATCGGCCGTAACCATAAGTTGTGACAAAAGTCCGGTCATTCCGCGTTGGCCCTCCATTAAGCGTTCCGTCATTTTTCAAAACACTGTCCGAGGAGTAAGAGAGAAAACGCCGGAAGAGGATTATGCCCCTTCTGTTCAAGAAAATAATGTGCCTGCTTTTCTCAAGATTCGTCGATCGCCAGACTCTGACTCCTTTAAGTCGCAAATTTAGAAGGACGGAGCGGAGACTGTCGCGGCACCCTGCCCCATCGACTTGAATTGCAAATCAATCGTCAGTATTCACAACCATCGGGGCAATGAAGATGTTCCCTGAACAACTTGGACAAGGGACGAGCGGCGAGGGGGTTGATGCAAGTCCTCGGCGCCCTCAGTTCATCGTGCTCTTCAGGATTGCTTTCCCGTGCTCCCGTCCGTTTTCAATGAACACTTTATCGCAGTCGAATCCGGCGGTTATTGCACCGGCCACGTATATCCCAGGAACATTTGTCTCGAATGTCTGTGGATTGTGGTTCGGGATCCCTGTCTTATCATTGACTTCGATTCCTATGTTTCGCAGGAAGCTGACGTCAGGATGATAACCTATCATTGCATACAAAAAATCACAGGGCATCGTCCGTCTGCCCCCGTTTATCTCCGCGTCGACGCTGTCAGGTCGTATTTCGAGGATCCGGCAATTGAAGAGTGCCGTGACCTTGCTCTCTTTCAGCAGGGCATCGATCTTCGGACGCACCCAGGGTTTGACGTCCTTGCTGAAGGTCTTTCCCCTGTGGACCAGTGTCACAACAGCCCCGTGCGCGTGCAAATCCAGCGCAGCGTCGACCGCGCTGTTGTTTCCGCCTATCACAATAATCCGCTGCCCGGAATGCGTTTCCCCTTCCATATAGAAATGCGATACATTGGGGAGTGTCTCGCCCGGAACACCGAGCATGTTGGGATTGTCGAAGAAACCGGTTGCCACCACGACTTTGTCGGCTGAAACAAAACTCAAATCCGATGTGGCAGGGCCCTTGAATCCGATACTGAAGCATCCCTCTCCGCCCGATTCACGCTTGACCGAGACCACTTCTGAATTACCCTTGAACTCGATCTGATACGACTCTGCCACATGCCTGTAGTATTCTACGGTCTCGGCGCGGGTCGGGTGCGGGGAAGGCAATGCCTCGATCGTCGATCTCATCACGGCGGCGATTTTCCTGAGAAAAGATTTGTCCCCCGGACCGGACAGAGGCTGGCCTGTCGAGGATGTCGGGTTCAACGCGTTTCTCCATGCAGAACTATTCGTCATAGCGCGGAAACCTTTCTTAAGCCTGTAAATGCCCCTTTGCACGAGTACTCCTCCGGCTGACCTCGTGTCCGACGAACCGAGTTCGAAAGTAACGTCGCCAATCTCAAGCTGTTCGAGTGAGGAGAAGAAAACCATATCACGTGGGAAGTTCTGAAGGGAAGCCGGGATGTAAATAAGCGTTCGGAATCAGACCGTCATACTTCCCGTAGACGATGAGCGTCGGGACTGAGATCTTCCCCAGCTTGCTGTAGGTGGGCTCGTCGAGCATGCCGTAGACGCTTCTTACAACGGCGTAAGCAAAGCCCTTGAATCACTCAGGGTTACATTCCCTGCCGCTCGCGGCGTCATTCCGGCGAAAGCCGGAATCCAGAAACTGGATGCCAGCGTTCGCTGGCATGACCGAACGATACCTCGACGCTTGCGCGAGGAGTTTTTCATTATCTAGCGTGCATTTCCGCTAAAGTCAATAGGAACGTGAATTTTATGATGTAGATGAAGAATTACGCCGGACCCTCGTAGAATAGAGGGGCCGATCACGACGAAATCATGGGAGATTGAAGCAGGTCCACCTTCATTCGCAGGCAGAGAAGTACGTTACCAACCGGACGTCCACCGAGGTGCTGTTTCGGGATTCGGGAAACGAAGTTGGAATTCGAATTGAAACTTCCCCGCCGGCGAATTATATTTTACCCGCATGGTTTTAGCATGCTGGCGTAGCTCAGCTGGTAGAGCAGCGGTTTCGTAAACCGCAGGTCGTCGGTTCAAATCCGTCCGCCAGCTCAGAAGTAACAATGATGCCTCCGAGAGGAGGCATACTTATTTTTGGGGGATTATTCCATCCGAATGTAGCGCTTTCGATGCCAAGGTCGTCGGTTCTCCCTCATTTAGAATTTACCACTGCAATGGGGAGCCCCAGACGAATATCGACGCGCAAACGTCTCAAGAAGGATGCTTTAGATTGATGACGTGACATAAGAGAACGCTTGTATCAGATCCGTACAGGTGGTGTATCAAAACCGAACGTCCGACGTCAGGGTGTCTATGAGAAACCAACAATTCACCAATGTGTACGAGCGATCAGGAGGCTGAAATGAAACACTTGACAAATTTGCACGCCATTTTTATTTTGGCCGTCAGTTTCGCTATGTTTCAATCATGTAATCAAAACTTCAACCATGAACAATCGCCCACAGCCGTGAGCACTGTTCAAAAAGCGGATAGCACAGTTATGAAGGAATCGGGTGAGAAAAAGGTATCTGGCATCCAGCCGTTAGTACAATGAAGCCTAAGAAATGTCTCGTGATCGTTTCCGCAATGCTGCTGATTGTTGCCGGCAACAGCGCCGCTGCTCAAAGTGGAACATGCAGCACACAAATGGCAACGACAATTCCTCTTGATAGCCGAAGTTCTCACAAATTTGTGGTGGCGGTTACTAATGCCGCGGCCGACACAGCCCATTACGCATTCATTGATACCAACTATACCAAATATATCAACTTTAATTGGTGGCCGTCGTCCGTAGGCGCAGATATATTCGTCAGCCCTGGATTGTACGCATTGCACCTTAGCTCGGGTTTTAGTTATCACCTGGCCACGCCGGACCTTTGGAATGCTGGGATTGAAATCAGGGTTCACCCGGTGTTTCTGGACTATGTTGTCGGATTGGGCGGGGATGATGGCGTTCCGTTTCATGGTCCACCGTATGCGCCGCCAGGTCCGTACAATTTGGCATCTATATACGGAGGTATAACGCTGAACAAGTACCGGGCGGAGGCAGGGGTGCTAAATGGAAATACACACGGTCAGGTAGATCAGGACACCCCCAACTTTACATACACTGCTGTTTTTCTGGGAGTAAGTAGACGTTACGGGCAGTACGTATTCGTTGAGCCTGACCTCAGAATTGTATTTCCCATTGCCGTTCACAGCGGGTCACAGACCGGGCTTCCTCCCTTGACGGAGCATTATCATCTCTGGGACTGTTTCTTCGGTTTGCACGTGAAGGTCGGCATAGGCTTCAACTGAGGGCTGCTAATTGCCAGACATCTTCCAGCCATCCGATGATGGACCTTTCTTTCTCACATGGACAGTCCGTCCGTGCCGGGATATATACTCCACACAGGCATTGCATTCGTCGAGTGGGGTTTTGGGAACTTCCCGTTCTTCCGGATAGTCCTTAGACATGGTGGTCAGAAAGCCGTAGGTGGTCACGTCAATCGCACTATCTCACTGATGTGTCGCCAACGGCGCTTCCCCGGTGACCAGAATGTGCAGCCTCTTGACCTCGCGGCATCACCCCACTAAGGCCCGCGTTAAACGTCTTCCCGCGTTTATAGCAGAGGTCAAAACGGTATTCGTGAATCTTACCGACGAAGATTTTGTTTACATGAAAGCAACCAACCTAATTGAATAAAATTCAAATTAATGAGACTATGATGAAACGAGATTTGATTGTAATAGGCGGAGGTCCCGCAGGATTGTCCGCCGCGATTGAAGCCAAAAAGAAAAATTTGAATGTTCTCGTTCTCGACAAAGGCGCGATCGTGAACTCCATACAAAAATTTCCCCCGAGCATGATTTTCTTTTCAACTGTGGAGCTGCTGGAAATCGGTGGAGTCCCATTCATCGCCGGTTCACCCCGGCCGACGAGAGCAGAGGCGGTAAACTACTACGCCCGCGTGGCGCGGTCTCACGGAATAGAATTCAAAGGAAACTCGAGGGTAATTTCAGTCCAAAAGATATCCAACGGACGGACAGGTTTCACATTGGAAGTCAAGAACGAGATGACTTCCCAACTGAGCTTTCTCACCGCCGACAAAGTCGTGGTTGCGACAGGGTTTTTCGATAACCCCAACATGCTCCGCGTTCCGGGAGAAGGGCTCCCGAATGTTTCCCATACTTACCGGGAATCCGGACTGCACTTCGGGCAGAAGGTCGTCATAATCGGAGGGAAGAACAGCGCCATCGAGGCCGCGCTCGACCTGTACAGGCACGGCGTCGACGTAACCATCCTCTACCGCAGGGAATGGTTCGGAAAGAGCGTGAAGTACTGGATGCTTCCGGACATCGAAAACAGGGTCAAGAACGGCGAGATAAAGGCGAGCTTCAATACCAAAGTGCTCGAAATCAAGCCGGACAGAGTGATAGCAGACATCAAAGGCAAAGTGGAGGAATTCAAGTGTGACTATGTATATGCTTTGACCGGTTACCATCCCGATGTTAATTTTCTAAGGTGTCTGGGAATTGAAATCGACCAGGAAACCGGCATTCCAAAACATGACCCGGAGACCTTTGAATCGAATGTGCCGGGAATCTACGTTGCCGGTTCCATAGTTGCCGGCTACGATTGCAACAAGATTTTCATTGAGAACGGCAGAGAGCACGGCAAACAAATAGCAGAGAATCTGGCCAAATTATGACATTATATATCACCGAAGAACAGGTATCCGAGCTGGTGGGGATGACTGAGGCATTGGCGGCGGTCGAGAACGCCGGCAACTTGCTTGCGGAGGGGGAGGCGACCTTCATCCCGCGTGCGAGGTTGAGGATGCAAAACGGTTTTCTGCACCTCATGCCGGCCGCGCTCGAAAAAGACGGTTGTTTCGGTTACAAGGCGTATACGAGTTTCAAGGGTGTTGCCCGCTTCCTCGTGTTCCTGTTCGACAACAGGAACGGAGAGCTTCGCGCCATCATCGAGGCCGACAGGCTGGGCCAGCTCCGGACCGGCGCAGCAAGCGGCGCCGCCACGAAAATACTCGCCCGCAAGAACGTCGAGACTCTCGGCATAATCGGCTCGGGCTACCAGGCGGAGACCCAGTTGACGGCGGCAGCCACAGTCCGGAAATTCAAGTCCGTAAGAATCTTCAGCAGGAACTTCGAGCACGCGGAGAAATTTTGTGAGAGGATGCAGACCGGGCTGCAGCCGAAGCTCGAACCTGTAAGGAAAGTCGAGGATGCCGCTTCCTCGGATGTGGTGATAACCGCCACCAGTGCAGTCTCGCCGGTCCTCTTTGGAGACATGCTGAAGTCCGGCTGTCATATAAACGCCGTCGGGGGAAACATGCTCGTCAAGCGGGAGCTTGACGAGAGGGTTGTCGAAAGAAGCGGCCTTATTGTAATAGACAGCCGCGAGCAGGGACAAATTGAATGCGGGGATTTTCTCCCTCTTGTGGACAAGGGGAAACTCCATTGGAGCGAAATCTCCGAGTTCGCCGACATGTTTAACGGCCACGCCGCCAGGAAGAACGACGATGAGATTACATTGTTCAAGTCTCAGGGGATAGCCCCGTGGGACGTTGCCATTGCGGACATCGTATACAAGCGGGCCGTCGAGAGAAAGGTCGGGACGCAGCTTCCTTTATGACAGCCCGGTTCGAAGCAATAGGAAGTGATGGTTCCAAAACCAGGTTGAATCTTCTCGGAAAGACGGACGAGGAGCTTCAGAAGTTCTTCGCCGATATCGGAGAGGCTCCGTACAGAGGAAAGCAGCTCTTCAACTGGATATATCAGAAGCAGGTTGAAGGCTTTGAACCCATCACCGGCTTCACGAAGTCGCTGCGTGCGAAGCTTTCGGATATAGCCGAAATAAAATACCCGGAAGTTGCAGGCTCGGAGGAGTCGAAATTCGACGGAACTCTGAAGCTCCTTCTGCAGCTTGAAGACGGGAACAAGATCGAGACCGTCCTCATCCCGAAAGAAAAATCACCCGATGAGGGGGGATCGATCAGGGAGACGGTGTGTGTCTCGACCCAGGTCGGCTGCCCGCTCGACTGTAAGTTTTGCGCGACCGGTGCGATGAAGTTATCGAGGAACCTGACCACGGGCGAGATCGTATCGCAGGTGCTTATCGCGCAGCGTCACGCGAGGAAACGGATTACAAACGTCGTCTTCATGGGCATGGGCGAACCGCTTCTGAATTACGACGCCGTAGTCAAAGCGATAGGCATACTGACCGATGACAGGTCGATCAACATCCGTGCAAAGGGAATAACCGTCTCGACGGCTGGAATCAGCGACAAGCTGCCGCTCCTCGCTAGGGAGAGCGTGAAATTCAGACTCGCGATCTCCCTGCACAGTCTCGACGAAGAAGTCCGCTCCCTCCTCATGCCGATAAACAGGAAATACAAACTGGAGCGGCTCCTCCCGGCGGTGAAGGAATTTGCGAAGTTGAGGCACGACCGGATTACCTTCGAGTACATACTGTTCGATAGACTCAACGATACCGATGCGGATATCGCCAGGCTCGTCAGGCTGTCCGGCGAGATCCCGCTCAAGATAAATCTCCTTCGATACCACCCTCTGGATCATTTGTCCAGACTTGGCTTGCAGATTGATCCCGCGGCACTTAAACTAAAACCGAGTGATCGCATAGATAAATTTGCGGACGGGCTTCGCGAAAAGGGTATTACGGTCTTTGTGCGTTCTAATTCAGGAGAGGATATCGATGGCGCATGCGGTCAGCTCGCTGCCAAAAACGTTCGAAAGCATAAAAACTCAGAGGTAACCGCATGATCTTAATTCTCTTCGGACCGCCGGGGGTCGGAAAAGGGACTCAGGCAAAGATTCTTTCAAGTCAAATGAAGATTGCCCACATAGCGACGGGCGACATACTGCGCGAGGCAGTCTCCCGCGCAACCGAGATGGGCAAGAAGGCAAAGGCTTTTATGGATCGGGGTGAACTTGTCCCCGACGACGTGGTAATCGGCATCATTCAGGACCGGTTAAAGGAAGATGACGCGCGCAGCGGTTTCATACTCGACGGCTTCCCCAGGACCCTTCCGCAGGCGGAAGCCCTGGATAAGGTCTTCCGCAAGGCGGGGATCAAGGTGGACCATGTCATCAGCATGGAAGTCGACCGGGGCCTTTTGGTCAAGCGGCTCACAGCCCGCCGCGTCTGCAGGAACTGCGGCTCGATATTCAACCTCCTCATCGATCAATTGAACGATTCTGTTTGTCCCAGGTGCGGCGGCGAACTCTACCAGAGAGACGATGACAAGGAGGAGACAATCGCGCGCCGCTTTGAAGTCTACCAGAAACAGACAAAGCCGGTTAAGGATTTCTACAGAAACAAGAATATGCTTGTTGAAATGGACGGCTTGGGTGAAATTGAAGAGATTACGAGTCGGTTGAAAAATATACTCAAATAATGTCCTGATTCCGGGCTGCAGGATGGCACTGCTTTTATAACTTCAGGAATATGAAAAGTCAATCAAAACTCAAGGAGGAAAAATGCGCAAGTCGATTTCCGCGGCAGCAATTGTATTCTTGATCTACGGGCTCGCGAACGCACAGGATTTATCCAGCACTCTCAGTAAAGTCGGCAATCAATATGCGGAGGCATACGTTGCACCCGCAGTAAATGCCTTCGGCGCCGACATTAATTCGGGTCTCTTCAACACTGCAAAGGTCGGAGGGATACTCCCATTCGGTCTGAACCTCTACGTGGGAGTCAAGGCGGCTGCCTCATTTATACCAAGTTCAGATCAGTCTTTCGGCTTGTCTTACCTGGATACGGTTGCTTTCAATGAATCGTACAATGGGCGGACATATACCATAAATGTGCCGACGACCTTCACCGTCCAAAACGCGCCGACAATTTTCGGGGAGAAGACTGACGGGCAGGCGACCTTCAATGTGCAGAAGGACACGACGATAACTCAGAACGGTTTTTCCCACACTTTTAACCTCGATTCTTCCGCAACCATCTCGACGATACCCGGACTCCTCAAGACTACGATAGCACCGATACCAATTCCACAGGTCGGCATCGGGAGCGTAATGGGCACGGATGTTTTCGTGCGGTATCTGCCGAAGATCAAAATAGGCAACTACGGCTCGTTCCAGCTTCTCGGGTACGGCATCAGGCACAGCGTAAGCCAGTATATCCCACTCTGTCCTGTAGATATTGCAGTGCAATTGGGCTGGCAGAATCTGTCGATTCAGGACTCGACCGGGAGTAAGGTTCTTAAAGCTTCCGCGTTTGCCGCCAATCTCGAAGTTAGCAAGACATTTGCGATCCTGACAGTTTATGCGGGGTTGCAGACGGAGAGCTCGTCGGTCGACATAAACTACAACTACCTGCCACCCGCCACATCGATCAATCCCAATCCGAAGCCTATCCCCATATCGTTCAGTCTAAAGGGGAAGAACACTTTCAGGGAACTGCTCGGGCTTAATCTCGGACTCGGAGTGCTTTCAGTCAATGTGGATTACAGCCTGGGCGCGATAAACGTCGCTTCGGCAGGAATCGGAGTGACGATTTGATGCCGGAATCCTTGAACGCGGCCGAGGCAGTTTGTTGTTCTTACTTAGTACGTTATTTGTTTCTCGCGTTTTCAAAAGGAGTGAACCATTGTTTTTCAGAGTTTTTCGGAGCTTCAGCCGCGGTCAGGGATTTCCATTTCTGGGCATCATCTTTACTGCCCTTGCTCTAGCCATTAGCCAGAGTGCTTTCGCCTCGACAGGAAACACGCAGGCGGGGGCGCGAATCTACATGCAGGGGGCGTCGATCAATCCGAACAAGCTTGCATTGCCGGGCGTGGTCGTCGTCAAGTTCAAGCCCGGCGTTTCCTCGAGCATGCAGCAGCTGATGAGCCTCCCCGAACTGCAGGGCCGGATCGTGAAGGAAGCGAACGTGACTTCCATGAGTCCGCTTCTCGGAATGCTTCATATGAGGCTGGACAAATCATCCGAGATACTGAACAACATCTATATCGTTCATTATACCGGAAGCGTGACGCCTGCATTTCTTTCAGAGGCGCTCGACAGAAATCAGGGAATCCAGTATGCCGAACCCCACTACATGTACAAAGTCAGCGACGTTGAAGTCACTCCCAACGACTCGCTGATTTCGGAACAATACGCCCTGTCGAAAATCCAGGCATTCAATGCCTGGAACATATCTATGGGCGATCCCAGCGTCATCGTCGGGATAGTCGACACCGGCGTCGACTGGATGCACCCGGATTTGTTTGCAAACATCTGGCAGAACCCCCATTGGCAGACTGACACGAATTTTCCCGGCGATTCGATCGGCTGGGATTTCGGCGGCACAAACGGCACACCGGACAGCAACCCCATGGAAGACACACCCGCTCACGGAACACATGTGGCGGGGATCGTCGCGGCCGTGGCGAACAACCGCATCGGGATTGCCGGAGTCGCGCCTGACTGCAGGATCATGCCGGTGAAGGTCTCCGAGGCCGACCAGGTCGACCCGTCGACTGGTGAACCTTATATCGTCTTCGGCTTCGAAGGGATTGCGTACGCGGCAGAGAACGGCGCCCGCATCATCAACTGCAGCTGGGGCGGCGTCGGCTACTCGCAGTATGAACAGGACGTGATTACTTATGCTGAATCGCAAGGAGCTCTGGTGGTAGCTGCCGCGGGTAACGACCATTCCACCGAATTTCAAACCCCAGCGTACTACCGCGGGGTTCTCTCCGTGGCGGCCACGGATCAAAACGACCTGGCGACCTATTTTACAAACTACAGCTACAATGTCTCGGTGTCAGCGCCGGGACTCGATATCATTTCCACGTGGGGGACCAATTCATACGCGACGCTCAGCGGAACTTCGATGGCATCTCCGTGTGCGGCCGGGGTGGCGGCCCTGGTCGCAAGTCAACATCCTGACTATACTCCCGAGCAGATACTGGAGCAGGTCCGCGTCAGCGCAGACAATATCAACTCAATAAATCCCGGCTATACGGACGAGATCGGCTTCGGCCGGGTCGACGCCTATCGCGCACTGACGGTCTCTTCTCCGGGAGTACAGGTAAGCGGCATCGCGCTGAGCGACTCTGCCGGAGGCAACAACGACGGAATTTATACGGACGGCGAGACCATACAGGTTTTCGGCACCGTTACCGACTGGCTGCAGCCGACTTCGAATCTCCAGATTTCGCTTACGTCCAACGATCCGAACGTTACGATCTTGCACGGGAGTATCAGCATCGGCGCTCTCCAGACGGAAGGGACTTACAACCTCCGCAGCAATCCGCTCAGCTTCAAGGTTAACCCGGGGACTCCTACGGATTATGAGGTGACATTCGTCGTGAGGATTACAGACGGCACATACAGCGATTACCGAAGTTTCACGGCGCTGCTGAATCCGATATTCAACCAGGTGGATGTTAACAGCATAAACACAACCATCACGGCGAAAGGGAACATCGGCTACAACGATTATCCGAACAATACCGAGGGAGTCGGTTTCATCTATACGCCCAATAACGACAACGTTCTCTTCGAAGGGGCCTTCATGGCGGGTACCTCGGCCGACAAGGTTGTGGATGTAGCCCGCGACTCGACGCAGAACGCAGCCGAGGAGGACAATGACTTCAGGCCGATAGGGCTGGTCAGCGTCAAAACCCCCGGTGTGACCGCTGACCAGGAGGCATTCGCGGCTTTCACGGACAGCAATGCTACCTCGAACCGCATCGGTATCCGGGTTAACCTTCATTCGTATGCATATAAAGGAGATTCGACCTCGGATTTCATAATTCTCCAGTATACAATACACAATTTGAATACATTCCCCATCCAGAATCTCTATGCCGGCCTGTTTTTCGATTGGGACGTAGGCCCCAACGGTGCGAATAATATTGCCGCTTACGACAAGAATTATCAGCTTGGTTATGCCTACGATTCCACCCGGGTCACAAGAACTTACGTCGGATGCGCACTTCTCGATGGCGGGAATCCTAATTTCACGGCTATCGATAATGCCAGCGCGGCGAACGGAATCTATAACGGCTTCTCGAAGCTTCACAAGTGGCAGGCGCTCTCAGAGGGGACGGTGCATTCATCCGCAGGCCCGAGTGATATATCGATGGTCGTTTCGGGAGGGCCGCTGTCGATTGGGCCCGCCGACAGCACCGTGCTCTCGTTTGTCCTCACGGCGGGAGATACTCTCCAGGATTTGGAAAGGGCGGTTGCGGTCGCGAAGGAAACTTACGATCAAATCATCGGTCCCGGCGCGCTCCCGACTCTGAAGAACCTCGCAGAGCTTTACCAGAATTATCCAAACCCGTTCAACCCGACCACAACTATCTCATTTGTCTTGAAAGCTCAGGCAACCGTGACTGTGGACGTATACAACGTAATTGGTCAGAAGGTAAGGACGCTCAACAACAGCACTTATGGGAAAGGCGGTCCATACTACCTGACCTTTTCGGGCGACGGACTCGCGAGCGGAGTGTATTTCGTCAGGCTGACGGCAAAATCCGCGAACCAGACCTATTTCCAGGTCAGAAAAATTATGATATTGAAATGAGATTCATGCGCGGAGGCGTGAGTACAGGCATGCCTCCGCTGGTTCTCAATCTCATTTTGAAAAGCGGGCCGGATATGCGGCCGGGTATCAAGTCGAGTACTTCTCCTTCAGGAAAGACTTGAGTTCCCCGAAATCGTTGAAGATGCGGTCCACGCAGCCGAGGACCCAGCTCGGGACCGAATCAAGCTCCATCCCTCTTACGAGATAGACAGGTCTCCCGAAGATCCGGGCGACGGTAAGCTCTCCCTTTGTTCCGGCTCCCCTTTGTGCGCTTTCGTCGTAATAGCAGATGAGATAGTCGCTGTGCAGGATTATTTCCTTGCTGTCCAGCTCGACTATCTCTTTCGCAATCTTCAAGTGTGTTTTCAGGTCGTGAACTTTCGAGCGGCGGAAATCGACACCGGGATGTATCGACTTGAGGAATTTCTCGCTCGCCGCCACCGGGTCGAATGGCTCATGGCGCAGTTCCTTCTTCAGCCACGATACCATCTCTTTTCGCCAGTCTGCGCCGTAGTTCTCGGCGTACTCCATGCCTCCCGACAAATATGCTCTTAGTGTCATGAGTGAAATTAACAACTTCGTATCGTCTTGTCCAAGCCTGTCATGGCGGGCGCCTTGCAGCACTACACCATCGGTCTGGCATGCGCAAATCGGTTTGGAATAACACATCAGGGTCTCCATATTATTGCTAAATCCAACATGCCGAAGGGAATCGCGATGCAAAAAGCCGAAGTGGAAACGCCAAAGCAGGATGCCGGGGATGTACTGCTGTCCACCGTGAAAGAGGCGATCAATAAAATTTTGGTAGCGGTATACCTGGCCTTGTTCGCTCTTCTGATTTTTCTGGGCGGTGTTTTTCTTTCAGGCCTTTGGCGGAATTCTGGAAAAGGGCCGTCACGGGATTGGACGGCAATGGATTTATCAGCCGTTTCGGTTTTGATGATAGTTCTTTTTGCACTGTTTTTTTTCCTGGGAAGGGAATGGGAACGCAGACGACCGAGGAAGAAATTCAAGATGATCCGGTTTCCCAACAAGGATTTGTTATGGAAGGGTTTTCCTGGAGACGGTTCTGTCGAGCCGATGCCTTATTGTCCGGATCACGGCATGCGTTTGTTCATGCGCAATAACGAGTTTTATTGTCCGAAGTGCGGGAGCAAGAAATTCTCGATGTTTCGATCCGGCGGCCCAAATCCGAACTCCCGCATCGAACAATTAAATAAAGGTGCGGCATCAGTACTGCAGGGATTCATCGATAAGAAAGTCAGATTGTAAGCTCTGCTGACAGGCATGTTTTATCGTTTGCACCTGCCCCCCTTTCCCCATAACACTTGACGATTTTGAAAAAATTGTCCGTTCTGAATACTTGACATTAGTTTCCAGATTCTTATATTAGAGAAGTTCTTTTAACAAGTTGTGTCATTTCATCGAGAAGGGTGGAGGGATCAGGCCCGACGAAACCCTGGCAACCGTTCCGACCAATCGTAGAGATTAGTCGGGAGCCCGGTGCTAATTCCTGCCCATGGATTCTGCTGCGTGAGAGGCATGTCGGCCAATGGCTGAATGGGAAAGATGAGCTAAGAATCGGTACCTCTTCTTGCCATCGTTCCGGCGCAGGGAGAGGTTTTTTTGTGCATAAAAATAACGAGAGGAGAAGTAGATGAGTACCAATGGTAAGGAGAGGAAGTATCATTTCGAAACCCTGCAGCTTCACGCAGGGCAGAAGCCGGACCCCACGACAAAATCGAGAGCAGTCCCTATATATCAGACTTCTTCGTATATATTCGAAAATGCGGAACATGCCGCGGCGCTCTTCGGCCTGCAGCAGTTCGGCAACATTTACACCCGGATAATGAATCCAACCTCAGACGTTTTCGAGCAAAGAATCGCTGCCCTCGAAGGAGGGGTTGGCGGGCTCGCTACAAGCAGCGGCCAGGCGGCACAGATGCTTGCTATCACCAACCTTTGCCAGGCAGGGGAGAATATCGTGTCGACTTCGAACCTGTACGGTGGGACATTCAACCAATTCAAGGTCACTTTCCAGAGGCTTGGAATAGACGTGAAATTTGCCCAGGGTGACGATGTAAGGGAATTCGAGAAGCTCATCGACGGCAAGACGAAAGCCATATACGTGGAGACGATCGGCAATCCCAGGCTGAACATACCCGATATCGAGCCGCTCGCGAAGCTTGCTCATTCGAACGGCATTCCGCTTATCGTGGACAACACGTTCGGTGCAGGAGGCTACACTTGCAGGCCTATAGACTTCGGAGCAGATATAATTGTCGCGTCAGCGACGAAATGGATCGGCGGGCACGGTACCTCGATCGGAGGAGTGATAGTCGATTCCGGCAAGTTCGATTGGGGAAACGGGAAGTTTCCTGTGTTTACGGAACCGAGCCCGGGATACCATGGACTCAGGTTCTACGAAGTTTTCGGTCCGAAATCGCCGTTCGGCAACATCGCTTTTATCATCAGGGCGAGAGTCGAAGGCCTGCGCGATCTCGGTCCCTGCCTCAGTCCGTTCAACTCGTTCCTCTTCCTGCAGGGACTTGAAACCCTTTCGCTGCGGGTGGAGCGCCACTGCGAGAACGCCTTGAAGCTTGCAAAACATCTTAAGAGCCATCCACTCGTCGATTGGGTCATTTATCCCGGCCTGGAAGACCATCCCGACCACGCGAAGGCCGTGAAGTATTTCCGGAAAGGGCTCTTCGGTTCGATGGTCGTTTTCGGAATTAAAGGCGGGTTGGAAGCCGGCAAGACATTCATTGATAACCTGAAGCTCACGAGCCTGCTCGCCAATGTCGGCGATGCGAAGACGCTCGTCATTCATCCCGCCTCGACCACACACCAGCAGCTGTCGGACGAGGATCAACTCTCCGCAGGCGTGACGCCCGACATGGTGCGCGTTTCTGTCGGGATTGAACACATCGACGATATCATACTGGACTTCGACGAGGCCCTTGATTCAGTGAAACAAAAAGTAAGAGCATGATCGAGACACTCACAAGAACAATCGTAAAAACTCAGAAGGTTCGGCTTTACACAGAGGCCGAGCCTTTTGAATTCGAGGCCGGTGCGAAACTCGGCCCGATCGATGTCGCCTTCGAAACTTACGGCGAGCTGAACAACAGCGGGACTAACTGCGTCCTCATCTGTCATGCGCTGACCGGCAGCGCGCATGCGGCGTTTCACAATTCGGAGACCGACAGGGTGCCGGGATGGTGGGATGATATGATCGGGCCGGGGAAACCCATGGATACCTCGAGATATTTCGTCGTCTCCTCCAACATCCTTGGCGGGTGTTACGGCACGACCGGTCCCGCGACGATGAATCCCAAGACCCTGAGGGAATACGGGAACTCCTTCCCGGCGGTCACAATCCGCGACATGGTACGGGTTCAGAAGGGGCTGCTCGACTGGCTGGGCGTAAGGAAGATACAGCTGGTGATCGGAGGGTCGATGGGAGGCATGCAGGTCATGGAGTGGGCGGTAATGTATCCCGAGATGGTGGAGCGCGCTGTTCCGATCGCCACCGGTGCCAGCCACACTGCGTGGGGAATCGGGCTGAATGAAGTCGCCCGCCAGGCCATCTTCACCGATCCGGCATACAGGAACGGAGATTACTATGCCCACGGCCAGCCTTCGCGCGGGCTTGCGCTGGCACGAATGATCGCCATGATCAGTTACAGGAGTCCTGCGTCGTTTTCACTCCGGTTTGACAGGGAACGGCTTCGCGGCGACGGCGGCAGAGAGTTCTTCGATTTGAACAATATATTCCAGGTCGAAAGCTACCTCCATTACCAGGGGGTGAAACTGGTCGAACGCTTCGATGCAAACACTTACATTTATATCACGCGGGCGATGGACTGGCACGACGTGTCCCGAAACCGCGGGAAGCTGGCGGACGTGCTCGGCGGTATAGAAGTGAAATTGCTCTGCGTCGGGATAACCTCGGACCTGCTTTACCCGGCTGCCGAGCAGCGCGGACTGGCCGAACTGATACCCGACGCGGGTTACGCCGAAATTCGTTCGGTTCACGGTCACGATGCTTTTCTCATTGAATTTGAGCAGTTGGGCAGTATATTGCGTGAGTTCCTGGGCTAGCGATGATCTGCCGGGCTGGCCTCCGGCATTGATTACGATGTATCGGGAATTGCCCTTTGTGACATATTGAAAAGGAGGAACTGGTAACGATTTGATTTCTACCCGGTCTTGTTATAATTCCCTGCTGGCGGGAGGTTTAGAGGGACCGCTGCGGGTTCAGCATATGGTGCTGGCATCGTCATATCCCGTGTAATTTCACACCCTAACTATCTCCGTTTGGCGTATTGACGCGTGCCAGATTGCAAGTTACCTCCGGTTTCATTAAAATTAATTCACATTCGAATAGATGATGCACATCCTGCTGGTTGACGACGACTCGCATAATCGCTTTACACTTTCCGAAGTACTTAAAGCCGAGGGCTTTTCGGTTGATACTGCGTCCGACGGCTATGAAGCTTTGGAGATAGTAGAAAACAGGAAATTTGATGCGATTATCTCAGATGCACTGATGCCTCGTATGGACGGTTTCGCGCTTTGCAGAACAATGAAGTCGGATAGTGAGAAAAAGAGCGTTCCTTTTATTATCCTGACGGGGGAATACATAGACAAATCTGATGAGGAATTCGCTTTGAGCGTGGGAGCCTCCAAGGTCCTTCAAAAAACGGGGAATATTGGAGAGCTGTTGGAAGCGCTCAGTAATCTGAAGGTGCTTCCTCAGCGTACCGGATTCCCTGATGGGACTGAAGGCTCGCTTGCCGAAGACGAATACCTGAAGGAATACAACACCGTCCTCGTCAGGCGGCTGGAAGCCAAGATGAAGGAGCTTGAAGGGCTTAACCGAAGGCTCGTGGAAAGAAACGCCCAGCTCGAATACGAGAGACGAAAATACAGGCAGCTGTTTCTCTCGGCAAACGACGGGATCATCCTGGTTGATCAGAAAAGCGGCGTTATCACAGAGGCGAATGAACACGCAAGAAAAATCCTGAGGCTGAACGACAATGAGCTCTCATACCGGAAGCTGAACGATCTCAGGCCGTTCGGTGAGCTCCTCGCCGACAAGATCTCGCGTGCGGAGTGCGTCCAGTTTGAAAGTTCATATAGCGACGGCGGTCCCGAAACTTATCTCGACATCGGCGGCGCGCCGATAGGAACGGAAGACAACCTGTATCTGATAATCCTGCGGAACGTCACGAGGCGGCGCGAGTGGCTCGAGAGGTTCATCGCCATGGACAAGCTGCGCGCGCTGGGGAGGCTCTCGCACGGCCTTGTGCACGAGATTAGAAATCCGTTGAACGTAATCTCCGTCAACCTGCAGTTTCTCGAGCGGAGCCTCGAACAAAACACGGCCGAGCGGAGACAAACCCAGCAGGCTCTCGAGGCGGTAACCGGCATCGAAAAGGTGATCCGAGAGACGATGAATTTTGCCCAGCCGCAAGCTCCCGCCAAGTCCCCGTTCAGGCTCAACAACATAGTCACAGAGATCGCGGGCCTCGCCAAAACATCCCTGTTCAAGTCGAGGATCCGGATGGAGATAGAGAAGACTGCGATAAACGATGTGGTGCTGGCCGACAAGTCTCAGATTCTCCACGCTGTCCTGAATATAGTCCAGAACTCAATCGAGGCGATGTCGAGGGGAGGGACGCTGAAGTTCCGGCTCGAAGACTCGGATGAAGAGGGCGAGGTTATTCTCAGGATCGTCGACACAGGATTGGGAATGGAGGACGAAATTGCCAAGCTGGCGATGGAGCCGTTCTACACGACCAAGGAGGGGGCAAGCGGGATGGGGCTGTCGATTTCGAACCGTCTCCTGGAATTGAACGGTGCAAGTCTGGACATAGAAAGTAAGCCTAACATTGGCACGGCGGTCGCGATTCATTTCCAAAGATGGAGATGAGGATGGGAAGCAGCAAGCTACTGATTGTTGACGACGACGAATTGTTGAACAACTCCCTGAATGCCGTTCTCACGAGGAGCGGCTATGAAGTGGTCTCGGTCGTCAATGGCGAGGAAGCGTTCCAGCAGATAGTGGATTTCCAGCCTGACGTCGTATTGCTCGATCTTTATTTGGGATCCATAACGGGGCTGGATATCCTTCAGAAGCTCAGAAGCGACAAGAACGAAACTTCCGTAATCCTCATTACCGCATTTTCGGACGTCAACAGCGCGGTCCGTGCGATAAAGCTCGGCGCCGAGGATTTTGTCCTGAAACCGCTCGACCTGGAGCAACTGGAGATACTGATAAACAAGACACTGAGCCGGAAGAATCTGGAACGCCGGTACGAGTTGCTGAAAGACGAGCTGCAGCAGAAATTCGGTCCCTATATGATTGTCGGGAAAAGCGAGAACCTGAAGAAGGTGGTCCATACCAGCGAGAGGCTCGCACGTGCCGACACGACCGCCCTCATAATAGGTGAGAGCGGGACCGGAAAGGAACTTATCGCACGTCTCATTCATGAGAAAAGCGACAGGGCGGACGGCCCATTCATCTCCATAAACTGCGGTGCGATTCCGAAAGAGCTGGCGGAAAGCGAACTCTTCGGGTATGAGAAGGGCGCTTTTACCGGCGCGATGGACAAGATGAGGCAGGGAAAGTTCGAGCTTGCAAACAGGGGGACGATCCTTCTCGACGAAGTCGGCGAGCTCAACCACGAGACACAGGTGAAGCTCCTCCGCGTGCTGGAAACCAAGAGATTCTACAGGCTCGGCGGGGCCAAGGAGATAAGCGTTGACGTTCGCATCATCGCCGCCACAAACAAGAATCTGAAAGCCGCGGTGGAAAAGGGGACATTCCGCGAAGATCTGTACTACCGCCTTAATGTTGCCCAACTGCATGTGCCTTCGCTCAGGGAGCGCGTTGAAGATATACCGCTTCTTGCCAATACATTTCTCGACGAGTTCAACAAGAAGTTTGCCAAATCGATAAAGGGTTTCACTCCCGACGGACTCAAGGCGCTTGAGAAATACAGGTGGCCGGGAAATGTCCGCGAATTGAAGAACGCCATCGAACGGGTCACGCTTCTCGAGAACGATTCGTTCATAAAGCCCGAACACCTGGCATTTCTCGACTACCATCCCGGTTTCAACTCGGCGAAGGCAATCGAGGACAACTATATAGTCTCGATCCCGACACAGGGAATAAAGATGGATGAGATAATGCGCGAGGCGATCATGCAGACGCTCGATATCACCGGAGGAAACCAGATACAGGCGGCGAAGATCCTCGGTTTGACCAGGTCGCGCCTTCGTTACCGGATGCAGCAGCTTAAGATCAAATATGAGCCGAAGAAAGAGGTATCCGAAGGAACGAGGGGATGACCGAGAGCCCAGTCAGGGTGCGCTTTGCGCCCAGTCCGACCGGTTATTTGCACGTCGGCGGGCTCCGCACCGCGTTATACAATTACCTTTTCGCTAAGAAATCATCGGGCAGGTTTGTCCTGCGAATCGAGGACACCGACCGCGGGCGCTACGTAGAAGGGGCCGTACAAAATCTCATCAAGACGCTCAAATGGGCCGGACTCGATTTCGACGAGGGGCCCGGCGCCGGCGGGGAATCCGGTCCTTATATCCAGAGCGAGCGGACGGAACTGTACAGGCAGCATGCGGAAATTCTCCTCGAGAAGAAGGCGGCCTACCGCTGTTTCTGTACCCCCGACAGGCTCGAACAGATGCGCAGAGAGCAGGAAAAGCAGAAGCTCACTCCCAAGTACGACCGGACCTGTCTCAGACTTTCCGAAGATGAAATCCGCGAGAACCTGAATTCAGGCAAGCCGTTCGTCGTGCGCATGAAAGTGCCCGATGACGTCAACGTCTCGTTCAACGATATCATACGCGGAGACGTCGAATTCCACAGCAGGCAGATAGACGACCAGGTGCTGATAAAGTCCGACGGATACCCGACCTATCATCTTGCCAACGTGGTCGACGACCACCACATGCGGATCTCGCACGTCATCCGCGGCGAGGAATGGCTCTCGAGCACGCCGAAACATGTCCTGTTGTACCGGGCGTTCGGTTGGGAGATGCCGCAGTTCGCGCATTTGCCGCTGCTGTTGAATCCCGACAGGTCCAAGCTGAGCAAGCGGCAGGGGGACGTGGCGGTAGAAGATTACCAGCAGAAAGGTTATCTGAAGGAGGCGCTCATCAACTTCATCGCCCTTCTCGGCTGGAATCCGGGCGACGAGAGGGAGATATTCTCGCTCGCCGAACTGGAAAAAGAGTTCTCGCTCGAGAGGGTGAACAAGGCCGGTGCGGTCTTCAACGTCGAGAAGCTCAACTGGCTGAACTTCCAGCACCTTCGGAGTAAACCCGACGGCGAAGTCCTCGCGATGCTGAAGGAGCATCTTGCAAAGTCTGGTATGGATCCCGCGAAATTCGGCGATGACTACCTTCTCCGGGTGATCACAGCAATGCGGGAGCGTGTCTCGTTCATCAAGGACTATACTGAAAAGAGTCCGTACTTTTTCCGGGCGCCGAATGAGTATGATCCAGCCATCATCAAGAAGAGATGGAAGCCGCAGTCCGCGGAATATCTGTCGAAATTGGGCGAACAGTTTGCGAAGCTCGCATCGCCGCAGAAGCAGGAATATGAGGACTCACTCCACAGGACTGCTGAGTCGCTGAAGGTCGGCAACGGCGAGTTGATTCATCCTCTGAGACTGGCGGTATCGGGAATGGGTGAGGGGCCTGGGCTGTTCGACATCCTCGTGATACTCGGGAAGGAAGAGACGATCCGCAGGATCGGTTCCGCAATCGATAGAATAAAACCCGCTGCAGCTTAAACACGCTCCCGTAGTATTCCACACAAAGATCGCAAAAACTCTATATGAATGAAATGAAAGAGAGCAACAGACGCAGAACGCAAAGGAGAACATTTCACCTTCGAGGTCGACCGTGTCTTGCACTGTGTGCTTCGCGCACTTTGCGGCAAAAAACACCCTCTGGAATCCGTAGTAACCCGAAGCTGAGATACAACCGACCTGCGAATCCCGTTGAAAATGTGTCCAAAACTTGCGAATATGTAAAACAAGTTTGGCCTTACTGCATAACCTATCATTTGGTGGCTTTCATGGATAACGATAAAGATTTCGAAAATATCGAATCAAGTTCGCAGAAGACTGAGAAGCGCAACTTCATTCGCGACATCATCGACGACGACCTGAAAACGGGAAAATACAGGGAGGTCCACACACGATTTCCTCCAGAGCCGAACGGCTATCTTCACATCGGCCATGCGAAATCGATCTGCCTCAATTTCGGAACCGCGAAGGACTACGACGGACTCTGCAACCTCCGTTTCGACGACACCAACCCCACAAAAGAAGATGTCGAGTATGTCGAGTCGATACAGGAGGACATCCGATGGCTCGGCTTCGACTGGGGAGAGAGGATGTTCTACGCGTCGGATTACTTCGAGCGTCTTTACGATTATGCGAAGACCCTGATTGGCGCAGGCAAGGCATATGTGGACGACCTGAACGCCGACGAGATCCGCCGGTACCGCGGAACGCTCACGGAGCCGGGAAAGGACAGTCCATGCAGGAACCGGACCGTCGAAGAGAACCTCGACCTCTTCGAGAGGATGCGAAAGGGGGAATTCCCCGACGGTTCGAAGACGCTGAGGGCGAAGGTCGATATGGCCTCCCCGAACATCAACATGCGCGACCCGGTGATGTACCGCATACTCCATGCGACTCACCACCGCACCGGCGACAGGTGGTGCATATATCCGACTTATGACTGGGCGCACGGCCAGTCCGACTCGATAGAGGGAATCACGCACTCCATCTGCACGCTGGAGTTCGAGGACCACCGTCCGCTCTACAACTGGTTCATCGAGCAGCTCGGCATCCACCATCCCCGCCAGGTTGAATTTGCGAGGCTGAATCTGACATACACCGTGATGAGCAAGCGAAGGCTCCTGCAGCTGGTGCAGGAAGGGCACGTGAGCGGGTGGAACGATCCGCGGATGCCAACGCTGTCCGGACTGCGGCGGCGAGGGTATACGCCGGAATCGATACGCCTTTTTGCAGACCGGATCGGCGTGTCGAAGGCAGACAGCACGATAGACGTGTCGGTGCTCGAAGACTGCCTGAGGACCGACCTTAACAAGAGGGCGGCGCGCGTGATGGCGGTGCTGCATCCGCTGAAGCTTGTGATTGAGAATTATCCCGACGACTTAGTGGAAAAGCTCGAGGCCGTCAACAATCCGGAAGACGAATCGATGGGAACACGTAAGATACCCTTCTCGAAGACCCTCTACATAGAGCATGACGACTTCAGGGAAGACCCTCCAAAGAAGTATTTTCGCCTGTCGCCGGGCGCGGAGGTGCGGCTGAGATACGCATATATCGTCAGGTGCACCGGCGTCGTGAAGGACCCTAATACCGGAGAGATCACTGAGGTGCGCTGCACATACGACCCGGACACTAAGAGCGGATCTCCCGCAAGTTCGAGGAAAGTCAAAGGGACTATTCACTGGGTCTCTGCCGGGCACGCGATTGATGCCGAGGCGCGGGTGTACGACAGGCTGTTCAACGTGCCCGATCCCGGCGGCGAGAACTGGAAAGAATCTCTCAATCCGAATTCGCTCGAGATGGTGAAGGGGTGCAAGGTAGAGCCGGGCCTGGTGGTCGCGAAGCCCCAGGACCGCTTTCAGTTCGAGCGGCTTGGGTACTACTGCGTCGACGACGAATCGAAACCGGGCAATTTGGTGTTCAACCGAACGGTGACTCTGCGGGACACCTGGGCGAAGATAGAGGGGAAGTAGCCGGGTCGACTCCCGGGGCAAGTTTGCAAACAGCCGGCATAGTGTACGGTTTGTATCGAAACCGAACAGCGAGTCTATCGAAAGCGAACACTGACTATTCAAGCATGTCAACCCAAGACGATATCGACGCCTTTTGGGCGGTGAGTTTTGGCATGGCTTTTGTCTTGATTTAACCGGTAAGCGGATCAGTTAGAGCAGCTATGATACCAGCGTTGATAAACGCAAGGATTTTCCGAAGCAACAGCAAGGAGACTAAATCAATGAAATCTCAATCGAAACGGTCTGAGAACTCACCGGCGGGAGAAAGGGCCTGACAAGTACAGAGGCAGAAGTTGTCCGACTTCTAGCCGCGGGGTGGCAGCGGAAAGAGATCGCGCAACAATTGAACGTGAGTATTAGCACAGTCAAATTCCATCTTGAGAATGCGTACAGAAAGCTCGGGGTGCACAGCTAGGCAGCAGCAGTGGCTAGGTTCTTAGTGGACTCCGAGGTCACGGGCAATGGGAAATTGAGGTAATGGTGCATGTATGAAAATACTACCCATTCGGCCAGTTGCGCAGCGCGTTCGTGCTTTGTAACTTGAGGAAGTCGGATCGCAGCACGGATGCCTTCTGCATGCTTTGAGAGGAAGATTCGGAAGAAGCGCGAAGGTCCTACTGGAAAGGTGACAGAGACGGGAACCAAATCTACGGGCGCCCTATTAATCGCAATACTTTCGGTGTTACTCGCTTCCTGCAGGAGTTCACCAACCGGCCCAAAAGTCACAGGAAACGTGCAGTTATCTGCCGGTTATGTGGCATGTACGGAGGTATGGCTGAAGATAGCCTTCAGCGCTCAGCAATCAGCCACAAGCGGCGGAACGTACAAGATCACGCGCGACAGTACGACTGTCCTAACCGGCAGCTTCTCTGGAACGGATACTACCGTAATAGACACTACTACCCAGCCCAATAGGACTTACACTTACCAGGCTTACAAGCTCGCAAACGGAAAGGTGATTGAGCTTGGTATTCCGATCCAGGTTACGACGCCAGATACAACGAGCAGTGATTACACCTGGGAGCTTTTCAGACTTGGAGAATGGCAAACGGGATATCCAAGCAAATTCAACGACATTGCCATCGTTAATGACACAACGATCATTGCGGTAGGTCAAATATACGTTAACGATTCCACGACGCTGGACGGATATCCGCCCTACAACATGGCGACATGGAATGGAAGAAGCTGGCAACTGCGTCGATTAGAATTTCCTCTGTATGACTCGAATGGAACGCAGGTCGGGAGCGGCCCCTTTCCGGCCAACGGGGTTTATTCATTCTCACGAGATGATATTTGGCTATGCAGCGGTGGTTCTATGGTGCATTTGACGAACGGCATTCCCCAGCCTGTTTGCATATCCTCTGGTTATGGTAATCGGGATCTTGAAGAATTGTACGGGGTGAATGGATTTGTGTATGTCACCGGGACCAATGGGTTCGTCGGCTATTATGATGGCTTTGTTTGGAAACAAGTTTTCACGGGTACGGATTTAGGCCTATACGATGCATGTTCCAATGACGGACAGACTGTATATATAGCAGGGGGTGACCCAATCAGCGATGAAGGGATACTGCTGAAGGGAAACGCGGGCGGGTTTCAGACGATGAAGGAAGGCAGGTTTGTGGCAGATCAAAGCCAGTTGTTCAAACCGTACTTTGATGGAGTGATATCTACAGTCTGGGTGAGCGGTTCAAATTCCGTTTACTTCGGCGGCGCTTACCTCTACAGATACAGGCTCGGACAATACGGGCTTGTGAGGAGTTTGCCCGGGAATAACCCGTACGGAAATTCAAGTATTCAATACCGGGGTTACATTTCCAGGATAAGGGGAAATGCGGACAATGACATGGTAATAGTCGGTAACGGAAACACAGTCAGACATTTCAACGGAGGCACGTGGCAGCAACTGGGGATGCCTTACGCCGCTAACAGTCCTTACATCTGGACGTCGGCAGCGATGAAAGGGAACACGATAGTGGTGGCAGGGTTCACTACCGCAAATCCCCAATGGGTGGCGACCGTAATAATATTCAAGAGGAACTGAAAAGAGGAGTAAGCGCTTCTAAAAAAGCGCCACGGTGCGGCAACACCGTGGCAACGCGGCAAACCAAAAAGGTCAGTGCCTCGACACACTAGGTCAGCTTAGCAAGCTGCGTGCTTTTTTGTCTGCCGTCAAAAGATACGAACCAATATTTCAAGAATCATCAATTGGAGGTAAAAATGAGAACCTTCTTATTGCTTCTTTTGCTTGCAACTATAACCCCAGTTATGGCGCAGGACCAGCACACCTAATGGTCCCGTATTGGACGACACATACGAAAGCTGGTATGAGCAAAGCGGCTCATCAACCCCGCAAGCCTGGGGACAGTTTCGTGAGATCGGCTATTTCCTCGACAACAATAATTGGATGAACGCGAGATGCGTCAGTTTCTATCATTGGGCCTACTCGAACTTACCCACTGAGGCGACTGTAACCAGCGTCCGCATACGTTTCCGAGCGTACGGGATGGCCCCGAATAATTTTCAGTTTGCCTTGAACAACATTAATCATAACAGCGGTGACAACAATTTCGATTACTATGACGCGTTTACCCCCAGCGACCAATTGTATACTGAGTCTATCGCACCGAGTTCTGATGGTTATGCGTACTTCGATATGACTTTCACCTCTGGACCGGTGGTGACGGCAGTCAACAGCGCTGTTCAATCAGGACAAAATTTTCTTGCCATCGGTATTCAGGTCGTCGGTTCTTCCATACCGGACGCAGTAGACGAGATAGATGACTACAGTGGAAACGGGGATCAGTCCAGCCCTGGTGTTGAGCTGACCATAGGGTATACGACCCCCATCCAGAACTTCCAGCTAGCTAACGAAATAGAGGGAACGGATAACTATGGCTCCCTGACCATCAGGGACAACACAAAAAATACCACCAGCAGTGTGAGTTCCGGCACGGTGGTCGGGCTTACATTAAATGACACTTGTATTTCCACAACAAACGAGCTTCCTTTTGAAGCCGCATGGAATGGTGGAAGCTACACGGAGAAACATGCTTACTGGTATGTTAATCCTTCGAGTAATTATGTACTGAATTATAATTTCATTGCAAACGTAGACCACACGTCTTCATCTTTGATAGCGGAATTCAACCGCACAAGTCCTGTAACAATAGAAACCATGGTAAATGGTAGTGTCGGTAGCGGTAATGTAAGCCTTGAGGACCCATGGTATTATTATCAAGATGCAAATGGCAATTGGCAACAAAGCGATCAATTCAAATCCTACTCGTCTCCATTTGCCATACAAAACAACAACTCAACCTCGTATGGGGGAGCCTTCCTTAACATGCTGTTCGGCGGCTCAACGCCTTTTTATTCAGTTAGTGTCCCGTCTGTTCAAACAGTTAACGGCTATGCTGCATTCTTTGCCGGCTGGACTTGCTCGCCAAGTGGTTCAGCGTCTTTTCAGTCTGCTTCTTCCCCGACAACTGCAGTTGTGTTTAACTCGTCAGGTGCAACCATAATTGCCAATTACAGCTATTCTACCGTTACGTACAACGCAACCGTTTCTTCAGGGTCGTGGCCTATGGCGGGCAGTGTTACCGTTCCGTCAGGTGTAACTTTGACCGGTAGCTCCGGTGCGACGCTCAACTTTCCATCAGGATCAAGCCTTACCATAAACGGTGCTCTTAGCGGCGGCGGAATGGGCTTGGCTGCAAGCTCCGGTACATGGACTGGAGTAGTCGTTAATACAAGCGGCGCGTCCGTGAGTAATTGTACAATATCGGAAGCAAATCTGCCGCTAAACATAAGTGGTGCGTCAAGCGCAACCATCTCAAGCGTGACTATCAACAATTCAAACTTTTCAAGAAGAGAGGCAGTATCCGTTAGCAATTCTTCCCCGACCATCTCAGGCCTTACGATCGACGGACAATCCGGCTCGGCCAATGGTGTGGCTTACACGAACTCCAGCGGAGGAACGCTCTCAAATTCTATTATCCAAACCCTTGGCCTGGGACAAGGCGTGACTGTTCAGGGTAACTCGAGTCCTACAATCTCCGGCAACACTATCGAGCACAACTATTACCACGGTATAGCCTGCTGGAGTGATGGCACGGGGTCCCCCAACATTGAATCCAATACTCTTGAATACAATGGATCAGACGGGCTAATGATGGATCAGTCTGCGGCGTACTTGCTTAATGACCAGAGCTCAGATAACAACGTCGGCATATACTGTGAAAATGGTTCCATCATCTCAACTGGCGGTGAAAGTCAGGCCGGCGGAAACACAATCACGGACAATACTGACGGAATCGGTGCCACGGAGAATTCAACGGTCTCCTTCGGCGATTATACTGGCCGCTTCTACGACGGGACCTGTAACAGCATCTACGGCAACATAACTTATAACGCATATGCGAGCAACACTAGCTACATAACGGCAGAATACGACTGGTGGGGGCAGTCGCCGCCTGATGCCTCCAAGTTCTGGACTGACAACAGTTCCTCAACAATTGACTATACCGGAGCTCTGTCTTCACAGGCAAATTGCCCTATAAGTGGTTTGACTGCCCAAGAAGTAACCCTGAGTGGCAAGACGATATCCGGGGGCACAACGCCTTCCGGAAATGATCCCACCTCGCTCTTTCAGTTTGCCCGGCAAGCAAGGGAGGATGGTCAATATGGATTAGCCACAGCTGCGTACCGTGTCCTTTTGAAGGACTCAATATCCTCCGCACTGAAGGAAAGAGCCCTATTCAGACTTTTTAATGATTTTCAACTTTCGCGCGACAGCACGATTATTGGCGATCTTCAGACCTGTTCGAAATCCCTTGGCGAATTAGGCCTGAGAGGCCAGGAACTTCTCGGTTATGCATACGAAGCTACAAAGCAAACATCCAAGGCGGAGTCTATCCTGAACAACATTGTCACGGCCCATCCCGGTACGGAGTTCGAGAAGGATGCTCTTATACTGCTGGCGTCAATGAGGGACTTTGATACAAGCGCGACAGCGGTGTCGTCGGAAGCGCTAAACCAGCTGGTCCTGAAGTACGGGACCTCGGTGGATAAGGGATTACTTCTATCTTTGGGTGCGAAATTAACTTCTCAACCCCTGGCTCCGGCCTCATCACAAGCGGCGGCAGCCAACGTTGACTCAATATCGGCTCTAACCGGGACTCTACTTGAGAATTATCCCAATCCGTTTAACCCGACAACGGAGATCAGTTTTCAGCTGCCACGGAACGGCCAGGTCACTCTCAAGGTTTACGATGTCCTGGGCCGGCTTGTGTCAACGCTGGTGGACGGTTATCAATCTGCAGGGGTACACACTGCACAGTTCAACGGCGATAACCTTGCCAGTGGCGTCTACCTCTATCGCCTGACAGCTCCCGGCACAGATCAGGTCAAGAAGATGATTCTGCTTAAATAACGAAATAGTCTCATCCCTTTCTCTGTTTTTTCCGTTGAGGCCCGGTCGCGGTTTGGAAGCCGGGCCTCAATAGGTCTGCGCTGAAGTTCGATCACGAGGTAGTTATGTGAATTTCACCGGCAGATTGCTGAAAAGCACCTTGTCTTCGACTCAGAATTTGACAGGCCGCATTTGGCCTCAATCTTCGGGCCGTCCGTCTGTATTAGCCTTCGGCAGGGAAGCCCCGTCATGACTAACTACCATAATTGTGAGCACAATATGTCCCCGGCCTGTACCTCCAGTGTGCCTTTACAGTTCAAAACATACAATCCCTGCCGGTAACCCCACACTCATGGTTTCTCGCCAAGCCGCTCGCAAAGCGAACCGCTCGTCAACATTTCTTTGCGTTCTTGGCGCCTTTGCGAGAGAAATAACCCTTTCAGTGAGGCATTACCCCTGCCGTCCCTTCGTACTTGACAATTCAACTCCTGCACTTTACCTTCTTGCGCAGGAGGTCATCGTCATCGAAACCATGGGAAAGGCGGCAATTGGGCGGATTCAGATGCTCCAGGATGATTCCTCCGTCGACGACATGATGATGAGGATAGACGGGATTTCAAAGGCCTTCGACGGATTGAAAAATGGTGATGACGGAAAACTTTGTCATAACGGAAGTGCTTCAGGATCGGCCAGGCAGTCACGTATTGTAACGCGCACAGATAAAGCAGCCGGGATTTCATAAGCCGTTCGCCCGCGTGCTTCAAGGGATTCAATAGATCGACCAGGAGCCTGCTTCAGGCAAGTTGTCCTTGCTAGGCAAGAATTAGACGCGTCAAGGGGATACAGGCGCACGCCACAGGAACCCTAACAACATGGTTCAATTTACTCACTCATCGAAGCACCCGAATTAGCAGGTTAAGTCGATCGTTCGTGACAAAGAGTCTGTAAATGTAATACGGGTCATGCGGCGAAGCTCTCTTTCATAATTTCGAAAACAAGGAGTCGGGGGACGTCATGCTTTCGCATGTTATGAGCGCGGCTACTTACGGAGTAAACGCGTTTGTAGTCGATATCGAGACCAATGTCGGCGGCGGACTCTTCAACTGGTGGATGGTTGGACTTCCGGATAACGCCGTCAAGGAGAGCAAGGAGAGGGTACTGACCGCGATAAAGAACTCGGACCTCAGGTACCCGAACCACCAGATCACGATCAACCTCGCTCCGGCGGACATCAAAAAGGAGGGGAGTGCGTTCGACCTTCCCATAGCCGTCTGTGTGCTTGCAGCAGGAGGCACCGTCGATCCATCGGACTTGGGGAAGTTCATCGTGCTCGGCGAGCTCGCGCTCGACGGCAGCGTCAGGCCCGTGCACGGCGTTCTCCCAATCGCCGTGGAAGCGAGGGAGCGGGGAATGGAGGCGATGATCGTCCCGAAGGGGAACGCCAGAGAGGCGGCGATGGTCGAAGGGGTGAACGTGTATCCGGTCGAGAACCTTGCCGAGGCCGTCCAGCTCATCGGCGGCGAGTACAGACTCCTTGAGCCTTTCCATGTAAACAAGGAAGAAGTATTCGGACAGACACAGTCGTACCAGATAGACTTTGCAGACGTGAAAGGGCAGGAGAACGTGAAGCGGGCGCTGGAGGTCGCGGCGGCAGGCGGACACAACGTCATCATGATCGGTCCGCCCGGGAGCGGGAAGACGATGCTCGCCAAGAGGCTTCCGACGATACTGCCGGATATGACTTTTGAAGAGGCGATAGAGACGACGAAGATACATTCCGTTGCGGGACTCCTTCCGGTCGATGCGGGACTCATCGCGACGCGCCCCTTCCGCTCGCCTCATCACACCATCTCCGACAGTGCACTCGTGGGTGGAGGGACGATACCAAAACCGGGCGAGATATCGCTCGCGCACCATGGTGTCCTATTCCTGGACGAGCTGCCGGAGTTCGAACGGAGCGTTCTCGAGGTCCTCCGCCAGCCGCTCGAAGACGGACACGTGACGATCAGCCGCACGAGGCTTTCGCTCGACTACCCATCGAAGTTCATGCTCCTCGCCGCGATGAACCCATGAGGTTGCGTTGCCAAAGCGGAGGAATTGAGGGACTGGGGGATATAGGACAAATGGATTGATATGTCCTGTCCCGATATGGATATCCTT
>JAKAGT010000081.1 GCA_021825585.1 Bacteroidota bacterium | reverse complement strand
CATCCGTGTAGGCGAACGAATTGTAAATACCGAGCCTCCCGAACCCGTCAGATGGGACAAGCCCTCCCAGGATATTCAGTTCCGCATATGCTTCCACCCCTTTATGGTCATCCGACCCGGCGTTCGTCTCGAAGAGGTATGTGAGTGTATCGTATGTCTGCTCAATTGTCCCGATGTCGTTCTTCACGCGTACGTAGTAGAGACTCACATCGAAATTCAGGAACCCGCCCGCGATCCCCCTGAAGCCCAGGTCCACACTGTTCGCGGATGCGTCTTTCAGATTTTGGTCTATCTTCGTAAGCGAACCGAAGGGCGTCATATCGCTGTACGTGATGGGCCGGTATGACTACTGGCTGAAGTTAGCATAGAGATCCGTCGCATCTGAAGTCCTGTACTCGGCACTCACTGCTGTCAGGAGGAATGTGCGCGTTCTTTTTTCATGGTTCACGTAGACGTACTCATCGGTGCTCCCCCCGCTTTCGTTCGGCGAGTGACCGTTCGCGGTCGTGCCGAGATACTCGAGTCGCACTCCTGGTGTAATCGTGAGTGCACTCCCGACCCTGAAAATGTTCTGAACATAGGGGGCAGCGTTCGTCGTGTAGAAATCCATATCCGCTCCCCACGGCGATAGAGTCGTAAGATCAAATCCGGTTCCCGTCGTTCCTTCGGCGTCCTCCTTCCTCACGAGGTGAGAATATGCGTATCTTAATCCGAAGGAGAACGTCTGCTTCTCTCCGAGCAGATCGTAATTGAAGAGAAATCGAAGCTCGTTGGTGAACGTCTTGAAGAACTCCTCTTCGACTTCACGAGGGGTGCAGGTCAGTGCCGAAGTGATTGTGTCAGGCACGTATGGCGGCACGTCTTCATTTCGCCAGACGAGGTTGCGCTGGCTCAGCAGAAGGGACGACTCGAGCCTCACTGAAGAATTATCGTTTATCTTGTAATCGATATGCGCGGCAGTAATGTTCCATGGGCTGTCGAGCCAGTTCCGTGCGCGAAGCGACGCCTGCGGATTGGCATAAAACATCGAATCGTTCTCTCCGCCTGGCATTTGGATGAGGTTACGAAGGCTTATGTATTCGATTCCGAGTTGCAGTCTTTCGGATGGATCGTACTTCACGCCTGCGAATCCCGACCACTGCGTCTGCTGGGAGTTCGCTCGCCAGCCGGCAAGACGCCGGTACTGCAGGAAACCGTAATACCTGAAGTCTCCTTCCGTGCCGCCTATCGAATTGAAACTATTGAAGAGTCCGTAGCTTCCCGCGGTCTGGGAAGAGTTGACATCGAGGGGCTTCGCGCCGCCGTCCTTCAACTCGTAATCCACGACTCCCCCTATTTGCGGCCCAAAGGCTAACGCGGAGCCGTCCTGGAGAACCACTATCCGCTTCACGGCTTCCATGGGAGGAAGGTAGTAGGACTCATTATATCCATAGATATCCGCGGAAATATTGTAGCCGTTCTGACGGGTATCGGTCTCAATGCTCTGGTACGGGTTGAATCCCCGGAACCCGATTCCATTAGCCGTAAATCCGCCCATTTCGTTCTCGGTAATGTCGACTCCCGGTATCCGCCCGATAATCTGTCTCGTATTGTTTATGGCTTTATTGGCAACGAGACTGTCTATCTCAAGTACCGCGTCCTTCATTCCCGCGTAGATGACTCCTCCCGCGAAATCTTTCATCTGCCCTATGCCGTCCAAGGCTCTCGTGCTTGTTACGGTTATTCCTTTCATCACGTATGTGGAATCGTGAGCCGGTGAAATATACTTTGCGTGTTGCCCTTCCTGGGCGTAAACGGGTAGTTGAAGAAAAAGAAAAAATAAAACTGTAACTGAAATACAATATCTTTTCAAGATGATCCTCTATCATTTTATCTGTAAAACCTGATAGTATCTGCGATCGGCAAAACCTCTCTCTGAAGCGGGCCAAAAGACTTTTGCCGCAGATTCAATCTTTAAGGGATGAAGCTATTACTATTAAGATTAAATCTTAATACATATAAAAGCGGACGATGCTCATTGTCAAGAAAGAAAATTGGACGAGGAGTTCAGGTATGGCGCGTACGCCCGGGAGATAATTTCTGGTACGCTGACCGGAACGACGCCTTTAATGGTTTGGATTTCATGAAAGGACGCAGATCTCTTTTATCTGCGTGCTGAGGCAGGACGGAGTTCTCCAGCACATTCGGGGCACAGTCCAAATATCTGGTGTGAATGGCTGATAAGGTTGAATTTGAATTTCTTCGCGATGGCTCCCTGAGCATCTTCAATCGTCGGATCGATGAACTCGACGATCTTTCCGCACCGTACGCAAATCAAGTGGTCGTGATGAGCCCGGCCATAGGCTTTTTCATATCGCGAGCCGTGATCCTTAAGGCGCATCTTGAAAACGAGTTCGCATTCCTCCAGTATCTCCAGTGTATTATATACCGTGGCGCGAGACACCTTGCTCCCTTTTTTCTTCAACCTCAGGAAGAGCTCACCGGCGTCAAAATGACCTTCTGTGTTCATGACGGAATCGAGAACTTCGAACCTTTCAGGGGTCATCCTGTAGCTTTCCCTTCTCAGGTGTTCCTCCAGTTTCAAACGGGCCGCTTCGAAGTCTCTCATGCCGGTCATTCTTAATCGAAATATTACCCCTTTCGAACTTATTATGAAATCCACCTTTGCTGGATATAACGGACAAGGCACGGTTTGACACGCCCCTCATTCCCGGTAATGCTGGTTGCTCGTACAGGAGCGGAGCCATCGTCATGTTTCAGGTCGCAAATATGAGGGCGAGAAACACCCGCTAAACGATCATATTTGTCCTTCCAGGTCAGTAATTACCAATGAGACGTTCGTTCGATCATATGAACCCCAGTATGATGGCTGGCCCCATTAGGACCACAATTTGCAGCACCATGAGGCTGAGCGTCATGTTGACTAAGTTAAGTGCGACTATCTGACTATTTCCAATTTAGGCGTAAGCTTGACGGGATTCTTCAGGGTGTAAACCACAGGACATCGCTGGAGTGCCAAGCTCTCGGCTTCCTTAATTTTTTCTTCCGGCGCATCGCTAACCACATTCAGTATCACCCGTACCTCTTCCATAACAGGTTGGTCGTTGATACCAAAGACCCGGGAAAAGTTGACATCTGCCTCCACCCTTGTTGTTACTCTTTTTAGTTCAATGCCCAACATTGCAGCCATCGTCGCAAATGTGCCGGTGTAGCAAGAGGCAAGCCCGAAGAAGCAATAGTGCATGGGGCCTGGCGAGTTACCTCCGCCGCCCATGAAAGTGGGATTGTCCACCTCAAATGTAGTTTCACCGCCTTCAAATTTAACGTTCCCCTGAAATTGCGTTTTTCCTTCTTTTACAAGCCATTCGCCTTCGATTACCTGTGTCTTCCTCGCCTTCGAAGAATCCTTCTTAATTTGCTCGGCGAATTCCTCCACTTTCCTGACATCAACATTATTGATTCGTGCCATGATATTTCCTCCTCTTAGGTTTCGTTATGACTCTAAATCTTTCTTCCGTCTTGCATACTCCTCGGCATCGATCTCCCCTCGGGCATACCTCCTCTTGAGAATTTCAATTGAACTTTCTTCTTTTCTGACGATCTCTGCCGAAGGCCTTGCCACATGAGAAATGAAATAGAAGATCCCGTATATAATCAATCCCCAGAAAACAAACATCATTAACATACCGAATGGACCGCCGAAGAACATTCCCGGTCCCCACCATGTGCCGCAAAATGGATTCCACATTGTGATTGGTTCCTTTTTAATTTGTTTAAGATATTTCGGGTTCCGCGCTTAGATCTAAACAACACGGAACCCGGAATTCTTGACTCTCTCACCAGCCCTGCCTGCCCGACATCATCGGACACATACCTCTCATATTGTTCATCATGCCATATCCGTTGTCCATACCTCTCATACCACTCATCATGCCACGTCCACCGTCCCACCAATCAAAGTTATCACTAAAATATACTCTTTGCTCCTTAGTAAGAACTTTGTTGATTTCGCCTCTCGCATCCAGGCGAAGATCGTCGATCTTTCCCTCAAGTCCTCTTATTTCTTCCCTGTAGTCCCTGATCTTTCCAAGATCGGCATCAGGATCAGAGGCGTAACCTCGTGCTTCGGTCCTCAAAGAGTAGAGTCTTTGTTGAAGAGGGACAATTTTGTCACCATAGTCTGACCGTATCTGTCTGACATTGTCAATCTGTTGAGCAGTAAGCCAATACTTTTCAGGAACATTTTGGTTCCATCC
>JAKAGT010000080.1 GCA_021825585.1 Bacteroidota bacterium | reverse complement strand
CGCGGTAAGAGTTGCTCCTTCTTTCAAACCCATGCAGGTCCGTTCAGTCCGTGTATTCCGTGTTCCAATCATTTGGTTGTTTATTCTAATGTTCATGGTGGGACATCTTCATGTTCATATTCATGTTTCCCATCGACGTATTCGCCTTCTCCATTGCCGCATAATCCTGCGGGGTCATGTTCTTCATCTTCTCGAGGAATGCTACCATCGCCCAAATCTTCGAATCGGAGTGAGTCTTCGCAAATCCGGGCATGCCGGTGCTCTTGACCCCGTTCTTTATAACCCAGAAGAGATTTTGAGGCGGTAATTCCTTCGCAGACTTTACGAGGTCCGGCGGCTGTGGGTAAAGTCCCTGCCCCGCTTCAGAGCGGTCGATTCCCGGCGCACCGTGACATGTGACGCACATGTCGTTGTAGTGGTCGAAGCCCTCAGCAATCATCGAGCTGTCGGATGGTGAATCATTAGAGGCTGTCCCTTCGGATAATGCCTTCACTTCCTGAGGCACAACGATTGCCTGTGCATGATGTTTGACAGAGTTATCGCTTGTCGTGCTGAATATCCATTTGAGGGGTCCGGGGTCGGGTGAGAGGGTCGAGACATTATAGAGACCCGACTGTACAAAGATTACCAGCAGTATGAGCTCCGCGACAATGGTTACCGCGATTATTGCAATAGTCTTCTTCATTGTTTCTCCATTTTTTATTTGTGAGTTGCCAATGTATCCGTTATCGACCCACATGTTGGCATCGATTGGCCGAGGTACGGGTTAACGATGGCGGAGGTCTCACTAATCCAGTAGCCCTTCGCCATGGGGCAGTAGTCATAAAACAATTCAGTATTATTGCCCTGAAGCGACTTCAACACGGCATACATGTTGGCCGACACCTTTTTGAATTGCTCTCTCTGGGCGTCAATGTTGCCGGCATTCTTTATTTGCATGGTCTCTCGACTCAGTTTCTGATGATACTTCGTCCAGGTCTCATGCTGGGAAGGAAGATTGTCTCCCGACATCTCATTGAGTGCAGCGAAGAGTTTTTCGGCTGCAACAGCCGCGCTATCGCCGTCGTCGTTTGTCAGAGCATTTTTCAGCTCGAGGTAAGAGGCGATCACATTTTTGAATACCGATGAGGTGTCGGTCTGGGCAAAAGCCTTCTGGCCGAAGGCCGCCCCAATAATGGCAAGGGCCATGATTAACTTTTTCATTTCGATCCTCCTTTGTTTGGAAGCAGGTCCTCTTGATTCACGAATTGCATCGAGAACTGGATTACGATTCTCAGGCAACTCGCCGATCGGCTCGCATGACATCCATGTCGAGCTCGAACGAACTTTTTATGATCTTGGCTTAGAAAGTAACAGTCATCGAACCGGCCGTTTCAGATTAATCGTTGGCCGGTCGACGGAATGGAATGGATCCTAAATCCGGAGGGTGCAGTTTGCAATTGACAGGTCCAAAGGAGGGGAAGCGTCGCAAGGGATAAGGGCTACGTTTCTGCGGACCAGAAGTAAAGGCAATTTTTGGTAAAGTCTTCCCAGCAAAGCTGACGCTTGATCATAATTCGCGACCTTTGCTTCGGTAAAACTACCTACGGAATTCTTCTGGAAGGTGTGCACCTGAATGCAGCTGGGGCTGGAGAGTTCCTGTCCATTATAACGCGGGATGAAGCCCTGGCACTCGTCGCATGTGTCGTCACCGTAGTTCATCTGCGAAGATTGCATCACAGTCGAGGGTCTGGTTACCGTCTTGAGCTGCTGGGTGCAGAAATAAGTTGTGCGCCCAAACTGGACCTGGCCCGCCAGGAAGGCGACTAAAACGAGGGGCTCTAAGATTTTGAGCTTTATTTTCATATTAGGTTTCAATCAGGTGCCATGAGTAATAACACAGTTGGCGATATTAGGTTCCATATGGCGATCTATTTTCCTTTTAAACTGAATGGACCTAATATCTTCTCACCTTCCGTCACCAGCGATCTGTACGCCACCGTACCCGCCGCGGGGTGAAAGATGATCGTGCTGGTGGGGGTAGATCAGTATCCTGCTGTTAGTAGAAAAGTGTTTTTCGAGTTTACGCGGGACGCTGTCCAGCACACCGAGATGCGAGACCCCTCCCTTCCGTGCAGATACTATTACCAGAAGATCATCCAGCGTAATATCCCTTGCAAGCACAAGAAAATCTTCCCAGTCGTCGAATGTGGTGAAATTAATAGAGCTGTTCGATTTGTTCGACTTCATCGTATTGCGCACGAAGTTCTCCGTTTCAACATTGCAGTAGCACAGGATCGTCGCACCGAGCTCTTCAGAGAGTTGCGTGACCTTCGAAAACCATAGCCCGAAACCGTTCTCACGCTCAGAAAGAGACGGAGAGATTAGCAGCACTCTTTTGTGAGTAGCAAGCGGTTTTTCAAAATGACAAACGAAGAGCGTTTTATTTGTGCTTGCAAGAATAATGTCCACAGTCTCGCCGATGAATCTGTCAATAACTCCCGATCTTCCGGGCCATCCCATGGTGATTATGTTTGCCATAGCTTCTCTGGAGACTCGCGCAATTCCGCCGGCGATGTTGTGATCGATAGCAGAAATCAGATTGACGTTTGTCTCGGCCGCGGACCCCATTTTCACAAAACCTTCGAGCTTTTCCCGCGTTCTGGCAATATTCTCTTCTGCCTCTTCATCGTTCGGAACAACGGTCAGGAGCGACACGGGGCTGGGGGACTTCTTGTCCTTGATGAGAATTCCGAACTCCAGAAGTTTCTCCATGGTAGAGATGTTCGCGATGGGAATGAGTATGTGCTCGCTGCTCGTTCCAGATGCAGTCTCTTGGTCAAATCCGTCGTTCCCCGACACGATCGCCAGTTTTCTGGATGCCTTTTCGGTTGCAAAAGATGCGATGAGACATGTCGTGAGGATAAGTATTATTGTGCCGTTCAATATATTCTTGTCGAGTATGCCCGCGTTGTACCCGACTATTATGACCGCCAGGGTGGCTGCAGCGTGAGCACTGCTGAGGCCAAATATGAGTTGTCGCTGGGAAGCAGAGTATCTGAAAATGTGCTGAGTCAAAAAGGAAGCAATCCATTTGCCGGTCAGCGCCACAACGGTTAGAGTTCCCGCGATGATAAGTGCCATTGGGCTCCGGAGGACAACGCTAACATCTACCAGCATTCCCACGCTTATGAGGAAGAATGGTATGAACAGCGAGTTCCCTATGAACTCAATCCTGTTCATCAACGCCGACGAACTCGGTATCAAACGGTTGAGTGCAAGGCCGGCCGCGAAAGCGCCTATTATCGGCTCGAGTCCGGCGAGCTCCGCAAGAAATGCCGCCAGAAACACCACGCAGAGGACAAAGATGTAGTGCGAGTACTTCTCGCTCTCTAACCTGGTGAAGAACCACTTCGCGATTCTTGGAATACCCAGGAACATTATGATAAGGAAAACCGCAATTGAGATTCCCAGCTGAATCCAGAAAGATTCGTTCAGGCTTCCTTTGCTCGACTCCATGATGACGGCGAGTATGATCAGAACGGCAGTGTCGGTGAGGATAGTTCCGCCGACCGTAATTGCGACCGCCTGGTTCTTTGAAAGCCCCATCCTGCTCACTATCGGATAAGCGACCAGCGTCTGGGTCGCGAACATGCTGGCAGTCAGGAAGCTGGCGTTGAAATCGTATCCCAGCAAATATCGGCAAACCGGAAAGCCGATGCCGAGCGGAATACCAAATGCGAAGATAGCGAATACAAGGCTCCTGTTCCTGTTTACCCTGAATTGATTCAGATCCAGTTCAAGGCCTGCAATGAACATGATGTAAAGGAGGCCAATGGTGGAAAAGAGTGCTACAGCAGAATTGTTTTCGAGAAGACGCAATCCGTGCGGACCGATTATCACCCCGGAAATTATCAGTCCGATTATTCCCGGAATCTTGAATCGGCCGAGAATTGTCGGTGAGAGAAGAATGATGAAAAGTATGAGTGAAAATACAAGTACTGGATTTGATAATGGCAGACTGAACTGCTTCGCGATGTGTTCGAGTGAATTGTCCAATTTGCTCTCCGGTACGACCGATTGCACTTAATTTCACCGCAAATTTCCCTGGAATTTTCGCGGACATCTCTCCAACCTCTCCGCGTCCATCACGCGATGACAGCAGAATCAAGATATGATTGGAGACCGGTGAATCGCAAGGCCGCAACGCTGATATTCTTCATACGCGGAGTTGAATAATCTGTCGGGGACATTAGCAGGCTGTTGAAAAACGAGGACGAAACATTTTTTTTTGATATGAGCCGGAAGGGGTGAATGATGTATTATATTTTCATTGTTCATTAGAAATCATTCATCAGGATTGGAGCGATAGAAGGATGC
>JAKAGT010000022.1 GCA_021825585.1 Bacteroidota bacterium | reverse complement strand
AATAGATGCTGCCGAAATCCCGCTTCAAGCGGGATTCACGGGCAAAGAGAGAGATGTGAAGACAGGATACGACTACGGAGTTTATCCCGCTGAAGGCCGACGAAGGCGGCCGAAGAGCGGGAGTGCGAGGTACTACGATTCGAGGATTGGGAGATGGCTGAGCGTGGATCCGATGGCGGAGAAGCATCCCGAATGCAGTTGATATAGTTCCCCCCTCGAAAATACCGAGAATTCGGTATTGTGCAATTCCGTCTACGGGACTACAATTCCCGCGATGTCGGAGGGAGGTAATTCCCCATAGGATACTCCGGACAGTATGTATTTTCGAGGTGTCTCTAAAATGAAAAGACTGACGAAGTTCATGGCCGCACAGTCCGGCTTCTCGATGACCGAACTCATGGTAGCCCTTGTCATTATCGGCGTGCTGACATTGCTTGCGCTGCCGAGGCTCATGCCGCTCGTTACCAAAGCGAAAACCACAGAGGCTAAACTCATGCTTAAACAGGTTTACACCCTGGAACAGAGTTATAAATATGAGCATGACGTCTATTCTGCCTCTTTGACGGAGATCGGCTTTGAACAGGAAAAGCTCGTGACGGACGGAGGACAGGCACGGTACAGGGTCGAGATTATTAGCGCAGACGAAAAGAGCTTTTCGGCCCAGGCTACGGCAGTTGTGGATTTCAACAACAACGGCACGCTCAATGTCTGGATTACCGACCAGACGGGATTAATAGGAGAAAAAGTGCCGGATTGAAATGGAGCTTTCAGCGGTCAGCGATCGGCCCTCAGCGCTCCGCTCATGGCCGCTGATTGCTGAATGCTGACGGCTGCGCCAGGAGGAATTGTCTTGCAGGTGGCACTATTGTTTGCTCTCGGTTCATCGCTTGGCAGTTTCTGCAATTTGTGCATTTACAGGCTGCCGAGAAGATTGAATGTTATAACCGGCCGGTCGTTTTGTCCTCACTGCAAAGCCACGCTGAGATGGTTTGAGCTGATTCCCTTGTTGAGCTTCTTAATCTCCAGAGGGAGATGTCTGCGATGCGCATCGAAGATTTCGCTCCAGTATCCCGTCGTGGAAGCGATATCGGGTGTCATCGTGGTGCTGGTCTGTCTGGGAAACGGATTCACAGCCGCTTCGGTGAAGATAACTCTGTTTCTGCTGGCGATGTTGGTTGTCGCATTCACCGACTTTCAGAAGTTCATGATTCCAAACATCGTGCTTCTCATTTCCTTTATTGCCGGAGTAATCCTGGAAATTGCGGCGTGCACAAACTGTCCCTCCGGCTGCGGCATCCGGCCTCTCTATTCGGCCTTTCTCTCTTCCGCTTTCTCCTTCGCGCTCATGTATTTCATCCTCCTCGGCGGCAATTTCCTCTTCAAAAAGGAGACTATGGGTCCCGGAGACGTGAAGCTCGCCGGGGTGGTCGGATTCTATATCGGATGGAAGATGTTCCTGGCAGTCCTTTGGACCGCGGCTGTAGCCGGCGGGTTGTATGGATCGTTTATGATTCTCGTATTAAAGAGGTCCAGAGAAATGAGATTACCTTTTGGAGCGTTCTTGGCCGCCGCTGCAGGTATCGCGGCGGTTATCAGAGCGGGTGTCTATTGATAGGTGCCGTTGTTGCCAAAGTCCCGCCAGTCGGTGTACCGTATCTCAATACCGCTCCTGCGGAAATCCAGCAATCATTACGGAATGGATTACTGATGAGAGCGCCTGGGAATCACTGATGGCGACTTTTGAGACAGCCACCGGTGTGAGGTCGGTTCGGAAAATGGGCACGCTGAAGCGTTCCTATTGGTAGTTGTGTGTCACAGGAATGCACAGGAGGAAAGCTATCCAAAATGGCAGATGCAGGCTCGATCAATATATTACCCGACGTTCTGGCACTGATTCCTCGAAGCGCCGCGGTAGGGTTACGCGCATTTCCCCTGGATCTGGAAGGGAACGTGCTGACCGTCGGATTTCCCGCGGAACCGGACCGGGCGATGATAAGCGATATTGCATTTCTGACCGGAAAGAAGATTCGGGCACGGGTCGTCGGTGAGGAGAAGATTAGTGACCTGTTTTCACAGTATTACAACGTAGCGTCGGCCGATCTTACCCCGGAAAAGCGGCCGCAAAACAGGGAAAGCATGCAGGCAGCGGAACCGGACAATGTTCTCAGGATGGACGGACGGGAATCGACGCCCGGAGGAGGGGCGCCCGGACTGGAGTCGGGCTCCGCAGTCGCTCTTGCGGATAGAATCATCGCCGAAGCAATCAGGATGAAGGCGAGTGACATACATATCGAGCCGTATGAAAAGAATACTCGCGTGCGGTACCGGATCGACGGGACCCTGCATGAAGTCATGCGCCCTTCTCTGGAACGGACGAAGCCGCTTATATCGCGCCTCAAGATCATGGCCGACCTAGATATAGCCGAAAAACGCCGTCCTCAGGATGGAAGAATTCGCGTGCAAGACGGTGACATAACGATCGATATCCGCGTGTCGTCTCTCGCTACGGATTTCGGCGAGAAGATAGTCCTCAGGATTCTGGACAAATCACAGCTGCAGCTCGATCTGAACAAGCTTGGATTCGAGGAAGAACATCTGGCGTTGTTCAGGAAGGAGATACGAATTCCTTACGGCATGATTCTGGTAACCGGTCCGACCGGAAGCGGGAAGACCACTACCCTTTATGCCGCGCTGAATGAAATCAATCGTCCCGAAATAAACATAACAACCATAGAAGACCCCATCGAGTATAATCTCCAGGGTATAAACCAGACACATGTGCATTCTGAAATAGGCGTCACGTTTGCAGCCGCTCTTCGATCGATTCTGCGCCAGGATCCGAACGTAATAATGGTGGGTGAGATTCGGGACACTGAGACGGCCGAGATTGCGATCCGCGCTGCCTTGACGGGACACCTTGTTTTGTCAACCCTGCACACTAACGACGCTCCGTCGGCGGTTACGAGGCTGATAGACATGGGCGTCGAGCCGTTTCTGGTCGCGTCCTCGGTCAAAATGATACTCGCTCAGCGGCTTCTCAGAAAATTGTGCGGCAACTGCAAACAAAGGGTGCCGCCCGATGAAGGGTTTCTTGCGGAGATTGGGTTGAAGGGGAGTGGAGACCGTCCGCTTTTCGGCGCGAAGGGATGTCGCGAATGCGACAATTTTGGGTACAGGGGAAGGACTGCAGCGTTCGAAGTTCTCGTGGTTCATGACGACTTAGCCGAAATGATCACTCGCGGTGCTACAGCTTCGCAGCTGCGGGAGGCGGCGAGACGCAAGGGAATGCTTACGCTGCGAGATGCAGCTATGAAGAAAGTGTTTCGTGGAGAGACCAGCCTGGACGAAGTAATAAGAGAGACTCTGGTATGAAATCATCGGTAAGGCACGGAAGGCGATTCGAGCTGTTCCTCCTGGTCCTACTGAGTCTAACCGGAAATGCATTCTCTCAGACGGACAGCCTTGCGAAGAAGGACGGTGCACGTTTAATCCAGCGGACTTCTCCCGGTATACTTTCCGCGAATTCAAATAAACTCGCTGACCCTCTTTCGGACACAGCCAGGATATTCATTCCTCAGATAAATGACATTGGCATACAAAGCAGTCCTGCACCGAAGATTATTTCCAAAAGTGTAGACAGGGGAAATGACACGCTGTGTAGTGCAGACTCTGCCGGGATATTCCAGCATCGGGCAGACAGCGTTGCGGAGCGGCAGGCAACAGAAATCCGTCCGTCTCTCCCTGCGGCAGCATACGACTCCACATCGATGAGCTTCAAGGATGCGGATATAAGAGATGTCTTTCGTGCGCTAGGTCTCGAACACGGTCTGAATATATTTGTAGAGAACAGTGTGGAGAAAAGAGTGACAATCTCGCTCACTCGCGTCCCTCTTCATGAAGCGATTAAGTTTCTGTGCGAGCAGAACGGTCTGAATCTGGTCGTAGAGGGGGGAATCTACAAGATAACGCCTGCTCCGCCCACTGTAGTGATTAAGGAAACACCGAAACCTCCTGATGTGACTTACGAAAGGGGACGGATTTCTCTGGATGTGAGAGGTCAGGACCTCGCACTGGTGATAAGCGGAATACAGGAGAAATCGCACAAGAACATTTTGATAACGAGCGGAACTGCCGGGAACGTAAGCGGCAGGCTGATCGATATCGACTTCGATCTTGGGTTTGTACAATTGATGAATAACAACGGGTTTGCCGTCCAGAAGAAAAGCGACTTGTATGTGGTAACTCAAATAGAAACTTACATGGGACCACAGGGACAGAATATGATGCCTCAAAGGTCAGGTCCGTACTGGGTGAGCGTGAAAGATTCTTTCGTTACTGTCGACGTGACCAATGCTCCTCTGGACCGGGTCATATCAGATGCGCTCAGACAGGTGAATGCCGATATTGTTTTCTACGGACAGGTAGCGGGCTCTGTGACGGTGCGCGCCACGAACATTCCTCTCGACAGGATGCTGGACATTGTTCTTCGAAACACCAATTACGCTTACAAGCAAAACGATGGAGTTTATTTCATCGGCGAGAAGACGAACAAGGCACTCTTGGCGAGCAGGCTGTTCAGATTGAAGTATCTTCGCGCGGAGAAGTTGAATGAGATGCTCCCGAGGTCAATAACTGAGCAGGCGGCGGTCAAAGTAATCAAGGAACAGAACGGGTTGATAGTGGTGGCGTCAAGTGATGTGGAGTCTCAGTTGGATGAGTTTATCAGACAGGTCGACAAACCCGTCGCGCAGGTGTTGATAGAGGCGATTGTTGTCGACTATGATCTCTCCAGGCAGGTGGATTTCGGTCTGAAAGCGGGCTTGAAGAGTCCCTCCGATACGACAATAAGGGGAAGTGAGACTATTCTGCCGGGGATGAATCTCTTCATGGGGGCGAAAACGGCAAACGAGGGGCTGGATATCATCGGGAGGGAGATCGGGGTGGCGAACCTTGGGAGACTTCCCGATAATTTCTACTTGAACCTTCAGGCTATGGAACAGAAAGGGCTGGCGAACGTCCGCTCGAGACCTCTTCTCGCAACGCTTAACGGTAGTCCGGCCAGCTTGAGCATCGGCACCACTCAGTATTTCATTCTAAAATCGACCGTACCTTACGTCAATCCTACACAGACTCTTTTCCAGGAGAGCGATCAGTTTCAGACGATCCAGGCAGACACGAAGCTTGACATTGTTCCTTATGTAGGATCCGACGGTCTTATCACGGTCGATTTGAAACCCGACTTCAAGACCCCGGTCGGCGAATTTTCTCCGAATGTTCCCCCGACAATAAACCAGCGTTCGATGAGCTCAACTGTCATCATGCGCGAAGGGGAGACGATCGTTCTCGGCGGTCTGATACAGCAGACGATATCGGAAGACCGGACACAGATTCCGATTCTCGGAGATATACCGCTTCTCGGGAGTCTGTTCTCATCCACATCGAAGACGAAGCATAAGAGCGAACTGATCATCTACGTGACTCCACACATTTCATATGGCGAGGCGTTTCAAAACATGGACCTGCCGAACCCGAAAGGAAACGAATGACCTTGTGGGATCCGCGTCAGATAAACTTCCAGAGATTGGCGGGAGTCAAGTCGCTTGTCGGCCTCGACATAACTGACCAGCGTGTTCGCGCGGTAGAATTGGAGATTCGTGGGGGAACCTTCAATAAATCCGTGTCCAGGTTTGATGTACGAAAGTTCTTCACTTGCAACATGGCAGGTGATGTCTCCTATTCATCCTCTGCTGACGCAGTGAGAGACGAACTCAAACGGCAGGGAATTACCTCCCGCTATGCCGTCTCAACGATTCAGACCGGAAATACGAGAACGATACGGGCGGAGGTCCCATCGGATGTAACGAGCATTGATGAATGGCTGCATGACAACTTCGAGAAACTGATGAGGATTCCGATCCGGCTTGCAGAGCTGCTATATCGGTATGAGATCCTGCAAAGCCGAGAATCATCGGATATCGTAGAGTTCGTGTTTGCAAGAAGAACCGAAGTCGAGTCGATTATACGATTCGTCCGCTCTATTGAACTTGAATTGCTCGTATTGAGTATCGACGCCGTTGATTGTGTTAATCCTTTGTTTTTCGCGCGCGATATTGACCGCGCCGAGCCGCTGTCGTTTCTGTTCCGAGGTGATGGGGGAACCACCCTGTACAGCATTGAAAACGGTACTGTCGTTAGTTCATATCCTGTCTTGTCGGCGGAGCTGCAGCCGGATGACGGTGGTCGAAAGCTGATCTTGGCTGGAGCAGCAGGCCAGGGCGGATCTGAAGTCTTTAGCCCGTTCGGACTTCCTACCGAATACACGCTGGCGGCAGGGCTTGCGATCCGTGGCTTTCTTCCGGAAATGCAGGCGGTTAACCTGGTGCCTCAACAGGAACTGGCGATCATCATGGAGTGTGTCTCAAAACGATTGTTTTACAGGCTGGTCCTGGCTTGCGGAGGTTTCCTCCTCGCTCTCCTACTCGCCCAGTCGATTCTCGCCATATATATGGATGGCCGGCGGGACCTGGCAGAGGATTCGCTGCTGGCATCGAGCAGTTCTCGTTCAGATCTGTCAGTTCTGGAGAAGCAAAATAGGGCCGTGAAAAACGAGCTTGCCATGCTTGAATCGGACACTGCGAGGAGCAACCTTGCAATCGTGCTTCATGATATCGCGAGAATGGTTCCGGAAGGTGTGTGGTTATATAAAATAACCGTGACAGGAACCGAAAATAGTGGAGACTTAATTTCGATATCAGGCTACAGCGGGGACGGGAGGAAGATCGCAGAATTTGTCCGGCTTCTCGAGAGAGAATCCCGTCTGCGCAATGTCAGGATCGTCCGTTCAGGTCTGCCTGCGTATGGCGAGAACGTGACGGCAATCAGCAGGAAGATATCGACTCCGTTCACGTTCACGGTTTCTTTGACGGCACGGCGCTGATGAATCTAAGTATGAAATATGTGCGACTTTCGGTGACTGTGGTTTTGCTGTTTGTGGTCCTCATATTCTCGGAGGTACGCAGCAGCTTAGACGCGGCAGCCGGCGCCCTGACGGACCTGAGGACAGAAGAAGGATCGGTGTTGACGCCCGGGGAGATACTCGCAAGGAAAAGGACGCTGCTGATTGAAAGAGAACGACTGCTTGCCGTCAGAAAACAGAGGTTTCCCGAAAAGGACCAAAATGAAGGGAGCCTGTTCGGATATCTTGCATCGAGTGCGTCGGATCGTAAAATCATATTGGCGGCATTTTCACCCACCGGGGTTCTTCGCAAAGAGGGAATGACGCAGTTGAGTTTCGATCTGAGCTTCACTGCCGGCTTCCACAGGGCTGCCGCATATTTGAACACTATAGAGACATGTTCGTTTCCGATAAAGATCACCGGTCTCAGCATCGTGTCTGATCCACCGGGGAACCCAGCATTGAAAGTGTCGCTTTCCGGCATAGCCCGATTGCTTCCCGCCAGGTTCACACCCGATCGGAAGTAACATGAAGAAGAAATGGCTCTTCAGGCTCGCGATCTTGATTGTGCTTTGCGTTCTTGTTGCAGTTGTTCTCCACCGGGGTGAAACGAGCTCCGCGGGAGATCATAAGAAGTCTCCGGCAAGTCCGGAGGATGATATCGCGTTGGTGCGTTCCGGTTCGCCCTATATTTACTCACCCGACACGCGCGATCCCTTTTTTCTGGACACTTCGCTCGGGCGGACGGTGGAACCGAGGAGACATGCCGACACGTTGCGGGTTTCGGATCCGCCGCGCTTCATACTGACCGGGGCGGTGCTCGACGGCAGGAAAAAGCTCGCCATAGTACAGTCGGCGGCCGGGGAAGTATTCATGCTGTCCGAGCGTGACTCCATTCGGGGAATAATAATACGCAGGATATACCGGGACAGTGTATACTTCACGTACAGGGATCGCGGGGGAAGCTGGGCAATCAGGTGAAAATCCGCCGGTTTGCCGTCTGCGTCCATCCACCCGGACGCTGGCCATATGTGTCCACCATAGTCGAATATTAGTCACCCCTCACGCTGCAGGCCGCCCTCTGCACTGAAATCGCCAAAAATCCGTGTTCCATCATGGCATAACGATTGCTCCATTATGTAAAGTCAGGGCGTCGTATGCGGTCAGGTCGTGCGAATCCATCGAACTGCGCTTCAGCACTCGGAAGCCCGCAGGGGGCAGTCAAACTGCTGCCCACCGGCCGGCCTACCCCATACTGCTCGCCGAAAAAAATCAAGGACTGGGTTACCTAACCAATTGAGGAAGGATTGACCATGAAGTGGTTCAAGAATCTCAAGGTTATGACGAAGCTCCTCCTGTCCGTCGCTATCATGTGTTCCCTTATGGCGTTATTGGGGTATACCGGCGTAAGGGACATCGCGACTATTAATGGGATGCTGAGTTCTCTCTACCATGATGAAACGCAAGGCATCTCTCACATCAAGCAGGCTAACATCGATCTCGTTGCACACCAGAGGTCGATGGCGAACCTCCTCCTCTCGAACACGAGCGGGGAGAGGGTTCAATTACGGAATGAGATGAATAAACTGGAATCGGATATGCTCGCAGAAATCGATAAGTCTTCCCCTGCGGTAAGATCGGAGAAGGGGAAGGAGCTGTTGTCGGAATTTCCCGCCGCCTGGAAAGAGTATAAGGATGTTACGGGCGGAATAATTGCGCTTGCCTCTTCCGCGGACCGCTCGACCGCAGGAGGCGGGTCGTTGGGCTCCTCGGTCGAGTCAGGGCGCAGGGCCGCCGACAAAGTGAGCGCGATCATGTCGTCGATAGCCGGTGAGCTGGAGCATAGCGGGCAAACGGCCTACTACCGGAGCGACTCGATTACCGGCAGCAGCAGAACCGAGCTCCTCTGGATGGTAATCGGTGCAATCGCAATGGGGATAGTTTACGGCGTCTTCATATCCCGCATACTCAGTCGGCCGATACTCGCACTCAAAGATGCGGCGGAGAAGGTAGCCGCCGGAGACACGAATGCTTCCGTCGAGGCGGACTCGAAGGACGAACTGGGCAGCCTCTCCGCCAGCTTCAACCGCATGGTCCAGAACATCAGGACAGCGATGCGGGAAGTCAATGAGAAGAGCGCCGCCGCAGAGGGCGCCGCACGGGAGGCCCAGGAGGCAAAAATCACTTCCGAAATGCAGTCCACCTACCTCGCCTCCAGCGTCGAATCGATACTCTCGGAAATGAACAAGTTTGCCGACGGCGACCTGACGGTCTCGTTGCATGTCGACGGCGACGACGACATCGCCAAACTCTTCGCGGGATTCAACAGGTCGGTGACCAACATAAAGGCGATGATCCGGGATCTCCAGGATTCCATCGAGACCACCGCGAGCGCCGCGACCGAGATAAGCAGCTCGACCGAACAGCTCGCTGCCGGGGCGCAGGAACAGTCCGCCCAGGCCAACGAGGTCGCCGCCGCAGTCGAGGAGATGACTCGCACGATAATCGAGAACTCGAGAAACGCCAGCCAGACCGCCCAGGCGGCTACTGAAAGCGGAAAGATGGCCAAAGAGAGCGGCGGCATCGTCCGCGAAACGACGAACAAGATGCGCGAGATTGCAGAAGTCGTCAGGGGTTCGGCCGGCACCGTAACGAAGCTCGGCGAGTCGAGCAAGGAGATAAGCCAGATCATTTCCGTGATCGACGACATAGCCGACCAGACAAACCTCCTCGCGCTCAATGCGGCGATAGAGGCCGCACGCGCAGGCGATCAGGGAAAGGGATTTGCCGTCGTGGCCGACGAGGTGAGGAAGCTTGCGGAGCGAACGACCCAGGCGACGAAACAGATCGAGCAGATGATCAGGGCGATTCAATCCGAAACCGGCGAGGCAGTGGAATCGATGAAAAAAGGCACGAGCGAAGTGGAGCAGGGGATGGTCCTTGCCAACAGGGCCGGTGAGGCGCTCGAGTTGATGGTCGCGGAAGCCCAGAAGTCTGTCGACATGATAAACCAGATCGCATCGGCAAGCGAGGAACAGTCTACGACGAGCGAACAGATATCGAGAAACGTCGAGTCGATTTCTTCCGTCTCGTCCGAATCCGCGGCCGGCGTCTCGCAGATCGCGCGCGCTTCCGACGACCTGAACAGACTCACCGAAAAACTGAGGAATCTCGTTTCCAGGTTTACGGTTGACGCCGCTCACACGCTAAGTGAGCCGGCACAAAGCGCGGCGGGCGGGAACTCAAACGGCCGCCGTCATGCCCGGCGTAACCCTGTCCCGGAACACGCGTAAAACATCCTCTTCTAACCTCCTTCTTACGACCCCCATTTTTGCCCCCTCTCTTCCTGAAGAGAGGGGGCAGGGGGTGAGTTCGCCCCCTCCGGATTCCGACCGGGGCCGGCAAAGAGACTATGAGACCTAATAGAAAAACGATTTGAAGAGTTGCGCCGCCTTCCCTAAATTGACCGTCAGGCACATCGGACTTATCGCGAATGTCTCACGCGGATCGTGCAGAGTATCTGCAAAGAACGCGCAGAAGAGTTCACATCTCTTTGCCGCGGCTTCAGGTTACCCGGCAGACTTTGAACTGAACTGAGGCAATGGTTTCATCTTTTCATAACCCGGAGCGACCCTCCGCAAACGGCGTGGAGAGTTTCACATGAACGATGGGAAAGCGGTTTTCAACTGGAGCGGCGGCAAGGACTCGGCCATGGCGCTCCATAAATACTTGCGGCAGGGCAATCCGGAAATTTCCTGTCTTCTCACGACTGTGAACGAGAGCTTCGACAGGGTCTCGATGCACGGCGTCAGGACGGAGCTGATGGACCGGCAGGCGGAAATCCTCGGCTTCCCGCTCGTGAAGGTGATGCTCCCCGAGATGCCCGACATGTCCGCATACGAAATTATTATGGGGAGACAGATGTCGAAGCTGAGGGAAGAGGGGATACACACGGCCGTCTTCGGAGATATTTTTCTCGAAGACCTCCGCAAATACAGGGAAGACAAGCTCTCGCAGCTCGGTATAGGCTGCATGTTCCCGATATGGAAGGTCCCGACTAAGGAGCTGGTCGGGGAGTTCATCGACCTCGGGTTCAAAGCCGTGACCGTCTGTGTGGACGAGAGGTTTCTCGACAAGAGTTTTGTCGGGAGGGAGATCGACGGGGATTTCTTGAAGGATCTTCCGGCGAACGTCGATCCGTGCGGCGAGAACGGCGAGTTCCATTCGTTCGTCTATGACGGGCCGATATTCAGAAAGCCGGTCGAGTTCGAGAAGGGGCGGATCGTGTACAGGCGGTATGTGCGTCAGGGCGGTCAGCCGGCCGATGACGGCTATCAAAGCCACGACCCGTTCGATACAGGGTTCTGGTACTGCGACCTCATGCCGTGAATCCAGGTACCTTGCAGAAGTAACTCAGACCTTCCCGATGAAGCTCCGCGAGGTCCCTGTGAGCGAGGGATGGTCCCACCGTTTGCGGTTGAAATTCAGACTTATCCCGGATGAATTAACCCATATTCCCGCGGGAGTGTCGCTTCTGCAGTGCAGGGTAAGGAACAGCGATAGAAACGGTAAATCCTTATCCAGTTCACCCTTTGAAAGTGCGTCCATCTTCTCTTGAAGAATTTGAAAAGCAGAGTGAGAAGTGGCGGAAGTAAAAGAGGAGCGGGGGGCATTTCGACTGCGTCTGAAATTTGTATTTGATTGCGCGACGGGCTAAACTTCCCGGGACGGGAAGTTGTTCTTCAACAATGGGATAATTGAATGACACACGGAATGTCGGGCGCGGTTGCGGAACGGCAGGTGGCGAAGTGCAGGCTTGTATCGAGCATCGTGTTTCTTACCGCGTTTGTGGCGGGCATATGCATGGAGCCGGCCGGAAGTTATTCTCAATCGAGAGACACGGTCCGGGTTTGCTTCGCCGGCGACGTGATGCTCGCGAGGGGCGTTAACGGCATGATCAGGAAGAAAGGGGAAGCGTTCCTCTTTGAGAAGATCCGACCTGCGCTCAGCCGTTATAAATACAGATTCATAAATCTCGAATGTCCACTTACGCCGCTGTCGTACCCGCCAAACAAGCCGTACTCTTTCAGGGCCGACACCGGTTACATCGGAATCCTGACCGCCGCCGGCATCACTCACGCGTCGCTCGCCAACAATCACATCGACGACCAGACTGTCAAAGGAGCTGGTGACACTTACAGGGTCCTGGAGAAAAACGGAATAGTCCCGCTGGGTCTGAAGTCGGTGAAGGATTCCATCTGCCGTCCGGCAGAGTTAGTCCTGAACGGCAGAAGGGTCGCGGTCTTCGCGGCGCTGGGCCTCGTCATGGGATCGCCCAACGTTTGGTATTGCCTCGATACTCTTTTCCTGAAGAGCATTACGGCGTTTAAGCACGACACCCCGTCCGCGTTTGTCATATGTTACCTTCACTGGGGGACGGAGTATCGACGGTTCCCTTCGCAGGAGCAGGAAGAGATTGCCGGGAAGCTTACCGCCGCCGGCGCCGACATGATCATCGGCCACCATCCTCATGTCGTCGAGTCGATACGGTATTACAGGGGAAGACCGATACTGTTCAGTCTCGGGAATCTTATCTTCGACCAGCATGACCGCGATGCCAGGAGGGGAATAATTGCCGGCCTTACATTCCGAGACGGTGCGGTCCAGATCGATATAATTCCCTACGATATCGTAGAAGACCGCCCGGTCCCGATGGAGAGCGGAGAGAGGCTGAGGTTCAAACGTACTTTGCTCGGACTGTCGCCGGATATTTCGCTTGTTGACGACGGCGACGGATGGACGGTGAAGGAAACGAAGCCCCGAAGATCGCGCGACCCGGACAGCACGGGCCGCCGGATCTTTCGCAGAAAAGGTATAGGAGATTCCTCTTCGTCGCCATCGACGGGGTCAAGAAAACTAAGATAGGCGAAAGGGCGTGATGCGGTTCGCATTCCGATTTATGGTTTGCAGGCTGCAGATGAAGAAGGGACCCTCGATACTCAGAAGTACGTTTCCAATTTCAGGTAGTACGCCTGCGGATAATACCAGTATTCTGTAAAAGTCTTCCCGTAGGCATAGAGGGAGCCGAGCGCAAGCGAAGTATTGTCGCTGGCCGAGTAGCTTACGGTGCCGGCAAGATAGCCGCTCCCGTCGCTGAAATTCGAGACCGACGAGAGCGTTACAGTGACGAGCGGAGTCATCTGGTATGTTGCGCCGAGCGCCAGATAGTCCTTCGCCAGATTGAGTATTCTTCCCTCATAAAGTCCGGTAAGATCGTAGTCGAGTCTGTTCAGCGTGCCCTGGCCGTTGTGATAGTACTCGAAAAGCGCGTACAGCTTGTCGGTGAACTGGTAGTCCATTCCGAGTATCCATCTTATGTAATATCCGCCTGACTTCGAAGGATCCTGGGACACGAGGGCCTCGCCTCGTATCCCCGCCGTCCAGACGTTTCCGGCAAAGTCGCCGCCGGTAATCAACCTCCTGTCGAGCGAACCCGCTAGTACGGCGAGGTCGTAACCGAGGATGTTTGTCCTGAACCTCGCCGCGTAGTTAGAAGACTTGAAATGGTATTCGGCATTGTAGACGAACTGCAGGTCCGTCAGCTGGCCGAGATAGAACTTCATCGAGGCGGCGTCGGCGCCGTCTTTCTCTACCTTCCCGAAGTCTGCGGGATTAATCGGGTTAAATATGTCGGTCGGGTTCCAGACTCGCCCGGTTCCCCAGCTTATCCGCTGTCTTCCGATAACCAGTGTTCCGAACGAAAACTCCTGGTCAAGATAGAGCCTGTCGATGTAGTCGGAGATCGTCGCGTGCTTTCTGTCAATGGGCTGCCAGCGCAGGCTGACGACCTGCCGAAGTGGAGTCGTCGAACCGAGGCCGAATGAGACATTCTGAGAATAATAGAGGCCGTCAATCTCGTAGGCTAATCCTATTTTTGTGTTGTCGCCTATATGGAGCGTCGGGCGAAGCCTGAGCCTTACAAGATTTGAAAATTCGGAACGCGACACGCCCGTGATCTGTGCGAGCGTCGGCTGAATATTCTCGCTGACAGGCATCTCCATTACGTAGCCGGAGAAATTCAGGTCGGTCCCCGGCCAAAGGGAGGTCTGAGCCGGGGCGGTGGAGGTTACTAAAAGGAATGCGATTGTTATGAGCGGAAGAGGGGACACGGAAAAGGGAGATCGGGAAACGGAACACGGAGAAGAGAACACGGAGGATGGAAAGCGGAACACGCGGTGCGGAACACTTAGTTTACGAATCCATTTATCCATCGATCCAATCCCCCATCATTCTGCTATTCCGTAATTCCGATTCACTACACGTTGACCTTGTCAGTAACGATCTGTCCATCTTTCAGAATCAGAAGCCGATGTGCCCGCTCGATTACCTGCGGGTCGTGCGAAGAGAAGACAAACGTTATCCCATCATGGTGGTTGAGTCTCTCCATCAGCTCGAGCAGTTTCACGGCTGTTTCGGAGTCGAGGTTGGCCGTCGGTTCGTCCGCAAGTACCAGCCTTGGGTCGTTGGAAACGGCCCTTGCGATGGCTACACGCTGCTGCTGGCCGCCGCTCATCTCGTTCGGACGCTTGTTGGCGAGTTCCACGATGCCGAGCTCCTCCAGGAGCGCGAGCCCCCTGCGTTTCCTTTCGGCCGCGTCAATTCCGCGGAGCATCATCGTGAACTCCACATTTTCCAGGGCGCTGAGGACGGGGTTCAGGTTGTATGCCTGGAAGACGAAACCTATTTTCCTCAGGCGGATATCTGCAAGCTCGCGCCTCGACTTTGATGACACGTCTTCGCCGTCCAGAAAGACTTTTCCCTCCGTCGGCTTATCGAGCGTCCCGATAACATTCAGGAGAGTCGTTTTACCCGATCCGGACGGCCCGGCGATGACAGAGAAGTCTCCCGGCGACACGGTGAGATTGATTCCTCGCAGCGCGTCGACCGGTACACCGTTGTCGCTGTATATCTTCCTTACGTTCTCGACGCGGACGATTTCGGATGTGCTCCCATTCGTATTCATGCTTCAATTACTCCTTCTCGGCATTCGGCGGACAGCTTCCGCCTTGTTGAATCTGCGTTCGTATTCCATTTGTCAAATCTATATGCCAACTCGTTAATCCGGTTGTCTAAAAACCCGTGCCACCGCGAATCCGTCATCCCGCAATTATATCCTCTCTCAGTTTGACCTGATTGCCTCAACGGGCTGCAGCTTTGTCGCCCTCATCGCAGGGTAAACTGAACCGGCGACCGCGGCGAGCGGAATTATCACTACAGTGTTTATGAGCGAAGACGCCTTCATAACAGGGTAAATTATAGTCCCGGCGCCGATGGACTTCAGGCTTTCTGAAAACATCGCCAGGTTCCAGCCTGTATGCGAGAGCGGGATATAAATTGTGAAGGAAATTACCAGACCGACAATAGTGCCGATTGAACCGAGGAAAAACGCTTCCGTAAGGATCATCCTGAATATGCGCCTGTTGGACATGCCGATCGCCATGTCTACTCCGAACTCGTGTGTCCGTTCCATCACCGCCATCAGCATTGTGTTTATTATGCCGAAGATCAGCGCTATGGCTATTATGGCGTAGAAGATATAGATGGTTTGATCGTACAGCTGGATCTGCATTACGAGAAGGGGAAGCATCTCTTTGTAAGTCAGCACTTCGAAATCGGGAGAAAGCCCGGTCCTGAGACGCTGAGCAATTGTGTCTGTCATTTTAGGGCTAACCGGATTGACGACGAATTCCGTGACTCTGCCTGCGGCGCCGAGCATCTGTTGCGCTGTTGGAAGCGGAATGTAGACGTGTGTCTGGTCGAAACCGGAATCGAAGGTCTCGAAGAGCCCGACGACGCGACAGGCTTCCGAGCCGACACTCCCGCCGATCCGGGAGGCCATTATCACTACCTTGTCTCCCAACCCGACCTTGAGTTTCTCCGCCGTGGCAGTACTGACTATGACGTCGCCGGGGTTATTCGACAAGTAATGCCCTTTCACGATGTAATCGTGTACGGTTGTAATGCGCTCTTCTTCCCTGGGGATTATTCCGACTATCGAAACTCCGGAAGAATTGTAGGCGCTGCTTACGAGGCCAAAAGTGCGGAGCCGTTCAGAAAAGGAAGTGGAGCCGCCGTCGCGCGTCAGCGCTGCGCGAACGGGCGCAGTGTTCGCGATGGAGTTTTTGAGGGCGGGATCATCGTGGTAACCCTTCTTGTGAATTTGTATATACCCGGCGTCAGCCCCGATCTGGTTCGTCAGCATCTGCTGCATCATACCGATCGACACGGCGTCGGTCAGCAGCAAGGCGATGACACCGATCATTATGGATATGATCAGGATGAACGACCTTCTCTTGTTCCGCAATATGTTGCGCCAGGCAATCCTGCTTATCATCAGATAACCATCCAGTGTGCCACTGGAAGAAATTCTAAGCACGAAACTCTAAACTCTAAACAAATTTCGAATCTCATCAGGTGTGCCTTATTCCTTTGAGTGGCTCAAGCCTCAGTACGCGCCAGAGCGGATATACAGCCGAGACCATCGAGATGCCGAATATCGTAAGGCTCGAATCCAGGAAGACCTTGGATGACAGCGAAGACACGAGTACCGGCGCAAAACCATACTCTTCGTAAAGCTTCGCCAGGTCCCCGCCGAGTACTATCGGGTGGCTCACCCAGTACGAATTCACCGCAGCGCCTATCCCGTTGCCGATTATGAATCCGATGACGAGCATGAAGAACACCTCGAGCGCAACGGCCTCTACAAGCCTCTCCTGCGACATGCCGAGAGAAAGCATTACGCCATATTCCCTGAACCGTTCGGTTATCGACATGAGGACCGTGTTCAGTATACCGAAGCCTACCACAAATAGAAGGATTATTATGTACAGTACCCCGCTGGAATTGTCCAGATCGATCATCTGCTTCAACTGTGGCAGCAGGTCCTGCCATGTGAGGGCGACCAGACCTTGCGGCTTGAGAACCCGGTTGAGACTGTACGCTGCATTCTCCAGATAGTTTGGGTTTCGTACCGAGACTGCGACGGCATTAATCCTGTTCCCCATGCTGAGAAAACTCTGCAGGTCCGAGATGTTCATGAAGACGCCCATACGGTCGAATTCGTTGGAACCTGTCCTGAAAGTACCGACGATTTTCGCGAACATGTTACCGAGTAACCCGTCATATCCATGGGCCAGGACGACTACCGAGTCTCCAACCCGGGCACCGAGATTCTGGAGAAGCTTATCGCCGACAACGATTTCCGCGGCCATGTTGTCGCTGCCGGCTGAATCAGCAGAAAGGAAACGCCCGCTTCTTATTTTCTCAGGAAAGTCGGTGACTTCGTTCTCCGACTTCGGCGCCACTCCCATTATCATGGCTCCAAACGACTGGTCGCGATAGCTCAGAAGCGCATCGGCTTCTATTCTTGGAGAGCTTCCGTCGATTGATGGTGAGTCTCTCAGCGCCGTTTCGATCTGCAGCGTCATCACGAAGCTTCTCTGAAGAGTCGGGTTCTTGTTGTAGCCCTCTTTCTGGATCTGGAGATAACCGGTGGAGGCACGCACCGCCGTCCTGATTGTCTCCGCGTACGTACCGTATTGCATCCCGCGCTGTATGATGGACAGCATTATCGCGAAGATCACCGCCGACATCGCTATGAGCGACCTTCTCCAGTTCCGCCACAAACTACGCCACGCCAATCGGATCAGCATCATCGAAATTCAAAATTCAGAATTCATGATTCACAATTCTTCCCTCACGTTGCCCTGATCGCTTCCACCGGCTGCAGCCTGATCGCTTTCAACGCCGGATACACGGCACCGAGGAGAGTGGCAATCGGAATGATGAGTACTGTCTGGACAACGGAAGAGGCATCGAGGACCGGGTAAATTATACTGCCGATCCCGATAGACTTCAGGCTTGCCGAAAACATCGACAGGTCCCATCCCGAATGCGACAGCGGCAAAAACACTCCATACGACGCAGCCAGTCCCATCGCCGTTCCGGTGATTGCGAGATAAAACGCTTCGGTCATTACCATCGTGAATATTTTGCCGTTCGACATCCCGATCGCCATCGAAACGCCGAACTCGTGTGTCCGTTCCATGACCGACATGAGCATGGTATCTATGATTCCGAAAATCAGCGCGAACGCGATTAGTCCCGCGACGAGGTAAAGGGCCTGCTTGTACAGCGCGAGCTGTGCGACAAGCAGCGGCAGCATCTGTTCATAAGTGAGCACCTCGTATTTCCCGGCGTTTTCCGGGAGGCCGGCTATTCCATCCCTTATGCTGGAAGCGATCGACGACATGTCGTTCGGGTTGATCGGGTTCACTACGAATTCCGAGACGAGCCCGTCAGCGTTCAGCATCTGGTCGGCCGTCAGGATGGGGATGTAAACATGAGACTGGTCGAAACCCGAATTGAAAGTTTCGAATATCCCCGTAACCCGGCACGCTTCGGAACCGATGCTCCCGTTCATCTGTGATGCCATGATAACCACTTTGTCTCCGAGACCGACTTTGAGCTTCTCCGCCATCGAGGCGCTGATAAGTATTTGTCCCGGCTTGCCGGTAAGATATGATCCCTTCGCAACGTATTCCGAAATCGTGGTGATCTTCTTCTCTTCATTCGGGACGATTCCGACAATCGAAACACCATAGGAATTGTACGCGCTGCTGATAAGGCCGAAAACCCTTAGACGCTCGGAGTAGTCCAGACTCGCGCTGTCGCTTCTTAGTACACTCCGTACCTCAGCGGGGTCGGTCATGCTGTTTTCAAGCGTCGGGTCGGATTGGTACCCCTTTTTGTGAATCTGAATGTAGCCCGCGTCGGCTCCGATCTGGTTGGTAAGCATCTGCTGCATCATACCGACCGCGAAGCCTTCGGTGAAAACCAGCCCGAGCACACCGACCACGATCGACGTAATCAGTATGAACGATCTCCTCTTGTTCCGCAATATGTTGCGCCAGGCAATCCTGCTTATCATCAGATAACCATCCAGTGTGCCACTGGAAGAAATTCTAAGCACGAAACTCTAAGCTCTAAACAAATTCTAAATTGGAATTTCATTTCAAGTGTACCTTATTCCTTTCAGCGCTTCGAGTCGGGCAACGCGCCAAAGAGGATAGACTGCGGCCGCCGCGGAGATCGCGAGCACTATCGTTCCTGCGGTGACAAATATGCCGGGCGAGAGGGAGGAGGGGACTATCGGCTGGAATCCCCATTCACGCACGAACTTTCCCACGTTGCCTCCCAGAACGATCGGGTGCTCGATGAAGTGGTAGTTGATTGCCGCGCCGGCCGCGTTGCCTATCGTGAATCCTATTACGATCATAAAAAACATCTCCATGGCCGTAGTGAGCGCGAGCCTTGAGTTCGACATCCCGATCGAGAGCATGACGCCGAATTCCCGGAAGCGCTCCGTCACAGACATGAGCAGGGCGTTCAGGATTCCGAAGCCGACGACGGCGAACAGTATGGTGAGGAAGAGTATGTGCGCCGCGTGACTGAAACCCATTGTCTGTTGAAGCTGCGGAAGAAGTTCCTGCCACGGCACGGCAACCAGTCCGGCGGGTTTAAGAACCGGATCGAGCGTTCTCACGATCCTACCGACATCGGCCGGATCATCTGCCGAAAGTGCAATCGCATTTACGTCGTTGCCCATTGCAAGGAAATTCTGCATGACCGGCACGCTCATGAAAGCGCCGGTGCGGTCGAATTCATCCGAACCCGTCCTGAATGTTCCCACGATATGCACGAACATGTTTCCGAGCACGCCGTCGAACCCCTGCGCGAGGATGACGACCGAATCCCCGACACTCGCGCCGAGGTTCCTGAGGAGCTTATATCCCACGACGATGTCGGGCGTGCTGTCGTCATCGAGGAACCTCCCCTGGATGATTTTTGCGGGAAAATCTGTGATCAGCTCTTCCGTCTTCGGTTCGACTCCGGTGATCAGCGCTCCGAGAGAGTGGTTACGGAAACTGATGAGGCCGCCCGATTGTATTCTCGGCGAACTGCCGTCGATTTCCGGATCGGATTTAAGTATCGACTCTAATTCCGGCGTAATGGGGAAACTCTTCTGCAGGGTTGGGTTGTCGTTGTACCCGATCTTCTGGATTTGCAGGTAACCGGTTGAAGACCTGACCGCTGTCCTGAGCGAAAGTGCGAATGTCCCCTCATCGAATCCGAGCCGGACAATTGCAAACATGACCGCGAAGGCGATCGCGGCGATGACGAGTAGTGAACGCCTTCGGTTCCGCCAGAGACTGCGCCAGGCGATGTTAATCAGCAGCTTCATTTGTTGGAGTTCCTGATCGATACACTCGTTTCTTCAACCCTTTCAGGGTTGGTGTTCCTCTTACATTGCGTGCGAGGGCTTCGCCCTCGCTGGAATATGTTGCCCCTTCGGGGTAAGAATTGACTAGAGGAGCTTCAGGGTGATGTTCAGTGGTATAAGCAAATGGTAATTCCGATATGCACCCGACCCTGAAAGGGTCGAATCCATGAGGCCGGGACACCGTCCCGACCTCACTCGTAAGAAAGCTCAATTCACCCTGAAAGCGTGAGATAACAAGCACGCGCCCGAACTTGAGAGATGACGAGGTCACCTTTCTAACTCCTTCAGCGAGAAGATCGAAGCCGGGATTCTGACATCGAACGACGCTTCGTCCATTTTTATTTCGGTCGAGTGCGTTCTGTCTGAGTTGTACATCGTCCATACGGTGGGGATCATCCTTCCCCCCATGACCTTGAAGTCACTCATTACCATCGTCCGCATGAGCTTCCCTCTTTCGTCAAAGTATTCCACCTGCTCGGGAAGATCGTCGGCCTTCCGTACCCGGTATATGATCTTTCCCCATACTACCGGCGCATTCGGCTTTGGAATTAGCTGGAGTGTCCAGCAACCGACGCCGCCTATTTGTTCGGTTCCTGTGAGGGTAATGTCGTAATCTTTTGTAAGAGTCTCCTCGCGAACCATATCATCGTAAGTGTAATCGGAGCCGTTCCATGACTGCAGCATCATAGAGGGAGGGATGCGTATCGTCGTCTCGGTGTTCCTGAGATACATCCAGATGTCGTTTCCCAATTTAAGCGTGCGGTTGCCCGCTTCGCGAGCGGGGGAGAGTATCCTGACGAGCGCCTTCGAAGTCCCGCTTGTCCAGCTTTCCATCTTCATGGTCCTTGTGTAGTCGGGAGATCGTATAGTCATCTCCATGACGGAATGGCTTGAGACTTTTCCCTTTATTGCATCCTCAGCCCTTTGTATGATTTGCATGGCATTCTGCGCATAGCCGGTGCTGGAAACCCCCAGTGCGAACGCCCAGATCCCAAACAACATCCAGATTTTGAAAAAATGAGATGTCAAGCGCTGACGTGATTCTCGACAATTCACATCTGGAACATGGCCGCAGCTTGCTATTTGAGACTTGGTACTTACTTTATGGCTCATTTTTCCACCTTAATCCCGTCTAAAATCAGGTTGATCCCTTCGCGCATCTGTTTTTCAAAATCAACATCCATAAGATCAAGCGACCAGAAGAGGGCGGTGCCCTCAATTATCTCAAAGATCGCGATCGCGACCATGTTGGGGTCTACTTTTCGGAATTCCTTGCTCTTCACGCCATACTCGATGACCGACTGCAGAAGCGCGACACCGACCCGGAAGTCCCTCTTTGCCATTTTTCTGATTTTCTGATCTCTTGAGGCTATTACGAACAACTCCTGGAGGACCGGTCTGAACCGCTGCATCTTATTCATTTCTTCAATTGTATAGCCGATGAATTTCTCCAGCCGCTCAAGAGCAGTACCCGTAACAAGCACCTCTCCGACCTTCTTGATCTCTTCTGGGTCAAAGAATTCCTTGAGCAGGTCCGATATCAGCTCATCTTTGCTCTTGTAATACCAGTATATCGCACCCTTGCTCAGGCCGGACTCCCGAACGATGTCGTTCATGCTGGTACCTTTCAGGCCGGTTCGTGCAAAGGCGGTAATTGCAGCTTTGATGATCTGCTCCTTCCGCCTGGCGATATTTTGTATGTTCTCTTTCCTTGCCACTTCATCACTCACGTTATAAACCGACCGGTCGGTCTATGAATAAAATAATGTGTTGCGATGACGCTGTCAACGGAAATCCTATTCTCGGAGTAATGCCTCACTGAAAGGGTTATTTCTCTCGCAAAGGCGCCAAGAACGCAAAGAAATGTTGACGAGCGGTTCGCCTTGCGAGCTTTGCGGCTTGGCGAGAAACCATAAGTGAGGGGTTACTTCTCGGATGGCTGTGCCGACCCTGCTGCCGCCGGCCGGATTTTAACTCATCGGTCTCCACGAGCCACCGAGAAGAAGGCGGGGCGGGTGGTGCTTGATCGTGAGTAAGTGATTGAAGCCGACGTTAGGAAAATGTCAGTGTGATTGCAAGAGAACCGGCAGATGCTGTGAGCCGGATGCCCGTTCATCCTGCAATCGAGTGCCGCTCAACTGCCCGGAGAAGCAGCGCCCTTCTGACATGTGAGACTGTCTCCGGGAATTCTCCCCCGGATTATTTCACCCCTTTTGCATTAAAATAGCTGCTGTACTTCTTGTCCACTTGCATTATATGGTTGTTCAGCCACTCTTTCAGAAAATTCATCAGATCCATTGTCAGGATCATATCCCCCGCGTTGTATTTCCTACCGATGTCCAGGACCTGTTTAGTAAGATCCTCATGTTCTTTCTTGTGTCTCGCGGATTCCGGGTATCCGTACTTCTCAAAGAGTTTTTCTTCGGTAGAAAAGTGATATACCGTGTAATCGGTAAGATCCTTAAGTATCTTCCCCATAGCCTCCCTGCCTTTGCCTTCCTTCATCGAATCATGAAGGTGGTTTATCAGATCCACGAGTCGCTTGTGCTGTGTGTCAATCTCTGCTATGTTTACGCTAAGGTTCTGTGACCATTGAAAGAGCGGCATGTCAAATGTCCTTTAGTCTTCTTTTTTGAATAGTGTAAGTTGCACGTTTTTCGGGCTATGCCCATTCACTTCCTTATCGGCAGATCAATTTCTTTCTTTAGCGAATTGCCTCGGAAGAAAAAATTCCGGCGGGATGATGCAGTATTGGCGTGTTTCTTGGTACCCCAGTCGCTATCTTTTGGGCAGAAGAGGGCAGAAGTCTTGAATAAAATGATATTGTTGCTCGACATCCTTCTGGTTGCGGCCGTGGCCTACCTGACATGGTTTCTCGCCACCGACTACCAGACCTTCCAGGGCCGGCTGCACATGCCGTTCGTTCTCTGGACCATCGATACGATCGACCTTTTCATTCATGAGGGCGGCCACTTTGTTTTCGGCTTCCTGGGAAGGATGATCTATTTCATGGGCGGTTCACTGATGCAGATAGTCCTTCCGTCGCTTGCTGTCTGGGTATTCCTGAAGTCGGGTTTCCGGACGCTTATCGCAACTCTGTATTGGCTCGGGCAGAATCTGGTCAACGTTTCCGTCTATATCGGAGATGCACCGTACAAGCGCCTTCCGCTGATTTCCGACAGTGCCATTCATGATTGGAACTGGATTTTCAACCGCCTGGGCGACATGAGCCTCGCCTCACCGGTCTCGGAGACGGTCTTCGTAGTCGGGATTGCATCCTGCTGTGGTGCACTCCTGACAGGCGTGTACTTTCTTATAAATGACATCAAAGAAACCTTCATCATAGGATAAGAAATATGATAAAGCATGTGGTGCTCTTCAAATTCAAGTCGAACGTTACAGAGAATGATAAATTGAAGCTGGAACAGGGCCTGGGCGCACTTCCGTCCGTCATTTCCGAGATTAAGGAATATGAATTCGGACGCAACATTGTAAAATCAGAAAGATCGTTCGACTTCGGACTCATCTCCGGTTTTGAGGATCCGGATGCGTTGCAGCGGTACAACAGACACCCGCACCATCTGGAAGTCCTGAAACATATCGGCGAGATATGCGATAGTATTAAATCGGTTGACTTTGAATCGAATGAAGAATCGCGGACTTAATTCGGGGTCAAGATTATTTTCAACAGCATGCGGACTTCATAGACATAACTTGAATTAGCGGGAAAGAACGCGGATGTCAGAGGCTATATTGCGGACTGCAGGCCTCAGCAAGAGGTTCGGCAGCCGGTGGGCGGTCAAGGACCTGAACCTTGAAGTAAATGCCGGAGATGTGTTTGGCTTCCTCGGGCCTAACGGTGCCGGCAAGAGCACCACGATCAGGATGATCCTGACACTCCTCCTTCCGACTTCCGGAAGCGTGAGAATTTTCGGGAAGGACGCGAGGGAGGAAAGGCGATCCGTGCTCTCAAGAGTTTGCGGCATAGTCGAAAAGCCGGATTTCTACCTGTATCTTTCTGCATACAAGAACCTGGAGGTCCTCGGTTCACTCACGCGCAAAGTGAAAAGGGAAGAGATACTGGAGGCGCTTGAGATTGTAGGACTCATTGCCAGGGCTGACGACAAGGTGAAGACATTCTCTCACGGCATGAAACAGCGTCTCGGGATCGCCCAGGCGATCCTCACCAAACCCGACCTTGTGATCCTCGATGAACCGACGTCGGGACTCGATCCGCAGGGCATGAAGGAGGTGCGCGAGCTCGTCCTCAAACTCTCAAAGGAGCATGGCACGACAATATTTCTCTCTTCGCATCTCCTCACGGAGGTGGAAGCAGTCGCCAACAGGATGGCCGTCCTGAATCACGGAGAATTGATAGCGCAGGGACCCGTATCCGATCTTCTCGGAGGCGACTCCTCTTACTACTCGATTCTGGTTTCGCCACAGGAGGGCGCTCTCGAACTTCTGAAAAAGAATCCGTGGGTTGAAGTCGTGTCCGTCGGGAATGGAATCGAAGTCCGCATCGAGTCCCGTAGGGCGGCCGAGCTGAACAAACTTCTTGTTACGGGCGGTTTGGACGTTTCCTCTTTTGCGGCCAAGCGGTCCCTTGAAGACTACTTCCTCAAGGTGACGGAAGGAGCGTCGGAAGTATGAGCCTCTTCTCGATCGAGGTCAAGAAGACCTTCCGCCGCTGGCGCACGTACATCGGCTTCGTCGTAGTAGCAGGCGCTGTCATCTTGCTGGAGGTAATCATAAAGCTCAACGAGGCGAGGATGGCACAGAATTTCTCGCACGGCATGAGCGGCGACTTCCTGATCTCCGGAAGTATGCTTAACGCATGGGTGATCACAGCTTTCATAATGAACTCGCTCTACATTCACGTGCCGTTCCTGGTAGCGCTCGTCGCCGGCGACATGGTCTCTTCGGAAGCTACTTCCGGGACTCTCAGATTCATCCTGATACGCCCCCCTTCCCGGTCGAAGATATTTACGGCCAAGTTCTTCGCGATGTTGTTCTACACCGCTCTGCTGATCCTGTTCATGGGTACGCTCTGCATCGGGATTGGGCTCGCATTCTTCGGCGGCGGGGATCTGATAAGGTTTCAAACGTCGATGCCGCACATCGTGATTCTCCCGGCGCACGACGCTGCGATGAGCACTGTGCTGGCATTCATCGCGGCTATATTGTCGATGTCGGTTGTCGGTTCACTCGCGTTTCTTTTTTCGACTCTCGTCGACAATTCCATCGGCCCGATAATCGGATCGATCGCCGTGGTGATAATATCCTTCGTCATTGGGAGTTTACCGTTCGAATTTCTGGAATCGCTGCGGCCGTATTTATTCACAACCTACATGGGCATCTGGCAGCTGCTTTTAAACAGCCCGGTCGACTGGGGCGAAGTCGGCAAATATGCACTTGCACTGCTAGGGTACGACGCTGTCTTCTTTGCCATTGCCTGTTTCGTATTCGTCAGAAAGGACATAAAGAGCTGATGAACCTGTTATCAATATTGTTCGGACTACTGTTCCTTGTTTCTCCGCCGGCGCAGAACGAAGGATTGAAGTACCTCGATAATGCAATCGCGAAGTTCAAGGGGATAAAAGGCTACGTGGTTGATGTGAAGGTGCATCTCGACCTCGAGGCCGTCAAGGCGCCCGACATGGAAGCCAAAGTCTATTTCAAGGAGCCGGACAAAGTGAAGATCGATTCAAAGGGACTTTTCTTCATGCCGAGGGAAGTGGGAGTCATCAATCCGAGGAAATTCAATCCCGATAAGTATGTGATTCAGGTCCTGGATACCCTGACTTATGAAGGTGAACCGGCCGTCCGGCTTTCGCTGACTCCGAAGAAAGACGAATCCGGAAATCATGACATTGTCCTGACTATCGACGAAAAGGACTGGCTGATCCGGGAGATCGGCACAGCACCTTCTCCCGGCAGGACTGCAAGCGCCAAGATAACCTATGGAGAGTTTGATGGTTTCATGATGCCTGTAAAAGTCGATGTAAAACTGGACATCGGAAAGGTGAATACACAGGGCCGGGAGTTCGAAGGCCGACGAATGCAGATGAACCAGATGAAGGGGACGGTGGAAGTCTACTATTCAAACTACAAGATAAACACGGGACTGTCTGATAAGATTTTCGAGAAACGAGAGGAGCAATAGAGCTTCTTTTTCCGTCTATGATCTCGCTTACTCATTCAAGCGTTGGAGAGATGTTTCTCATTCCACCAGTCTTATCCTTCGCCGTGTCGCTTCTTGATAAACTTTTACCCCTCAAGTATATTCTAAGCACACGTGAGAAACAGAGAGGAAACCCTGCAACTTACCGTCCTTTCCGGCGGAGACAATTGTTTTCGCGACAGGGGAAAATATGCGGGCTTTCTCCGTGTCATAGAAGTTGCGTCGACACTTAATTTCAGGAAAAAATCAATCCGAAGCAGATGAGTAAGGGCGGCCCGATCACACCATTGATGATGCAATACCGAAAGGTCAAGGACCGCTATCCTGACGCCGTAGTGCTGTTCAGGATGGGCGACTTTTATGAGACCTTCGAAGAGGACGCGAAGATTGCGAGTTCGGTCTTGTCTCTGACATTGACGAGACGTGCCAACGGCGCCGCCGCAGATATTCCTCTCGCCGGCTTCCCTCACCACGCGATCAATCAGTATCTTCCCAGGCTTGTCAAGGCGGGCTACAGGGTCGCGGTCTGCGAGCAGATGGAAGATCCGAAATTCGCGAAGGGTATAGTTAAACGCGATATCGTCGAGGTTGTCACACCGGGTGTCAACTTCTCCAACGAGTCCGACAGGGTGAACAATTACTTCGCAACCCTGACGACGGATGACAGGAACTTCGGACTCGTGTTCTGCGACGCGACCACAGGAGAGTTCAACTTCGCACAGGGTGAGCTGGACCAGATCGAGACCTATCTTACGAGGATCGAGCCGCTGGAGGTAGTGGTGCCGCGGAACATGGCCGACAACCTCGAACCTCTGATTCAGAATTGCCTGAGAAAAGCGATCGTCACCAGGCGCGACGATTATATATTCAACTTCGACTACGCATACGACAAGCTCATACATCATTTCAAGGTACAGAGTCTGAAGGGTTACGGCCTCGAGTCCAGGCCGCTGGCGATACAGGCGGCGGGAGCCTCGCTCGATTATCTTGCCGAGACGCAGAACGGGAACTTGTCGCACATCGTCGGCATGTCCGAATTCACGTCCACCGATTTTCTGGAAATAAACCGCACGAGCCGAAAGCACCTCGAAATCGTCGACAGCGCCGTGGAAAGCGGCGCGACGTTGGTCGGCATTCTCGACTCGACCGAGACTGCGATGGGCGCCAGGATGCTTCGGCGCGTGCTTTTGCAGCCGCTGAAGAAGGTCGCGGAAATTACCGCGAGGCTTGATGCGGTGGAAGAACTGCTGAAAAATTCGAGGGTAAGGGGCGAGTTGAGCAGCCATCTCTCCGGTTTTGGAGACCTTGAAAGACTTGTAGCGCGCGTTTCGACCAAACGTGCCTCCCCGCGTGAACTCGGGGCTCTTCGCACGATGTTGTCGAGGCTCCCTGCTATCAGGGAGCGGGCCGGAGAGCTTAAATGCGAGCTCTGGCGGGTGACGCATTCGCAGATCAGCCCGGAAGCCGAACTCTTGAAGAAGCTGTCGGAGTCTCTGGCCGACGATCTTCCCGCCCGCGCTTCCGACGGAGGCGTGATAAGGAAAGGCTATCTGGCGGAACTTGATGAGCTGCGCGACCTTGCCTTCAACGCCAAGGACTGGATTGCCAGGATGCAGGTGACCGAGCGCCAGCGTACCGGGATTCCGTCTCTGAAAGTCGATTATAACACCGTCTTCGGTTACTATATAGAGGTTACCAAATCGAATCTCTCTCGCGTCCCCGAGAATTATATCCGGAAGCAGACGCTTGTCAACGCCGAGCGTTTCATCACCCAGGAGCTGAAGGAATACGAAGAGAAAGTCCTGCACGCGGAGGAGAAGATTCAGAAATTGGAGACGGAGCTGTTCGAAAAGCTGCTCGATGATGTCGCCTCGCATTCTTCATCCCTCCTGGATACTTCACGGGCTATAGCATTGACCGATTTGCTTCTGTCATTTGCTAAGACTGCGTATGAAAACAATTATGTCCGGCCGACCGTCGATGATTCGCGCGATGTGGAAATTGAAGAGGGACGGCACCCGGTCGTCGAGAGAGTCCTGCCGAGCGGCGAAAGCTTCGTGCCCAACGACATTGTTTTGAAAGAAGGGAAGGAACAGATTGCGCTCATAACCGGCCCGAATATGGCCGGCAAAAGCGTCTTCATCCGACAGATTGCCGTCATAATACTTCTGGCACAGGCCGGCTCGTTTGTTCCCGCCAGGAGGGCACGGATAGGCGTCGTGGACAAGATGTTTACCAGGATCGGCGCCTCGGATAACATCAGTGCGGGCGAAAGCACGTTCATGGTCGAGATGCAGGAGGCGGCGAACATTCTCAACAACGCCACATCACGAAGTCTCGTCCTGCTTGACGAGATCGGGAGAGGCACGAGCACTTTCGACGGCGTGTCTATCGCCTGGTCGATGGTGGAATACCTTCATCAGAATCCTTCGCGCGCCGCGCGAACGCTTTTTGCCACTCACTACCACGAGCTGAACGACCTGTCGGATCTTTATCCGCGTGTGAAGAACTTCAAGGCCGACGTGAGGGAATACGGCGGCAAAGTGATCTTCCTCCACAAGATTGTCGAGGGGAGCGCCGACCACAGTTACGGAATTCACGTGGCCGAGATGGCAGGTCTGCCCAGGGCGGTAACCTCGCGTGCAAAAGAAATTCTCAGGAACCTCGAGTCGTTTGAACTTTCGGCAACCGAGTCTGCGGCGGCACAGCCCGCTGCAGGAATGCCGAAACCGCGCCGCGTCCTTTCGAAAGCCCGGAGCGGCGACCTTCAGATTGAAATGTTCCAGCTTGGCGACGAAGAGCTTCGAAGGAAAATCAAGGATGTCGATGTTGACAACCTCACTCCGGTCGAAGCGCTTAACAAGATTGCCGAGATCAAGAAAATGGCGGAAAAGGAAGAATAGATGGGACCAATCGGCAAAGTCGTTTCAGTCCGCGGGGCCACAATAACAGGTGAGACACTTGCCGCCGAGAGCTTCAGCGTCGGATCATTTGTCTCGGTGTCGATGCACGATTACAGGATCATCGGCGTGGTCACGTCTCTCGAAATGGGTGAGGGGGACGTAGTCAAGTTCTCTGCGAACCTGTTCGGACGTTTCGGAGCCGGGAAGTTCGAGCGCGGGACGGAACAGCTCCCGTGGCCGGGTGCGCCTGTCGACATACCCTCGGAGGCGGAACTCGATTTAGTATTCAACGCGTACCGCAGGTACGATTTCGCCTTCGGAGACATATCCGCCCTGGAGGGGAAAAAGAATTACATAGACCCGGACAAGTTCTTCAGCAGACATGTCGCGGTTGTCGGTGCGACCGGTTCCGGTAAATCCTGCGCAGTTGCCTCGATACTGCAGAAGGTTGCGAAGCTCCCGGGCGCGCGCATAATCCTGCTCGATCTGCATGACGAATATGGTGAAGCCTTCGGAGACCTTGCCGAAAAGCTGAACATCGGCGAGTTCGAACTTCCGTACTGGGCCATGAATTTTGACGAGTTTGCGGAAACTTTTATCGACCGCGACGACCCGTTCGCGCGAACGGAAACAGTGGCCCTTTCGGAGATAATTGTCAACAGCAAGAGACTTAAGAATCTTCCGTACAAGGACTTCATCACGGTGGATTCGCCGGTGTATTTCGACATAAACGACATCAAGGTAAAGATGCAGGCCCTCGATACGGAGCGGCTCCAGGACGGTAAAGAGGGCCCGTTCTACGGGAATTTCACCAGGTTTGTATTCAAATTCGATTCGCGGATGAATGACAAGCGCTTCGAATTCCTGTTCAAGCCTAAGAGGTTTAGGTCAACAGAGACATTTTCACAGCTGATTGAATCGCTGTTCGGTTTGAAATCCGGGAAGTCGGTTGTCGTCCTGAACCTGAGCAACGTGCCGCCGGAGGTGATCAACGGTCTTGTCTCGCTGCTTGCCAGGCTGGTGTTCGACTTCAACATGTGGAACCCGTATCGTGCGAACGTGCCCATCCTTCTTGTGCTCGAAGAAGCGCATAATTATTTGAGCGATCACAGCTCATCGCAGACAGCCCGCAGGACGATCGAGCGCGTCGTCAAGGAAGGGAGAAAATACGGCGTCAGTTGTATGATCGTGGGGCAGCGTCCGCTGGATATCTCGGAGTCCATACTGTCCCAGTGCAGCAACTTCGTCGCATTGCGATTGTCAAACCCTGACGACCAGGCCTACATCGCCAAGCTGGTCCCCGATTCGATGTCGGATCTTCTTGACATTGTTCCCGCACTCAAGCAGGGCGAGGGCCTCCTCCTCGGTGATGCATGCATTCTTCCTCTGCGCACAAAGATTGACGCGCCAAATCCATTTCCAAGAAGCAAAGATGTCGATTTCTACACCAAGTGGAGTATACTTCCGCCCGCAGTTGACGTCGATAATGTCGTGGAACGATGGAGAAAGATTAACTACTGATGAATCAAAGACAGCTCTATCACGCGATTGAAAAAATTGCATCCAAAGATCATAAGAACGATGAAGAAGTACTGGCGAGTGTGGTGCAGGAGATTATAAGTTCCGATGAAATCAGAATCAAAGGCGGGAGAATCTGGAAACTCATTCCGAGGAAGAATGCCTATGTCCTTGTGAAGCAGCTCGGGCAGGTCAGATCCTTATCGGAAGGTTTCGTGATTAAGGTCTCCGAGTATCTCGACTTCGTCCGGATCGGCAGCCAGAAGACATTGCTTACATCTGAACGGAACCAGGCTCTTCGGAAGGGGGGCATAGAAAGTTATTCCGCAACCGGCGTCGGCGAGAAACTGAAGGTGAAGGGAATCCCGCTTTACCAGTACATCCTCGCCTTCAACACAGATGGGGAAAATCCCGAGTTGTTCGACAATCTGAATGTTATCGGAAGCGCTGCCACGGCGGTATTGCGCGGCAGGCATGCTCTCGCCCGGACGAAGCAGCTTGAACAGGATCTGGACAAGGCGAGAGACATCCAGCGCAGCATCCTCCCGGATCATGAGCAGAAATACGGGTCATATAAGATGTTTGGTGTATCGATACCCGAACGGGTGGTGGGAGGCGACTTCTTCGATTATCTCCCGGCTGGTGAAGATGGCGAGCGGCTCGGCGTCGCCATCGGGGATGCAGCGAGCAAGGGGTTGAGCGCAGCCGTTGAAGCCCTGTATGTCTCGGGTGCATTGAAGATGGGAGTGGAGCTTCAGACGAACATGGCTTCGCTGGTTAAGAAGATAAACAATCTTGTCAACTCGACTTTTTCCGATTCACGTTTCGTAACCCTTTTTTACGGCGAATTTACGGACGAGAAAAGCGGACTGTTTCTTTATGTGAATGCAGGACACAATCAGCCGATCTTTTTCAGCAAGCATAAGTCAGAGATACTTCAACTCGACACGACAGGACCCGCTCTTGGAGTCGCGCCCGATGCGAAGTACAGAGTCGGGAACGTCAATTTTGAGAAGGGCGATATCCTTCTCCTTTACACGGACGGAATTACGGAAGCTACCGACAGCGATTTCGCGTTTTTCGGTGAAGATAGACTGAAGAGAAGATTGTCTGAGGTCGCCGATCTGTCCCCGCGAGAGATCTGTTATCACCTTATGGAGAGTGTGCAGAAGTTTTCGGCATCGTCCAAGTATGCTGATGATAAGACCCTGGTAGTTATAAAAAGAATGGTATAGGAGTTCCGATGTCGGAAGAGACAGTTCGGATTGAAAATAGATACGAAGGCGGGGTTTCACGGCCCCCGCAGGTTAAACTCGTCAAGGCTTTTGCCAACTCGTTCAAAAATGTCATTGCAGCCGCCCGGACCTGCTATTCCTCGAAGGGGATTATAGAGGATGAGTCGATCGAAATGGACAGGTATCGCAGCCTGGCACTGGACATCTATGAGGCAGGGCATCATACCACCTTTCAACATGCGACGTTTCAGTTTCAGCTCTCGGATGTCTCGCGGCAATTCATCTGGTCGTTCCTGCATTCACATCCGTTTTACAATTCCGAGCAGGTAAGCCAGCGGTATGTCGAAGTAAAGGATGGAAACTTCTTTGTGCCTCCGCTGAAGGGCGAGGCCCTGGAGGTCTATACGAACACCGCGGGCGTACAGATCCAGGCTTACCGGAAACTCGTCGAGCTGCTGATGAGGCCGGCAGGCAGAGCGTACCTGGCAGTGTTTCCGAGGCGCGGAAACGACAAGCGCTTTGCAGGCGAAATCAAAAAGAAGGCGCAGGAAATCGCGAGATACGTGCTTCCTGTCGCGACGTTTTCATATCTCTACCATACCGTGAGCGGCATAACGCTTCTAAGGTATGCCAAGATGTCCAAGTCCGGCGACACTCCCTACGAACAGCAGATTGTCGTCGACATGATGGTACGGGAGCTCCTGAAGTTCGACCCGAATTACCAGCTGGTTATCGATGAACCGCTCGATGAGAAATTCTTCTCAAACGAGAATATCGGGAACCACGAAGCGCAGTCGGACTTCATCGGGGAATTCGACCGCGAGCTGGGCGACCATGTCTCTAAACTCGTCGACTATAAGGCGAACTCAGAAAAGGTCATAGCGTGTGCGGTCAGGGAGGTCCTCGGCAGAAGCTCTTCGGAACTGTCCGACTCCGAGGCGATAGCGCTTGCGATTGATCCGGTGCGCAACAAAGTGCTCCAGAGCTCGCTCGTGCTGACCACACACGACAAGATATCCAGGGCTCTCTACCACGCGTCTTACACGTTCAGGAAGAAGCTGAGCCATACCGCCGATTCTCAGGACCAGCGTCACAGGATGACTCCAGGTTCGAGACCCATCATCGCAGAACACATGAGAAGCGAACCTGATTACATAGTGCCGAAGCTGGTCCTGCTGGACGACGAGGCGGAGAGACTCTACAGGCGGACTATGAACGTGACATGGGAATCGATAGACAGACTCATATCTCTCGGCGTCAGCACCGAATTTGCCGCCTACCTTCTACCGAACGCTTTTCCGATAAGGTTTACCGAGTCCGCGGACCTGCTCAACCTTCATCACAAGGCAGAAATGCGGCTCTGTTACAACGCACAGGAAGAAATCTGGAATGCTTCCCTCGATGAAGTCGAGCAAATAAAACAAGTGCATCCTGCGCTTGGGAAATTCCTGCTGCCTCCGTGTACTGTAAGGTCAATGGCAGGCACCACCCCGTACTGCCCGGAGGGAAAGCGCTATTGCGGTGTACCCGTGTGGAAGCTCGACACTTCCGAATACTCCAGAACGATTTAGCATGTGATGCCGTTCGTAGTTTACCGGGTTGCAGCTTTCTTGGTAATGCTCTCCATTACATCGTTCACACTGTTTTATCCCGGGCGGGACCGGGGCGGAAAACTCGCCGGCTGGAATAACATCCGGGCAGGCCTTGTGTTGATAACTGCCGGACTCGCGCTGAGCAACCTCAGATTTCTTGTCGGGGATCGGTGGAGGCTCCCCTATGATATCGTCAGATACTTCGGATTGTATCTGTGCGGCATTTGCCTGGCGGGATATGGAATAAGGAAACTGATACCGGGGATCCTGGAATACAGGAGTGCCCTTGAAAGCAGAGACGCAACGAACGAGACGAATAAGTTTTCCAGGCATCTCCTCAAGCTTGAAGAAAACAGCATGGCCCTCGCTTCCCCCGGAAGTATGCATGACGTCCTTCGGCGAATTGTATCGAAAGGGGCTGAGATAGCGGGTGCCTACCTCTCAGTACTCCTGCTGTTCGATCCGCGTTCGGACATCGTCGATTCAGGTTATTATTCCGGAGAGGGTCTCCAGTCGTTCGAGAAACTCGCGGCGTATTTGGACATCAACCTGAAGAATTTAGAGCTGCTGCCTGATAAGATGGGGTTCCTCAGAAAGACGGCGGAAAGCCGTAGATTGTATTCGGGCATCAGCACGGACGAGTTCATTGGAATCCTGGCAGGTAACAGGCCCCTGCCGGTTTCGCGGGAACTTGCTGCGGTAAGACAGTTAGTGTTTGTCCCGTTGCATCTAGATGGGAAGGCGGATGGCCTGCTCTGTTGTTTCTTTGCCGGGAATGAATACCCTGAGGTATTGCTCGAGCTCTTCGGCTACCAGTGTTCGCTCGCACTTCGAAATGCGCGTCTCTTCGAAGAAATGCAGAAGAATACAATCGCGCTTGAAGTCCAGAGGCGAAAAGCGGACAACGCGAACCGTTCCAAGACGGAATTTCTGGCAAACATGAGCCACGAACTCCGCACGCCTCTCAACGCTATCATAGGGTTCAGTGAAGTCCTGCAGACGGACATAAACGATATGCCGCATGAGATGGCCCGGCAGTTCATCGGGAACATAAACACGAGCGGCAGACACCTGCTCGAGCTTGTGAATGACCTACTCGACTTGTCGAGGCTCGAGATCGGACGTCTGAAACTTGAAAGGTCCCATTTCAAGCTTCCCGCCGAATTGACCCAGGCGGTCAGTATCGTCGAGCCGATGGCCCAGGAAAAGAACATCAGTGTCGTGACGGATTACAAGGAGCCGATCGAAAGCATTTATGCAGACCCGCAGAAGCTGCGTCAGATTGTGATCAACCTTCTTTCGAATGCGGTGAAGTTCAGTCACGCCGATGGGAGGATAAACCTGAAGGTCTGGAAGAAAGAGAGCTCCGTCTATTTCTGCATCGAGGATTTCGGGATGGGAATCAAGAGCCAGGACATCGACAGGCTGTTCAAACCGTTCGAGCAGCTGGCACAAAACCCGTACGCGAGAAAATACAGAGGAGTCGGACTCGGCCTCGCGCTGACACGGAGGCTGGTCGAGCTGCACGGCGGACGCGTCTGGGTCGAAAGTCAGTTGGGAAGAGGTTCTAAATTCTTTTTTACGGTGCCGCAATAATGGATTCTCAGAAAGACTCCGGCGGGAGCCGCGAGAGAAGATACACGATAAAAAAGAGCGTCGTCGGCGAGGCCGAGCGGCGTGTATTCAAGATAAATTATGAGCAGGACCTCAACCCCGGCCAGCTCGAAGTTGTCCGGACGATTGATGTACCGGTGCTCGTCATTGCAGGAGCGGGTACCGGAAAAACCAAGACCCTGATCTACCGTGTCGCCTACCTCGTCGAACTGGGATGTAATCCGCAGTCGATACTACTTCTGACATTCACCCGCAAGGCGGCAAATGAGATGTTAAAACGCGCCGGTGCGCTGTTGAAGTCTACCTCGGCAGAGGATGTGGCAGGAGGGACGTTCCACTCGTTCGCAAACATGACGTTGAGGCATTATGCGAAGGTCCTCGGATACGGCGAGCAGTTCACGATACTCGACGATTCCGATGCTGCCGACGTGGTGAACCTGCTTAGAACGCGGCTGAGCCCGGAAAAGAAATCGCAGCGCTTTCCGAAAAAAGAAACTCTCGTCGATATATACAGCAAATCGGAAAATACTCTCACGAAAATAGACGAGATCGTCTTCAAGGAATATCCGAGATTCATCGAACAGATTGACGATATCCTGAAGCTGAAGAAACAGTTCGACGATTACAAGCGCAAATACAACCTCATGGATTACGACGATCTGCTGAAGAATCTCCGGGAGCTGCTCGCACAGAACGAATCCGTTCGCAAGGCAATTACGAGCAAGTATGCCTACGTCATGGTCGACGAGTTCCAGGATACGAACAAGGTGCAGGGAGAGATTGTAAGATATCTCGGGATGGATAAAGACAACGTAATGGTCGTCGGCGACGATGCGCAGAGTATCTACTCCTTCCGCGGGGCGAACTTCAAGAATATCTTCGACTTCCCGTCCTATTTCCCGAATTGCAAGATTATCAAACTCACCGAAAACTACCGTTCGAGCCAGGGCATACTGAACTTTACGAACAAGGTCATCGACGCGGCGAAGGAGAAATACGAAAAGGAGTTGTATTCGAGGAAGAAAGCGGGCGGTAGGCCTGCTATCGTCGGAACGGAAAACGAAAACGTGCAGTCGAAGTTTGTTGTCCAGAGAATACTGGAACTGCGTGAAGCGGGAATTACCCTGAACGACATCGCGGTGCTCTTCCGTTCGTCATACCTTTCCTTTGACCTTGAAATCGAGCTCACGCGCGCGAATATCCCGTACGTGAAGTTCGGCGGTATGAAGCTTGTCGAGGCCGCGCATATAAAGGATGTGGTAGCGTTCTTGAGAGTAATTGAGAATTCGCAGGACGCAGTCGGTTGGCACCGGATCCTGCTTCTGCATCCCGGCGTCGGACCGCGCGTTGCCGAGAAGGTTCTCGACCGGCTTGCCCATGCCGGCACCGGGGAGAAAGATGCCGGCCAAGGGGCAGAGACGAAGATTCCCTCGAGTGCGGAGGAGCTGATCGGTTTCATTACCGGGGAAGGGAAGAAGTTCACGAAGCCAATCGAGAAAGTCGAGTCGGTTCTGCGCTACTACGAGCCGCTGATGCGCGAAAAGTACGACGACTATGCGAAACGAGAAAAGGACCTCGTGATGTTCGCGTCGATTGCCGAACGATACAAATCGCTTCAGACTTTTCTCGCGGACCTCGCGCTCGAGCCGCCGACCGAGAGTGTGGTCGATCTCGGCGAGAAGGATATGAAAGAGGAACAGATCACGATTTCGACGATCCATTCCGCGAAGGGGCTGGAGTGGAACAGCGTGTTCCTGATCTGGGCGCTGGACGGGAAATTCCCGTCGATGTATGCCACGGACGACGACGAGGCGATTGAAGAGGAAAGAAGACTGATGTACGTCGCATGCACCCGCGCGAAAGAGAATTTGTACGTCACCTACCCTATGAACGTGTACGACCGCGAAAGCGGAAAGATTTTCACGAAGCCGAGCAGGTTCATAGAAGTCGTCCCGTCGGAATTCTACGAAAGGTGGAATCTGGATTTCGAGTAGAATACCGCGCCGCGGGGCGGTCAGATCCCGGGAAACCTGAAAGAGAAACTGTGCACATAGATCGAACGGACCTAGGCGGATTCTTACCGGAAAAGAGGGCGGTATTCGGTGAATATCATCGCTTCCTGCGTCTTAACTCACCTTAGGAAAACCAATCCGCAGAACGCCAGGGTCCCCATCATTATCGACGCGACGAGTATTCCGTAAACAGGTATGAGGAAAAGGCTGGCAATCAAGGAGCCTAAGCTTCCTCCGATAAGGTCGGCGGAGTAGAGCCTGATCGGAAGCCCTTTCCGGTCCCCTGTTTCTCTGATGACAACCAATGCAAAAGTTGCCGAGACGAATGACCCGTCCAGGATCAGAGCCACGGAAGTAGAATACAGACCGTTAAGGAGTCCAAGTCTGAAAAAATAGTATGCGGCCATGTTCAGAAGGCCAAAGCCCAGAAGCAGTGCGACTCCGATGGCGATAACATGAAGATGTTGCCGGCCCGGGAGCTTCTCGTGATGGATTCTCGATTGGAGAAGCCTGTCGATAATAAATGCACCAAGTGTCAGCCCTATCATGAAGCTCATCAGCAAGATACCGATGTCCTGGTAAAGCACCCCGCTCTTACTCTGGTAATTCAGCATGAGCAGCGTTTCCGTAACCATGCCAGTGAATCCTGCAAGCATTACAAGCACGAACCGCCGCGCGGACGTCAGTCGCCTGCTGATGCTTATTACCATTACGATGACGAGCGCGAGCCAGAAGATCACGGAGGCTGATAGGCTGGCGATTGTCAACGGGCGAGGTGCCGGTAATACGAAATCTGGGAAGAATTTGGACAACCAGATTGACATGGTATAACCGTAACAGGCCGGGCGAAAATCGGAGTTGGCGACAGGTGATCCCGACGAAAGCATCTCGTTCGCCGCGGCGAACCTGTCATTTGTGTACAGGTAGTTTATGTACTCAGGAGAAACCAGGCGGGCTTGAATCTCTCTCTCCTTGAATCGATCTGCAAGCCTGACAGGGTCGGTCTTCAGCATGGATTGTGAAGCGATGAATATGTTTGTCACTCCGGGCAGAACCACGACATAATTGAAAGCCGATTTCAAAGCACGGAAGATACTGCCGTTTCTTGCCCGCATCTGCGGTGTCCATAGGTTTTCCGCCGAGCGAATGTCAAAGGCAAGTATGCCGTCCTTGTCCAACAACGCGGAACACTCTTCGAAGAACTCTCTGGTGTAGAATCGATTGTTCTGTGCCGACGTGGGGTCGGGCATAGCCACAAGTATCATGTCATAGGAACGCGGGCGATGAAGAAACCGCCTCGGGTCCCCAAAGATGATATCCACCCTCCGATCATGCAGAGAACTGCTAAGGTCATCAGGCAAATGACCGCGCACCGTCTCGATTATGTCGCTGTTGATTTCAACGTAGTCGATCTCCTTCAGGGGGAGCTTCAGCAGTTCAAGAAGGATGCCTTCGAATCCTCCTCCTAAGAGAAGCACTCTTCCCGGCTTCACCGACTGCAGGGTTGCAAGCTGAACGAACTCCTCGGCAGAGATGCTCTGAGTCTCATAAGCAAGCGCGTCATCCTCGAAGACGCAGACCTGCCCTCCTTGAGCCGTCACAGTGACACGACTGTATGGTGTGTCCCGCGTCTCGACCAGGCCGGTGTGATTCCAGGAAGTCATCCATTGGTCAACTTCTCGGGAGAAGCTGAAGAGTATGATTAGTCCCAGTAATCCCGCGACAGAAAAGTACTTGATGCCTCCGGGTCTCCTTGTCTCTTGTGGCTCAATTTGGTTCACGCCCGGATCTTCGGCGCGGCCGGCATAAAGCATTACGATGGCAACTGCGAGCACGCTGCATATGAGCGCGGCAGAGAAGTTTTGAAGCCCCAGACTAAGGAAGAGGGTTGACGACAGTCCGCCGAGGACACCTCCGGCGCTCTCTACGGCATAAGCCTTTGCGAATGATCGGTTTTCCGACACGAATCTCTTTGCGCACCATTGGAACAGGAGCCCGGATAAGAAACTGATCGGCAGCAGTGCTATCGCCAATCCTATCATCTGCTTCGTGAAAGGGAGATATCCGCCCACGACGCCGCCCAGTATGTTCCGCATACCCCGTATGAATCCGATGTCCATCAACAGAATTGCGGCAGTGGCGAGCAGGAGCACGTCGATCTGCTTCTCCGCCGGTACGCCTGAGTGGCGGCCTACAGATGCGCCGATCGCCGTCCCGGAGAGCCAGAAGCCGATCGAGAGGATGTAAATCAGTTCGATACCGTAAAACGCTACATTGAGCTCCCGAAGCACCACAACTTGTCCCAGGATCGAGATGAAGCCGACGGCGAGAAGATACGTGTAGGTGCCGCCGGCTCTTACCCTCTCAATGAATTTCTGCTTCGCTGAAGACATCCGCCTGGAAAGTAAACAAGTCGGCTTTCTTCCAGTCGCCGGCGTTCAAACCCGCTTTGTAACAAAGCTGGTCCAGGAATACTTCCCTGCTCCATCCTGTTTCCTTGGCTACCTGTGGGAGAAACACGGCCTGTTTATCCCCTTTCTTGAGCACGACGCCGTCACGTCCGAGGACGATGTCGGCTGCACTACCAACCTTCGCGATGGGTGTCAGGACGGAAATCTCAATCTCGATTTGCCGCAGCTCATCTGCACTCAGCGATCTGAATCTCGGATCGTTAAAGGCGGCTTGAAGCGCCATGGCTCCGACGACTGTGCTCAAAGGCCTGTCTTCGTCCATGTGCCCGATGCACCCGCGCAATTCGCCGTTCTTTCTCAGTGTGACAAAAGCGCCGCGCTTTACTTTCAGAAATGGGTTGAAATGTCGGGGAAGGGGGACGGTTTGAGATGTGAAGTATTGCTCAAGCGTTTTTCTTGCGTATCCGAGAAGTGTTCGCTTATCCGACGAATCAAGCCTGTAATCAGAATTCACAACGAGGCTGTCGACATCGTCCGGTGCGCTGGCTTTGCCTTTTCCAAAAACGACGGCGCCGTATCCGACAACGCGATCTGCGGTGCCGAGCGGGTTGTAACCGGAATTGCTGTACCCGACAATCGATGTGCTATTCGCCCCGAGATCCTTAGCGGCAGCGACCGCGGCTATGATGGGTCCCTCGCCGCACGCGCAGGTCAAAAGACCGGGAACGTTTCTGCCCACTTGCTGAGATAAGCTTCGGCTTATTTCTTCCGGGTCCATCGAACATATCGTCTTGAGAGTGCGGTTGTCTGTGCGTACAGCGTCGTCGAAGCCGGGATAGTGCGACAGGTCCGAACTTGCAACTATCAGCGCTTCCTTGTTCTTGAGCACCTTTGCCAGCGCATGGCCGAACCTGATGCATAGATCGACATCCGGTTCACCGATGATTACAGGCAGAATCCTGGCGTGAGGGAACAAATACTTGATGAAGGGAACCTGGACTTCCACTGAGTGCTCCTTCGCATGCGCCGGCACGTTCGCAGCCGCATCACGGTCTTCCTTCATGAGTTCGTCAGCCGCTTTCTCATCGATCTCCGCAGCTCCGATCGGGGTTGCGAAAGCACCTTTCGGATAAACGACGATGCCTGCCAGGTTAGACACCGAGTGGTTTGTACCGATAATGACGACCAGGTCATAGGCTGTGTGCCTCACCTGATTGTATCCGTCAGCGGCAATCTGTCCGGAGAAAACGTAGCCTGCATGTGGTACGATAATCGCGACGGGGTCGGTTGCAACAATCGGACTTGCATCCTTCACGAAAGCCGTTATCGCGTTGGCCAGCATCGTCGAGTCGGCGGGATAGAAAGTCCCGGCGAAGGCAGCCGGTCTTGTGGACTGCGGTTGAGAATTGTTCGGGTTGATTTTCTCGCCGCTGCATGAGACGACCAGCAGCAAGAAAGCAATACAGTAAGAAGTCCTTTTCATGAAAGTCTAGCTCCAGACGCCGGCAATGATATGGCCGCAATACTTGCAGCGCCGGTTCTTTATGTGATTTTCTGTTACGAAGAAACCGGTTCGATTTATCACAACTTTGCCGCAGTTCGGGCAATATGTTGAGCTGCCAGGGTGACCCGGAACGTTGCCGACAAAAGCATAGTGAATTCCTTTCGACATTGCGATTTCTCTCGCACGTTCCAACGTGGAGATCGGCGTCGGCGGAAGGTTCAGCAGTTTATAATCCGGATGGAACCTGGTGAAATGGACCGGTACATCGGGCCCTGTCTCTCCCATAATCCAGTTTGAAAGTTCATTCAGCATCCCGTCGGAATCGTTCAATGTCGGCACGACCAGGTTTACAATCTCCAAATGAGCATCGGTTTTTGAGACCTGTTTTATGCTTCGCAGCACCGGCTTGAGTTCAGCGGAGCAGACTCTGTGATAGAAGTCTTCGCTGAATCCCTTCAGATCTATTTTGATCGCATCGAGTACCTCGCACATTTCCCTAAGCGGCTCCTCGTTCATGAACCCGCAGCTGACCATTACCGACCTGATCTTCTTCTTCCTTGCCTCTCGCGCTACGTCCGTCAGATACTCGATAAACACAGTCGGCTCGTTATAGGTAAAGGCTATTATGGGGGCCTTTTGGGATTCACTGTCATCGGCTATCTCGGCGGGCGGAATGAACCTGACCGAAAAGTCCTCCGGCTTTGACTGCGAGATTTCCCAGTTCTGGCAGAACTGGCATGACAGCGGGCAGCCTGCAGTGGCAAATGAGTAAGCCTGGCTCCCCGGCAGGAAATGGAAGAAAGGTTTCTTCTCTATCGGATCGATATGAATCGCTATCGGTTTACCATATACAAGGCTTCTTAGATTACCGTTAATGTTGATTCTTGCCCTGCATTTCCCGCGCTCATTCTCCTTCATGACGCACCCCTGGGCACACAGAAGGCATTTCACAAACTTCTCTTCGTGATCGTACTGCTTCTTGCCTTCAAGTTGCGACATCGAATGACATGAAAGGCAATCGACACCCGGAGAATTAGCGGCGATCCAGTAGCGAGCGGCGTGCGAAGCGGCATCGGGGCTCTGCCCCCAGGCGCAACGCGGTCCTCCGCTTAACAACCGGAGTAAGTCTTCGACAATAATCGGGGAGGAAAGTGCAAGATAACCGCAGCCGATCAGCAGGCCTGATTTAGAAAGGAATTCTCTCCTTGAAAGACTATGCTCGCTCATCTTTCATGGTGAATAATCAATCTTGTATTCTGTCCCTGACGGACTTCAATCTGAAATGCCCGGCGCACGACTATGCCTCGCTGAAAATCTAACTCTCTGTTTACGGAATGTCAAGATTGCGCGGCGTTCGGTAGCAGTTCATTTCCGATTTCTATTGTCACCCCGAAGTTGATTCGTGTTCCAAAAACCAGGTGCTGAATCAAATTCAGCATAACGAATCGCGCAACCTGAGTCACTACCCGGCGTTCGGCTCACATGCCGTCTATGCCCGCGGGATAGATTGCTTAACGCAGCTAAAGAGCTATCGATGAGCGAGACTAGACTGCAATAGTCTCTTCGTACACGATCGGGTTCAGTGGACTTACGGCAGGGTCACCGGGCCTGGTACCGGGTAGGAAAACGTTCATGTCGACGACCTGGTACTCGTTCGGTCTCTCAAGGAGCCGGGTGCCGTCAGCATAGTAGATGACTGTCATGACCTCTCTGGTCGATTCGCTCTTGTTCGGATAAGCGGAATGGATCGTATATCCCGAATGAAATGTGGCATCGCCTGCCTTCAGAACATGGCTGCGGCACTCGTACCCTTTTTCTTTTACCACTTTCCCGACGAATTCGCCGGCCGATTCGGAGATGGGCGAAGCACTCACAAGCCCGTCCCGATGGGAGCCACACGCGAAGATCATTGTCCCCATTCCGGCATCCACATCGACCAAAGGCATCCACATTGTAATGGTCCTGTCCGTGTCGAGCGGCCAGTAAAACATATCCTGATGCCAATAAGTCCTTTCGCCGCCGGGCGGTTTGAAAAGCGCCTGGTCATGATACAGGCGGACTCCTTTCACTCCCATCAATCGTGCGGCGATTCTGCCGAACTTCCTCGCAAGGACAAACTCTTCGACTCTCCGGTCGAGTCTCCACGCGTTTGTGACCTGCTGAAACATCTTGCTGTAGTCGTCGAGCCTCCCTTGTGTATCGCGGCTCTCGGTGGTCGCCCTAACCACGTTTTCGATAACGGGCCGAAAAGTCTTTATCTCCTCCTGGGTTGCCACGGCCGACAAGCAAACGTATCCGTTTGCCCTGTAGTGGTCTATATCTGCCGGGCTAACGTCTCTTTCGTTGAGTCTCCGCGATTCCGTTGCTGCACTATCTTGCATATGCGTCCCTAAGCTTGGTTGATTTCCTGGAGCAGTTTTGCCGACAATCTATAAACGGATAAGCCGCGCCGGCTGTTCCCCCTGCCAACCGGCCAAATATCTCAAGGGATCATATATCATGCTAAATCGAAGAGAGTGCTTTGTGCCGCGTTGACGAATCCAATGCGAAGAAAGCCACGTCCTGGCGAAAACGGTATGGGGGCCTGTCCGGCAAGTGAATCGGTCCCCGTTACCAGTCGAGCAATTCGGAGGTAAGAAGTCCCGCAACAATGAGCACCCCTCCAATCGCGCCGATTACTCCGACGAATTCCCCGAAAGCCAGGAAGGCTATGACGTTAGCGAGGACGGGTTCCATGGAGAAGATGATGGCCGCCCTTACGGGAGTAGTCTCACGCTGATACTTGGTTTGAAGGTAGGTGGCGAAAACGGTGGCAAGGATGGCCGTGTACGCGAGCGCCCATATGAAACCTGCGGTGAAGTAAACGTGCATCGTTTCGAAGAAAGGAGCTGCCACGATTGAAAGCACGGCGGTCTCGGATAGCTGGAGGAGTGTCAACTTCGCCACGTCGTGTTTCTTGGAATAGATATCGAGGTAGACGATGTAGATTGCATAAGAAATCGCGCATCCGAGAGTGAGTAAATCCCCGATGTTAAACCCCTGTCCGCCGGGAGATGTGAGAAGGAAGAGCCCGATTGCCACGAGGCCTACGCCGATAAGATTCCCTTTCGTAGGCATTTTCTTTTCTATGACAGCCTGTGCGATTGGCGTGAAGGCGACGAGAAGTCCCGTAATGAATGCGGACTTGGAAGCCGTCGTGTATTTCAGCCCTACCGTCTGGAACGCAAATCCGATCATAAGGAGAAAACCGAGGAGTAAACCGCTGGCAAGCGTACCCTTATCCATCTTCAGGTAGTTCTTGCGGTAAATCAGTGGAAACAATAAGGACGCTATGCCGAATCTTATGGCTACAAAGGTAAGCGGTGAGGCATCTCCCAGGGCAAATTTCACGACGGCGAAGGTCCCGCCCCAGATGAAGGTTATTGAGAAAAGAATCAGCTCGGCACTGCGCCGCCGGGAACCTGTCTCGGCTTTGCCGGGCCGGGCATCAGGAGAGAGAGACATACTTCAAGATTATGTGTATGAGTTCCTGCTTATATATGATTGCGACCAGTGAGATAACGTAAAAGACTATGTTGATTATCATCGGCTTATCCGCAAGAATCACCCCGGTGGGATTCTCGCCGAGCCCCATCTTATGTATGAGGTACAAATATCTGAAAATTCCGTACACGACGAAGATAGTCGTAAAAATCAAAGCTTCGGTCCCAAACGCATGGACCGTCCGCTCGGAGACCGTGTATAGTGCGTATGTGATGATTACACTCGCTGCAGATACAGAAAGTATCTGGTCGATCAGGCTCAGGTCGTAATCGGCGAGGACCTTTCGTGCCGTCTCACTGGGGCTCCCCTCCATCTGGACAAATTCACTCCTTCGCTTCGCAATGCCCAGGAAAATCGCAATGAAGAGGGTAGTCATGATGAGCCAGCTGGAAATCTTTACATCGATGGCGTAACCGCCCGCGAGAATTCTGAGGATGAATCCAACCGCGATTACAAAAACGTCTATGAGGACGACCTTCTTCAAAGCGAAGGAGTAGAACAAGTTCACGACAACGTATGTGGAGATTGCCAGCCAGCAGCCCGGCGGGACTCTTCCGAGTGATAGAAGAAGAAACGAGAGTATCAGCAGGACTGCCGATGTCACCAGTCCCGCACCGATGGATACCTCCCCGGAGGCAATGGGGCGAGTCTTCTTGACCGGGTGAATGATGTCTAACTTCCTGTCTGCGATGTCGTTGACAATATAAATAGAAGAGGCAGCCATGCAGAATGAGAGAAAAGTCAGGAATGACTGAGAAAACAATGAGACATTGAAGAGATTCTTGGAGAATATCAGAGGGACGACGACGAACACATTTTTGACCCATTGGATGGGTCTCATCAGTTTAAGGAAATTCGTGAGTCGCCTCATCAGTCCGGAATTTTGATGGAGTTCACGTGCTAAATTTAGCCAAATGGGAATAAGTGCGCAAACAAAATCGTGACACGGATCGCGCGGAATGACTTTGTTTTTTCACGCTCCGATAAATATATTTTTATAATGTTTACTACTTTTCTGTTTCTGTTCCTGGTGGCGATCTTTGCCGGCTTTTTTGGAGCCCTGGTGGGGATCGGCGGCGGAATAATCATAGTACCCGCTTTGACTCTTCTGTTCCATTTGCCTATACACACCGCTATAGCTGCGAGCATCGTGTCCGTAATTGCTACTTCTATCGCGGGCGCGCTCTCCTATGTGGATCAACAAATCACCAATGTCCGTTTGGGAATGTTTCTTGAAATTTCCACGACTGCCGGCGCTCTGATAGGAGCGTTCATCGGCGTGCTCATGCACGGTTGGACTCTAAGCTTAATATTCGGAGCTCTTATTTTTTACATGGCAATCGTATCATTCAGGACGCGCGAGACGGAGGACCGGCTGATCGAGTCGGGAGGATACAGTGCAATTGGCGGCGACAAGCTCTCCCGCACGATGATGCTGGAAGGCTCATATCATGACGAGGCTGTCGATAAGGAGATTGAATACCACGCGACAAAAACGATTGAGGGAAGCCTCGTCTCGTCGCTCGCCGGTGTCGGCTCCGGGTTGCTTGGAATAGGTGGAGGCGTCATTAAAGTCGCGGCGATGAATTCAATGATGCATATTCCAATGAAGGCCGCAGTCGGTACGAGCAAGTTTATGATCGGCGTTACCGCCGCTACGAGCGCCGTGGTTTACTTTCTTGCGGGCGGGATCGACGTGTACATCGTTGCGCCTGTTGCGCTCGGTACGATGCTTGGAGCGACAATGGGGAGCGTCGTGATGAACAAACTTCACAGCCGCGTGATAAAAACCGTCTTCTTTCTGATAATGATCTATCTTGGATATGAGATGATAGCTAACGGACTTATAAATGGATTCAATCTTAGGATCCCGGGATTGTTATGAGCAATAAAGGGCAGGAATCTCTGAAATCTGAGACCCAGTTTATCAACAGGGTTGTGGCAATAATCCTCGCGACCGGGATGTTCTCAACCGTGGGATTCTATCTCGTCGGGCTAATACTCCTGTTTGTCAAGGGCCGTCCGATTCCATCATTGGCGAATCAGTATTTCCATTCGTTTGGGGAGTTCTTCTCGTATTTGATTGCCCTCCACCCCCGGGCATTCCTTTACCTGGGCACGGTTAGTCTGATCCTGACGCCGGTCGGCCGCGTTTTCATTTCCATCATCGCGTTCTGGAAAGAGAAGGACTTCAAGTACGTCGGCGTCACACTTATTGTCTTCCTGGTGATTGTGGCCAGCGTAATCATCGGAAGCGTGTTCAAAATAAACGTGGGCTGAGTCGCGCGATAGTTCTTGACCGTTTGGAGAGGGGACACGGAACTTGGGGTGTTCCGGTGACAGACATGGTTTTAAATTGATTTTGTCTGCTAATAGTGGTAAAATGTTGTGCAATTAAGACTTACACAGATGAGAAGATCGACAAAAGTATTCCTTTGGGTAATCGGTTTCGTTGTTTTAGGCAGCCTGTTAATAGCTCTGCTCTTTTCAGGCAGGGAGACATTTCAGAACGGGTATGATCTTTCGGGGGCCGGTTCCAAGGTGGCCGTCGTCAATTTGACCGGAACAATATTGTCATCCAGGCAAATCGTCTCGGCACTCCAGACTGTCGCAGAAAACTCGAGTGTCAAGGCGATCGTCCTTCGTGTCGACAGTCCGGGAGGCGGAGTAGCGGCTAGCCAGGAAATCTACGAAGAGGTCAAGTCGATAAGCGATACCGTCAAACCAATTGTGGTATCGATGGGTTCGCTTGCTGCAAGCGGCGGATATTATGTCAGCTGCGGTGCCACGCGAATTGTTGCCGACCCGGGGACAATAACGGGGAGCATAGGTGTTATCGCAATGTTTCCAAACTATGCCAAGCTTATGACGAAGCTCGGTCTTGAGATGGACGTCATCAAGAGCGGGAAGTACAAGGATTCCGGATCGCCGTTCAGGCAGATGACGGAACAGGACAAGAAATATTTCCAGGGTGTAGTAGAGAATAGTTTTGACCAGTTTCTTAACGTCGTTGCTGAGGACCGCAAACTTCCGATTGATAAGCTCAAGAAATTCGCCGACGGACGTGTATTCACTGGAGCGCAGGCATTGAAACTTGGTTTGGTAGATACTCTCGGCTCATTTCAGGATGCAATCAAGATCGCCGCTAATCTGGGAGGTATCAAAGGTAAACCGGTTGTCGTCGAGCCCGCTGAACGAAAGACGCTGTTCGACCTCGTCTTCGGGGACTTCATCTCGAAGCTCCACATTTTTGAAAAGGATTTTATCGAGCAACCGATCTTGCAATACAGATTTGCGCAATAGAGCAATAGAAAGGGAGAGTAATGAGCGTTACTAAAGCTGACATAGTCGAAGAAATTGCCTTGCGAACGGGGTTGACGAAGATTGAGACACAGGCGGTTGTGGAAGGATTTCTTACTTCCGTGAGAAACGCTCTGGCTGAAGGAAAGGCGATTGAGATCAGAGGGTTCGGCAGCTTTAAAATTCGCAAACGAAAGGGACGGATGGCACGCAATCCGAAAACAGGACAAGCCTACCCCGTCAAAGAACAATTTGTCCCTTATTTCAAGGTGTCCAAGGAGTTCAAGGCATTTGTGGATGAGCATCTCGGCAGGAGCGAAACTGGCGGCGAGCAGGGAAACGTCGAGGAGGCAGCCCAGAAATGACGGCCAGGTATTGTCCACAGTGCGGGACCGAAGTTGCCGCCGGGTTTAACTTCTGTCCGAGCTGTGGAGCTAAAATTCCCGAAGTGCATGGTGAACCCATAAGTGAAGTCGTTGAAAAAAAAGAGGAAGCCCGGGAAGAACTGGTCTGTCCTACGTGCGGCTTCCGGAACAAGATTGATTCGCGGTCCTGTGAATCGTGTGGAACCTTCCTCGGTGGGGCAAAAACAGAAGTTGTAGAACATCATGACGAAGTCGCCTCGTCCTCTCAGGCGGCAGCCGAGCCGAAAAAGCCCGCAGGCCGGCAGACTCAACGCAAACAATCTCAGAAGCAACAAGGAAAGAAAGTAAACGAGCAGCGCAAACCTCAGCAGGCATCGGCTTCGGGGAAGAAGCTTCACCTTGAGCCTTATCAGATTGCCTCCATAGCTGCGGCAATACTCCTCGGGGGCATCCTCGTCTACGGACTGATGAGCTCGAAGCCGACGGCTTCCTCACAGGATGTTTCCGGCGCGACTTCGCAGCAACAGACGACATCGACGGGCCAGCCGAGTGCGGACGTGCTGCACGAGATTAATCGTCTGCGGGAAGTAGTCGACAAGGATCCATCAGATTTCAAATCCACTCTGAAGCTCGCCAACATGCTTCAGGATAACCAGATGTACGATCAGGCGGCGATATATTACAAGCGTTATTTAGCGGATAAGTCGACCGATGTAAACGCGCGCGTTGACTACGGTGTGACTCTTTTTGAGGGCGGGCATACGCAGGAAGCGCTTGACGAGTTGAAGCAAGCCCTGAAAATGGATCCCCGGCATCAAATAGGTTGGTTCAATATCGCGGTTGTATATATGAATCTCGGGGAATTCGATAAGGCGAATGATGCCCTCAAGAAATGTGTGAAAATCGACCCCAACACCGACATCGGTAAGCGGGCGCAACAAACTTTAGTAGAACATGCAAACATCGGCAATCAGGAGGTGAAGTAGAATGCCAAGTGGTAAAAAACGAAAACGCCACAAAATGGCAACACACAAGCGCAAAAAACGTCTCCGCAAGATGCGTCACAAGAAAAAGATTCGTTAATTCTGATTAGATTCTTGTCCCGGTCCGCCCATTCTTCCACGGCGGACCGGGCAGCGTCTTCACTAACTCACAAGGGACGGAAAACATTGCAAATAGTCAAACGAGTCTCTCTTTTCCTTTTTCTATCTGCCTCCCTGACCTTGATTTCCCAGGCTGCCTTTGGATGGGGGTTCTGGGCTCATAAGGTTATAAACAAGGAAGCGGTCACCCTTCTTCCGGAACCGCTGCGAGCGTTTTATGCGGCAAATTCCGACTACGTCATGTCGCACGCCTCCGATCCGGATCTTCGAAGGGGAATTGTCAAAGACGAAGGATATTATCATTACCTGGATATGGATAAGTACGGGACATATCCGGATTTCAAGGTTCCGCTCAGATATCACGAAGCCGTGAAAGAATACGGCGAAGAGACGGTGATGAAAGACGGCATGGTGGCCTGGCGGGTTGGATGGGACATCGATAGTCTGACAGCAGCCATGAAAGCTCATGACGTACCGCTGATACTGCACCTCTCTGCGGACCTCGGTCACTATGTCGCCGATATGCACGTGCCACTTCATGCGACAAAGAATTATGACGGACAGTTTAACGGTCATATCGGAGTTCATTATCGGTGGGAGACGGGTGTACCCGCACACTACGGGAAGACTTATTCTTTTTCCGGCATCGGGGGCGCCGTTTATATTAAACATCCGGTAGGACACGCACTCAAGATTCTGACACACAGTTATTCTCTTCTGGGCAAAATCTTCGCAGCCGACAGCATCGCGAAGGCCGGCATCCCGAAGGATAAGCTATACCGGATCGAGGAGAGAAACGGACGTAAAGAGTATATTTACTCCGAAAAGTATTACCGGAAGTTCAGTGCTGCACTTGACGGTATGGTGGAAGCGCAGATGCGAGCCGCCACTCGGGCAGTTGCCTCATACTGGTACACTGCGTGGGTAAACGCAGGTAAACCAAATCTTGGTAAGGATTGACGAAAAATGAAATCGAAATATGTTCCCAACAGAATATATCTCAGCGAACGAGAGATTCCGAAGAAGTGGTACAATATTGCTGCTGACCTGAAGGGGAAGATGCTTCCGCCTCTTGATCCGCAGACCCAGCAGCCGATTTCACCCGACAGATTGGGAGCAATATTCCCGCAGAGGCTGATCGAGCAGGAAGTCAGCCAGGAACGGTTCATAAAAATACCGGAAGAGATTCTGAAAGTATATCTTAAGTGGCGTCCTACTCCTCTGGTACGTGCGCGCGGACTCGAGGAACTGCTCGAAACACCCGCACATATTTATTTCAAGAATGAGAGCGTCAGTCCGACCGGGAGCCACAAGTCAAACACTGCCATCGCACAGGCATACTATAATAAGCTGGAAGGCGTCAAGCGCCTGGTGACCGAGACCGGCGCGGGACAATGGGGAAGCGCGTTGTCCATGGCCTGCAACTATTTCGAACTCGGCTGCAAAGTCTTCATGGTCAGGTCTTCCTATGACCAGAAGCCGTATCGTCGTGCCATGATGCAGCTTTGGGGAGCCGAAGTCACCGCCAGTCCGAGTGAGGAGACAAAGGCGGGGAAAGAGCTCTTCGAGCAGAACCCGGATTCTCCCGGCAGCCTGGGAATGGCGATCAGCGAGGCGGTGGAGGTTGCCGCAAGCGATCCGGAGACGAAATATTCGCTGGGAAGCGTCCTGAACCATGTCCTTCTTCACCAGACTGTGATCGGCGAGGAGACGCTGAAGCAGCTTGAAAAGGTCGATGAATACCCGGACACACTCATTGGCTGTGTGGGCGGCGGCTCGAATTTCGGAGGCTTCTCCTTCCCGTTCATTCGGGAAATACTGGAAGAGAAGGCGAGGGCTAAAGGCATGCGAGTGATCGCCGTTGAGCCTACCGCCTGCCCCACTCTTACGCGCGGGGTGTATACATATGATTACGGAGACACCGCCGGTCTGACTCCGCTGTTATCGATGCATACACTCGGCCATGCGTATGTACCTGCGGCAATTCATGCCGGAGGGCTCAGGTACCACGGGGTGGCGCCGATTGTTTCCGTTCTTGTCAACAGCGGAATGATTCATCCTGTGGCGTATTCTCAAAACGAGGTGTTCGACGCGGCGGTGAAGTTTGCAAAGAGCGAGGGAATCATTCCCGCACCGGAATCATCACACGCGATCCGTGCCGCAATCGACGAGGCGCTGCGCGCTAAGTCCGAAGGTAAAAAAGAGGTCATAGTCTTCAACCTGTCCGGACACGGGCATTTCGATATGAGTGCCTACGACGATTACATGCAGGGTCACCTGGCCGACTCCACTGTTGATGAAGACGAGCTACAGAAAACTCTGAATCAACTTCGGCATCAGCCCGTTTCCGAATAGAGGATATTGCACCATCTGAGTTTCGACGGGTTAAGACTCAGTAGACTTCTGCTGCCTTCCGCCTCCTTTTCTTGATTTTTACCGGAGCCGTTGATAACTTGAAATTGAGTCAAAAATAACAGGAGGTGTATCATGGCACACGAAGAAGATGGATTTGCGAAAGGCTTGTTTCTGGGATTCATTGCAGGGAGTGCCATCGGGGCGGTTACGGCGCTGCTTCTTGCACCTAAATCCGGTCAGGATCTTCGCAAGGACATACAGAAGAAATCCACTCAGTTGAAAGAGACTGCACAGGCTCAGCTGCGTCAGGCACGGGCAAAGGCTGAACAGCTCGTCAATGAGGGGAAAAAGAAATCTGACGAGATAGTTGGCCAGGCGAAGCAACTCGCCGGATCGATCGTCTCGGATGCGGAGAAGGTTCTGGATCAGGCAAAGGGGGAAGGAGGCAAGTTTAAAGCTGCCGTTAAAGCGGGGGCCGACGCATTCAAAGAGGAACGGAGCAAAAAAAGTTAGGGGGATGTCGTGGAGACATTATTTTTAATAGCTGCTTCGATTGCCCTGCTTGCGATCGCTGCCGCGGGTATTTATTCAATTTTACTGATGAGGGACACAAAACATGTCCTCAATCAGATCGAGAGTTCCGTCAGGGAAATTTCGGAAGTCTCAGCACCACTTCTTGAAAACTCCGGCGTGATTACGGGCAAGATCAGGGCAATCGTTGAGAACGTCGACGGTGAAGTCACGAGCGTCAAAGGGGCGCTGGACTCGCTTGTGGGTGCAGTCAACGAGCTGGTCGAACTGGAACGAAGAGTCAAATCGAGAATTGAAGACCCGGTTATGGAAACCGCCGATTACGTCGCTGCTATAGCAAAAGGAATCAAGACTTTCCTGCGAGTTCTAAAAAGCTAAACTGAAAGGAGCTCTACGTGAAGGAGTACGTCTCATCCAATCTAAGAAACATTTCTCTAGTTGGCCACGGCGGATCCGGAAAGACCACCTTCGCTGAGGCAATCCTTTTTGCTGCCGGTGTCACAAACCGCATGGGCTCAATAGCCGAGGGAAACACGGTCTCCGATTATAACCATGATGAGATAGAGAGAAAAATCTCGGTAAGCACCTCACTTCTCCATGCTGACTGGCGCGATTTGAAATTTAACATTGTCGATCCCCCGGGTTATCCGGATTTCATGGGCGAGGTCAAGGCAGCGCTGCGAGTATCAGACATTGCAATTGTCCTTGTCAAATCGGTCGAGGGGATCGAGGTGGGGACCGAAATCGACTGGAGTTTCACGAAAGAATACAGGAATGCGACCCTCTTTGTTGTGGACAAGGTAGATGCGGAGCATTCGAACTTCGAGAAGGTATTACAGCAGATCGGCGACAAACTGACGCACGACGCGGCTGTAATCCAGTTCCCCCTTAACGAGGGGACCGGCTTCAACGCGGTAGTCGATGTCCTGAAAATGAAATTGCTTCGATTCGATCCGGCCGACAGAGGCAGGTACAAAGAGGAAGACGTGCCCGCATCGGCCAGACAGGCTGCCGACAAATATCGTGAGGAGTTGATCGAGAAACTTTCTGAAACGGACGAAAACCTTCTCAATGCGTTTCTCGAGAACGGTGAGTTGACCGGGGAACAAATCAGAACGGGATTGAGGAAGGCTCTCGTCGAGCGGAAGATATTCCCGGTCTTTGCTTCCGCGGGCCAGCAGTTGGCCGGCGTTACCTCGATCCTTGATTTTGTCGCCGAATATGCGCCTTCGCCGGACGCTGCGCCTGAAGCACTCGGCTACAAGGCAAACGGTACTCACGAAGAAGTCAGAGTTGGGTGCGATCCCGGCGCGGACACCGCACTGTTCATCTTTAAGACAATTTCGGAAAGAAACATCGGAGAACTTTCCCTCTTCAGGGTCTATTCCGGAATCGTGATGCCTGGGATGGACCTCGTCAATCAGGTGAACGGCAAATCGGAACGTCTTGGCACCATCTACGTTCTGAACGGCAAGGACAGGAAGGAAATATCAAAGGTTATCGCCGGCGACATCGCAGCCGTGGTCAAACTTAAGGACACCCACACCAACAACACTCTGAGCGGCAAGAGTTCTTCCATCGTCATGAAGAAGATTGAATTCCCGGAACCGATCATGAGGGTGGCCATAGTCTCGAAGAATCGCCATGATGAGGACAAGGTCGCTTCCGGATTGCACGCATTGCATGAGGAAGATCCGACGTTTCTTGTTGAAGTTGATCCGGAATTGAGCCAGACTGTTCTCAGCGGACAGGGGGAGATGCACCTGCAGGTTGTGACGAAGAGACTCAAGGAGCGTTATGGAGTCGAAGTCGATATGGTCGAACCGGATGTACCTTACCGCGAAACGATAAGGGGTGTCGCTGCGGATTCCGAATACAAGCACAAGAAGCAATCGGGCGGGCGCGGACAGTACGGTCATGTGCACTTAAAACTGGAACCGTTGCCGAGAGGTACGGGGTTCGAATTCGTGGATGCAGTCGTCGGCGGAGTTGTGCCGGGAAGATTCATTCCTGCGGTCGAAAAGGGTGTGGTTGAGGCGATGGAACGGGGAGTGATATCGGGACACAAGGTGGTTGACGTCAGGGTTGCTCTGTTCGACGGCACGTCCCATCCGGTAGATTCCGACGAAATATCGTTCAAGATTGCGGGTTCGATGGCTTTCCGAAAAGGTTTCAAGGAGGCCAGGCCGATTCTCCTCGAGCCGATTTACGAGCTGGAGGTTCTCGTGCCCGACGAGCATATGGGAGATATCATGGGAGATATTTCCGGCAGGCGAGGCAAGATACTCGGGATGGAAGCCGAAGGGGTCAACCAGAAAATACGCGCCCAGGTCCCGCTCAAAGAGCTTTATAAATATGCCAACATCCTGAGGAGTATGACGCAGGGGCGGGGGATCTTCAGACAGAAATTCTCGCATTATGAGGAAGTTCCGAAGGAAGTTGCCGAGAAGATCATAGCAAATGCACAAAAAGAGAAGGTGGAACAGGAATAGGTGCAGGTGCCAAAGCCCGAGTCCCGGAATCGATAATCAAAATGTGAAACATAAGATAAAAACCAATGGAACGATTGTGGTCGCCGTGGCGGTCTAAATACATAGAGTCCTTCTCCAAAAAGGAGAACGGCAAAGAAAGTGTCTGCGTGTTCTGCGAGAAGCTCTCCGAACACGACGATGAAAAGAATCTGATCATATCCCGCAGCTCGCTGTCGGCAATCATTATGAACATTTATCCGTACAACAGCGGTCACCTAATGATTGTGCCGAACGCTCACAAGGCCTCCTTCGAGGAACTGACAGACGATGAAGGCATCGATGTAATGCGTCAGGTCCGAACCGCCATCAAGCTGCTTCGTCTGACCTCACATCCTGAAGGCTTCAATTTCGGCGCAAATCTCGGAAGAGTGAGCGGCGCCGGAATCTATGAACACGTCCATTTTCACATCGTGCCGAGATGGAACGGTGATAGTAATTTCATGCCGGTGCTTGCGGATTCAAAAGTAATTTCAGAGGGTCTGCAGGATACTTTCAGGAAGCTGACAGACGCTCTTGCCGCATTAAAATCCTAGCCCCCGGACGTAAAAGCAGATAGAGTTTTCATCTCATTGTTCAGGCTCCGCTTGTGGAATTCTTTCCGCCTGTGGACGGAACTATGGGATAAAATGGCTAAATTGTGACGTAATCCAAGCTTGAATCAAAAGGGTGATGAAAAAAAGAGTTCTGTTCATATTCGGTACTAGGCCCGAGGCTATAAAAATGGCTCCGCTCATTAATGAGATGGGGAAATCGGGTGAATTCGAGGTGCGAATCTGCGTGACCGCACAACACAGGCAGATGCTCGATCAGGTACTGGAAATTTTTCGGATAAAGCCCGACCATGACCTCAACATCATGACGTCCAACCAGAGCCTTTTCGATATAACTGCGAGAATTATGTCGAAGCTGCAGGAGGTCCTTGCGGCTGAAAAACCGGACCTGGTTATGGTGCAGGGAGATACAACCACGACATTTGCCGGCGCACTGGCGGCCTATTATGCCCGCACCCGGGTGGCGCATCTCGAAGCCGGATTGAGGACGAACAATAAGTTTGCCCCTTTCCCGGAAGAGATCAACAGGAGGATGACGAGTGTCATAGCCGATATCCATCTCGCTCCCACGCAATGGTCGCGCGACAACCTGATCAGGGAGAACGTACCGGCAGAAAATATTTTCGTGACCGGAAACACGGTAATAGACGCACTGTTCCATGTTGCAGCATTGCTTAGAAGCTCAAAACCGGACTATGACCGGCTTTTCAAAGGCGTGGATTTCGGAAGGAAGATGGTGCTCATAACGGGTCATCGCAGGGAGAATTTCGGCGAGGGATTTCTAAGTATCTGTGAATCGATCAGGGACCTGGCACTGAAATACGGTGACGTCGAGTTCCTTTATCCCGTGCATTTCAATCCCAACGTGCGCAAGCCGGTCAATGAGATTCTGCACGGTATTCGCAACGTGCATCTCGTCGAGCCGCTTGATTATGAACCGTTCATATACGCGATGGACAAATCATACATGGTCCTGACCGACTCCGGCGGTGTACAGGAAGAAGCTCCGTCGCTCGGGAAGCCGGTGCTGGTGATGCGCGATACGACAGAACGGCCCGAGGCAGTTGATGCCGGAACTGTCAGGCTGGTCGGGACCGACAAAAAGAAAATCGTCGAAGGCGTTTCAGTCCTTCTCGAAGATGCGGAGGTGTACGCGCAAATGAGCCGCGCGCACAACCCTTACGGCGACGGCAAAGCCTCGGAGAGAATCGTCGGAATACTGAACCATTACTTCGGCGGACTGAATGATTGAATGGAATCTGCGATAGTGAAGGCCGGGAAATTTGAACTCGTGATTTTTGACCTTGACGGAACGCTGGCCGATACGAGCCAGCTGATTTTCGACAGTTTCAATTTTATAATGCGAAAATATAAATCACTGGAGTTGACACCAAAGGAGATTATGCACTACTTCGGGCCGCCGGAGGAGATAGCGATTAAGAACATACTGGGCAGCGATGATTTTGATAACGTGTGGCGCGATTACCTGGATTTTTACGAGAATCATCTCTCCCAGACGCACCTCTTCTCCGGTATAGTGGAATTGACGACCGAGTTGAGACGAGCCGGAACGCGCCTCGCCATATTCACCGGGAAAGGAAGCAATACCACGGAGCTGACGCTGAAGTATCATGGGCTGATGGAGATATTCGACATAATAGTCACGGGCTCCGTGGTCACAAATCATAAACCCAACCCGGAAGGAGTCGAACTGGCGCTCAGCCGACTTGGGATCGAATCTTCCAGGGCGGTGGTGGTCGGTGACTCTTTGTCGGACTACAAGGCCGCCTCGTCGGCGGGAACTCATTTTGTCGCCGCGCTGTACGACGGCCTTGCGAAAAACAGGTTCGATAATATCGATTGCGTCAAGGTGTCTTCGGTGGAAGAACTCTCGGCCGTTCTCTTAGACGGAAGTGTTCAAAACGATATCCGATGAACTTCTCACAATTCGACAGATATTCCCGTTACTTTGCCGGAGCCGCTCTGCTTATAGCGCTCCTGACGTACTGGCGGTTTCGGGAAATAGAATTGTCGGCGGTTTTTGCCTATGTGGCACAGCAGGATGTAATTCGTTCGGCGCTGTTCCAAAGCGTCGGTTCGAGTCGCTCTATCTTCTGGGATTTCTTCGGGCTGATAAACAGGATGATAATGCCGCACTCAATTGAGTTTCTGCGGCTCGTCGGCGTAATAATTATTGTGATAAATTTTGTCCTCCTTTACAGGCTGATAAATTATGTGCTTGGACAGAAATTCTGGGGTTTCCTGTCCGTCTTCCTTGCTGCTTTGTCGCCTTTCGCCGTGGTTGCAGCCGTCTCGGGAGGGCCGGCGGCCATAGGTGCCACTATCGCAACGCTCTTCCTCATGGCTCTGTACCGGAATGAATATATCTTCGGTGGGATTTTGGCCGGTGCCGCTTTTGCTGCGAACCTTCCCGGACTGATCATGTTTCTCATCGTGATTCTCGACCTGCTCCAGAACCTGGAAGACAGAAACAAGCTTGTCCAGAGACTGCTGTCGGCGGCTGCCGGATTTTTCGCGGTGGCACTCCTCGTTTTCTTCTATTCCGTCTATTCGGGGAATTCCGGAATGTTTTCAATACCGCTTGGTGACAGCGATCTGAAATGGGCGTTCGTGGGCGTCGCCCCACTGATTGTCGTGAATGTTTTGAACTTTGCCGGAGTACTTTACCTGATAGTGAAAAAGCGTTATGACGTTTACAGGACCCACTTTCACACACTGATGATGTGGATTACGTCGTGTGCCTTATGTATTGTCCAGCCCTCCACGCTGAATTTTCTCTTCGCACTTACAGTATCTTCAGTGCTAGGAATGTTTTTTCTACAGGGCTTTGCTTCACTGTGGAGGTTCAAACTGGTATCGCCCGATACTTTCGTTTTTGTCTTCGTCATGCTGTTCCTTTTCGGCGATATTTATGCCAATAATACTTTCCTCAAGGATGTTGTGCTGGGAGACAGCATTCAGAAGAGCGAAGCAATTCAGGATGTGGTGGAATCGATCATGCCGCTTGGGGGGAACTCAATGCTTGTAAGCAATTTTGCTCCCGCCGAATTGTCCGTAAAACTCGGGAGGCCTGTTTACGCCGTCGAGGGCCAACCCCTTCCGGTGTGGAATCCGATGATCTCCGGTTTTCCGACGATCTTTGTGACCAGGAGAAGATCACGAGTCGACGCCCCTTCGGGGAACTGCCGGGCATTGTTCAGCACAAGATACATTGAGAACGGGCAGGACTATTTTGTTCAAGTCATAGAATGCAGAGAAAAGAAATGGAAGACAAGGTAAACGTTGGTGTAATCGGGGTCGGACATCTCGGCCAGACTCATGCGCGTTTGTTCCGGCAGGTAGTGTCGGTGAATCTCGTGGGAGTTTTTGATGTCGACAGCGCCAGGTCCGAAAGCATCGCCGCCGAATTGGGAGTAAGAGCTTTCGGCTCGGTGGACGAAATGATGAAGTCGGTCGAAGCAGTATCCATAGTTGCGCCGACGAGTTTTCATTATGAGCTGGCCTCCCGCCTGATTAACGACGGCAAGCATTGCTTCATTGAGAAGCCGATAACGACCACGGTGGAAGAAGCCGAGTCGATCTGCAAACTCGCGAGTGAGAAGAACGTCAAAGTACAGGTAGGACACGTAGAGAGATTCAATCCGGCGGTCCTTGCTCTTTCGCATCTGAAACTCGAGCCGATGTTTATCGAGTCGCATCGTCTTGCACAGTTTAAGCCCCGGGGAATCGACGTGGCGGTGGTTCTGGATCTGATGGTTCATGACATAGACCTCATACTCAGTTTCATAAACAGCCCTGTCGCGAGCATCGACGCAAGCGGCGTCGGGGTGATTTCGGATACTGTAGATATTGCGAATGCCCGAATCAGGTTTGCAAACGGGGCAGTCGCGAATCTGACTTCGAGCAGGATTTCTCAGCATCAGATGAGAAAAATGAGGCTGTTTCAGCGTGACACCTACATTTCCATCGATTTCGCGGAAGGAATGGCCGAGGTATACCGGGCTGTGAGGCCGGATCAACCCGCGGCGGCCGGGCTGAATCTCGGCACGATCGGAATAGGCGAGTCGGCACGTGTGGTAACGTATGAGCAGCCGGAGCCGCCGCAGGTGAACTCCCTCAAGATGGAACTTGAACTTTTTGCAAGCAGCATAATCGAGGACAAACCGACTGCAGTGAGTCCCGAGGAAGCGACGAAAGTCCTCGCCGTGGCCGGCTCGATAGTTAAACAAATAGAAGAGTCGAAGAAACTGCTGGTTTATTGAAAGTCAGGTTACCTGGTCATATGAATGGGAGTCTCTGTGGTCGAGCGCGCCACTGCCGGGCCCGTGTAAAATCATTATGGGACAGACGATGATGTCAGCCTCGTTGAAGACATTATTCTTATGCCGGACATATTCATAACCGATTCTGTTGAGTAAATGAGCGAACTGAACAATTTGAACATAAATGATCCGATCCTTGTAGAAATTGGAGAGCTTGCCGACAGCCTCGGAGTACAGGCGTTTGTTGTGGGCGGCTACGTGAGGGATTTGCTTCTTGGAGCAGTCAGCAAAGACATAGACGTAATGGTGATCGGGGATCCTATCGCGTTCTCGCATGAAGTGGTACGAAAGACGGGTGCCACAGGATTGGTTATCTTCGAAAAATTCAGAACTGCCCAGATGACAATTCAACCGCCAGACACCGGTGATGCAGGCGAGAGCGTGCCGGTGAAGCTTGAAATTGTGGGTGCCCGGAAGGAGAGCTACGATGCATCATCGAGAAAGCCTCACGTTGAAGAAGCTACGCTCGAAGAGGATCTTTCGCGCCGCGATTTCACGATAAATGCCATGGCGGTGAGCGTCAACCATAAAGGATTGCATGCCGGCAAATATGCTTTTGGGGAGCTGGTGGACCCATTCGAAGGTCAGAAGGCGCTTGCAAAGAAAACCATCGATACTCCGCTGGAACCGGAAGAAACTTTCAGCGAGGATCCTCTCAGAATCCTGCGTGCGATACGTTTCGCCTGCAGATTTGATTTTTCCATCTCTCAACGTGTTCGCAATGCTATCGTGAAAATGAACGAGAGGCTGCGGATCGTTTCTCAGGAGAGAATCACGGACGAATTTATGAAGATGCTGTCTGCCGCGCGCCCATCTGTCGGGCTGAAGCTGATGCAGGACACCGGCGTGATGAAGATTGTCTTCCCTGAAATTTCCGAGTTGCCGGGAGTCGATCAGAGGCAGGACCATCATCACAAGGATGTCTTCCTTCATACGCTCAGTGTCGTGGATAATCTCGCACGCGTTTCGGACGACGTGTGGTTGCGATTTGCCGGATTGGTGCACGATATTGCCAAGCCGGAAACGAAGAAATTTGTGGAAGGGGTCGGCTGGACTTTTCATGGTCACGATGAGATCGGCGCACGCAGGATGAAGAAGATATTTCAGCGAATGCGCCAGCCTATGGACAGACTACCATACCTGGAGAAGCTTATCCGTCTTCACCTCAGGCCGATGGCGCTTGCAGTGGAAGGTGTGACGGATTCCGCAGTCCGAAGACTCCTTTTTGAGGCGGGCGAGGATTTTGAAGACCTGATGCGGCTCTGCCGCGCCGATATCACGAGCAAGAATAAGGAGCTGATTGCCGAGTATTCGCGCAATTACGAGCTCGTCGAGATTCGTGCAAAGGAAGTGGAAGAGAAGGATCGGGTTCGAAATTGGAAACCGCCGATAAATGGCGATGAAATCATGGAAATGTTCGGAATTAAACCGGGCAGGGAGGTTGGCGTCTTAAAAAAGGCTGTTGAAACCGCAGTCCTGGACGGATTAATACCCAACGATCACGATGCCGCAGTGGAATATCTGAGGTTGAATCGTTCAAATTTGTTGTCTCTAAAATGAAACAGTCTCGCGGTTAGTCCGTCTAAGTTAAAGAGGTATAACAAAAAGCTGTTTATTTCTTCAAATTCTGAGGAGTTGTTAAATGCTTAAGAAACTTATGGCTATTGGTGTATTCTTTGCGCTTGCCCCGTTTGGATTCGGACAACAGGGTAGTATTCCGAAAGAACTGACTCTGCACGACTGCATTGGCGTAGCCATGCAGAGGAACTCAACCCTTCTGCAGGCCAAGTTCCAGTCTGAGAGCCAGGATGCGAGAGTCATGAGTGCGTACGGCGGCCTATTGCCCTCACTCAGCGGCAGCGCTCAATTCCAGTATGCATGGAGACAGTCCCCTGCGGGATATGTAGTCATAGGCGGGACTTCAATACCAGTATCAAACAGCTCGACCAGTCGGACTTATTCCGGCGGTGTCAGTGCCGATTACACCTTGTTCAACGGATTTGCAAATTATGCGACGGTGAACCAGGCGAACTCGGCGAGCCAATCGGCGGATCTCAATTACAGACGCTCGAAACAAACGGTGATCAACCAGACAACGATAAACTATCTGACAGTATTCAATGCGCGCGATCAATTGAAAATAAATGAAGACAATCTGAAGAGAGATCAGCAGCAGTTGGAAAGCATAAAGGAACAAAACAGCGTAGGTTCTGCTTCGCTGGCAGATGTGTACCAGCAGCAGGCTATTGTCAGCAATGACGAGTATTCACTTGTGACGGCAAAGAACGCTTACGACCAGGCACAGGCAAATTTGAAATTCTACCTGGGAATCCCGGTGACAGACAGCGTGACCTTTGCAGATGCCGGAATAAGCAGCGAGTTAGACACAACTCAGTTTCAGCGTGTAAATGAAAACTTCAGTAATTCTGCCATGTTAATAGAAAAAGCTCTTCAATCGCGCCCCGATTATCAGGCGGCTGTTGAAAATGTAAACGCGTATAAGTCTTCCCTCTCGATCGCGGAAGCGGCGTATTCTCCGACAATAAGTGCATTCGGCACCTATGGAATAAACGGACCTCAGACCACCGAGATAAATCAGAACAAGAGCTTCTACGGCGGACTCAGCCTTTCGCTTCCAATCTTCAATGGTTTCCAAACCCAGACGAACATTCAGATTGCGGATGTCAATGTGAAGTCGGCCAAACAAAGCCTTGAGAACACCCGGCGGCAGGTTCAGCTGGATGTTTACCAGGCGTTGCTGAGTCTCCATGCTGCCGAGAAGCAGTATGAGTCGGCGGTAACCGCAGTCTCATACGCGAAGATTAATCTGGAAACTTATCAGGAAAAGTACAAAATTGGCAGTGCTACTTTGCTGGATGTGCTGACTGCGAACGCACTATATACACAGGACTTGTCGAACCGGGTAATTGCTGCTTACACATACATTCAGGCTAAGCAACAAGTCGAGTATGCTATCGGAACTATAAACTACTGAGGCGAATAATGGCGAAGAGTAAGAAGAAAAAAAAGATTTTTATTTTGTCGGGAGCGGGCTTGCTGCTCGTGATTTTGGTGGCTGCCATAGTGATTGGTGGGAAGAAAGAGCCGGTAATCGTCGTTCAAACAGACAAGGTTGCGCGGCGCACCATTACGCAGGTTGTCACGGCTTCCGGTCAGGTGGAACCTAAGGATCTGGTCGCAATCAGCCCGGAAGTATCGGGTGAGATTGTCGATCTTCCCGTTGTAGAGGGTCAGAGAGTCACCAGGGGACAAGTTATCGTGAAGATACGTCCTGATACCTACATCGCGCAGCAACAGCAGAGTCAGGCCGGCTTGCAGTCCGCACTTGGTTCCGAACAGCTTGCGAAGGCAAACTATGATAATTCCACCTCTACATATAAGCGTGCACAGGAGCTCTATGCGAAGAAGCTGATGAGCCAGCAGGATCTTGAGAGCGCAAAGACGCAATATGAGGTAACCAAAGCCTCTTATGAATCGGCGAAGGCAAATGTCGATCAGGCTCAGGCACAACTCGCAGTAGCCGATGACAACCTTCGAAAGACCACGATCCATTCCCCCATGGATGGACAGGTCACAGTTCTTAATTCGAAGCTTGGAGAAAGGGTCGTGGGGACCAGCATGATGGCCGGCACCGAAATAATGGACATAGCGAATATGAACACGATGGAAGCCCAGGTAAACGTGGATGAAAATGACGTGGTCCTCGTCGCAGTCGGTGACACCTCCATTTTATCAGTCGATGCCTTCCCAAACAAGAAAATCAAAGGAATCGTGTATCAGATTGCCACTTCAGGCACCACTACCGGCGCTGGTACCCAGGATCAGGTGACCAACTTTCTCGTAAAGATCAAGATCGTTGATCCTGAGGCCTATAACCTCAAGCCAGGGATGTCGGTGACGGCTGATATACAAACCGCGACTCATCACGATGTCCTTTCGGTGCCGATCCAGAGTGTCACCATCAGGTCGCTTAAGGCACAGGAAGGAAGCAAGGTAGCAACTGCAAGCGGGGCCACGAACAATAAGGCGAAACAGGCCGGCAACCGCGAAAAAGAGCAGGAAGTTGTGTTCGTTGTTAAGAACGGAGTAGCGAAGGCTGTTCCGGTGAAGCGCGGGATCAGCGACGACAACTTTGTCGAGATTACCTCCGGACTGGGAGCCGGTGAAGAAGTCGTGAGCGGCAGCTTTGTCGCGATAAGCAGAGAACTCAACGACGGTTCCAAGGTCAGAGTGGAAAACAACAAGATGGTTGCAATGCAGGGTGCCGGAGGCTAATCATGAAAGTCATTGAACTAGTCAAGGTAAACAAAGTGTATGACATGGGTGCCGAGGTCCAGGTACAGGCGCTTAAGGACATTTCGATATCGATTGAGCGCGGCGAATATGTCGCCATCATGGGACCTTCGGGCTCGGGCAAGACGACGTTGATGAACATACTCGGATGCCTGGACACGCCGACGAGCGGGTTGTATTTGTTTGACGGCACCAACGTCAGTGAAATGGACGACAATGATCTTGCCAAGATCCGTAATCAGGGAATTGGCTTCGTTTTCCAGACATTCAACCTGATTCCCCGCTCAGACGCGCTTCATAATGTCGAACTCCCGTTGATATACAGCGGCGTTCCTGTGTCGGAGCGCAAGGAGAGGGCCAGGTCTACTCTTGAAATGGTCGGACTCGGCGAGCGTATCCATCACAAGCCGAATGAGCTGTCCGGCGGTCAGCGCCAGCGCGTTGCCATTGCCCGGGCGCTCATCAATAATCCCTCTATTATCCTCGCAGACGAACCGACGGGAAACCTGGATTCGAAAACAGGCGACGAGATTATGATTTTCTTCGAGGAGCTCCATGCAAAGGGAAACACAATCATACTCGTCACTCATGAAGAATATATTGCGGAACATGCCAAGAGGATAATCAGAATCAAGGACGGAATGGTCGAGAGTGATCTCCCCATCGAGAGGAACGGGAAGGTGAAGGTGAGCCATCCGGCGGAGCAGGTGAAGGCATGACATTCGGGGCTGAATTCAAAGAAGGATTCAAGCTCTCATTTGCTGCACTGAATGCCAATAAGATCAGAGCCGTGCTGACAATGCTTGGGATAATCATCGGCATAGTCTCGGTTACATTAATGGGTGCTGCAATCACGGGGCTTGGTAAGGCGTTTGACGCGAGCATATCTTCGATCGGAGCCGACGTCCTCTATGTTCAGAAATGGCCCTGGATGAGCCACGACGAGTGGTGGAAGTTTCGAAACCGCCGGGACCTGGAGATAGGTTATGCGGACAAGATCAGGAGAGATGCCACGCTTTTCGCAGCGGTTGCTCCCGTTGTCGGAAGGCTCGGGACAATCAAGTATGGAAACCGGACGGCAAACAACGTGCAGGTCCAGGGAACTACCGCTGATCTGGTTTATGTCTCCAATATGAACTTCAAAGAGGGACGATTCTTTACGGACGTGGAATCCAGAGGAGACAGGCCGCTTGCTGTCGTCGGGACCGACGTTGCGGACCAGCTTTTTCCAAATCAGGATCCGGTCGGAAAGATGATAAAAGTAAACGGCCTGCCGTTCAGAATAATCGGCGTCAGGAGCAAGCAGGGGAGTTTCCTCGGAATGTTCAGCCTCGATAACCAGGTGATTATTCCGATAGGGCAATTCCAGAACATTTACGGAACACACTTTCATCCTACGATAGAAGCGCGCGTTTCCGATCCGAAGAACATGGACAATGCCACGGAAGAACTCCGTGGAATCATGAGGAAGATAAGAGGATTGTCTCCTTCTCAAGAGGACGATTTCTCGATCAACCAGCAGGACCTTCTGACGAATGCATTCAACAAGATAGCGGGTATCATCGGAGGAGTCGGGATATTTGTGACTGCTCTTTCGCTATTTGTCGGCGGGATCGGCATAATGAATATTATGTTCGTGAGCGTGACCGAGCGTACAAAAGAAATCGGCATCAGGAAAGCACTCGGAGCAAAGAGGCGCACGATTCTCATACAGTTCCTTATCGAATCGTCATTGATTTGTCTGGGCGGCGGGCTCATCGGGCTGGCATTCTCCTATCCATTAAGCATGCTCGTCGACAAGTTCCTGCCTACCGCGATGCCGATCTCGCTTGCGTTTATAGGGATCCTGTTGTCGCTCGCAGTCGGTGTGGTCTCGGGGATTATCCCGGCATCCAGGGCGTCAAAACTGGATCCTGTGGAGGCACTCCGGTATGAATAGAACTTTCCTTTGGTCCGAATGGTCCGAGAGTTTCATGATGGCTCTTGCGGCTATCCGTTCAAATAAACTCCGCTCGATATTGACGCTCCTCGGAATCGTGATCGGGGTATTTTCGATCATTGCCGTCACGACCGCTATGCGTGTCCTGCAGAACAACATCGAGAGCGAATTGAACTCTTTAGGTTCGAATGTATTCATGATTACAAAATTTCCGGTGTTCCATGCCGGAGGGCCGGGGTGGTGGCGGAAATACAGGAACCGTAAGGATCTGACATACGAACAGGTTCTCAAATTGAAAGAGCGGGCAACGCTTGCAAGCAGTGTCGGGGCTGAAGCAGACAGAGGCGGCAAAATCGTTACCTATAAGGCCGAACAGACAAACCCCAATGTGGACATTATCGGAGTCACTCCCGACATTTTTGCAGCTCAGAACAAGGAGATCGACGAAGGACGAGCGATCAGCCAGAGCGATCTCGAAATCGGGAGGCTGGTTTGTGTAATCGATCCTAATCTAATCAAGGCCCTCTTTCCACATTCGGACCCGTTGGGCGCCGAGATAAAACTGGATGGAATAGGCTATCGTGTGATCGGCACGATAAAGGACCTGGGGAATGTTGTTGGTGAAGGCTCGCCGTACATGATCGTTCCAATTACCACTTTCTTCGCCAGATACGGCAAGGAAAGGAGTCTCGATATATACGTCCAGGCAATCGACCAGAAAGACTTCACAGCCGCGCAGGAACAGACAGAGGCAATTCTCAGGGCAATCAGGGGAGTGCCCCCCGGCAAGGATGATGACTTCGAATTGACCACCAACGCATCATTGATAGATCAATTCAACCAGATGACCTTCTACATAAGAATTGGTGCGATAGTTGTGAGTGCAATTGCACTGCTTGCCGCCGGTGTCGGTATTATGAACATAATGCTGGTCGGAGTGACGGAACGGACCCGTGAGATCGGGGTAAGGAAATCCGTCGGTGCAACCAAGCGCAATATCCTGACACAATTCTTGCTCGAAGCCATAGTGCTGTGTGAAGTCGGGGGAGTGGCAGGCATCTTGCTCGGCCTCATCGGCGGCAACCTTGCAGCTCTTGCGTTACATATGCATGCGGCCTTCCCGATGGATTGGGCGGTGATTGGGCTGGTAGTCTGCTCAATAGTCGGCGTCACGTTCGGCGTTTACCCCGCATATAAGGCGGCCAGCGTCGATCCGATCGAATCGTTGAGATATGAATAGAAATGATGAGACCCCGAACCATGGAATCAAGTCTTTGAAAAGGGATTGAGAATCTCAAAAGCCGGAGTACCGGGTCCGGAGATTGATCCATGGATGATTTCGTACCTTGCCGGTTATCATCCGAGGGACCGGCAAGGCTTCCATAGATAGAGCTGGAGTAGGGCCGGGACTTTAGGTTATTTTTTCCGGAAACATTGCCGGGAAGTGACTATGATGAAGTTCTTGATCATTATTCATGAATGATGCGGCCATGCAGATGAAATTATCAGACACTTGTCCTGCAGAGGACAGTTTACTCTCGCGAAAATCGACGAGGGTTCTGGATTTCCGCCCGTTGAATCATGACGGCACCCGCGCATTCCACAATGCGAGATCGGTCTCCCGCAACGTTCCGATTCCGCCTGAAATACGCAGTGCGAGGGGAATAAAATGTGGGAAGCGGACAGACGGCCAAATTTTGTGGCAGACTAATACGGGATGGTGAAGCATGACTTTTGGGACTGAGTTCAAAGAAGGGCTTGTGCTTTCTTTCGCCGCGCTGATGGCAAACAAGGGCCGCGCGGTTCTTACCATGTTGGGGATCATAATCGGCATCGTTTCGGTCACACTTATGGGGGCCGCAATTGAAGGACTGACGAGGGAATTCAACAAGAGTTTTGCATTCATGGGCGCCGACGTACTATACGTCGACAAATGGCAGTGGGGATTTGGCGGCGGCGAGTGGTGGAAATACCGCAATCGTAAACCACTGAAGGCCGAATACGCCGACAGAATCAGAGAAGAGGCGACGCTTGTTGCTGCAGTCGCGCCGGAAGCCGACAGAAATGCAAAGGTCAGGTACGGAAACAAAGTGGCAAACAATGTCGATATCGATGGGACGACTTCTGATTACGCTTATGTGACAAGCATGAGTTTTGATGGAGGAAGATTTTTCGGCGAAGAAGAATCCCGCGGCAGCAGGCCGATCGCTGTGATCGGGCGGGATGTAGCGAACCTTCTTTTTCCAAATCAGGATCCGCTCGGGAAGATGATCAGGATAAACGGGCTCCCGTTTCGTGTGATCGGCATCAGAAGTACTCAGGGAAGTGTTCTGGGATTGTTCAGCCTGGACAATGTTGTGTACGTGCCTATTGGTCAGTTCGAGAAGATATTTGGGAGCCGCTTCTCCGCAACGATCAGCGTGCGCGCGGCTGAGGATGTTGATCTGGATAATGCAAAGGAAGAGGTGCGCGGATTAATGCGAAAAATCAGGGGCCTTTCGCCCGGTGAGGAGGATGATTTTTCGATCAATCAACAGACCGCATTTACAAATGCCTTCGACCAGATGATCTTGTATGTCGGTGCTATTGGATTATTTGTCACTGCGCTATCGCTCTTTGTAGGCGGCATCGGAATAATGAATATCATGTTCGTGAGCGTGACGGAGCGTACGAAGGAGATAGGAATAAGGAAAGCGCTCGGCGCGAGAAGGCGGACCATTCTGATGCAGTTCCTGACCGAGGCAACGCTCATCTGTCTCGGAGGGGGAATACTTGGGCTCGCGTTTTCTTATCCATTGAGCGAGCTTCTGGATAATTTTCTGCCCACGGCGATGCCCATCTCGATTGCCGTAACGGGAATAATCATCTCGCTTGTCGTTGGCGTTGTATCTGGGATTGTTCCCGCATTAAGGGCATCTAAACTTGATCCGGTAGAGGCTCTGCGCTATGAGTAGAAACATGAGAGATTTAGATGGCAGGGACGTTTCCACCGATGCTTGCCTTCTTCCCGCATTTTGCATCTTCAGCAGTTTGTCCTTGCCGGCGATGGGGGATGTTGATGCATGAATAAGAGTTTTATCGTTTCCGAATGGAGTGAAAGCCTTTCAATGGCTCTTTTTGCGATTCGGTCTAACAAGCTGCGTTCCAGTTTGACCCTTTTGGGAATCGTCGTCGGGGTCTTTTCCATCATTGCCGTCAACACTGCAATGAGAGTACTCCAGAGCTTTGTCGAATCGAAACTGACCTCGATGGGATCGAATGTGTTCATGGTACGGAAATTCCCCGCCTTCTTCACCGACTGGGACAAGTACAGGAATCGAAAGGACATAACCTTTGAGCAGGCAATCGCTCTTAAGGAGAGAGCAACATTGGCGAAGAGCGTCGGAGTGTTGACCGGGACTGGAGGAAAGATAGTGCAGTATCGCGACGAGAAAACAAATCCTAACGTGAGCTTGCTTGGAGTGACGCCGGATATTTCCGCTGCCCGCAACGAGAAGATGACTGAGGGAAGAGGAATAAGCGAAAGCGATATTGAAACGGGAAGCCGCGTGTGCGTCCTCGATCCCAACCTGGCGAAGGCCCTGTTTGTTCATTCCGATCCATTGGGAGCAGTTGTCACGGTCGGCGGAATAGGATATATCGTAGTTGGAGTCATCGAGGATCAGGGTATCACGATCGGTCAGCAATATTACCTGGAAGTCCCAATCACGACTTTCTTCGCCAGGTACGGCAAGGAAAGGAGCATGAACATTTACGTGCAAGCCGTAAGCCAGGATGCCCTGGCGCAAGCACAGGAACAAACGATAGGTATCCTCCGGGCCATAAGAAAAGTTCCACCGGGAAAGGATAACGATTTCGACATCATTTCAAATGCGTCGTTAGTCGGCCAGTTCAACGAAGTTACCTTCTATGTAAGAATCGGCGCCATCGCGGTGAGCGCGATTGCCTTGCTTGCCGCCGGAGTCGGCATAATGAACATTATGCTTGTTGGCGTGACCGAAAGGACGAGAGAGATCGGCATCAGAAAATCAGTCGGTGCCACAAAGCGGAATATCCTGATCCAGTTCCTGCTCGAGGCGGTATTGCTCTGTGAAGTCGGGGGAATCGCCGGCATCCTGCTCGGTTTGATCGGCGGCAACCTTGCGGCGGTAATACTTCATCTTCAGGCGGTATTCCCGGTCGATTGGGCCACAATCGGCCTCATTGTCTGCTCGCTAGTCGGAGTGATATTCGGCGTCTACCCTGCCTACAAGGCGGCCAGCGTTGACCCGATCGAGTCCCTGAGATACGAGTAGGGACGAAATGACGCCGTGTGCGGGATTGAATTCTTGAGATATTAGAAGGACCATTTAACTGGCGGGAGCTTCTCGGAGCTCTCCAATTTTTTTCAGAAGAACCAACAAACATGATTGCGAAAGCACTACCTGACGGACGAATCTCTTCGCTCGAGGAGATGGAAGCTTTTCGAAATTCAAATCGAATTAAAGAACCCCGTTGTTCGCACTCGCGAGAAACCTCGGACGCAATCGGTGTGTTAGGATAGCATCTGAGTTTTTCAGGCGATTGTGAAAGACCGAAGGTGAAGTACGCTTCGGCGCGTGCGAAAAAGGTAGTGGCGTTGAATCAGAAAGGGACATATTGAAATGACGTTTGGCCTTGAAATCAAGGAGGGGTTCAAGCTCTCCTTCGCAGCTCTGATGGCAAACAAAGTAAGAGCGGTACTGACCATGCTCGGCATCATTATAGGAATCGTCTCGGTTACATTAATGGGCTCGGCCATAGACGGGCTTACGCAGGCATTCAATAAGAGCATTTCATCGATCGGCGCGGACGTGCTGTATGTCCAGAAGTGGCCGTGGCTCAACAACGGTTTGTGGTGGAAATACAGGGACCGCCGCAGGATTCACGTTTACTACGTCAATGAGATCAAGAAAGAAGGGACCTTGTTCGCGGCCGTTGCCCCTGTAGTCCAGAGACTCGGGACAATCGGATATAGAAACAGGTCGGCGCAAAATGTTTTGGTCGAAGGGACGACTGCCGATTACGCCTACGTCGCGAAGATGGATTTCAGCGAGGGACGCTTTTTCACGGATATGGAAGCCAGTGGGGACATGCCGGTCACGATTCTCGGTGCGGATGTCGCCAATCAACTGTTTCCAAACCGGGACCCGATCGGAAGTACCATCAAAATAGATGGGCTATCGTTCAGGGTCATCGGCGTGAGAAGCAAGCAGGGAAGCTTTATGGGAATGTTCAGCCTCGACAACGAAGTCATCATACCTATAGATCAGTTCCGCAATATTTACGGGAGACATTTCTTTCCGAGTATCGAGGCGCGCGTCGCGAACCCGAAAGAGCTGGCAAATGCAAAGGAGGAGCTTCGCGGGATAATGAGGAAGATTAGAGGGTTGTCGCCGTTTCAGAAGGACGATTTCTCGATAAACGAGCAGAGCCTCCTTACGAGCGCCTTCGACAGAATCGCAGCCATAATAGGCGCGGTGGGGCTGTTTATTACTGCGCTGTCGCTCTTTGTGGGAGGCATCGGCATAATGAACATCATGTTCGTGAGCGTGACGGAAAGGACAAAAGAAATCGGAATCAGGAAAGCACTCGGCGCAAAGAGGCGAACCATACTGGTACAGTTCCTGATCGAATCGTCGCTCATCTGTCTGGGAGGAGGATTGATAGGACTCGCGTTCTCTTACCCGCTGAGCATGCTTGTCGACAAGTTCCTTCCGACGTCGATGCCGATCTCTCTTGCGTTCCTTGGCATCTTGATATCGCTTGCGGTCGGCGTGATCTCAGGCATTGTACCTGCATCAAGGGCCTCTAAACTCGATCCGGTGGAGGCGCTGAGATATGAATAGGAACATCATCTGGTCGGAATGGTCGGAAAGTTTCCTGATGGCGCTTGCAGCCATCCGCTCGAACAAGCTGCGGTCTATCCTGACTCTTCTCGGCATCGTCGTGGGGGTTTTCTCAATCATAGCTGTGACCACCGCGATGCGGGTTATGCAGAACTCAATCGAGAGCAGACTCAACTCACTAGGCTCAGACACGTTCGAAATAACGAAATTTCCGGTCTTCCACGCCGGTGGGCCGGGGTGGTGGAGGAAGTACTGGAACCGGAAGGATCTCACGTATGAGGATGTGATCAAACTGAGAAATCGGGCGACTATGGCGAGCAGCGTGGGTGCCATGGCAGACAAGGGCGGAATGATCGCCGTACACGGCCAACAATCAACGAACCCGAATGTGGACCTGATGGGCGTCACGCCCGAGATTTTCACCGCGCAAGACAAACCGATCGGTGAAGGCAGGGCGATAACCCAGAGTGACCTCGACGTTTCACGTCTCGCCTGTGTAATCGACCCGAACATGGCCGGCGCTCTTTTCCCGCATTCCGATCCGCTTGGACAGCAGGTCAAAGTGGATGGAATCGGTTACACCGTCGTAGGCGTCATAAAGAACCAGGGGACAGTGCTCGGTGAAGGAAACCCATACATGATGGTACCGCTTACTACTTTCTTTGCCCGTTACGGAGAACGAAGGAGTCTTGATATTTACGTTCAGTCAAGTAGTCAGAAAACTTTTGCCGAGACCGAAGACCAGGTGGAGGCGATTCTCCGGGCGATCAGGAATGTCCCGCCGCGAAAGCCGGATGATTTCGAAATGATTTCCAATGCTTCACTGATCGACCAGTTCAATCACCTGACTTTCTACATCAGGATAGGAGCTATTGTGGTAAGTGCGATAGCGCTTCTTGCGGCCGGCGTCGGAATAATGAACATAATGCTCGTGGGTGTGACCGAACGAACCCGAGAAATAGGCGTGAGGAAATCCATTGGTGCTACGAAGCGCAATATCCTGACCCAATTCATGCTCGAAGCGATTGTGCTTTGCGAGGTAGGAGGCATAGTCGGCGTCTTGCTTGGCCTTATCGGAGGCAATCTCGCTGCATTGGCGATGCACATGAGGGCGGCATTTCCTCTTGATTGGGCTATGATCGGCCTTATCGTCTGCTCGCTTGTCGGTGTGATATTCGGTGTTTACCCGGCATACAAGGCGGCGAGCGTGGATCCAATAGAGTCTCTACGGTATGAGTGAATAGGACGTCAAAATTCAAAGGTCAAAAGTCAAAAAAGGAAAGGATAAAAGGGCCGTTAAACGATCGTTAATCAAACACTGTCAGTTTCTCGCGGATCCCTCTGAGACCTTCTTGCTTTTGACCTGTTTTACGCCTTCATCCTCAGGCCTTTTTCCTCGTACGAGAAGATCCAGCCGACGACTCTTCCAGGTTCGATTGTCTCGAAGTTATTCCAGTATTCTTTCGTGTAGATGAAGCGAGAGCTTGTATCTCCAACCGGAATAGGTTCGGTCATCTTCTTTATCTCACACAGCCTGCTCTTCCACAAAGTCATATTGGCGACGCGCAGATCGACCCAGCCGTCGTGCGCCCAGGCATTGATTGATTTATGGTTAGCCGACAGTACACTCTCTCCTCTGAACGGCGGAATCTTGATATCTTCGCCTCTTAGCATGCTCTTTCCGTCGGGAAGGAGTATCGGGATTCCTATCGAGATTATCTCAGAACGCAGCCTCCCATCGGATTTTATCATTTCATACAGCTCGCCTGACATTTGTTCAGCCGGTATTTGCTCCACGGCCGCGAAGCTGCCGTAACGCTTTGACAGGAGATAACTCTCATAGAGAAGCTTGGATAGCCTCGGCGGACCCAGGAGCTCGAAGGCTACGCTGTCGACTTCGTGCTCCGATTCGAGCTCGCGCATTCTTGAGAATGCGGAATGGAACATGTACCCTGCGCGGTAAGTGGGAGCGAGCGTGGCATTGTCGAGCGCGTTAATTATATCATGGCCGGTATTTCCCCCTTTGATCTCGTAGATGACGTCCTCCGCAATCTCCTCGGGGGTGACAAATTCCATCTGTCCGGGTGTTGTAATAGCTTCGAACTCCCCGCGCGAGAAAAGGCCGTTTTCACCTGTATCGATGAAGACCGACCGAAGCGGCTCATCCGTCTTCTTCGTCTTAATCGCTGTCTTCAGCTCCAGAGAATCTCCAATTACATAAGGGTCTTCGGGAGAACAATCCTGCAGGAGGATCGGTTTTCCGCGACGCATTATCTCTCCGAATGCCACCCGCTTCCATGCAATTGCCGCGGTCGGCTTGATCTCCTTTGTAATCGGTGCATCGGGAGTGCGCCCCATGAGAAACATTAGTAGTGTGTGCGCCCCTGCTACTGCAGACTTGCTCAGCAATACGCTGCTCGGCTTCTCTTCGCTGTGTGTGTACGGAATGTTCAGTCCCATCCCGCCTGTCCCGCTTGTCCCTATCTTCACGTAAATTTTTGTTCCCGCGTCATGCATAGATCTGTACAGAATCTGAATGTGTCTGATAAGCTGCGGTGTATAGAGTGTGCATAACATTCTTTCAATGGAATCGACCAGCTGATCGCTGATTGGCGACGATGCTTTTCTGGCTGTGTCGAGCTCTTTCATCAGCGAGCGGCTCGACTGAAACTGATCCTGGTAAGCGATCGCGGTTGCCGAATTGATGCAGTCGATGATAACTTCCGGTCGGTAATCGGTGAGCAAATTGTAGATGGTGCTGGCTTTAAGGTTCTCCTCGGACAATTCTCCGATTGTGTCGTTGATCAGGACGTGTCTTCTTTCCGAATTAGAGAGTATTTCCTCCCGCGACAAGTCTTTGAATTCTTCCCGGACAAAGATGTTGCCGCAGTACGGAACGAAAAAGTCCGGGTCGTGATCGGGATATTCTTGTCGCAGTTGTCCGACTGCCTGGTTTGCTTCTGATTTTAGAAGGGAAGTGACAATAATCTTGTCCGGTTTTTCCGGGACGAGTTTTCGGCAGATTGCAGAGCCCACCAAGCCCCATCCGCCAAGAACAAGGACGGTTTTTCCTTTGATCTCCATTGTGGGTTCCTTTCTTTAGGTAAACATAAAATAATCCCCGCCAGCCGACTGAACAAGCTAACATCTGGCCATGATCATGAAGGGGCGACAGGAAACGATGGTGCCAGGTGAAGACGACTCGACGGTCGCAGGGCATGAAGCTGCCCGCTAAGGTGTAGATTTTGTAAATGGGCAAATTTGACTTTGTGTTTTGCATCGCTTAAAATAGCCCGTCGTATAAAATAAAAAGGAGGTGCTTGTGGCTTGCGTCAATAAGAAAGCTGTAACGTTTCTGGCGATAGCCATTATGTCCGTGTCGACGGCATTTGGCAGCGGCTATCAGCTCAATGAACACGGTGCGAGAGCGGTTTCGATGGGTGGCGCCTTTGTCGCCCGCGCTTGGGACGCTTCCGCGATATACTTCAACCCTGCAGGCTTAAGCTACGTTCAAGGCTTCAACGTAATGCTTGGAGGAACTCTCATCCTTCCCAACACTACTTTTACCGGCCCTTATCCGAACAACACCGAGTGGAAGATGAACTCGATTTCCTTCTTCCCCCCCAACGCTTATGTCAGCTATAATTTCAACAATGGATTTGCGGCGGGTATAGGCGTGTTTACTCCCGACGGGCTGGGAACCGATTGGCCGCAGAACTGGGTCGGCAGATTCATAATAACCAAGATCAATCTTCAATCATTCAACATTAATCCTACGGTTTCATATGCTTTCGGAGATTTCATTTCCATCGGAGTCGGTTTCGATTACGCCCTGGGAAGCGTGCTCCTGGAGAAATACAATCCCACTCCATTCAGCGATGCAACCGGTAACCCTATCACCCCGTTCATTCACATGCAGGGCGACGCGAACGGAACCGGGTATAATTTCGGGATCATGCTGAAGCCGATAAAGAATGTCTCTGTCGGATTCTCGTACAGAAGCAAGATTGACTTCAAGACCACGAACGGGAACGCCACTTTCTCGCAAGCCGGAGTCCTTGCAGGTCTTCTCCCCGGGGGTGCGGTTTCCACGTCTCTTCCGTTTCCCGAGAACTGGTATGCCGGAATTGCGTACAAGGGTGAGAATTATTCGGTGGAAGCGGATTTCCAACACGTCGGTTGGAGCGCGTACAGGCAACTCAACATAACTTTTGCGAATCATACAACTCTTCAGCAGAATAGTTCCATTATCGGAGACTACAGCGACACTTATATAATTCGCGCAGGCGGCGAGTACAATCTGGACAAGATGTGGACGCTCCGCGCCGGTGTGTTTTACGATAAGAACCCCATACCCGACGCCTATGATGCACCGATTCTTCCTGATGCCGACAGGCTGGGTCTCAACGCAGGTGTCGGCGTCAATTTGACCAATCACCTGGCCGTCGATGCATCCTACATGTTCCTTCCGTTCAAGCAGAGGACGATAACGACCTCAGCTTACGGATTCAACGGTACTTATAACACAACAGCAAACTTGATCGGCATCGATCTGAGTTACAGACTGTAGTTTGCCTTAAACAAAAAGCGATAGGAACAACGAAAATGAAGAGTATTCGTTCCAATATTGTTTCCGCCCTCGCTGTCGGTCTGGTTGCATTTGTCGTGGCGTCGTGCGGTGATTTCAAGAAGTCGAGTGTGGTAAATCCTCCCTCGACCGGTTCGGTAGATTTTTCAACGTATGTCTCGTTGGGAAATTCTTTGACTGCCGGATATCAGAGCGGCGCACTGTATGAATCGGCGCAGGAATACAGCTATCCTGCGGATATCGCCAAGCAAGCAGGCGTTACGCAGTTTGAGCAGCCGCTCATAAGTGACCCCGGAATCGGAGGACGGATGAAGATTCTTAATCTCACCGGTCCGGTGATCGGCGAGGATCCGGCTGCAGGCGGTGCGCCGCTGAACTCTGGCCTCGCTCGTCCATACAACAACCTCGGAATCCCCGGGGCGGTTCTCTATGACATGCTGGATACGTCGAGCTTTGCCGCAAAAGCGGGCCCCCCGAGGAACAACCCGTTCTTTCAGATTGTGTTGAGAAGTCCCGCGCTCGGCAGCAGCCCGGTTGCCCAGGCTCTCGCACTCCATCCGACTTTCGTTAGTGTGTGGATAGGCGCGAATGACGTGCTCGGTTATGCAACATCAGGAGGCACGGTGGGGATACTAGGTCCCGGCAGCGGCCCCACGGACGTGGCGACTTTCACTGCGCTATATAATCAAATGATGAATGCGCTTATAGCGGGAGCTCCGAACGCGAAGTTTATTCTGGCGAACATACCGAATGTTGCGGCCATTCCGTTCTTCACTACCGTCCCCGCGGTTGTTGTCAATCCTGCGACTCAGCAGCCTGTGCTTAACCCTCAGACCGGGCAGCCTATCCCGCTAATTGTTTACAGGCATGATGCGAGCGGGAATCTTTATGCCGGTCCAGCCGATCCGCAGCATGATTTCATCCTGTTGACCGCCCTCGATTCCCTGGAGGCCGGAGTCGGAATCCCTACCTCAGTCGGCGGCACGGGCAGGCCTCTTCCTAACCAGTTTGTACTCGACTCGTATGAGTATGGGATCGTGTCGCAAGCTGTTCAGGGTTACAACCAGGCAATCAGTGCGATCCAAGCTAGTCATCCCACCAAGATCGCCCTTGCAGATATTTACACTGCTCTTAATGAGTTTGACCAAACGGGTTACGAAGCGCAAGGGATCGACCTGACCAGCTCGTACATAACGGGCGGTGCATTCGGACTTGACGGCGTACATCCGACTTCCCAGGGTTATGCCTTCATAGCTAATATCTTCATCCAGGCAATCAACAAACAGTTTGGAGCGAATATTCCGATAGTCCCGATTTCTATGGTGCCCAGTTCGATTGTAATTGCTCCGACAGGGCTCTCGAAAATTGTCTGGCCGGAAGTTCGTTACTCAGCTCTGGAGCCTGTGATCAGACTGTTGCAGGCAAGGAAATATTAGAACCGGTAATTCATCGTTATAACCGGACAGAAGTTGTTGTCGAAAATACTGTCAACGATGCCCCGTGAAAGCGGGGCATTTTTTTTGTAAATTATTCCAGCAAACATCATGGCTACGCTTACGTGTCCTAGCTGCAGGTCCACAAAGCTTCAACGGAGTCACACGCGGAGCTTTCGGGAATCTGTCTTAAAGATGATCGGACGGAGGCCCTTCCGTTGTCAGGATTGCGGCTGGCGTGGAATCATGAAATCTCAGCCCGGGGGGAATCGGCGCGCCTCCAGGCGGGAAAGCTACGTCTTTGCGATCGTGTTTTCGTTTATCGTGTTGGTGTTGCTGTTGATATTCAATCTGCGCCCCGAAATCATTGAAAAAATTGCAAGAAGCCTGATTGGTCCTCCGAAATGAACCTAAAAGTTGACATAGAATCCGCGCGGCAAATGGGATTAACTCCCGAAGAGTTCGAACGGATAAAAGAAATTCTCGGGCGCGTTCCGACTTACACGGAACTCGGCATTTATTCGGTCATGTGGTCTGAGCATGCGAGCTACAAGAATTCCATCCTTCAATTGAAGAAACTTCCCCGTTCGGGGAAGAACCTCCTCGTAGGCGCGGGGGAGGAAAATGCAGGACTCGTCGATATCGGTGATGGCCTGGCTGTGGCCTTCAAGATCGAGAGCCATAATCACCCGAGTGCGGTTGAACCGTATCAGGGGGCGGCCACAGGGGTCGGCGGCATCCTCCGCGACATCTTCACGATGGGTGCGCGGCCCGTCGCAGCACTGGACTCGCTTCGCTTCGGAAATCCCGATACATCCCGCGTCAAATACCTCCTTGAAAACGTGGTGAAAGGAATTGCCGATTACGGAAATGCCTTCGGCGTGCCAACGGTAGCGGGAGAAATATATTTCGACGAATGCTATGATGAAAATCCGCTCGTGAATGCAATGGCCGTCGGGATCGTCAGACATGACAGGATTGCCAAAGCGGCGGCTAAAGGCGTAGGTAACCTGGTAATGATCGTCGGGTCCTCGACCGGCAGAGATGGTATTCACGGAGCCACATTTGCCTCCGAAGATATCTCCGAGGCTTCCGAGGCCAAGAGGCCGTCTGTGCAGGTGGGCGATCCGTTTACGGAAAAGCTACTTCTCGAAGCAACCCTTGAAGCGATTGAGGCGGGGCTTGTTGTGGGGATTCAGGACATGGGTGCGGCGGGCATCGCCTGTTCCACCTCCGAGATGAGCGCAAAGGCTGGTACCGGAATGGAAGTGAACCTTGATCTCGTACCGCTGCGCGAATCAGATATGTCCGCCTACGAGATAATGCTCTCCGAGTCGCAGGAGCGGATGCTGGTCGTCGTGGAACCTGAAAATGAGGTCGCGATAAAGAGAATATTTACGAAATGGGATCTGAATGCCGAGGTGATCGGCAAAGTGACGGGTGACGGTATCCTGCGAATCAGCCGTCATGGTATGCTGGAGGCTGAGGTGCCCTCGAAAACGCTTGCACTCGGCGAAGGTGCCCCCGTTTATGTCCGGGAGAGTTGCAAGCCTGAGTACATCGAGAGGCTTTCTGAATTTGATCCGTCCACTCTGCCGGAGCCGGCTGACTACAACGATGCGCTGAAGAAGCTTATCTCTTCCCCGAATATTGCCTGTAAGAAATATGTGTTTGAACAATATGATTTCATGGTTGGAACCGATACGGTGGTGGTGCCCGGTGAAGGGGATGCTGCAATTGTCAGGCTCGAAAGATGGGCCAGCAGTGAGAAGGGCAAGAAAGGCGGGCTCGCCCTGAAGACCGACTGCAACGCAAGGTATGTGTATATGGACCCAAGAACCGGAGCCGAGCACGCGGTTGTTGAGGCCGCAAGGAATGTCGCGTGTGTCGGAGCGAAACCCGTAGCAATCACAAATTGTCTCAACTTCGGAAATCCCTACAAACCGGACGTTTACTACCAATTCGAGAAGGCGGTTGAGGGGATTACAAAAGCATGCACCGAGCTGGAAACTCCTGTAACCGGCGGCAATGTCAGCTTTTACAATGAGAGTCCCAACCGAACGGTCTATCCGACTCCGGTAATTGGAATGCTCGGGATCATGGACGACGTCTCTAAGGCAATGCGTTCGGCATTTTCAAATCAGGGCGACTTCATCGCCGTCGTCGGACCCGGGTGTCTCGACATGGGCGGAAGCGAGTACCTTGCAGTAATCCACAAACTGGTTGCCGGGAAGATCCCAGGGATAAACTACGACTACGAGAGGCGTCTTCACGGCTTCCTGCACGAAGCGATTCTTACAGGCATGCTGAATTCCACCCACGATGTCTCGGAGGGTGGTTTGGCCGTCGCGCTGGCAGAATGCTGCATTATGGACCACGAGAAAATGATCGGGGCAAGGGTGGCGATGGACTTTTCAACACGGAAGGACTTCGCGCTGTTCGGTGAAGGTGGAGGCAGAGTCGTCGTTTCATACGTCCCGGAAAAATCGCACGAGATAACGGCACTGGCGAATGCGAAACAGCTGGTGGTAGAAGTGATTGGAGTTGTGTCGGGTGAGAGGCTCCAAATAAATGGCACTATAGATTTGGACGTGAGAGATCTGGCGTCCGGGTATTACGGCACCCTTCCTTCCAAGTTTGCCGCGTCGATTGAAAAGTAGTCTGGAAAGGCTCTTGCGCGGTCCGAAAGGACTCTTTGAAACAACGTCCTTCTACATCAAGGACCTTATGCGCAGGTCTCAATCGGACGACATTTTCTTTTATTCGTCTTCTTTGTCTTTTCAGGTAATATTGTGTCTCATTCCTACGATCTTCCTGATAATCTGGGTGCTCGGCTCGTTTCTTTCCCGCGGAACAATCTTGAAGCAATTAGAAGTCATCTCTCTTTCTGCAATTCCCGAGAGGATCCGGTCCGTGGAAGAGATAAGGATGGTTTTCCTGCAGCGGGCTGAGGTTTTCACGAGGCATGCCGGGTTATTCGGCGTCCTGAGTTTTGCGGGTTTTTTCTGGACCGCCCTTGCACTTGTAAGTACTTTGCGCAAGACGATCTTTCATATTTTATCAATCGAGGTAAGGCAATCGTTCTGGAGGCAGACACTCTATGACTTGAGGATGCTTCTGATCGCCGGTTTCTTTCTTACAACAAGCATCGCGGTCACCGCCACCTTCACCGGCTTGCGGGATGCGGCCCTCCGGCTGCCGGAAGGACACATGCGCTTTGCCCTGCTCAAGTTCGGTGTCCCCATCCTGTCGGGATTCGGATTGACTTTTCTGCTCTATTTCTCGATCTATAGATTTCTCTCATTCGGCAAGATACGGTCGGCATCGGCCGCATTCGGTGCGTTCTGGGCCGCGATTCTATTCGAATCGGCGAAGAACGTCTTTGCATTATACATTTCCAGGATAGGAAACCTTGGAGAAGTATATGGAGCGCTTGAAGTGCTGATCGGTTTGCTTCTCTGGGTCTTCTACTCGACGTCGGTATTTGTCCTGGGAGTTGAGTTTTCAAATATCCACTCGATAAGGAGGGCAGCGGTATGAGGAAGATACTCGTGACGGGATTCCCCGGATTCATTGCCACACGGCTCCTGAGGGAGTTGTTCAGAAGAGATGCAAGCCTGGAAGTGACCGCGTTGGTGCAGCAGAAGTTCCTCCGCATGGCAGAGGCATCACGCGCCAGGCTCGCGGAAGAAATAGAGGGAGTTACATCCCGCCTGAACTTTGTTCCGGGAGACATAACGTCGGAGAATCTTGGAATCCCCGAGCCCGAGCGCCTGGCGGAAGAAATAGCCGGGATATTCCATTTGGCTGCGGCGTATGATCTGACGATTCCAAGAAGCGTGGGTATGAAGGTCAATGTGGAAGGCACGCGCAACGTGGTCTCATATGCCGGGAGATGCAGGAATCTCAAACGGTTGGATTATGTCAGTACCGTCTATGTCAGCGGAAAACATAAGGGGGTATTCACCGAGGAGGATTTCGATCTCAGTCAAAAATTCAAGAACTATTACGAAGAGACGAAATTTCTTGCGGAGAAGATTGTTAGAAATAGGGATGATATTCCATCGGTTATTTATCGTCCCGGCATTGTCGTTGGAGATTCAACGACGGGTGAAACCGCGAAATACGACGGACCGTATTATGTCCTTCGAACGATGCAGAGTCTGCCGAACAATTTTCCTTTTCCCAAAATAGGGAAGGGAAACGTCGAAGTGAATCTCGTCCCCGTCGATTATGTGGTGAACGCTTTGGCCAGGTTGTCAACCGATGATGAGAGTATTGGAAAGACTTTTCACCTTACCGATCCGGCTCCGTTGAGCGTGGTTGAATTGCAGGGCCTTCTTGCCGCAGCATTGGGAAAGAAATTCACCAGTTATCTGACGCGTTGCACAACATCGTTTACACAAGAAGTTCCACAAGATCGTTTACAGTTTGTATGTATATTCTGGATAAAAACAGGAGTACAAGCGATGGATAAAAAGGGAATGCAAGTGAAGCAGA
>JAKAGT010000046.1 GCA_021825585.1 Bacteroidota bacterium | reverse complement strand
CCGGCGGCATCAGCAGCAACTGATCCATGTTGTATTCTCTGAACTTTCTCATCTCACTCTCTCTCCTTCACCTATCTTCCTGCAATATTTATGCCGCCCATCCCTCGGTTCCCCGACAGACTCCTAGGCTAGTTTACTGAGGGCGGAGCGTTCTTCTTGGCCTGCTCATCGGCCAGTCCGTCCATCCCCACGAAATTGACCGGCGGAAGCCACGCTATGCGTACGTCAGCTTTAGTGCGATCTTACGCAAACATAGCCGACGATCTGCATGCCGCGGGTTACACGGATCGCGAGATAGCCGGGATCAAAACGGATATCGACCACTACATTAAGTTGCGAGAGATCATCCGGAAGGCGAGCGGCGAGACGATCGATCTCAAAGCATACGAAGCCGATATGCGCCATCTTATCGACACGTATATCGAGGCGGACGCTCCGAGGAAGATTTCTCCGTTCGACAGCATGACGCTCCTTGAGCTGATTGTAAATTCGGGAATCGCGAACGCGATAAACAACCTCCCTGAGGGCATCAGGAGCGGTAAAGACGCGATTGCCGAGACTATTGCCAACAACGTCCGGAGCAAAATCATAAAGGAACAACTCAACGACCCCGCGTTCTACGGAAACATGTCTGTCCTGCTGAACGAAATTATTGCCGACCTGCGGGCCAAGCGGATAGACTACGAAGAGTATCTCAAACGCATTGGCGAACTCGCAAAGCACGTCCAGACCGGAAAGTCGGAAGACACGCCGGCGAGGCTGGATACGCCTGGGAAGCGCGCACTCTACAACAATCTCGGAAAAGATGAAGATGCAGCGCTTAAGATCGATGCGGCAGTCAAGAAGGTAAGACCGGATGGCTGGCGAGGAAACCAACCACGTGAGCAGGTTATCAAGGGAGCTCTCTACGAGGTGTTACAAGACATCGACGAGGTGGAGCGCATTTTCCTCATCATCAAAGCCCAGAAGGAATACTGATGGTCACGCGTATCAAACTGGGCGCCATCGCGCATGAATCTCGATACGATACGCGCATTTGCAATTTCAAAGCTTGGCTGGATTAAGGAGCACCGGAGGAAATTTCAGGAGCGGGAGTGCGAGACACCGCGCGAATACCTGGACCGGGAAAGCCATTACTTCTTCGGAAAGCGATACCTTCTTAAGGTCTTCGAAGACGGGCTGCGTGCAGATGTCAGACTGACGAAGTCGACAATCGACTTGTATGTCAGAAAGGGAACGTCCGTGAGCAGGCGGCATGAGATAATGAATGAGTGGTACCGGAAAGAGTTGAAGAATGCGATACCCGAGTTGATGCAGAAGTGGGAAAAGACAATCGGGGTTTCCGCGTCGAGTTGGGGAATCAAGTTGATGAAGACCAGATGGGGCTCCTGCAACCGGAAGGCGAAAAGGATTTGGATAAACCTTGAGCTTGCCAAGAAGCCGACCATCTGCCTCGAGTACGTTATCGTTCACGAACTGGTTCACATTCTCGAAGGTCATCACAACGATGCATTCAAGAAGTACATGGATGCTTTCATGCCGCAGTGGCGGATGTACAAAGATCAGTTGAATAGATTTCCAATAAGTCATAGTAGCTGGAGGTACTAGGCAAATCCTGATAATATCGGCCCCTGGGCGAATCTCCGGATTATAGCCTGAACGGGAGTTGGCGGCAACGAGATTTATCCGAGTCAAGGGGCAACAATCATTTACGCATAACTAGAACGTCAGAGGGAAGACCGTGGCAAAAAAGGATATCAACTTGGTGTTATCGTCAAATGGTGGACCTGCAAGCCTGCTCAAAACCATTCAGCAAGAGCAAAGAAATGTTATTCACGCGATAGTCTTTGTCGCTTTTATAACGGAAGATGGAGTTCGCCGGATATTGAACGGTTTGAAACAGGTAGCGCGACGGGGAGGAGTGAATCTCATTACAGGATTATATCAGGGTTTCACTTCACCGGAAGCGTTGCGTCTTCTCCTTCAAGCTCAGAGGCAAACTGGAGGCAACCTGTCCGTCAGGTTTTCGAGACATCCTGGGTTTCATCGGATTGTAGAGACACCAACGCCAACGCCAGACGGAAAGTGGTTTGTCGCTTACAAGGCGATGGGAAATATGGACAAGGAGATAAACGATAAGATGTGGAAAAAGCTGAAGCAGTGTGGGATAACTAAGACGAACGCCCGAAGAATGAATCACGTTTCCGACAGCCAGATGGACGAACTTCTCTCTGTCCTGAGAGCTCAACGTGGAAGGTAGCAGTAAGCCGCGATTTTCACACTCGAAAGAGAGGGAAATACTATCGTTGCATGATACGAATCCTGCGATCAGCTCGCTTCAGCTGGACCATCACTTCAATTGGAAGTTATTATGTAGCAAAGAGATGCGGTCTTGAAAGAAGCCGTCGAGATCTCGATAACGTATTCAGGTCACATGGACTCGTCGTTTAGGCAAAGCTGCCAATCCCGGTAAAGATAGCGGGGGGAAGATTCGGTGACCAATGAGTGTAATCCGGACTTTCTTAAGAAACCCGAATCGTTTTCATCGATTTATCATCTCACCGAAAACAAAACAGCTATAAACATAAAAGGGAATTTGACAATGCCGGAGCAATTGACGAAACAGACATTTTTGGAGAAGGTTTTCGACTACGAGAAAAATAAAGAATGGAAATTCGCGGGGATGTTGCCTGCGGTCGTGGACTTCTGGGCGCCGTGGTGCGGACCGTGCCGGGCGGTAGGACCGGTCATCGAAGAACTCTCGAAGGAGTATGAGGGTAAGGTTGACTTCTACAAGGTGAACACGGATGTGGAGCAGGAACTCGCCGGCGTATTCGGAATCCGGAGCATTCCGTCACTCCTCTTCATTCCGAAAGTTGGTGCCCCGCAGATGGCGGTGGGCGCACTACCGAAAGATCAGCTGAAGGATATCATCGAGAGTGAATTGTTGACCGTGAATCAAGCGGCAGCTGAGTGACAGGCGCAACTCCCTGCAATAGATACCCCGCGCCACTTCGCATATCTTACCATCATTCCCGCCCAAGGCGTGCCGCTTCCGTGACTTTTTGAAAAGGGAAGCGGCGCGTGGCACCCCCTTCCGCCGCGCTCATTATTTATTATCATCCGATGATACGGCACCACATGACCTGAGTGCTAAGTTAAGTCAGGAAAATTAGTGGAGGCTTAACATGCGGCAGAGAGATGGAAATGTACAATCGAAGATCTGCGATTTACGATTGAGAGGTCGCAGTGCAGGGGTCTTGCTAATCGTTATTCAAACCTGTATGACTCCTCGCTACAACCGATCTAATAGTGATCGGGTACTGAAAACAAGTCGAACCGCAAAGCAAGGAGATCGGTGTGCGCACCCATGTGGGGAAAACCGCTGTATCATCCTGCTTTGCCACGTTTGAACCAGGTTGTGGTGAATTCCATAACTGGCCGCGATCATAAATGGAGAAAGGAGCGAAATGTCAGGCGAACGGGATACATACAGGGAGCGCTTCATCAATCCCGAAGAGGGGCGATCGGAAATATTTCAGAGAGAGCTGGTGATCTTAGTCCGGCGTGGCTTGCTAACGGCGTCTCTGTCATTAGCTGTGACGACCGCGACCTACGCGCAGAGCGCCTACCTGCAAACGGGACGGAGCGGGTGGGAAGTATCCGGACAATTTGCTTCAGGGAGCAGACTCAACTCGGAAGGTGTAACGGCCGGGTATTCAAGCAACGGAATTGTCGATGCCGTGGTATCGATCTCACACCTGAGTTTCCCGAATCCGTATCCTTTCAATTTTTACCTTGACAGTCGAACGGTCGCCGGCACGGCTTCTTCAGCAATGTTCTCCGCCCATATCGTCAAGCAGGATCAGTCACGGTATCCCTTTGCATTTTGCCTGTCGGGAGGATGCTACCTGGGCTCGTTCTCCGCACCCGCGAGTCAAAATGCAACCGAGACGCGCGTTGACAACGGGTATATATGTCACGGAGGTTCGATCTACCTCATAAACTATGTGAACCCGCTGATCGGGACCGCGAACGGCGGAAGCATCTACCCCGGGCCACCACGCCGCACGGTATGGTCCAGCCGGGTTCGGATACCGACATGTGATATTGGATGGATTAGTGAGTGTGGACAGGGGCGGAATCGAACCGCCGACACACGGATTTTCAGTCCGTATGTAAACGGCGATTCCGAGTTGTTTTCGCGGCTTTTCAGTCCGTTGTACAGTAAACTGTACAGTGAAATGTACAGCTTTTGTGAGACTCCCATCAGAGTTTTTGGGTAATAGATTGCTGAGAGACCAGAGATGAAATTCATCTCTGCGCCTGTGTACCATAACACGTCATGTCGTCCGTAATTATGTTTCTCGATCATCGTGGTACCTCCCGTCTCATCGGAAAAGCGGAGTCACACGCACAATCCGATGGCCTTGTTCAATTTAAGGCTCATCGCCTTATCGATAAATGAGTCGAGTGTTCAAACGGGACAAAATAATCGGTGAGCCATCTATCGTGCCATGATCCAATGGAGGAGGTATGTGCTACAAATTCGTTTCCCTTCTGTAATGGTGACGCCGAACAAATATATGCTGTAAAGAAAAGTGTTGCTGAAAATGAAGGGCGGGAATGGCCCGCCCGCACTATTCGTCATTTCTGATTCAAGAATTCGGCAAACTCCCGCAACTGTCTGCGTTGTTCAGCATCCATTTGGGAATATTCAGAGACCAACGCGCATGCGTCCGTGTCTCGAGAAATTATGTCTTCAACTTTTTGAAGATTATCGTCACTCAATAAGAAATCGATAGTGACTCGCAGCGCTCCGGCCAGCTGTTTTAATTTGTGCGATTTTAATTGTAACATCTTGCCGGCTTCGATCCTTGAAAGGCTTGCTTGGGTAATTTTTGCGGCTTTGGCCAGCTCGCTCTGTGAAAGCCCTAGACCTTCCCGTAACTTTTTAACTCGTGAGCCGAGAGTTTCCATGTTTGATTCTCCTTTGGTTTATGATTTGTTTTGATTAGACCTTGACTTAAGGGGGAGGGGAACCCTTGAAGGTTACCTGGCTGTACTATTGAGAAGTCGGGTGGGAACGGGGTTCGTTATTGTTACACTAGTTTGGATGGTTATCTGGAGCGAAAGAATAAGCTCGGTTCCATTACCGAGCTTTCTTGCGCTCTTTAATATTATACGGCAAGTCACAAATGTAACGCTCGCCACGAATAACTTTCGTGATTACGACGCCGCGATGTACCCGATCCACAACCGCACTGTAATTTACCTTCTTTAGTTTCGCGTAAGGTTGATATCGGTACCAGCGTTTTCCATCTTCTTCTATCATGTCCTGTTTCAAATCGAGAGTCACCACCTGATAATCCTCTGGGTCTAGGTCAAGACCAGGGTGCTGTGACCTGTGTTTATGTGATTTATGCTTTACTGGGAGGACACGTCTGATTTTCTTTACAGCTGTGTTAGGCTCTGGACTGATACGTGGGATTGCATAGAAGTAGAATGTTATGTGTGATCTGTCTGAACTCACAACGGCTTTATGGAGAAATTGTCGGACAATCATCTTTTTCAGTTCGTTTATTTCATCGTCTCCGCGTTTCGTGTCGGTTAGATAAGTCGCCGCATCGGCAAATCTTTTGTCGAGTTCATAGATGAGTTTCTCGACCGAGTCTGCCGTCCGCCCTTGTTCTTGGACAGACCGTAATTCGGCATTAAGTCTTTCTATTTCTTGACGCCTCTCGGTGATCCGCTCGTTGGCGATTTCCCAGTTGCTGTTATTGGGGTCTTCGATCCTGTCAAGAAGTGTCTTAATGCCTTTCTCAATCTTCGCGATCTCTCGTTTGATCTTTTGTTCATCTCTCGAATAGTCAATCTCCTTTATGAGCCTGTCGCGCATTTTCTGCTTCACGAGTTTCCGAAAGCCGGGGTCCTTGCAGAAACCCAGGATAGTCTCCAGAACAAATTCGTCAGGCCCCTTTCGGGAAAAATAACCTGAATCACAAGATGAAACGCCGAATTTGACTCGAGTACTGCATGCGTACTGCAGTGCAGGTGTCTTCCGGCTTTTGCCGTAATTCGATTGTCCTACGCACCTGCCGCCGCAGGTTTCACAATACAGGAGTCCGTGCAAAAGGTATTCACTCCCGTAGGGTTTGCCCTTCCCGGGATTTTTCACGAATGACCTTTCTCTTAACCCTCTCTGCACTTTTTCGAAAGTTTCCATGTCGATGATCGCTGGGACTAAACCTGGTTTAACTACCCATTTGTTCTTGTCATGCCAGTTTGGACTTTTGTTGGTGTCCCCCCAACTGTTTGAAGAGCGTGATATACTGCCACCCTTGTGTTTGCCCCAGACATAGATCCCGGCGTAAACCTCGCGCGTGAGAATACGGTGGATATTTGATACATCCCACAGCTTGCCACCTGGTCCTATAATCTTTGAGCCGTTCAACCTTTCAGCAATCTTCTTTAGTCCTAACCCATGCTTATTCCATTCAAATATTCTTCTCACAACCTCGATTTCACTTTCATCACCTTTTACCAATATCGCATGATGGCCTTTGGTTGCGATGCCTTCACCCCTGCGAAGTACCCGGACGATATTTTTCGCCCCATCAACCTCAGCCCTGGCATAACCATAAGGGGGTATGCTGAGCCAAAAACCTTGCTCGGCGGCATATCTCATGCCGTCAGTAACGTAACCGCTGAGATCTTTGCTGTATTTTGAAGCTTCGAGCTGTTCAAGGCTTTTTTGAATGTTGGCGACAAACTCGTTATCCTTGGTGAATCCGATGTTTGTGTATACTACCTCGACGCCATGCTGGTTGCAGATAAACTCCCAGTATTTGGCTTCGTTTTCATTCTGAGATCGACTCCAGCGGTTCGCTTTGTAAACGATGATGTATTCGAAAGGTGCAGCTCCCGATTGGATCAAATTGATCATCGACATGAACGCAGGTCTGTTCTCAGTCTCCACTCCGGTAAAGCCTTCATCGGTGTAAGGCGGCGCAATTATTGCGCATCCATTCTTATCAGCGAACTCTTTTGTTAATTTTAGTTGTAGGTCGATGGACAAGTCTTGACCATCGGTGCTGCATCTGCAGTATTGCACACATTTTCTAGACATGATTAACCTCTCGTTCTCCTCTTCATGGTCTTGGGAGTTTGTGATGTGTTGTCTTTGTTTGAGGGCTTGCCTGAATCTGCTGTTGTACCACCTTGCTCAAGGCGGTGAATAGCCAGTATCAGATCTGCCACAAGTTCGGCCGCTCTGTCCCAATCGACGACTGTGGATTGTGATTCTTCGGAAAGGAGTGTAGGCAAATCTCCAATTGCCTGGTTGTCAGGGCAGGAAGGAGGTGTTTTGGAAAAGTCTTTACGTCCCCCGACGCAAGACAGTTGTGTGTTGTCGACACTTGATTGCAGAGTTTTCCGGCTCTGTTTTTGTTCTCGTCTTTTTGACATAATCGTAACCCGATGCGGACGCACTCATTTAGTTCTGCGAGCGTCCTGGTTGACGACTACATAAAAAGAGGTGTTACCCCGCTACATATAAGATGCAAAGCGACAGAAGCGATTCATTCGCACCGTCATTGATCAATTCTACATGCAATAATATGCGAAGAGTTTCCGAGAAATCAATTCTACGTTGTCCGGGCTTCATCATGGCTCAACCGTATGCTCATGCGGGATAAAGAGTCCAAGAGGAGAGGAATGACACCGATCCATGCCACGAATCGGTCAGACTATGCGCTTCCTTCTGTCTTGAGGATAGATAAATCTCGTTTTTGAGCGGAATTCGCATGAATCCATTGTATGCCTAGCGTGGCGTTAGGTTCACCTATTGCTAACCAAACGATGGATTTATAAGGAGGATATTTCTTGGTTTATCTGAACAGTTAGACAGATTAATTCCCGTCGAGTTGTTGACGGGAACAACGCACCGCTACGCGCACTTCTTCGTGCCACTTTGCGGAGAAACGGGCTATATGAGATTAACATGGGCGGTCACAAACCTTGTGATTACTCACAAGCGCCGAGTTCAATTCAACGTCGAATTTCTATCACTGGATTTGGCTACAGGTGATCTCCTGACATTCTTCTCGTGGAGAGTACGCCGATCGAAATACGCACAGTAATCGCAGTCACGGCCGGGTGGAGGTAGGTCCGGTGAGAGTAGGCACTCATGGAGTCGGACAATTACGTCTTCAATCCAGGAATCACTCCCCTTATAAGGAATGATGCAGACGTCGAATTCAAGTTTCGATTCGAATGCTGTTCTACTAGTATCGGCATTAGCGTAAACGATGTATGCCTTATCCGATACCCTAAATCCGTTCCGACGAAAAATCCATTGGTATATTTCGAGCTGACGCCTGAAGCTAATCTGCCAGTCGGCCTCGATATTTACATCTCCTTTCCGAGCGGTCGACTTGAAATCGACAACGTGGAGTTCGTCGTTGGCGTCGATCCAGACGTCATCGATTGCCCCTCTTATCTCAAGGTTTGTGGGAGCATGTAGGTACCTGATCCCGCCTCTTAATGGGTCCCTCCAGATCTCAAGGTCCTTATGCGCAAAGGGGATACATTTTATACCATGGTAAGTCATGTTTGGGTGAGGAAGGCGGAGCCTACGAAATATGTCGTACTCTCTCTTTAGCAATTTGTCGACGGCACTGTTGAGAGTGTAAGGATAGGTTGGAGGTGTCGGAGTCCCGAGTCTCTTATGAAAGTAGAAACATCGCGGACACTTTAGAAAAAGTTCTATATCGGCTCTACTTATTTTGTAAGGCTTTTTTGAAGAGGGATCAAAAAGATTTCGTGTGCGTTGAGGATTGTAATACTTTGACATAAGTCTATTCCTTTCGGTGGTTGACTAATCAGAGGGCGAGCAGTGGTATTATGGCTACCTTCGGTCAACTTTTTTGTTAGAGACGTTTGTCGGAACGAATTCCTATAAGACGGATTGCGACTCGTACCGGAATGCAGGCAAGAGAGACAGATGGAGCGGAAGTGCTTGTGGACTTCCGCCCGCTACTGGTCGGTCGATATGATACTACCTCTTTCTCTTTTGTGGTCGGTTGATTTTTGTGTGCTTGATTCGAACGAACTTCACGCCAGACTTCGTTTTGATTTTGCGAGTGTGAGTTCTTCTGTAAGATGTGGGCTGTGCCATGATACGTCCTTTTTAATGAATAATGGTTGTTAGCTCTGTTTGTCCGACGTTTAAGAGCGTCGTTTGAGCGAGCTTGGGGACTCGCTGGTCCATTGACATGTCTTGAGAGGTGACAATATGAAGTGGTGAATGACTGCTGCATGGTCACTCGGGAAGCCAATGAACGCATCCGATCGCGATTGTCCACAGGGGGCACTGCTCATCGGAAAGGAGGCTGATTAATCTTACTTTCTTCCACTTTTCGGTTTTCTGATTCTTTTATGACCAATTCGGATGAACTTTGTTCCCGATCTGGTCCTGATTTTCCGGATATGAGTTCGTCTGTAATAATGCGATTGTGTCATATCATCTCCTTTTCAGAATTTATTAATGAGAGTTTTTGTCTTGTAAGTCAATAGATAGAAACAACGTTTCTAACGGACCTAGGATCGTGGTCCCCTTTCGGGGCCACCGGATCAGCTCCTTTATTCTATGCTTTGAAGAGACGATCTAAGTGCGATGAAAAGGTGGAATGGTTCACAGGCATTTGCTATAATGAAAGGGTTTAATGAACCACGCTATTGAACGTGGCGGTTGCTGACGGTGAAGATGGGCTTCAGTGGAAGTATAGATTTCGAGTCAGGAAGGTATGTTTCTTGCACAGGGGGCAAGTTTTGCCTTTGAAACGCAATAGCTTTCGTGAACCGTTCGATGCATGAATAGATGTCTTGCAACAGGGAATTGAGGGGATGACGAGACTCAAGGCGCAGGCTTCGGTCGGCACTTCTGCCGCCGCCGCCGCACCGGGCAAATTTCGAGCGACCATCAGGAATGCCCAACGGAGATCCCGCTTCATTTACGGCGGAGAAGTCGCCGCGCTTGCGGATGACCTGAATGCATCGCTCCTGGAACTGAAGGAAAATCTCGATGATCCGCGTAAAGGAGTTGAGGCAGTCGCCGATTTCTTCCGCTCGGATGAGGCGTTATTCAATATGTGCGACGATTCGTATGGTTTTCTCGGGCAAGTGTTCACTTTCGATGCGTGCGAGCTGTTCGTGCACTACGCGGCGGAGTGCAAGGATAAGGAATGGCTTGCCGAGCTCGTCCTTAAACTGCAAATGGACTCCGACTACGGTGTGCGCGATTGCCTGATCGATGCAGCTTCGCGTCTCCTTACATTACCCGTCATGCAAACTCTGGTTGAGAAGCTATGGACATTGGCGCGTGCTGAATCTGAGGAGCATCGGCAACGGCATTGGCTTTATCGGATCGAGTCGCTCGCGCGTCAGATGCACGATCCTGAGATGTTCGAAAGAGCAACTCTCACAGTCTCGCCGGATCCAGGCATCGGTCAGTGCCTCGAAATTGCCGAAGTCTATTTTGAATCGGGCGATGCGAAAACCGCGCTTGACTGGCTGAACAAGGTCCCGCTCGATGCACAATACGAGGCCCATAAACGTGACGATCTTCTTCTCAGAGTCTATCAGAAGCTCGGGCGGAAGAAAGAAGCGGTTGAAACGGCGTGGCGGATTTTCAGGCGCTGGCGTCACGAGGAAACTTTCTCGAAGCTGCTTGAAATTACCGGTTCGAGGGACCGCCAGTGGCTGCTTGACGATGAGGCAGGGCTTATTCTAAAATCGCCTGAACTTTCCTACACAGACGCGAAGTTTCTTCTCTGGTGCGGGAAGGTGGAGGATGCGGAGACTTATCTCCTTTCACATACAGCCGAAATCGACGGGAACTACTATGGTGATGTTCTGCCTTTGGCTGAGACAATGGAGCGCGAAGAGCGGTACCTCGCCGCGACGATTCTTTACCGCGCACTCCTCGAATCGGTTCTGGCCCGTGCCATTTCGAAGTATTACGGCTACGGCGTTAGGTATCTCCGCAAGCTTGACGAGCTGGCTCCGTTAGTGATGACATGGAAAAAGTTCACACCGCACGATAGGTACTTCTCGCAGCTGGTTGAAAAACACAAACGTAAATCGAGCTTCTGGGGGAGATACGAAGCGAAAGGGAGAAGAAAGAAATGAGGATGAAAGATCATGATCTCTGCTGAGAGAGTCACTCGAACTGTGGAAAGGATGTCGGCGATGGGGCCGGCGGAATTGCAGGCGCTTGCGAATCGGATGCAGAGCGAGCAGCCATTTGTCATGGTGTACCTGCTCGCTATTACTCAAAGAGAAGGGTTCACTGACGAGGAATCGCAGCTCTTTTTCTTCGTTGGAACCGTTATCTGGCAGCTGATGAGGGAGAACCCGAATGGCAAGCGGAAGATTACAGAGAAAATCATGAAGAGAGTTGAGCACGCAAATGAAGCTCTTCTGGAAAAGATGGGATCAGATTCGGAAGGTGATTTCTTTAGTGCGGCAGAAACAGTGGCATTGCAATCTCAGGAGCCGGAGGTGTTTCGTTATATGGTGGAGGCGATCATGGAGGACGATGAGGGGAATCCCGAAAACCCTCCCTTCAGCGAAGACCATCTCGGTGTGGCTTTCCTGCATTTGAAGATTGTGCTGGATGCGTTTATTGCGAATCAAGAGAAAGGATAAAAGGTGCAAAGCGATTCCATAGCGCATGTGAGGAAAAACGGAGAGCCACAGTATCTATGGACACACCTTGAAGAAACATCTAAACTCGTTGGACAATTTGCCGATAAGATCGGATTAAAGGAATGCGGTGAACTCATTGGGCTGCTCCACGATTTAGGGAAAGCAAGTATTGAATTCCAGAACTACATTCTGTCCGCAGAGGGGAAAATTAATCCCGATGCCGATGGATACGTTGATGCAGAAGCCCAGAAGGGAAAAATAGATCACTCGAGCGCGGGGGCTCAAATCATCTTTAGGACTCTTTCAATGGAAGGAGCAGCAGGGCTTAACGCGGCTCAAGTGTTATCGCTTTGCATTGCTTCTCACCACTCTGGTTTGATCGATTGTCTCCTGCCGTCTGGCAAAGACGACTTCAATAGACGAATCAATAAGTCAGAAGACAAAACTCATGTTAATGAAGCGCTGTCGAATCTTGATGAAGGCGAGCAGCAACAGTTGTCAGGGTTATTGTCAAACGAGCTCTTAGTTAAGAACACTATTGAAAAAATACGGTCTCTTAAAGAAATCGGTGACCAGCAAGATACTGCAATGTTCAAGTATGGATTGCTTGCTCGTTTTCTTTTTAGCTGTCTCATCGACGCAGATAGGCTCAGTACTGCCGATTTTGAATTTACAAGGAATGTGAAAATCCGCAACTACGGGAAGTATTGTTCTTGGGATGTATTGGTTGAACGATTGAATCATAAACTGAAGGAGTTTGAAAATAAGACTGAAAGAAATAAAGTTGATGAATTACGCAGTAAAGTGTCTCAGCAGTGCTTTGATTTTGCCTCGAAGCCCAAAGGGATCTATCAGTTAACTGTCCCGACAGGCGGTGGAAAAACTCTGGCAAGTTTGCGTTTTGCTTTGAATCACGCGAAGCATCACAAAATGGACAGGGTGTTCTACATTATACCTTTCACTTCCATAATTGATCAGAACGCCGACGAGGTGAGAAAGATCTTGGAGGACAAAGATGGAGAAGGCAGATATTTAGATAGAGTGGTTCTTGAACATCATTCCAATCTTACACCAGAAGAAGAAACGAAGAGACAAAATCTGTTGTCAGAAAACTGGGACGCACCAATTGTTTTTACAACGCAAGTACAATTTCTTGAGACGCTCTTTGGAAGTGGGACAAGAAGTGCAAGAAGAATGCACCAGCTTGCGAATTCTGTGATCATCTTTGATGAAGTTCAGACGATTCCTATCCGCTGCGTCCATATGTTTAATGTCGCACTTCGCTTTCTGGTCAACAACTGTGGTGCTTCAGTCGTTCTCTGCACGGCAACACAGCCATTACTTGACAAGGACACTTGGCTAAAGAAAGGGATGGATAAGGATTACGTCCATCGGTTTTTAAGCATATCTTCCGAGCAAAAGATAATTTCGAATGAGCTAGAGCTTTTCACAAGATTGAAGCGAGTCGAAGTATTTGACAAAAGGAGAGAATCGGGGGGATGGTCTGAAGACGAGATAGCAGACTTGGCAGAAAAAGAACTACGAGAGATGGGAAGCGTTCTTGTAATTGTGAACAAGAGGGAATCGGCCCGATCTCTTTATCAGAAGCTCAAGGAAGGAAATCGTTCGCCCCTGTACCACCTCAGCACGAACATGTGCCCTATGCATCGTCTCAACGTTTTGAATGCCGTCAGAGAAAGACTTGAAAAGAAGCAACCCGTGATTTGTGTTAGCACTCAATTGATCGAGGCGGGCATAGACATAGATTTTGGGACAGTCATTCGCTATGTGGCTGGACTTAATTCCATAGCTCAAGCTGCGGGCAGATGCAACAGGAATGGAAAGCGCAAGACTGGGAAGGTCTACATCGTCAATCCACAAAATGAAAACTTGGACAAGTTGAGAGATATTAAAATTGGTGCGGGAGATACCGAACGTGTTCTTAGAGAATACGGAAGAGATCCGGATGCGTTCGAGAACAACGTGATTGGATTGAAAGCCACGGAACGCTTTTATGCGTACTATTTTTACGATCGCAAAAAAGAGATGAGCTATCCAATACCAAGTAGCAACAAAGAGATAGGTAGGGAAGATAACTTATTTAACTTGCTCTCCCTAAACAGCTTGTCGGTTAAAAGATATCAAAATGAGAATCATGAGGCTCTGCCTCCCTTACCATTGAAGCAGTCTTTCCAGAGTGCCGCAAAAGCATTTTATGCGATTGATTCACCGACTCGTGGTGTGATCGTTCCGTATGGAAAAGAAGGAGACGATATAGTTAATCAACTGTGCGAAGCCGATATGCTTGAAAAGCAATATGATCTTTTGAAGGCCGCGCAGAGATTTTCAGTGAATCTGTATCCCTATGAGTTTGAAGAAATGAGAGACGCTATACGTGAAGTCCAGAGAGAATCTGGCATTTATTACATGGACTACCAGTATTACAGCAATGAGTTTGGCTGGAGCAAAGAGATCGTAACAGAAATGAAAAATCTAAATTTCTGAGGAGAAAAAATGGTCTACGAAAACAAAGTTGAGTTTAAGGTGTCTGGGAAATACGCCCTCTTCACCGACCCGCTGACAAAAATCGGTGGGGAGAAATGTTCTTATCAGGTACCTACCTACGAAGCATTGAAAGGTGTCCTTAGTTCGGTTTATTGGAAGCCGACGATTACCTGGATTATCGATAAGGTTCGAATAATGAAGGCAATAAGGACCCAAACAAAGAGTGCCAAACCGATTATTTACAGCGGAGGCAAGTCGGATCATTCTCTTTCAATCTACACTTACCTTGTCGATCTCGAATATCAAGTGCAAGCACACTTCGAGTGGAACGAGAAGCGAAAAGATTTGATAAAGGACCAGAACGAAAACAAGCATTGGTGCGTTGCTCGTCGTATGATAGAACGTGGTGGCAGGAGAGATATTTTCCTCGGTGCGAGGGAATGTCAGGGCTACGTAGAGCCATGTGAGTTTGGGGAACGTGAAGGGCACTACGATGACATCTCTGAGTTCGCGTTCGGTTTGATGTTTCATGGATTCGATTATCCAGATGAAGGCAAAGAAGATGGTAAACTCATAGCGCGATTCTGGTGGGCAAAAATGAAGAACGGCATAATTGAGTTTCCACATCCTAAAGAGTGCACAATAAGAAAATTGGTTAGACCAATGAAAGCACAAACAATTCAAACTGTTGGTTTAGCAGAAGAAGGCCTCTTAGAAGGTTGTGAAGAACCGGAGGAAATCGGATGAGCTGGATACAAAAACTTTACGAAACATATAATAATTGTGATTCTGCGGTCGGCTATTCGACTGAGAGGAATAGAAGACCTCTTCTTCCCATATGTCATGTTACTGCGCAAGCACATATTGAGGTTATCCTCGATGACGCAGGCAACTTCATGAATGCCGAATTAGTGACGGACGAAGATGATGCAACCACGATTATTCCCGCGACTGAAGGTGCGGCAGGCCGAGCGGGCATCAAACCGGAAACCTATCCACTTTGCGGTGGCCTTCAATATGTTGCTGGCGATTTCGAAGCACATGGGGGCACTGTGACTTCGGGCTTCGCTCAAAATCCCAAGGAACCTTATGAAGATTTCGTCAAATTATTGCGAAGTTGGTGCGAATCTGAGTTTTCACATCCCAAAGCGCTGGCAGTTCTAAAGTATGTGCAGAGGAAAACGCTCGTGAGAGATTTGATTAACTCTGGAAAGCTCTTTATAGGAGAAGATGGAAAACTTCTGAGAAAGCGTCAGACAAAGAAGGACAAGAAAGCAACTAAGGATATATTTGATTTGACAAAACCAAAACCACAGGATAAAGCATTCGTGCGATGGATTGTTGAAACGAAAGATAACCTTGAGCGAGAAACATGGAAAGATAAAACTCTTTGGGAAAGGTGGAGCGAATTTTATCTGAGCACAAAGAAAAAGGAACTACTTTGCTATGTAACAGGAAAAGAGGCGATACTTGCGGCTCAACACCCCAAATACATTCGCGCTAGGGGTGATGGAGCAAAGATAATTTCTTCGAACGACACAAAGGATTTCACATTCAGGGGTCGTTTTCATGAGGTGAAAGAGTCTTGTTGTGTCAGTCTTGAAGTATCTCAGAAAGCTCATAACGCATTAATATGGCTCATCGATAGGCAAGGAAAAGTCATTTGGGTAAAGGGCGACAACGGCAAGTGGGAACCCGGATTAACCGTGGTCGCCTGGGCTACATCGGGCAACGAGATTCCAAAACCAACAGATGATACTCTATCTGTTATTGGCTTCGACGATTTACCGAATAATGTCCCTATTGAGGTATCGACCGCGCAAGAGGTTGCAATAAAATTTAGAGAACGAATGCTAGGCTACGCTTCATCATTAGGAAAGACCGATAATGTCATTGTCATGGGTCTGGACTCTGCATCCAAAGGACGTCTTGCAATTACATATTACCGTGAAGATTTGTCAGGCTCAGATTTTTTAAAGAGAATCGAGGACTGGCACAAGTCCTGTGAGTGGATTCATGAATATCGTTACAAAGACATCCAAGATGAATTTGGAAAGAAGAAGAGATACTATCAGCCGTTCATCGGAGCGCCTGCACCGATAAATGTTGCAGAGGCTGCCTATGGAGATGACTCAGACGACAGATTAAAAAAGACAACTGTTGCTCGTCTTCTTCCTTGCATTATGGATGGGAACCCAATACCGTGGGACATTGTGAATTCCGCCGTGAGTCGTGCCTGCAATCGAATTGCCTTGAAAGATCCAAAAGACAAAAATGAGAGGGAGTGGAATAAGACATTAAGCATAGCTTGTTCACTTTACAAAAATTATTCAAAGGAGGAATACAATATGGCTCTTGATGAAAGCAGAAACGCACGAGATTATCTATACGGGAGACTCCTCGCAATAGGGGATCGCATTGAGGGTCGTGCTCTTGGTCTTTCAAAAGAAAGCAGAGATACAAATGCGGCTCGCTACATGCAGCAATTCTCTGTCCGACCATTCAACACATGGACACAGATTGAACTGTCATTGACTCCTTACCTGATCAGACTAGGTGGAAGAGCAAAAGATTTAAAAGACCTTCTTGATAGCGTGATGTGCAAATTTGATCCAGAGGAGTTTAAGAAAGACGAGCCTCTTAGCGGTGAATTTCTTTTGGGCTATCACTGCCAACGCGCTGAGTTAAAGCCAAAGCCCAAAGGAGAAGATAACTCTCAAAACGAAACCACCGACAATGACGATGACAATTAACTTAGATGAGTTTAACACTCTGAATAATGAAGGAGAAATATTATGAGCATTCTTAGCAGCAAGATCGACTTCGCGGTGATCCTAACCGTAAATAGGGCAAATCCAAACGGCGATCCATTGAATGGAAACAGACCTCGAATTGATTATGACGGATACGGGGAAATCTCTGACGTTTGCATAAAACGCAAAATTAGAAATCGGCTGATGCAGATGGGCTATCCAATTTTCGTCCAATCGGATGATAACCGTGTAGATGATTACCGGAGTCTCAGAGATAGGGCGAAGGGAGAACTGAAAGAAATCTATACGAATTTGTTCAAGAGGGAGAAAAAGGACAAGAAAAAAGGAAAAGAAGAAAAGGGGAATGTAGAAGAGGAAAAAGACCCTAAAGACATAATATTCCGTAAGACAGCCTGCGGTAAATGGCTCGACGTTCGAGCGTTTGGTCAAGTGTTTGCCTTCGGTAAAGAGAATAAGAAAGACGAATTGCAAGAAAACGATAACGAAAGTTCACAAGATGAAAGCGATGCCTCAGATAAGAAAGAAAAAGGATCTGGGGTTTCAATCGGAATAAGAGGGCCAGTATCAATCCACCCTGCGTTTTCCATAGCGAAAGTAAATAATCGGCCTGAATCTCTGCAAATCACGAAGAGTGTCAATCTTGAAAAGCCAGGGCCAGAAAGAGCGCCGGACACAATGGGAATGAAGCATCGAGTATATCATGGAGTCTATGTGTTTTATGGAAGCATCAATCCGCAACTTGCTGCACCCCCACGCGGGACTGGTCTCACTAATGAAGACGCAAGGGCAATTAAAGAAGCGTTGAAAACGTTGTTCCGAAACGATGTATCCTCCGCGCGGCCAGAAGGCAGCATGGAAGTTCATAAAGTCTATTGGTGGGAACACAACTCAAATAACGGCCAGTATTCTTCCGCAAAAGTGCATCGATCTGTTTCAAAGAGGCTCGTAGTCAAAGAAGGTGTTACAGAGCCGAAAAGTATCGATGATTATATCGTTCCAGAGAAAGCGGAGATTGAAAAAGACTTGCCGGGTTTGAAATGTGAAGTCATTGATGGCGAATAATTGCAATGGCAGATATTCGTGTCTGTCAGAGGACTCGTCTGAATATGAATTGCAGTAAATCATTGTCGGACACTCATTCTTGAGTGTCCCCCTCGACAGACAAGAATGTCTGTCGACACAGAGAATGTTTACTGAGACTGAGAATGTCTGTTGACACTAAGAATTTGTGTCGACACTGACAATCTCTGTCGAACAAACGTGAATATCTGTTGAATAATACAGCTATGGCTGAACTGAAAATCACGCGGCGGCATCTGCCGCACTGGAGTCTTGAGGGCTCTGTTTACTTTGTTACGTTCCGCGCAACGTGGGGAATAGTGTTCAACGAAGAAGAACAGAGGATCGTCTTGGAGCATATCAAAGAAGGAAATGAGACTTTTTATCATTGCTATGCCGCCATCGTGATGCCGGATCATGTGCATATACTCATTCAGCCGAACGAAGGAATATCTCTGAGCCGCGTCATGCACGGACTCAAGGGCGTGTCGGCACATAAGATCAATCTCCACAGAGGGGCCACCGGACAGGTTTGGCAGGACGAGTCTTATGATCGAATAGTCCGTAATGACGTCGAGTTCAGGAATGAGTTGAACTATATGTACAATAATCCGGTAAAGAAAGGACTGACAAATGAGCCGGAGAAATATGCGGGCTGGTATTTGAATGATGAAGAATAATTGTCGGACATTCATTCTTGAATGTCCTTTTTAAATGACAGACAAGAATGTCTGTCGAACAAGACGTATGAATGTCTGTCGAACAAGATTTATATGTACACTGAAGACGACTTATTTCAAACAGGCGCACTTCAACATTACGTCTACTGTCCGAGGCAGTGCGCATTGAGGGAAGTTTGGAAAAATAACGAATGGACCGATCTAAAGATCTTCGGTTTTCAACCCCGTATGCTTGGCGATGCGCGCAAGCA
>JAKAGT010000079.1 GCA_021825585.1 Bacteroidota bacterium | reverse complement strand
CGCAGATGAACGCAGAGGAATATTTGCGACAATCTGCGTAATCAGCGGGATACAAAATCTCGCCGTTGTTAGTGAAATGTAGACAAGTATTGGAGACACTACACTAGCATACAACTTGTTCTAGTCATCCCAAAATCTCCCATCTCCTTGTCTCACCTCACCTTACAAACATTCTTCCCCTCATTTTACCCACTCACTTCCACGATGAGCCAAATAAATGAAAGTCAAAATTAAGAAATCGAAGGCAAGAAATTGTAGCGTCTAAACTTCCTTTGCGTTGAGCGCTAACTTGTGTTTTTGGCTTCGGCATTTCGGTCTTCTTCATTTCGAATAACTGCGGTGATCTACTTGGTGAGCACTGAAAATGCAGGGCGGGACGTTGTCCCATCCACTTAATTTGGTGGGATTAGCAATTCGACCTACGTATTTATTTATGTGCTCACTACTTAGTTCTCCGTGTGCCTCGGTGTAGCAATTTTTTTGGCAAGAACTGATTAAATTAGATCAAGATGTCAGACATCGATTATTCTCGCCCCGATCCCGATGCTCTTCTTCGGATGATGAAAAAAGAAGAGGAAAAGAGAGAAAAGGGGAAGCTGAAAATTTTCTTCGGAATGTGTGCCGGAGTGGGCAAGACTTATGCGATGCTGAGCGAGGCGAGGGACGCTCTCGCGAAAGGGATCGATGTCGTCGTCGGGTACATCGAAACCCACAAGCGCATGGAGACAGCCGAACTTCTGTTGGGTTTGCCAATAATACCGAGAAAGAGGATAGAGTATCGGGGAACCGTCCTTGAGGAAATGGACATAGACGCCATTCTTGCTCGCAGCCCAAGAGTTGTGCTCGTAGATGAACTTGCACATACAAACGCTCCGGGAAGTCGCCACGCCAGGCGATATCAGGATGTCATGGAAATCCTCGACAACGGCATCGATGTCTATACGACTCTGAACGTCCAGCATCTTGAAAGCAGAGCTGACACGGTGGCTCAGATCACTGGCAGCACAGTAAGAGAGACTGTACCGGATTCGATGCTTGAAGTTGCGGACGAGATCAAGGTGATCGACATTTCGCCCGATGACTTACTCGTGCGTCTCGAAGAAGGGAAAGTGTACACTGCTGAGCGATCCAGGCAGGCAATCGAGAATTTTTTCAGGAAGGGAAATCTGGCGGCGCTTCGTGAAATGTCGCTCCGCATGACGGCTGAGAGAGTCGACCGCCAGCTTCGTGATTACATGCGAGGACAAAGGATATCGGGCCCGTGGAAGTCCGGGCAAAGACTGATTGCCGCGATCAGTGCTAGTCCTCATTCGATTTCGGTCATACGCTGGGCAAGAAGAGTGTCGTACACGATGGATGCGTCTTGGGCCGTTGTTTATGTAGAGCGCTCCGAGAAATTGTCCGACGAGCAAAAAGAACAGCTCTCGAAGAACATAAAACTTGCGCGCGAGCTTGGAGCGGATGTAGTCACAACATCCGATGATAATATAGCAAATGCTCTCATCAGGGTCGCACGCGAACAGAATGCGAGCCAGATTCTTGTCGGCAAACCTGACCGTTTTCTTTTCTCCCGTGCGGCTCGTCTAATTGACGACCTTATGCAAAGAAGCAGTGGCCTGGACATTTATATAGTGGGACAAGAGGACAAACAGGGTGACAGAAAACTCACCCATCTGTTCCCGGGACTGCAGTCAGGGTGGGCTCAGTATGTTGGGGCCGCCGCTGTCGTGCTGTTGACAGCATTTATATGTTTTCCGCTGGCGCCTTTCATAGGTTACAGGTCAGTCTTGTTCATCATTCTGCTCGTGGTGTCACTTCTTCCACTCAGGACGGGACCGGGCCCGACATCATTGGGAACGGCAATCGGGGCGGCAGTATGGGATTTCTTGTTCATCCCGCCGCGTTTCACTTTCACCGTTGGGAATCTGGAAGATGTTCTGATGGTCTGCCTGTACTTCGTTATCGCTATTGTGACCGGCGTCCTGTCGGCGCGCGTGAGGAAAAGAGAAAAAGCCATTCGTCAGCGTGAGGAAAGAACCTCAGCTCTTTTTGCATTGACAAAAGATCTTTCTTCAGCTCATTCTCAGGATGAGGTTATTCAGGCCGCGGTAACGAAAATCAGGAAATACTTCGACGCAGATGTAGCAATGATCTTAGGTGATGCGGAAGGCGAAATCTCCACGGCTCCGCATAACGCAAGTTCATACATCACCGACTCAAAAGAATACAGTGTCGCATCATGGGTATATTGGAATGAAAAAAAAGCAGGGAGACATACGGACACACTTCCATCGGCAGAGGCGACTTATTTCCCAATGTCCGGGCCGCGCTATCCCCTCGGTGTTATCGGGGTCAAATTGAGAAATGATGCGAAGTTGACACCCGACCAGGAGACATTGCTGGAAAATTTTATTTCGCAGATCACGTCGGCAATTGAACGCGAGCTCCTTAACGACGTAAACAAAAGATCAATAGCCCTTGCTGAATCGGATCGGTTATACAAAACCCTCTTCAACTCGATCTCCCACGAATTCAAGACGCCGATTGCTGCGATAATGGGCGCGACGGAGAATCTGCTTGCTAATAGGGAGAACGATTCAAAGTGGTCAAAGGAAGATTACCTGAAAGAAATTCACATAGCTTCCGAACGACTGAACAGGTTGGTGGCGAATTTGTTGGACATGACACGGCTCGAATCCGGACTGATTCAGCCAAAACTTGATTGGTGCGATGTGAGAGACATTATCAACGGTGCAGTGAGAGGTCTTGAGAAGGAGATGAAACGACATATTGTGAATGTAAGCGTGGCGGAGGGCATTCCACTTATCAAGCTCGACTTTGCACTTATCGAACAGGCATTGTTAAATCTGATTCATAATGCCGCACTCCACACACCGATGGGTACCGTAGTAAAAATCCGTGCCGATGTCGACGGTAGTAATTGTGTAATTTCAGTAGCCGACAATGGACCGGGCTTGCCTGAGGAGGACGTCGAGCGTGTGTTCGAAAAGTTCTATCGTGTTTCAAACGGAAAAACCGGGGGAACCGGACTGGGTCTCGCGATTGCGAAGGGATTTGTTGAAGCACATCACGGGACGATCACGGCAAGGAACCTTCAGGACGGAGGCGCGGAATTCATGATAAGACTTCCTTTGGATGCCGAGGTACAGAAAGGGAAGCAGAGAAAGTCTTGAGCAGCGAGCCTGTCATCCTAGTAGTTGATGATGAGGCGCAAATCAGGCGCCTGCTCGAGCTGATTCTTCAATCCAATGGCTTTGCGGCGCGTTTTGCAGAAACCGGAAATGAAGGCGTTGTTAAAACTGCTTCCGAGCGGCCAGAGCTTGTCATCCTCGATTTGGGTTTGCCTGACATGGATGGATTGGAGGTATTGAAGAAAATTCGTGAGTGGTCTTCCGTCCCGATTCTCATTCTCTCCGTGCAAAGTTCTGAAAATGACATAGTGTCTTGTCTCGATTCCGGCGCGGATGATTACCTGACGAAGCCTTTCCGGACAGGTGAGCTGCTCGCGCGAATGAAGACGGCAATGAGACATCGTAGAGCCTTACAAGAGGAAGCAGTGTTTGTCTTTGGAGATCTTCAGGTTGATCTTTCTGCGAGGGTGGTGAAGAAAAACAACGAGGTCGTTAAACTGACCGCAACCGAATACTCGCTTCTGACTCTTTTTGTCAGAAATGCCGGCAGGGTCCTGACCCACAAATATATTCTCGAACAAATCTGGGGGCCGACATTCGCCGAAGAGGCTCAGTACACGCGCGTTTATGTAGGGCTGCTGCGGAAGAAAATTGAGAACGATCCTGCAAATCCAAAGATCATTTTGACCGAGGCAGGAATAGGATACAGACTGAGTACGGGAGGCTAAAGATATTGATGTTGTTATTGTGCACCATGATGTTCTGATGAAAAGAGATCGTGCATGAGCGATCTGGATTTAATAATTGTTTCAGATTACTGTCAAAGGTCATCATGAGAGGTAGAAACTTAAAACCTGCGTGAAATGGTGAAGTTAATCTCGAAAGGTACTGATTTGCTGTGGTTTATGGACTGAAGGTGATATACATTAGACCTAACCTCTGGTTAGGTCTAATAATGTCATCTGGATCTCGCAATATTCGCATAGCGTTTACCGCATCGGGTCTCACCCATTTCGGAGGCGTTTCGTTGATCCATCAGTTTCTTCAACGGCTTCACTTCAGATCGTATTTGTTTCATCGCGTTTCCTTTCCGCAACGCAACAACAGGTACACGCTCACTGAATTATTGCTGGCTTTGATTTATCCAATGATCCTTGGGCTGGAAAAAATAGGGGTCGCGGCGCTTCTGAAGACGAATGGCATCTTTCAATATTTGACGGGGCTTCGTAGTGTGCCAGATCCGAGCACCCTCCGACGCTTTCTTGTTCGGTCAGCTCCATCACTGTTAGAGCAAGTTGGTATCGCGCACAATGAGCTGCGAACCCACTTTCTTGCTCTTCCACAAATGCCTTCGAGTTTGTGGTTCAACTGTGACTCTACGGCACAAACACTTTATGGAAATCAAGAAGGTGTTGTGAAGGGGTACAATCCAACACATCCCGGCAAGAAATCCTATCATCCTCTGATTGTAACCGAAAGTCATCGCAGTGATTGTCTGGGAGGATTGCTTCGTCCTGGCA
>JAKAGT010000078.1 GCA_021825585.1 Bacteroidota bacterium | reverse complement strand
GCGCTATATTACTGGTTACGGCCGCATCATATCGGTTAACCGGATTGATGTCTATACCGGTCAGGCCAACCTCGATCAATATACCTCGAAGGGAGCCGACAATATCGTCGAATTTGTCACAGAAGACCGGAAAAGCACGACGCTCACTCGATGATAGAATTTGATTGCGCTCGTTCCGTTGCTTTTGCCGCGAGAAAAAACGAGTCGTTTATGGGCGCAAAGCCAATCTGTCGGCCATTATGGTCGGGACAAATCTAACGCTTGGAGAGCGAAAGGAGGAACCGCCAAAGAATATCAGTTATGTTCAGGCAAAGTTGACTCGCGGACACGATAAGACGACCTGGTGCTTCGTGCACACAACTATAGTCCGGCAAGCTATCTCTTCTTATCGAACCGCGCGTCGAGTACAAGTCAACAATTTCACAATTTTTATTGGGAGAATAATAATGAAAACGGTATATGGAATATTGGTGCTTCTTTTGCTTGCAATGTTGCCACAAGCAAAAGGAGCGGTAATCCCGTCAACAACAAACGGCGAGAATGGATCCGCCAAAGTGAGTCAAACTGAAACTCTTGGCCTGAGTGGCGGGGGAGTTTCACTCGATGCCATTCTGGTTCCGGGCACGACCGGTTTGACTTTGCAGCAGGCACGTGACGAATTTTACAATCAACAGAGTAACTATTCTTCGTATTACCTGATGAATAACTCGCAGCTGCAATCCGCATACGGGCTAACCTGGCCCAATTCGATGCTTGCATTTTCCACGGAGCCGCGACTGACGGCAGACGCGGTGGTCGGATATGCAAGGGCATACCGGAATGAGACGGATCCGAACCGACTTGCCACATATTCAAGTATGGCGGGACAGGGGGCAGAATTTCTCATGTGTGTCCAGAACAAATACGCGGGAACGGCGGACAGCGGCGCTGTTTTGGATGACCTGGGCAGCGATCCTGTCCCGGACATCGTAAGCACCGCACGCAGCGTTGTTGCATTGTGGCAGTGCTATCAATCGTTCGGTAGCACCAAGTATTTCAATGCTGCTATGAGCGGCTCGAATTGGCTTTATAGCCATCCTTCATACCCGTACACCTATCCTGGAGACCCATATAAGACTTACTCAAATGCGAATTACATAGGTTCTGAGCTTCACGCTTTGGCCATGACATACGAGTTTACAGGGAACCAAAAGTGGCTCGACCGCTCCATTCAGGCGGCCGAAGAGCTTATGGCTTGGCAAGATTTCGTGGACAGCAGAGATACGTGGGGAGCCAACAATACGCCTGGCGGATGGTATTATTATGATTACCAACCCCAGCCTGCTCCGCCGGCAGGAACACCTGTCGATGCCGATCAAACGAAAACCGGATACGACCAAGACAAGTATATGCACTATCACACTGAGGTGCTGGATGGTCTGATTGAAATTCTTCAAGCCACTGGTCATCAAACACTGTTCGGGACGACGACCATACGGGATCAAACAGATTTCTTTGATTTCAAATGCAAGCTGATAAACGCGATAATGCGCGCAGTGAATTTCATGATTGATAACCAGGAAGTGACGACGAATACGTCAATTGGACAACTCCGCGGAGGTCTCCGGGATTGCAATAAAGGATTGATCTACGGCAGTTCAACCACTCCATCAACTAATTATCGCTCTGACAACAGCGGTCTTGAAACGTTAGTGAATGCTTATGACGCATTGTCTTTGTTCAGCACAGTGGCGGATGCGCAGCTCCAGAAAATAATGCAGTTGATAGACGGTTATGTGCAAAACATGAATCATAATGTTGTTGGGTATCATAATGCTGTATGGGATGATCCTGAATGGTTTTTGAAGGGAAGCTTCAGAAGCTGGAGCGCGTACCTGGAATTTATCGCCAACCCAGTCTCAAGCCGAAATCTGTCGCTCGTTAACTCGAGTTTTGAAGACCCGAAAATACAGTGGGAGTTGTGGAGTTGGGACGGAGGTGGTGTCAATGTGGTGGGGAATGTCAGCCGAACGGGTTCCCATTCAGTCAGAGTTACCGACAACTCAACGTCAGTATCCAAATGGGCGAGTCTTTTGTTGACCGCACAACAGAACACAAATTATACATTGAGCGCATATGCATACATGTTGTCCGGCGATCACATGACACTGGAAATAGAATTCTTGGACTCAAATTACCAAATGTTGACCTACAACACGTCGTATGTGTATCCGAACTCGGGCTTCCAGAACGTCACGGTGAGCGCGACTTCTCCGACTAACACCAAGTACTTGGATATATGGTTGTACTCCGCCATAGCGTTTGTTAGCGATGGATACTGGGACGACGTTAGCATCTCCCAGCAGCCTTCGGGGGCTAATAGCGCGATTGGAAATCAGGGACATGATGTAACCTTGAGTGTCTTCCCGAATCCAAGTAATCCCTCCCCAGAGATCAAATACGAGATTGACAAACCCGGAAGGGTTAAGGTTGATGTCTTCGATATTTTGGGTAGGCACGTCGCAACCCTTGTTGACGCCTATGAACAAGCCGGCGAGCACTCATTACATACGTATATTCCTGAGTTATCATCGGGCGTGTACTTCTGTCGGATTCAGACAGCTGATTACATCAAGAGTCAGAAGTTTGTCATCCTGAAGTAGTGAAAAGTAACGTGTGATTTGATGGGCGAGAGAAGAATATCTTGTGCCGCTTTAGGCATGCTACCAAGACAACGTCAAAAACCCGCCAGGCATGTCTGAGGTTCAACCGTATACTTAGGGACCGACGCGGGATATTCTTCTCCGCCGTAGATTCGTGCCGGACGGGGGACAGCGGGGTACTGGCTCAGTTAGGCGGCAGGTGGTTCAATTTGAAAACAAATATCGGTGAGTTGCTTGCGTTGAGATACAATTTAAATTAGACTAAATTTCACCGGGAGTTTCCTTGCTTCGCATTTAAGGAGGAATCCCAAATTGGTTTTAGTCTCTTAACTAGACCGCCTGAAGCGAAGAAATTATGGTAACGACGCGTCAGACAAGATGGAGGGTCAAAACTTGAGTCTTATTACACGAGGCGATATTGTCTCCGTAGCCCTTAGGGTGATCCAGGAGAAAAAAGGCCCAGCCATTCTTCAGCGGTTATTATTATCTAGTACGTCACGAGTTAAGAAAACTTGGGCCCAGAGCCGACACTTCCTGAGGAACTGGTATCAGGTTCCGGCGGTCGAGGCGAGGCAGAACAGGCTGATAAGTGGCGACGAGAGACAAACCGCAGTCAATTACACGATAAATCTCTTGCAGGTTGGAAAGGGCCTGAAAGCTTTATCAATTGGTTGCGGGAGCGGGACGAGGGAAATTGCTTGGGCAGAAACGGGAATCTTTGAAAGCATTTTGGCAATCGATATTTCAGAGGAAAGAATCATCGAGGCAAAGACAAATGGCACACGGTCGCCAGATGGAAGTGTCATACAATTCGAGACGGCGGACATTCGGAAAAAGCATTTTCTTCCGGGAAGCTTCGATATGGTCATTGCTGAAGGCATACTGCATCATATATCTCCGCTGGAACCCTTGTTGGATGAAGTACTTTCATCCCTCAGACCGAACGGTTTTCTTGTGGTCAACGAATATGTCGGCCCCGATCGATTTCAGTGGACACCCAATCAGATCCGGTATTGCAACGCCCTTCTCGCGCTTATCCCAGTTGAATTCCGGACATACAGAGGAACCGGTATTCCAAAGAAGTGGGTATTCCGTCCTGGAACACTGTCGATGCGCATTCACGATCCGTCTGAGGCTGTCGAATCTTCTAAAATCAGCGATCTCATCAGCCGGAAATTCAAAGTCATATCGCGCAGGGACTATGGCGGCGCGATTCTTCATCCGCTACTCAAGGATATTGCGCACCACTTTGTCGAAAGTACACCTGCGACTGCTGAAATTCTTCAATTCCTTTTTGACTCTGAAGATTACCTTATGAGAATGGGGGCCATCGAAAGCGATTTTTCTTTCCTGATCGCGCAAAAACCTTGAGAAGCTGGAACGCTCTTTCAATATGTGTTGGCTTGATGGAAGGGAGGTGCACCAGCTTCTGTGCGGGAGAATTATCATTGCCACCATGTTGCTTTGACAGACTAAGCTACTTTGTCTTCCTGAATGTCAAAACTACTTCTCCCGCGACGAAGAACTGCCTGTCATCGGGAGGGAAGCTCAGAATTTGGTAGGATTTATTAGAGGGTTTTAGATGGACTTTGCCATTCGCTAGTTCATAGAATCTCACGATCAAAACTCCGGCGGCGCTTCCGAGAACGAGCGAGTTCGGTTCCGGTTCTGCGACTCGTCTGCAGATAACGTAGTCGCCTTTGAAGAGTCCCATGAAATTCATCGCGTCGTCGGAGACTTTCACGCCGAAGAGTTCGCCCTCGGGAAGAAGCTTGGCATCGAAATGCAACACATCGACTATGTTGGAGAAAATAATTTCGCGTGATTCGATTCTTGAAACCACGGGAATTGTGCGAACCGATGGAGGGAGATCCGGGTTTGTGAGTTCCGTTTTCGGAAGATTGATTCCTCGTGAACGCCCGGCTTCGCGTTCGATATAGCCTTTTCGTTCAAGCGCTTTCAAAAGGTCGCTAACTGCCCGGGTAGAGCTAATACCCATCTGCTCTCCTAACTCACGGAAGGTAGGAGGCTTAGAGTGGTCTTTCATATAGCGACGAATGAGATCGAGCGCTTCACCTTGGCGTTTCGTCAGGCCTCTTGCCATTGCATTGTAAATTACACAACACAAGTTTAGCGGTCAAGAAGCCGCCCAGACTTTTGTTTGTTTTGTTTAGCAAAAAGATT
>JAKAGT010000003.1 GCA_021825585.1 Bacteroidota bacterium | reverse complement strand
CGGCGGCATCAGCAGCAACTGATCCATGTTGTATTCTCTGAACTTTCTCATCTCACTCTCTCTCCTTCACCTATCTTCCTGCAATATTTATGCCGCCCATCCCTCGGTTCCCCGACAGACTCCTAGCTGTGAATCGCGGCGGGGCACCTGATGTGGTGCATAGTTCGGATCGGCCTGAGAAAAAATGGCGTTAAGAAAATTTCGGAGCGGAGCGTTAAGAAACGAATATTCGTCTCCTGTGTGCCTTAGGGATGAGACGTATTTTATTCGTTTTAGCTCCGCGGAGAAATTTTCAGCCATTTTTTCTCCAGCCTTGACTTTCTCTTTGGTTCTTTCTCTTGTGTCAAGACAAGAGAAAGAACGCTCCTCCCTTGTGGGGGTCCCCACCAAATCTTTGAGAGTTATTGTTGGTAGTGTAAATTAGTTTGTGGAAATTAAAGAGGGTAAGGCGCATAATCCTTTAAGACATTTCTCAACTAAAAAAGAAAGGAATTATGCACCATGTACCCTGAAAACAGCGAAGAGAAAAATCTTGTCGAGACGCAGCCGGAAGGAGAAGGCAATCTCGATCTGTCCGAAGGATCCTGTGGACAGGCAATGGAGCTTTCGTACAACGGAAGGATAAGTGAAGTCGAAGAACTTTTCTCCCGCTCATTCTTGTGAAGATTGGATATGCGGGATGCCGCAAGGCGGCAAAGGAGATCATGAGAGAACCCGGCAAAATGTTCGATGTATTCAGAATAGACATAAAGAGAGCGTGCGAGAAAGCGGTCGAGCATGTTATCTCACTGGAGCTGACGTCGTACCTTGGAAGAGAGCGGTATGAAAGGAAGACGACAGACGACAAGAATTATAGAAACGGCAGTTACCAAAGGACATTTACAGCGAAAGGGATAGGAAGCCTTCAGTTCAAAGTGGCTCGTGACCGGGACGGCGAGTTCCATTCTAAGGTGATAAACCGATACGAGCGGTATGAGAAAGAGATAGCGCACGATGTCCAGGCGATGTTCCTTTCGGGGATGTCGACCAGAAGCATAGAACTCTTCTCGGAACACCTTCTGGGCCGTAGAGTGTCATCGGGTGAAGTCTCAAAGATCGACGCGGAGCTGATCGCGGCGGTGGAGAAATGGCGGACGCGTCGGCTTGACGAACTGAAGATTGAGTACCTGATGATGGACGGCGTTTTCTTCAAATTCAGGGTGAAAAAGGTGGTAGACGGCGCGACACAGATGGAAATCAAGAGGATACCCATGCTGGTTGTGATTGGAGTAACGTCCACCAAGCAGAGAGTCTTTCTGAACATCCAACAGGGTGATAAAGACTCGGCGACGACTTGGCGCGAGATATTCCGGGACCTCAAAGAGCGAGGACTTGACAGCTCCCATGTAAAACTCGGTATCATGGACGGCCTGCAAGGGCTTGAGAAAGTCTTCTTGGAGGAATTTCAAAAGGCGAAAGTTCAAAGGTGCATCGTGCACGTGATGCGTAACGTCTTAACCAAGGCACCGAAGTCACTGCGCCAGGAAGTCACCGACTCGCTCCGCGACATTTTCTATGCAATTGACAGAAAGACTGCAACTGAGCGGTACGACGACTTCGTCAAGAAGTATGATGCCCTTATCCCAAGCGCCGTCACCTCTCTCAAGCACAGCATCCAATCGTGTCTCACTTTCTATGATCTCCCGGAAGAAGAGTGGGTAAGTTTACGAACCACGAACATCATAGAGCGCGTCAACAAAGAGTTCAAGCGGCGAACCCGTCCCATGGAGATACTAGCCAGCGAAAGGTCCGCTTACGTTATCCTGGGCTTCGTTGCTTACAAGATGGAGGCAAACTGGAGAAGTGCGCCATTCGGCAAAAGCAATTTGCCAACCCTCAAAAATTTTACACATAATAGTTGACATTACCCGTGGCAACCGCGTACGAGACTCCTTTTGCATTGCCACAGCTTCGCCATCTAAGTCACATTTTAGGTTTTCCAGGTGCCTTGAGACAGCCCAACTGGCAGATTATCGGCATTAGTTGATTTAATCAATCAACCAAATCATTTTAAGGTAAGAAGAATATTTCCGTTTGTCAAGAGAACGAGCAGCCTTCACGTAACCCCTCACTTATAGTTTCTCGCCAAGCCGCAAGGCTCGCCAAGCGAACCGCTCGTCAACATTTCTTTGCGTTCTTGGCGCCTTTGCGAGAGAAATAACCCTTTCAGTGAGGCATTACGCCTTCACTTCTCGGCTTGATACCCGGCCACTTCAAGGCCCGCCCGGCTGGGGACGTTCTTCTCCCTTCTCCAATCATCACTGCATTAGAATGAAGAAGCAGGCCCTCCTCTGGTTTCACCCTCAAAGTTTTCTCAACTCATCCCACGTGAGCGCAGTTTTCCGCCACAAATGTTATATTCCGTCGTTGTGAAACTCGATGTATCTGCCGGCTTCCCGTATTATATCTCCCCATCGGTTCTACCGATTACAGAGAGCTTTTCCGTTCACAGGCAAATCTCAGCCTGCTAGCCTCGCTTACCCCCGGATCTGCGACAAGAATGTAATTGTGTGAAACACATAGGAACATAGGGCGCGTAAGAAATGAATTTATGCGTTCTAATGTGCCTATGTGGTTAAACTATTGTTTTTTTTTACAAATTTGTCGCACACCCAATTGGATACGAATTACTGTTTATGTGTGTGTCATTTCCCCTTCTGTAACCAAGCGGCGAGAATCGCGCATCCGCTGAATTGAGCATCCTTTGGCAAAATGACCGATCTGCCTTCAAAAACGGCATAACCCCATTGAGCGATTGCACTCGCAGGATCACGTTTCATCCAGTCCATCAACAGGGTACGACCTTCGTCGGCACGCCCGTACCGTTTCAATGCCAACGCGCGAACAATTGCTCCAGCGCCGCTATCCGGCAGGGGGCGCATCTTTGCGTTAGTAAGGTCTCCTGCCTCAGGCCACAACTGCAGCGCAAGTACATTCAGTGTCCTTTGTGCCTCTTTCTCCATTCCAAGCCCACGATAACACTCATACGTTAGCCAGTTCTCCAAACGGTCATCGATCTCTTTTGGATACGGCTCGCCGACACCGAGGTTTTCGGGCCACTCTCGCGCTTTCGCTATGAGTTTGAGCGCATCGCGAAATGATCCTGCTTTCATTCGTTGTACCGCTAGCATTAGAAAAGCTTCCCGATAGAGTACATGCCCTTGGGTGGCCCCCTCGGCAGGCAGCAGAGTCGAAGCCATCAGCAGATTCGCAGCTGCCTGATACTGCCCGGTAGCTATCAGAGTTTCTGAACGCAGTCTGATGAGAGCATTATTATCTGGAAACCGCTTCGCGTATTCAGTCGCGATCGAATCGGCTTTAGAAGGATCCATGTGATTCAGATAATATTGTATCAACAACGCACCGTACCGCCACTCCCCGGGATCGAGTCGGGCAGCCCGCTCTAAGTCACGTGTGGTTCCGGTCTGAATGGCTTCAGCACGAGCAGCATAGAACGGAGCGAACTCTGGTCGGTCTCCGCAGTCGGCGAACAACTGCCGAGCCTGATTCATTTCACCGTCGAACCAGCGAATCAGCGCCAGGTAGTATTTCGGCTGCCAGGCGTCGCTGTGCTTAATCGCCCACTCATACACCGGTATCGACTCCCACCTAAACGGGAACACAAACTCCGGCGACGCAGCGTCAGCACGAGCCAACAAAGTCGTATCACGCCGCAAATAAGCCTGCCAATACAGCACCTCTGTTTGCTGTGGCGCGAGAGCCAAGACTTTCAGCGCATCATGTTCCAATCCTACATCATGGTACCAACAGGCTAGCTCAAGATAGGTTTCATAGGCAAGATTGCTGCGAATCATTCCGGCAAACTCATGAGAGCCGGCTTTGCCCATCAGATATTTTTCGAATTGGACAAAATGACTGAGCGGGTCATACGCACGGAGAATCTTCAGGACGGCTACTGCCCCCGATGTATCGCCGGTCAGCCTGTCGACGCATGCTTCCAGCCTGAGACCGGTCAGGTTAAACCGGTTGTAATCAAGGCTCTTCCGTGCGTAGGCTAGCGCCTTGTCGTACTCCTTCTCTCTCAAGTATTCCTCTGCTAACTGTGTCCACGCGGCTGAGCGCCACCCGATGGAGATTGAAGCGATGCTGAAGGCGGCTTTCGCGTCTGCATCGTGACCAAGACCCGCGCTTGCAATACCAAACTGATAATTGGCGCCTGGATCGTAAGTGTCAATGCTTAATGCTCTCCTCGCAAAATCGTACGCCGCGGTGAAGTCTGCCCGGCGATTTGCCAGCGATGCCATGTCATCAAGTGCCGGGAGGTAATTGGGATTCTTCGCCAGACACTTCTGGAAATCGCTCTCCGCCTTCACGTAGTGCCGTCGTCTCTCCAATTCTTTACCCCTGACATAGAGACCGTAAGTTGAATTCCAGTCGAAGTTTGCTGGAGATGTCAAAGGCCGGGTCAAGCTGTCTTCATCGCCGGCGGCATAGACGAGTTTATCCCCTCCGAGACACACACGGAGTTTCTCTGGCAGACTGTTAAGCCGGAACACTTCACTGGCCGGCTGCATGGTTTTGAGATTCACTTCTCTGGAGGAGAGGAGAAGGTTTCCGTCAAATACCTGCAGCCTGCCTCGAAAGCGCTGTACCGGCGAAATCCCGACGATCAATTGCTTTCCCTGCTGAGTCACATTCATCGCACCCCAGGGACTGGCGGTTACGAATCCGCCTATACCCTTGATTGGCATCCAGTATTCCTTCCACGTATCGGTGGCAAATGGAGCAAATCCCTTGTGTTTGAACGGGGTGTATGTGCTTTGAGGCTCCGCTTGGTTATAAAGCCTGCCGGATTGAAGCTCGACGTATTGACCGTCGGTGTCTGTCAGCAGTTTCTGCCATATCATCCCCTGCTGCGACAATCCCCAAATCCAAATCTTCCTCCCGACTTTGTCGCCGTAAGCAGCATAGTGAGCCATGCCGAAATTGTCGTCGTGCCAGTATGCACCGTAAAACTGGCTGAAGCGGCCGAGGACATGGTACGACTTGGCGCCGCCGAAGTTATTCTGATCATACCATGAAATATTGTGTCCGTTCGCCGTGTCAATCGGCCACGGATGGACAGTGCCTGTATGGAAGATCCAATTCGTTCCCGGGAAGACGAATTGTAAATTACCGCTCGCCTTGACCGCTGCGTTCATCCAGGAATAGTATGGTTCTTCCATTCCCGAACCATTGTGCCATATAGTGCGGGTCGTAAAATAGGCCCGGCCGGGGCGCAGCTTTATCTCTATCCGCCATGTGCTGCGGGTTAGAAGGTCGAGAGCTCCGATAATGCAGCTTGCGCTGCCGTCAGGGTCTGTTCGTATGCGATAATCAACCGGCGAGAAACAATCCGGCGTATGACCGAAGATGCCGAAATTAGGTTCGATGCCGCCGCTGGTCCACGGCCCGCGCTCGGAAATGTCGCGGAATTTGACGACGTGGTTGAAATAAATGAAGGGCCTCCCGGTCGACTTCTCGATCGCAGTCCAGATTTTTCCGCCGATCTGCGGCATGATCAGTACGCGGATATATCTGTTGGACAGTTCAACCACCTTCCATTTCTTTTGCACCGGCTTGTCCGTGAACCCGTCATACTTGAAGTATGGATAAATCCTCGACATCGTCGGAACCGGGTCGGGGTCGGAGTAAGGATAAGTTGTAAACACACGCTCGTACTCCTTGACGGTCACCCGCTCTCGAACCGACGATGTCTTCGCTTGCAGAGCAGACCCGAATACGAAAAACAACAGCCCAATTGTACTGATTGCCACAAAATATTTCTTCTTCGAAGAATCAATATTGCGTGAGTGCATGATCATTCCTTTCTTTCAGATCTGTTCTTATCTCCCAGATGACTTGCCATGCGAACCGTCCACCTGGACCAACCGATAAGCAATCTCCATCTGCGTAAGCTTGAGTTAAAACACTCGTATTACCCGCCGTGGGTTCGAACGCACACTCGTTCCGGCGAATGCCTTCCTCATCAGGATATCCGCCGTTATTCCACCAAATCCCGATTGTGGGGAAGAGTTCCACCGGAAACTTCGTCCTGACAGATAATCCGTTGGAATACTGCCAGCCCATCTCGCCACTCTTTATATCCCTCAGGAATAGCATTTCTACCGAACCCTTTGGCAGACTTAGCAGGAAGTTGCGAAGCTTCTCACGAGTCATGGAGTCTACAATCCTATTTCTGTTCCAGTCCAAAGCAGATCCGAATTCCGGCAGTTCAATCCACCTCAGATCTTCTACTCTCACAAGCGGATGCATTGAATGTTGAAATGGCAGGACTTCATTTCCCTCGTTCAGCACTTCGAAATTCCAAACGACAGACGAATCCGTAAAGATCATCTTTCTTTTAAAAACAGCCGGCAGAAGCTTGCTCCTTACAAGAAACGTCAGGCTGTCGGGTTCTTTCGACAACTGCCATGCAAGCCAGCATACTTCACCGTGATCCGGTATGCTTATCTCCGCCCCGGGGAACTTACAAGCCACGACGGAAGGGAAACAGTCGTCGTATCCGTACACAGGCCGGTCCTCGTATTTCCCGTGTTTGTGTTTCGGAGGGCAGAAGCCGGAAGGTTCAGTAGTCAGAAGATCATATTCATTAAAAGCGATGCGGCTTAAGCGTCCTCCGTCGTTGAGGAGGTACTCGACGTGCCATGGTCCGTAATTGAATTCGGCGTCCGTCCCGGTAGAACGATGTTTGGATCGGTGTGGACTTACGGCCTTTTTGTTGCTCATGTGCTTTTGCTCCTCGGTGGCATGATCATCGGACGGCGAGTGTCCGGATGTGTCCTATCTTCTCATGAAAGCTTTCATTTCGAATATCATACGTATGCTGAAGGATTCAGACGTTCGACGTCGAACAAATCCTCGGCTAAGTAGACGGCAACGCCGAGAGCGCCGGCCTTGTTACCGAGGCGTGACGTTGCAAATTTCACGTTGCGATTCAATTGAACTAAAGAGTGTCTCATGGCGTAAGCACGAACGGATTCCATGAAGTTTGGGGCTGCAGTGGAAATTCCGCCTCCAAGAATTATCAGTTCCGGATTCAGTAAGTTGATCAAAATCGCAATTCCTGAACCCAAATAGCGGGCTGCTTCTTCGAGTAACTCGATCGAAAACTGATCGCCCTGATTAGCCGCTTTTACGACAGCCTCTGCATCGATTTGCTCAGCCCCTAGATTCTGTACAGCCGTCATGATAGTGGCAGCGCCTTTTGAGATTTTCTCCCTCGCTATCTTCGTGATCGCCCTTCCCGAAGAGACCGTCTCTAAGCAGCCCCTCTTGCCGCAGTAGCAGAGTTCTCCGTTCTTCACAATCTGAATATGCCCGAATTCTCCCGCATAACCATCATCGCCGTAATAAACTTTTCCGTCTATGATTATCCCAAGTCCCAATCCCCAGCCCACATTCACGCAAAGTGCATTCTTCACATCTTTCGCCGCGCCGAACCAGCGTTCGCCGAAAGCCATTGCCTCCAGATCATGTTCTAAATGAACAGGTTTACCAAACCGATTCGATAAGATCTCCCGTGCTGGCGTGTCGCCAAAATTGAAATAGGTTTCTCCAAGTCCCTCTTTCCCTTTTACCATGCCCGGCAGGGATATTCCTATTCCAAGTAGTTTATCCCAGCCGATCTTGGCCGTCGATAATACAGCCTTTATCTCCTTCTCCAGATCATCTATCAACCCTATGTCGTTGCTGAGAGTAATGGATTTCCTTCTCGTATCGGCAACGATATTGGTTTCGAGGTCAAGGATGATGAAATTCGTAAAAAGTCTTCCAATGTCTATGCCGAGTATGAAACCGGCCTTACCGTTCAGCTTCACAATCGACGGAGGACGCCCGGCTTGATTGGTCCCCTTCTCTTTCGGTTCTACAACCAGCTTCTCTTTTCTTAGTGATGCGACGATATTAGAGACAACCGGCAAGGTTATTCCCGTTGCTTTCGTCAGGTCTGTGAGGGACAGCGGACCACGATCCAGCAATGCTCTCAGTACCAGGATCCTTCTTATCTCGTTCTTTCTATCTACTTTGCTTTTGTTGTCAGAACGTCGTGTTTGCAAAATGGGTCTCCAGATATTTCTTAACGGGTAGAATGTCGCTCTTTACAGTTAGATCCGGTACATGCTCAGAGAGAGGAAATGCAAACAGACTCTTCGGATGCGCTTTGACCATCAGAGCTATGGCTTCAGGTAATTCCTTCTCATGCCTTACTGGATTTAAAGGGACGCTTTGGAGGAACGGATAGATCATGTCGTAATGCAAATCAAAAATGTTCATGCTCACACCGACATATCCATTTTTCCCTTTCGCCGCTTCAATCTGATCCACAGCAGGTTTCTCTATTATGTTGGTCACGAAGCCTTCATCATCTTTTGAGGTAACCGCGAACCTTTCGATACGACTCTGATCAAATTGCAAGGCGTCGCGGTCATAATCAATCATTGCATTCTTATGCTCATGACTGAGCATTAGTCTCAGAGCTTTTGCGGAATAAAGATTATCGCTGTTACAGACCGTAAAATGAGCGCCGCGCCATTCTGTCTTAAACTCCAATCCCTGAATGAGGGCATCAGCCGTCCCGAGCGGCTTATCCCTTCCGGGGGGAATTTTCTGCTCCGCATACGAAATCTTCAGCCCGTAAAACTCGTTGTCTCTGTCCCGCTTTCCGTAATAATTCCTTATGCTGTCATCTTTTTCACCGATCACGATAAGAACATCCGTATAGCCCGCCTGTCTCGCATTGTAAAGAAGATAATCGAGAAACGGCCTGTGATTCTTTCCAACGCCGATCATGGATTTTGTTTTTAGATCGGCATCACTGATCAGCGTTTTATCGTTCATCATCTGAGGGACAACGGACCTCTTCATCCTGGAGGATATTCCTCCCGCAAGAACTGCTAGTCTTCCGCCTGACATCAGTCTATCTCCATCTTGCTTGAACGAGTCCCCTCATCTACCGTGACTAAATAAGCCTCTCCCCCTTCCTTCTCTATCGCTTCCTTGACTTTTTGCGGGTCTTTCGGTGCGTATGCAAACATGCACCCTCCGCCTCCCGAACCGTTGATCTTCGCTCCATAAGCGCCCGCGTTCAAGGCCGCTTGAATCATTCTGTCGATCTTCGGCGTCGAAATTTTCAGTATATCGCGGAGGACCACCTGGTGATCGTTCAGTAATTTTCCTATGAGCTTGTGGTCAAGCGCTGTATCGTCAAGCACCTTCAAGGCCTGCATTGTGATATCTCTGTTCCTTATGGTACCGTGCAGCAGGTCCAACTGCTCCTCAGTCAAAGAGGCTGAGAAACTGTCTATTTCGGCCTCAGAAATCGTTTGCAGCGAAAACTCAGGATGGGATTTTCTTAAATCCTGCACCACCTTTTGAATCTCTCCTTTGACTCTCGCCAAAATAAACTTCGTATCCTTGGGCTCGCCTGAGTTTCCGAGGACAAACTGGCTGAGCTTCGCGTCCAGTTTTCTCACTTGAATTTCTGGGTACGAGGCAAGAAATATGATGCTGCCGATTGCCGTTGAGTATTGATCCATCATGCCGCCGGGCTCAGAAAATTCAAGCACCTCGGTTTCATATGCATATTCGGCGATTTCTTTGGCCGATAGCGCAGTAGATTTATCACTCATCCGCGCAAGGAAGTTAATCCAGGTAACAACCAATGCTGACGAACTTGAAGTCCCCGCATTGATGGGTATTTCTCCTTTCACGACGCATTCTAAACCCGTGGAAAATTTAAACCCGTGCCGCTGCATTACGTTTACCGCGCTCTTGAAGTAATCCCGCTCCTTTCCATACACTATCGGCTCACTCAAGGAAAAACTTTCTTCTTCGTTTATATCGGGTAGATGTACAATCACGTTCGCATCGGACCGCTTGTGCCCCGCTACCGATACTCTCAGTGATATTGCGGAGGCTATTATCGGCAGGTTCAAATAATCCTGATGTTCTCCGAAAAGACAGACTCTTCCCGGTGTAGATATTTTCAATTCATTTTGTCCATTTTGCATATCTTTTCCAGTGTTGGTTCTTAAATGTTCTTAATAAATCAGATGAACACAGTCTTCGGGAACAACAGACGGCTCATTTCCCATCCACGCCATCCAGCCGTCTTCTCCGGCATCTTCGACGTTTAGTTTCGTGAAGCGAGTCCTCCCGAAGATCATCTTCCGCCCGCGTACTTAACCAGCTTCTCTATCGGTGCAACAACCATCAGTTTAACCTCGCCGGCAGGCGCCGCCGCCTTCTCAATTTCCGAAAGGCTCGCATTTACCCAACCCGATTCGGCTTTTGCATTCTGCCTGATGTCGCTCAACGCTTTCAATCCGATTGAGGCTATCGCAGACAGCTCAACCGAGAGCGGCTGAATTTCTTTCAGGATAGGGGACTTGCTGATCAACGGCTCGAGCGAGGCATCGTTCTTTTTCCACATACTGAGCTCGCGTTCCATGATAGCGAAAGCGTCTTCATCCGGCTGGTTCCCGGCTACCAGGCCGTCAACCATATAAGAGAAATTCCTTGCAACTTCGGGATCCGGCACGGAAGCATCCACGACTCTCGTCAATGGAGAATAGGAGGTGTACTTTCCCGTCCTCGCCCGGCTATAGACTTCAATCGGCTCCACCACGTTTATAAAATTGGTCAACGGCTTCACATCGTAACCGCCGGCCAGCCTCCGTATCATCATCCCCTGATTCTTAAGCTGCGTAAGGCTCAGACCGTCAAGCTCAAGGGAGACCGCATCAAGACGTCTGTACATGTCGCTTACATTCCTGATGTCCCTCGGCGACCACAACCTTTCTGCAACCGCGGCAGCCCTCGGCCAAATTCTCGAATCAACATTCTCGGGAGTGACATATTCCGACCACATACACGCTTCGCCGCCGATTATCTGTTTCTTCTGCTGGGCAGTCAGTCCGCTGCTGTCCGGGACGGGATCGTTCAAATAGTAAACGCTTGCCGGAAAGTAATGGTCAAGGTAATAACCTTTCGACTGGATGACCCTGTATCCCTGCAACACGGCATTCACTTCGGATTCTTTGCCGCGCCATGACTGGATGATGGCAGTCTTCGGCAGCCGCGGATTGAGTATCTCTTCCCAGCCCATCGCCTTCTTGTGATACTTTGTGAGAATAGGCACCAGGCGATTCTCAAAGTAGAGCTGGAGGGAGCGGTCATCGGGGATCTTATGGGCTTTCATGAATGCCTGAATTTCCGGGTTCGCGTTCCACTGTACTCCGTTGTTCTCGTCACCGCCGATATGTATGTAATGGTCCGGGAAGAGCGCGCACATTTCCTTGAAGAATTTTCCGAGGAACACATAGGTTTTATTGATGGTCGGGTTGAAAACGGGGTTGAAGATACCAAATCTGCGTTCTATCGAATATGGCCCCGGAGCGCTGGCATATTTCGGGTAGCCGACAAACCATGATGTTGAATGAGCCGGCAGATCGAACTCCGGCACTACGCGAATCCCTCTTTCTGCGGCATATTTTATGACTTCCTTAATTTGTGCCTGCGTGTAAAATAATCCGTCCGATCCCATCCCGGTAAGTTTCGGAAACGTCTTGCATTCCGCCCTGAATCCCTGGTCGTCACTCAAATGCCAGTGAAGCACATTCAGCTTGACTGCGGCCATCCCGCGGATGTTTCTCTCTATGACATTCACCGGCATGAAATGGCGGGAAGCGTCGATCATCAAACCCCTCCAGGGGAACCTTGGGTGATCCATGATATTCACTGCCGGTAAGTAATAGCCTGAGCTGTCGGCTTCCAGAAGCTGCAAAAAAGTCTCCATTCCCCTTAAAGCTCCGATATCCGTGTTCGCAGTCAACAGAATATGTGTCGGGGTAATCTCCAGTCTGTAAGATTCATCCTCATACAGTTTCAGCTTGCCGGGACGGTCGGCATGAATAATCATAAACGGATTCTTGACGAGGGAGTCACGGTATAAGTAATCCTGCGAAAAGAATAGCCCCGTTCTGTCCGATAACTTCCTTAACATTCTGCTGGCAGCGCCGTACAGACGGTCGGCAGGGTTCCCTGTTACTTCAACCGTAAAGCTCTGGTTCAACCTGAATGTTCCGCCGGTCAGTTCGATGTGCGCCGGCCACGGCATAAGATTCAGCTCCATCTTGTTCTCCTTTGCATAGGAACGAACCGTCAGCGATGACATTACAAGAAGAAGGCTTGCGAAACTCCAGAGATATCTCATATCATTTTTCTTTCTTCACTGTTTTTCTATGTCCTTTTTGGAGACATAAGGCGTGTACGTTCCCTTGATGAACCTGTACGTCTGGTCATATATGGCACGTATAGCCGGATCTTTGCTTTCGCAGCTTTCATAGAACGTGCCAGGTTCTCCATTCTGATAATACGCGTGTACGGCTCCCTTCATGTAATTCCTGGTCACGCCGTAAGTCAGATATGCATAGTACTTCGCTCTATATTCTGAATCCTTAGTCGCATCCCAGTGTATCTCAAGCTCTACGCCCATGCCGAGTTTCTTGCAAGCGGCGGCAGCCTCGCCGAGTTCTTTCTCGGGGAACTTGTCGAACACATAATTGGGCTGCATGATAGCCGCATCGAACCCAAGAGAATCCCATTCTGCAAATCCCGAAGCCTGGTAATAAGGAATCCAAGTCAGGACTTTACCCAGGCTCCTGACGTATTTGCCGGCATACGACAACATCGATGCTTCGCTGTCGTCGACGCTGAAGTCTGCCCCTTCTTCATACCAATAGAAGCCGACCAATTGCAGGTTCGCGTAGTCTGCAGCTTTCCACCTCTTCATCACCTGGTCGACATACCATTTGATAACGTTCTCCCTGTCCGAGAGAAGAGAAAGGTTTTCAGATATTCCGTCGACGTTCACATCACCGAAGTTGGTAGCAGTGGTAGATGGATACGGAATGGCTATCTCCACCTTCACCTTATAAGATGGATCATTGAGAATCTCCTTGACGTTGCCGGTTGCGGTGTTCAGCGCTCCGAGATTGTATGATGTACCGAACGTGTTGTCAAGGTAATACACCCAATCTGACATCACCGTCGGATGCGCGGTGCTGCAGTAATACATTCCGCCTGAAGGAGCTCCCGCAGCAACGAACGGTAGAAAAAGAAATCCGTCGAACATGAAGTCGTTTATTCTACCCGACTTGGTTTCGTAACCGACATAAGGAGTCAGTTCATCGACGGTATTCTGTCCTACTGCAGGTTTTGATGGGTAATATCCGTTGTAAATGAGAACCATGTTCTTTATACCTCCGACTTTCGGAGAACCGGGTGGCAAGTACTCGTCGTGGTAAGCTACAGGCGAAGTAGTTTTCGGTACGGTTGCGCCCGCCGCTATGCCTGGGTTGCCGAACACCTGGAATTCATCGGCAAGAACCCAATCATCAACCGTGAAAGTCATCCTGACATACTTAGCCTGATAATCGATGCCCGATACGGCATAAGTCTGTGTCGCAACCGCCTGTGAAGTCAGCGGCATTTTAGAACCTACCGTACCCACAACAGCCCAGTCCTTGCCGTTCATAGACAAGGCATACGTTACTTCCCTTGGAAAGTGCACACCGGCGCCGCGATCCTGAATGAACCTTTCCTGTAGTTGCCTTACAGTATTCACATGCCCCATGTCGATAACTACGGAACGCGCACCGCCGTGATCATAGCCCTGCCACTGACCGTCTTTGAAGCTGTTCGACGAACCGATCTTCCCATCGGTAAGCGCGTCTGCGAGGTGGTACTTAGCTTCAGATGACGCAAACGAGTACTTAACGGAAACAAGAGGCATTACGCTGTAAGCCCTACCTTGTACGAGATTCACCATCCCTTGAGGCGGGGGAGGAGCAGGTTTAGCCAAAAAAGCTGCCGACCCCGATACAGAGATCAATGCAATGAGAAAAGCCAAATCAGTTAACAACGCCAAAGTTTTTTTCATTAAACGGTCCTTTTGCCATTTCCAATGGTGGTTTGTCTGTATTCCTGGGACACGACCAAACCATGTAAAGAATCAATCCCCTGAATTCAAGACGACATTCCGCTCAAGTATCTTGACATTCGTTTCCGTCTCGTTGGAATGCAGCACCCTCGGAGGCATTGGAGCTTCCTTTGAAGAATGCTTCAGTTTAAAAGTTATTTCAGTGTATGGTTGCATTTGTTTGCATGATATCCAAACAGACGCATTGCCTCTCCATTGTGAACCACCGGTGGCGTTCTTGAAGCTGATACTGACCGCATGATTTCCGGTTTCAATGCCGACAGAATACCATTTTGATTTCGAACCCGATTTCAGTGGAACCACTGTATGCGATACACCGCCAATTTCTATTGTGACAACGGGAAGCGGTGCCTTCGCCGATTCTTTTGACGGCTCCAGAAGGAGGTTGAGGCTGGACTTCCTTACCGACTTGTCAATCCTCAGACCGAATTCAAATCGCGCCTCGGCACCTTCGGTTGCTTTGACTTTCTCGGTGATTGATACCGGCTTGACTGAGGTCTTCAGTCTGGAGAGCACTCTGTTCAATGCGGCGGTATTCCACACCGGCTCGACACTACCGGGATTCAGCAGCTTCACGTCTTTGCCTGCATCGTACAGGTCAACTGAATATTTATTATTATCCTGGCTCGTCCTCTCAAAGCACGCATCTGTAATCAATGGCTCGTGTGCACTGTCCAACGGAAATATCTCGTAGATCGCAGTCTCGTATCCTTCCAAAGGAATCCTGAAACTCTCCCCCGCCGAATATAGCTTCGGCGAGATCCGGCGATCGGGATAAACCCGTTCGACGACCAGCGATTTAGCAGAGGAGGAGAAGCCAAGACTCGGCGACAAATCAACTTTCAGTACCGATGGCTTTATCCACGGATTCCTCGCGGCAACTATTCCTTCACTCGCTTTGAAATGGACATAACCGTACGCTTCTCTCTTGCCGGGATTCCCGCCAATCATCTCCGTGTTTGACAGAATCGGGAACCGGTTCTTCGCCCAGAGGATCGCCTTTGATATTGCATTCCACTCGCCGTTTGTCAGAATGTCCGGAGAAACGTAGAGTTCCCACATAGATATTCCCCGTGCGAAATAAAGAACGGCTTCGTTAGTGAAACGATCCAGCGGTTCGTTAGCACCTCCCAGCTGCTCCAGAGTCCCTTTTATGATTCCGTGCGTCATCAGGTTAGCTATCGGAAACCACAGGTCGTAGGTCTTGAAATCATCATATAACACAAGATCCCGGTATGTCATCGCGGCGTCGCGCGGACTGATCGACGGGACATCCGCATAGCCGTAGTCTCCTCCCTGCATCCAGATCTGATTCGCGTACTTGACCCACCACGGGCTGAGCCATGTGCCTGACGTTATGTTCAGATACGCGTTCGGATTAGCTTCCCGGACTGCTCTGCAAATGTTTATCAGAGTGTCCAGGATTGCGTCCCTGGAGTAAATTCCTACGGGGTGACCATGATTTGGCTGGCTGCAGGAAAATTGGATACCGTCCCATTTGTAGTACCCTACGCCGTCGTCCTTCGCAAAGTCCACGACTCTTCGCTTGAACAGCTGGCTGTAGTTTTTCCCGCCGAGACAGAGTTCATCGCCGACCGTCTCGAAGCCGTGTGCCTCCATCCAGTCAACCCTCAGGTTTCTGAATGAATAACCGCCGACCGGACCCAGCCAGAGTCCGAGGGTTGTGTTGGTCTTCTTCAGATCGTCGACTATCGGCTTGAGACCGTTGGGAAATGTGCTTGCCCTCAGCTTCCAGTCGCTTTGGTACTTATCCCAACCGTCATCAAGAACAAAAGCGTTCAACCTGATCCCATGCTTCTCGATCATATTCAGACGCAACAGACGGATTATTCTCATGATGTTGGTCTGGTTCATAACGTGGTCGGGAGTGATACCGGGATACCGCGGTGAACGCAGGTCGTACCAGGAGTTGTACAGAGTATATGGCTTTGCAGGCGCCACGCGGATTCTCTTCACATACTTCATGAACCAGAGTTTTACATACTTGTTGGGCGCAAGACCTTCGACTGCCCAGTGGCTCCTCGTCCATGCTCGCCTGATCCTTTTCCCGAACTCCTCGCCGCATTTAATGCGGACTCTGTCTTTGTGAACATAAACCTTGTTCTCGCTGGCAGGGTATTCCAGTCCCCAGAAGCTGCTGCCGCCCTGTCCGTCGACAAGCGCGACAGGCTGACCGAATCCTCCATCCTTCACCACGTTGTATTGCCCCTTCAAAGCAGCATTTAAGGCCCAAATCCTTCTCAGGTAATTGAGTCCGGTGACGGTATCTCTGATCGAGATCCTTCTGTGAACGTAGAATGCCGCAGAATCCACCCTGTAACTCACCTCAAGCTGGAACGGCAAATCGATTCCTTTGAAATACAGATCGAGTTGTTTTCCACCGTGAGGTCTATTCTTCACTTCGCCTTCGACAAATTGGAAATCACTCTTCGAAAATGTTACAGCGTTGTCCGCGTTGTTCACCTTTCCGGGTGCGCTCCAGCCAGTCCAGAAGGCGTCTATTCCATAATTACCGTCAGTCTCGAAGCCGACCGCATTTCCGCTAAATTCTCGCGCCCAAGTCCTGCTCAAAGAGAGTTTCTCGTTGGCGATCCTCCCTGAATCGATGCCTACAGTGACCGTGATAACCCCGTTCGATAATGTGAACCTGCGGTGCTGCTGCTCGTTCGCCTGTGCTGCTAGGCTGCTTCCGGCAAGTAGTGAGGCAAAGGACACAGACTCCAACAGGAGAAGAAGAGCGCTGGAACCCAACTTTGTCATTCTCGAAAAGCAGGACATGCCATTCCTTTTAATTATGTTTGCGTGCAAACGTCTATTTAACCGGCGCTGTAAGCATGTACTTCCACACATTCTCGAACTCGGGAAACAGCGTGGAAGCGTGAGGCCATTTAGTTGGAATATTGTTGATCAGGATTTGGTAGTCCCCGTGTATGGTCTCACCCGGCTTGACGATCAGCGTATCCGGCTTCGACAAGTCCATGAGCATCATACAATTTGCAATCTGGTGATGCACGTTGAACGGATCTTTCATGGCCAGAAACGCGAAGAATCGGGAAGGAGGCGTGGCGCTCTTGTCGCCCTGCCATGGTGCAGGCCTGTGAAGGTTGTCCATGTAATCCTGCGGGCCCGAGAACATGAATACCCTGTCTACCCTGAACATCTTGCCGATGTATGCAGCGTGTCCGGTTCCCTGTGAGTGTCCTGCAACTATGATGCGGCTCCATACCGGTTGTCCGTTTTTCACGAACTGGCCCCACCCGCCGTCGGGATCGTTCTTCACGAGATACACAAGGAGTTTCTGAAAACGATTCAATATGGAGTTGGCGGTGTCCACCTTGATTTTGTTGCTGACCGGTGCGCCGGTCACGATCGCGTCGCGATATCGGCCGAAACTCGTGCTGTCAAGACTGTGAGCGCAGGCGACCGCAATAACATTGTCCTCGTAGTCGATGCTGATCGCGTGATAGCCCCACGTCGCGAAGATGCTGTCCATCCTCTCACTGCCGACAGCGCTTCCTCCGGTACCAGTAATGAAGAAATACAGCCGGTGGCGCGATGGGACACTCGGATCATACAGGGCGATATTTGGACCGTGCACGGTCTCAATGGCAGGATCGGTTTTTCCCGGATTAACAAGGAGCACTTTCACCTGGGCGCAGAGATTTGCGCTCCCAAGAAACAAAACCATCAACGCAACGGACAGAATTCGGAATAGGTTATTCGGACGCATGTGACCTCCAGTCATAGAATTCTATTTAGTTCAACTGAAAAACATTTCACAGAGATACACGGAGAAATGACAGAGCGACACAGAGATAACAAATAGTCTGTTTTTCTCAGTGTAACTCCTTTTTCCTCTGTGACTCCCTGTGTAATATTCATTTTTCGTGAGGACTATTTAAGGATATTTCCAGACACTCTTCTCTTTGGCAATCCCGACGATCACCGGCAAAAAATAGATCAAGAGCGGGGGGACATATTATCTTCATTATTTTTCAAACACGACAAGTTTCTCCAGTTCTTCCAGCGATTTCCCTTTCGTCTCCGGCATGACCTTCAACACGAAGAAGAAGAACGGTATCATTAAGACCGCAAAAAACATGAACACATCTCCGCCGCCGAAGTTTGTGAGCGCCAGCGGAAACAGGAGGCCTATTACGGCGTTCACTATCCAGTCAACAAATGAACCGAGCGCCTGTCCTTTCGACCTGATCCTGTTCGGGAAAATTTCCGACAGGAACACCCAAATGACGGCTCCCTGTGAAAAAGCGAAGAACGCTACGAAACCGAGGACCGAGACAACCATCGCCGTGTCGCTGACCAGATTCCCGTCATAATAATGCAGGGCAGCGCCGGCAAGCGATATGAACATCCCCACCGCTCCGATCATCAGAAGCGGTCTGCGCCCAAGTTTGTCTATGAGAAACATTGCGAGGACGGTGAATATCAGGTTGGTAACGCCGACGGCAATTGCCTGAAGCATCGCTGAGCTTGTGCTTGCTCCCGCCTTTTCAAAAATCATCGGAGCATAGTACATAATCACGTTTATGCCCGACATCTGAGCGAAGAAGGCAAACATGGTCGCTAACATGATCACGAATGCGTATTTCCTCTGCATTAACCGTGTTGTGCCATGTTCTTCTTTCAATGAGCGCATGATGTCTTCCAATTCCGATTCGATATTTTCTGCCCCGACACCCTCCAGGACACCTCTCGCCTCCTCCGGCCTCCCCATCTTCACGAGCCAACGGGGACTTTCGGGCACGATAAACAATAAAACAAAGAAAAGAGCGGATGGGATTGCTACTACTCCGAACATCCATCGCCAGTTATCCGGCCCCACTCCGACAAGCAGATAGTTCGAGAAGAATGCCATTAGAATCCCTATCACGATGTTGAATTGTGATACCGCAACCAGTCTGCCCCGCAATCTCGCAGGCGAGATCTCCGCGATATACATCGGCGCCATCACTGACGCGGCTCCGATTGCTATCCCGCCAAGGAATCTGAAGATGAGCAGCGTGTACCACCCACTCGCCACGGCACAGCCGACCGCCGAAACGAGGTAGATCGCCGCGGTCACAAAGAGCATGGCTCGTCTGCCGAACAAGTCACCCGGTTTGCCGACGACGATCGAGCCGAGGACCGTTCCCCAGAGCGCCATCGAAACCGTAATCCCGAGCGTGGTGTCGCTCAGGCTGAAATATTGTGAAATGAACTTTGTAGTACCGGAGATGACGGCAGTATCGAACCCGAAAAGTAAACTGCCTAGCGCAGATACAACCGTAGCAAACAAAAGTTTTCTGTTCACGATGTGGTTACTCCTGAATTAATAAGTGCGACTGCAATTTGTTCCGGGACACTCCTCAATGGTTCATCTCCGGAAAACGACTGACGCGGGAACCGGCAAGGACAAACTCCTGTGAGAGATTGCCGACCGAAACCTTGAATATCCCGGGTTGAATGATTCTCCTGTTATTTATGCCGACGAAAGACAACTGTCCCGGCCCGATGACGAATTTGACTTCCTTCGTTTGTCCCGGTTGAAGCATGATCTTATCAAACCCCTCAAGCTGTTTCACGGGATGCGTGACCTGGCTGTACTTCTCGCCTAAGTAAAGCTCGACCACTTCTTTACCGGCCATCTTTCCGGTATTCCTGACTTTCACTGAGGCTGTCACATTTTCGCCTTTCGTGATCTTTTTCCTGTCAAGCTTCAAATCGCTGTACTCGAAACTTGTGTAGCTCAGTCCGTAACCGAAATTCCATTGGGGGTCGTAGGTATTTCCTCCCTCGACCTCCTCCCGTGTATGGTCATAGTGATAAAGCGCGTTAACATACCGCGGGTAAGTTATGGGAAGCCTTCCACTCGGATTTGCATCGCCGAACAATATATTTGCCAGCGCTTTACCGCCTTCCATACCCGGCAGGAAAGCAACCAGTATCGCCTTCGAACCGCCGGCTATCTCGTTTATTATGCGCGGTCTCCCTTCGAACATGACTAGCACGACCGGCTTCCCCGTTGCGATCACCGTTCTTGCAAGTTTCAGTTGTGCCTCGGGCAGCGTGAGGTCGTTAATGTTCCCCGGCGTTTCGGCGTAGGTATGTTCGCCGAGACAGAGAATAACCGCATCGACGTTCCTTGCCGCGTTAACCACCGAATCGACGTCGAGCAGTGAATCATATGTGCATCCCGGCAGGTACGTCACATTCTCTTTCCCGATTTTTGCCTCGATCGCCTCCAGCGGGTTCAGTTTATTCTTCGGATACAGCGACTCCACATTCCCCTGCCATGTAATCGTCCAACCGCCGTTCATGGTCGATAGTTTGTCGGCTGTGGGACCGCTGACCAACACTTTGATATTCTTCGAGAGCGGGAGAAGACGGTCTTCATTCTTGACAAGTGTTATCGATTCTTCCGCGGCTTCGAGATTGGTTTCATCAGAAGACTGCGACGCAAATTGTTTCTTCAGTTCCGGATCAGGATACGGATTCTTGAAAAGGCCAAGCTCGTACTTTACTCTCAGTATCCTGCTCACCGCCTGATTAATCCTCGACATTGGGACCTTCCCATCTTTTACGAGCTTGAGAAGGAGGTTGTAGAAGCTGTAATCGGAAGGCACCATGCTCATGTCGACACCCGCCATGACCGCCATCCTGACCGCCTCTTCGGGTGAAGATGCTACTCTGAAACGGGTGTAAAGGTTTTCGATATCCCCCCAATCGGAAACGACGAAGCCTTTGAACCTCATCTTGTCGCGCAGAACCTTGGTGAGCAAATAATAATTCGCATCGCCCGGGATCCCGTTCACTTCGGATGAGTTACACATGACCGTGGGTGCGCCCGCATCGACTCCTGCCCGGAACGGAGGGAGAAAGAGATCCTTCATCATCCGCCTCGGAATCCATGCTGGAGTCCTGTCCTTGCCGTTCAGCGGGAAACTGTAACCGACATAATGCTTCAGGCACGTGGCAACTTTGTCGGGAGCGCCGATGTCGTTACCCTGAGCGCCTTCAATGTAGCTCGCCCCCATCCGACTCACGAGGAAAGGGTCCTCACCATAGGTTTCGTACAACCTCGACCAGAGCGGCTGCCTCCCCACGTCCATCAGCGGATAGAATATCCACGGTATCCCTGAAGCTCTCACCTCAAGCGCAGTAATCTCGCCCTCCTTCTTCGCTAACGCCGGATCGAATGTCGCAGCCATATTGATCGGTTGTGGAAACAGAGTCGCGCCTTTAGTGTATGTTGCGCCGTGTATCGCGTCGATGCCGTAGAGAATCGGAATTCTCAACCTAGTATCCTTTGTCGCAACATTCTGAATGGTCGTTATCAGTTTATCCCAGGCGCCAACGGACAAGGATGAATCAAAGACGTTAAGTAGTGAGCCGATATGATACTCGATAATCGCTTCCTTAAGCTTCTTCATATCGAGCTTCCCCTTCTCCGGACCGTTCGCATACGAGACCGTCTGAATTGTCAGCTGTGTCATCTGCCCAACCTTCTCTTCCAGTGTCATCTTGGACAAGAGGGATTTGACTACGGCATTAACTGAGCCGTTGTTCCTGCTTGCCGCTCTCGATTCCGCCGAGAAGGTAAGAAAGCTGAATGAAACGGCAATGAGCAAGGCTGTGAATTGAATCGCAGACCTGCTGTCCTGCGTTTTCGCCGCAGATTTCATCACTTTGGCAGTCCCTTCAGATATTTCTCGTAATCTAAATACAGCCTCACAGCCGGCTCCCCGCCGAGTTTGACGGAGGCGGTAGGTGCAGTCAGGAGTCCGGGATATTGGTAGCAGAGGATTTCCTCGAAGTTTGTATACTTATGCAGGTCGCTCGACACGCCGCTGATCGGGCGCGGGATCAAACCACCTTCCTTATCAAAAACAAACACTTCCATATCTAACCAAAGATGAGTGCCCGTTTCTTTAGTCAATTTGTCCAGCAACGCGGCAGCCTGTTCCCCCGTCTCATCTCCTTCGGGCATTCGGTCAAAGGCGAACGGACACAAGATGTCTACGTTCGGCAGCAACTTCAGGTAAGTGCTTTCAGCGCCGCGCAGGTGATAACAGTTCGTAGCCAGCATGACCGGTTTGTCCGGAGCCATATGATGGACATACGGCGTGAAGTGTTTGAAAAAATTGACCATCTGGTTGCGATGCGTCGAATCGCCCAGACTGCCGTCGCCCTCTTCGCTGATGTACCAACCGTAGAAGGAAGTGTGATGTCCGTAGAACTGCCAGAGCTCCCTCGCCACCTTTTCATGCCAGGCGAGCGAGGCCGGTGAATAATCAAACCACGCATACATTCCCACACCCAGGAACACATGCATGCCCAGCTTATCAGCCTCAGAAAGAATCGCATTGATCGGATCTCTAGCGGCAATCGGCATCCGCCCTGGAAAGAGCTTCGAAGGATAATACGCCCGTCCCTTGTAACCGTTCTGCGCGATCAATGAATCTTCATAATTGTAGACCTGATTACGAAACACTTCCTGGATCACGATGATGTTCATACCGATGCGGTGCATCCCCCGTACAAGTTGCCTCCAATCGGCGTCCGTCATCTTCTTGATTTCGGCATTCCAGTGCCTTCCTTCCTTTTCACTCCAATGGGTAATCCCTACCCACGCGCCGCCGATGCGTCCGGTGGATCGCACCTTCGAAGCCAGAATCGCCAGCGGTTGAGTTGTGCGAATAGCATTTTTGCCTGAGCTTGCCACCAACAGAATCCGGTGATGACCCGCATGACCTTTCGTCGGCCAGAGATACCTCACACCCGCTGTAGACCTTGCAGGCACATCCAAAGTCACCTGATACAGTTTTCTCCCGGGTTTCTCTGCATCAAGATATATCGCCACATCGTACTTCCTGGCCGTGTCTGTTCGGTTCCATAGAGCCCCACGGATATCCAAAGTGATCTTGTCCGTCACCGGCGAGGGCGGAATAACCGTGAGTTCTATTTCCGGCTTCAATTTCGGTTTCCCCTGCGCCATGGCAGTGCCACCGATCAACCCCATGAGAACTATCGTGAATGTCAATAATCGTTTCAATTTATCCTCAGCAGTTTGTTACTCGTTTCCATTTCAGACCGATCACTTTGACACCGGCACTATTTCAATTACCTTCAGCGAACTTGGCTGGAGCTTCACCTTAAGCTTCGCGACTCCGGAGACTGCCTGCATCGGAGTCTTCCCCTGCGGCGTTATCTCAACCAACTCATATTTTTCCGCGTTCACCCCGTACTCTTTGGGGTTGATTGAAATTGAAAACGATACATCCTTCTTCACAAAATTCGCCATAAATATTCCAAGGTGACCATCTTCTGATTTCCATAGCATGGCTTTCGCATCGGGCACGGTGGCGGTTCGTTTCCCTTTCCAGCGTCCGAATCCGTCGCTTGTAAAAGTAGGAATCTTGTTTGTCGGCACAACCGGTCCGAGAAGCCTCCCGTAAACGAGAAAATTCTTCGTCGCAACCCGGTACTGGCCGCACTCCCGCAAATACGCGACCTTGGCCGCATACTTCGGCTTAAAGAGCCCGAGATCCATCCACCCGTTCTGTATTCCAAATATGAATGCCTGTCCTTCGGCAAAGTTGAAAAGCTGGTCGTTGCATTTCTCGTATTCGCACGGGCTTCCGAAGAAAATCGCGTAGCCTGAATAGACCACGTTGATGAGCGGGATTTCCCTGTCTGTCGGACCGAGCCAGAATAAATTGCCGTCGACCAGGTCGAGGAACACTTCGTCGGCTCCTTCCGACGTTATGACCGCGTCGTGCCCGTTAAGATGAGCGACGTACCGGATCTTGCGCATCATTTCGCGGTTGCCGTCGGTCCACCAGCGTCCGCCGCCCAAAGGATGTCCATGATGCGGGTCAAAGCACAACTCATCCCTCATTGCCGATACCTGGTCGACATATACACCGTTGCAGTCATACGTGCTGACGAGACTGTCAACCGCTGCGGCAATCTTGTTCTGCCAGAATTCCTGAGAGGGGCACATCTCAACGAGCCTGCCGGACATACCGGTCGTATCCATGATGAAACCGCCTGCCTGGTCAAAAGTCGCGTGAGGTGCGTAATCTTTCCAGTCCGGAATATTCATATCGGCGCTTCTGCCGTTGATGTACGGCATAACCAGGAACTCTTTGCCGACGAGTTCCTTAACCCGCCCGGCGAAACCGCGTTTAGGGGGAAAGAATTCCGGATACAGGTTGTCAAATTTATGCTGGTTCCAGAAGTACCACTGTATTCCCATTGGAACGCCCATCTCCTTCTGAGCATTGACCAGAGGAACATCCATCTGTTCGGGTGTCCCTTTCGTGCTGTCCCAAATCCAGAAGTCACGAACCCACAATCCGAGATTCTTTAGGATGGGCGGAATGTCATGTCTCTCCGATAACGGCTTCGCCCACTTCTGGTGAATTGCCCATCTTCTATACCTGAGAGCCGCCTGAAGCCAGTTTCCCTGGTAGACTCCGAATTCCACGGGATAGTAACCCGGCCATTCCGACCCTGCGATTCCCATATTCTCCGGGTAGTGGATTACCGAAAGTTCGCCCTTCCGTGCGTCGGCCTCAAAATCCTTGGCCATCCCGTTCGGATCTACAGTCGCGAGAAAGACCGAACTGGTCGAGTGTGTAAATGCCATGAACTGCATCGGCCATCCGCCGGAGGGATACCGACCGTGGAAGGTGCCTTCGACATTTTCCCGGCAGTTCCTGATGAGGAGGCCGCCGGTCGAGAAAGCCGGACGTGCGATGTCATATTCGCCCGGCGCCGGAAAACCGTTGACCTTCGGGAACTCAACATCCCACAGACCCCAGTAGCCGGAATTGTTCTGCACAAAGATTCTCCACTTTGCCACACCGCTGTTCTGCGGGAGATCGATAGTAACCCGCACACTAACGGCGTTGCTCTCCTTCCACCACTGCATGTTGTCCCATTCGAGCACGACATGCTGCGTACCATCATGCGATTTCTTAACCGATGCAAAGTTGCACGGGCCGTAGTTATTTGTAATGCTCCCCCGCTGCAGTCCTTTTCCAAAGACAATTTTCCACAGGAGATACTTCCCTTTGACGGGCCGAATATGGTTGTAACCTGTCTTCAGGTCGATCATGGATTCGAGCCCCATTCCTCCGGGGGCGAACTTGAATTCGACATAGTCGTTCTTTAGCGTTAGGCCCCTTGATGGGTCCACCACCGTCTGCGCATCAATAGCACCTGCGATCACCAAACTAGTCAGCAGTGTTAAAAAAAGTGTTAACCTGTTTTTCATTGTCCTTCCTGGTTTCAGCGAAATATTGAACGTAAGTTCATATTTTCTTGCCTTAGGTACAATCATCAAGCTTCAAGCCGCTGTAATTGAGCGCCGCAGGTACGACGTATCGACATGAGATCATTATTTAACATTCGTTGGTGTATATGTTCCTTTGATGAAATCATAAGTCTTATCGTAAATCTCCCTGAACTTCGGGTTCTTGCTGTAGCAGCACTGGTAAAAAGTCCCTGGTCCGGCATTCTGATAATATGAATGAGCAGCTCCTGTCATATAACCTTTTTTTATACCCCAGTTCAGGTATTGATAATATTTTTCCCTGAGACTATCGACCTTGAGCGCGTCCCAATGTATCTCGATCTCTATGCCCATTCCGAGTTTCTTACACGCATCGGCAGCTTCGCCGAGCTCCTGTGGCGGAAAGTTATGGAATGAATAATTGGGCTGCATTTCGGCCCCGTCGAATCCGAGAGAATGCCATTCGGTGAAACCTTCTGCGTTGATGAACGGAATCCAGTCGAGCACCTTCCCTACGCTTCTCACATAGTGACCGACATATCGCAGCATTGCCGTCTCACTATCATCTATAGAGTAAGCGGCCTTTTCGCTGATCCAGTAGAATCCTACAAGCTTCAGGTTCCTGAAGTGGGCCGCTTTCCACTTCTTCAACACCTTATCAACATACCATCTAACCACTCTTTCCCGGTCGGAAAGGTATGAAAGGTTTGCAGGCGCACCATCAATGTTTCCGAACTGTGTCGCGCTCGGCGTAGGATACGGGATGGCGATTTCAACTTTTGATTTGTACGAGGGTTTACCAAGTATCTTCTTCACCTTTCCTGTTGCGATGTCAAGAGCCGACAGATTGTAATCCGGGATGAACGTGTTATTGATGTAATACACCCAGTCGGACTCTACAGTCGGCTTCTTGATGTCTGCTCCATATTGACCGCCCGATGGAGCGCCGCCAAAAGCTGAAAAGAGGAAACTGTCGAACATGAAGTCCGTTATCTTGCCGGAAGGAGTCATGTAGCCGACATATGGCAGGAGTTGATCGACACTGTTTTTCTCTATGGCAGGGTCTTTCTTGTAATACCCGTTCGCTATGAGAACCATGTTCCTGGTTCCTCCCACTTCCGGTGACCCCGGCGGGCAGTAGGCGTCCGGATAAACAGGCGGTGGGGTAATCTTCGGGAAAGTAGCATGATCCACTATCCCTCGGTTGCCGAATACCTGGAACTCATCCGCAAGCGCGAACACGTCTACCGTGAATATAATCTTAACATACCGAGCGCGGTAATTGAGTCCCCTCAAAGCATAGGTTTGAACGTCGGGAGTTGTCCTGGTCAGCGATATAGCCGATCTTACCGTCCCTACATCCGCCCAGTGCTTCCCATCCATAGAAAGAGCATAACGAACCTTTCTCGGAAAATATATTCCTTCCGGAGGATCATGGAGAAAACGCTCCTGCATCTGGCGTACGGTGTTTACGCTTCCCATGTCAATGACTATACTTCGTGATCCCCCGCGAATATACCACTGCCATTCGCGATCGTTGAAATTTGTCGACGAAGCGATTCTCCCGTCGGTGAGAGATCCCGGAATCTGATGTCCGGCTTCCATCGGCGCGAAGGAGTACTTTATCGGGACAAGAGGTATGGCAGTATATGACTTACCAAGAATAAGGTCCACCATTCCTTTCGGAGGAGCTGGGGCTGGCTCCGAAGCAAACGCCGGCAACGCGGCAATAGTCAACGATGCCGCAAGGATGCTAAGAAACGAAAAGAGCGTCAGGAATTTCTTCATTCAATTGTCCTCATAAGTGATATGAATACCGGAGAGGGGGCCCGAAGGTCCCCGCTCTACACAGCGTTCGCAACAGTCAATTTGAGATTAATGGCTTCCGCCAAGGTCGTCGACATTCTTTGGATAAGGGGGCAAAATCATCGGCTGTCTCGGTGTCTGTGAAAAATCAAAATCTTTCACGAGGTTACCGAGAAGCGGCTCGTTTTCCCGAACATCCGGTCGCGAGTCGGGCCGCCCGTCTGTCTTCGGATCGATTCTCTGACCGCCGCAAAAATCGTCTTCAATAAATTTCAGGTACGCGTCATGCGAGAGTATTTGATGGTCTATATATCCTTTTTTCGCGTAAGGGCTGATCACCAATCCCGGAACGCGGATACCATAGCCGAATTCATCCACCCTAGGCGGAACGACGTGGTCGTAGAACCCGCCCCAGTCGTCCCAGGAAAGGAAGATTGCCGAACTTTTCCAGTCGGGACTTTTCATAATGGCATTAATGACTCTTGTGACAAATGCCTGCCCTGTGCTTATCAGCGACGGGGAATGTTCAGAGTCTTTGAAGTTGGGAATTACCCAGCATACATGCGGGAGAGTGCCGTCTTTCGCGGCTTTGAAAAAGTTGGCGATCACCTCGTCGTTTCCCACCTGGCGGTCTTGAGGCACATCCACAAAGCCGGGCAAAATATCCCAGATAGTCGGGACAGTCTCCGCAGGAATATCGATCCAGTTGTACTCCGGCTTCTTCAAAAGTTCCTTTTCATCGAGATAGTACTTCCAGCTTACATGGTACTTATGAAGAAGATATGTTATGTCTGTCCAGGCAAAAGGTTCCGGGTCCTTTTCACTCCGATCGGGTGGATCGAGGTTCGTGACACAGGACATGGGATCGCCCGGAATTTCCGCTATAGCCGACCATGCCGAGACCATGCACAGGTGGGTCGGGAAACTCCACGATAGTATCGGCTCGAACATATGATCCTGCAAGACGAAATTCTTTGCATACTCCCAGTAATTGGGGATTTCGCGCTGGTCATGGTACCCCATGCAATCGAGGTACAGAGGTCTCTGTACCGTTCTCCCGTTGTTCGTGTACATCATTTCTTTGTATTCTTTCAGCGACGAATTCTCCAGTTCCTTGTTACTCTCTTTCAAAAGAGCCATGTTCTGAAATCGCTTGTACTCAGTTATTGCGCTTTTGATGAAGCCGTCCATCTTGCCATCGTCGATATCTTCAAAAGCGTTCGCGACCATATGAGGAGAATCGAAATCTCTGTCGTCGGGGTCATGGAAGGGCCTGATAATCTTTCCGCTGATCGGGTCGAGCACGCCCACGGTAGGAACGCCGTCCTTCATTGGTATTCCATCCGCGCCCGGGAACGTTCCGAAGTACGAATCGAACGTTCTGTTCTCCTGCATGATTATGATTATATGCTTGATCTTATGTATTCCTGCGGTTTGGGCCTTGGCAGGACTCGAGCAAACAAAGAAAAACACCGCGAACAGAGCGATGCCAACTGTCGCGGCCATTGCCGGCAGTCCGTTTCTTTTCCGGCCATCAAACGAGTCACGATATAACATCGTCATCATTTTATTTTCCCTCCCGGGTTTGGACGTATCTCATCTACTTGAAAACAGTGGATCTGTTGCTAAAGATAATCCGGACGGAGCCGGGTCTGGGTATCATCCCGGACCCGGTCTCCTGTCCGCCACTTTAGAATTACCTTTGTAGAGTAGGACAAGAGCGCGGTGGTGTGCAGGTCATGTGAGCCCATTTTGTTTCTCTCCTTTTCCCGAACAGGACGTTCGGGAAGCCGAACATCACACGATGTGATTTTTGATCGGCTCAAGCGAGTGTCTCGCTCAAGTGAGCGCCTTGCGCCATGCCACATACCACTATGAATAATTGAGCGGCACCGACCATCACTCCGTTTCTCATTGAACCCTCGTCAAACCGTATGCCGCCTTGCGGCATCCCGACATATAAATAAATGCTGACGGGACATGAAGTTTTCCCTCATACGGCTTTCCTGAAGAACATAGCATATCATGGTCATAGCGGTGCAACGCGGTAGTCATAGTATAGACCGAGCGTTCCGTAAATATAGTCAGAGCTTACTTTCTCCCAACCATATCCACGTCTTCCTTTGCGTCGCCAGATGACATGCCGGACTCGCTTATTCACAAATTGAGCCAGCTGACGGAACGTTTCTGATGCGTGTCCAACACGATAGTATCCAACCCAACCGCGCAGGTATTTGTATATCTCCCGCACCGCATCGTGCGCACTTCTCTTCGGTCTGAACCCATAACTCGTCTCGGCAAAGTCCGCCTCGAATATAGGTTCCAGTATCAACAAGAACGCCGTTTGCACAATCCGGTCCCGAATGGTCGGTATCCCTAACGGGCGTTTCTTCCCATTCGCCTTCGGTATATATACTCGTCTCACCGGCTGGGGCTTGTAACTACGTCCCTTCATCTGTTCCCGAAGTTCTCTCAGATATTCGGCTACTCCTCTCTTCTCAACATCCTCGAAGGTCTCTCCGTCTATCCCGCTCGCTCCGCCATTGGCTTTGGCTCTGCGATACGCCTCTTCTATCACTTCTGTACGATATGTCTTATCATACGGACTGTGGAAGCGGAACTTCGGCTCCGCTTTTGCCTTTTCATGCAGCTTCCGCTGGAACTCCCGAAGCCATTCCGTGCTTGATAGCTTCCGCAATGCACTCTCCTTCGTTCCCTCAGTCGCTTGTCCTTCAGTTGAGACCCTTCTCTCCTTCCTATTTTCATAGGCTCTCTCAGGTACTGCGGTCTCTTCCGCCATTGCCGTTCCAACATTATATTTCATGTATGATACGGCATGCCGTAAACGGCACCTGCCAACTCCCTTCGACTTCGTTTCCTTATATGAAGGCACTTCTCTCATCGGCTTTCCTTCCTTTGAGGTCGGCGAGGGCTTCCCAAGTCCCGTCCTGTTTTCTTGCCATGTCGTCGCTAACACCCCGGAGATGTCTATGACCGCCTTTTCTCTGTCCTTAGTCACAGGTTCTGACTTCGTCCATAAAATAGGGACTCGTCCATCTCTCTTTGATCTTTTCGAGGCTACCTTTGCGTTCATTCTAATTACGACCTGGCATTTTGGATTGCGTCCTTTTTCTTGACTACGTTGTCGAGTCGCTTAGCATAAGTCCGTTTCCAAACTCATACCGACTCCTCGCTATGGCGCCAAAGGCGCCACTTGGGACTTGACGTGGAGTGCCTTCTGCACGTCTCACCAAGGTGGAATCAGGACAGTTTATCTTGGCACTCACTTGAGGAGAAGCATCTTTTTGGTCATGAAATTGTTTCCTTGCTGCAAACGATAGAAGTAAACTCCGCTCGCCATATTGTCCATGTTCACGTCGTAAGTGTAGACTCCCGGCGCTTTGTACCCCTCGTCCACCACCTTAACCAGTTGTCCCAGTACATTATATACTCTAAGACTCATCATGCCGCTTCGACCGAGGGTTACTCTTATCGTGGTAGTAGGGTTAAATGGATTAGGATAGTTGTTACTCAGGTTGAACTTTTCAGGGAGTGTACCGGGAATTTCTTCCACGGCCGTCGGTACCTGGTAAGTTCCCTTTATGAATTGATACGTCGCATCGTAGATTGCACGAAGTGTCGGGTTCGTACTCTCGGCACATGTATAGAAAGTACCCGGTCCTGAATTCTGATAATAGGCGTGACTGGCTCCGGTCATGTACCCCTTTGTAACGCCGTAATCGAGATACGCATAATATTTATCCCTGAGCGTGGAATCTGTGAGCGCATTCCAGTGAATCTCAATTTCGATACCCATTCCGAGCTTCTTGCACGCATCCGCCGTCTCGGCCAGTTCCTGTGGCGGATAATTGCTGAACGAATAGTTCGGCTGCATCCAAGCTCCGTCAAATCCAAGTGTGCTCCAATCCGCAAACCCGCTTGCATCCTTGAAGGGAATCCAATCCAGCACCTTGCCCTTGCCTACGATATAGTTGGCTATGAAATTCAGCATAGCTGTTTCGCTGTCGTTGACCGTGAAGCCCGCGCTCTCGCTGTACCAGTAAAATCCGGCCAGATCCAGGTTGGCGTAGCCCGCCGAATCCCACCTGCTCAACACCTGATCGACGTACCATGATAGGACCTGCTCCTGGGCGCTGAGATTCGAAAGGTTTTCCTGGACTCCGTTGATGGTGCCGAAATTGGTTTCAGCGGGACTCGGGTAAGGTATGGCGATTTCCACTTTCTCTTTGTAACCGGGGTCGTTCAAATCCTTTTTGACAATCGCTGTGGCGCTATCCAGTGCGGCGAGGTTATAAGTCGGCGAGAATGTATTGTCGAGGTAATACTCCCAGTCGGACAGGTTGGTTGGGGTAGAGAGGTTATCGCCGTAATTTCCGCCCGAGGGCGCGCCTCCGTACGGAGTAAACAGGACTGCATCGAACATGAAATCAGTTATTGCACCGGAGACCGATTGGTAGCCGACGTAAGGGATCAGCTGGGATACTGTATTGTTTTCAATTGCGGGATTCGCGGCATAGTAGCCGTTCGGAATGAGAACCATGTCCCTGATTCCGCCGACCTGTGGAGAGCCGGGTGCAAGGTACGCGTTCGGATAGGTAACCGGAGGTGTAATCTTTGGAACCGTTGCGTTGTCGACGACACCTGAGTCGCCGAACACCTGAAACTCGTCGGCGAATACGTTTACGTCCACCGTGAAAGTCATCTTCACATATCTCGCCTGATAGTCGAGTCCTGATACCGTATAAGTCTGTGTCTCATTCGTGGTAGTGGTCAGAGGAATGGATGAGCTTACTATCCCCACAATGGACCAGTCGGTATCGTTCATAGACAGTGAATAAGTGACAGTTCTCGGAAAGTATATCCCGGCCGAAGGATAGTGCAGAAATCTTTCCTGCATCTGGTGCACGGTGTTTACCTGCCCCATATCGATAACGACGCTTCGCGCTCCGCCGCGGGTATACCCCTGCCATGCAGGGTCACTGTAGGCGACTGAAGAAGCAATTTGCCCGTCGGTGAGGGCTCCCGGCGTGTAGTAGTTGGCTTCGCCGGATGCGAATGAGTATTGTATCGAGACAAGCGGGGTTATGGTATATGACCTTCCCTGTACGAGATTGACCATGCCCTGCGGAGGAGGAGGGGCAGGTGTGCCGGCATATGCGTGGGCTGTCATGACAACCGCCACTCCAAGTAAGACCGCTATTTTCAAAATTCTCGATGACTTATTCATCTCTGTTTATCTCCAGTCGGAAAGTCTGCAACTCATCTATGAAGATCCGAAAGAGCTGCACTCTGATTATTTTATCATCATCATCTTCAGCGTCTTCACGTAGGCACCTGCAGTCATCGGCTCGATGGGACTCGCCACAAGCCTGAAGAAATACATGCCGGTGGCAAACTTAGAGCCGTTAAACTGCACCGTGTATCTCCCGGCAGCTTGCTTCGCGTCTACGAGTGTCGCAACTTCCCTGCCAGTGACGTCATACACTACTATCGTAACCTCGGATGTCTTTGGCACATCGTATTGTATTACCGTAGCCGGGTTGAAGGGATTCGGATAGTTTTGAAAAAGTTTGAATTCCTTCGGGATTCCGCTTGCTTCATTGATCGCGTCAATACCGGTACCGGTGGTAAAACCTCCCACAGCCGAGTAAGCGCTCGTCCCGCCTACGTTGGTTGCATTGACGCGCCAGTAGTACTGTGCACCCGGTTCCAATATCGTCGTTAGCCGGATGCACGTATCTGCAACTGTCGTGTCAACCACTATGGTAATAAACTCATTGTCTGCGGAGACCTGGAGATCGTAGCTAATGGCAGATGCCGACGAATCCCACTCGAAAGTTGATTTCCGTGGAACGGATGCCTGCTGAAAGGGCGAGAGGAGGTGTGGTCGAGGTGGTGCAGCGGTCACGGTCGTGAAAGAGTCCGCTGCCGAGAATGGAGTCGTCCCTCCGATATTTAAAGCACGCACACGCCAGTAATACTTTTGGAGATTTTGCAGTCCTGTCGCCACAAACGTGGTACCGGTCGTAGAATCTTTGGTAAACACAAGCGAAGAAAACGAAAGGCTCGTCGAAAGTTGACATTCATATCCTGAAGCTGCTGCAACCTGATTCCATTTCAAGACCAGAGTATCAGCACGCTGGCTGTCGGCGTTGTTCCCGGGCACCAGGAGTACCGGTGCCTCTGCCGGTACGGCCATTACCGTAAATGAATCGGGACCTGCAAATGCACTGGGGCCGGTCGGATTGACTGCACTCACCTGCCAATAGTATTTTTCTCCTCCGGTAAGGGTCACTATCCTTATCGTGTCCGTGGTTGAGTCGTTTATGATTAAGCTTGTGAAAGACAGAGTGGTTGATACCTCCCAGTGATATTTCAACGCCCCGCTGGCCGTGCTGCATCTCAATGTATCAATAGCCGGTTGGTTCATCGCATTGTTGACAGGCGATATAATCGTGGGCACCGCCGGCGGTTGATTTAAAGTAGCAAAGGTATCAACAGAGGAATATTCGCTGAAGACCCCGTTGTTGTAAGACCGTACTCTCCAATAATATTTGGTGCTGCCTCCAAGTCCGATGACGTTTTTGGTCGTATCCGTCAAAGTTGAATCGTTCACAATAATATCGCTCGTGAAAGACGAATCGGTTGATAATTGACACTGATATCCGACGGCATCTGGGGCCTGGGACCATTTCAAGGTAAGACTCGTCGGCTGATTCAAAGCGCCATTTGCAGGCGACATAGGAACCGGTATCCCTGGAGCAACCTGTACCAGCCCGTAAACCTTCACAGGCACGTACGATCCGGTATTCGTGCCATTTCCCAATTCTCCTTCAGACCCCTGCCCCCACGCATAATAGTAATCGTCGCTCCCGACGGCTAAGCCGTCGAATCTCTCTCCGGCGATGGCCCTGGCCCTCACGCCAGCAGGCAAGGCGACTTTAACGGGTGCACTGTTAACTACGGCTGCTGTGCCTCCGGTTCCGTTTCCCATCTCTCCTTCGCCACCGTACCCCCATGAATAAAGCGTGTCGTTGTTCGCTATCGCCAATACTGAACTTCCGACGCAAGCCACTTCGTTCCATCCGGTGACGTCGCTCGGCATGTTTACTTTCACAAACGTCGCCGAATTGTTCGTCGTGCCGTTTCCTAACTGACCGTAGGTGTTGTATCCGCAAGCATACAGGTTTCCGTCATTCCCAATCGCAACCGCGAAATATATCCCGCCGTATACCGCTATCCATTTTGTCACTCCCTGCGGAAGGGGAACCTTGACCGGCAACAGCTGATTCGTCGTATTCCCAAGACCTAACTGTCCCTGGCCATCTGTACCCCACGCATAGAGACTCCCGTCGGCTCCGACGGCGAAACTGTAGTTCCATGATGCACATATTTGCGCAGGGACAAATCCGCCCGGCAAATTGACTTTCACTGGAATATCTGAATTAGTGGTAAACCCATTGCCCAATTGTCCATCGCTGTTATCACCCCACGCATAAACATTTCCGTCGTTTCCGATGGCAAGGCTATGATCATATCCGCATGCGATCGCCGTCGCAGATACTCCGGCCGGCAGCTCAACCTTCACAGGTGTGTCGGAATTCAGAGTGTCGCCGTTGCCCAACTGGCCGGACGCGTTGTAACCCCAGGAATAAACGTTTCCGTCGTTACCAAGCGCCAGGCTATGGAAATGTCCGGCAGCTGCGGAGATCCACTTAGTGACACCGTTCGGAAACGCAACGCGCACCGGTGTTAGATCCTGGGCGGTCATGGTTGTCGCTATAGGATGGAGATACTCGTCCTCTCCCCATACATAGAGATTCCCGGTCGAGTCTGTCGCGTATGAAGCGAACGAGCCCGATGATGAATAAACTTGCTGAGCAAACAGCGGGTTGCCCAATAAACCTATTGTGACTAAGATAGCCTCAATTATCGCTATTTGGCCACGATTCGGACCCTTTATTAAATTATCGGTACCTCTCATCACAACACCAGTCCACCTTTTGTATTCTCGTTAAAAGGGGTGAGACAAAGGGCGGTTGCCTTCCCGTTTCTCACGTTCGACTTATTAGGCTCTTAGACAGAACCACTTCCGTTATCCTCAGTTACGTTTACTTCGGATATTCATGCTATTACATCACCGGGACTTGGCGGGATTGCTACAAGTGCAGCTCTCCCGCCAGACCCAGTTGTAATCACTTAAGGAGAATCATTTTCTTTGCCATGAAACTAGAACCCTGCCTTAGGGTGTAGAAATAGACTCCACTGGCAAAGTTGTTCATGTTCACATCGTACGTATAGGCGCCGGGTGCCTTATACCCCTGGTCCACTACCTTCACGAGCTCGCCCAATACGTTGTATATCTTCAGACTCATCATTCCGCTTCTTGCAAGGCTGACATTGATAACGGTTGATGGGTTGAACGGATTGGGGTAGTTGTTACCAAGGTTGAACGTTGTCGCAACTGACGCCGGCATCTGGTTGACCGCCGTAACGGTCATGCCGAACCATGAAGGGTCACCGCAAGGAAGTCCGTCCGTGCTGTTTGACTTGACTGTGGCGTTCTTATACTGCATGTCTGCCGTCTCCGGAAGCGGCCACTGGGGGATCCAATTACTCCCGGACACAGTCTGCTTCTGGTATCCCCATTCGTCGGTCTTAATCTTCGCTGTCCATACTTCGGTGATGAATTGCTGCAAACTTACCACACCTGGAGTTGAACTACTCTGCAGCACGCTCTGGAACGACGATCCGAAGCCAGGGTCGACTCCAATAAGATTTCCTGATGACTGGTAACCGGGCCAAAGAGAAGGATGAGCGAACATGGTATCAGTTTCGGCGCTCATAAGACTTGGCGTAATAAGAGAGTCGGTGCCGTGCGCCGTATCGTCCCATGCGGTCCAGAAGCTGTCGATCGCGGCCGGCTCAAAGAAAACGTTGTCCCTGATAACCGCAATTCGTTTCGCTTCCGCGAGCATTCTTACGTTTGGATTCGAAGAGTCCGCCGGATCGAACTGCTTCGCTTCAGCCAAGGTAAGCGTATCCATTTCTACGATCCCAACAGGCTGCACAGGAGTGACATGGGTCGAGTGATATCTCGGAATCGTTACGCCTGCTGCATAAGTGCCGTAGAAGATATTGTTCTCTATTTTTTCGTTTGTGAGATATTGGAAGTAGTAATTTCCCACCGGATATTCGAAGTTGTATACGAAGCTATTGTGGTCTACTTCCAGGTATTTCGACAGTGGGCCGATTCCCGCCACAGACCCCTCGTGACAGAAGAATGTGTTGCCGTCGACAACGCAGGTATCGCAGGGATTTGAAGTCGGGTAGGCAGGGTTTACCAAACCGGGAGAAGTGAAATTGTTCGGCCAAACGTCATTCCTGTACTTTGAGTTCGTGAAATAGAAGATGTCATGTACCCCGGTATAGGTAACGGTTGTGCCGTGGACTTCATCAACAACGAGGCTGTCAAGATGTAATCTTGTCGAATCGGACGGCACGGTAATCAATGGATTTCCAACCCATGCATCGTTGGGGCCTCTCCCGAAGAAATAGATGTTCTTTATCAGAACATTCGACCCCGCCTTGCTTATCGTGCAGAAAGTTCCGGCCAATGATCCGCTTTGAAGGAGACCCGGCTGGATACATGGGGGCCTGCCGTTAGAGCCGAGGACACCGATGATGGTGAACTGCTGAGACCTCGGAGTTATTGCGCCTGTAAACAGATAAGTCGTGTCGAGCGAGACCAGCTCGTAAACACTGTGGGCCTGTGCCCCTGTGCCTGTCGTATCCGTATTGATAATCTGATCCAGGCTCGGTCCGTTGGCATAAACTACTAACGTGTCGTTTCCGGCGGCAAATGTCCTGGCCGGCAACCAAAAGATTGCTGCCATCGCAATTACGGTGGCCGCAGTAAGCATTGTTTTCATTTGAAGACTCCTCCGTTTGAGTAAGGATTTGTTTCGATTCGTTGGTAAAACAGCCTTCTCGCTGTTATCTGCCACTTTGGCAGCTTTGGTCGAGCGTTCCAGAGCTTAATCAACCACCTCCTTTTTGACAGTCTTTCCATTTGTCTACAATCTCCATCTGAAACCGACATCAGCGGTCATACCGTAGTCCTGCTCGGATATCGGGACTCCTCCTCCGCGAATAATGCTTATATCGTTCGCACCGTTGATGTTGTTAAGATCCAGATACAGTTGAAGTCCGCTCCAGGGGAGATCCTGTTTAGCGGCAATGTCCCATCGCCTGTAAGGCGGGGTGTAAGACCTCAACTGTGGCCAGAAATTCGCCCCCGCGAAAACGTTGCTCTGATAAAGGAAGGCAACCCGGACAGAAAAGCCCTGATAATCATATCCGAGGGTAAGATTCACAATGTCGTCGGGCTGATCTATGAGCCGGTCGGTAAAAGACGTGTCGACATACTGAATGGCACGGCTAGTTACGCGCGTAAGCGTGTAAGGATACTGTGCCTTGGAGAAGATGTGCGTGTAGTTCGCGCTGAACACCAGTCCTGACAGCGGCCCCGGCAGATACCAGAAATGCGTCTCCCAATCGAGTTCCAGGCCGTAATCGTTGATGAGGTACGGATTGTTCACGTAAGTGAGGATCTGATAAGTCTCTGTCGGGCTAGGAGGAGTTCCCGACAAACTAGCGGGGATGTACTGCAATGCCTGCGTTCCGGAAACATAATATGACCATGAGTATATCAGATTCCGAATTTGCTTCAAGAACGGATCCACCGTAAAGAGCCCTATCGCGTTGTTATATACGGAAAGAGAAAAGTCATAGTTCGCAGACCGGCCGGGAGTCAAGGAATAATTGTTCCAGGAAATCGAGCTCAATCCGACGTCGATCCTCGGTGTTATGCTCGAAAAATCGGGATAAGCCAGAGTGTTCGAATATGCGAGGCGAAGATTCAACCACGAAACGGGCTTGTAGTTCAGGGACACGTCAGGAAGCCAGTAACCGTGGTTCATGGTCACTGTAGTATCGTAATAGTTGTAAGTCATGTAAGACAGGGCGCTCTCGAAACCCCTCGGGGCGGTGTAAATTGTCTCAAGATTCTGATACCTGACGCCCGGAATGAGCGATACTTGCTGGCCGAATTTTATGACGGACATCAGGTAGAAAGCGCTCGTATTCTCAAACCCGCTGTAATTATTCGTTATGGATGCGGCGGTGTTTACTCCGTACCACGACTGTTCGTTTTGCTTCGCAAAATTCTCAACGTTCGAGTTCAGAAGATAAAGCAGCCTGGAGAACATCCCGTAGTTCAGGGGCGCAACCATCGTGTAGTCACCATTCAGAAATGTGCCATACTTGAAATTAGGGTCGATCCAGTACTTCATGCTTGCGGCGTCGGAGGGGAGAGAGAAATATGAGAAAATAATATTGGATACGCCGCTCACGAACAGGGATCCATTCAGGACATCGGTCGTGTAGGATCTGATAACGTGTTTGTACTCGCCTCCAAACTTTATTTCCGCCGTGATGTCGGAGGAAAAATTCAGGTTTGTGCTTAAGTCGATCGATCCCGTGAGTGCGCGCTGCCTGTAGAAACTGTTCTGCACATTAAACTGATTCAGTGAGGCGCTCGAGAAATCATTGTTCGCAGCTGCAGGGATGGCTTCCGGGTTGACGTTCGTCTTGTTGATGAATTGGTTAAGCCCTGCCTGCGTCTGCTGGAAATTTACATTCCAGCTGTTCGGGCTCTTGGTTTCGGAGTAAACGTGAGACAGCCTGAGGTTCACATGAAAAATCGGCAGCTGCTGATTGAGCTCGAAAATGTCGACGATATTGCTCAATGTACTGTTTGAACCGGCTATCCCGTAGTAGCGTATATTATTGTTGAGATCGAACAACTCGCTGTAAGTCTTTGTATTGGTGGTTCCGGTACTCAGGAAATTGGTAAGCTTAACCCTTCCTTCCGGCAGTTTGTAGTCCAAGACAAGAGCCCCATTGTATCGCCGCCTGTCTCTAGGTATGTCGTATAAATTGAGTCCGGTAGTCACGTACTGTGTGAGACTGTTTAGATACTCATTGTATGAAGCACCGAGTTCATTCGAGCTCAGGTTGATTCGTTCGACGTCGACTTGCGCGAAAACTCCGAATCGGTCTCCGAAAAAACGATCCTCGGCGGTGCCGACGTACTTATAATTGTTCAGTCTGCTGTACGCGTCGGACAGTGCATTATATCCTCCCTGCCCCGTAAGGCTGAACTCAGGAACGCCGGGCTGCTTTACGTGCGCCTCGCGCATCTCAAAATTCACGGTGCCGCCGATCACATCTGCGTCCATATCCGGCGATATTGTCTTGTAAACCTCTATTCCTCCGAGCATGTTTGAAGAGATCATGCTTAGGTCGGTAAAACGAGTGCTTGAACTGGAGGATCCCATTTGCACACCGTCGATTGTGATCTGGTTGTATTTTGGTTGCAGCCCGCGTATGACGACTGCGTACGCTTCACCGCCGCTCCTAAGCACCGAAACGCCGGGAAGCCTTCCCACCGACTCTGCGGCATTGGCATCTGGCAGCTCCTGAATTCTCGCGGCGGACACAACGTTCACTATCTGATTAGATGAGAGCTGCTGGTTGATTGCCGCATTTTGCCCGGCAGCCTGTGCAGTTATGACAACTTCCTTCCCCCTTATGCCCACGGCTTCCAATTTGAAATTTCTGGTCACCACGCTCCCCGCCGTGAGATGAACATGAATCACGTTAGCTTTGTATCCGACGTATGTTGTGCGGATCGTATAGCCGCCCGGAGGGATATTAGGTATAAGGAATCTTCCGTTGAGATCGGTAGATGCACCGAGACTGGTGCCTACCAGGAAGACATTTGCTCCAGGCAGCGCGTCACCGGTGTGTGCATCCGTGACATGCCCTTCGAGAGTTGCCTCCTGAGCGGCTGCGACGACTCCCCAAAGCAGGATTGTCATGAGAGCCACTAGGTTGAGAAGGCTGACGAGTTTTTTGTTCATCAAATTCTCCTTCGATGTTTGATACTGAGAAGGTGTTGAATCGGACCGGTGTATTGTTTTTCAGGTGGGGCACTCTGAACGAACGCTGGCAGGATACGGGTGGGTTCAGGCGGGCTTCTCAGAACGCGGAAGCAATGTCATTCCCGATCGCTATCTCCAACTTCTAAATTCATAGTGCTCCGGCACTCCTCTAATTGTTTCGACAAATACCATCACGCTCTGTTGCGGAATTTCCTCCGACATTTCCACAATCTGATCACACGTAGTTTAATAGGGGTTTTGTTTATTGTCAAGCACTTTTAAAAATATTTTAAAAATCCTGAGTCCGGTTACGGCCAGCAACGCTTGAGATCGATAAAGGAATACTCCATGTGAAGATATCCTATCGGAATCGGCAGGCTGGCCAGATGATCGTCTCTGCTCCAATTACCTGCTGGAGCGCTCAATTTCCTACTTGGCATGTTCGACGCGGGTCGTCGCTCACATTCGGCAATCGGGCACGAAATCGAAACACGATAATGCCGAAACGCAAAAAAATCACGTCCCGACTCGCGCTCCATCTCCCCACCTCTTTCAGAAAAAGGGAGAATGGGGAGACAGTTCTCCCGACCTCTCGTGTCTCTTGTGGTTGAATTACTTACCAGTTCTCAGGAACTCCTCGTACTTCTCCCTATATTCTCTTTCGTAGTCTCCGACGGCATTTTCAAAACTCAGTTCCGGCCTGCCTGCTTTCCACGACCACTCGATGCCAACCTTCCTGGCATTGAGAGGCAAGTCCACCTCAGAGTCTCTGATGACCAATTTTCTTCCATCAACGATAACCGATTTCACTTCCATGAACCACGGCAGGTGGAGAACCAAATGCTTCGGATCGGTCGTGAAATGGTTGCTCAGTGTCAGAGTCGCGCCGCCTTTCTTGAAAGCCAGGACGAAATTCACCTCGCCGAAATATGTCGGTGCACGCCTGACCGATATCTCCTTCCCGTCGCGCACCCAGTCGGGAGATATGCAGGAGAGAAGATGGAGATCGTCCGGACCGGAGTGAAGCGCAGGCCCTTCTGGCTGCTCACGTACCATCATGTTTCTTATGAGTGTGCGGATCTCGGCTGCATACCATCCGTGCGGCGCCAAATTGCCGTCATATTCCCTCGTCCCCCACGGATGGATCGCGAACTCGAATCCGGCGTTGGTGGAGCTGGTATGGAGGAGCAATGCGTAGAATTCCTTCAAAGCCGTCTCCTGTTCGTTGCGAACCAGTTCATCCTGGGTATTCCGTATTGTGAGATAATCATGGAGGAACTTGCCGTCTCCATACGTCATGATCCCTTCCCTGTATTTTGCCCGTGTGGAATCGAGCGTCGCAGTCACCATCGGATCGAACGGACGAAACAGCATCTCGGGATAGAGCGTCAGCATGTTTCCCCAGTCCTGTCCGGGAGGATTCGCCCCATCAAGTCCCGGCGGTATGTAGCCCCCCGTTCCTGCCGTCACCAACTTCAATCGATTCATGAGGACCGCATAATAATCATCATACTCCCGCTGGAACTTCTCCGCATCGCCGGTTTTGCCCAATCCCTCGGCAATTGCAATCATGTTCCTGAGACCGTCGAGGGCCCAGAAGTTGTGTCCGGTTATATGCCCCCTGATGTTTTCGTTGTCCCCAGGAGAAGTCTCCGGCATAATATGAAGCGGGTCGGATGCGCGAGCCTTGACCAGCCAATCGAACGCCTTCAGCATCGCCGGGAACACTGCTTCAGCAAACTTTTTGTCGTGGGTAAATCTGTAGTACTGTCCGTAAACCCACATAGTCTGTCCCCATCCGTCGTACTGTCCTCCCTGCGATACAAAATTCCCGTCCGGCTTCTGCCACCGGGGGAAGAAGTCGAGACACTGGTGAGCAATCTTGAAGTAACCTGATAGGACATACATCCTTGTTATGAATGATGCGTCGCGCAGCCAGAAGGCATGGTATTGAAAATCGTTTACTTTCTGAATGTAATAGCCGTCTTCCTTATTGCGGGCGATGAGGTCGTAAACAAGGCTTGTCTTGAAGGTATTCACCACCTTTGACTCGGGAACACTTATGTCGAGTCCCTGTGAAAAAATGTTCTGCCAGAAATTCACGGACCTGGTGAGATAGTCGTCAAATTTCGCATCACGGAGACGACCGACAAGAGGATCGCCGGCAGGTATAGGTGTGTAAGGCATCTTGAAATCGAGAGTACGCTCCTCGCCGGGTTTCAGACGCAAGAGGTAGTTCACAATTCCGACGGGAGTCGTCGGGAGTACATGCATGACTCGCGGCTTCAGATTCTGAGCATAGTTGTACAGGGTTGCCAGGGTCATCATCCGTTCCGGAGAAGGATTGCCGGGAAACATGTACATCACGCTGTCCGAGCGCAGGAAGGTGTCACCTGAAAAACCATATTCCCAACCTGGGTTGAACTTCACCCCCGCCTGTTCGTAGTCGCCAAGGTATTCTCCTTTCGCGGGGCGGACGAAGCAGTGATCGGTTACCCCATCATCTCCGTTGGAATATCCCTGGTATCTGACCCCAACTCCGAAAAAGGCCGCCCGCGGTTCTTTCGCAATGTCCTTCACCTTTACGCGAATGAAATTCATTAACGGACTCTCAGGATTGCCGTCCAGGGTTGCGGCAAAGGCTGTGATCGTGTATTCCACACCTTCTCTATCAAAGTGGTACGATATCACAGGAAGATAACCATCCAGAAGTGTTTTCACTCTTTGATTGATCGGACATGGCGGGTTGCCTGTGAAAAACATCAGTTCGTCATATCCCGTATACAAGTACCCCTGTGGTGTTACTTCCGTCCCCCACTTGCCGTCCATCACTCCAATTACATCGGTCGGCTTACTGAAGTATGAAAACGGCTCGTTGGGGTTGTCCATCGACGGGTTCACCATCTGTCCGTTGACAACCCCGCCATGAAGAAAGATCGCACATAGAATACTCGTTAGTAGAATGACGCCAGATTTACTTTTCACGATAGGATCTCCTTGCTGTAAGATTATATGTTCCCTTGATAAACGCGTAAGTGCGCTCATAGATTTCGCGGATGGCCGGATCTCTGCTCATGCAGCTTTGGTAAAAAGTGCCGGGACCCGAATTTTGCCAGTATGAATGTGCAGCACCTGCCATATACCCTTTGGTCACACCGTCCTCCAGATATGCATAGTACTTGGATCTCAAAGCTGAATCGGTGAGTGCATTCCAGTGAATTTCAATCTCGATTCCCATGCCGAGCTTCTTACAAATACCGGCGGCTTCGCCAAGCTCCTGCCGCAGCCAACTTCAGTAAGAGATCCCTTCACATAGAACTTTGCTTCGAGAGGCGCGAAAGAATATTCCGTGGGAAATGATTGAGTGACAACGTACGACTTGCCTCGTGAGAGGTCGACCATCCCTGGAGGAGGAACCGGTGCAGAGCCTCCAGCTTCGGCAACCACTTCAGGAGCAATAGACACTACCGCAATGCACACCCATTTCATAATATTAGCTCCGAATGTTCTCCGCAAGAGTCTCATTACAATAGGATAACCTTACCCCGTTGTTTATTCAATATTTCCTCTTCTCGACATTCCATCCGGACACTTCGAACTGCGGAGATCCGCCTTTTAGGTCCTGGGCATCAAAGTGTCCCGTGATGCTCCTTATCCCTCTGGGCAGAAATGAAATATAATTATCGTCCCAAAAGGTCGGAAGAACCGTGAATTCACCGGATTTGCTTATGACGCCCTTCGTGAGATCAGGATCCCGAAGAAGATGATTTTGGGGCCGGCTTTTCACTGACATATAGGCCATGCGGAACCCGCCGAGGACAGAATCGCTGCTTGCGATGAGCCTGCCGTTGAGCCAGACCTCGGCTTTATAGTTGACGCCGAGGAACTTCAAAGTGACGTGACTGGCGTTTTTCGCCTCCGCGGGCAACTCGAACGTTGTCCTGTACCGCCATGGCTCAACGAATAGAGAGTCCGGAATTCCTTCAAGGTCCAATCCCTGAAAGGGGTTCTCGAATACCCCATCCGAAACCAGGGAACCCAGTATGGTCGAAGGCACACTTGCTCTGTACCAACCACGGGGCCTGAAATTGTTTGCCGATATGACCTTACCTCCCTTTCTCACGGCTTCGGACGATTGGATTATCCAATTGTTTCTTAGAATGATGGTCCTACCGCCTGACGATACCCCAGCCAATGCCACTGTACCTGTTGACATGAAGAATGAAATCAAAGGCAATAGGAACTTAATCCTTGTAATAGCTATTCTGACCAAAGTAATCCTGCAAAGATGTTCATTGACGATTATCTCTAATCTCTGACAACCTCCCCGGACCGCCTTCATCCGTCTCATGGAATTTGCCGGGAACCAAGTTCAACATTGACCTTACACCCTTATTTGAGAAACATCATCTTCCTGGTGATGGAGTAATTGCTCCCCTGTTTCGAACCGACAGTGACTGACAAGCGGTAGAAGTAAACACCGCTGGCAAGATTTGAAGCATTGAAGTTAACGACATAGCTACCCGGTGTTTCGTATTGGTTTGTCAGTTCTTTAACGCGCTGGCCCAGTGTATCGTAAATCTTCAATGATACCATGCCTGGTGTCGATAAGGAGTATTGAATTTTTGTAGTCGGGTTAAACGGATTCGGATAATTCTGAAACAGCCGAAACCCCCTGGGGAGTGCCCCCTCTCCCTCAACACTTGTCGGTATATAAGTCCCTTTTATAAAATCGTAAGTCTGATCGTAGATATTTCTAAGTGCAGGATCTGAGCTTACAGCACAGTCATAGAAAGTGCCGGGACCTCCGTTCTGATAATACATATGGACTGCGCCGGTCATGTAGCCTTTCGTTGCACCATAATTCAGGTAAGCATAATACTTGTCCCTGTACTGCGAGCTGGAGAGTGCGTCCCAGTGTATTTCGATCTCGATGCCCATACCGAGTTTCTTAATCGCATCTGCTGCCTCGCCAAGCTCTCCTTCCGGCCAATTATTGAACGCATAGTTTGGTTGCATTATGGCTGCATCAAAACCGAGAGAGTCCCAGTCGGCAAACCCGGAAGCCTGATATGACGGTATCCAGTCAAGAACCTTTCCAAGACTTCTCACATAGTTGCCCGCATATTGCAGCATCTCCGTTTCACTGTCGTTGACCTCAAACTCCGCGCCCTCCTGGTACCAATAAAATCCAACGAGATCGAGATTACTATAGGCCGCCGTATCCCATCTGGCTATCACCTGATCGATGTACCATTTAATAACCTTCTCCCTATCCGGGAGGTACGTCAAGTTTATCGAATCACCTCCAATGACGCCGAAATTTGTGGCGGTAGGAGTCGGGTAAGGGATTGCAATTTCGACTTTCGCCTGGTAGGAGGAGTCACTGAGTGCTTTCTTGACGTTGCCCACCGCAACGTTCAAAGCAGAGAGGTTGTATGTAGGATCAAAGGTGTTGTCGAGATAATATACCCAATCTGATTCGACTGTAGGATGGGCAGTGTCGCAGTAGTAAATTCCGCCCGAAGGTGCACCCGCGACATAAGGAAGAAACAGAAAGCCATCAAACATGAAGTCCGTTATCTTGCCTGCCGTGCTCTCATAGCCAACGTAAGGTGTTAAGTCATCAACTGTATTGTCTGCCAGCGACGGTTGAGAAGCGTAATATCCGTTATAAATGAGCACCATGTTCTTTGTCCCCCCAACCGACGGCGAACCTGGAGGACAATACGCATTCGGATAGGTTGTTGGAGGAGTGATGGGGGGTATCGTGGCACTATCGAGCACACCCAGCTGTCCAAACACCTGGAACTCATCTGCAAAGACCCACACGTCAACGGGAAACGTCATCTTGACATATCTCGCCTCATAATTGAATCCGGAAACTGCATAGGACTGTACTTCAACCGAAGTTGTAGTCAGAGGAATTGATGAGTTTACTGTTCCAACATTAGCCCAATCCGTGTCGTTCAAGGACAGAGCGTACGTGACATGCCTTGGGAACCATATACCGGCTGATGGGTCATGGATGAACTTCTCCTGTATTTGTTCCACGGTGTTCACTTGGCCCATGTCAATAATCACTGTCCTCGCCCCGCCGTGGAGATACCCCTGCCATTGTCCGTCAGCAAATGTACCCGACGAGCCTATGTATCCGTCTGTCAGAGCGCCTTTCAGGTAATACGAAGATTCACTCGAAGCGTATGTATACTGAGTGGACACAAGCTGGCTTATGGTATAGGGCTTTCCCTTCGAAAGGTTCGTCATACCGGATGGGGGCGCGGGTGCAGGTGTCCACGCGTATACATCACACACAAGGCCGAGCATCAGGACTATAAGTAAACGGACACTTTTCGGGGACTGAAGACTTTTCATATCGTAATCCTTTTATCAGGTTTGGTATCGTAACGCCCGAGACGACTGCTATTTTTTGCCTTCCAACTGCCGCAGGCGTCTCATCGTGTTTGCAATCTCTTCAAGCAACGGCTGATGTCCATCATACATATCTTTGCTTAGCTCCCATATCATTATTCCGCCGAGCCCTTCCCTGATGGCGAACTCAGTCTTCAATTTTATCGAATTCGTGTCCTCGAATGATATGAATCGAGTGGAGTCGGGACTAATCAGGTAGGGAACCTCGGAAACACTGTCCCAGTTGTAGTGCCATCCTGAAGCGATGTAATTCATATTTTCGGAATAAGAGGTGCTCCCAACGAAAGTGCCCGGTTTATACAGACCTCGGGCTCTGAACACATCACCATAAAATGGCACTCCGAGGACCAGTTTACTCCTTGGTATCCCTCTCAAAATAAGGTAATGGATCGTGGCTGAATCAGAGCCTGCTCCGTTCGGATCGTTCGGAGATTCATACAGTGGGGAGTCATGACCGGCGTAATAACACCACGATGCCATATAATCATAACACATCACGTTATACCAGTCGACATAACTGTCCATGTCTGTGTAGTCGAAAGCTGCTCCGATGTGCCACCCTGGGATTGCCATTGTAATCAGCCACGAAGGATCGACCTGATTAAACTTTGCCCGCATTTCCCGCACCAGTGATGCTAAGTCATCACCCTGTTGTGCATTAGCAGGAGTTTCCCAGTCTATGTCGACACCATCATAGTCGTTTGTATCGAGAAATGTCACGATGCTGTGTATGATAATTCTTCGGGTGGCAGAATCCGCGGTCACTATTGGGAAACAGGCGTTTACCGTTGCATTTCCCCCTCCGATTGAAATCAGCACTTTCACACCCGCCTTATGGGCCGAATCGACAAGCTGAGGGAAAGGAATCCTCGGGTCTTTGTATTGTAGTGAGCCATCAGTGTCAAGATACACAGATGAGACAATAATGTCGGTAAGATTAGAGTATTCTACGCTGTCATACGGAATCGTCGACTTGTAGGCGGCATAGTATCCCACGATCCTTTGTCGGGCCAGCCCCTGGCCCTGGACAAAAACCATGAGTAGAGCGATCAACAATGCGGCGTGCAATTTGTTTTCTGAATGGACGTTCATCATCTACATCTACCTCCGAGTGTAACAAGATAATTATTCGCTGAGGAACTTATTGACTGATTCGTCTACTTTTCCAATTTCACAATCTGTCCCGAGGTGTCCGCAATCGCTGTTCAATTCAAGGATCCTGGCTTTTATCAATTTTGAAAAATCCAATGCCGGATGTGGGTTAACCATATGATCCTGCTTCGAAACGATGATCAGGACTTTTGCTTTCACTGCTCCGGCAGCTTTCTCCATATCGTCATTGAAGGTCTTGGAGATATTCTGAGCTATCATCGCCCGAAGCTGACTTGCCCAGTCATATTGTTTTTTTCCACTTTCGAGCCTGAAATCGCCCAGGTGCGCAAACTTCTGAACCGGTTGTGCTTGAGTGACGATAGACAGTAGTGATATGACCCCAACCACAAAGGACAAGATGAAAGAGGTCTTCTTCATTGACGCCCTCATTAGTTCTGAATTTGGAACACGGCCGGGACTGCTCACTCTTGCGAGTAAGCAGTCCCAGCAACCTTAAGGAGGGAGTCGTTATTTAAGGAGAAGCATTTTCTTCGTGATCACATTAGGGCCTTGCTGCAGAGTATAGAAGTAGACTCCGCTTGCAAAATTGTCCATGTTAACATCGTATGAATACTGACCCGCGGGTTTGTAACCCTGGTCCACAATCTTCACAAGTTGTCCGAGGACATTGTATACTCTGAGGCTCATTACGCCACCCCGATTCAAGCCGACCTTGATAACGGTGGAGGGATTGAACGGATTCGGATAATTGTCGCTCAAGCTGAAGCTGGTCGGAACCGACCGGGTCGGCTGCTTAACGGCCGTGCTTATGCCAAACCATGATGGGTCGCCTAGCGGGAGTCCGTCGTTGCTGTTGTTCTTTACAGTGGCGTTAGTATACTGCATGTCGGCAGCTTCAGGAAGCGGCCACTGAGGGATCCAATTGTTGCCCGACACTTGCTGCTTGTCATAACCCCATTCGTCTGTCGTTTCCTTTCCGGTCCTGACTTCCCTGATATACTGAAGTAATCCGACACCCGTATTGGGGCCTGATCCATCAAGCACACCTGCTATCGAAGGGCCGAAGCCAGGATCAACTCCGACAAGGTTATTTGACTGACTATAACCGGGCCAGTGCGTCTTGTCGTTAAACATGTTTTGTGTCTCGGGATTCATCCATTCGCAGGTAATGAGAGAATCACTCTTGATTGTGGCAGTGTCGTTCCAGGCGGTCCAGAAATCGGTGAGTTTCTGCGGCTCGAAGAAGTCGTTGTTTTCGACAATTGCCGTCTGTTTCGACTCAGCCAGCCAGGGGTTGTTCGCATAAGCTGAATCCCACTGGGATGCAAAACGCATCGTGTCCAGCTCTATTGCTGAGACCGGGTGAAAACCTGGCTGGTAGTAGAAGAAATGATATTGATTATACTTCACACCGCCCGCATACACGCAATAGAAGAGATTGTTCTCTATTTGCAGATGCCAGACAGTGTAGCTGAACTGAAATGTGAACTGGAAATTGTAAACGAAAGTGTTATGGTCGAACTCGACATAATTCGTAGGACCGTTGACGCCGAGGTACATCGCATCGGAGTTCAGACAGAACAACGTGTTGTCATCCATTACCACCGAGTCAGCCGGATTTGAAGTCGGGTAGACGGTGTTAATCACCATCGTAGAAAACCAGTTGTTCGGCCAAACACCATTTCGGAACTTGCAGTGTGTGATGAAATAGTCATCATAATTTCCCGAATAATCTATTATGTCCGAGTGCGTCTCATCAGTGACGACGCTATCCATATAGACTTTTGCAGAGTCCGCGGCCACCAGCATCACAGGACCTCCGTTGTATGTATTGGTAACGGACAAACCAAAGATGTAGAGATTCTTGAGCGTCACCCTGGCCTGGTTTCCGCTCACGAGACACATTTCAGCTGGCAGCGAACCATCGCTTCGAAGTCCCGGTTGAACGCAGGGCGGCCTGCCGTCACTCCCGGGCACGCCAATGATTGTCATGTTTGTCTTGACAACTATCGGATCCAGATATAAATATGTAGTGTCCAACGAAACCAGCTCATACACACTGTGAGCCGGCAATCCAGCGTTTGTAGTATCACTGTTGATGATCTGGTCCAGGCTTCGTGCATCGCTCGCGTAGACCAGGAGTGTGTTCGACCCTGCTGCCAGCACATTGCTGGTCAAGCCGAACAGTACTACCGCTGCGGTTACTAATGCTGCGGTAACCACGTTTTTCATTTGAAGGCTCCTTTCGTCTTAGGATTCGTTTTAGATGATTTAGGACGCCCTGAGATTGACTCCAGGCATCGCCGTTATAACTGCCATCTAACGCCCAAGTCGGCGGTTAAGCCGTAGTCCTGCTCCGAAGTTGGCACACCACCACCTTGAATTACGCTGATGTCATTTGCTCCATTTATGTTGTTGAGATCTCCATAAACTTCCAGTCCGAACCATGGTAGTTTTTGGTTCGCCGCGAGGTCCCAGCGGCGGTAAGCTGCCGTGTGAGATCTCAGTTGAGGCCAGAAGTTCGGCCCCGTGAAAATGTTGCTCTGATAAATCATAGCCACCCGGACCGAAAAACCCCGATAATCAAACCCGAGAGAAAGATTCATGATATTATCGGGTTGGTCTAAGAGCCGGTCGGTAAAAGCCGTATCGATGTATTGCAAGGAGCGGCTTGATATCTTCTCAAACGTGTAGGGGTACCGGGCTTTCGAGAAGATGTGCGTATAGTTGACACTGAACACCAAGCCTGATAATGGTCCAGGCAGGTACCAGAAATGAGTTTCCCAGTCAAGCTCCATTCCATAGTCATTGATCAGAGAAGAGTCGTTCACAAAGGTGCTCACATCATATGTGCCCGTGGGCGGCGAAGATGTACCCAACAGGGTGTATGGATAGTAAGGCAAGGCCTTCGTCCCGGAGGCATAAAAGGACCATGAGTAGATCAGATCGCGGATTTGTTTTAAAAACACGCCGGCAGTGAACAACCCGATCGAATTGTTGTAAAATGACAGATACGCGTCATAGTTAGTCGAACGTGAGGGGACCAATTTGATGTTGCTCCAACTGATGGAGCTGGTTCCTACTGCTATCCGGGGGATAATTGCGTTATAATCGGGATAGGCCAGGGTGTTGGAGTATGATAGGCGTACGTCAAACCAGGAGAGAGGCTTGTATTTCAGAGAAACGTCCGGCAGCCAGTACCCATGATTCTGAGTGACTGTGGTATCATAATGATTATAGGCAAAATAGGATTCAGAACTTTCGATGCCGCGAGTTCCGGTATAATTAGTCCGAAGATTCTGGTATCTCACACCCGGAATAAGGGTCAGTTGAGGTCCGATGTTAATAACGGACATCGCGTAGGCCGCAGTAGTCAGCTCGTTGCCGGTATAGTTGTTGGTTGTCGAGGCATAGTTGTTCAGCCCGTAATATGCCGCGTTCCCCTGTGCCGCAATTGTATCGGTATTCTCGTTCAGGAAGGTGGCGAGTCTCGAGAGCATTCCAAGATTTAACGGCGCAACCATCGTATAATCGCCACCAAGAAACTTCCCGTAACTGAAATTAGGATCCAGCCAATACGTCATCCTGCTGCCATCAGCCGGAAGTGAGAAGAACGGATAGATCATTCCCTTGTTTAACGTGTTCCCTACGAGTGTTCCATCGAACTCCTGGTAATTGTATGACCTGGTTTGGTACCTGATTTCTCCCCCGAACTTTATTTCAGCACTTACGAGGTCGGACAAATTCAATGTCGTTTTCAGATCCAGCGACCCGGTCAAAGCACGCTGCCTCGAGAAACTGGAATTGCGGTTGAATGTGTTCAATGAAGCCGCCGAATCGTTGTTAACTGCAGCCCTCGGGATTTCCTGAGGATCAGGGTTAGCCAGATTGATGAACTGGTTAAGGCCTGCTGATGATTGAATGAAGCTCGCCGCCCAGTCTCCCGGATCCCGAGTCTCAGAGTAGGCATGCGAGAGTCTGAGATCCATGTTGAAAATGGGAAGTTGCTGCTGATAATCGATGCCATCCGTAATAACGTTCAATATACTGCTCGCGCTGGCCAGTCCGTAAGAACGTGAATTGCTGAGTATGTAGAAGTCTTCTTCACGATTGTATACGTTTGTCAACCCCGAGCTCAGGAAATTAGTAAACTTTATTCTTCCCTCCGGGAGTCTGTAATCCAGCACGAGTGCTCCATTATACCGCTTCCTGTCTCTCGGAATATCGTAAAGGCTTAAACCTGTGCAAACGTACTGAGTATTGCTGTTTCCTACGTGATCATACGAAGCGCCAAACTCATTCGAGCTCAAATTCTTTCTTTCAACATCGACCTGAGCAAAAACACCGAATCGATCACCTAAGAATCTATCTTCGACACTCCCCACATATTTGTAGTTGTTAAATCGGTTATAAGCATCGGGTAAGTTGTTATACCCTCCTTGTCCGATGAGACTAAACTGTGGGACTCCGGGCTGTTTCACCTGTGCCTCTCGCAGCTCAAAGTTCACGACACCTCCGATGACGTCGGCATTCATATCAGGCGTTACGGTTTTCCAAACCTGTATGCCTTCGAGCATATTCGAAGAGATGTCGCTCAGATTGGTACTTCGATTGTCCGGATTAGCGGAAGATATCTGGATGCCGTCGATCATAATCTCGTTATACTTTGGCTGGAGGCCGCGGATGACCACCTCATCCGCTTCGCCACCGCTCCTGATCACGGAAACACCTGGCAGTCTGCCGACCGACTCTGCAGCGTTGGCGTCGGGAAGTTCCTGTATCCTCGCCGCCGAAACTACGTTTACTATCTTGTCCGATGAAAGCTGCTGGTTAATCGCCGCGTTTTGGCCTGCCGCCTGAGCGGTCACAACCACCTCTTTCCCCTTGACACCGACCGATTCCAGATAAAGGTTGATCTTCACGGTCTCGTTAGACGTTACGCGCACATGGTATTCCTTTGAATTGTATCCAATGTAGGTTGCACGAATCACGTACGAACCGGCCGGAACGTTCGATACCACGAATCTTCCGTTAAGGTCGGTCGAGGCCCCAAGCGACGTGCCGACCACCAACACGTTCGCGCCAGGTAGTCCGTCGTGGGTTTGTGAGTCTCTTACGTACCCTTCCACAGTTCCGCTTCCGTCAGCAAAAGCAATACCGCCGGAAAAAATGACGATGGGGATTGTAACGGCGAGAAAAATCATGATCCTTCGACGCATAATATTCTCCTCTTGGGTTGGTTGTCCGAAGACGACAGTCTTCAAATTATTTTCTCCCTATCTGTTGTCATCGACAACGACTGAAAACGAAGAGCCATCTAGATCCTTCTTTGCAAATGTTGCCTCGATCGTTCTTTCTTCTCCGGGAAACAACCATATGAAATTGTCGCTCCAGAACGTCGGCAGCACTTCTTCGTTGTTCGCCTTCTTAATTATCGCAAGGCGATTCATGATTGAAAGCTTTCCCGTCGGGTTCTTCACACTCACGTATACCCGGTATTCTTCCTTTGTCTTTTCCACCTTGTATGACAAATCCAGTCTCGTATTTTCAAGCCTCGATAAACCCGAAAAATCAGGCGTGTCCTTTGACGATTCCCAATACATGTTCCTCGAAAGGACTTTCCCTCTCTTATCTAATAGTTGCAGTCTTACGAAATAGGTCGGTGTCATCTCCGAGAGTTGCGGTACACTGAAGACTTCCTGGTAGCGGTCCGGCCCTACATTTATCCTTTCCTTCCGCTCCCACATGAGCCTCATGTCGTAATCATACAGCCTCACACGAACCGTCAGGTCTTTGATCGGTCGATGGTATGTGTTTATAACCGACACTTCATAATCATTGGCATTCATCTGGATATGCAGTGGCTCGCACGCTCTCTTCGTGTAGTAGTATCCCGCGTTTGGGTTGAGATACCAATCATATATTTCCCAAAGTATGTCCGGATAGCTCGCATTCAGTTTCCACAGCATTACCCCGCTCGTTATGTTCCACATCCGGGAATTCGCCGCTTCGAACATTGCACGGTAACTGTCTGCGTTCACCAGCTGTGCTACGCGTGCGTAATCAGCAACGCTGTTGGCCTTGTATCCGTAGTACGCTCTGATTGCATGATCGTATGCCCTGTACGCGTAACCGTCTCCGTCCCATGCTCCGTGCTCTGCCCAGACGCTGTCCAGCGGGAATAGCGGATTTGACGGGTCTCCCTTCAGGTTGAAGATGAATCTCTTGACACTACTGTAAGTGGGGACCGCCGGGACGCCGAGCTCATCCCTGAACATTTGTCCTTTTTCCTTGTCTATCGTGTCAAAGAAGTATGCAGGTGGATGCCAGGTGTAACCCGGCAGACCGACATCGGTAACACCCAGCGGAAGATCATCCTTCACATACGGCGTCAGCTTTTGCCAATTCCACCAGATGCTGGTCGATGCCACAAATACTCTCGTCGTATCTAGGCTTTCTAGCTGTTCCTTCAGGGCAAGATAGAGATCAGGTCCAGGCACAGTCTCGTTAGCTCCGAACCAGGCTATGAGGCTCGGATCGTTCCTGTATCTCATAATGATGTCTCGGCTGCTCTCTATGGCGAGATAGTGGTCCAATGGATAGTAAGCCGTGGGTGTCCCGGGAACCAGTACCCAACTCTGATAGAATACCTCCCACCACATCAGACCGTATTTGTTAAGCGCCTCCATGAGGTCTCTCGCCGGCGCGGGCATATCCTCACTAGATACGAGGTTCACGTTCGCATCCGCTAAAAGCCTGACCTGGTTATAAATGTTCTTCCTGCTGTTATCCAGCAGCATATCGGGCTGCAGCCAGCCCCCCTTGCAGAACACTCTCTCCCCGTTTATATAGAATACTCTCCCATAATGACCGTTGAGCTCATGTAACCTGCTCGTCACCTCTCTTATTCCAAACATCGTATTCTTCACATCAGAGGCCTTTCCGCCCACCACATAGCTTAATCTCAGGTTGTGCAGGTATTGTTCTCCATATCCGATCGGCCACCACAAATGCGGGTCTTTTATCTTGAGCTGGGGAAAATCCTTTTCGCTGAGAGTTACTGTCACCTCCCCTTTTGCCGGTACGTCTACCTCCTTCTCAAATCTTATGCTCTTCATCTCCCCCGGATAGTGCTTCACATAATCGCCCATGTTTACATCCGTGAGCAAATCGATTTTGCCCTCCAACAATCCGGTCTGCTCCTCGTTGCTCACGTTCGACAGCGTCGCACTGATCTTCAGGGTTGCTACAGTCGTATCGGGCAGCGGCAGAGTGGTCACGACATACGGATGAATAATCCGCACGTTTCCGGTAAAACTCAGGTAGACTCGCCGGTATATTCCCATGTTCCTGTCACGCGCGGGGAGCGCGCAGTCCCATCCTCCTGATATTTTCAGCGTCTCATCCTTGAACAGCTGCGTAGAATGGGTTCGGGGAGGTCCGAATACCTTGAATTGCGTCCCCGGCACGCCCGGATGGTCCACAGGGTATATCTTTACCGCCAGGTAGTTTGTCCCGACTTTCTTGATTGAACCAGTGACATTATACGCATAGCGCTTGAACGCCCCGACCATTTGGCTTGAGTCTGCTATCAGTTTCCCGTTGAGCCACACCTCGCCCCTGTAGTTTATCCCGTCGAAGTGCAGCCAGACCTGTTTTCCCTTATCGCTGTCGGGTATGCTGAACTCGGTTCTGAACCAGTATGGCTCCTTCCAGGGATTTATGTGATCCGGCAAATAGCTGTACCTTGTCAGATCGTGTTCGGCATTGAACCGGTCTGAGATATCGGGTATGAGGTAGTTATTCATATTGAGCCCGGGGTTCGGATAGACACCGTCCTTAACCAATGCATTCAGGACCGTCGTCGGCACTTCCGCCCGATACCATTTCACCGCGGTGTAGCGCCCTTCGGAGATATCTTTACCTTCTTCTTTTTCCAATACTGTCGATTTGAGGTTCCAATCCGACAAGAGAAGATCTCCGTTCTTCAGGACATTGCTCCCCTGTGCTAATATGTTCCGGCCCGTCCCCATGATAAGCAGCGAAACAAGAAGCATCGTAAAGATTCTCATAATGATTCCTCATTAAAATTCTCTTGAGTTCGACTCTCTTCCTGTCGCATGGCCAGCGCCGCCGCTCCAATGAAACCGGCATTTGCGCCTAATTTTGAACAAACGACTCTGGTACGTTCAGACGGAACGGGACAAATGTATTTTCGAAGATTTTCTTCCATTGAGGACGAGAAATACGGATATGCATTTGATATCGACCCGCCAAGTATCACGATGTCGGGATCGATCACGTTTATTGTCCATGCCATGGCTACCGACAAATGCTTGCCAAACTCACTCCAGGTGGCCAATGCGTTCTCTTCACCTTTTTCGGCCAATGACGCGATGTCAACGGCGGACCTTTCCTTCCCCGAAATCCGCCTGTAGATTTTCGAAACGCCGGCACCACAGACCAGATCCTCAATTGTTCCATCTCCGTATGGCGATGGCCATATCTCACCCGCGGATTCGGTCGAGCCGACGAAAATCTTCCCATCCAGAATAATCGCACATCCTAAACCCGTGCCAAGGGTGAACCCCACGACATTCATTTTCCCGACACCGCTTCCGAAGAGTGTCTCTCCGTATATAAGACAATTTGCGTCATTGTCCATGTAAACGGGACGATGGAAATAATTCTCGACAGCCTTTTTCAACGGAAAAAACCGCAACGTGGGAAGCTGTGGGCACTCCAGAATCGTACCGTTCTTTATGTCGAGAGGCCCTGTAACTCCAAGTCCGATTCCCTTCACTTGGTCGATGCGAACTTCAGATCTTCTGATCACTTCATCGATTGAGTTTGTAAGTCTTGCAATGATCTTCTCGCCGGATTCCTGTCCGTTTGTAGGCATCTTGACAGGTTCACAAACGATCTCACCCTTTTCCGTCATTCCCCCCGCGAGAATTTTTGTCCCGCCGAAATCCACCCCGATCAGTATCTCATTCTTCAAAGCGTTTCCTCCTCAGACCTCATTCTGTCAGAGTCACCTTCCCTCCGTGCAGGAACCTCCCCGGCTCATGACCGTTCGTCAGGGCAAGAGCGTTGACCAGAAGCTGCACAGGGATTATACTCTGAATTGAAAACAGATATTCATCAGGCTGATCTATCGCAATGGTCTTCACGTTCTCGTCATTGGCACCAAGAGAGGCTTTATTGCTTATGAGCACCACTTTGCCATGATATTTGCCGATATCTCTGGCCATCTTAATACTCTGGCTGTAGGTTTTTCCTTCAGCTGCAAACAATACCGACTTAAAGCTCGCGCCTACCATCTCCATCGGCCCATGGCGAAACTCTCCCCCCAATGTGCCGGCTGCCGCCACTTTTGCCGCCTCTTTGAACATTAGCTCGCTTTGTACGGCAGTTGAGAAGGCCGGACCTCTACCGATGAACTGTATGAAATCTACTTTCCCCAGAAAGCCCTTCACGTCGTCAATCAGCTTCTCGCGACGATTGAGCATCTTCTCCATTCCGGCACACATCCTCCGAATCTGCCTCACCTTCTCTCTTCCCCAGGCATCACCCAGATACCAGCCGAGTATGAACATTACCAGCGTGATAGTCGTGTAAGTCTTCGTCGATGTCATTTCCTCCCTCCCGGCCCGGCTGCGAAGTACCGTAACTGCTCTCATACTCAGGGAGCTCTTCGCCTCATTGCTCACCCCGATGCAAAGGATATCTTTGGGAAGTTTTTCCAACAGCCTCACGACTTCAAAACTCTCACCGGACTGGGAGACACAGACCACGGCTGTCTTTCTACCGATGACCGGGAAGTGATAATAGAGAAGCTCGCTCGAATTCATCGCATAGGAACGAATGCCCATGCTGTTAAACAGATATGAGGCCGCGTAAGAAGCGAAATAAGAACTTCCCATACCGGTGAAGATTATCTGCTCGGGCCGTTCTTTCTCAAGCATCTGCCGGATATTCTTCAGCTCCCTCTTCCCCCTGTCGCTCAGGTAATAGCTCAGGGTCGCTTCAACGGCCTCGGGTTGCTCCATTATTTCAGCCAGGAATTTGTTCATTGGACAGTTTTCACCATCTTGAGTTCCCAGTCAGATTTCTTCATGTCAATACAATGAGAGTAAAAGATGTACAACCTGTTGTGGAAAACATATTGGAATGCACATGCATCGTTATCGGTAAAGACGGGAGAGTTGTCCAATTCCTCATAATTTCCCCCTATCCTGTTGCTGGCATAGGCCAGTGTGACCCACCTGTTATCCCATTTCCCGGCTTTCTTTGTTTCTATTAACAAGTAGTACTTGTTTCTAAAGAAGGTAACCGAAGGAGCGGCAGTCGTATGAGATAACGAGAGAAGCATTGTGGGTTTGGCATATTTCAACCTGTTGATATCCCTGCTCCTCCTGATCATTATATCCCAGAAATCCTTTGTGCTATCGGGGTTCTTCTCCATCCCGTGGTAATACACGAGGCAGAAATCGTGATCGCGCTTGTCGAAGTAGATGAACGGGTTCTGATTCTGCAGCCCTTTTTCCATCGGTACCACAACCGTCTTGTTATTGAAATGTATCCCATCTCCGCTCGTGCTCATCACAATCCTGCTGTCGTTTGTCACGGAGTCATATTCTGCGTAGAAGATGTAGAATCTCGAACCGACCAGGACCACTGTCGGCCAACGGCAGTCACTTCGGATAATTGGATTCCCCCTGTACTTATGCCAATGTACGAGGTCGTTGCTCCTCGCCAGGCCTGCCTGCAGAAGATTCAAATTACCATGGCCGAAGTAGAAGTAATTAGACAGGCCGTAGTAGCCCCAATACTTGTAACCTCCTTTGTTTGCCTCGACCACCGAAAGTGTATGAACCTTATTGGCATCCCACTTTCCGCTGTCGCCGACCATGATGACCCTGCTCTCTGATAGTGACGGGTATTTCAGCCCCTGCGCATACAGAGAAACAGTGCAAAGCAAAACCGAGAATAAAACAACCCCGCATTTCCGTTCGAATACTTTGCTCATTTGTCCAACCTCAATCTCCAATTACCAGTTTGTTCATTTACACGACCAGCACTTCAACTCCCATGTCGCCAAATTTCTTGGCCTCAGACTTATCCATCTGCTTCGTCGTAATAATCTTATCTATATCCTTCACCTGACAAATCACTCCCAGGCTTCTCCTTCCGAATTTGGAGGAATCCACGAGGAGTATCTTCTCGCCGGCACGCTGCATCATAACGCGGCTCGTATTCGCCTCGGCAATCTCCGGCGTTGTGAGACCCATTTCGTAGTCGATCCCGTCAACTCCCAGAAAGAGTTTGTCAGCGGATATCTTCCTTAGAGCATCATCAGCAATTGGACCGATCAGCGTGGAGGAATTTTTCTGTAGCGCGCCTCCAGTCAGTATGATTTCCAACTCACTGTTTGCCAGCTCGAACGCTATATTTACGGCGTTTGTAATTACTTTAATTCCTTTAAGGTCCTTCATTCTCCTCGCGAGCTGGGTTGTCGTGGAGCCGGAATCAAGTATCACCACATCCCCCTCACGTATTATCTTCACGGCCTCCACGGCTATACGCTCCTTCTCCTCAAGATGGATCTTCTCTTTTTCACTGAGTGGAAGGCCGTGAAACAGAGGTCTATTCAGTATCGCTCCGCCGTGCGTCCTTTTTATGACCCCATCCCTCTGGAGCATATCGAGGTCTTTACGGATCGTCACGGCTGTCGTGCTGAAAGCGTCACAAAGGTCAGTTATCAATACCCGATTCTCTTTGTCGAGTATCTTCATTATCCCCTGGATCCTCTCTTCCTGAAATATCTTGTCATGGTTGGACATCTTCATGGAGTCGGCTTTCTCTGTTTCTTTTCGCGCATCGGTTTGCGATGGTTTCGTTTTGCTAATCTTTAGCTTGCTCATACTTGTGTTTGCTTGCGTTTACTTTCGGTTAAGTTTGCAAAAAGAAAGGACAATGTCAAGTACTTTTTTGCACGGGGAGGCAACACGGGCTTATGAACGACAGTCTTCTCCAGTTGCGGGAGGAATGGGTCTTTACGTAGTGGTCAGGAGACGCCGGCAGGCAAAGAAACCTACACTCGCATTAATCTCTCCAGCCCCTCTCCGTGTTAACTCATAGTAGGAAAGGGGCTGGGAGGACAAATGTCGCTATTTCACCAGTACCATCTTCTTGACGCTTGAGAAGCTGCCTGCATTCAAACGATACAAATACACACCACTCGCGAGACGCGAGGCATCGAATGTGGCAGTGTAACTCCCCGCCCTCAGATCGCCTGAGAAGAGCGTCGCAACTTCCTGTCCGAGGACGTTGTACACCTTCAGCGTCACAAAGCTATTCCGGGGGACGGAGTAGTCAATCTGCGTCGTGGGGTTAAATGGATTGGGATAGTTCTGACTGAGCATGTACGAACTCGGGGTCGCCGTGCCGTTTTGCTCGACTGCCGTCAGATTCGCGTTGAACGAGTAAGCACCAATACCATTGTTGGTCGACATTACATATACCGTAACCGACCCATCGCTGTTGCTCTTAAGCGCGATATCCCCCGTTCCATTACCGTTTACCGTCGTGCCGAGGACGGGCGATGATGCCACAGAATCGGCAGTGGAAATTCCGCTCGACACATCCACGATTTGCACGAATTGCGGCGTGATGCCCTGTGTGTTCGTGTAGTCATATCCAAACACGTAGGCCTTCGCCGGGGAGCCGCCCGTTATGTATCCCATCCCCCCGACCGTTATCGGCATCGCCGCTACGGTACCGAGGTAATTCCCCGTTGCATCGTATTCCTTTATCCCATCACCAGCGGAGCTGATGAAGAAATCACCGTTTGCCATCGGACATACCTTCGGCGTCGAACTTATGCTGGAAGTCAGCGGTATAACCGTCGGCGTAAACGTCGATCCGTAATCCGTCGTCGTGAACTTAACAACGTCACTCCCTCCAGTCGCCGCTACCCATATCGTCACGCTGTTGTCTGCCGTCGATCCAGTTACCGTGATATGATCTCCAAGCCGGTACGCGCTGTCGGCATAACTTATCACCTCAACCGGCTTCGCGCTCTCACTCGTCCACTTGTACACCTTGAACGCGCTCGATTTCGCATTTACCGTCAGGTTACCGGCAAAGATTACTCCGTCCGATGACGCCTCGATATCGTCAAGCACGAACGTACCGCCCGATATTCCCGTCGTGTCCAGAGTACCGATGGAATCGCCTGTTGCAGCATCTAAAATCAAAACAGGTAACCGCGACGGGCTAGCATACGTCACGTAAAGATGATCTTTACCTCCTACGTTCCCGTATGCGAAGTTGCGTTGCTCATTGCTCGTATTGAACCACGTTGGAAGGTTGCCGGTCGCACTCGACTTCTCCCATAACGTAGTTGTCTGGGAAAAGGCAACCGCGGAGTAGGCGAGAACTCCAACAACTCCGAAAAGTAGAAGCTTCTTCATGTATTACTCCTTTTTTGTCCTAATTCTTCTGCATCCCGCGATCGCCCGTGACAGCTACTTTGTATTGCAAGCAAGCGTGAATCTACCTACGTTCCATGACGCACACCCGAACGTCGAACGTTACTGTTTAAGTCCTCAAGAACACCTTCTTTCTCGTAAACAACGTGGTCGCCAATGCGATCAGGTAAGTGACAAATGCCCCGCGCAACACTCCAAGCCATGGAGTCGGAGTAAGTATCTGCAAAAGAACATCCAGCCTGGTGATTGCCAGTAAAGGCAATATCAGGCTGTTTATACCGGCATACGCTATCATTGGATTCTGTCCGCTATCGATAAGAAATTGAAATCCCTTCCTCTGCTTAAGTATGTCCAGAGATATCATCAGTGCAATCAAGACGAAGATGGCCAGTCCGCTCGTCACGAAATAATAGCTCAGCGTTGCCGGATCTTTCTTGATGCCACCCTCATACGGCTCGAAAAGCAATCCGAGGAAAAGCCAGTAGACTCCCCACCGGTAAAACCTTCGTATCAGATTTTCAGTAGATGAGCCTGGTCCGTCCACAAGCATCCACCCCGCCGCACAGAGCACAACGGTAACTATCAAGGTTCCCAACACCCACTGCGCCTTTAGACCGATCACGACCGCCGCATTGACTGCTATCATCAGGAAGGCTATTGAAGCCAGTTTAGAACCGTTCCATCTCGGTTCTGAAACCGACGCACCAGCGGTTTGGCCCATCCATTTGATCATCATGTCCCCCACTATCGTGCCGGGAAATGCAATAAGCAGGTACTGCAAAAATCTGAATTGATATGCCCAGGAAATCGGAGAATAATTCCAGAAGACCTGGATCCAGCCGGGCGTATGTGCCGATAGACGCATTGCTACCAGCAGTCCCATTATACCCAGACGAACAAACAGCCGCTCGCGGGTGAAAAGCCAGATCACACCACCGAATAGCGCCACGTTGGCAAGGACAAGAATGATTATGTCGCTTCGATAAAGGGAGAACCCCGTGCCATCGGGGAACCGCAGGAACACCATCAAGAGCACGGCTCCCACCCATCCCACCGCTCGAACGGAATATTTCGTGGTTGTCGACCAGCTGCCCGGCAACTTAGCCAGAATCGGAAACAACAGGGCAAACCCAAGCAAAGCGAGGAGCCAGACCCTCCAGTCGGGATTGTTGCTGATTACCTGCGGCCTGATTTGCGATACATAGAGTGCAAATCCCACGAGGAGTATCCACCTCCAGATGACCGCCGGAAGAACACGCCAGGGCGATATCCCGTCCTTGAGTCGCCTGGAAAGTGCGAGCGGAATAGCCGCACCCATTGTGAAAAGGAAGAACGGGAAAACGAGATCAACCCATGTAATCCCCGGCAAATTGGCATTGAAAATATGCGTAGGCGGCGGTTCCTGAGCGTGGTACATCCATGAGGGAAGCACTCCGAACGGGATACTTGAAGCAAAAAGCATTAACAAGATAGAGAGACCGCGCAAAGCATCAAGTGCCGCCGCTCTTTGCTGCCGAACCGGGGACGATTCAATACCCTGTGACATCAAATTCTCCTTATCGCTATGTAAATCGCATAACAGCTATGCCCAAGAAGTACTTCAGAGAATCTATGCGTCATTTCTTCCTGCCGACGGAAATTCCGGCGAGAAGTGGAGAGGCAAATTTCTCTACGATAGTGACGGGTCTGGTTATAGCAGTACCTACACAGACGGCAAATGCGCCGCATTCGACTGCCATTCTCGCCTGCTCGGGAGTCCAAATCCTTCCCTCGGCGATAACCGGGGTATCCACTCTTGAAGAGATATTCTGGATAAGGTCAAAATCAGGAGTGTCATCAGTTGAGGTACTACCCTCGGTATATCCCGACAGTGTTGTGGCGACGAAATCCGTGCCCGCGCTAACGGCGGCGAGCGCTTCATCGAGAGTGGAGATATCTGCCAGCACGGGAACATCGATGTCAGACTTCACGAACCTGAGGAAATCAATCCCGGACATGCCGTTTGGCCTGATGCGAGCGGTCGCATCCACGGCAACGATGTCCGCGCCGGACTTAACCAGCCTCAGTACGTCGTCCATGGTCGGCGTAATAAGTACCTTCCCCGATTCGTAGTAACCTTTCGTGAGTCCAATTACGGGAAGTTCAGTCATCTTCTTTACCGCAGCTACGTTTTCCGGGTCTCTGACTCTGACTCCGACTGCGCCACCCAGTTCTGCGGCTTTGGCGAAAGCCGCTATGAATTGCGGGGCATTGAAAGGGCTGCCCTCCTCTGCCTGGCAAGAAACTATTAATCCTCGGTGAAGCTTATTCACGACAATCTCCCTTCTCTAACAATCTTAATCCTGCATTCTCAATCATTTGTCCCTCTACTTTGGCTCTATTCAATATTCATCGAATAGGAAGAGCCCTGCAGCGAACTCTGAAACGCAAGCGCAGCAGCACCCATGATGCCGACCTCCTGTGGAAAGTCCGAAAATACTATCTCTACGGAATCTGACGTAGGCTTCATGGCACGTTGGAACAGTGTCTCTCTAAAAGCATCGAAATACTGATTTCCCACATTTACCAGACTGCCGGAAAATATTATCATGGACGGGTTGAAGATGTTCACCAATCCAGCCGTAGCTGCTCCCAGCCTTTCGCCCCCTCGCTTGAGTAATTCGACGGCATCCGCGTTACCTGCACGGGCAGACTCAGCTATCGCTTTTGTGGAACGGTCCCCGCTTGTTCCGACGATGGTCGTCAGGGAAGAATCCTCTTCTGCCCATCTGACAAGACCGGATCCGGAAGAATACAACTCGACGCATCCGTAGCCGCCACAAGAGCATTTGGGTCCTCCGGCATCGACCGTGATGTGCCCTATCTCAGATGTATAGTTGCTTCTTCCTCTAAGCAGTTTCCCGTCGACGTAGATTCCGCCGCCGATTCCCGTGCCCAGGACAATTGCTATGAAGTTGTCGACCGATTTTGCCTTCCCAAAGATCTTCTCGGCCAGCGCCGAGCAATTGCCGTCATTGTCAATAACTGCGGGAATATTGAAGCGTTCTTCGAGGGCTTGCTTTATGCGGACATTCTTCCAGTCCGGAATCAACGAAGTCGAGTCCTCTATTATCCCGTTTTCAAAATTGACTCTCCCTCCTGTGCTCATCCCGATGCCGGTCAGCTTCAGGCCCTCCGACTCGGCAAGCTTTATTCCTTCGCTGACTTTATCGGTGATCGTGTCGAGAATTCCCTGTCTGCTCGCTGGAGTCTTCCCGTGTCTCCAGTGCACGATTTTTCCCGCATCATCTACCACCGCCATTCTAAGATTCGTGCCGCCGAGATCCAAAGAGATTACCGCACGCCTTCTGGGAACAAAGTTGGACCGTGAGGGCGCAGGGGGATAAGGTTTAATCTTGTAATCGCCTTTAACGAACCGGTATATGTCCCCGTACAATTCGCGTTCAATCGGCTCACCGTGGGAATACATCCTCTCTAACGAGTCGCTCCCCTGGAAGTGTGCGCAAACAGATTCGGTCATGTAACCGTATTTCACTCCGGCATTGAGGTATTCCCTGAACCGAATGTGCCTTTCGTTTTTAATCGATATCGGCTCATCCAACTCCAGGTAATACTCCATCTCGATTCCTGCATCACACTTCCTCGCCACGGCAGAAGCAGTCTCAATGTCTTTTCCATCCTTGTAAAAAAGGAAATTGGGCTGAAGGAATGCAAGGTCGAAATAATATTTCTTGTAGTCTTCCAGCAAATGGAAATTATAAGTGGCGTAGAACGGGATCCACAGGAATTTAAGCCCCCGGGAGTTCACGTGTTTCCGGAGTTCCTTCAACAGTAGATGATCATCGACTTCCCATGACCTGTACACGGTCTCAAATATCCAGTAGACGCCGAGAAGGTTAATGTTCTTCAGATGGGCTTTCTCCCACATTTCCATGATCCTGTCGATAAACCACATTTCTGCCTTGAGACGCGACTCTGTAGCGACAGAGAGATTTTGCGTCTCGATGGAAAAATTGAGATCACCTCCCGTATGCCCGATTTCACCGAACCTCTTTTGAGTAATGTGGGGATACGGAAGCGTAAGGACCACGTTCCTGCGATGCTCAGGGGCCGCAACGCTCCCGGATAGATCTTCTATCGTATTGTCAAGAGCATGCAATGCTCCTTCTTTGCCAAAATAAAACTGCAGCAGTTCCTCCCAATCCCCTTTGTCAGCTGGATTTGGAGAGCAAACGGTGAAAAAGTCACCTTCACCTGACATCGATTTTCCCAGATTTACATCCGCGACGTAGTCTCTTCCCGATCTTGATTTCGGATTTATGAATAAGAATGAATCGAAGAACCAGTCATCCGCTTTCCCATCCGACCCCAGGTGGGCTGCATAGTATTTGAGCTGTTCATTGGTCCAGGGTCTTTTACTATCGCCATAAAGAAGTACCAGATGTCTAAGGTGATTAAATTCTATTAAGTCTTGCTTTGAATACGGCATTTATTCTCCCATGTAAAGCTACTATTTCAGATTTGTTTCTCAGTAGTGATCACTATTACAGTTTCAGTAGTTGGAACTTGTTGAAGCTCGATCCGGCAGACTGCCATGATCTGGTTCACGCCGGCCAGGCCCGACAGGTCAACGACCTTGGCTCCCATAACGGCGAAGACGTCGGGCACCAACAGACCCGCGTCGCCGTACAATGATTTTTCATCCAGGACCTTCGGCAGCACGTCAAAAACTGAACCTGCGTCCGTAACGACTGCCTCGCCTCTTCCCAACGTCAACTTGACAACACCGCTTCTATCGATTACAGCGACGGGATGTGAGGCACGCCGCCTCAAACCGAAGAATGATTTCTTAAACCTGGTAGCTTGAAAAACGTAAAGATGTTTCGTCTCCCCGACTGTTTTTACCGAGTCTTGAGACGCCTGCAGGCCCTGCTTCGCAATCTCTCTGAGCTGGTCCTCCGGCAAGATGCCCACCGACAGGTCTCTCGTCCTCAGCTCAGGCGTTCCATACGCTGTCGCGATTACTTTTTTTGTCCGTTGGTCGATTTCCACATGGACCTCCGCTGAATCATGGGACGCCCCCATTCTCAGTACGCCGTCCAGCGCTTCCTGCCGGGCCTTAAGAATATCCTGTTCGGTAGGCTGAATGATGTTTCGCTCTACAGTCTCTCTAATAAGTCCCAGCGCTACCCCGATTGCCGAGATAACTTCCGGGTTTTTAGAGATGGTATGACTCACTTTCATTCGGTCGGCAGTAAACGGGACGATCACTTCGGCCGCTCCTCCGCCGCCTACAAGTTGCAGGAGCGACGCGTCCAGTTTGTACTCATCGACAAATGAGTCGACCACGCGGACTATTTTCTCTGTCGCTTTTTCCAGGATTTCGCGAGCGAATCGGCGTGCATCAGTCTTGTAGAATGTGGAAATCGCCTCAAATACCTTTCGCACACTCTCAGGATTTCCCCTGCCGTACTCACCGGTTATCAGACCCAGGTAGTTAGCGGCGTCGGTGGCAGTCAATGCGTACCTGGGCTCATCACCCTGCCTGGCAGATATGGCACAATAATCGTCCGGATCGGAACTTGTCGGCCTAATCAGATGGACCTGCGGGTCCGTGAACTCTTCCGGGTTTGAGAACGAGACATATTTTAGTCCGGCAATATGTGCGCTCCTGGGGCCGACATCAATCACTCTTCCCTTCGATATCCTGACCATAGATCCACCGGCGACACCCACCGTCCGAACATCCAGCGTTCGCAGGAAAAGTCTTCGTCCGCCAATCTCGGCCGTCTTCAGGACCGGACGTCCCCGGCGTATGATCGAAATGTCCGATGAAGTCCCGCCGACTTCGATAAAAATACCGTCGAAGATATGGATGTACATCAAAGCAGCGGCGACTCCGGCAGCGGGGCCGGAAAGCATCGTGAGTATGGGCCGTTTGCGCATTTCGCCGATGCTCATGACTCCACCGTCGCTTCGCATAATCATCAACGGGCTGGCAATTCCGCTGGACTTCACGGATGCCTCGGTCATATCGGCGGCCTCAAGCATCTTCGGTACCATGCTGGCATTTATTGCGGCCGTTTGAGTGCGCACCCTGAGCCCGTACAGATGAGATATCTCGGACGCGACGGTGGAATGATATCCCAACTTCTTGACAATACCGGCCGCACCCTCTTCGTTGGAAGGATCATCCACCCCGAACGCTTCAGTTGTCACGAAGATCTCGGCCCCCGCAGATCTGAGCTGGTCCAGAGCAGCCGCGACAGCCTCCTCCTTCACGGCATCGCTCGTATCAATGAAGACAAAATGAGCTCTCAGGAACTTGTGAGGGGCCAGTTCAATGGCTCTTACGTTCTCTTGAGACTTCACGCGGAATTTCATAGCCCCTTTGCCCATCCCGAGGATCCCTACGGTTGCGACGTCGCCTTCGAGAAGCGCATTTGTCGCCTGGGTGGTGCTGTGTGCTATCAGCGCGACTTCATCAGGGGAAATTCCGATGGACTCGACGAGCTTTTGCAACGATTGAACCACTCCAAGCGCCACACCTTCTTTTGCAGAGTGCGTGGTCGGCACCATGGCTTTACCCATCAACTCCGAAGAGAAGGCGTCAACAGCCACCGCATGAGTGAACGTCCCTCCAACGTCTATGCCGACCTTTATTTTCCTTTTTCCATTCACGCTATCATAATTCACTAGAAAAACCTCAGCCCGGCTATGACAAGCCCGATTACGGCAGTGGCCCATGCGTATGGAAGAGTTCGCCACATTAGACCATTCACGTCGACTCTCAATTCGTTTGCGAGCCAGACATTCTGTGTATTCGTAGGATCGGATATTCCCTGCACGATACTCATCGACATCAGGATTCCCATTATCGCCGTGGCACCAAGCTGTCCTGTCGACAGAAGAATTCCTGCGACTCCATAGCCGAGACCCCAGACGTTCATCGGGCCGCGGTAAAGCGCCAGAGGCGCAAGGATGCCGAACCCTAACGTATATTCCCAGAAGGAGTGCGGAATCACGAGTCGGAAGAATGGACGCATGTCCGTCAAGACAGGCCATATGTGTCCGTGTCCGGCCAGAGAATTCGTGAACAGCCCGCTGCCCGGGCCGCTTGATGATGGACCCAGTATAGAGCTTAAAAGCATCCCGATTTCTATGATGATTACGATAACGGGTGCGACGTCCTCGACTCCTTCTATGAGAGATCGGGTTGTCAGCTGCACACTCCCGGGCTTAAGAGTCACCAGTATGCTGTACAAAAAGCCGAGCAGAAACGCAGCAATGTATTCAACGTTGAAAACAAGTATCAGGACAAGCGGGACCAACGGAATCAGGTAACTGTACCATTTAACATCCTTAGCTGTCCCGTTTCTTATCGCCGAAATCCGGTCATATGAGACGAAGAGAAGCAAAGCTAAGCCGATTAAGGCAACGACCTCCTGGATTACCCTCCATATCGGGGCAAAGTTCAGGTCACGCAGCATGAAGTAACCGAGGATACAGAACAGAGCCGCTCCGGCAACAAAGGCCGTGAACTTCAGAATCTTGGACCAGCCCAGCCGAATCGATCTGGTACGCCACAATTCAGCGATAATGAAAATCACGGCTATGGGGATTTGTACCAGGAAAAGGATTAACGCGTAGCTCGAAATTGTCGTGGGGCCGATCGTCAGAACAGTCTTGTAGACCGCCCAATTGTTCACGTTCAACAGTCCGCCGAGACTTATGCCAAACAGGAGAATCCCGCCTGCAACTTCTTCACGGACCCCGACCGAAGCAAGGATCGGCAATACGACCGTAGCTATCATGATCACTGCACCCAATCCCGTTATTGTAGTGAAAAGGAGTCCTACAACGGCCAGCACAACCAGAGACACTGCCAACGGGCTCGAACCTGCAAGCTCCGCTCCAATCTTCACAAGATTCTCTGCTACGCCTGACTTTTGCAGGACAACGCTAATCGTACCTCCGAATATTATGATGATAATCGGTTCGACCAGTCTTTCGGCGCCGTTAGCCACTATTACCATGAAGAATTCATTTAGCGACAGATGCCCGGCCACCAACTCTACCACGCCAATGCCAAGCGCGAGGAGCGGCAGGGCTACTATAGCCGGCAACTTTCGTAGAAACATAAGGGAGGCGGCGGCAACAAAGAGGAGCAAGATTAGAGCGGCAACAATCAACGTGGACACCCCTTCATGTAAATTTTCAAAACATAAGCCTTAATTGAAAGGATATTACAACCGTTCACAAGCTGGCTCCCTTTTGACGCAATGCCTGCCTGAGATCAGAACCATTGACCTGACGAGGAGAAATGCTTCTCTCGAGTGACATTGAAGACGCCAGACCCGCCGCCTCGCCCATGGCGCGGCAATTTGTCTGAATCCGGACTGAGCCTTGTGCCTCGAATGATGCGGACAGGCACCTCCCTGGCACGAGCAGATTCTCAACCTTCTTCGGCACGATGCACCGATACGGAATCTCGTAATAGGTCCCGGGCGGCAAGTGCTGTAGTTTCATCCCGCTCCTGTCATCCGAACTATGGACGTCGATTGGATAGTTGCTCCTCGCAATTGCATCCTGGAATTTCTTTGCACTCAGGATATCGTCCACTGTCAGAAAGTACTCCCCGTCTATTCTTCTTGACTCGCGAACGCCGACCATTGGAGCTATGCTGGTTATGGACGCATGCTCACAGCCAGGAAAATATTTGCGAACGAATGCGAGATATCTGAGTATCGCCTGCCTCCCGAGTATTTGTGCCCTCGTCAAATGAGAAGGATTCGTCCCGTCCACCTGAAGCGTGATTCTGGGACAGTTAAAAAACAGCTCTCCATGCCTCCCGGCGACAGTGAACGCCTGGAAGTAGTTTCCGTCCGTTTCCAAGAGAACTCCATCCTCAACAGCCTTGCGAAAAACCGGCTCAAGCGGAAAGTTCCTTCCCCACACCATTGCGGTATGAATCAAAGGGGTGGTGGAGCCTTGAGGATCGAGTGTGACCTCCGCCCGTCCCAATGATTCGAGAAACGAAATAAATCGGTTCAGGTCGACTCCGCCCGCCGAAAATCTTATCGAGAAGGGTTGGTTTGTAAATGTCTTTTCATCTCCCGAAAAGAAAGGGGCACCGGCCCCGAACGCGACGTCCGCATCACCCGTAGCATCAACTACGCGCCTCGCCAGTATCGTTCCCCTGCCGCCCTTGTTCAGGACCGTTACACCGCGAATGTCATTCCCGTCCATGATTGAGTCCTCAAACATGGTGTAGTACAGGATGTCCGCTCCCGCCTCAACTACCATCTGCTCCAGAACTATTTTGAGCATTTCCGGATTGAACCATCCCATATTCCCGTCGGGCCATCGACCGGATTCGCCGGTCTCCATCATCCGAGAGTTAATCTCCCAATCGATACCGCGATTCAGCGGCTCCTGCTCAATTTGGTTTGGCATCATAGGGGTAACAAGGGCAGCGGTCTGAGTCCCGCCCAGAAATCCGAACTGCTCCACTACGAGAGTCTTGACTTTTTCGCGCGCGGCAGAGATTGCGGCAACTGTTCCGGCTGTTCCTCCGCCTAAGACCAGAACATCGACCTCCGATATTACTTTCAATGACTCTAAGATACTTTTGTAATCCAACATGATATTCCAACAATTTCTTATCGTTCAGCAAAACAAAACGCGGATCCGGTGATAAGGCGGAGGCGACAAATGTCGTTATTTCATCAGAATCATTTTCTTTGTTGTCTTGTTGTCCCCGTTTTGAAGAGTATAGAAATATATTCCGGACGGGAGTCTTGACCCGTCAAATGTAACGGAGTGGACTCCCGCGGATTGGAAACCGTCCACAAGAGCAGCGACCTTCTCACCAAGTATGTTGTACACATCGAGGTTGACATTTCCGGCTTTCTCAAGCCCGTAGGATATGATGGTAGTAGGGTTGAACGGATTGGGGTAGTTTTGCTTTAAGGCAAATTGATATGGATGCGGAGGCACTCTTTCGTCAATTTTCGTCACAGACGTCATGAACATGAACACCTTTCGGGCAACCCGGTCGGCCACGTATGCGGTATGTCCGTCGGGCGACAGCGAAACGGCGGTCGGCCCCTGAAAAGGTGCGCCGGCAGGGTCTGGGTTGTTCGGATCGGTCCTACTGGGAAGGTGACCGATCTCAGTCGCAAATGTCCCAACCACTCTAAATATTTTCACCCATTCATAACCGGAATCAGGCCTGCAGACGAACAGGTCTCCTGCGGAGTCCGCGGCAATACCGTAATAAGTGTAGGTGCCCAACGACAGGTCGCTCGATATATCTGTCACTTGCTTCGCCGTATATAGAGAAGGCTGCCTGTCGTATCCGCCCCTCCAGATCGCAATTCCCCCGAGGTCGGATCCGTGGGGCTGCTGCTTCTGGACGTGTAGAAGTAAGAGTTGCTTATGGCACTTGCACTGTCGGCGTAATCCATACCCGGAACAAGAGCGAGACCACGAATCTCATCGCTGGCACTCGCATCCATGGGCCCCCCGGGGGCAGGTGAGTAGTAGGCAGAATACTGGTATGAGGGGTCGCCAAAAAGATAAGCGCCGAAGGGTCTCGTCGATTCCGTTCCGGCTTTGTCGTACGCGACAATTGAACCGCTTGTCAGATTGTACGCCCGCCACGATGGCCCGACATGGTTGGGATCGTAGGGACAAGCGGCAAACCCGATTGAATCACCGGACACTTCCAAACAATTGATATAGGTCCCGAATCCGCTCCCACGCATTCCGAACCCGAGGTGAAGCGAATCGCTCACGCTGCCGTTTCTTAAGATGTACAAGAATGACAGCGTGTTCGGCGTGGTCAATTGGAACGGCTGATTTCCGCTCAAATATATGTCCTGTCCGACTGCAGAGATTCCATCGAGTGTCCCAACGTTCTTGTCAAAGTAGGAACTTGATGATGGGTCGTAATAACTCCCGAAATCCACGACCTTGCTGAAAACAGTGTCCGAAGGACCCGCCTTCCAGACCGAATTATGAGCCGCGGTATCAGTCGCTGTAGACGAAATTACCCAGACGTTTCCATTTGAATCGACGGTTATTCCGTAAGGCCTGACGTGGGCAGAGTCCGCAGAAGGAAAACCGATAGCATGCTGGTAATACCACACTTCCTGGGAATAGCCGGGATAAGAAAAGCCGACCACCGCGAGCAACACTAGCGAGCATCTAACTGCCAATCGTATCAAATGTGCTTTCATAGAATCTCTCCGATTTCTTTCTACGTCGTAATTTCGCTGGCCAGCTTTGTCCCCTTTGCCTCCTTGACTCTTCGAAAATGTCGCTTCATCTCCGTCGTCGGGGGTTGGGGCTCAAAAAGCTCGTAAAGTATCAATCCGACGGCACCCAGCAAGACCTCGTCAGCCTTGTGATGTGCCGGCACGACTCTGACATTCTGCACTGGGGCCGGGAGTATATCCTTTTTCAAGAAACCCGATACCTCATCCAGCAACTGAAGGTTCGAATCGACTACCGCGCCCCCCAAAACAATCATCTCCGGGTTGATCGTGTTTGCTAAAATGATCCCTATCGTACCGATCAGTCTGCTCATCTCATTAAAAATTTTCGAGGCAACCACATCTCCCGTTGAAGCTTTTTCAAGAATCCGATCGAAGGTGATTGCTGCCGTATCCGGACTTCCTGACGCCCTTTGATAAGCATCAATTATTGAATCTTCCGACAAAATATCTCCGAAGTCTTTCTGGCCGGAATAGAGTAGGGGGTACTCCTTCTCGTTTGAGACAAGGAACCCGAGTTCATTGTAACCTATTTCACCGGCACTCGAACTGGCTCCTCTCAGCAGCCTGCCATCGACCATAATACCTGCCCCGACCCCGTTTCCCATCCAGATCAGGACAAAGTCGCGTACTCCCTTAGCGATGCCAAGCAGATATTCGGCTATTGTCATCGACTTCACATCGTTCTCGACATACGCAGGAACTTTGAAGTGCGATTCGAACACATCCCTGAGACTTATGCCATCCCACCCACGCAACGTATCTGCGATCAGCAGTGTACCGGTCTCATAGTCTATCACGCCCGGAACGCCTATCCCGATTCCAATCATGGCACCTGACTCCGCCGGCTTCTTCTTCAGAAGATCCTCGACCGCCAGGATAAGCTTCGGCAGCGCCTCGGAAGGTCGAGCCCCTTTTCTGAAAGTCACTTCAGTCTTCGAAATTATTGTCGCGTTAAGGTCGGACAGTGCCACTCTCGCCGAAGAGATTTTTATATCTATCCCGATCACGAGCCCGGAGGATGCGTTGAATTCAATCAGCACGCGCCGGCGGCCGCCGTTCTTCGTGGAAGAAGACATGCCTATTTCCCGTATGAAGCCGCTGGATATGAGCTTCTGAACAACTTCCGAGACGCCTGCCTTGGATAAGCCGCAGTTTCTCGCGATTTCTACCTGAGAAGTAACCCCGCGTTCCCTCACGTAGCGGAGAACTCTCACCGCATTTGGTTCTCCGATGTTCCTCATTCGTTCACTAAAAAAATCCCACATAATCCGCTCTCACCTATTAAGAACGACCTTCATTGAAAGCATCTTCTAAACCAACCGCAAAGGAACTCACAAAATGCAAGAAAATGGGCACCCCCTGCACATGTTGGTTTGTTCGGTCAACGAACTAAATTTAACCTAATTCCTTTCTCTTGTCAAGCAAAAGGGCCAAACGTGCCTCAAAATATTCTAAAAGCATCTCTATTACTGTCTGACTCCGTGACCATAATGGGCTCACTTCTGAACTCATCCTTTTACGCTCCCTGAGAGAAGTCCCTCGATGAAGTATTTCTGCATCAGCAGGAAGACAATCAAGACAGGAATTATCGAGATGACGGCTCCTGCAGCGACGAATTTGTAGTTTGCTGAAAAAGTACCAATGAGATAACTGAGCCCGACAGGCAGAGTGAATTTACTGCTGTCTCGCAACACGATCAACGGCCAAAGGAAGTTGCTCCGTAATGCCTCACTGAAAGGGTTATTTCTCTCGCAAAGGCGCCAAGAACGCAAAGAAATGTTGACGAGCGGTTCGCTTTGCGAGCGGCTTGGCGAGAAACCATAAGTGAGGGGTTACGTTGCTCCACGAAGAAACAAACGTGAACACGCTAAGCGTTGCCACCGCCGGTTTGCTAAGCGGCATCAGCACGTTCCACCATACTCTCAGCGGCGAGCAGCCGTCGATGGCCGCGGCGCCTTCAATATCCTTGGGTACACTCTTGAAGAATTGCCTCATGAGATAAACGCCGTCGGTTCCACCTCTGTGTCCCGTCAGGATGCTCTCCCTGGGCATCGCACCGTCCCTGAACGCTTTAACCCATTTCCGGATGACCCTTATGCCTTCCGGAGAATTGAATTCCGCTCGCCTTCCGTTCGGAGAGAGAATGGGATCCCCCTCCGACACGAGAACCTGGAAGAGGTAACTGTCCAGCGGAATCCATGCCTTCTGAATCTCAAACCTGGAAATCATTCCGTGGATGAAGTGATCAAATGTAGGAGACAACTGAAGAGTCCAAAATTCAATCTCATTCTTGTTTCGACTCCCGGTCGAGCAGGAAGTGAAAAGAACAGACAAGCACACAAGTCCGGCAGTCACCATGGAAACGGTGAGCAGCTTCCTGGCATGGCTCCGCGGCGGGAGTAAACTATTATTAACGGAATTGAATGAACCCGAGAGAATCGGTTTGCGCACAGTGTTCCGGACGGTCATTTAAGAAGAAGCATCTTGAGTACCTTACGTCCTTCAAAACTCTCCCCTTCTATCCGTACTAAGGCAAAGTACAAACCGCTTGGCATTCTTGAGCCGTTGAACTTAACGGACTCTCTCCCCGGTGGATAGGTCTCGCCGTCTGCCAATTCTTTAACCCTCTGGCCCAGTGAGTTATAAACCGTAACATACACAGCCGCCTTGTCCTTCAGCTGGAATGAAATTACGGTTGAAGGGTTGAAAGGGTTTGGATAGTTCTGAAAGATCGCAAAGCCCTGGGGAATGGTGGGAACTTGTTTCACACCCGTGACCTGGACCGCTCTAACGAGCATTATTGCATCGGCAGCAACATATTCACTTGTATCCGATCCTGCGACCGAAGAGAGTGAAGCTGCAAACGGATCCCCTGCCCTGAGCGGAAAGTTGCCCAGCTCAGTCCATTTACCTTCGGCAGAGGTCTGCGAAATATAGATCGAGTCGGTTCCGAAATGATCCAGCACGATATACAGACATCTGCCGGTCAGCGGAAGTTGCGTTTTCGGAATATGAGCGTAAACATCGTAGTATCCGTCGGTCATTATCTGAAGAGGGCCCCATTGGGCCCGCGCATCTTGTGAACCCTGCTTTGCCGCCCAAAACTCACCGTTTATAGCAGCCCCGCTCGTATCTTCCGTCCAATTACCCGACTGTGTCAGGAATGAATTCGGAGTCTCGTCATCGATGACGAAAGTTGTGCTTTCCGGATCGTAGGACAGCGTTTGAGTAACATTCAGAGTATCATAGGATATGTCGAGCAGGTCCTCCACATTCACCGTGAAAGGCATACCCTGTTGCAGAATCGGAACAACGACATGAAGTATCGTGTTGTCGACCGGATCGACGAAAAAATTCACGTTGGTTTTTGCCAGTGAAGTTGAGACCGTAGTTTGTGATGATACGGGATTGAGTAGTGGGTTTGAAAACTTGAGCAAAATCGTTTCGCTGTCGGGAACCGCATAATCGCTCAAGATAAATGGGTTGGCGCGTCTCAACCGAAATGCGTCTGCGATCAAGTTGCCTCCGCCCGTTCCGGTTAATTTTATTGTCACGGTGTCCCCGGAGTTCAGTTGGAATTTGTCGACATACGACCAGGCATTAAGATTTATCTTCTGGTTTACGGTGTCCGACTTCACAAAAATGGCAGTGGAGGTCCTGACTATTGCATTCGAGCAGTTGGAAGAGGAGTCTCCGGTCCAGTATCCATACAAGGTGTAATCGCCGCTTCGAAGTATCCTTACCGAGAAGATCGCCGTATCGCCTTGAACCGCCTGCGCGGACAGATAGCTATCATCGTATCCCCCGCGTTCGGTCGTCCATGATCCCGCCGAACTGAACAGCCCCGAATTTGCATTGTCCATGACCAAGTCGTCATAACTCGGCAGAGTCTTTTCAGGAAACACCTCCGACTTAAGCTCGGAATAAGCACCAGGAGATGTATTGAGGTAGCCATAGTACCAGACGGTAACGCCCGCGACATTTCTCCTCACGGCATCCTGTATTTCGTAAATCGTATTGGGGACCCTATTGCTACCTGAACCGGCCGAACTCATATCTATACCAGGAGAGAGCTGAAACCCCTGGGGAATGTAGTTGCTGCAAAGACTCATCTGATTGTCAAAGTCGCTCGTGTTGAGATAAAGCATCGGCTCTGCCATATCTAAATAGCCGCTTTTTGACCACATATCCCACGATTCGAGCATGTAATCTGACATATACGGCGGGGGAACCGCCGCGCTCACAACGCATTCCGGGTTGACTTCTTTTACGCCTTGATAGATTCGTTTCACGACGTTTGTTATCTGGAGACGCCGCCACGATAGCCAAGTGGGGTCATTGTCTGGCAGCGTTAACGGGTCAGGCTCTCCGGTCTCCTGCATGAAGCGGGTCCGGGAAGTGTCTGAATACGAGACGGTGGTATCGGTTTCTATATCCGACTCGACGCCGTCAAGGTCAGGATAATTCTTTGCGCATTCCGTGAAAAGGTTGACGATGAAATTCGACGCGGCAGACACGCTAGGATCTACAGCGAAGAAATAGCCGTAAATATTATGGAAAAAATCCTTCGTCGTATCACGCTGCACCATGGCCCAGTCGGGGTGGTCTTTTAGAATCGTGGGGATATTCGTCGAGTCGCCGCTGTTTCCTACCATGAACCCGTATTCAAACCACGCGAATACCTCTATCCCGTACTGGTGTGCAATTTGGATCGTCGTCTTCAGCGGATCGGTACCCGCAAAGACAGGGTTCTGCACCGGACCTCCCGCGTCTTGCACCACCTGGCTGGGATAAATAGTCGATCCCTGATACCAAACGTCCACATATATCGTGTTGAAATTCGCCGCGCTCAAATTTCGCATCAGCGTTTCTATTGCGCTGGGCCCGCCCTGTAAATAGCTTCCACTGATCCAGACGCCACGGGTTTGAGGATTCGGGAGGTTCATGGCAGAAACGGTAACCGACAACATGGCAACTGACAAAAAGGCTGTCCAGAACCATCTTTTCATTTCACTAGCACCATTTTTATTTCCCTGGTTTGGCTGCCTGCAGTCACCCGGCAAATGTACAACCCGGAGGAGAGTCTTGAGCCGTCAAAGGTTAGGATGTGGGATCCTGGAGCAACTACACCGTTTGCCAATGTGGCCACGCGCTGTCCCAGTATATTGAAGACATCGGCTTTAATATTACTTCGGGAAGGAAGTTCGACCACGATCTTCGTGGTAGGATTAAACGGGTTAGGATAATTCTGTTGCAGCACAAAGGTTCTTGCGACGCCGTTTGGTTTTTCTACAACGTTTGTAGCGGTCGATTCAAACCTGAATACCTTTTTGGCTCCCTCATCCGTAACGTAAGCGACAGTGCCCTCCCTATTAAAAGCCACATCGGCCGGTGCGACGAACGGGGCTCCATTGGGATCCGTCACATCCATGGAAGTGCTGCTTGGCAGCTCGTCGGTCTGGACCGCGTAATTCCCCGACACCTTGAAGCCCTTCACCCATTTTCTCGTCGAATCGGTTCCGCACACAAACAGATAGCCCGTTTTTGGGTCGACCGCTATTCCATACGGAGTGTTGGTTCCGAGTTTAAGGAAACCTGAGATATCAGTTACTCGCACAGCGCGGTATCCAAGGGGATTCGACTCGGTACCTCCTGTCCAGGCAGCTATGCCGCCGCTTGCACCGCCTCCCGGATCCGTCGAAGAATTTCTGGATGTATACACGACCGCGGCTGGACTCGAATAATTGCTATCAGGATTCAAGGCGATTGTCCTGATCTGGTCCAAGGCGTTTGGGTTTGTCAGACCACCGCCCGGCTCGATCGGCGTGCTCCCGTCTATGTACGCGTAACCGACGGTGAAGCCGAAGTTAGGAGACGTCTTTCTCCCGTCAATCGTTCCTATCGTAACCAGATACGATTGCCCGTAATAAATGTATCCATCGTTGGAGACCGTAACGCCATTGTACCATGTCCCATAATCCTTGTAATCCGGCTGCTTGAATATAACCATCTTAGCAGGATTTCCATCAGGCAGATAGAACATCTCCGAGTACGGATAGTAATATGGCGCCTTGTACCCCGTATACGCCGCCATTCGAGCGGAAACAAACACGTCGTTTCCATGGACGGCGAGACCTGTAACGTCTCTTACACTATCCGAATCCGCGAACTGGGCCACCAGATGGAAGGAAGTATCGGTGGGGCTGGCTTCAAATAGGCCGTTGATTGCACTGGCAGAGACTGCGCTGGTCGATACGACCCACACGTCTCCCGAAGAATCGATCACACACAGGTACGGCGCAATCGAAGAATCTGCGATACTGAAACTCATTGAACCGCTATAAGTGAAACTGCTCGTCTGAGAAAAGACGACGCCGTTTATGAGAGTTATCGAAAGAAGCAGTAGCCATCTCATTAATAGATATCCTCCTCTGGTATTGTTGTAGCTAAGATATCCCCCGACCCGGTCCCCCGTGCCCCAACGAAACAACTCCGACTACAAGCCTGATCATCGTGAAATTCGTACTCCGGAATCACTCTTTTCCCTTTCACTACTCATTTTCCCGCACGAGTGAGAACGTTGGTTCGTTCGGTCAACAAACCAAAATTAAACTGCGCTAACTTGTTTGTCAAGTGGCAAAAACTAGTATGATTCCGAAGTCGCTTTCTTGCTTGTCTTTCATAGACTTTGAGGAAGCATACACTCCAGATTAGCCTCCGGCAATTGAATTGACGCACTCCTGTCAGAACTTCAACTCTTCCCTGATCCGTTGCAGCATAGTAGGGATATCCATCGTGAATACGTTCGGACCGAAATGATCACCCTGTACCTCGCTGTACTCGTAGGTTGCGCCGTAACTCCTCAGGGAGTCTGCAAGCGCTCGCGAGGCCTGCCAGAGACCGAGCTGATCGTGATAACCTACCCCGATGAACACGTATGGCAGTTCGGACGGAGGAGTCCAATGGAAAACCTTGAACACGTCGTTTGAATCAATGAAGCCTTTCGAGGCGCCATCAAATATCTTCTTTATGCTCGGCATAACGAAATTGACGGCCGGACTGTGCCGGGCAGCTACCGCCAGCTGCGTCACGGTGATCGCCCCGCTGAGGCTGCCAATGAACTTGAACATCTTTGGATGAGAGAACCCGAGCAATAGGGCTCCATAGCCGCCCATGGAAAGACCTGCTATTGCCTGGCGCGTGGTATCGATTGAATATTTACGTCTGACATAATTATATACGTCCCTGATAACATATGTCTCGTATTGCTTGGTTTTCGATTTGAATGAGTTTATGTACCATGAGGTGTCTGCCTGTGGAGTCACAACAATCATCGGAATCCGGGCCATATACTCGGTTAGCTTCGTCCTGGCGTATGTCATGTAGTTCCCTCCCCAGTAATGAAGCATGAACAGGAGTGGGTACTTGTGGAGAGGACTGTAATCAGACGGAACCATGACGCATATCTTCATGGTCCGGCCGAGGCTCGGTGAATAAAGGCTGTCTACCCGGATAGCGGGCTGCGCCAAGGTATCGATATGAGTGGCGAGCAATAGCGCTGCAATCACAAAAGATGCTTTTCTCATGCGCCGATCCTTTCAAGACACATGTGATAAGAATTTTTAACTTTGGCGTACCTCCGATTTAGAGGTCCAGCCGAAAAGCCTAACCACAAACACACGGAGACGCAGAGCCGCAATATTTGAATCGTTTTCTCCGTGTCTCTGTGCCTCCAGTGGTTCAATTTTCCCTCCCACCGGGTTTTCGGCCGGTTCGTGCGCTTCACGGAATCCTTCAGCTCAGTCTCGGCGGCTAGAGTCCGACCACTACCTGCCTTCAAGTCCTTCCTTAGCATACTTCCACCAACCGTATTTATCCAGATGAACCACATCAAAAATCATAACACCATCTGTGAGCCTCAAGTCGGCTTTGATGGCTCTTACAAATTGCTGAGGATTCTGCTTGTCTATGTACTGCTGGACGTACAGGCTGCCGTAAACGGGGATCACTCCCTTTGTCACCTTCATGGCAATCTTAGCAGAGCCGTCTACCGAGTACCACCAGTAGTATGAAGGTTTCTTAGTTGAGTCTGGTGAAGGCGTGTGCGACTCGACCGCTTCCTTTTCTGTCACGTCGTAAAAGTAAGTACCGACGAAAATGTTGTCGAGAAGCTCGGCGTAACCGGTGCGATAGTACGTCGGATCCGCCCAGTCGTAGTGCTTCGCAGGATTATAAGATCTGCTTGCCCAGTTCACACCCATCTGGTAGTAAATCGGATACCACGCGCCGACATAATCCGAAAACACGATCCTGGAATCGATCTTCTTGACACTGTCGCGAATTTCGCGTATGAAATTGTGGATAACCTCCGCATGCCATTCTATCCATTTCCTGAAGAAGGGTCCCGGAATTTGGATTACTTTGCCGTCCTTTGATGAGACAAGCCTGAAAACATCCTGGGGCCACTTCTTTATCTTTTCGCCGACGAAGGACTCGAAGGCTTTCCGTGAGGCATTGCTAAAATCCGCCGCATCAATAATCTCAGTGTTCGGATATCGAGCGCCGTCTAGAACTATTCCGTCGGGTTTGTACATCCTGAGGAGTTCCTGCCAGAGGGAAATCTCGTACTTGCGAACCTGAGGGAGAACCGGATTGACGAATACGGCAGTTCCTTCGGAAGTCTGACTCATGGGTACAATACCTTTCGGAGTATAGACCTGACATTGCCAATTCGGATGTGTGGTGTAGACGATCCCTCTGTGGTCTTTCTTCTCCCCTTCCTGAAACTCCTCCATGCCGAAATAAACCTTAAGACCGAGTTTGTGAGCCTCCTTCAGCACTACTTCGGGAAAGTTGTAATTATCCGGTCTTCTAAATCCGTGGAACTCGTGCAGTACCGGGGCGATGCGGCTTGGGTACACTACGTAACCGTCGATTCCTTTCAGGCCAAGGATGACATCGGTGAACCCGACGGATTTAGCCTCCTTTAGGACGCGATCTACGCCGGCTTTGGTTCCCAGGCGCTTGAAGTTTGCGTGAGCATCGAGCCATAGAAAAGCTTTCTTTTCATGGGCGGGCTCTGCGCTTGTAGCAAAGTTTCCCAGCATCAGTGATAGAATGAGCGCGACAAAAATATGACGCATGATATTTCTTCTCCTCTCCTGGAACTATTTTATCATTAACATTTTGTTGACTGCAGAATGGTCGCCAGCAGTCAGCCGGCAGAAATACACTCCGCTGGACACACGGCTCCCGTTGAAAATAACCTGGTGATTTCCCGAGACTTCGGTTCCATCCACCAATGTCTCCACAAGTCTTCCTATTACATCGTAAATCCTCAGAGTCACGAAGCCGGAAGTCGGAAGTTGAAAGTTTATTATTGTCGTTGGGTTGAACGGATTAGGGTAATTTTGAAAGAGTCGAAAGGCGTGGGGCGCGGACAGCCCCTCCTTTATCCCGGCAATATCGACCGACCTCCTCAGCATCACGGCGTCTGCGACCAAATACTGACTGGTATCGGCACCAGGCAAAGATGACACCATAACTCCCCCCACATCTCCCGCCTTGTATTGGAAGTCACCAAGTTTCAACCATTCGTTTACGGCAAGACGTTGTGAAGTTATCACGGAATCGGAACCGTTGTAATTAAGCACTAGGTAGAGACATTTTGTCGAGAGCGAGTATGGAACCTGCGGCACACTCGCGTAAACGTCATAATATCCGTCTTGATAAATCTGGAAAGGCGCCCATTCGGCTTTGACTGGGCTTGTCGATTGCTTTATTATCCTGCATGAGCCTCCAACCGCGCTGGTATCATTCAGAGTTTCCCATGACCCTGCGGTTATCGTGAATTGGGTCGACGAGGAGTCATCTACTTGAACTACCGTGCTGTCAGGATCGTACATTACCGGCACGCTGAAATCGGCAGTATCATACTTAGCACTCACTACGCTCGCCGCGTACAGCGTGTATGCACTGCCCATCTTCATCGCGGGAACCGTCACGTGAAGGACCGAATTGTCGCTGTTGTCAATGAACGCTGTGGCCGCGACACTGTCCTGCCCTGTACTCGACAAGTATAACCTCGTGCAGGATGCCAAAGGGTTGAGGAGGTCCTGATTGAACTTGAGCAATACGTCGCTGCTATCCGGCACTGCCTCGTCTTCAAGCTGCAGCGCAATTCCCCTCCTCAATCTGAAGGCATCGGCTATCACGTTCCCGGTTCCGCCTCCACTGACGGTGACCCGAACGGTGTCTCCTGAATTCAATGGAAAACCATCTACAAAATTCCAGGTGTCCAGACCCTTCAACTGATCTACCGTGTCGACCTTAGAGAAAGAGCCTGATACGACATCAACCAGAACAGACCTGCAATTTGTGCTGCTGTCACCCGACCAGAACCCATACAATGAGTATCTCCCGCTTCGGAGGATCCTGAAGGCATAGGTCGCAGAATTTGAATGAGACGATGTTGAGACATAGTATGAGCCACGATATCCACCGTTTGCCAGACTCCAGGTACCCTGTGTTGAAAAAGCACCTTGAGTCGTGTTGTCAATCAATATGTCGTCGTGGCTGGACAACGTGACTGTTTGGTAGACAGAGTTTCTCAATGAATCCGAATATCCGTTCTGCTCCAGATAACCATAGTACCAGATTGCCTCTCCCTCCCATCCCTGTTGACGGGCAAAATCAATTTCTGTAATCGTATTCTCTGCGCTTCCCGTCTGGTTGAGCGCTATTCCTGTATACAAGTAAAAGTTCTCGGGCACTATGCGCCGCAGCGGCGGCACCTCCGCTTCATAAGCTGCGACATGCCAGTAAGTCTCCGGCTCCAAAAGGTCGACGTATCCGCTGTCTGCCCATACGTTCCACTCCTGCAGATTATCGGAAGGCAAACCGGGCAGCCCCCATGGATCCACAGCCCCGGAGACGACACAACTCGGGTTTACCGATTTCACGTTTTCATAGATCCTCCTCACGATATCGGTTACCTTCTTCCGCCTCCACTCTGCCCACGTAGTATCTCTGTCCGATAGAGTAAGCGGATCGATTCCGTATTCAGCTTCATACAATTGGCGTGCTATGTCCGAATATGAGAAATCTGTGCCCGGGTAACGCAGCCTGTCCAATTCAATACCGTCCAAATCAGGATATCTCTGTGCGCACTCCCTGAACAGATTCACCATGAAATCTGCGGCGGCAGGGACTGCGGGATCGACCCAAAACAGATAGATGTGGTCACCTGCGTCGTAATCGAAATGCTTCGTCGTATCACGCTGCACCATTGACCAGTCGGGATGAAGGCGCAGAATGTTGGGGACCTGCGTTGAGTCGCTCCCCATGCCGACCGCAAGTCCATACTCGAACCACGCAAAGACTTCGATGCCGTCCTGGTGTGCATCGTTGATAAGTGTCTGAAGCGGATCGGTTCCGACAAACGAGGGATTCTGCGAAGGGCCGCCGGCTGTGGAGACTACATTGCTTGGATATATCGTGGAACCTTGATACCAAACGTCAATGTAGATCACATTTAAATGTGCCGCGGCAACGTTCTGCACCAGTTTCTCAATTGCAGTTGGCCCGCCGGCCAGATAGTTACCAGTAACCCAGACACCTCGTGATTCAGGATCAGGTAAATTTTCGGCCATTAGTATGGGCGAAAAGACCAGCAACAAAAGAAGCGTCCATAATCCAGCTTTCATTTTAAATCCTCCCAACGCGGCATAGCCGGAACCATGCGTGATAAGTTCCAACCACCAACTTCCAAGTTCCAAACAAATTCCAATTAGCAACTTTCAAACTCAAAATCGGAAGCTTTGGTTCTTGTCTTTTTGAGATTTGGAGCTTGTTTGGAGCTTGGTGGTTGGAATTTGGAGCCTTTCATCGCGTAAATTTTTTGTTTTCATTGCACAGATTTCATTCTTAAGAGACTAATGTGGCTCAGACTTCGGCCACTTCATCGACACTTCGTCAACGAACAGCCATGACTTCGCGCCTGATTTCCAGCACCATGATGGACAAACGTCTCTGTCCTTGGCAAATACTCGCAGATACTTCGCCTTGATGCCTTTTAAGTTTGCAGTGAAACGTCTTATGAAGGGAGACAATTTCCTGGTTTTCGTACCGTTTTTAACGTCGGCAGTCTCCTTGAAATGTTTCCCATCCTGAGAGACGTAGTACTTGACATATTCGGGGAGGAAAATCCCAATGTCCGCATTCTGCAGGAAACGTGTGGAGACCTCATCGATATTTCTTTCCTTCTTAAGATCGATTACTACATCGAGATCTGTACCTCTGAATCCCTGCCAAGGGCTGCTTTCATAATTTGCAGTCCCCAACCTACCATCGGTAAGTGCGGTCCGCCCACCGCCGGTGTACTGATTCGTGTATGGGTATTTGTAAGAAGCTGCAAAAGGCGAATATAGCGTTTTCACGAATCTCAAGACAGTGGTCATGCTTCTTTTCTTATCTAAGTAAGCTCCCGCCTTCAGGACGCAAGTCTTCCTGATGACAATAGGTCCCGTGTAAAGTCGAGAATGAGGCCCGGGTTCCTTTCCGTTCAGAGAATAATAAATCCGTACTCCAGGGAGCTTGCAGTCCAACTTTGCAGTAGCAGTATCGGAGAATCTCAGACCGGTGGTGCGGACGGACACCACCGGGACAACGTTGTGGTCCGGCGCCATTGCAAACAGACCTCGGTTATCCACTCCCCACTTGACGTTCGGCTTGCTCGACATTACAAAACGCAAAACGCCGCCGGATGACAAATCGGACTGCGTCAAATACGCATGGTCATACGGACTTCCGTCTAGAGCGGCAGACTCGATGTACTCGTTCTTGCTTGAAGCGTTTTCTGCCTCAATAACGAAAGTCCTTCCGTTGTTCAACTCAATTGTAACCTTCCTGAACAAGGGACTCCCCACAGCAAACGTGTTCTGGCCGGGCGTCACAGGATAAAAGCCCATCGCGCTGAAGACATACCAGGCGGACATTTGTCCGCAATCATCGTTGCCACAGAGTCCGTCGGGCTTGTCGGTATACCACTTCGATGTAATCTTCCGCACCACTTGCTGAGTCTTCCAGGGCTCGCCGGCATAGTCATACAGGTAAGGCATATGGTGGCTCGGTTCGTTCCCCTGTGCATCCTGTCCTACCATTCCTGTAATGCCTTTGGTTTCGTATTTGCCCGCCAGCTCACTCGACACACCGAAGAGTGTGTCAAGCTTTGCGGCGAATTTCTCCTTGCCGCCGAAGAGCTTGATCAATCCATCGATATCCTGCGGAACAAAGAAGGTATACTGCCAGGCATTCGCCTCGGTATATTCACCCGTGACTGCATACGGATCGAAAGGGGTTATCCATTTACCGTCGGACAATCTCCCTCTCATGAAACCTACTACTGGGTCGAAGACATTTTGGTAGAACAGAGAACGGTAATTGAATTTCCGATAGTCGACCATATCGCCGAGTCTTTTCGCCATCTGGGCAATGCACCAATCTTCATAGGCGTACTCCAGTGTTTTCGAGACGGAGGCGGGCTGTCTGTCGGCAGTGACATAACCGCGTTCTCTGTAGTCTCTTAGACCCTGCCAGTTCAAGTCGGCACTATGCTTCATGGCGGCAAAAGCAGTCTTAATATCAAACGCTCTGAAGCCTCTCATGTATGCATCAAATATTATTGGCACCGACGGATATCCAATCATAGTATAGGTCTCGTTGCCGGCCAGACTCCACATTGGAAGGAAGCGATCTTCTTTGTACTCCTGGATCAGCGACCGGACGAAGTTTACATATCGACGCGGCGCGATTATTGACATCAGAGGACAATCTGCACGGAACACATCCCAGAGAGAGAAGACGGTGTAGTTCGTAAAACCTTTTGCCGTGTGTATCTTGTGATCCATTCCAAAATATTTCCCGCCTACATCCTGGAATAAATTCGGATCCATCATCGTGTGGTAAAGTGCCGTGTAGAATGTCACCTTCTCTGCATGTGTGCCCCCCTCCACCTGAATCTTCCCCAACGCCTTATTCCAGGCATCGTGAGCCTCCTTTCGGTACTTATCGAAATTGAAGTCCGGCATCTCCGCTGCCAGGTTCTTCTTCGCCCCGTCGAGGCTTACTGCAGAAATCCCGACCCGTATTATTACTGCTTCCCCATTCTTCGTGCCGAACGACACGTAAGCTCTGACGCTGTCGCCTTCCGCGTGCCTGCTTCCGGCAGTAATAACATTACCATCAGCGGTTCCGAACCTCCTGAACGGTTCTGAAAACTCGGCGGCAAAGTACACGTACCTGAGATCTGCCCAGCCGTGCGAACGTCTCATTCCCTCGACCCATCTGTCGCCTACTATTCTTATCCAACCGCCTGTACAAGTGTTTCCGATGCCGTGCTGGAGATCGATTATCACATTCGAACTGTCGGACTCCGGAAATATGTACTTGTGCATCCCGCAGCGGTCTGTGGCAGTAAGATCGACTCTGATATCGTATCGCTGGAGGAGAACGCTGTAAAATCCGGGGGACGCTGTCTCCGTCGAGTGACTGAACGGCGAACGATATCCCTCATATGGATCTGCGCTTGTGCCGGGTATAACCCTCACCTTCCCGACGGTCGGCATGAAGAGTATGTCGCCGTAGTCTCCAACACCGGTTCCGCTGAGATGAGTATGACTGAAACCGAGAATCGTATGTGCGGAATAGTTGTATCCGGAGGGCCAGCTTGTTATACCCATCCTCTCATCGGGGCTCAGTTGTACCATTCCGAATGGCATCGTCGCGCCGGGAAACACATTACCGTCTCCTGCAGTGCCGATGAAAGGATTAACGTAACTACTAAGCTCCTTTTCCAGCGCAAACGAGAACGATGCGGAGATAAACAGCATCAGGCTCGCAAAGAATATCCATTTACAATTATTAGAAACCTTGCGGCGAACGAGAACAACGCGTAAGGTTTTCATGCAACGCTTTCCTGAATAAAAGCCTCTTTGCATTCTCACTTGCTCCTGTAATATTCACCTGCAGGAGGTTTGTTCAGCGGCACATCGAGCAGCCTAGCCCCTCTTTCCGCAAGGAGATACGTGCTTCCATAGAAGGAGATTCCGGGAGGATGACTGACGGACTTCGTTGCGGGCATATCGCTGTCCGGCAGAGCACAGTCCCCCAAGAAAGTCGGAGACTCCCTTCTCAATCGGAATGCGTCAGCGACTAAGACCTTCCCGTCAGCCCCGAACAATTTCACGGTGATGGTATCGTCGGAGTCTAAATGAAACTCATCAAGACTTGACCACGAGTCCGTATTCGTCCCCTCGTTCACGATGTAGGACTTCGTCAAACCTGTCATGGTCACTCTCACAGTTGCCTTCGAGCAGTTTGCAGATGAGTCTCCACCCCAGTATCCGTACAGAGTGTAATTGCCGCTTCTGAGCACTCTTACCGAAAAAACCGCTGTGTCGCCTTTGACTGCCCGCGCGGACAGGTACGTTCCGTCATACCCTCCGCGTTGCGTCGTCCATGATCCGGTCGAACGGAACATACCGATCCGGACATTGTCCATTATGAGGTCGTCGTAACCTGGGAGAGCTTTCTCAGGAAACGCTTCCGACTTCAGGTCGGCGAGCGCGTTCGGATAACTCAGCAAGTAATTGTAGTACCAGATCGTAACACCGGCCGCATCTCTATTTATTGCATCCTGTATTTCGTAGACGGTTTTCGCGGCTGACCCTGCGGAGCTGATGGAGATGCCAGGAGAGAGATGGAATCCCTTCGGAACGTAGTCTTCACATAGCTCCATCTGATGATCGAAATCACTCGTATTAACGTAGAGCATCGGTTCAAGCATATCCACGTATCCGCGCTTCGCCCAGTCACCCCACGATTCAAGCATATAGCTTGACATGTACGGCGGAGGAACCGCACCGCTCACGACGCATTCCGGGTTGACTCTTTTAACGTCATTGTAGATTCTCTTCACAACATTTGTTATTTGACGCCGCCGCCACGCCAACCAGGCGGGGTCGTTCCCCGGCAGAGTCAATGGATCAGGATTTCCGGTCTCGCGCACGAAACGGGCGCGGGCAATGTCCGAATACGAGAATAATGTATCGTCTTCTATATCCGATTCAATTCCGTCGAGGTCGGGATAATTCTTGGCAATCTCCGTGTAAAGCCTGACGACGAAGTTGCATGCCGCGGGCACGCCAGGATCGATTCCAAAATAGTAACCGTAAATATTGTGGTGATAGTTCGTAGTAGTGTCACGTTGCAGCATAGACCAGTCGGTATGCGCTTTCAGAAGCGTCGGTATGTCTGTCGCCGTACTACCGACGCTCACATCGAACGGCATCAGCTCGAACCAGGCAAAGACTTCCATACCGTATTTGTGAGCGATATCGATGTATGTTCGCAGCGGGTCACGTCCCACATAATCAGGATATTGCATCGGTCCGCCGGCGTCTTTAACAACGGAACTTGGGTAAATTGTGCCCGCTTCGGTACTATGGCCGTCCCACACGCCGACATAGATCATGTTGAAGTTTGCAGAGCTGAGATTTCTCACCAGCGTGTCTATTCCCGCAGAGTCTGACGGCGAATACCCGGCGGGAGCCCACACGCCTCTCGTCTCAGGGTCGGCAAAGACCTGAGCATATGACCTGGCTGCAAACATGCCAAGTAAAAGGACTAAATATAAAAGCGAAATTCTCATTTGAACTGCTCCGGTGTTTTTGTAAAGGTTAGCGTGAGCGTCTCATCATTGCGGAAGGCGCAGCAGAGAAGCTCACCGGTACAAGGATCGGGCTATTGTAGGCCATATCGGGCAGCCAGACCGGCCCGCCCGACGACAATCTAAACGAGAGCAGAATCCCCATAATGCTCAAACGAAGGAGCCAATTGTCGCGGGTCATGAGCCATACCAGGCTTCCAAAGACGGCAACATTGGTAAGTATCATTATAATGTCATCGCTTCGGTAGAGTGAGAACCCCGATCCGTTCGGAAAGCGCACCAACGCCATAAGAATAATTGCTCCGCCCCAGCCTATTGCACGGACAAGATATCTTCTTCGTTTGGTCCAGCCCTCGGGCAATCGCGCAAGTGCGGGAAACAATAACGCGAAGCCCAGCAAACCGACCAGCCCAATTTTCCAGTCGGGGTTGTTGCTGATAATGCCCGGATGTATTTGCATTATGAACATCGCAAATGCTACCAGCAAGAATCCTCGAAAAAGGACCGATTTCACCACTTCCCAGGACGAGTAGCCGGTTTCAATTCGCCTCGACAACGCAAGCGGGATTGCAGCGCCCATCGCGAAAAGGAAAAACGGAAAGACAAGATCGACCCAGGTGATCCCTGGCAGAGTGGGGACGAATACACGAGCCGGCGGAGGAAGCTGGCCATGATACATCCACGAAGGGAGGCCGTTAGGCATAGTATTGGCGAACACCATCAGAAGTATGGAGAGTCCCCGCAATGCGTCCAACGCTAATGATCTTCGCTGAACATGCTGCCCTCCGCTAACAACAGCCATCTGTGTCCCCTTTCTTAATTTGTTTGTCATAAGAGTGACACGCCTTCGATTCGCTGCGCCGCCTCCGCCTCACGAGCCTTGTACTGGAAGCCCCGGACATGAGGTAAATGGTTGCGACAATGCGTTCTGAAATCGCCACAAAATCGGAATGATCAGTATTCAATCTTCACGTCCGGTCTATCTGTAAATTGCACCCGGATCCAAACGCTGCGCATAAGACATCAGTATAAACGCAGTAAGCTGCGACACTCCCGGCTTGCCCGATAAAACCACCGGAGCAAGGAGTTTCATTTCCCGATCCCCTTTGGCCAGCAGGTTACGGTGTCCGGGAAGATAGCGCGAGTAGATGTACTCCTGGAAGGGCAGGCCTCCATATTTTGCTCCCCACCAGCTTAGAAGAGGCCAGTGTCTTTTTGCAATCGGGATTCGCTGCTGATTTTCCGCCCAATTGAGACTCCAGTCAATCTGCGCAGTGGCTGCTTTGTTCCTTGCATTGTCCTTACTCAAATATGGCCAGCCGGCAGAATAACATTCGAGGACATACATGGGCAGTGACGGGCCCTGGTGTGAAAGAGGCAATGGCTGAGCTGTGGCGAGGTCCTGTTTATTCAACCAATCCACAATACCCAGAGCAACATTAAGATAGCGCTCCTTCCCGGTGTTCTTGTAAAGCATGAAAGAGAAGGAGCCGAACAGGCTCGAACTGCACCACCACGCTCCGTCATACTGCGGCCAGAACCCATCTGTGACCCCGCCCGAAGGACGGACAAAATTCTTGATTACCAGAGAGGCAAACTCCTCGACGGAGTGGAGGAGACGATTCCGTTCCGCGCCCTTGCATCTGATGGCAGTCGAGAGCACGCCCATCGCTATAGACGAGCAATCCGCCACATACCAATCGCCGGACTTCTGGCCGGGCTTTCGCCCGTAATTTATGTAGTATGCACCTGCGGGAATCATCTTCTTCTGAGACCTCACCATCCGGTCGGCCCAGGAGCGACAGGCCTCAAGATACTTCTGATTTCCCGTCATGTCATACGCCACGCACAGACTGCGAACTCCATAAGAGTCTACGAAAAACGGATGGCCATCCTTTTCGTGTCTTAGTCTAACAAGAGTCGAATCACACAGCTGAAGAAACTGTGATCGAAACTCGGCATTAGTGGTTCGTGAGATATTGGTCTGCGCCGATGAAATCCCCCCGCCATCTGCAGCCGACGCCGGTTTCTGAAGACCGGGTGCAATGGCAGAAAAAAGTGATAAGAGAACTGCGAGTGAGAATTTCATGTTGAGTGTCTCCATGGTTGCGTATGCTGATATCTATTGTGCCCTTCAAGCCGCCGTTCGTGTTCATCGCCTTTCGCAATCACTTCGTGCCGCTTCCAAACATAATTCGGACGGTTTGCGGCATTATGTCATTGATCTTAGATTTCTGAGTGAGAGACCAAAAACTCTGATGTTCTTCGAGCAGTATATCGGTGCATATGATCCAGCTTTGTATCCAGCCGGTATTCGTAGACCAGGCGCCCCATCCGGCATCGCTGTTTGAGGCCCAGTAGTCCCAGAGGCCATAATCAAAAGCTCTGAACCAACCGCCGTCCAAGTCTTCATACTTGGCGCTCTTCACCTGGATCCGGACAAGAAAATCGGCAAGCTTTCTGACTGCCGCCGCATATCTCTTGTTTCCTGTGACATGGGCAGCCTCATTCAAACCAAAGAAGGCAAAGTTGTCAGTATATAGCATGTCGGCGACAGGCTCGCCATTCTTGAATATCAATGGTGCCTCCGCTGTTCCGTAGGCCTGGTTTGATTTTGGAGGGCCATAAAGGCCGTTAGCCGGAGGACCAAGCTCTTCCCTGATCGCACCGCAAGGTGCCTGATACTTCAGCAAGTCCGATACCATTTCATTCAACCATTTGCGGTGTTGAGGCGTATTGTCGACGCGTACCAGCCAGGCAAGAGGCAATATCATGCGAGCGCGCTCCTGCTGAAGGCCATTGGACCAGATCCACTTTCCGGGATAATCCTGCATGGTTGTCCTGATCGCATCTTCCGTCCTTGTCAGGAGAGGTTCATAGCCCGTCTTACCGTACAACCAGAGATAGCAGGCCCACATCCAGGCCTCGTAGTGTGGATTCGGATCGACGATCTTCAGGTCCCAAAAATGCTTCCACCCATACTTCAAGAGAGAGTCCTGGCTGATCCATGAACCACGAAAGCCTTCTCGACCTGTGGTTCTGAAATTGGCCATAATGCCTTCTGCAATCTTCTTATCCCATCGGTCGGTTTTCAGGTAAGCTTCCGCACCTATCATTCCCAATAACACTCGGGCATTATCATCTTCGTAAAAGACCCAGGGATGAGTGACGGCCCACCCGATTAGGCCGAAGGCAGGACTCCCCTTGTCATTCTTAGGCCCCGCCCTGAGATCGGAATGATAGAAAATAAAATTAGCCAGATTCGTTGCGATCTTGGAGTAGCTTCTCCTATGCAAATAATTACCGGCTGCAGCAAGTGCATAAGCAACTTGCCCCTGATTATCGGACCGGACCCAATAACGATACTCTTGTGTACCATTATAATAAATGTGTGAAGCCTGTCCTTCGAGAATTCCCAAAGAACCATCTCCATTTGGCCAGGAAGACTTGACGGGTGGACCGTAAGGAGACGTGCCGTTGCCCTGATATTTCAGGTACATCTTTTCCCAGCTGGGTGCGACAAAAAAATGTCCGTTAAAAAACCACTGCACACCTTTTCGTATGCATGTTCTCATTGCATTTGGGGGCAGCGGCGCGTTTCGTCCGTACATCGGAGAAGCATATGAAAGCCAATGATTAAGTCGGATGGCCTTGTCTCCTGAAACCCAGGATAATATGTACTGCCATACGGTTTTCCAGTAAGCTTCCGGTTCATAGCGGCCCGTTGCGAAACTGCTTAACCGGGTCATCGCCACCAGCATATTGCCTTTCCGAAACAGCAGCGGATAAGTCTTAACGCCATCAAGCCCATATATAGCCTCATCAAAACCCGCCACCCTGCCTAACACGATAAGAGGATCTTTTACATTCACCGGTATTACGTGGCAGCCGTTGATCCCAAGGATGCTCATCGGTTTCAGATTCTCTCCAAACACATCGGATACCACCACGCCTCTTTCAAACCTTGTCGCGACAATAGTATCTTGAATATTCATGCCCGGTAAGGAAGCCGGATATTCTATGTAAAGTCTTATGCCTTTTTTCTTCGCAATCCCAAGCAGCTGACTGCTGATTGACGTTTTATGTCCCGGATAGGAATCAGCCAGTATTAAAACCCCCGTTCCTTTCATTGCATGACTAATTGCCTGGCGGGGGGTGCTGTAGACCGTCATGGCTACGTCATTCTTGTGCAAAAGCACATACAAGTCGTTCTTTGTATTACAGCAGAGATTTATTCTCGTTCTTTCACTTTGAGAATATGCCGTAGTTGCAAAAAAAAGGAAACAAAGGATCAAGCTTTTGACAAAGCGTCTCATATCCATTTATCGGGTATCCTCATTTAGTTAGTTCCTTGAGATACATCTCCCCTTTTTCCATGTTACTATTTACTATTAGGATATTTGTCCGGTTACCATTTCTCGCGATTTTGCGGCGTTTTTCACCTCTGTCCCTTTCTCTGCTACCTCATCTCTTAGTTTCGTGTAAAAGTCCTTCACATACCGAATTTATTGCCGAACAGTGTTCGCGGACCGGCAGGTGATCCGACAGATTGATATTGCATCGCGGCTCTTCTTCGTCAGGCCTTCATTTATTGGCGCTTCCGGCCATTTCAATCAGTCTGTAGGTTCTCGGTTTTACTACTATGCCCAATGGTTCATTGCTCTTCAACTTCGCTATTTCCTTATCCGAGACCATGTCTATCCAATCTTGCGACTCTCGATGCGAAAAAGCCGTGAGTGGCCTAAGAGTGATATGAAGTTTTGTATTATTGTGATTCACTACGGCGGCTATGAAACCTGTCCTCGTTTTGGAAACAGCGACATCACAATTCTGATTCGTTCCGATTACATCAACGTAGCGCTGTACCCCGACCCGGTTAAGGACCTCCCGCACCAGATCCGGAAAATAACGGGCGGCGGTCTTTGCATCGGTCAAGATAGAAACGACGGTCCCCTTTCCATAAGTATTCACAGCTATAGCGGGAGAGCCGTCCTCGAACTCCGCAATAATCTTCGCACCTTCGCTCCGCCAAACCGGAAGCGTCACCTTCCCTAGTTTCCATTTTCCTTTATGGGGTGTCTTCCCGTCTAAACCGCTCTGGCCGATAATCTCGGAGTGTGCCGCTCTTCTACCGGTCTTCTCTATCCCGAACAGAAGAGTTCGATCATAAGTCCTGCCCATCGGTATCCTCGGACCAAATGCAATGATGGTTCCACCGTCTCCTACAAAATGTTTCATCAAGTCGCTGTCTGTTGCCTGGAACCCCGATACGCTCGGAAGTACCAGTACTTCTTTTTCCTTCAGCAGTCGTTTCAACACATGACGGTTTTCGTGGAACGGCCAGTAAGGAGGATAAGATTCCCTGTGAGGAGGAGCATAGGGGAGAACATCGACGGGGATTCCCATCATTCTGAATGCGTCAAGAGCACTGTAATAGTAGCGTGCCCATCTGTATTCCTGCCAGTCCGTATACGGAAAATAAACTGCAAGTTGATTTCGATCCTTTGAAGCCTTGCCGATCAATTCGAATGCTTTCATCCCATCAAAGACGGCATCCCGGCTGCGGATAAATTCCTTCCTGTATTGCGGGTATTGATTCAACATGTTATAGTTGGAGCCGCTATAATCGTACATGATAATTCCGTCATTATCAGGAACAGTTGCGGCACTTAGGATTTGTTGATAAATGTTGTTGTATCCCGTGATGAACAAATCTTCCAGTCTGTTTTCCCCATATCCAAATGTCTCAACATGGGTCAAGGCAATCTTGTTTTGAAGCTCCTTTGCCCCGGAAGAGAGTGAGCCAAAATCCTTTACCCTTCTTAAGGGAAATTTGATCCGGTTGTCCGGTCTGTAACTTGCCATTACCATGCCTTGATAGATTATGACATCCAAATTCCTGATGACGCTCAGATAACTGGCAAGCAAAGAATTGTCCACGTAGGGCGAACATGCGGTGAGTAATCCAGGATTGATCTGCTTCACATAACCGCAAAGCTTTCTCACGAAGGGAGCGTAGTATATTCCACTTCCTTCCTGGTCAACATAAAATCCCACTAAGGAAGGATGGCTGCCGTAAAGGCCGTAGAGTTCTTTTATTATGTCTTCTGTGCTCTTGGTCCGGTCAGGATAAGGGATATCCCGCGTCGCATCCCAGGTCGCGGAGAGCATGACGGAGATGCCGTTTTTATCGGCACACTTCAGCAAGTCGTCAACATAACTTTGGTCAACGACAGACGAACCATTTGTGTCGCAGATGCTTGATTTGTAGTAGACTATCTTCGGTGTGATAATCGAGGTGGCAATTAAAAAGTTTGCTCCGAAGCCTTTCATTTCCTGAATGTACTTGTCCATATCCTTTTCAGGATTCTTGGGGTTGAATATTCCCGTAATGCAAAAATCTCCGATGAGCTTCTTGAACAGGAAGGTCGCCTTCCCTATCGCGGCAGGCCTGGCCTCTTGCCCGGTCCATGCCTGTATTGCATAAAGTCCCTGTGGATCCTTCCCGGTGACAATGAATTGTGAAGCATAAACGGACGGTTTTACCGAATTTAGCTTGAGGGGTAAGACACCTTTGTCGGGAACGAGAACCTCGACTCTTAGTGACCCGTCATTTTGGGCTTCAATCGTTATTCTTACAGTGTCCCCGACAGATACTCTGGTAGGAGTAACCGAAATAGATATGGCTTGTCCGGAAGCCTTCACGCTGGAGAACGTATCGTTGCGTGCGAATGTCTCCTTCGGAAGGCTAAAGAAAACAGCCACGGTGATTACTGACACCAAAATTGACACCAACTTCATCGTATTTCTCCTTTCTATAGGGGTCGGAACGACGAGTGAGATTCTTCACCAAGCCTTGCGAGGGTTCGAGCCAGAAGAGGCTGAAATGTCCATTGGCTCCCGTTGCCTTCGCAAGGGCACCTCTCACGGTCGTTATTTGAGAAGAAGCATTTTCTTCGTCATTATATTGGGCCTTTGCTCGAGAGTGTAGAAATACACTCCGCTGGCAAAGTTGTCCATGTTGACGCCGTATATATATTCGCCCGGCGCTTTATTCCCCTGGTCCACAACCTTGACCTGCTGACCGAGAACATTGTAGATCCTAAGGCTCATTGCGCCGCTTCTATTCAAGCTGACCTTTATAACAGTCGAAGGGTTAAACGGGTTGGGATAGTTGTTACTCAGAATGAATCCGGTTGGGACCGTTTGAGAATGCTGCTTCACGCCAGTATAACCTCCGGTAAACCAGCCCGGGTCTCCCAGCGGCTTGCCATCCGTGCCTCCGCTCATCAATGCCGCGTTGCGGTACTGCATGTCGGCAGCCTCAGGAAGCGGCCGATCCGGGATCCAGTTAGTTGTGCCGGCGGGGATGGATGGTATTTGATACCCCCAGCCAACCGTTGGCGATTGCAGTGTCCTGATCAGAGTGAAGTACTTCAGCAAGCCGATTCCATAGTTACTGCCGCCCTGAAACACATTTGCAAACGAAGCACCGTATCCGGGATCAGTGCCAATCATATTCTCGGATTCTTTGAAACCAGGCCAATCAGTCGGGTCATTAAACATGTGTGTAGTGCGGGCATTCATCCAGCTTGCGGTGTACAGGGAGTCAGCCCCTTTGGCAGTATCATCCCATTCGGTCCAGAAATTTGTGACAGCCGCGGGCTCATAAAAGTCATTGTTTTCGACTTCGACGTAGAGATTCTTGAAAGTCCCTACTAATCCGCTTCGATTCAGGTTGAATAAGACGTTAGGTGTCGAGCCGTCGTTCAAAACACCCGGCTGTATACACGGTGGCCGGCCGTCAGAACCTAACACTCCTAAAACCGTAATGTCTTCCCTTGGTGATATCTGTCCGAGGTATATATAGGTTGTGTCCAACGAAACAAGTTCGTAGACACTGTGGGCCTGTTGACCGGTCGAGGTGGTGTCAGTGTTAATAACCCGATCAAGAGTAGAACCACTCGCGTAGATGAAAAGCGCATCGCTTCCGTTTCCCTGCGGACCGAAGCGTTCTTCGGCACGTAAGCCTGCCAATGTCTTCCCCGGAGAACCAAAGAAGCTAACCACTGTAATTGCTGTTATTGCCGATAGTACCAACTTCACTGTGCTTCTCCTTTCTTTAAGGGCTCGACAAAGGTCGGATACCGAAGTAGATGCTTACAAACTTCTCCCGATGAGATCCCTCTTGGACGGAAAAAGGACCTCTTGCGTCGGCGATTCGGAACGCCCTACTTTCTTTTGACAGTTCCGGAGGGACAGGAAAAATTCAACATAGAGAGGTGGACGGGATATTCCTTTTTCATGAAGAATATTTCGAATCGACGTCCACGTCTCTATGCGACAAATGTCGTTATTTCAGCAGCATCATCTTCTTAGTCATGATATTCGCTCCTTGCTGGAGGGTGTAGAAATAGACTCCACTGGCGAAGTTGTTCATATTGACATCATAACTATACACACCGGGCGCTTTGTATCCCTGGTCCACAACCTTGACCAGCTGTCCGAGTACATTGTAAACCTTGAGGCTTATTATCCCGGCCTGTTTCAAGCTGACCTTGATGACGGTCGAGGGGTTGAACGGGTTCGGATAATTATTGCTCAGGTTGAACCTGGTGGCAACCTGCGCAGGCAGCGGCTTGACGGCGCTGAGCCCGTTGAACCAGTAAGGGTCGCCAACCGGTTTCCCGTCCGTACTGCCGTTCTTTACCGCGGCATTAGTGTACTGCATGTCGGCAGCCTCAGGCAGCGGCCAATACGGGGTCCAATTACTGCTCCCTGTGGGTATGGACTGTATTTGATAGCCCCATCCGATAGTCGGCGACTGCGCCGTCCTGATCATGGTAAAGTACGGCAATAAACCAACTCCGTAGTTACCGCCACCTTGAAGTACATTTGCAAATGAAGGGCCGTATCCAGGATCAACACCAATCATATTGCCTGACGCCTTGAAACCTGGCCAATCTGTCGGGTCATTAAACATATGCGTGGTGCGAGCATTCATCCAGGGTGGAGTATAGAGAGAGTCACCGGTTTTAGCAGTGTCATCCCAGGCGGTCCAGAAATTTGTAATCGCCTGAGGCTCGAAAAAATCATTGTTTTCGACTTCAACGGTTCTCTTTCCCTCAGCCAGCATCCTCCAGTTCGACTTCCCTGAATCGGCAGGATCAAACACCTTATCACTAGCTACATTCATGGTATCAAAGTCTATGATTGAAGGAGGCGCAGGCGAGAACATTTCATCCCACCATGGATATTCCGCTTTAGTTTCGCCTCCAACAAACGCACCATAGAGTATGTTGTTATCAATCTTTGCATGAAGAGCAGCGAAAATAAAGAAGGGCTGCAAAAAGGAAAATACGATACTGTTATGAGAGAAGTCGATGTACCGCACAGGATACTTTGCCACAACTACATAGGCATTGTCACAGAAAAGGGTGTTATACTTCATGGAAATTGTATCGACCGCAGGAACTGCCGGCCATAGGGGCGCCAGGATTTCCGTATCGGTCCAGGTCGGAGGGTTAACGCCGTTCCTAAAGTCACAATTCGTAATGTAGAAATCATCCCAGTTCCCCGTGTAACCGACCACAGTTCCGGTGTTTTCGTCGGAGATCACATTATTCATATGGAGTTTTACAGAGTCAGCCGCAACCAGGACATCCCGACTGCCGGCGGCGTTAGAACCGTTTGTGGATAAATCCTCGAAGTAGAGATTCTGGAATGTCGCCGTTATCCCCCTTCGATTCAGATTAAACAGTATCTTAGGTATTGAACCGTCGTTCAGAACCCCCGGCTGTATGCATGGCGGGCGGCCGTTGGTGCCGAGGACTCCTAAGAATGTCACGTTGGACCTCGGCGTAATCGATGCCAGGAATATATAGGTCGTGTCGAGCGAAACAAACTCATATACACTATGAGCCTGCTGGCCACTGGCAGTCGTATCACTATTTATCACCTGGTCGAGAGTCGGCCCATTTGCGTACACGACAAGCGTGTCGTTGCCGGCAGCAAATGTCTCGCTCGAAAGACCAAACAAGACAATCAGCGATATTACTGCCGCATGGACTAGTAGAGTTTTCATGGTATTGCTCCTTCTCTGAAGGGTTTCGTTAATTAAGTTGATATGGCCTCCCATCTGAAGAGTAGCACTCAAAGACGGAAGCCTGTTTCGTTGCCGGGAGTTGCAAATTCGTTTCATCTTGTCATTTAATGTTTGACTTAATGCTCCGTGAAAGTGACTCCATTTGTTTATAATCTCCAACGGACTCCCATGTCTGCGGTGAATCCATAGTCCTCTATCGATGTGGGAGGTCCGCCTTCAATCACCTGCATGTCGTTTGCCCCATTGATGTTGTTGAGGTCCGCGTATAGTTCGATACCTTCCCATGGCAGTTTCTGCCTGGCCGCAACATCCCAGCGTCTGTATGCAGCAGTGTACCCCCTCAACTGGGGCCATTGGCTCGGACCGGTAAAGATGTCTGCCTGATAGACCATCGCGACCCGGACCGAAAAGCCTCTATAATCAAAACCAAGAGAAAGGTTGAATATATTGTCAGGCTGATCGACAAGCCGATCCGTAAATGATGTGTCGATGTACTGGATGACGCGACCCGTCGACACCGAATATACGTATGGATATTGTGCCATCGATTTCGTGTGCGTGTAGTTAACGTCAAGCACCAATCCGGACAAGACCCCCGGCAAATACCAGAAATGTGTCTGCCAGTCGAGTTCCAGCCCATATACCTTGTTCAGGTACGGGTTGTTTTCAGTTGTAGATACCGAATAAGTGGCATTGGGATTAAAGTTCGCCAGATTAGTTGGGAGGTATGCCAAAGCTGCGTTCCCTTTGACAAAGAATTGCCACGAATATATCATATCCCGTATCTGCTTGAGAAAGACGTCCGCGCTAAGGAGCCCGATCGTGTTGTCGTAGAAGGAAACGGCGGCGTCGTAGTTGACCGAGTGTGCGGGAATCAGTGCGTTGTTGTTCCAGCCGACCGTAATACCGGACAGGTTGATCCTCGGTACGAAATTGGCAAAGCTCGGATAAGCTAATGTGTTGGTATAAGAAAGCCTTATGTCGGACCACGATACCGGGTCGTACCTCAGAGTTACATCAGGCAGCAAATAGCCGTGGTACCGGGTGATGGTCGTGTCATAGTGGTTGTACGTAAAATACGACTCAGGACTTGTTACGCCGGCGACGCCTGTATAGGATGATTGGAAGGTTTGGAACCTAGCCCCCCCGATGACCGTAACTCGAGGACCAACTTTCACAGTCGCCATCGCATAAGCGGCATTGGGGTTTTCACTTCCCGAATAGTTGGGTATGGTCGAGGCGTAATTATCGTGCCCATAGTTGGCCGGGCCGACGGTCTGTGCTATATACTGCGCATTACTCTGCATGTAAGTTGCCAGCCTCGACATCATCCCGAAACTCAACGGCGCCGCCATAGAGTAGTCACCGTTCAGGAACGTACCATAACTGAAGCTCGGATCCAGAAAGTTCGTTATCGGTATCTGGAAACTCCCCGTAGGAAACGAGAAGTACGAACTGATCATATTATCGAGAGACAGCGCACTGCCGGAGTTGAGCAGCTGAGCAGTATCATACTCATCAAAGAGATATGATCTCGTCACATAACGGGTTTCTCCTCCGAACTTTATCACTGCGGAGACCGCATCCGAAAAACTGATGTTGGTCTTAAGATCGATGGACGCCGTTAACGCGCGGGACCTGGAGAAGCTGTTGGTATTATCAAGATAGTAGAGGTAAGTCTCGGATAACTTGCGGGTCGCTGCATTTACGACCGCCTGAGGATTTACATTCAGCATACTGCTGAACTGGCTGAGCCCCCCGGACGTCTGCGAAAACTGGACTCCCCAGTTGTTCGGCGCCTTCGTCTCAGAGTATGTGTGACCCAGTTTTATGTCCATGTCAAAGACAGGAAGTTTCTGTTTGAAGTCCAGGACATCCGAAATAGTGTTCAATACATTGCTCGAATTTGACAACCCGTAATAGAGCACATCGCTTCCTATATCGAAAGACTGAGATCGCTGCTGCGCGCTGGTGGCCCCGGTACTCAGGAAATTCATGAGCTTAAGCGACCCTCCGGAGTACTCATAATCCAGATCGAGCGCTCCGTTGTAAAGCCTCTTGTCCCGTGGAATATCGAAAAGGGTGACACCTGAAATGACGTACTGCGACGTGCTGTTGCCGAAGTGCGTATACGAGCTAGACATCTCATTGGAGGTAAGGTTCAATCTCTCAATATCCACCTGCGCGAAAACGCCCAGCTTGTCGTTGAACAGCCTATCTTCAACACTCCCGACATATTTGTAGTTGTTGTATCTGTGGTAGGCGTCCGGAAGGTTATTATACCCTCCCTGCACAAGGAGGCTGTATTGCGGTACACCAGGCTCCTTTACATGCGCCTCCCGCATATCGAAATTCACCACCCCACCTATCACATTGGCATCCATATCGGGCGTGACTGTCTTTGACACCTGTATCCCTTCGAGCATATTCGAAGAGACCATGCTCAAATTAGTGCTCCGACTGTTCGGGTCAGACGACCCCATCTGGATCCCGTTTATCGTGACTTCATTGTACTGCGGCGCCATCCCGCGGATAACAACTGCGTATCCTTCTCCACCGCTTCTCAAGACAAAGACCCCAGGCAATCTTCCCACCGACTCCGCTGCGTTTTCGTCAGGCAGCTGCCGGATCTTCGCTGCCGAAACAGCGTTCATGATATTGTTCGATGAAAGCTCCTGGTTAATAGCTTGCGCCTGACCGTTTGCTTGGGCGGTCACCACAACTTTCCTGCCTTTTACACCAACAGCCAACAGCTTGAAGTCTCTCCTAACGGTGACTCCTGCCTTCACTTCGATGCTGATCTGTTTCGTCGTGTAACCGATGTAGCTTACTCGAATGGTGTAGGTTCCGGGTGGAACGTTTCGGAGGTGATAATTCCCGTTCAGATCGGTCGAAGCTCCCAGGCTGGTTCCCTTGAGAAACACAGTCGCCCCGGGGAGTCCCTCACCTGTCTGGGCATCTTTTACAGAGCCTTCGATTCTTGAACTGGCCGCTTGTGCGCTGGTCACAATTACTAAAACCAGTAAGACAGCAGCGTGTAAAGCTATGCGCATCTTTCTCTCCTTTTCAATTTCCGTCGAATGCCTGAGTTCGAACAGCCTGGTAGACTCCTTCACCCGACTTACCATAAGTTCTGAAGCAGATCATCCCGAGAAAATCATTTTCCTTATTACTCTCAGGCAATACATTCATTTGACACGAAACTCTTTCGTATCGTTGACTCTACAACCGAGAGGGTGTGAACTTTATTCGCGTCCCACTTCCCGCTGTCGCCGACCGTAATAACCCTGCTCTCCGAAAGTGCCGGGTATTTCAGCCCCTGCCCATACAGAGTCATGCTGCAAATCAAAACCGAGATTAACACAACCCCACTTCTTCGAACCGACGCGCAAATCATTTGTTCCGCCTCAATCTCTTATGAATTGGTTTTCCGATTACACTAACGGCACTTCAACTCCGATTGATTCACAACTTTCCAGAACGCCCTTCTCTCCACGCTTATCTTTGACTCCTCAAGATCTCTCATCTGCGTACATCTATTAAGTTGGTTCGTTCGGTCAACAAACGAATATAAACCAGTACAATTCGTTTGTCAAGAGATGGAAAGAGGAATTAGCCCGGTGAAAAGTCTACAAAGTCAAAGGTCTTCGACGGCGGTCTAAACCGAGTGTTGAACCTGGGCTAATTTTCACAAGTCAGGTTTTTAACTTCGTATCAGAATATGATCGGAATGGAATTTCTTTAGGTGCGGTCACCGAAGTGAACCCGACAAAAAAATCTTGCAAACCGTACTGGGTTGTGGGGTTTAGATGTGGGCCCTGAGGGACTTTGCGCCGCAGGCGTATCCGCCTCCGGCGGAGAACCCCCGACCCCCTGATTATGAGTCAGGAAAAAAGGTAACGAGGGGGCTTGGAACTGGCTAAAAAGGGCCGTTCCGTTTCATATTGCAGCATTTCGTAGCACTGGGATGTATGGCGCGGTCCGGATTTGTGTCAGAATATCGCCATATGATCACCATGAGAAATGGCCTACGAAGTCGGACATCATATTACAATTAAGAAGGCGTATCTCTATCTCGGTCGATGGGCTCCCTCGTCGGGAACGGCTTACCGCGCCAGAGGAGCATTCGGCATATTGCAAGTTTCGACTCTTAAGAGTATAAGTAATCAAATAAGGCCGAGCGCGGAAGTCCTTAACCAGTGGATACACGTACACATCTTTCACGCTCAGCGCATATGCCTTGGCCCTGTCGTTTCTACCGCGACCTGCTGTCGTTCCGATTAGCCGCCAGTTCGAGGCGCGGTAGCATGTTATCGAGCCGATGCGCGTGAGTGCGAAGGATGTTCATTTAAAGAGAAATGTTGTCCACAAAACAACGGGAAAGGCAGAGCCATCATACGCAGCGTGGATCATCCTGCGGTGACTGCATTTGCACAAAAGATGGCAATGTCAAGAGATTTGTGTAAAATTTCTGAGGATCGGCAAATTACTTTTGCCGAAAGGCGCACATTTCCAGTTTGCCTCCATCTTGTAGGCAACGAAGCCGAGGATAACGTAAGCGGACCTTTCACTCGCTAGTATCTCCATAGGTCGGGTTCGTCGCTTGAACTCTTTGTTGACACGCTCGATGATGTTAGTAGTTCGTAAACTTACCCACTCCTCCTCCGGGAAATCGTAAAACGTAAGGCACGATTCAATGCTGCGCTTGAGGGAAGCAACTCCGCTGGGAATAGTGCCATCGTACTTCTTAACAAACTCCTCGTATCTCTCAATTGCTGTTTTTCTGTCAGTGGCGTAGAAGATGTCACGGAGCGAGTCGGTCACTTCCTGGTGAAGCGCCTTCGGTGCTTTCGTTGTAACATTACGCATCACGTGTACGATGCACCTCTGAACTTTTGCCTTTTGAAATTCCTCACAGAAGACTTTCTCAAGCCCTTGCAGCCCGTCCATGATACCGAGTTTCACATCGGATGCTTCGAGTCCTCGTTGCTTAAGGTCTTTAAATATCTCACGCCATGTAGTGGCGGAGTCTTTGTCACCCTGCTGGATGTTCAGGAAAACTCTCTGCTTGGTGGACGTTACTCCGATCACAACAAGCATAGGTATCCTCTTGATTTCCATCTGTGTCGCGCCGTCTACCACCCTTTTCACCCTAAATTTGAAGAAAAACACCGTCCATCATCAGATACTCAATCTTCAGCCCAGCAAGTGAACGCGTTCGCCACTTTTCTACCGCTGCAATGAGTTCACCGTTTATCTTCGATACTTCCCCAGATGAGATCTTCCGGCCCAGAAGATGTTCCGAGAACAGTTCTATGCTTCTGGTCGACATCCCCGAAAGGAACATCGCCTGCACATCGTGCGCTATCTCCTCCTCATACCGCTCGTATCGGTTTATCACCTTAGAATGGAACTCGCCGTTCCGGTCACGAGCCACCTTGAACTGAAGGTTTCCGATTCCTTTAGCTGTGAAGGCTCTTTGGTAACTACCGTTTCTATAATTCTTGTCGTCTGTCGTCTTCCTTTCATACCGGTCTCTGCCAAGGTGTGCCGTCAGCTCCAGTGATATAACCTGTTCCACCGCTTTCTCGCACGCTCTCTTTATGTCTATTCTAAACATATCAAACATTCTTCCGGGTTCTTTCATGATCTCCTTTGCCGCCTTGCGGCATCCCGCATATCCAATCTTCATAAGAATGAGCGGGAGAAAAGTTCTTCGACTTCACTTATCCTTCCGTTCTACGAAAGCTCCATTGCCTGTCCACAGGATCCTTCGGACGGATCAAGATTGCTTTCTCCATCCGGATGCGGCGTCTCGACAAGATTTTTCTCTTCGCTGTTTTCGGGGTACATGGTGCATAACTCCTTTCTTTTTTCATTTCATAATTATCTTAAAGGATTATGCGCCTTACCCTCTTCAATTTCCACAAACTAATTTACACACCGTCCTAACTAACAGACGCAACTAACAAAACTAAAAGAAATCTCCGCCGGAATAACCTGGCGAAAAAGTGAACTGAAACCTTTAAACCAGGAATGGAGATTTCTATATGGTTTTACTCAGCTCGAAGGACATCGCAACGAAATGAACTGTTCGAGACAACATATATGTAGACTTGTCAAGACTCAGGGTCTCCCCTGCTTCAAATTGGGAAAGTTGTACAAGTTCAGCGAAGAAGAAGTGGACAACTGGATCGAGCAGCGTCGATTCCAATACGACTTCGATCCCACTGTTTTTTCGGAGGCTTTGCAGGATGTAGTGAATCATGCGGATTGAACATCTCTACCAGACACAGCCGAGAAGACAACCACACTCGTCCAAAAATAGGATTGTTTATGAAATTATTGGAACGTATTACAACAAGGCAAATCGAAGACAGCCTACGTACGTGCGGTAAAAAGAAGACATTTTGGATCGACCTACAAATAGGCAGAGGTCCGAAGGGACGTTTTCGTAGATCGCTGAAAACGACAGACCGTATGGTGGCAATATCCAGAGCTATTAATATCTTCCAGCGAATTGAAAAACCGGGACAAATGAAGATGCGGTTGTCGAATCTGAGAGACGAATTCTCCAATCACCTAAAGATACGAAGACGTTCATCAATGTATTGCAGCAATGTGGTCCACAGCTTCAACTCATTGATCGAAGTGGTGGGTGATCTTAAACTGTTCGAAGTCCATAAGAGACACGTAGAGAAATTCCAGGATACATTGTTGCTACAGATACGCACCATGAAAGACGGGACACAGAAGAACCTCGCCGGACAGACAATCAATGGACACTTACGCATCTATCGCTCGGCGTTCTCGTGGGCAGGAGACCAGGGCTATGCACCAAAAGAAAATCCGTTCAAAGGATTTGAAAAGGTGCCAGAGGATTCAGTGGAGGCAAACTTTTTCGAACCTGAAGACATCGAATTGATTCTCAACACGATGTCAAACCTGTACGGCGAAGAAGTCACGGCTGTCTACATCCTGTATCTCATGACAGGGATGAGGTTGAGCGATGGGCTAAAGCTACAGTGGTCGTGGATTGATTTTGTTAAGCAGATTATCGTTTTTCCGCCCGTAACTAAGGGGAACCGAGACAGGAAAGTGCCCTTAGGGAAGAAGAGCATGGAGGCTTTGAAGCTCCTTCAGATGAAAGGGTATGAAACGCCGGTATTCCTGAGCAAGGAGGTTATCGAGGAATATTGGGCAAACGTCAGAAGCGTCACCGGTATAAGGGGCAAGTTCCACGATCTGCGCAAGACGGTGAATACGCTCTTGCAGATCACGGGATTATCACCATACTTTTGTAAGAAGTTATTGGGTCACAAAACCAGGGACGTCAATGAACTCCACTATTCAGGGTACCCGGTGAAAGTAATAAGGCATCATCTTGATTTGTTATCTGATATGATCTGGAACACGGATAGTGATCCTACGAATGAGGCATCCGATATGAATGCTGCGGGACTAAGCCAAGCGGACAAAAACAATGCATTGCCGCAAATTTATGACGAGAAATTATGACAAAAACTTCTGACAACAGTGGGACATGAAACCGCCAAGACCGCATAAGGACGCAAGGATAACCAATTATGATACAAAAACTTCGCGATCTTGGCGCGCATGGCGGTTTAATTGAAGCTTTCGGATGCCTCCCATGAGTAATGCATTACGCCTCCTCGAAGCTTCTACACGGAATTCCACCGCCGTGTCAACGTCCGTCCTGATCCGACAGGACCCCGCTGAGATGGTTTAGCGCCTTGTTTATCCAGGATTCGTCACCCGATAGCTTCATTATAGCCCCGCGCAACCCAGGGACTTCCTCCGCAAACTTCCGCAGACGGGTCACGGCAGAATCAGGGTACATTGTCAGGAAGTCCCCGGTCTGCGCTGCCTCGATAAGAATGTCAGGCGACCAGTCCTGAGGCCAGAGATGATTGAGAATGCTCATGGCTTCCTTGAAACGCTCAATCTTCCCGCGCGTACCGTCCAGCAGTTGCGACTCGATCGATTCGGGAAATTGCACGGTCAGCGTCACTTCCCTCTTCACATTGAAGGAAGAGGTCTTGATCACCGTCTCCAGCCTGTCCCCGTCGTACTTCCAGCCATCATCGCCGAATTCGATCTCCGCGCCATTACAGGTCACCCTTTCAGGCGGAAAAACATTCATCAGCTCGACCACATAACTCCGGCTGCGCTTCATGCCGGGATAGGTTCCCTTTTCAGGGTCGATGGTGATATGCATGATCCGGCCCTTTACGATGCCGTATTTCACCGTAGTACGGCTGAATTGTCCGTTGCGGTATCCCTGCGAGTTTCCCTGATCTTCGTATACGCTCGTCGAACCACCGTTCGCCGGATAAATCCTGAGGACAAGAGGATCCACATTTTCAATATCGGCCTTCTGTTTCAGGGTTTGCATGGGAATAATTGAACCGGCCCTCACAAAAATCGGAATATCATCGAGCGAATACTGCCTCGTGACGACTTTCGGCCCATGAAGCCTTTCGCCGCTGTTCCACTCAATCCAGGTCCCCGGCGGTATCCAAACGTCCTCGCTCGCGAGGAGCGAATCCTCCGACATCGGTTGGACTACCGGAGCAACAATGACGTCGCTGCCGAAGAAGTACTCATCCCCGAAATCGTATGCCTCGTCTGCATTCGGATAGTCATAGTACAGCGGGTGAATCATCGAGATGCCAGTATCGTAGGCATTTCTCGATGTGGTATAAATGTACGGCAGCAGCCTGTATCTGAGCAGAAACGCATCGCGCATCGCCTTCGCATAGGGGTAAGGATATGCCCAGATCCGCCTCTCGGCCTCCGCATTCCGTGTAGTGTGCGTCCTCAGCACGGGGCTGAGCGCTCCCCACTGCACCCATCGCGTAAAAAGTTCGGGTGTAACGGTGCCGGGTATGTGTCCTCCTATGTCATGGCTCCAGTAACCGAATCCGACATTCGCGGCAGTCGCCGTGAAATAAGGCTGGAACTTGAGGGACGACCAGTCGGTGATGACATCGCCCGAAAATCCGATTTGATACCTGTGCGAACCCAGCCCGCCCCATCGCGCCAGTATGATGGGCCGTGCTTTGCCTTCCCTTTCCATATTTGTATAGAACGTGTAGTTGAGCCACCATGTGGGATTCAAATAATGAATCTTCGTCGTGTCCCATTGCTGCCAGTCTATCCACCAGAAATTCACGCCTTCTTTCTCCAGCGGCTCAAGGACAAGCTTGAAATAATTCTCCGCGAACTTCTTGTCTGTCGGATCGAAGGGAATGTATTTCTTTGTGGCCGGATCGACTCCCATCGCGCGCGCCATCGCCGGGTAACTTTTTTCCCACGGCTGGATGCCGGAAGCGGGATGAAGGTTCAGTACGACCTTCAGATCCTGTATATGGCACCAGTCGAGAAACTCTTTCGGATCCGGGAACAGGAGCTTGTTCCATGTATAGCCGGTCCAGCCTTTAGTCTGACCGGCCTGGTCGAGCACTTGCTTAGACCATCTCAGGTCAAACGTCTCGTGCCAGTCCATGTCTACCACCATAACATCCAACGGTACGTTGTGATTGTGGAATTGACCGACGAGGTTTTTCAGCTCCTCGTCCGTGTAAGCCCAGTAGCGCGACCACCATGCTCCGAGCGCAAACCGCGGGGGCATCGGAATGCGGCCGGCAACTTTGACGTAATCGCCAAGCTCTTCTTCGTAATCGTGCCCATACCCGAAGAAGTACCAGTCCTGCAGTTCATCAGCCGGCCTGTTCATGGCCCATTTCCAGCTCGAGTTGTCGAAGAGGGGCCGGTGGCTGTCGTCGACGACTGTCCACCCGCCGCGTGAGAGAAGTCCCGGCGCAAGTGCAGTCGCTCCCTTCACCCCGTCAAGTGTTCTGATCGTGCCGAACAGATTCGTCGTATCTTTTTCGCCAGGATGCCAGACGACCGGCCTGCCGTCCAGGATGAGTTCGATGCTGAGATTATCCTTGTTGAATTCCCCTGAACCTTCCTTATACCTGAGTGTGAGTTTGCCCGTCCTGATGATAAGCCACCCGTCTTTGCTTGTTGCTTCGTATCGAGGCACAGGAAGCCGCCTGTTTATGAACACGAGCGACGGAGAATCGATGAACTCTGCGTCGCCCGACCACTCCATCCTCACGAGTTCAGGTGTCAGGATCGTGAAACGCGCGCTGCCGGCGGCGACGACAGCTTTCGGATTCGCAACGGGGTTGGGTTCTTCCGCAAGTGCCGGACCGAAAGCAGCCGGCACGAGAAAGAATGTCGTCAGTAATGAGAGGAGCACTATTTCTCGAAGAGTCGTCATTTGATAATCTCCAGGGCTGGTTCCAACGAATGTGAACTCAAGATTTCCGATGAGCTGTCAACGAATAAATCCGTAGTCATTTCGCAGAGTATTTCTCGATTAACACTTTTGCCAGTATGGAATCCCAGATGTAGTTGGGAGGGCTCTGCTGAATTGGGAAGTCCGCGCTGTATGATTCCCAAAAGCGGTGGTTCTTCCGCAGTTGGGTCTCTGCCGCCAGGAGCATCCTGTCGGCAACCTCATCCGCAACTTTTTTGTAACCGTAATGCTCAAGGCCATCCATAACCATGTAATCCCAGAGCATCCAGACGGGACCGTTCCAGTGGCAGCAGTCGTCGACGAATGGAGTGTAGTCCGGGTCGTCGGCCGCAACCGTTGGGATGCCGTACTGGCGCCAAAAGGTCTTCGGATTCTTAAGCTCCTTAACAAGTTCGGCTGCCTGTTCCTTCGTGGCAACACGGGCCCACATGGGCAGAAACCCTATTATCTCTTTTCTGCGGAGGCTTGACCCTTCGAACTCGAAGAGATGCCTGTTCATCGAGACATGATAGAAGAACCTGTCTCTTTTGTCCCACATGTACTTGTTGATCAAGCCGGCGAGCGCATCGAACTTACGGGACCATTCCCTCACCCCCGAGCTGTCGCCGAGTTCCTGCGCCATCAGTTTCAGATAATACATCTCGTTCGCGGTTTGGGAGGAAAGGTCGAGGCAGTCTATCTCGTCGGAAATATCGCGCCCTTCCAGTCCACGCGCAGGGTTCTTCAGCTGAAAGATTATGTTCCAGTCGTCGCGCACGTTCTCGATTATCCCGTTCGGTCCCCACTCCAGGAGCCCGTCGTGATTGCGGTCCCTGTATTTTTGGAGATAATGCACATACCTCGATCCCGACTTGTAAGCCTCATTCAGGAAACTCCTGTCGCGGCTGATCTTATAAATCTCCCAGTTCGTCCAGGAAAAGAAGGGCGCCGACGTGGTTCCGATCGAATCGCGTGGATAACTCTGCGGGCCGCGCGGACCGACCCGGTAGGGAATCAGTCCGTCGGGAGACTGCTGGTCCATGTAAATACGCTGCGACTCCTCCGCCGACTTCCAGTCCAGATATGCATAAGGAATCATCGACAGCGACTCGTGCATCACCTGGTGTCCGTGTCCCCAGCCCCATATCGGATTGCGGGAGAAGACGTAATAATTGCGTCTCGCCGCACCGCTTGGAGGAAGCATACACTGTCTCACGAGATTGAAAGCATCCAGGTAGATGAGCTTCTCGGAGGAAGTCTTAAATGGGACTCGCGGAATTGCTGAGAAGAGGGACACATCGGCATCGGCCAGCGACTGTAAGTTGGCCGACAGTGCATCCCTCACTTCTCTGTCCATTTCGCTCCGTGGTGAACCGACAGCCTGACATCCCCTGACGAACCTGACATCGGCGGAATCGCCCGGAGCCAGCGACAGGTTTCTTTGCAGCACAACAAGGCCGCTCCGCCCTGCAGAGACCTGGTCAAGCTTCGTCTTGTGAGGGTCGTACTCGTTGAACCGCCGGAGGACGGGTTCAAAATCAGAAAGTTTGCAGAAAGGATACGCGCCGTAGCTCTGAGGCGAAGTATCGGAAACCAGCATATCACGAAATCGGTCCGGGTAGCCTGGATAGAGATTGCTGAACATCCTCACGGGAGATTCGTAATGGGAAAGCTCCAATCCGTTCGATAGAGAATCGAAACCGGCGACGTCCATCGAATCGGAAGGGTCCATCGCGAGAACCGAATAGATATTCATGTCGTACGTCAACTTCCCGACGTTCTTCATATGCAGGTCGACGATTGCCGCACCTGAGCTGTAAACACAAAATACTTCCTGCACTTTTACGCCTGCGAACGGCTCGTATTCGAGAACCGCCATATCCGGGAAGGAAGCGACAACGACGGGCGGCTCCTGGAATTGATTAACCTTGTCCACCACGACATTTCCGATCCGCCATATCGTCGACCAGTCGCCGGCATCCTGGCTCGAATAAGTGATCGGCCTGTCGGGTGTAAAGTAGTTCATGAAATACGCCTTATCGGCATAAAGGCGCGAGCGATCTTTAGCCGCTGCGTAGGTCGTAAAAAGCGGGTCGTCCGCCCGGGCCCGGATCCGCAGGTACTTGTCGCGAATTATCACCTGTGAATCCGCCCTTGCATGAAAAGAGCACAATAGGACGACCGTCACCATCGCGCGGAGAACAAGCAGGTGAACATTGAGACCTCTTCTTGTGGGGCGTCTCATCTACTTCACTCCGATGATTATATCGTGACGTGCAAAGCCATCTCCGGTTGTGCCTGAGAACTTAAACTTCAATTCAGATCCATCCAGCGTCGCCCCTTTCACCTCGAGCGCAAGCTTTGGATTCGCGATATCCAACGAATATTCACGCCCGGCAAGTCCTTCGACTTCGACGTGCAGCTCCATCCCCGTTCTCCGGATAGAAACAATCTTGAGACCATGGTCTTTCTCTCCTGTTTCCGTGCTAATCGACGGAGGGAGTATCTCCACAGTAGGTCTGTAGCTGAATTGAAATTTCATTTCATGTCCTGATGCCGGCGACTTCGCAGCCGCCTCGACTCCCTGCGGGTAGTCCGCAGACCTGAAAGCCACCGGCCTGCCATCCACCGTAACCGACTCTATTGCCGTCCCCGGCCCGAGAACAGGCGATACCTCAACGGCGTAGCCGTCCGCATTTCGTCCCGTTACCGTCACCACGATTGAGCTGTCTGACCTTTGATAGCCGAATGAGAACGAGGCCTCCCCGACATGATAGTTCGATGCAGAGGCATCATGCCAGTCCGCGGGGAACTGCGGGGAGAAGCTGACGGTTTTCCTGACCGCGTCGCCGTCGAGTCCGAAGAGTCCCTTCACCAGCGGGAGGACCACTCCGGAAGTGGAGAATCCCTGGTGGGGCACAGCCTCTCCGAGCCAGACGTTTGTCGCACCCGAAAACACCTCGGTGACATCGCCCGGCTCGTTGTCGAAAGTATGCCTCACCGAAGCCATAAGCATCTCGTAGCCCTGCTGGCTGAACCGGTGCTCGAACTCCGCAGTCGAAGCCCAGCTTGTTATGAACGGCCACACTGTCCCGTAGTTATAGTTCAGCGGATCGTAATATTTGCTCTTGACCGATATGCTGCGGACTCCCCAATCGGTGGTCAGCTCCGAAGAGGCGAGCCTTTCCAGTGCCTCATCCTGATGAGCGGGATTTCCGATGTTCCAGGCAAGCCCGACCGACATCCACGGAGTAAGCTCGGTTACCTGTTCTCCTTTCGCGTTGAAAGCGTAAGAGTAATACCCATCCGCTGAATTCCAGAACTTCTTCTCGTAGGCTTTGCCGGCTTTCTCGTGATCGGAGGAGGCCTTCTCCTCGTATGCCTCGTTACCGACGGCTTTCGCCAGCTGCTCCATCGCGTATGTCGCACGCACCCATATTGCCGAGAGGTACACGTCCGATTGGATCCCAATAAGCGACCCGAACTCAAGGGCACCGAGTCCCGCCTTGCTGTTGTCCATAAGCCCGTCGCCGTTCGCGTCCGTGGAAAGGCACCAGTCGTAGGCTTCAGTCAACGATTTCCAGCTCTGCCTGACAAATCCGATATCACCCGTCATCCTGTAGTAATCGTACACAGCATCGATGTAAAATGGAGTGGTGTCGGCGTGAATATACGCATAGCCATATTTATGGAACCAGTCGACATAGCCTGCAGCCTGTGACAGCTCGTGAGCCATCTTGCCATCGGCACGCTGCCACTTCTCGGTGAACGCCAGCGCGTCCCGGACCGTATGAAACGCTCCGTAACTGTTTAGGCTGAACGAGTTGATGTACGCGTCTCCGCCGAAGAACCATCCAAAGCCCGGGCGACCGCTCGTGCCCGACATGCCCAGCCCCGCGACAAGCCCCTTTCCGAGATCTGGATTGTCGACGACGAGATTGTCATAGGCGACCTTAGCCCATTTGAATGCAAGATTCAACTTCTTCACCGGGGTTTGGATGTGGAGTGTATTCTCCTCGAGTTCTTTGTAGTGCCGCGCGCATTCCTCGTAATACTTCCGGGGATTAGAGGCGAGGCTGTCGTAAACCGCCTTAACAGTGTCCCACTTCCCTCTCCCTCCGGCAAGATAAATGGGTATGAATTGCCCGTCGACATCTGCGGGGTTTCTTATCTCAATCGTGAATTGGTTGGGATAGTCCGAAAGCATATGGGCAGGGGTATACGAGATTCCGGAAGCCGCCGGCGACCCGACGACGCCGTGGTTCTCGCCTGTCGGCTCGGATATGATGTACGCCTTCAGGTTGTCGTCCCAGTAGGCATACTGGCCGCCGATTCCCGCCGGCCACATGGGCTCGAGAACCGGGAGAAAACCGCACACTATCTTTAATGGGACGACCGAGTTTACGGAAAGAAGTATCATCGCTCCCGGTTCGTCTACGGGAGTAATGAAGTTGGCCTTTACCGTGAACGACTGATAAACGTACGTTATCGTCGTGACCGCGGGAGAAATATCTATGTATCGCAGGACATCCGCCGCCTTGATGGGCCTGGTAGAATTCTGCAGGAAGAACGAGAATTCGAAATTCCTCAGGAGCTTGAGTGGATACGCCCATGCCTCGAACGAGCCGCTCTCGTAACCGAGGATGGCGAACTTCCTGCCCACCTTGTCGAATGGTGTAAACGGCTGTGCCAGCTGCCTTATCGTCATATCGGGATGTTCAATCGGGAAGGCAGGGATGAGCCCCTGCATCCCTGTGGACGACGAGTCGGCCTTTGAGAGTGCGGCAGACGACGAAACCAACATCATCAAAATAGGAAGCAACAGTTTCTTGCTACGCATGGAGCTTTCTCCCAATGATAGATACCGGATTATTTCATCACGTCCATCAGCATCCTGCTGACGAGTCCTGCCCAGATGTAAGTTCTGTGGTACCCTGCCCACTGAGAGTCCGGGTCATAAAACTCCCAGAAATAGTGATCTCTTTTCAGCTGTGCAATAACGTTGGCGGTTACTTTTTTCACCAGCTCCTTTGCAACATCCCCGTACCCGTACTTCAGCAACCCCCGCTCAAGGAGATAATTCCATTCAACCCAAACCGGGCCGTTCCAGTACCCTCGGGAATTGTAATAAGGGTCGTTCGCGGATAGGGATGGAATACCGAATTTCCGCCAGAATTCCGACGTGTCCGTCATAGCTTTGACGAGACGTGCTGCCTGCTCTTTCCCGGCGACGCCTGCCCAAAGCGGCAGGAAGCCGATTATTTCCTTCCGCCTCAAATCGTTTTGCCGTTTGAAAGTGAACGTGTGGTTCAGCTTGTCGACGTTGTAATAGAAACCGGTCGAATCATCCCACATATATTTATTTATCAAAACTGCTATCTTTTCCGCCTTCCGCTCCCATCCTTCCGAGTCTTTTTTCCTGCCAAGTGCTGCCGCCATTTTTGACAGAGACCTGGCTTCCACCACGAGCATGCTGTTGAGGTCCGGTCCCTCGAAATTCGAAGGCCACCCGACCTGGTCCCACACTGCAACCTGGTCGTCGCGAACGGATTCCAATACCGCTTCCCCGCCCCACTCAAAGAGACCGTCATGCTGGCCGTCTCGATTCTTCTCCCAGAACCCGAAGAGCTTTACCCCGGACAGGTATGCTTCGCGCAAGAAACGACGGTCTTTCGTGACTTTGTATATCTCCCAATTTTCCCAGCTGAACCACGGAGCGGAAGTCGTCAGCTGTCCTTTGAAAGGGATAGTTTCATCGAGGTAAGGCCCGGCGCGGTAATCGATGTATCCGTCAGGATGCTGGCGTTCCATGAAGACCCTTTGTGAATTCATCGCGCCACGAGGATCCATGAAAACGTACGCAAGCATAGAGAGGCTCTCATGAAACACCTGTCCGCCGTGCCCCCATCCCCAGACCGGCTCGCGCGAGAACACGTAGTAATTGTAGCTGCACTTCCCTTCAGGCGGCAGCATGCACTGCCTCAAAAGCGAGAAGGTGCTCCAGTACATCATCTCGCTGTCGGGATTGTTGAAATGCAGACGCGGGATTCTGTCGTAGACTTCCTGATCCGCTCTGACGAATGAAGGAAGACTCAGAGCGAATGCCTTTCCTGCCGAGCTAAGCATCTTCAAGGAGTCGGACAGAGACCTCGCTACCGTTCGAACGACGCGGAATTTAAAAGTCCCATGAGGCTTGAGGGTGACCTGTTTAAAGAAAGCCATGGATTCAGCCGAACCGCCGGTGCCAGCTTCACCCGACCAGGGAAACGCAGATGCTGACACGGTTGTAGAATCCGGGATGAAGCCCGGCGTAAACATATTGGCCACGGTATCCACGTGGGGAATATTATGCGACGCCATCCAGTCATCAGGCATATCGAGGTAAGTGAATGTGAAGGCGTTTCGCCCATCGTCATGGCGGACATCACCATACGTCCCCTGATCGAGCCGGAGATACGGTGCGATATCGACTGCCCGGCTCTCGGCCCCGAGATTCTTAAGAACGAATTCCTGCACGGCCGTCTGAGAGCTGTAAACCAGGAAGGTGACATCGACCCTGATGTCCCTGAAAGGGTAATAATAATACTTCACAATATCGGAATACGAAAGGGTTATCACCGGCTGGTGATATAGTGACGGCAATTTCCAGCGATATCGACTTTCCCGGCCTCCACTTCCTCTGGCGAAAGCTATTCCCCAATCGCCGGCTTTCTGATTTTGAAATTCTATCCCTCTGGAAGAATCGTAGAACACCATATGGTAACCGACATCCAGCGTGAATTCCGAGCGCTGCAGGGCCGCGGCGTAAGTCGTGTAGAGCGGAGAATTTTTGGTTGCATGAAGGTTTGAGAGATAAGGCTGTCGTGCCACTGCCGTGGCCATCATGGACGTGAGAAGGGCGGCAACTGCGACCCCCATTGCGGTAACTTTCGTGACGGCGTTCCTCACACGTTTGGTTCGACTTTGTAAATCAGGAGATCGAATTCGCGGCCCTGAGCCCCGCAAGCCGTCTGCGGTACCGGAGCCGCAAAAGAATATAACCACCGCTTGAAATAACCTCAAAGAGGCTTTTGGAAAGTGCGCGTCCCGATAGACAAGGCGGGCCGGCACAATGAACCACCTCGCCGCAAGCGGCAAGGAATGTACCCCTCAGCAATTCAACAGCTCTTCATCTTCACAGTATTCACAAGGAACGCTCATATCCCTGAAAAAGTCGAGCAGGCGGATCATCGCCGGCCGCTCAGTGCCGAAGTGCGAGCCGCCGACCAGATTCAACCTCAGCGAATCATTCAATCTCAGGAAAAGGCCGTGATCCCGTTGCATGTCTGGGATTGCCCATCTGTTTTCAAGCGTCCCCATGAGTATTGTATCGCAGCCGCGGTCATAAGCCTCCTCGAGAAAGTCCGGCGCATCACCGCCGCCGGCCACAACGGCCACCACTCTCACACGTGCGCCGTGATTGTCGACTGACACCTTCGGGCGCTGGAGACTCTTCCGCACGTGTTCGGCGAAAGCCTCGAACTCCCATCCTCCCGCATCGCCGATTAATGCCGTCGGCGCCCCGAAGTAGTCGTAGAAACGCTCCTTAACATCGATACCAACCAGCGTGGCGAGCGCCAGTGAAGTGCCATAAACAGGATGAGTATCGAGTCCGGCATGCGCTACATATATTGAATGGCCGTGATCCAGCAGATCCTGAATTTGCGCCGACCTTATAGGCTGAAGCCCTCTCTCGTCTTCATAGTAATCGAAATTATGGTGCGCCACGAGGAGACATGGCTCAAGAGACCGGAGTTTCTTCACGATGCGGTCTGTCACAAATACCGCCGTCCGTACCGCAGTAACGGATGCGCCTCCAGCTACCATAAGGCCGCTCCTGTGCTCAAGAAATGCCGGTCTAATGGCCGCGGCATTATCTTCTGTCACGGCCCATTCGACCAGGTTCTCCTTGCTTACATCAACTCCAAACTCAGTGTCCAGCCGGACTGCCAAATCTTCAAGAAACATATCTGATTAGCCAGCCTCACTTTCCCAGGTATTTTCCGAGCGTCTTCTACAGTTCATCGCCGCGAAGCCGTTCCTCCATGGCAACGATCTTCCCGGTTTGAATCACTTCCCTGTGGCAAATCGTCAGCTACGATTTCGCTTCACCCCGCTTCAAGGCTTGAAAAAGGCGCATGACGGAAACTCCCAATCCGGCCCCACAGGCGAGCAAACCGACGATTTGTACTATCCTCACATTGATGTTTGATTGTTATTATCGGAGGTGCCAATAAGCCCCCTCCTCTTCTATTAGCATATAACTTCACAGCCGCCCCACTTTTTTCTCCGTCGAACCTGCCACGAATATATTGACACACGCTGGCACCACTTCTTGATTCAAGGCTGTGATTGCGCGGGATGGAATGGCAGGTATTGCATTTGAGGTGATGAGGGTGGGCAAAACATTCGACAATGAAGCGGATGGACTGATTTAGATCTATTACCAAGCCCACAGGCGGCCCGAAGCCGCTTCCATGTGCGCCCTCGCTTGGGCAGTTCCCGCTCAGCATGTCCCGCTTTCTCGCTGTATATCCCTTCTCTACTAATCCTGATGCAGAAAATGTAACTATACCTGGATGCTATGTCAAGTAATTCGACGGGTCTCCAATTTCACACGCTTCGACAGATACTACAGCGTATAAACACAAAGGACATGGACTGAAGGAACATGTCTTCAATCACTGTACTCTTCTTTGTGGAACCTTGTCACCTTATTTTATTGCACGCCCCGCCATTCTTTAAGGCGTCGGTGGATTTCACCCCAACCGGGATTAATCCCCGCTGCGGATATCGTTCATCTGTTCCGGACAAGACGATGTAGAACGAATGAAATATCTTCAGCAGGCAGGAAGCGCCTCTGCCCAACCCTGAAAGTCACGAAGGGGAAATGAAAAAGGCCGTTTGCGATAATGCAGGCTCCCCTGCCGGGGTGGCGTGCGAAGCCGGGATACCGGGGAGCCCATGATTAGTTCCGGAAGTATCTCTCCACCACGGCTGCTGAAACCTGAGAACAGCGGAGAGACTCCGTCGCTATTACTGCTTCGGAACCGGGTGGGCGATCTCTGCCCACATCTTCTTGAAGTCAAATCCTTTGAAGTTCGGACTCATCTTGTTGTGGCAGGTCTCGCAGAATTTCTCCGCACTCCCGTCGCTTACCGACGGGAGAACGAGCCCATTAGCCGCAGCCTCTTTCGGGTCTTTCATGATATCCATTTTCATGTAGTCTTTCCCGGCTCCATGACAGGTTTCGCATTGGACTCCATCCTGCTTGTTGAATCTCGGGCTGAGCATTGAAGCCGGTACGTCATAAGCAGTCTGGTGACACTTCAGACATTCCGGAGCATCTGCAGGGTCACCCTTTATTCCCCTTGCCTCTGCAATCTTCATAGCGGCGGGAGTTGCAAGCGTTTTCATAGCATCTGCGTGTTTGCTCGCCTGCCATTTCTGAAACTGCTCTCCGCTCTTTGGCGTCCTGTGACACATTGCGCATACTTCCGCACCGACATTAATGGCCTGATGACCGGAATCGACCTGAAGCGACCGGCTTTGCCTACACTGACCCGGGGAGTTTCATCCCGAACCCCATGAGAAGTCCCTTCGCTATCATCTGGTACCCGAGATAGAGGAGCAGGAACTGAAACAAGGTCGTAATGACCTTCACGGGAAGCCGGTTCATCAGCAGGCTGCCCGTGGTCGAGCCCAGCAGAGTTCCCAAAGCTGCCGGAGCGACTACATAGACGTTTATTCCGCCGGCAAGGAAATAGACAATAGCGCCGGTTGCAGCAGTGACTGCTATCATGAACTGGCTCGTGGCAATCGACACCTTGACGGGAACCTTCATGATAGAATTCATAGCGGCGACATTGATGACTCCCCCTCCGATTCCCAGCAGGCCGGCGGCCAGCCCGGCGAACGAAACGACAAGAGCTCCGGGCAAAGGCCTGACCGGTATATACTCGACATTTGCCTTGGTGGATTTGTCGTAATATGTTCCCTTCTTCAGGAGCCTCCCAGAAGTGTCCTGAGAATCCGACAGCTTACTCGAAACTGCGCTTTCATCGTTCCGGACTCCAATCGCGGCTTTTTCTTTTCTACCTCCTCGAAGAGAATTTATTGCCGTGTAGAGGAGGAACGTACCAAACACAAGACTGAGCACGTAGGCGCTCAAGAGGACTCCGATAAAAGCCCCTGCCAGTGCGCCGATCGTGGTCGCCATCTCGAGGAACATCCCCAACTTGACATCGGCAATCTGCTGCTTCACAAATCGCAGCGCTCCGGCGATAGACGTCGCGATAACGGAGACAAGGCTCGCAGCAATAGCCACGTGGATGGGGAGGTGAAAGAAAAGAGAGAGTGCAGTCACGATGATCACGCCGCCCCCTATACCGACTAACGCACCCAGGAACCCCGCGAGTATCGCCGCGGCAAATACAAGAAAGAATTCGAGAAACATGGTACAATATATCTGCCTGCGCCATGATTTTCAAAACGCATGGACTTCCAACGACACCCTGGTTTCGAGTTTCCTTTAAGCCGCTGAATCAGCCATGACCCGTCCGGCATAGCTGTCACCCTGTCTTACCACAGACCCTTGAGTAGAGCGACAGCCTGATTCCATCCATATGTCACCTCTCCTGATGCCACCGCGCTTTGTCCTCATGACTTTCTTTCCTCCGCCCATTCAACCCGGTTGTCTGGCCTGCAAACCCGTGATGCGCCGACGGACGTCCTTCATTTGGATTCTTTTCTATTGTGGTATTCTCGCTTCTTGCCCGCGTTCATATCCAGAACGGTCTCGGAAGCCCTCCTCCGGTCCCTATTCATGAGTTCATAAGTGGCGCCGAAACCTACGGTTGTCAGACTTCCGCCGCGTCGCCTGAGCCGTATGGCAATTCGGACGAACAAGGTTACGATGACTGCGATTGTTGCGACCGCCGTCACCAGTGGAAGGACATCTCTTAGCTGCATCAGAATTCCTTTCTCGCAAGTCCACGATCATAACACGTCCGGCAACCTGTCGAAAATGTCCCGGGGGACAAACCAGTCATTCGTATCGGACAATTAGGCCGTCTGGCTCCACAAGAATACCATTTTGTCCCCCTTGTTCCAACGGCTAGCCGCTACTTGAGTAGCATCAGTTTTTTCGTCTCCGTGAATGCACCGGCCTGCAAGCGATAGAAATATACCCCGCTGGGCAGGCTTCCCGCATCAAAGGTGATGGAATAAGTGCCGACACTCTGGCGTTGGTCCATGAGCATCGTCACTTCCCTGCCAAGCACATCGTAAACTGTCAAGTTCACACGACTGGCCATTGGTAATTGATAACTGATTACTGTCGTGGGGTTAAATGGATTTGGGTAGTTCTGCTCAAGAGCACACTGAGATGGGATTTCCTGCTCCTGACTTCTGACCCCGGTAATCATTTCGGAGAGCGGACGCGTCCACACGCCATCATCGGTCCCTGCAAACAGGTCTGTACCGACGACAGCAAGAGAATGCACGTTAAAGTTTGTCAGGCCTGAGTTAAGCGCGTTCCAGCTTGTACCATTGTTGCTGGATAGAAAGACACAACCCGTAGTACCCGCAAAGATGTCATTCTCACCCGCACCTTTGCGAACGACTGCAAAGACTTGGACGATCATGCTCGTCAGACCAGAGTTTACTGAAGTCCAGCTTGTACCATAGTCGATCGATCGGAAAATGCCTCCGGCAGAACCGGAGGATGCAATTAGAAGATTCGTATTCCCTGAGTCGCCGGGGCTCGCAATAAGAGACCACAGCCACGAATCCGGCTTTGCCGGAAGGACTCGAATCCAGTTTGCCCCGTAGTCAGTTGATTTAAATACGCCGCTGTCCAGAGTACCGGCAAAAAGCCCATTACCAATGACAGCAATACCATGCACAGAGGTATCGTGGAGTCCGTTGGTTTGCACCCATTGGGCAAACGACGGATTCGTACTAGCATATGTGAAAAACAACGGCAAAAGAAATCGCAATGCGTGTCTCATACTTCTCCCCTTGTTTGACGTTTGACGGGGCAATTGCAGAAGTAGTTTGCGGCAATCACGTTCGTGCCGCGCTCCTTTCGGCCTACTATGTGCGCGGCATGAAGCGACCACCTTGCATATATAAATGTCGTATAAGATAAATGCCACAATGATGAGTGGGATTGGCCTCAGGAAATAAGACTCAAAAACCTTTACGTCTCTGCTTGCCATTTGTGATTCTACAGGGCTGAATCAATGAGACCTGCCCATCGACCGAACCCGGCTCATCTGCTGACTACTGAGGCCAATGTCATCCCGGCGATAGCCGGAGTCCGGAATTTCGCTTGGAACTGGATGCCAGCTTTCGCTGGCATGACGAGGAGGAGACAGGTGTGAGCATCAGCGTGGGTTGATCCGCTGACACATTAAATTGTCATCCCGACCGAGTCACGCCGCAAGGCGGGACGAGCGGAGGAATCTTGCGCAGTATATCAACGTAATGGCAGCTGAATGGAAGAATGGTCGGCTTACCACCTACGTTGAAATGATCTCGGTCGGGATTATCAATCCCCCTTCGCAAAGATCCCGATACAAATCCTCCCACGCCGGATTTATCGACTCGATCAGTGCGATCTTTTTTTCACGTCTCCATCTCTTCAACTGCTTCTCCCTGTTAATCGCCACCCATACGTCGTTAGTCTCTTCGTAATAAACCAGCCTGTCGACATTGTAACGGCTTGTAAACCCTTTAAATACCTTGTGCTTATGCTCGTAGACTCGTCTGCACAAATTATCAGTCATCCCCACATATAGAACACGTGAAAAGCTGGCCGTTATGTAAACATAATATACTTTAGTTCGCGCCATGGTTCCTGAAAGCCTGCGGATTTTTCATGAAACAATTAACGGACTATGCACAAGTAAGTTAACAGGGCCGGGGCTATATTCGAAACGCTGAAAGCTGAGTTCACGACGCCCCAGGTTCACTTGAGGATACATCTGGTCGATTCCTTTCCCGAAGGGATCACTTCGTGAGCCTCGCTCCGCTCGAAATGACAACAGGGAGTGGTTATGAGTATCCTTGGGGACGCACCAACATACCCACTTGTCATTCCGACCGAGTCACGCCGCAAGGCGGGACGAGCGGAGGAATCTTGTGTGGGAATCTGACCAGACAACTTAAGAGGAGTATTCGAGTAGATTTCTCGCTTCGCTCGAAATGACAAGCGGCAGTGGTAATGAGTATCGTTGGGGACGCACCAACATACCCACTTGTCATTCCGACCGAGTCACGCCGCAAGGCGGGACGAGCGGAGGAATCTTGTGTGTGGGTCCGACCAGGCGACTTAAGAGGGGTATTCGAGTAGATTTCTCGCTTCGCTCGAAATGACAAGCGGCAGTGGTAATGAGTATCGTTGGCGACGCACCGACATACCCACTTGTCATCCCGACCGAGTCACGCCGCAAGACGGGAGGAGCGGAGGAATCTTGTGTGTGTGCGCCTGACCAGGCGACTTAAGAGGAGTATTCGAGTGGATTTCTCGCTTCGCTCGAAATGACAAGCGGCAGTGGTAATGAGTATCGTTGGGGACGCACCGACATACCCACTTGTCATCCCGACCGAGTCACGCCGCAAGGCGGGACGAGCGGAGGAATCTTGTGTGTGCGCCTGACCAGACGACTTAATCTGAAGGAGGGAACCCCGGAAGGGATCAAGAAGGAGGTGGGAGGAAACTATCCGGTACATCCGGCGAAGAAGCCCAGGCGGGCCTGGCTCTCCGCCCTTATTGCTACTTCACCCTGATTTCCAGTTCGAGCTCGTAGGCTGCCGACTCGCCGGGCTGCAGAGTCACCAGCGTTCCGCGCTGCCGCTCTACCACGCGCCCCTCGACGTGACAATTCGACGGCTCGACCCCGAGTACGTATGTCTGCTCGCCGGGCATTTTCCACTCCACAAGCCGCGGGAGCGTGCCGGCGTTCCATGCAAGGTGAACCTCAATGCCGACTCTCCCCTTCGCATCGAAGGATGGGAACGACGGGTTGGTGATGACTACTTCGGCCTTCCCTTCGCCCCGGCGATTCGCGGATGAGCCGGCGCCGTTCGCTTGTTCATGGTAGTAAACCCGCTCTCGGTAGCCGGACTGGGGAGCATCCCACGCGTCGTAGCCTTCGACCGGAATCCCTTCGTCCCTCGGGACGACGTCCCGCTCCGGGAATGCGATCAGGGTCTTCTCCGACATCAGCGGGAAGCCGAAATTGAAATGGTACAGTATCATGTGGGGCGTCGATTCTTCGCCGACATTCTCGACGACGTCCCTGATGGAAATCCTGTTTTCGCCAAGCCTGCTCCCGATGGTGCGGGTGAGCCGGAGGCTCTCACCGAAGATTCTCGATTCCTCGATCGTGCCGCGCACGGTCATCGAGTATTCGTCCTTCTCCCATCGGGCTTCCGCGGAGACCTGCGCCGCCGGGGTATGATGCGCCCTCCCGTGCTGGCCGTACTTCCGCCCGTTTTCTTCGCACGGCGAACCGACCTGCGTAAGCCCGCAGGTCATCAGGAGCCCTCCTGCGGCCGTCCTCCCCCACTCGGCTCCTTCGGGGTCGTAGTAAGAGGGATGAACGTCGCCGTTCCCGGATTGCCAGCTGATTGGGACACCGCCGAACTGGGCGAGCGAGATGTCCATGCCCCGCATCGGCGAAACGTAATATTCGAGACCGGCGCCGGTGCGTACCTGTATCTGCTCTACATCTTTCTCACGTCCCTCGGTGAGCTCCATTCTTCGGATTCCGCCGACCTGCTCTATTCTGCCCACCCGGGCTTCAAGCTCCCGACGGGACCAGTTCTTACCGTACAGTTTCAATTTGTCACCTTGAATTAGTCATTACAGTCATAGATCCATGCCCAAATACACGAAACCCTCGCAGGGTACCGGCAGACTTGCAGCTGTAACCGAGCGAAGGTCTCCTGGAAAACGCTTCAGTCTTCGATTGCCTTCGGCATCCGCTCGATTCCGGGATCGGTGAAGACGTCGCTCTCGTCGCTGTTCGTGCTTGAGAACTCGGACACGATGGCGCCCTGGGGTCCGGACTGGAACCAGTGCCGGGTATTCGACGGTATGGTGAATTGTTCGCCGGGATGAAGCTCGATTTCATGAAACACGGTGTAGTATTTCTCATGTCCCTTTGGGACGGACGCCTTCGGCTTATTCACCGGATTTCCCTCGACGTACAGCCACACGAGTCCGCGTCTGCACCTGAATGTCTCCATCTTCCCGCGCCTTTCTCCGACGGGAGGATGCCGGTGCTCGGGACAGGTCTGCCCCGGGAAGAGAGCCAGCTCCTTGGCGCAATAGATATCTGTGTTGATATATGTGACCAGCTCAAGCCCCTGGTGTTCAAGATCACCGAGTCCGAACTCGGCGATTTCGATATTGTTTCTCTCTTCCGGCGTAAGAACGATGCCCGCTTCTTCGTACATCTTTGCGGCGCGCGCCTGCGCCTTCCTGACCTCACTACGCTTCATCATGGTTGTATCCGACCTCCTGTGTTCTTATGTGTAAAGGACTCTCTTCATTTGAACAAATTCTCCGATAAAGTCAATCCGCATTCCGTACACCGTCGCGGGGACCATGCCACACTCTGCCGGCATTTTCTTTAATCCAGCCGGACAGATCGAAGCTTACCGGACGCATTTGCCATCCGGCCGATACGCGTTCCTGCAGAACTTTCCACGATGGTATGCCGCTCGTCGCGTCTGCCTTTTCGACGTTGAACGCGCCGACCGCGACGGCAGATATCATTGCCTCTTCCGGGTCGAGTTCCTTGACCAGGCCCGCAAGGAAGCCTGCAATCGTGCTGTCGCCGGCGCCCGTCGTGCCGGCCACGTCTACTTTGAAACATGGCGCAATCAGCTCGCGCCCGGCCCACTTCTTAACATCCCACGGCGTACACTTTCCCATTTCCCTGATTCTGTCCCTGCTCCCGGAAGTCTGAAGATAAAAGCCGTCCTCGCCAAGTTTTATGCCGACTATCGCCGCTCCCATGCCGATAAGATCCGAAGCGAGGCTGTTCAGGATCTCTCCGTTCTCAAGCACGCGCTCGCGCGCCGCCCTCCCGCTCATCAAGTCGTCGAAGAGAGGCCGGTCGAGCATGAAGAGGACTTCTTCGAAACTCGGCAGGAAGACGTCCACCCGCGGCAGGACAAGTTCGAGGAGCGATTTCCAATCGACGCGCCCGGACTCCGACGCCGGATCCGGCATGGACATATCAAGACTCGTCGTCATCCCTCCCTCTCGCGCGAGCCTGAAAATGCTTTCCAACTCCTTACCCCCGTCGATGAACATTCTTCTCATTATCGGGGGATAACCGAGATGAAACAGCTTCACGCTCTCCAGTCCGGAGAGGTCCACATCTTCTTTGCCGAATGTGTCGTTAGCTCCCGGGCAGTGCAGGAACATCCTGTCCACACCCGGCGGGCTTATCACGATGCTGTAGGAAGTGGTTTCACCCTTTACGACCGACATGCCGCTCACAAATTCATCGCCATAAGACCGGAGTATGTCCAGCACAGCTTTGCCGTAAAGGTCGTCACCCACCTTTCCCATGAGTACGGCCGGCACGCCGAGCCTGTTAAGCGCGATCCCTGTGTTGGAGACGGAGCCGCCGGTTGCAATGGTCGCAGGGCCGACGACAGTCAGCTTCCCGGGGCGGAGCAGCTCTTCCCCGGCAAATCTGGTATCGGGAAACTTCGGGATTATATCGAGACAAACATGTCCCGCAACGATTATTTCACCGCCGGACGACTTCATTTCCCTGTTCTCAGTTTACGTTCACAGTCTGGCCGGTGCGCTCAGATTCGAGGGCGGCTGTGAAGAGTTTATGGCTTTCGGCAGCCTCCTGGGGCGTCGCACAGCCGAAAGGCTGCGTCATATTCGGACCGTTGACCAGTTCGTCGCAGAATGAGGCCCACATCTGAAGTATGGAGTCGGAAAATCCGAATTCGAATATCCCGCCGGTGATGGTCGGGTATGCAGAAGCATAAGGCGTGTCGAGTACATGCCAGGCCTGCTCGCCGCCGACCGAATAAGGCAGCGAGGCGATCGTCTTCGGCATCTTCGTGGTGAACCTCGCCGAAAACGAAGTGCCGGTAATATTGATGAACCATGTGTTCGAGTTGCCGGGAGCTATCCGCTTCGTCGAAAGAATCATCGGAAAAGGCTCTCCGTTGGCTTCCGCATCGCATGCAAGAGTCGCGTTGTCCCATGTTTCGCACGGCACCATCTTGCCGTCGCGGTCGGGCCTCTCCTTCACGATATTGGAAAGGAGCGCCCTGACGTTCTTCACCTTCCATCCGAAGCGGAAGGGCATGTGGACCACATGGAGTCCGAGGTCGCCCATGCATCCGTACTCGCCGTTGGTTTTGATTATTCTCTTCCAGTTTATCGCTTTGCGCGGATCAAGATCGCTGCTGTGCCAGAATCCAGCCTCGGCGTCTATTATCCTGCCGAACTTTCCTTCCTGCATCCAGCGAAATATCTGGTAGGCGCCCGGGAAGAACGGAAATTCCGATGAGCATCTCACGAGCACTTTCGGATTCGCGGCGATAACCTGGTTTATCTTCTCGTTTGCCGCGAGGTCTATTCCGAACGGTTTTTCTCCGAGCAGGTGCTTGCCCGACTCTATGATATCGGTATAAATCCGCTCATGGAGGTTGTGAGGAACCGCGCAGTAAACAGCATCAACGGCTGGATTATCGAGAAGCCGCCTGTAATCGTCGGTAACCATTTCGACCGACGGGACGTTCTCCTTGAACCACTCGGTTGCCTTCAGACTAGTGTCGCAGACGGCGACTATTTTCGGCTCGAAGCCGACGTTTGCAAGGTGGAGCCACCTGGCTGCCGCGCTGGCAAACTCGCGGCCCATGAGTCCGCACCCTATGACTCCGAATTTAATTTCTTTCTTTGCCACTTTACTTCCTCTCCTTTTGAAATTGGAATAACCGCGATGGGACGGTCAGGAAACCGTGATGCCGCCCCCATGAGATCGGGCGCGACACACGGATGAACAATTCGGCAGCCGGAGCCTGTCATGCTGCCGCACGAAACATCAGCTCTTCAGGTAAAGGAGCTCGAGAATTTTATCGGACTGCGAATAGTCGGGAACAATCATGTCGGCTCCCGCCTTCACTAGACGCGACCGTTTCGACACGTTGAGTCCGTAACGGCGGATCTCATCGCTCGCCACACCGACGGCCATCCCGCCGAATCTCTTGGCCTCTCTGAGCTCGACCGGCCCGTCACCAAAACAGATCAGATTGCTCCCCTGAAGCTTATTGTCCCCTATCAGAGACTGAATGACTTTTCGCTTCGTATTGGTGGTCTCGCCTCCGGTGTAGCCGTAAATCCGCCCGCCGAACAGGTTTGCGTACCCCAGGCTTTTCGCCTCGCGTACCACGTCGTCATGGTCGGTCCCGCTCGCAAGATACAATTTGATGCCGAGTTCGTGCAGCTCCTCCAGGAACCCTATGACTCCCTTGATTACAAAGTCCGATGGGTCGAGCTCACCTGCGGCGAGTTTTTCCCGTCGGACATCGACGTGTTTCATAAGCGCTTCGTTATAGATACGCTTGTAGCCCTGCGGATCGAGGATCTTGTCGGCGGGCACGAAGCCGAATTCGCGCACCATATCCACAAGCGCCTGCATCTGGAGGATGGTTTCAATTCCCGTCGAACGATCAATGTACTCCTGAACTCTCTCTTGTACGCGGCGATAAGTCTCTTCGTCGGTGGAATCGTAGACCTCTCCCAATATAGATCGCATCATCACCGGATGCATAATGTCTTCCCATCCCTGCCGGAGGACCGAGATCGTCCCATCGTGGTCGAAAATGGCGTGCTCGATTCTTACCGGAAGAGAAGTGCGCGCGATAATCTCTATCTCCGAGCCTTCGGCGCGCTTCGCACGGCGCAAGTCGTCTGCAAGCTCGGGATTGTAGACGTAGTTCGCATTGGCCCACATGTCCGTGATTTCCTCGGGAGAAGCGGTGCCTGTCTGCTGAAGCTTCTGGATTGTCACGGCTGCGGCAAGATTTCCCACGACACCTGCCGTGTGATAGTCGCCGCCCGCCGCCAGAACTGCGGCGATTGCGGAGACGGTGGTGTCACCCGCACCGACAGGATCGATTCTCTTGAGAATCTGGATGCCGGGTATATCGTCGTAATTCGTCCCGTCGTAGAGCATGATTCCGCGGCCGCTGCGTGTTATGTAGAGCGGCTTGTGCATCTTGTCATAAATCCGGACCGCGTAATCCCTGAGCTCATCCACCGGTATCAGCTCGGTAAACTTTTTCTGCCTGCCGCACATTCGCGCCGCCTCGGAAGCGTTCACCTTGCAGACCATGTTCTCGAACTCTTCGCTCCTGTTGCGCGAATCGAGCAGGAACACCTTCGATGGGTGTTCGACGACAAACCGGTTGATCGCCGCGACGACGGCCCGGCTGTAAATCCCTCTAGGGAGCTGCTGGTTCACGATGAGCGCATCGAGATCGGCCAGCTTCTCACCCAGCTTCCCTATCAGGTCGCTCTCGGTAGGCTCCTCCATGATGTTGAAGCGGCCGAAGTCAATCCTGTTCTGCTCTTCCATTCCGAGGTACGGTTTCGCATATACGGGCGTATCCCAGCCGTTCTCCTGGACCATCATCCCATCGACATCCACATTCAGCTTCTTTAGCTGCCTGAGCATCTCATGCCCGAAGATGTCGCTGCTGATTACGCCGAACGCGAACACGTTTCCGGCCTTGAGATCGACGAGATTACATACGACATTTCCTGCGCCGCCGAGGCTGTACTTCTGTTTTATGACGGCCTGAGTCGCCTTCCCTGTCTCAATCGACTCCTCGGGCGTGCCGGTATCCAGTTGCCAATAAGCATCGAGTGTGAAATCCCCGATTACACCGACTTTCGTCCTCTCTATCGACTTCAACGATGAGGCGAGTACTTGTTCGTCCATTCCCAAATCACCTCAATTCAAGATGCGCATCTGCAGATTCGACCGAACACCAAAGGAATCCCCGCTTCATTGACGAACATTCACAAGCCGGCCTAAAGTAGTCAGGCACTCTCGAGTACCTGGCTAACTGTAACCGAGCGGCTGCTTTCGGCAGAGAGGAGCATCGCCTCGATGACCGCGAGATTCCTTAATCCGACTTCCCCGTCTACTTCCGGCGGGCGCCGGGTCAGGACGCATTCCGCGAATTCCGCAATCTCGGCAAAATAGCTCTCCCCGTCGATCTTCTCTTTGGCGGGCAGCATCTCGCTAACCGTCTTCCCGGCCGACGGCCTCTCGATCATTATCTCGCTGTCTCCGCAGGTGATCTTTGCCTTCGTCCCGAAGACGACGATGGTATAAGTCGAAGGCGACACGTAGTCCGACTGTATCGAGCCGATGACGCCGTTTTCAAAACTGAGCACTGCAGCGACGCTGTCAGTTACGGGATTTCCCTTCTCGTCCTTCAGCACGGCGGATCGCTGGACGGCCGATACGGACTCGATTTTTCCAACGAGGTATTCGAGCGTGTCGATGAAGTGGATGCCGAGCTGTGTCATCGGCAGGAGAGGACATTTGTCCTTCTGCTTCTTCCACTCCGGCACATCCTTCGTCAGGCCGAAGTCGAACGACATATTGGCGTACACGCTGACGATATCGCCGAGCTCGCCCGAACCGATCAGCCGCCTGGCTTCCCTGAATGATGTTCTCTTCCTGGTGTTGTGTCCCACCTGGATGATTTTCCCGTTCTTGCGGCCGGCTTCGACAATCTGCTTTCCCTCGTGTACGTTCAAGGCAAACGGCTTTTCCACGAACACGTGTTTTCCGGAGTTGAGCGCCTTGACGGCCTGGTCAAGATGGACGAAGTTCGGCGTCACCAGGGCGACCGCGTCCAGCTCCTTATCGCCGACAAGTTCCTCATAAGTAGATGCCCGGCGGCAGCCTGTCTTCCTGGCAACCCCCGCGGCGGCTTCTTCGTTTACGTCGAAACATGATTTAAGTACGAGATTCTCACAGCCTCCGATTGCCCGAAGGATCGTTTGACCGTGATTGGCGACTCCCGCAATTCCGATATTTACCCTGTTGTCTTTCATTCTCTCTTATCTTTCGTCAATATAATTCATTAACAACGGTATTATTTGCCCCCGTCTTTTTTCTTCGCTGCCCTGAGCGACTCCTTATAGATTTCGCCGTAAACCGGGTCGCGAGGAGCACATCCGGCCGGGTACTGACCAAGTTCATTGTGCTTCGACCGCATGAGATTGGTACAATAACTCACGCCGTAGCAGACTTTCTTGCTCTCCAGCTCTCCGGTGGCAAACAAGTCGTTCACATAATTGGGATAGGCAATCGCGTTTCTGCCGACTCCCACGATTGAGACTCTCCCTCTTCTGATGTTGGACTCGGCTGCATTGACGAGATACTTCTGGAGCCAGCTGTAGCCTGTCCCCATAACCGGGAGCTCCGGAAAAGCCTTCTGAATCTCCTCGGTCACCTTGAAATGGCGGGCGACGCCGATCAGGGGATGCTCGGGCGAGTAGTAACCGTCGACCGGCGGCCTGTCGAACGGACGTCCCAGGTGCATGTTGTAATAAGGACTTCCGAGCGATACGTTCAGAAGCTGGACGCCGGAGCCTATCATCATTCTCACAAATTCCATGACTTCGGTCAGGTCGTAATCCAAGGGATTATCCTTCTTTATGCCGAAGCTGTATTCATACGGGATCTCGTACGGCAGCGGCCTGCCCGCCTTAGTCTCAGGTTCCTCATAGAAAGGAACTCCGTCAAACGCGTTAATCCGCGACGCCAGTATGATCCGGTTGCCGAGCTCGTCCTTTATCTTGCCGAGAATGTTGCGCACCAGCCTTGTCCGGTTCTCGAAACTGCCGCCGTATTTTCCCGGTCGCGTCCGCGCCCCAAGGAGCTCGTTGAGAAGATATGTGTGACACTGCTTGATATCGATGAAGTCGAACCCGATCTTTGCAGCCATCTTCGCGGCGTCGACGAAAGAGTCTTCCAGCTCTTCAAGGTAGCTGTCGGTAACGGTGGGATAATCTGGTGTGACTTTTAGCCCCTTAGCCTTGTCGGCATAAGTGACGGCGTCGACCTGCGGATGATGGTAGGCGATTATCGGCCTGGGATAGCTGTATCGGCCAGAGTGCGTCAGTTGGAGCCCGATCATCAGATCGTCCGTAGTGCCGTTTACCTCCTTATGCTTCCTGCGTGCCCCGTTCAGAAGCTTCTCGAAATCCGAAAGGTTCTCTTCCGACAGGAAAAGCTGGCATGGATTCGCGCGGCCTTCATGGACGACGGCGGTCGCCTCTCCCCAGATCAGTTTCGCTCCACCTCCTCCGAAACGCTCCCACCTCCGATAAGTGAGCTCGTCGGGCCGGCCGTCAAGGGTTCCGTCGCATCCCTCCATCGGGTGAATAGCCAGAGAATTCCCGATCTTCCTCCCCGCAATCGTTACCTGCCGTCTCACTGCCTCGAGTTTCTCTTCGAAAGTTATATCAACGCCAAGTTCGTTGACGTCCTTCCTCACATCGTCCAAAGTTTTGTACGTAAAGTATTTCTCTTTCATGATATCCCTATTGGTTGGAAAAGGTGAAACGGTATATACTCACCGGAGCTGGTTCTCCGCAATTTTGGCCAGAATGTTTCTTATGGTTTCTGTGTTCTGTCTCGACTTATCAATGAGGGGGAGGCAGTGCGTTTCAATGGTCACATGCTCCACCTGTTTCTCCTCGACGAGCGCCTGAAGTTGTCCCTGCCAGTCGATGAGGCCTTCTCCGACCGGGACACATTCGACGAGTCCGCCTTTTCGCGTGTCTTTTACGTGAACGTTTGCGATGAGACTCTTTATCTGCCTGTAGCCATCGGGAAATGGTTCTTCGTCCAGACCGAACGCGTTGCACGGGTCCCAATTCGCCTTGAGTGCCGGTGATCCAACCCTGTTAAGCACGAGCGCTGTGTTCTTGCCTGTGTCGCACCAGAAACCGGGTTCGTTTTCCACAAGTAAATCAATTCCCGCTTTCTGCCCGATTTCCGCGGCTGCGCCGAGATACTTCACCACCTTGTCGAGATCGGCCGGAGCCCCCTCTCCTTCCCGCTGAAAACCGAACACGATGACCTTCTTCGTTCCAAGTCTTGCATCCAGTTCAATCGTCCTCGGGAGCACGTCGCCGAGCTGTCTCCTTGCCTCCGCTTCGTTTGAAACCGGAATTTTGAAAAGACCGGGCGATAGAGCTGTGACGGTGATGCCGTTCGTCTTGATGAGAGACAGGACTGTTTGTATCTCGCTCTCTTCCACATCAGGCACGCGCCCCGTTTTCAGCACCCGGATTTCATATCTCCTGATTCCCCAATCCAGCCCGTGTTTCACGGCGACGGAAAAATCCGGAGATATCTCGTCACTTACGATTCCTATTTCCATGCTGTTCCTTAGGTTGAATAATATGCAGGCGGCCGCTTATGGCAGGCCGTTTTCTCCTATCCATTCTCGCTTGCGAACAGGAAAAGTTCTATGAGGTTAGAAAAATCTATCTTGGAAAGAGCCGGGCCTCGCAATCCCGGCCCGGGATTTACATGTCGCCCCTGTATCCGAGCCGTTTCGAAATGTCGTATCCTTCATCCTGCAGAATTTTGATCAGCGATGCGACCAGCTTCTTGCTCTTTCTCGCACTCGCCGAGTGAAGCGCAGTCATTAGAGAAGCCACGATTTTCCCCTGGTAATCCCTGATTCCGACGGCTAACGCGTAGAGATCAGGTTTGAAATCCCCGTCGGCAACGGCATAACCGAGCCTTCGCACCTCGGCGAGTTTCTTCTTGAGCGCCTTCTCGGTGGTTATGGTCTTGGGTGTAAACCGTGCGAGTCCCTTCGCCTCGATCAGCTCGTTGATTTCCTGGTCGGGGAGCTCCGCTATCATCGACAGGCCGCTCGCCGTGCAATGAACCGGCGAACGAAGTCCCAGCCTCGTGACGATCTGCCAGATATCGGGAGTGTCCGCACGATCGACAAGCAGGACCTCTGCGTCGTTCAGAAGCGCAAGATAAAAACTTTGACCTGTCTGCGCGGCCAACCGCACGAGATACGGATGGACAACCGCTTTGACGTCAAGCCTTTCGAGAGTGGCGCTCCCCCATTCGACGAGCTTGATGCCGAGGCAGAAAGTCTCCCTTTCCGAGTCCACGGTTACGAGGGAATGATGCCGGAGCGTCATTAGTATCCTGAAGAGTGAGCTCTTTGGAATCTCTGTTTCAACCGCCAGCTTAGCCAGCGAAATTCCGCTGGGATGGTGGACGAGGGACTGCAGGACCTTCACAGTCCTATCTACAGCAGGTACTATATAATTCGGAGCCATAGAAATGCTTCACCGCCTTTTGCGCGTGACTTTGTGTTTGTCAGGCTAATAGCCTCCCTAGTAATGTCCCCCTGTCAGGACCTATGAATCAAGCTTATCCCTTTGTGCATACAGGCTGCGCGAAGTGGGGCGCCGCGTCACTCCGCGCTCGATATCGATGCACTCTGGCGTTCTCCTTCATACGAGATCTTCCATCTTGATTCCCTTCGGCCGCGATTCCGCCAATACGGTCTCAGGGTATGCAAGGACTCTCTTCAAGTGCTCAGGGTCGTTCTTCGTCAGTTCGTCGACCCACCGCTTGCCGATCTGGACATGCGTAACCTCATCCATCAGGATGAACTCGATGAGTCTGGCGGACTCTTCGTCTCCCGTGGTCCGGGCGGTTTCGATCCAGCTACTCATATGTTTACAGGCTTCGCTTTCAAACGTCATGTTGGAGATCGCAAGCCTTTCGAGCGGGTCGGGACGATTAACGTCGACCTCCCAACCCCAATAATTTACGGGATAATCACCTACTTTTCCACCGAGTTCCTTGAGTCTCCTTATTTGCGACTCAGCGTGCCGGGATTCGTCCCATGCCTGTTTCGTCAGCTGCATCTTCATTTCCCACGGGAAATCGGGAAACTCCGCGAGCATCTTCCCGAGTCTCTCGATACTGCAGAGCTCGCCGTCAACCAGGTCGTGCAACAGGCGCTTCTTCCCTTCCACGTTGTCGTACGTGTTATTCTTCTCGGTATACTCGTCTGCATTTTCGATAATCTTCCAGTTCTTCGGCCTGGTGGGCGCCTTGCTGTAGGCAAATTCTCTCTTGAACGGAACGCCCGGATCTTCCGAAGACATAAACCCGCCGGACTTGGCCAGGTTGTCCTTCAGCGTCTCTCTCAGCTTGTCGGTGAGGATCTCTCGGCCGGGATCCAGCTCCATGATCGCACTGTTGGCCCAGCTTATGCGGGCGTAATCGTCGCTCACTATTCTCCTGAGGATTTCCTCGGACGCCTTGTCCTCGGGGACCGACGTTCTGTCGAGCTGCTCGCGTATCGTATCCACGATGAGCGAGCGCAGCAGCACGTCCACGGTATAGAGCTTCACGACCGTCGGGCTGGCGTTGTGCCACAGGTCTTCAAGGTAAGCGAAGAACTTCTTGTCGGGATACGCGATCTGCCTGTTGTCGGTCCGTGCGCCGAGGTAGTGCAGCCGCTGTTTCAGCAGGTCGGAATGCAGGGCGTCAGAATACATCTGCCTTCCGAACTGAATCTTGATCTCGATCTCCGGGAACGACAGTACCCAGCCTCCCATCATCTCAAATATCTGGTTCTTCACGAATCGATAGCGTTTAAACCTATCGATTACCTCCTCCTTTGATAAGTACTTCATAATGTCCTCCTCTGTACTTCATTTTTGCAGTTTGATCGTAAGAATAGAATGACCATCGACGGCAAACTCCGTCTGCCGGTTTTTGTAGTCCAATTTGGATCGCTCTTTTTCTTCAAGACTCACTGATTCCATCGTCTTAATTGGCAAACCGGCGGAGAGGCTCCCTCCCGACCGGCGGTCTGCCAAATTATAACACCTGAAGATGATTCCCGTTCCATCCTCAGATTCCTTGAAGGCGCTGAAAGCCAGCGAATTTCCCTTTAATTCAAGATATGAAGCCTCGCGGGGAACGTCGACCGGGTGTTTTCTGGCAGTCGTTATGATCCGAGAATTGTAATCCTCAGCATAGCGATTGATCTCCGCGAAGTCTTCCGTTGACTGGTGCACAAGAATACTATACTCAAACGTATTCATGCCAAGGCACTGCGCTCCGGGTGTTTCGTTTTTCCAGCCTGCGTCTCCGCCCGGACGCGTCTTCAGATTGGAACTTGACAGATGTCCGACGGAACGCAGCAGTGTAACCGCCAGAATACCGGGCTCATCGAGTTTCAGTTCGTACTCCGGAAGGCCCTTCGTGAAGACGGTGATCGCGCGCTTGCCCTGCTGGATCGTTACGAATCTCTGAAGGACTTCCAGGTTCTGCGGCAGCTCGAATTTGAAACCCGTCATTTCATACCTGCGGTGTTTGCGCTTTACCACGGTGAACTGAGAATCGGCAAAAGAAATGTCCGTGTTAATCCCGCTGTTGAAGAGTGCCCTCAACCTGTGGTCCCGGGCGTTGTTGTCGACGGTCGTCTTGATGTCGACCCTCTTTGAGTTGTACGTCATGCAGACGGTCGTAACAAGATCGAAGTCGACCGACTGCCCGCTTCGCTGTAATCGGTCTTTGCCTATCGAAGCCGGTATTTTCATCGGCACGCGTATCTCTAATGCTCCTCTCAGCGGACCATTTTCGGCGACACGAACCGATGCTTTCGACCCGGTCGAACTGACGGTCTTGTCTTCGTCCGGCGGACAGAATGTGTACTCGTCTCCGATATCGCCGGAATCCTCGAAACCGTTGAGACCAGAAAACACTTCTCCTGTTTCCTTGTCCGTGATAGTCAGCGTTCCGTCTTTCTCAACATTGACCTTCACGGCCTGGTTCTCGAGCGAGCTTTCGGTGACTCTCAGCTCCGTTTTCAATGCAGTGGCCGACTCGTCTCTCACAACCGAATACCCGCTGTAGCCCATAGCCGGGAGCTGGTCCGCCGACACCACGATCTTCCACCTGTCGACCCACGTCTGGTGGGGATAAGAATACTTCGCGTAAGTAATGCCGTAACCATCCTCACGGTTGATCAGCTGGTATGAGACTTCCTTGCCGTCGGGTGCGACGAGCTTGAATGTCCTGCACCGGGGTTCATCCGGAAGCACTTTGACATCCGGGTTCACACCGATGATGACGTCCCTCAGAAAGAACTCGACATCACATTCGACCACGCCGCCTCTTCTGTAAGGAAGGAGGTTGACGAGGAACAGGTGCTGATCGTCTCTGTATTTCGAACCGTCGAGAGGTATGATATCGTTCAGGATTTGCGTTGACACCTGCTTTGCGATTTCCTTGACCTTCGCATAACGCACCATCGTCTCTTCGTAGACGCTGTCTACGCTGGACCCGCAGATAACGTCGTGGTCCTGCGACTGAAGTACGTATTTCCATGCGTGCTTGACGAGACCTCCCCTGCTTTTCCTGCCGAGGGCAACTGCAATCGCGTTCAAAGGCTCCAGCACCCGCTCAAGCTTGTTCTGGCACTCATAGTTGGCCTGCTTCACGTACATCCTGCTCGATGCGGTACCTCCGATCACGGCAAAAGCGTACCTGATGCCGAACCTCATCTCGCCGTCGACGACGGGCAGCTTGTCCATGCTGACTTCGGTCTTCAACTTTGACATGTAGTCGCCGAGGTTGGTCAGGACAATGTTCACGCCGAGTTCGCGAGCGATTTTCTTCGCCGCCCTCGTGACGTTGGGGTCCGCCCAGTGATGGTCGCCGCCGTTGAGCACCAGCCTCTGTGAAGTCTGCGCCCGGGGATCAATCTCTTCCATGACCCGCCTGAATCTCCAGGTAAACTCCTCTTCCTTGTCGGAGCCGAAATAACCGAAGCTGTAACCGTCTTTGGGAAGGTGTGCCATCAGTACCGTGGTTCCGTCAGGCGACCGCCATCTATATTCAGAAGATTCCTGGCCGGGTTCGCCGCCGAAACCGCGATATATTACGGCGGTGTCTATACCGAACCCCTTAAGTATCTGCGGCATCTGCGCTATGTGGCCGAACTGATCTGGAACGTACCCGACCATCATCGGCTCACCGAGCTCACGTGAAAAGGATAATCCATACAGCAGATTGCGAATATGCGATTCCCCGCTTGGCAGGAATTGGTCCGTGAGGATATACCACGGGCCGATGATGAACTTCTTCTTTCTCACATACTCTTTGAATTGATCGAGCCTCTCTTTCCTTATCTCCAGGTAATCGAGAGGCATTGCGACCTGCCCGTCAAACAGAAACGAGTCAAAGTCCGGATCGCTTTCTAATCTATCGAACAACTCATCGACCATGTCGACGAGCCAGGTCCTGTACTCCTCGAAACTGAGGTACCATTCCCTGTCCCAGTGGGCGTGAGTTACAATATTATAAGTCGGTTCCTTACCCATTTCCTCTTCTATTTCTCCATAATTTTATGCACGCGGACTATGTAAATAAAGACCATCGTCAATCCTTACAATTACAACCGCGTGCCGGCTAATATGTCGTTCATGTTCGTTCCTAGTATCCGAATCTTGTCCTCTTCGGAAATTCTGGCGTATGCAACCCAGCCCAACTGCGGCGACGCATCGCGCATCGGCTGGTCTGTACCGAATAAGACCTTTCCCGCTCCGACCTGCCCGACCATGAACTCGATTACCCCGTCAACGACGTCCGTAAATGTAATCTCCAGGAAGACATTCGACCGTTTCTTCGCCAGCTCGGAAACCTCCGCGGCATGTTTGAAGTTGAGGCCCGAATGCGCCAGTAGCAGCCTGAGGCCGGGGTACCTCACCGAAATCTCATCGACTTCCTTTATGAAATTGTCGGACGGGTGAAGCAGCGCGAAGAGATTATGCTTGTCTCCAAATGAAAAGAGCGGGTCCCACTTTTGGCTGTTGTAGGGGACTTCGTTCCGGGGATAGTACGGCTTTATGCCGAGAAATCGCCTCCGCACATACCATTTCTCCAGCAGGCTTTCCCAGTCCTTGACGAAATTCGGATCGAACGCGCCGTAACCAATAAAGTGATCGGGAAACCTCGCCATGGCATCGTAAGTGGCTTCGTTTCCCCGTTCATGTTCGAGCCATAGTCCAAGCCACTCGCTGATGCATGCCTTCCTTATTCCCAGCCTCGCGTCTCCCTTCGACATGTCGCTCGCGCCTGAGTAGAGTATGGGAGAGTAGGCCACATGCTCACCCTCCGGGACGATGTGCGCGTGCGCATCGATTACGTTGAACTCGTCGAGCGGCTTTCCTTTCTTCACGACCGTCAGAATCCGGTCATCCTTCTCCCCGCCTTCGACATCGGCCGGAAGATCCATCTTCAGAAGCCCGGCGAGGTTGAGGCCTGCAATCAGTCTCTTCTCGCCCTCTTTGATCTGCGAATAATCCAGGAAAGCGCGCGCGGCGCCGACGCTCATCGATGGGAACTGAGTCCCGAAGAGAAGACGCCCGGCACCGAAATGATCCAGGAAGAACTCAATCCCGCGGTTCACCTGCTGGGAAGAGAACTCTATCAAAATGTTCGCGTGCTTCTTCATAAGGAAGAAGACCTCCCGCATCCCATCCCACCTGGATCCCTGGATGACGATCTTAAGCCGGGGATGGGCCGAACAGACTCTGTCAAGTTCTTCCAGCGACGCCTGGTTGAAACTCGGGACAAACCTGCGTCCTCCTTCTATGAAAAGCGGTATCTCGCGATGCTCGAGGGTGTCGAATATCCTTCCGCATGTGAACTCGTCGAAGGCGTACATCTGAGTCCTGGGATACAACCTGGCGGCTCTGATCCCCTGCTCCTGGATATATCTTTCCACGTCGGGGAATTCGCCCAGGTCGTCCGGTCTCAGCACGAAGCACGGAACGTAGTTCTTCCTCGCCCCGATCTTATCGAGAAGGACTTTGTTTCCGACGACCGGATCATAGTCTCGTGATAGTGTGTGCGTCAGGAGCGCTCCTGCAACGCCGCATCGCCGCAACTCGGCATCGACATCTTCAAATTCGTAGATGCTGTAGTGCGGACTCCCCATTCGTTTGCCCACGAAGGCGAAGCTGTCGAAATAAACGATCTTGCTCATCTTTCGTGTCTCAATCCTTTACAGCCTTCTTCAATGCACGCTCGAATCTTTCAAGAGTCAGGTCGATGTCGGCCTCCTTGTGCGAAAAAGACATGAACCATCTGTCATAGACAAAGACTCTCTCCTTGTACAGCTCCCGATTGAGCTCGACGTGGAGTTTCTTGTTCTTATCCGCATCCTTATAGTCGAACAGGAAATACGAGGCGACCGGGAAGCCGCCTATCTTAACTTCCACTCCGACCCGTTTGGCAATTGCGGTGAAACCGTCCATCAGCCGCCGCCCCATCTTGTAGATATGCTCGTGAACCTTCTCTTTTTCCATCACCTTCAGCGTGGCGATCGCTGCGGCAATCGAGAGCGCTTCGCCCGCATAAGTTGCGGTGATCACAAAATCGTTCAGCTTCTGCATGTGTTTCCGCTTTCCTCCAAACACTGACAGCGGGAAACCGTTCGCAACTGCTTTTGCAAAGGAGCTCAGATCAGGCCGCACTCCGAAATATTCCTGTGCCCCGCCGATCGAGAGCCTGAAGCCGGTGAGAACTTCATCGAAAATAAGTATCACTCCATATTCGTCGGCCAGTTTTCTTAACGCTCTCGGATAGTCTCCGGAGATGTCTTCGTTGAAATCGTACGGCGAACTTAGTATGCAGCTGATGCTCGAGGCATCGCGCTTCAGGATGCTCTCGACTTGTTCCACGTCGCCGTACCGGACCTCATATACATAGTCAGCAAGACTGCGCGGGACTCCATTACCGCTGATCCCGGTCGAGAACCAGTCATGGTAACCGTTGTATCCGCATCTTATCATCTTATCCTTGCCTGAATATGCCCTTGCGATACGCAGGTTGCTGGCATTTGCATCAACGCCGTTCTTGCCGAACCTGACCATCTCCATCGACGGCACAATGCGGCTGATCGCTTCGGCGAGCTCGATCTCGACCGGGCTCGCCATGCTGAAAAGGACGCCTTTCTCAAGCTGCTCTTTCACGGCGGCATCGACACTCGGGTATCCATACCCGAGGATCACCGGTCCGAGTGAGAGCCTGTAGTCGATGTACTCATCGCCGTCGACGTCCCAAAACCGGCAGCCTTTTGCGCGCTCAATGAAATAAGGCATCGTTCCGGAATATTCGAGGATTGGTCTCTTTGCATTCGTCTGGGTTCCCCAGGGAATATGCTTCAGAGCCCTCTCGTAGAGTGTTTCAGATGCTGTCATATTCTTCCTGTAATTTTGAAATTCCTGGTGGCGGCAGGCGACAGGGCCGCCGTATGATTATTCACCGATTGATACCGACCAGATTTGTGCGCCGTTCAGGAGCAGGTATTTCCAGCTCTTGCCGCCGTCGGTGCTCTTATAGACTCCGCCTGGAATCGTGCCGATATAGATATTGTCTGTGTTCTGAGGATCGACAGCTATGCTGTGAATCGTCGTGCAGTCCAGACCGTCGGCATAGGAGGTCCAGGTTCTTCCGCCATCGGCAGACTTCAGCATACCTGTCCCGTAACCACCGGCATAAATGATTTTGTCGTCGTTCGGGCTGAACGTCACATCATAGACAGCCAGCGTATCCATCCTGTTCTGTGTGACGTGGTCCCATTTCTTTCCTCCGTCGTGCGAGATAAACATGCCGCCGTTTTCCGTTCCAGCAATGAACTCGTTCTGATGCTGCTCACTGCGCGCCAGGGCTCTGACTCCCCATCCTTTAAGTGCGAACATTTTCCAGGAGTCGCCGCCGTTCGTGCTTCTGTAAATTCCGTTTTCAGTTCCGATGAGTAAATGATTGGGATTCTTCTTCCCGAGGAGTATCGGACCTATGAATGTCGATGAGGTGGTGCCGGTCTGAGTCGGGCTGATTCCGTTGTTCTTCTTTGCCCAGTGCCAGCCGGCGTCGGTCGATTTGAAGACACCGTACGGCGTCGCTATGTAGAGAACGTTGTGATTTGCCGGGTCTATCACGAGCTTGCTTATCTCAGTCTCTCGCCAGTTGGTCATTATGCGCCAATCCTCGCCGCCGTCGGTGGACTTGAGCACGCCGTTGCCGGCAGCCAGGTACATGATTTTTCCGTTGGAACCGGGATCGACGGTGAGCGAGTAAGCGATAATGTTCGACCACCCCAGATGCTCCCAATTACTCCCGCCGTCTGTGGTGTAGAAAATACCGGCGGCCGGGTTGTGTCCGCCGACAACCATCGTCTGGTACAAATGGACGACTGCGTAAACCCTCTGTTGCGCAAACGACATCGACGAACAGAGAAGTACTGCCAACAATGCTCTTTTAATCATCTTTACCTCGAAAGTCTTAGTGAAAGGGTTCTATTGAATAACGTCTTGTGATACTGTGAAATTATTGAAATCCAGCGTCCTTACCATGTTCTTGTAAGTAATCTTCAAGACTCTGCTGTTCACCGCGGAATGAAGGAACTTACTGTCGAACAACGGATAATCAAGGACGACTTTCTTGCCGTTGAGCATGCGATCACCGGGGTACCGGAAGTAAAGCCTGTCGCCGTTGATCGTTTTGTACGTAACACTGATTTTCTTGCTGTCGAAGGTCACTTTCGTCTTCTCGACCAGTCTCATGAAATTGTCGAAGCTGCCGTATTCGTCGACCGATCCCGCTTGAAGGACGCAACCATTTGCAGTCTCGAAGCTCTTAAGTCTCAAATCGATAGGATGTTCGTCCAGTTTCCCGATGCCGAACGATCCCTCGTCGCCACCCAGAAGCTGAACTGAGTCTGTGTCCTTTTCGAGGCGGTACTTCTGCAGCGGATAATATGCGAAGAACGCGCTGTCCATCCTTCCGAATATCCATCCGCTTTCGCTGACTATGAATTGGTTCAGGGTAAGCGGAAAGAACGCGTCGATCTGATGCCACCGCTCTGTCGGGTTCAGATTGAGATCGTACAAATCTATGATGGTGTTGAGATGCTGGAAAGTTCTCTCATGCGGTGAGCTCGACGACCACTTGTCTACGTCGCCGTAGTATCCGTGCGAGTGCGCGACAAATCCATAAATCGGCAGCGGCTCTTCGGGAAAGAAGAGACCGAGCTCCTTCGGCGACCGGTACGGATTGAGGGCAAACACCGTGTTGTATGGCCTGCGGGAAGCGAACGTCACGTCCCAGACATGCTCCTGGATGGGCTGTAGAATTCCCCCCTGCATGCTCCCGAGACAGTAGTACTTTGTCATGTAAGTATATTTGTAAACGGGCGGCGTCCTCTCAGGCCCGTAGCGGATGATGAACCTCACCCTCTTCCTCTGCTTGGACACGTAGGGCTGTGAACGGTCTGTGGCAACGTCGCGGATTATGGGCGGTACCTTGAAGCTGCTCAGTGCCGGGAAGATCACGGAAATCGCCTCACGTATCCTGGGTCTGAATTCGGTATGGCCGAAATATAAATATCCGAATATCCTCGATTGTGCGACATGAGGATTTACCGCTATATAGGGATAATCCCTGCTGTGAGCGCCGCAGTAGAAGCCGTCAAGATACTCGACGCCGTAATCCGCGAACATGTACTCGAGCATCATCTCGGCCTTCTTCTTCATGAGAGGGTCTTTCGCAAACTGGTATAGCAGGATGAGAGGATCAATGTAGGTGATAAAATATGTCGGCGAGTTAAACTCACCCTGGCCGAGCGATGTCGTCAGCTTGATCCAGTGGTCCAGGTAGTCTTGAGCATCCTTCAATGTTTCTTCGGAGGTCTTCCCGTTCGACCACCGGGGGACGTTCCATTCCTGGGCCGCGAGATACCAGCCGGTGTAATACTGAAGGAAGTGGTTCTCAGTGTCGCCGCGATAGATGGTGGTCTTCTCAAGGTTGTCCCTTACCTTGTCTCCAAATCCTGGCGGCAGAGACTTCCTGCCGAACAGATATGTTCCCATCAGCTCATAGATGTAGAACATGTTTCCCACCGGGTTGGCCATGAGCGTATCCATCGCCCTTATCGCCGTGGGCACATCCTTTCCGGCAGCAAGTTTCGCTACAATTATGTTGAAGTTCGGTCGGGAATAATCGGGAGCGCTCGGGCTGAACGAGATGTTCACCGAGTCGGCGTAGAACTGGAGAATCTGCTGTCTTCTCTGCTCGAAACTCAGGTGTCCATCAGTCTGCGCATAGGCTGCAGGATACGCAAAGACGAGGACAAGCGCGAGCATCAAGAGCTGCTTCATGCAGCTCATCTTTCCGCGATCGTTTGCATCGTATGATTTCATGTTGGTTCCCGGTTGTGCCGCTTCTATACTGAAGCGCGCAATGTCGTTCGATATCATCTCATTCCTCCCTGGTCGATAGCAGCACATAATGCCGCAATGTCGCCTATTTTCTCTCCGAGTCTGGCGGGAACGATCTCACAAACGTTGCTCGCTTCGCTAAGAGATTCTTTTTTGAATACTTCCATGGCAGCCTTCATCAACAATGGGCCCATCCTGACGCCCAGAGCTCCGAGTATAATCATTTCAGGATTGATCAGGTCTGCGATAATTGCCAGTCCGCGGCCAAGATACCTGCCGGACGTGTTGAACACTTCGACGGCGTCGGCGTCCCCCTTCTTGGCGAGAGCGCCAAGCTCCCGTGTAGAAACCGGGTCGGGCCATCTTTTGGGAAACAGGATCGACGCCAACTTCTCGATTCCGTTCCCGCTGCAGTATCCTTCGAGTGAACCCTTTTTCCCGTAACTCTCCGGGCCATCGTCCGCAATTCTTATGTGGCCGATCTCGCCTGCCACATAACTTGTGCCTCGATAGAGCCTGCCGTCCAATATCAGTCCTGCTCCGAGACCGGTCCCAAGAGTCAGGAAGACAATGCTCCTTTTCCCTTTACCGGCTCCGAAGTAGTACTCCGCCAGAGCACCGGCGTTGCCGTCATGCTCCACGTAGACAGGCAGGTTGAACCTGTCCTTCAACAATTGCTTGAGAGGGATATCATCCCAGCCCGGCAAGTTCGGCGGCGACATTATTATTCCCTGCAGGACATCGAGGGGGCCGCCGATCGAAACGCTGATTGCTTTCGGCTCATCCTCCATCGATCTGAGAGTCGCTGAAATAGCTTCGCAGAGTCTTTGGAAGTAATCCTGGAACGGACCCCCCGCTTCAGTCGGGAACTCCGTCCGGGATAGGATTTCGCCCTCCGCGGTGCCGCAAACAACAGCCGACTTGGTGCCGCCGATGTCTAATCCCAGTATATGTTTGCTTGGCATTTACTCCTCTGTCAGGCAATCATAATCTAATAGTTTTCCTCCCTAAAACGTTCTGCGGTCGTAAGAATCCACTCCGCAAGCTTTCGCGATGGAGTGTCGTATGTTCCTATTTGCTGAAACGGAATCGGCTTGAATCCGCACCTTAGAGCCGTGTTCGATACTTCCAGCCGTCCGTTCGAGATTTTCGCCAGGTCTGAATCCGAGACGAAGATGTTGCCGGCGAGCTCTTGTCTCGCTCTCTTGCTGTCATGGCCGAGAATTACATAGCCGCTGTCCGTCTCCAGGTTCAGGTAGTATGGATCCCAACCTATCTGGTTTCCCTTCCTTCTCCGCAGAAGCATCGGATCCGCAATGACGTTACCTTTGTCGTGAATGATGCTCATCTTGAATGTCCCGTAATCGTGGACATCCAACCATCTGCCGTCGCAGGAAATGTTGTTCGCGATGACGTTCCCGGCCGGCGCGGCCGGATCGCCTTCGGCGAGAGTCGCCAACAGCGGATACGCCTCCTTGTAGGGATTCCTGGCGTACTTCATGGCAACCATCTCATCGAACAACTGCGCACCGTCCTGACCGCCGAAATAATAACTCCCCCAGCTGAAGCCTCTCCCGTCGATGCTGACAGATGGCGAGCATCCGATAAACACGTTGTTTTCGACCAGGTTATCGCGGCCTCCTCCGATGAATACCGCGTGGTCGGCGTGATCAAAGACGTTGCCGTAGACCGTAAATCCGGACGACCAATCGTCGAGATAGACACCCATAACTCCGTGCAACCCGGGACCTTTGAGATCATGGAAGTAGTTGTACTTTATCACGTTTCCGCGCCACGTCCAATCCCGTCCGGTATGCATTGCTCCGGCATCGCCCGATTCTTTGCAGAGGTCATGAAAATTGTTGAAGGCAACAAGCTGATTATTCCCGGTTATGTACAAACCCTCAAAGGGCGCATCAAATATTTCGTTATGAGATACGACGTCCCCAACCCCGGAACATATAATGCCGTGGACGTTCTGGATCCATGTACCGAAATGCTCAACGTCGTTGTCCATTGCATAGTTGCGGCCTGCGGTGAGAGTATTCCTGTTTCCGCCAATAATCACAACTGCGTCAGATCCAATATCGGAGATGACGGAGCCTTTGACTCCGTTTTCATGACCGCCGTTTACCAGAACTGCATTGCCGCCCAGGTTTCTCATGACGCACCCTTCAACAGCATTGCCGGTTCCTCCGTCTATGACGACGCCGTCTCCGCGAGATATGTCGAAGTAGATACCGCTGATTGAAACGCGTGAGCAGTGTGGCAAGGTAAGCAGCGGCGAGTCTGTCACTGAAACAACTGTTTTGCCTTCCGAGATATTCTCCGGCGGCCAGAAATACAAGTAGCCGCTCTTCTTGTCGAGGTACCATTCGCCCAGAGTATCGAGCTCTTCCGGAACGTTAAGGAAATAGTATCTTTGCCCCTTGGTATAACCGTAAGGGTCGGCGGCCGGGGAAAGACTCAAGGTATGATCCGACAGGTTGATAGAGTCGACTCTCTTAAATGAGTCAAACCAGTCCCATGTCCAGTATCCGTGAACAAAGATATCGTCGTTCCTGCTCCAGCCTGCAGGCCGATCACCGGAGAATTCGATCTTGCCAAAATTCCTTCCGACCGGGACGCCGTCATATCGTCTTTCCCGCTCCATGCCGAGGTTATAAAGCACGGCTCCGGATTGCGGCACCCCGGCAATGATGAGCCAGCCTTTGTTCGGGTATCTCGCCAGTGTCATGAGCGTGTCATCGAAGAATACCTGCAGTGGCGGATGGCCGCGTTCCGTGATCTTTCCATAATTGTCGATCCCGGCTTCCTTCAAATTACAGGCGTACACGTCTTTCGCGAACTCAGGTTTGATTCGTGATTTGACGCTGAGACCCGAAAGTGGAACGAAATGACGCAGCTTGATTCCGCCGGTGATTGTAACAAGCTCTCCCGGATAATTCCTGATTATGAGGCTGGAGCCTCTCTTCGATTCGAAATGGACCGTTGCTCCGTTTGGCAAATAGTAGACACCCTGTCTTATCAATACTTCGTAGCGGGTATTCGGCCGCGTCCCTTTTTCCGAAAGCTCTCCGATCCTGGTGAGGGCGGCCTGAATCGTCCGCAACGGACCGTCGCTGTGCAGAGTGTTAGGGCGCGAAACAAAGCCCGACCAGGAGTCATTCCCGACCGGCGAGACATACACAATCACACTGTCGCCCGACGCCTTTTCTGCCGCCGCGGCACCCTGACATTGGAAGACCGGCCCCGCTATCGTCATCGTAAGCAGGAAAATAGCGGTCAGTACAGGATTGAAAGAACCTGAACCGAAAAGACGGAAACCACCGAGGAATGAAGGACTTACCGGATTTCGCGTAATACTCATAATTGCCCCTTCCAAATTCGGCTTCCGGTTTCAGCGAGGGCAACTACGATGATCTTCGAGCTTGTCCCTGACCTCTTCGTCCATGAGACAAAGAGAATGCGGTTAGGACCGCTGCTTAAAACCCTGGGATGCGCCTCACCGCCAGCAGGCCCAAGAAGCAGTCCGTCCCTTCCCCAATTTAGCCGGCCTTGCGAATCGGTCCGCTGAGCGAACACTTCGGTCCTGTCACCCGCATATTTCAGCCACACGCAAACGACTCCACCCGACCCGTCCGGGACGCTTCTTACCCACAACTGGGCGAGAGAAGCCTTCGATAATTGTACCTCCGGCTTCAGGCGCACGTTTCCGGACAGATCCATCCTCTGCTGAAGCATCTCAGCGCCTTTGCCATACTGAAGCCATGTCACTGCCGCACCGGACGAACTTGTAACACAGATACTCGGGCTGTATTGCGGTCCGCCGGATGTCCTCACTGAAACGCCGTTTGACGGCTTGGCTTCTTTCCCGTCAGCGTCCACCAGCTGGAGGAATACTTTCGCCACTCTGTCACGGTAGTCGTCCCATGTAAACAGGAACCTGCCGTTACCGACCGCAGACACAGATGGTGATTCCGGCTGATAAAGGCCGGTACAGATTGGAAGTCCGTTCCTCCGCCAACACACGCTGTCACTGGCATCGATCAGTTCCGCATAAATGCCCGGATTGTCGTAGCGATGGTCGACCCAGACAACACAGGCACCGCCGGAAGGGGACGCCGCGACGGAAAGATGCATCTGGTCCTCGCTCTCTGTGCAGACTGCAAACTTCCGAATTACCTTTCCATTCGAATCGGTATGGCAGCCGTAAATGTCGGCGTTCCCATTCCGGTAGTCTGTCCAGAACGCATAAGCACCGCCATGTTGGTCGACGACAGCATGAGGAAACAGCTGCTGGTGCCTTGCAGTGCAGACCGGCACACCGCCGCTTTCCCAGACCGGCCTTCCGCTGGCATCCAGCCTCTGCGCATAGATGTCGGAGGCATACTTCCCTCCCCGTGTGTCCTCCCAGAACACTATCACCCCGCCTCGTGTGTCCGTTACTGCCGAGAAGTTCGCGTCATTCGTCGGCTGCGTGCAGATATCCACGCCTCCATTTTTCCAGACTTCCTTGCCGTGCTTATCGAACTTCTGTGCAGATATGGTGCAACCCCGTGCCATGACCGACCGCCATAAGACGATTACGCCTCCGTCACCGGAAGGCACGAGAGCAGGCGATTCATTCCGCGTTGACTGAGCGTTGGCAGCATGCAGCTTCGTCTGTGCATGACAGGGCTGCGGAATCAGCGACCGGCACATCGAGGCCGACACTACCAGCAATATGACGTAGTACGTTTTGTTCATTTGTAGATGCTAAGCAGTTTTAACGAGGTTTGACTATTAGCAGCGATATGTCGCAGCATATATCTCAATTCTAATGCAATTCCAATTTCTTACCTGGATAGTCCGGAATCCTCAAGGCAAATGCCCAGTCCCCTATTCCCTGCGTAATCTCGAGTGTCAGGGTATTCCAGCCTTTCTGAAGCGTGACAAGCACGCGGTCTTCATCCTTCACAAGGCCGCGGGTGACGAAGTGAGTCCAAACGGCTTTCCCGTTAACGAATATTCTGATGCCGTCATCTGAACCCGCAAAGAGATACAGCTTTTGCTCGGCAGGCGAAAACACCCTGGTGCCCGCATAGGCTATCGTGTACTCGTGCGGCTTGAACATGTTAACAAGATTTACCGCCCCATTAGAATCCGCGCCGGCAGTTTCCCATGAGATGCTCTTGCCGCCTTCCCCGATGAAGGTATCTTTGAGTTGGAAATCCCTTTCGGGTCCTAACAGTAAGTCATTATAAACAAAGCCGGAATCATTGAAGGGGCCGACCACTTTCCATTCCGTGACAAAATGTCCTTCCGGTTCAGGCCTGAGGTTGTACGAGGTGAAAAGGAACCGGTTCCCTTCTGAACGCTCGTCCTTCCCGACAGACGACGCCATTAACGTGTCGGCTCCCTCTTTCAGGTGAGCGAGGATGCGCACATTCTCCCCCGGCGTAAAATCGGGGGCGTATGTGTCCACCATGGGAGAAAGTACCGCACCGCCCAACCTTGTCTCGAACTTACCTCCGCTTGGTTGCACCGAATACTGCAGGTCTATTGAATACTCGCCCGAAATCGGCGGATGGAGGACGATGCCCAGCGAAGCATCTCTGCCCTCCGGCCTGAATGCAACGTCCGAGATTCCCTTCCAGCTGGGCGAGCTCTCACTCCATGGCATGACAGTCAACTTTCCGTCATGCGGAACCAAGTCTTGCATATTATCGGCGAGATAGTCGACCCCCTTCTGTTTCCAGACTATCCTCATCGGAACCGAGAGCTTTGCCGGATCCAATGTCCGGTAAGCGTCGCTTTCCGGAGTAGACTGGTACCAGTATGCAACTGTAGAATAGTACACACCGGGCCGGGTATTCTCAGCGCCGTGCTCGATGAACATCTTGAATTGACTCTTGAATGGTATCATATCGGTTATCTGGAACCTGTATGCGGAAATGCTCCCGGCTAACGGGATTTTTTCCAGACATCCGTTGAATGGAAGATGGAACGGACCATACCTGAAATACCATCCCCCGTCATAATAGTCTTCGGTACCGGTCCCGTGCCAGCTGAACGCGGAGTCTCCGTTGACGTACACCGTCTCATCCCCTTCAAGGTAATCGATCCGCGATCCTTCGCTGTCCCGGTTATATATTTTTCCCGGAAATGACTGCATGGTTTGACGCGTTCCGACAAAATGGCCCGTCCCTTTAGTCTCGAGAATCGTCACGGGAATATTTTCAACCGTCGTATCCTGCTGAAATTGCGAGTGGAAGTACAACAAGTTTGATTCATTTCGGGCAGGAAGATTCTCAATCTCTACATCGCTTCCGACCTTAACGGCCTGCCCATTCCCATTTTCAATTTCAATTTTCGCCGAGTGCTTGAAAGGCATCGGGAAGCCGGAATAGAAATCTCCGTTTGAGTATCCCGTGCACAGCGAAGTGTAAGATACAGCCCTGAAACCGTTGCCGAAGAAGTCGAGAAGCGGCGACTCGACCGACGGCTCCTTCGCTCCGTCCCAGTAAATTCTTAACACGAGTCTCTTCAGCACCCCGGCCGACATGTCGCTTGAATGGAGAAACAGTGACTTGATGTATCTCCTCCCTTCCGCAGACCATATCGTTTTTGTGGCCCCCGCCGGTATCATCGTTTCCCGAAAACCGGCCTTTGGAGTCGAAGTGCCGACATTATCAAGAATCCGGCCTGTGGAGGCTAATTCCTCCCTGGCTGCCGCGTTTAACGGAAGGGAAAATGTAGTTATGCCTGCCCCGGACCTGAATACCCGGTAGATAATATGGTAATATCGGGCGATTCCGGTTGTGGTAATCTTGCACGATTTATGGTAAGGCATCGGGAGGAAACAGACGAAACCGCCCGACGATAGGGTATCATTGTAGACAAACGGCGTGACGAACGGATAATGTTTCCCGCTGAAGAAGTCGTGTATGTCAAGGTCTATCTGCGGATGTTTGGCTCCATCGAAATAGAAATGGATATGCCCGGCTGTCGACAGGTCGGTGAACCAAATCTGCACGATCGCGCCCGGCTTGTGCGACTCCATGACGACGTATTCGCCGTTCCTGTCAATCCTCAAATAAGAGTATTTCCCCGAATAGCCGTCGTCATTTCCTCCGGACCTGTCATAGCTTGAGATTTCAAGGGTCTGGCCGGGTTGTTTGTACATCAGCCATTCGAGGTGCGCGAGGTCGCGCACGTTAAGCCCCGCCGGTTCTTTGGCAGCGCACGCGAACGATCCAGCCAGGATTAGAACCACTGTGATAAATGCAGTCTTCAACATAGCAGCCTCTCGATAACTCTTGTTGCCGCTTCTACCTGAGTAAGCTCCACAGATTCACGGGAAGTGTGAGCGTCGGCGATGTCGCCCGGCCCGAATACGACGCACGGCAAGCCTGCGCTATTGAACACGCCTGCGTCGGTTGCGTAATTCGCTCCTTCCACTACAACATCCCCAAGGACATCCTTCACTGCCGTGGAAAGGATCGATACAATCTCCGAGGATGGCGCCACGTTCACCGATGGGGCGACCAGGTAGGGTTCCTCTACTTCTATACCAGGCAGGCCGCGGAGAATCGAAGCAACCGCATCCATGACAGACTCCTTCGCCTCTCCGGGTATCAGCCGCCTGTCTATCTCAATTGTGCAGGAATCCGGGACGATGTTTACCGTGTGACCGCCGCGGATTACACCGACACTTAATGATGGCGAGCCGAGGAGCTCGTGGGGGGATTCACTTCGCAGCCGCGACGCATACAACGCGATACGGTTCACGGCTTCGGCCATCGTGTAAATTGCATTCTCTCCAAGCTCCGGGTATGCCGAATGAGATGCCTTCCCCGACGCTTTCACCTTCCACCTCATCACGCCTTTATGTGCCCTCACAATCCTCAGGCGCGTAGGCTCACCAATTATGCCAAAGTCCGCCCTGATTCCCCGCTGCACCGCCGCCTGGGCGCCTGTGAAACCGTACTCCTCATCGCAAGTACCAAGAAGCAGCAGGTTGTACTTCAGCTTTCGCTTGCTAAGCAGAAGGTTCACCGCTGTTCCGAAGAAGACTGCCAGGGATGCCTTGGTATCGCACGAGCCGCGCCCGTAAAGCCGGTTGCCCGACACCGTCGGCTTGAACGGCCCGATCTCCATATTATCAACCGGGACGGTGTCCAGGTGGGCCTCGAGCATGAGTGTCTTCTCAACTCCGACGTCCACAAGTCCCGCCACATTCCTGCGGCCTGGCGCCGCCTCAAAGCCCTCGCAGTCTATTCCGTTCTTCCGGAGAAGAGAGACTAGAAAGTCGGCCAAATTACTTTCTGTAAATTCAAATCCGGCGCGTCCGCTTCCCATACTATTCATGCTCGGGATCGCAACGAGTTCTTCGAGGAGTTTGACAATATCAATCATGTCTGATCGAATCCGATCTTCCGGCTCAATCTACCTTCCGGAAGACGTAGACAACAGGACCCCCATTTTCCCTCGTGTTCCTTGTGGTGGTCACCGTCAGTGTCTTTCCGTCAGGGGATAATTTGTACAGGCTGTGCATAATGACTGTGCATGTGCCTTGAGAAACGACGACGGGAATAGTGAAGGTCAGCTCAAATGATGATTTGTCGTCTCCCTGCACGGCTTTTGTTCCGACGGATTGATCATGTCCGATCGCGACGGCTTCGTAGCCGTAATACGGCAAGTCGCCCATTGCCCATTTAGATGTTGTCTCGGGGCCGTTCAGGTCGACGTTCGTTATCCCCTCCACAGTGGCGTACTCAGTGGTAGTGGACTGCTCAATTGTCATCTTGTTGCCATTCTGCGGCATGATTTTCAGGACGATACTCCTCTGATCAAAGAAATCGGCGTTCCTGCTCTTTGCCCAGTCGAGGTTCCAGGTGCCTGCAAAGCCCTGGGCGCTGCTTGATCTGGGCAGCGAGACAACCAGGAGAGCGGAAACCATAAACATCCAAGCGCAAGTAATCATCTGTTTCATTTTACAGCCTATGAGTTTATCGCGTTACGTGAAAGCTATGAATGATAACTCGCCCGGGGAATATCTTCCCCGGGCGAATGAAGGAGAATCATTCTTCGAGATTCAATTTGCTCTTTGAAAGACGTACACCGCCGGCTCGTCTTCTACTCTGGAATTCCGCGTCTCGGTAACTGTCAGCGTCTTACCATCAGGTGACAGCTGGTAGTGATCGTGCTGTACGATATTATATGTTCCCTGGGACACCAGAACGGTATAATGCAGCGTAACGTCAAATTCCGACTTATTGCTGCCCTGGACTGCCTTTGCTCTGATGGTCTGATCCGGACCGATTGCAACCGCTTCGAAACTGAACCTGTAGAGGTCGCCTCTCGGGAATGTCGACGTAGTTTCAGGACCGTTGAGGTCTAAGTTGAGCTTTTTTGTGTTCCAGCCTGCTTCCGTACCGGTACGGTGGTCGATCACCATTTTTCCGTTTCCCTCGGATACGATTTTGAGCATGTAGCGCATTTCACCTGATTCGAAGAAAGCACCGACATTCTTGCTGGCCTTGTTATCATAATTCCAGTTGCCTGCAAAGCTCTGGGCTCTGCTGACAGAGGGCAGCGAGGCTGCAACGAGAAACGCAGCCATTATCATCCAACTATGGATTAAATACTTTTTCATTTTCAAACCTTCAGAATTTATCGAGTGAACTGATATTGCGTTTTGAAAGTCGGGTCCATACCGGCGAGCTTAAGGAACACATCCAAGGGCACGATCTTGAACTCCGGACCTAGTGGCTTCATTATGTTCATTACTCCCTGCACGTCAGTGTATTCGCGCACGTGGAAGCAGATGAAGTAGGGCCGTTTGGGATTCATCTTAGCTAATTCCTCAAGATCCGCGTCTGCTTCCTTCACCGTCCGCGTCGGCGGGAGGTAGTAGTCGAAAGACATGAAAGGCCTTCCGTCTTTGGTGGCAAAAGTATGAGCCGGACCGTACCCGTTGACGAAGCCGATCGCGTTCGGCATGTACTTGAAGTATTCATCCACGATATTCTTCGGCAAGTCCCTGGTCAGCGAGTCGGAGGCATCGAAGATCTCAAACATGTTTATATCGAGGTCCTTGATGAGCTTTGCAGCCATCTTGATCGCCGTGGGTCGGTATTTGTCGGGGATCGCCTTAGGATACATATAGCTGGGTCCACCGAGCGTGCCGATGAACTCGTCATTAGGGGTGGCCTGCGAATAGTAATACTGAAGGATAGCCGGCGCATAATGGTACCAGTACATGTTCACTTCCCAGGTGTACGGAATCTTCCCGCGCCCCGGCTTCAACCATGCGCCGATTCCCAGGCCGTCGCTCTGTATGAAAGAAACATATATCTTCTTTTCAAGCTTCAGGTTCTTGAGATCGGCATGGTGCGCCTGGAACTTGTAACCGGGAGGCAGCTTGATCCAGCGGTGAAAGCTCATGTTCGGAAGCGTATTCAGCCCCTCGACGCGAAGGGCGTAATGCGAAGCCAGCGTCACGGACGTATGTTCTGTATCCTTCATATATGAATGCCAGCCGAAGATAAAAGAAAACGGCTTCATCTTGCTGTAGAGCTTCTTGGCGAGTTGGTACTGGGTGCCGCCCGTGTTGGGGTCAGTGGACAGATCGAAGAAGAATGCGCGATTGGCAATTCCCAGGTCCGCAATGCCCGGTTTCATATAGTTGCCTTCCACACCGCCCATGTAAATCATTTCCTTGTGGGAACACTTGTTCCAGTAATGGTCATAAGCCCACTGGTATATCTGCGTGGTGTCCATGTTTTCGAACTTGCCCTCAAAATTGGCAAGCTCCTTGAAGCCGAGCTTCTTCATCATCGGTACCTGGTCCGGTGCTACGACGACTCCGTCCTCAATTCCGGCTACGGTGAAGGAAAGGACGATTGAATCCCTGATCTTCTGGTCGTAGACGATGTACCCCTTCACGTACTTCCTGAATTTCACCAAAGCATCCGGGATGGATTTGATCATCGTATAATCGACGCCGTGGTCTTTGTGATAATAATCCAAGAGTGCCTGTACATTGTGATAATCGTAATCGCTGCCGTACAGCAGGTACAGGTTTGGACCCGTCCTGTTCACCAGGCCCTGAAGGCTGATGACTAATGCCTCCCTCGGCAGATCGCCTGTAATCTTCCAGTCGCCTGCCACGTTCATAACGTAGCAATGGATCGTCTTTGCTTCTTCTTTCGCCATTGCCGGCCCCCGGGCTATGAACAGCCCGACAGCGGCAAGAAGAGAATACATGAAGATTCTCTTCGACATTGATTTACTGGCCTTCATCTTTTACTCCTGTTTTTTTCTTACTTCTCTAGTGATTTGTTACTTGTATCAAGACTCGCTCAACGCGAGGACGCGGGCGGGTGAGCCGTCGGCTCCTTTTATAGGAAGCGGCGCGGTAATGAGCTTCACAATCCCGGTCTTAAGCCTCGACGTGTTGTTCAGGTTTGTAATAAGCGGTATGCCATGTTTCAGCAGAATTTTGTGCACATCCAGCGTGTAAGGGGTATCGGAGGCAAGAAAAGGAATCTTCTTCTCCACCAGATACTCGGCTGCTTCGTTTTCAATCGGAGGATAGGTCTTGTAATAATCCGGACTCCCGAACCTCACATCCCAACCGGTCTTCACAATCACTCCCACGCCGGCCTTGATGTCCTTCTTCTCAAACTCAATTTTCGTGATAGCTTCTCTGTCGGCACGTGGGGTGAAGTCGAGCACCTGAGCGTCGGCGTAGAAGAGGTTCAAGTCGTACTCGTCTATCGCGTGCATGCCTTCAAAGATGTGCATCGGAGCATCGACATGGGTACCGCTGTGTGTGCCGATGCTCAACCTGTGGACGACGCACTGGTTCTCGGAATATGTCGCGGTCTGCTCGATCTTTGTGGCGGGATGCCAGGGGAAGTAAACCGGAATCTCGTCCGTAATGGGATGCGTAAGGTCAATGATCTTCATATATTCGTGTCTTCCAGATCACCTTCTCCTTTCGAAGCATGACGCTCGTCCGACCGGTCGGGGACCCAGACGAACGCATCTGTGGGGCATGCCTCGAAACAAAGCCCGCAGCCGGTGCAGTGTTTCGGCTCGACCAGCGCAACTCTCCTATACTTGTGCTCAGGCTTGTCGATCATTTCCAGGGCATCGAAAAAACAGAGCGGAATGCATCTGTCGCAGCCGATGCAATATTCCTCGACAACGAATGCGATCGGAGGATACATCGCCGCGAAATCAGGAGGCATCGGATTCAGCCCGACGTATTCTCTTTTAGTCCCATTCATTGCGCGGCCCGTTCTTAGGTTCACCACTCCATCGCACGATCTCATCGGAGCGCACGATCTTCTTAAGAGCCTTTCCGCGAATTTCTTCCAGAGAGGTTATCCTCTTTCTTTCCATGTAAGAGCGTATCCCTGCATGAATTTCCATAAGCACGTCCCAGCCGTTTACCATTATGGCGGAGAGTATCTGAATCGTACTCGCGCCGAGGAGAACGTAAGAGATGACATCCTCCGCATTCATGACTCCTCCGGTCGCGCTTATGGGTATCTTTACGGCACGGGCGGTTTCGGCAACGTTCATGAAGTTGTAATACTTCGCCCAGGGTCCTCCGATACCGGCATAGTACCCGTGCAGTATCGGGCGCTGGTTCTCGATGTCGACATCTATCCCCCGCATGCGGTTACACAGTGTCACAGCGGCAGCGCCGCACTGCTCGGCCGCAACGCTTTGATTAACCACATCAGGCCCTGGCGCGAGCTTCACCCAAACGGGGATTTTGACGGAGTTCACCACAGACTTGATCGCCTCGACAAATGTAGTCTCAAATCCGAGGCTCCCAGGCCTGTGAGGCGAGGAGATATCCAGCTCGACGGCGTCCGCTCCGTTTTCTTCAATGTGCGTCGCAAGGTCGACCCAATCTGCCGTTGCGTCCGCAAAAGCACTCCCGATGATCGCGATGTCAGACTTCTCTTTGCAGACACGGACAAAATCCCAGTACGCCTGAAGAGTGCCGCTGTATCCCTGTTCGTAGGAATAGAGAGTAAACTGCTTCGACCTGCCGTTAATTTGCCTGTCCCAATCCAGCAGCTTGTAGCGCGGCCGCGGCCAGTACCGCATGTTATCATACTTCTCCGAACAGACGGTCTTCAATACCACGGCGCCGGCGCCTTTTCTTTCGGCGAGCCTGATCTGCTTCGCGTCATGACTTGCCGGCCCGGACGCAACGATAAGCGGGCTTCGCAATTTCAACCCGGCAAATGCGGTCGGTAAGCATGCGTCACTTTTCAACTGTTTCAATCGACCTTTTCCTGATTATTAGAAGATGCTTTGTTCTTTCGAATAGCGATACGGCAGGTCTGTCAACAATTGTGACCGGGGGTCATGTAAAGGCCTGCTCTCTGATTTTGTGCTTACGTATGACTTCAGCGTCGACGTCAAACGAAGAATAATCTGCAATCCTGAACACGCCGTCGTTCACTCTTAGCCTCGGGCTCACGATATCATCTGTAAACCAGCGCGCCGAAGACTCAACATCGGTAGGATATGAAAAACCGGGAAGGGTCGAGAGATGAAGTGCATGTATTCCCCCTATCCCGAGTTCCGGCATCGTGCCCGCCCATACGGGCAACCCGTTTTCATGACATAGATCGTGGATCGTCCTGGCATTTTGCAGCCCGCCGACTCGCTGGATCTTTATGTTTACGATCTTGCAGCTCCCGAGTTCGATTGCACGCTCAACACTGCGAACATCATCTGCCGATTCGTCTAGGCAGACAGGCGTCTCTATTGCCTTTTGAAGAAACGCGTGTCCTTCCAAATCGTCCTTCTTCAGCGGCTGCTCTATCATCATCAAGCCGAATTCATCCAACCGCTTCAGGTGCTCTATATCGTCCCGATTGTAAGCACAATTCGCATCCACCATCAGCGGCACATCACCGAAAGACTTTCTGACCGCGCGCAACGGCACAACGTCCCATCCCTTTTGAATCTTAATCTTGAGCCGCTTGTATCCTTCTTTGAGATATACTTCAATTCTCTTCAACAGGATGTCAATGGACGGATATATCCCTACAGCAAGGCCCGATTCGATTTCGGATCGTCCGCCGCCAAGAAGGGCGGAGATATGATTGCCGGACGCTCTTGCCTCGAGGTCCCAGGCGGCGGTCTCTATCCCTGCCCTCGCAAAAGGAGTGCCGCCAAGCCTGTCGAGCAACAAGTTCAGTTGCCCGATGGTTGGAGGCTGCTCCTTGATCACGGCCGGAACAAGGACATCGACGAGATACGTCCACGTTGATTCGGGAGTATCGTCCGAATAAAACGGGCCGGACATCGGGGATGCTTCACCGTATCCCGTAACGCCGTTCGATTGAACGGCGACTACGATGCAGTCCTTTTCCGAGACCGAGCCGCTGCTAATCGTGAACGGCTCCTCGAGCGGGATCCGAACGTGTGTCAGGATGATTCTTTCTATATTCATCTTGAAATAGGGCGCACTTTGTTCTTCATTTCGCCGATCTTCGCGATCCGTGTCGTGATGGTGTCTCCGGGTTTGATCTCTCCGATGCCCTCAGGCGTACCCGTAGATATCACGTCTCCTGGTTCAAGGGTGATGTGCTTCGTGATGAACTCTATCACCGTCGGTATGTCGAAGACCATCTCACGGGTGTTGGCCTTTTGCCTTACCCTGCCGTTCACCCGGCACTCGATCATCAGGTTTACCGGCGGTTTGATCTCATCGGTCAGTACCAGGCATGGCCCCATCGGGGTAAATGTGTCGAAGCTCTTCGACCGAAACCACGGGTTATTTTCGGCAAGGTCCGCGTTCTGGAGGTCGCGGGCCGAAATATCCTGGACGATCGTGTATCCGGCGACATATCGAAATGCATCCCTTTTCCTTACCCTGGTCGCCTGCTTCCCAATTACTACGCCGAGCTCCGCTTCATGGTCGACCCTTCCATATTCGCCCGGTATCACAACGGGGTCAAATGGTCCGGTTATGGAAGAACCTGCTTTTACAAAAATTATCGGTTCTTTGGGAACGGGGAGGCTCGCTTCCTTTGCGTGCAAAACGTAATTCCTTCCGAGAGCAACTATCTTCCCCGGCCGACTGACCGGCGACTTGACCGCCGCGCTTCGGCTCACGGCAAAATATCCCGCCAGTTTGTGCGCCGAAACGAAATCGCTGACTCCTTTCAACAGGGCTATGTCGAATTTCCTTTCCTGCAGAAGCTGATCTATTGTCAGTACCTCAGGACGATCTCGGCGTTCGACTGCCTCGGAATAAATCTTCATAGCGGCGGACAAGTTAATCCAGCATCCCCCAAGCCAGAGCCCTATGAGTTTATTCCCGCCATCTTCAAGTTGTGCAAGCTTCATCGATTACCCATGCATTTGTTAGTTTTCATCCTGCTACTTGGTCTCCTGAGACTTCTGAAGGCTAAGTGCAAGCTGTTCCGCTTTCTCCTGCGAGCGCTTTCCAAAGAACCACATCAGACTGCCAAAGACGACCAGGATGCCCGACAGGATACCGACTATTGCCTGCTGTTCCGGAGACACGCCGGAGAAGAATATCAGGCTTATCAGTACTCCCATAACCATGGTGATTCCGCCGACGACGGGGAATGTCGATACCTGCTTCCTGCCGGCTCCGAACACTTCTTTCATCACGTCGACCGGAGTATCCAGTTTCTTGAAAAACTCGTTGATAGCTCTTCTCTGCTCCGGGCTTTCAGAAGCGAACAACTTCGAGAATATATATAGACTCACGCCGAGCGCTATGGCAGAAATTCCAGTCAGGGACAGGAGTATACCGTTTTCCGAGGAGATCGACGTTAGGAAGAAAAAGACAAAGAACGCTACCGTAACAAGCGCCGATAGCGCGGCTGTTTGCTTCCTGCTCTTCTTATAAAGAAGCCCGAGCCCGTAAGATGACGCAAACAGAATCAACGTCGAGAAGAACTGGGCATAAATCTGTTCTCCCATCGTCCATCCGACGACATAACGTGTGGTCAACCCGACGATGAGCCCCCAGACGATAACCGCGATGCCTGCCCACTTCGAGGCTTTCCTAATGAGTAAGCCGCACGCAATCGGCAATACAACCGGGACGTTCAGCATCGTGAAGAAGACCTGCATCATATTGAATATGCCGAGTTTACTCTTCACGAAAATCACCGCCTCGATGATTACGACTATGCCGATCAAAGCCGATGAAATCCTGCCCACCTTCAGGAGCTTCTGGTCGTTGGCCGTCTTGTCGATGAGTCCCTGGTATATGTCGCGAGCGAGTATAGACGACACGAGGTTGTACACCGTGCTCATCGCGCTCATAGTGGCTGCCAGCATGGCGGCGAGGAAGACGCCTATGACGCCGTTCGGAAGAAGTTTGAGGCAAAGCCCGACGAACACCAGGTCCTGGGGATTATGTCCGACATACGGCTTGAAGAAAGGTACCTGCGCGAGATTCGGCCAAATGACTCTTGCGACCAGAGGCGGAATGCCGAAAACAAACGGGACAGTCAGAAAGAGAAAGCCCGCCATTCTTCCGACGCGTTTTGCATCTCTCTCGTTCTTCACGCTGTAGAACCTCTGTGCCTGCCCGGCCGCCGTACCCAGCGACATAATTATGAAGACACCCACCAGCCAGTTCGGATCGTAGTGCAGGCCGTTGTAAGTATGCTGCAGGCTGAACGCGGGAAGAGCCTTAAGAAGTCCGCCAATCCCTCCGACAAGATGAAGACTGAGCGGCATCACGATGAAAGTGATGCTCAACAATATGACCCCCTGGACCACGTCCGTTATCGACACCGCCCAGAGACCTCCCATGAATGTGTACAGGAGTATGACGGTCCCCATGACCACTATTACAGTCGTAATGTCGAGCCTCATAACCGGTGCGAATATCTCGCATGTGGCCGCGAGCTGTACTCCGGCGGCCAATATGTAGTTGGCAGACATTACCCAGCCGAGAAATTGCTGAGTCGTTATGTTGAAGCGGGTGTATGTATACTCCACAGGAGAGATAGAACGGGTTCTTCTCCACTTGGCGGCAGTCAATTGCGATCCGACGAAATACGATATGGACCATGTCGCGAAGTACAATATGGCAAACAGACCGGTCGTGTATGCGAATCCCGCCGCGCCGGTGAAGGTCCAGGCGCTGAAGTTGCCGATGTACAATGTCATTCCCGAAATCCACCACGGGATCATGCTTCCACCTGCAAAAAACTCTTTTGCGCCCTTGTTGACCCGGCTGTAGTAGATACCGATTCCGAGCATGAAAAGAAAATACGCGGCTACGACAGAGTAGTCGAGAAAGTTGACGGACTTCATTACCATCCCTTCCTGGCTTTGTTTTGCGTTGTCATTTTTATTTTAATCGCACGAATATATGCAGGTGTTATGGTTGGTGCTCCTTGGCATAACGCATTAGCGCCTTCAGGTTCTCCGGGGGTGTCAGCGGCGAGACTTCGCAGCCTGAATTTACAATATGCATCTTCCCGCTAACCTCGTGACACCTCCGCGTCGCCTCGTACACGCTCTCAGGAGTGCCTTCCAGAAGATCGTATACGGTCGAGACATTTCCACTTATGATTTTATCGGGTCCGAGATTGGCGCGGGCTTTGACGAGGTCGGCAGGAAAGTCGAGCTCAAATATATCGACCGGAAGTTCTTTCATCTTTGGAATCAGCACGTCTGTATTGCCGCACATATGAAGACGTGTAATAGCAGCCGGATGCTTTTCCTTGATGGCGGCAAGCACCCGCTTCTGTCGGGGCTGTAGGAACCTTGCGTACAATTTCGGGCCGATGACGCTTGCAGCCGCGTCGCTCATCCCGATCGTATCGGCGCCCGCCTCTATTTGCGGTGTAGCATAACGAATAGCGACCTCCGCGCAAAAGTCAAGAAGGTCGTCGACGAAAGGCGGGTCCTGCATGAAATCCAGCATTATGTTGTTTATGCCGCGCAGCTCCGCCGCCAATGCCAGCGGGCCTTCGATCCAGCCTACAATCGAGATTTCCCCAAGGACATGCCGGTACATTATCTCGATACTCTTAATGCGGTCGTGCATCCTTCCGCCGCCCATCGGATCCGGAACCGTGAACGTCTTCAGCCGGGACTTATCAGTCAACGCGGCACGTTCCTCGTTGATGGCCGGGCCCTGGTCGGAGAACCAGTCAATCGATCCATCGCCCGCAATGTCTATCACTTCGCGGGCGGGATCCGAGCAGGTCAGAAGGCAATCCAGATCGTAGTCTTCAACGATCTTCAGCTGCGCTTCCGCCATGAGCCGACCATCCTTCGTGTAATCGATAAACTCTATGCCTGCATGCTTCGAGGCAAACATCATAAGCATGGGCTGTGCTGGCAGGTGATCGACCGGCCTCCCGGCAATAACATTGCGAACACGATCTATCGACCGCATAGGATTCCCCCCTTATTGGTTCGAATAGCCATTAATCTGTCATTTTTTTATGTTTATATCGATAGATAAATTACCACCTCGCAGGTAGGGAAGCACAAGTTGCCCGTCATGAAGTTCGATACTCTTCTTGTTTACCGAAGCTGAATCGCTGCTGCCCGACTTGGTAAGCATCAAATCCAGACCCATACCCCTGACGTTCACACGCGATTTAACCGCATCGATTCCTGCGCCGAGCCGCGGTCTGATAACCAGCTTCTCCAGCTGCGGTCTTACTCCAATCACATGGTCGACCATGAAGCGCACGTTCTCTGCCCAGTTCCAGCCGATTATCCCGACCGTCGGGTGCCCCTCCGGGTAATACTCGAACCACCCGCCGGAGAGGCCGCCGTTGATACCGGCAAGCCAGTCTATGACGCGCATTCCCTTTTGAAAGTTCTCCGCCTCCCAGTAAGCCTCCGCAATGAACATTGAAGCGAACGGCCACGGGCCGGGCGGTTCCGGCTCGCTCGAACTGTTGTACCGCTCGTAGCCTCCTATCTTCCATCTTTCATTCCACAACGGCTCGACCCAATCCAGCGTCTTCAATGCGAGTTCGCTTTTCGGATCAACCATGTCGTACATAATAGGCAATACTTCACTCGCATCGGGTTCAGTCAGCGGCGTCTTCTCGACCGCGATAGGCGTGCCAGCTGGCATGTTGTTCCTGTCAGGCGGTATCATGGTCTTCTGCCACTCGCCATCCAGCGTCCTCCGCTTGATGAAATGTCCGTCCTCGATCAATCTGAACTTAGGATTGTTGAGGAAGGCATCCTTTATCTTGCGCGATGCGGCGCCCCACCTGGCCGCATAACGGTGGTGGCCCAATTTTGCGGCGACCTCTGCCCCCTTTTCCAATCCGAATATGACCCAGAATTGATACGCCAGCTCATATCCTGGCTTCACGCCGAATGAATCTGACCTTTCCCAATACTCTCTCGTGTTGCTGAGCAGGCCTGAATCCTTCTGCCAGAAGAACGGACGGAGCGGGAGTTCGGCAAGGGGGACGATCTTCTCCCAATATTTCTGCACCGTGGCATAATCGCCCGTCCAACAGATGTATGCCCATGCACCATACAGAAGTTCACCGTTCTGGTCTATTTCTGTGAATTGGAACGGGAATACCTGGCTCGATTCGACTGTCCTTCCGTCATTGGTTACGAACTTCGTAAACATCCTGTCGAGGAGGACCCTGGCCTCGTGAAAGAAGCCGCTCTGGAGAAATGCCGTCATAACCATGACGTCGTCCCTCACCCATTCCATTCCATATTCCCAGATTCCGGAATCCCTCTTGCCGTTCTTCGCGACATGCGCCTTCAACCCGGTCTTCGATAGGTTCCACACCCGGTCGAGACTCTCATTCCCCGTGGAGACCGAATTCCTCTTTTTCCAGTAATCGACCGTCTCTGACCAAATGGTTTTGATATCTTTCTTTTTCAGGAGCGACCCGCCGCCTTCGAGATAGTACGCGAACATCGCCTCCGTCTCAGCGCCGGGTGCAATCGTTCCCTGGTCGGCCCTCACCGTGTAACGGCCCAGGGTCTGAATGTCTTTCTCATAACAGAACATCCGCAGTGTGGTGAATCCTTCTGCGTTGGCCGTTCTCTTCTTCGGGTCGGTGTATACATCGTCGAACAGGGCGATGTTGGGATAGAGTGTGAGTCCGGCACCTATCTTATGACTCGTGGTGTCGAGATTCCTGACATGCAGCCGCCGAAATATGACCGGCCCTTCGCTTGGCACGAACAACTGTTCTTCCATCTCGCAGTTCTTCTCTGTCCAGACAACGCTTACTACGGGAACACCATCGATGTATTTCCACCCGATGGACTTGAGATTCTTTTCGCTCACCCCGTAGAAATTGCCATCGACGCCCATCGCCGCGAGCGTGTTTCCGAAGCCGCGTCCGCCACTGTAGAGGAAGGTTGTCCACTTTTGCGTGAAATGCTCCGCACTCATTATCGTAAAGCCGAAGAATGAGCTTCCCGGAGCTACTTTATTGTCCTTGCAGTACTGGACCACTCCCTGAATCTCTCCGTTTCCCATCAGGAAATATTCGACGCCGGGAAGGAAGGAGATGTAATCCGTATTCATCCCCTGATTGGAAGGGTCCTCCTTCGTCCATGATTCAATCAACGAATCCGCGGCCTCATCGGACGGTTGCGTTCCTTCAGCCTCCGGCCTTGCTGAGATTTGCGGCAATGCAGAGAGCCTTAGCTGCGTCAAAGCTACGGCGCTCAGCGCCGACTTAAATACAAAATCCCGTCGCTTCATGAAACTAATTCCCCAGCCAGCTTTTTATAGATCAACTGTCGTATCCAACTTCGATGACGGCCTTCTTGCCGATGCTTAGCGCGGCATCCACATACGGACTTCCCTCTACCCTGCTGCGTGTAAATCGTACGCTTTTCCGGTTCACCTTGACTGACTCGGCCCTTGTGCCCGATGGGAGAAGAAGATGGAGAGCCACATTCGACTTACCGGGGATTTCCAGCCCGATTTTCTTCTGTGCCCTGTCGTGGGCGTAGGAATATTCAAACGAACTCCCGGAGGCTTCGTACGTACAGCGGATCGCCGCCTCGTCCGTCCCCGCAGCTTCCCAGCGGGGACTCAGGCTGACGGTCTTGTACAGCTTCCCGGCATCGACGATTCCTGCCAGGCCTTCGACCAGCGCGTAGAGCATCGCAGAGGATCCCCATGTGTCTCCGGGAGATGCGTCCGGGCTAGTGCTCGTTTCCAGTGTCGCGTGCGTTCCGTCCGGAAAATACCAGAGGAACGATTCACCGCCCGACGTCAGTTCTGCATATCGGAGGAGATTATCGACGCCATACTTCTCGAATCCATGCTCGAGGGCTGCCCTGGCGAGTTCTCCTCCGACAAGCGGCATTATACCGCCATTGCTGTAAGCGCCTTCTATGATTTTGTCGTCGCCGAAGACCCCCGCGGGGAACGGCGGATCGATGCTGAACCACTCCGCAAACGAGGTACCCTTCGCGGCACGCCTCTGATATTCTCTTATTATCGACGCAGCCATCTCATGAGTGGGCAGGCCACGGTTGATGTCCATCGGGTTGCTGAGGCTCAGCTGCTCGCTCTCGTCGACTCCGTCAATCTTCACAGGGACCAGCGGCACATGGTGCGTATAGAATCGCCCGTTGAAACAGACCTTGTTGGCCTTCGCCCTGAGTCTCGAGGCAATAGCGCGCCAGTAATTCGCGCCCTTAGCGTTCTTCACTTGTTTGTACATCGAACTCATCAGAAGAAAGGCTTCGTAATACCCCGAGTTATCGCCGTGCATTATTCCCCAGAAGGTGTTCTCATCCAGCTGGAAGTTTAGCCACTCGTGGCGGTCCGCGGTGTAATCGAAATCCCATGTGTCTATTGTGTATGAACGCTTCACGAGGCCGGTCTTCTTGTCCCAGCGCCACGCATCGGTGACTATATACTGCAGCGCCCGCTCCATGACAGGGATCATTTTCCTCAGCCAGGTATCGTCCCCAGTCGCCTGCCAAACCTGGTAGACCGCCTTCACGAACCTGAACTCGACGTCGGCTTCATTCGGAACGCGGACAAATTTTGCCCAGTTCTCTTTCTCGCACGGCACCTTTTCGGGAGTCATGGTGAAATAGTCGTACAACCATCCTGCAGCCGTCTGCGTGTCGGCGAATATCTCGATTATGCTCTTGAGATCCTTTTCCCAGTACTTGTAGGCACGCAGAGAGTCCGCGACACCGCGTAACCAGATGCTGGGTGCGTCCGGATCACGATAACCGTGGGTTCTCTTCCCCATTACGTTGTAGTCGACGGCGTTCATCGCAAAGAATTCTTTAATCCGTGGAAAGAGCGCATCGAGCGACTCATTCCCGGTCTTCAAAAACATTTCATTCATTCTATAGTTCTCAGTTCATTTCAGATCGTTATTCGCCCAGCTCTTTGCGGACAATCCTCGTCCCATCCACCATTGCCTTCAGTTTACCGAAGGCGCGGTCCCGGGGCATGAACTTCATGCCGCAATCGGTACTGATCCACATCTTCTCCTTGGGTATCACTTTCAACGCGCGGCGAATCCTGGATGCTACTACGTCCGGCGTCTCCACCGATTCATCCTTCACATCTATCACCCCGACAGCAACTTCCTTGTCGGTCTTGTATTTCTTGAAGAGCTCCAGCGGCTCCATGTCGGTAACGGCAAACTCCAGACTTAGCTGAGAAGCGTTCACCTTCAGTATCTCCGGGAAGAGATCGGCGTATGTCCCCGTGAATAGCTTCTTCAATTTGTAATTGCCGTAGCAAACGTGGAGGACAATCTTAGCCTTAACTCCATCGACCATCCTGTTGAACGCTTCGACAAGCCACGGCATATCCTCCGGATAACCGACCCAGACAGGCTCGTCCACCTGGACAAAATCACACCCGGCGTCGATAGTTTCCTTAAGCTCGGCGTTTAACACATCGGCCAGATCAAATACCAGCTGTTTCTCTTCTTTATAGTATTCGTTTGTCGCGCGCTTTGCCAGCATTTGAGGACCGGTGATCGTAACCTTTGGATGAGATGCCGCATATTTCTTGAGGAATGAAAAGTGCTCTGCTATTCCTATGCTTCCGGCGCGCTTGACCTTATCGACTACAACCGGATCAGGCATCTGAATGTTTGGATCAAGGTTACCGATCGCTTTCATCCTTCCGGTGTTATCGAAACCATGGATCCGTTTTGAAAAGAAGTACACCATTGTCTCACGCCGCAATTCACCGTCGGTAATTACGTCGAGTCCGGCTGCTTCCTGGTCTTTGATGCACGATTTCACCGCATTGTCATGCGCTTCCTCCAGCTGCGCTTCGGTCAGCTTGCCTGCCTGACCGAGATCACGTACTGCGTCGACCCAATGCGGCAGCGAATAACTTCCGACAAACGTAGTCGGCAAAATTGGTGACTCCATCCCTCCTCCTCTGAAATTTATATAGAAAAAATGTGTTGTACTGCTTATTCGTTGATCGGTGGATAATGTTCCGGCATGCGCCACATATAGTTCGGATCGATGTACGGGACATCGTTCACATGCTGCTCCATCAACGAAAGTCGCTTCTCGAGAAGATGTCCGAAGTTCTCGCCGTACGTATTCATGTTTTCACCGACGGTCGACACTCCCATAATCTCCACCGGGCTGGTGTTCCACAGCTTCAGCAAGTCCTTGGTATTCTGGATTTCCATTTCGACGCAGGACTTCACCCTGGCGCGATATTCTGCCTTGGCCTCCGGTGTCTTCGCTTCGAGGTATCCGTGAACGCCTTCAATCCACGCAACCATGTCCCTCATCGTCACGCTGTAGCAACGGTACGTTTCGAGATTTGCCAGCAGGTCTGTGAAGACCGTATCGGCACGCGAACTTCGGGGTATCCTTGCCAATTCGGATTTCACGAGTCGGATTGACCGGTCAATCTGCGGCATCACATGCTCGTCGAAGCCCTTCCTTTTCTCGGCTGCCTGCTCCACGGTCAGGAAATTCCACAACATGTCGTTATTGAAATCGACCCTTGTAGGATTATTGAATGTCGTGAGCATAAACTTTTCGTAGTACGCCCGCTCCTTCTGAGGTATCGCACCGATGTTGGGGACGAACGGTCTCACCCACATCCTGTACCACGGGAATCCAAACGTGCTGTTCGGCACTCCGGCAGGAAACCCGCTTACCGCAGAATCGGCGGACATCCAGGCGTCGATCAGGGTCGCAGCATCATCTTTGCCGACCCAGCGGTCGGCTACATTCTCTAGTATCAGGTTCAGGGACTGGTCGTGGTCCATCTGGAAGGCTCTGACCACCTGTCCGTTGATGTCGTACGGGACGAGCGAGGTCGGGATCGTCTCGCTCAGGATGTACCGGTAGTCGCCTTTATAGGCCTGTGCCAGTTCATCATAGACAACCTTTGGGAACGGAACGCCGATGGAGTTGTCGTTCGCGGCACTGAGATATAGCTGCGTCTGTGAACCTTCCTTTTCCCATTCCTTCTGCCACTTGTCGTTGAAGGAAAACTGGTCCTGCCACTGTCCCGACCAATCACCGACATCCAGATCCTTACCGAGCGCCGGTATGATGTATTTCAACTCGAGAGGCGTAAACGAGCCGAGGTCGACTATAACCCTGAATTTCGGGTTGAATTTGCGAGCCTCATTGAGGATCAGATGATAATAGTTCACAACATTCGCGGCCATTTTCTGTGCGACATAGTCGTCGCTTTTCCATTCCCGGACCAGGTAGGGACCGCCGTTTCGGCCGGGATACAGCCTGTTCGCGAACTCGAAACCGGAGCCGCTGTCGTTCGACCAGATTTCGATGAAGCTCAGATCGGGCACAGCCTTCATTAGGTTCGCGACTAGTTCGCGGTAGGATTCCTGCACAGCCGGATGTTCAAGGGTCAGAGTGTATCTGGGTTCGTAGCTCTCGCGCGGATGGTCGACCCTCGCCCCGCGAAGAAACGGATACTTGTTCCAGAAATCTTTTGGCATCGTCCTCGGGGAGCAGATTACGAGTCCGGGAGCCATGCCGTATTCCTTCGCGAGCTTCGCATTGCGTTTCAGAAAATTCAGGTTTGCTGTAAGGTAATACGGGGGGTAATATCCCTTCAGGAGCTTGCTTGCCACAAACTGGTCGAGATCGGGCGTGTAGTCATAGAACTCGGAATACTTGTCACCAGGAGGGCCCTCATCGAACGGATGAGGCACTCCGAGTCCGTTCACGGTTATGTGCGAGAAGCCCTCGCTCGCAGCCTGCTTCACGTATTCAGCGGGCACGAAGCCGCGCGAGTAGCGGCGGGTACCGACGAGGAAGTCGCTGTAGTTTCTCAACCACGTGAATGCCGGGGTCATCGTTTTGCCGTTCACGAACTTGTCGATGTTCTCATTTCTCCAGAGTTTCACCTGGCAATACGTCGCATAGAGAAGGTGCTCGCTCGAGACTACAAGCTCGCCCGAACCGTCCTTGCCTATCTTGAAGTACATCCAGTCCGGGTCCGTTGTCTTCAGCTCGTCCTTCGTGGGAACGGGCGCGAAGTTCTCGTCGGCAACGGAAACGACAAACATGCCCGTCTTGTCCAGGGATGCGGCGTTTTGATACTTGACGACCCGCGCCTGCGGCGCCAGTTCGCGCATGATTGCTGTTGAAACAGTATAGTCTACTTCCTTGCCGTTTGCAGGATAGGCTATGATCTTCACATTCTTCATCGCCTCACCCAGAGTAGACGCGTGAACCGCTCCCACTCCAAGGGCGAGAAGAATGCTCGCTGCAACCAACAGGCAATTTCCGAGGATACTTTTCTTCATCAAGCTAGCTCCTTTTTTTTGCCGAATTCTTGTCTTCACAAGCCGTAACTCTCGGGTAGATAGAGATGGCCGTAGTTGGCGCTCATCGAATCTATGAGCGTCCCTTCATCCTGCGGAAGGACCCCAAGCTCGCGGTCGACGCGATCGAGCCATGTGGCTTCCTTCTTATTCAGGCTTAGTTCTCCACTCCTCACGGAGTCACGAATAATTGAAACCGCTTCACGGGCGGCAGCTACCGTCATCCTGTAATGCGACTTCTCTCTTACGATAGCCGATGCGATCCGCATGGTCGACTCGGGCGAAAGAACAAGTGCTTGCGGACTCAGGTGCACGTCCGATTCGACAAGAAGACTCTGATACGCTTGCTCACTCCCGCCTTCGAGTGCCTTATTGAAAATCCTGCAATCGTAAGCGAGCAATTCCATAAACGCTTCGGGAGCCGAACCGGAGAGAAGCCTTACATTCTGCACCGACTCGTTGCTCCACAAGTCGCACATCGAAGCGGCAACATTCCCGACAGGGCTGAAGTGAGCGCAGCTTGCGGACTTTCCTTCCATTGCGATCGGTGCGCCCGTTATCGCCTTGATAACCGGCCCTTCGTAAGCGCAGTCCTTCGACGGCCCGTACGCTCCGCGTTCATACGCGACGAGGCTCCGTACCGTACTTGCCGCCCTGACCACCGCCGCAAAAACTTCGGGCAGCATGCTCTGTGAGGATAGCTGCATCGCCGTGTTTGCAAATCCGCAGGCGGAATCTCCGCCCGGAACTATGTTGTGCTTCGTGGACACTCTAACTATCTCGTCCCACAAGAATTCCATGTCTCTGGGCGCAAGCACACCGAGTCCGAAAATCATCCCTGCCACATCTCCATGGAGCATCGCCTCATCGTTCACTTCCTTCCCGCCGACCGATTCGATTGACAGGATGTCCGCGCCGGCTGCAGCGCACCTGTCCATCGAGGCGGCAAGTGCTTCCCACTCCCTCCCCGATCGCAGGACAGGCGGCCTGATCCCGTCCCGTATGTCGGTCGGAGTGGCCCGTAAAGCGCAAGGGAGTCCGTATTCGTCATTGGCACGTTTCAATGCCATGTGGAGAATGTTCGTGATCTCCGCGCCCCACTCGGGTTTCTCGGTCATGGGGGGAAGCAGCTCGAACTCTACCATCAATCCGGGAAGGTGCAGTCTCTTTGCCGACCGGACCAGCATTTCGCCGATTTCCTGGTACTGCTCGACTACGGCCGGCCATGTGTTTTCTTCGATCAGCATTGTCGGGAGTGTGAAGTTAATTTCGGGGAACACCTGTCCTCCGCCGACATTGAGATTGAAGCCACACTTTGCCGGCTTCGGCGCCTTGCCAAACATAAGTTCAGAAGAGCTCTTTATCGCCAGCTTAGAAAATGTATTTATCGTCGTTGTGTTATTCATCGTGTCCCGTCCTATCACGCAATCGTCAGCATTTCTTTCACCTTGTCGACGGCTCTCACTGCATTCTGGGCATATCCGTCGGCACCGATTTCATCGGCAAACTTCTGGCTCACAGGGGCCCCGCCCACGATTATCTTCACCTTCGAGCGGAGACCGGCTGACCCGATCGCTTCGATTGTTGTCTTCATGTTTAACATCGTTGTCGTCAACATAGCTGAAATTGCCAACAATGACGGATTGTGCTGGTTGATTGCGTCGACGAATTTTGCAGGACCTACGTTCACGCCGAGATCCAGAATCTCGAACCCCGCACCTTGAAGGAGAATTCCCACGAGATTCTTGCCGATGTCGTGCACATCTCCCTTAACTGTACCCATGACTATTTTGCCCAAAGGCTGTATTCCCCCCTGGGCAAGCAGCGGCTTGAGAATTTTCAACGATGCGTGCATTGCCGTTGCCGACTGCAATACTTCGGGGAGATACATCTCTCCAGTCCGCATTTTCTCACCTACTACGCCCATCCCGACGATGAGCCCATTGTTCAGTATTGTCTGCGCCGACATGCCGGAATCTACCAATTGCTGAGTCAAGCTGGCGACACTTTGCACGTCTCCCTCTTCCAATAGCAGTGCTAGTTTCTCCAATTCTTCCATGGTTCTATACCTCTGTTGTTATCCTTTTTGGAATGTGGTTAATAGAAAGTCCAACGGACACTCGAATACATTCACAACCGATTCCGATTCGCCTGTGTGGTTCGAACTGAACGGCATAAATCTGCACTACTGATTCGTATCAAGAGCATTCTTCTCAAGTTCATGTGTTAGTCCAGGTGCGGATTTAACTCGGATGAGTCCGTCTCGGGAGAGACGTTCAAAATGACTTCAACCATCATAATTACGCTTCCCGATATTTAATTTTCAATGTAATCTATGTGGAAATCTTCAGCCCCGACTTTCAGGAACATTGCCTTCCGGCCCCGCCTGACCTGTGTTCGATCACGGCTTCCCGAATTGCCTTCAGTTTCTCCAGCGGCGTTCCATATGGCACGACGCTGGTTCCCACGACATATCCGGGAAAGCCCTCCGATTCATCGATGGCCTTCAGGGTTCTCCTGCGTAAATCTTCGGCTGAAACATTAAGAAAGTCCGACGAGTCGATGTTCCTGCGAAAAGACCTCTTTGATTTCGAACATTCGACAACGAAGCTGTGTACGTCGGCAGAGAAATCACATAACAGGTTGTTGGCACCGCTATTCAGGTATGCGTCCAGAATCTTAGTCGTATTACCTCCGATGATTAGAGGTACGTGCTTCACACCCAAATTGTGAAAGTAATCAATCAGCAACCGTGTGGGCGGCAGAACAAACTGGCGGTACATCTTCGGCGACAACAACTCCGGCGAAGCCTGGGAATCAAACACGACAACGCCGCATCCCGTCCTGACAAACGCCTCGCCATACCGCTTTGCAACGTTCGCCGCGAAAATCAGCAGGTCCTTGACAAACTGTGGGTTGGTCACCGTCAACATGAAAAGGCGTTCCGGACCGACCAGGTTCGCTGCCATCGAAAACGGACCGGACAGCGCCCCCCGAATCGGCACTTCACTTCCGAGCGCCTCTACAACCCTCCTTGCCGCCTCAATATTGACAGGCATTCGCCCGTCTTTCTCCGGATCAGGGAGCCGCATCGATTTGAAGTCTGCATCCTCAGAGTATATGGCCCCCTCCGCGCTGATTGCCGGTATCGAAGTATCGTCGCCTTCATAATATATCACTTCACACCCTAACGCCTCGGCCTCCACGTTGTACACGTCGACACCGACCGTGAGTGCGTCGGATTGAACCGACTCATATTCGGCAACCATAGCTTTGGCAAGTAAGTCGGCATCCCTGGCCACCCTGGACGGCGTCTCATTTACAAACCACGCCTTGTGTTCATATATCGCGGGTATGAACGGAACGTCGTCCGTATTGGAACACTCCAAAGCCCTTTCAAGGCGATCGTTCGTCATAAGGAAAATCCCGTTGTTCTCAACTCTTTTTAATCTACTCGATTACCTGATAAATGCGTTCGAAGAGCTGTTTGCTCGCAGCAAAAGAATCTGTCTGCTACCTCTGTCTGTAACCACTGGTATCTTCCTGTCACGTCCCAGCAATTCGGCCACTTCAATCCGAACGCCATCTTTCTTCTTATCGACCGAAACCACCTGACAGCCATCGATGCCAAATCCGAGTCCTCGCCCGACGTCCACGTACGCGCCGCCATACGTATTCTCTACAAGGGCCGCTGCCGACAAAGCCCCGGCCTCGCCCCAATCGGAATCGGACCGCGCAGAAGTCCCGTTGTATCCGGCGTGAGCAAAGTTTTCCGGACAAAGCCCGAGTGGAAACGCGTTCCAGGTGTCAGGACTCACCTCTTTGTTCTCAGGTACTGCCATCAACGTAAAGGATGCCCGAAGCGCTGCTATGCCACGGCGGAAATACTCCGGTTCACCCGTCAATTTGTATGCATCAAGATATATCGGTGCGAACACCGCCTGACGGGCATCGTTCCATTCACCGTCCGTGTTCATCACGCCGAAACCACCGAATGCGTAGAGCGTGAGCCACGACGGATTCCAAACCTGCTGGTAAAAATTCAGGACATCCAGGACCTGCACGGCACTGTCCAGATATTCTTTTTGCATTGTGACTTCATACGCCCTCAGCAGCGTATGCGCCGTCCAGTATGCTGAAAACGTGTTCTGAGGGAGTATACCGGTGTGCGGATCCTTCATATCCAGGGGTTTCCATGAGCACGACCAGAATGTCTCGAAATCCCAATACTTCATGTCCGGGATGACTTCTCTAATAAGAAATTTACTCGCGCGCTTCAGCGCTTCGGTGTACCTAGGTTCGTTTCCCCGAACAGCCAGCTCTCCGAGGAGCATGGCTGAACCGGCAGTCTCTGCAGACTCTTTCAAGGTCTCCACCGCCGCAGGCCGTTTTGTGCCGTCAGGTGACATGTCGAACCACGCCGGTATTGCTCCGGAAGGAAGCTGCTCCTCTACAAAGAAATCGGCGAGTCGTTTGACGTGATTCATCGATGCAGCATCGGCACCGAAGTCCCTGCTCCACCAGAGCAGCCACACCGATGTCCAAGCGGCATTGACGCATTCAATCCGGTTGCGACCGCCGTTCAGGCGCGGGATAGATCCCCACCATTCATGTTTGTCGAAGTCATACATCGCCGGAAACAATCCATAACTCTGCGGAGCCGACAGCGTCCAGCGCCTTATCATCTCGGCGCGCTTCTGCCACAACCCGTTATTGGATTTCCTTCCGAAGTGGTAAAGCCCGTAACTGCTTCGCATGTTGTTATACCATGCCTGATTCAGCAGGACATGCTCAGGTCTCCTGAAGTAACCGCCGTCATTAAGCGCCTTGAAGCCCCCGCTTTTCCTCCCGTCGATTTCGAACTCTTCAAATTCTCCGGTATTAAAAAGGGTCGGGTAGCTGTAGTCGCCGTAGGAACTGAAAGGTATGGTCTGCGGGAGAACGCTCTTTTCATATTTCGATGCGTACTTATTCCAGATGTAAGATGCAACCTTGCGGGTAACTTCCGGGATTTTCCCATCCCCGCCGGCCAATATTTCGTACGTGTAATTGACCGTCCCTGCAGGGCGTTCGAACAACATCGATCCCCAGTGCCGGTAATAGGTGTGTGAGACAGGCTGATAGGCTTTCAATCCATAAGAAAATACCGGCAGTTCTTCTGCCTCCAGATCAAGGTCGGCAGACATGGTGTGCTCTCTCTTGACCGACGCGAGTGAATCAAGATCAGGTATCAAAGCCGCCCAGGCACCATTCTTGATAAGGATGGTGGAAGGCGCCCTAAATACGTGATCGCCTACTACCAGATCTCCCTCAGGCCGCAAGTTAGGAGTCCATGCAAAATCAAGCGGCGCGCCCCCAGCAAAGGCCCAGCGATCCTGGAACCATTCCACCATCTCATCTCCGAGCAGGTCCATAGCTGAAGTGGCACGAACTCTGGCGGGGTTGTCAAGAACTTCCATGCGGTGAGTGAAGAGGCGTCCCCCTACCTTCGTTGAGACAGTCATGATGTGATCGGTCCCTCTTTCCACTTCCCACTTCGGTCGAACGCTCGGAAACGGAAACTGAGTTGCAAACAAGCGTACGTCGAGAAGTCCGAGCGAGTCTAATTCACAGATTTCTTTCCACCCGCCTTCGCATCTCGCCATAAGAAGCAGGCGCGGCTCATCTCCACCTTCCCAGGCGAGCCGGAGTCGACCGTGCTCAACAAGTGTCCCTCCCCCGTTAAATTCAGCTCGCCTCTTCCTTTTCGCATTCAGCGATGTCCCTTCGGTTATCCCACCGGGATAAAGGGCCAATCCGGCGACGGACAGGCCGATATTTCTAACAAATGTTCTGCGCTTCAATTAAGGGTTCGATTTAATTGAACAGAGAATAAGACGTCCGGATTGGGCTCCGGCAAACATAGATTTGACAATTCTATCAAGAGGCCATCGGTTAATTGATTTGTTTCCCTGGTCGGTAACCAATAAGAGTCACTGCTGTGCTAAGGCGGTCACGTTCGTGATTCGATGTCCCAACGACGGGCTGACATGAAATACTCCGATCAAGCTCTAACTCGTTTAGTGAGTTCCCAAAGACCATAAGTGCTCATACCGGCCCGCCCCCTTCTCTTGACTCACTGTGCCTGAAGAAATTAAAGTGCCCCGCCAAGGAGCGGCGGGGCACTTTTTATGCTGGCTGTTTATTTACCCCAGTTAAAGCTTAGTGTAAACTGATGTACGTTGTTCAGAATGCTCATCTGTGTGAAGGAGTAGTCGAACCTCAGGTTGTAGCTTGAAAGTTTCACGTTTGCACCTACACCTGCGGAGAAGCCCTCGATTGTGGTCGAGATGGGTCCCCTCAGTGAGTTTCCTGCGTCCTTCGTGCCTGAGTAGTTGAACTTGTACCCGGCTCTGACGTCGAACACCTTTATCAGATTCACGTCGACTCCGGTATAAACCAGCTGGCCGAGATCCTGTGGCTGGACAACATCGACATCCAGTGCTCCGCCGACTGCGTCGGAGAAGTTAGTGTGGACGGAAGTACCGACTGAAAATGTCAGCGGGATCGGGGACGAAATATCATAGTACTTGATATCCGACCCGAGATTGTCCAGGCGTGCTCCAACATCCCAGAAGTCTGTAATGTTGTAGATAGAGCCCAGATCAATTGCGAACGCGTTTGCCGACATGTTGTCTATCGATTCGTTCAGGTACTTCACGTTGATTCCCAGCGTAAGTTTGTCCGTCACCTGCCTTGCATAGGACAGAATCAAAGCCATGTCCCGGTAGTTGTAAGTGGATGAGGTCTGGTTGTCAATCTGCAAAGAAGACAGATTCGAAGGAAGCAGGTCTCTGTCTGCGGGTATGTTGTTTACCCCGAAGCTTGTGAAGCCCACTCCGAACGTTCCGGACTCACCCATGTTATAGGTGATGACTCCAGATTCCTGGTTCAGGCCGAGAAGCCAGTTGTTGTAAGAGACACTGGCTCCGAATTTTGATGAATTGTTGATAATACCGGCCGGGTTCCAGAAAATCTGGTTCGGATCGCCGCTCATTGTCGTTGCAGCAGATCCAAGCGCGACTTGCTTTGCACCGATGCCGATGTTTAGAAATGCCAATGCGTCGAGCCCGGATTTCGCGACTTGACCGTAACCCGTCACAGCGTACAGCATTGACATCAGAGTTACTACTGCTAACTTTTTCATAGTTTAAACTCCTCTGTTTGGCGTTACCTTAAGATCGAGAAATATCCGGTCTGCTGACCACCGCTGTACTGTACGACGTAGATGTACAGGCCGTTGGCGACTTCCTGCCCGTCCTTGGAATACATATCCCAGAAGAACGTACCGTTTGATGGGCTGGGCGAGGTGTAGTGTATCTGATCGACAATCTGTCCGGATACGTCAAGAATGGTAATCGTACACTGGCTGGGCAGGTTGAAGAACATGATCTTGTGCTCCAGACCAACGTCGAAGAACGCTTCTTTCTTATACGGATTCGGTTTTACTCCGACATGCACTGTGCCATTTGAAAGTGACTGAGTGCTGATGGGCGGAGACTGAACGACTATCGTCGCACCGATCGCTTTCTGACCGGCTACCGACGTCGGGTAGAAGCTGTTCTGCGTCGCCCACGGGAAGGTTCCCTCCCACAGGCCGGTCGCACCGTTCTCGTTTACCCTGCCTGACTCAAGATGGCTCGTGGTCTGCCCGTTTATCGTCAGTGGCGAGGGTAAGGTGTAATACGCCGAAACGTAGTACCAGTATGAGAATCCAAGCAACACATCAAGTGAATTATCCTTGAATGCGTATGTGTAGTTCCCATCCGGATGAGTATAAGCCTGAAGTGAATCCTTGGGGATCACTGCCATTATCTGCCAGGGACCCCAGTAGCCAGCCTGCATCGGCTTGAGTTCACTCGTGGCGTCGAAATTGGGGTTGATCGGATCAGCATATTTAGTCGTGTCAATCGGACCGACCGTCATCTGGTCCATATAATGCTGCATCGTTGTCAGGCCATAGCCTTCTTGTATGGAGCTGAACTGTGGGAAAGCGCTCGCGCGGTAAATCTTGTAACCACCGAAATTCGGGTTGGTTTCGCCGGACGATTTGCTCCACTCGACCATTATCTTGTTGTCGGGCGAGGTGATCTTGGTGGTCATGTCGGGTGCACCCGGTGCGACGGGGACTCCTCCGTTTTCCCATGCGTAACGTGCTGCTTCCAGAGAGCTCTCCAGACCAGCTAATCTGAAACCGGCGTACTCTGCACCGACTACAGTTATCGACTTTCCGACGGGAATCGCAAATGGACCGCATCCCACGAAAGAATCGCCATCAAAGTTCGTCGTTGCAGTGTAGCCCTTCGTCCATCCGGGTTCCCAAACGTTAACCAGCGGATTGGTCTGGCTCTTCATGTCTCCGTTCGGTTGTCCAGGGTTTGATTTCGGAACGAAGGTCAAAGGATCGCCTGAGGTTCCGGACTGGAAAAAGTTCGAGTTCGGAGCAAGGTTGAGCTTGCTGGCATCGCCGCTCTTGCCGCCGTCCTGGTAAAACTCGCCCATGAAGATATCGTGCATGGAGGCTGCATCGAGCTGATTTTCAAGGCCTCCCACGCCCGTACCGGATGAGGTGTACCAGCCGCGCTGCGGTCCAATTCCGACGCCGTCAGTGCCGTAAATCGTCTGCGCATCAGGATCGGAATAGAGACCAAGCGAATCCGCCTTAACGCCAAGCCAGGTCCTCCCTTGCCAGACATCGGTATAGTTTCCGTAGACCGAAGAATTGAAGCCGATGTCATGCTTTCCGGCCGGAACGCTTGAGTTCGGACCCGGATAGCTCGGATAGTTGGCCGGGTTAACGCCTGCATAGTCAACTTGCGTATCCCACGGATTACCGTTCGGATCGTTGTCGGCAATGTAACCGGACATACGGGAATTGCCCCAGCCTGGTCCTCTGCCGCCGCCGGTGCTCGACTGAAGAGCACCCACGTCACTGAAGAACCAGCCAAGTGTAAGGGCTTGAATCTTGTTAGTTGTGGAGGTTGGGACTCCATCAGCCTTGACATCCAGTAGGCCGTAGTTCTTGAAGGTGAATCCGATAATTATGAAGTCGTTGAAATTATCCCATGGCTGCGTGTATTCAATCGCGCGAAATGTCACCCAGACACCGAGGTTGGTCGGAAAACCAGATTCGTAATAGAGCGCATACCGGTTTGTGCCGTTCGGATCGGGAGTGCCATCCGGGTTGATCCACATTGGGCCCAGGACATACGAGTGCATTCCGAGACGGGCCTGCCAGAGAGAATCAATCGTTGAAGTATATATCATCGTGGCGTAATCCTGACTGGAGCTCAATTGCCTTGTCGGATTTATGTTCGGAGCACATTCTACGCAGTTGTACTCATCGTCCCAGCAATAATGAAACGGGAAACCGCCCGGCCACATGAAAGTTGGTACCGTCCAGTTTCTGTCGAAGTTTCCGCCATCTACCAGATCGAACACCCTACTCGGGTTGTTCGCCTGTTCGTAATAGGTAACCCCTGTGTTTCCCGGCATGAACGAGTCCCACAGGTTTCCTGCTATCATTTCGGCTGTGTTTGGAAAAACATTGTTAACTACAGCAGGTGGTGTCTGTAAAGCAAGTGCTCTATCTCGTATTCTCACCTGCCCATAGGAAACAGATGCCACAAAGCTTATACACAGACTCATGAATAAAAGCTTCCGCATATTCTTATCTCCTAAATAATATTTTCGTTGCAGAATGAAGCATCAGAAATCAACAGACACGCCAAAGTAAACTGTGCGGCCTATGTCATAGACGCTTGTACCGTCAGGCAATACGACTTGTCCGTAGGGACCTGTCGGGATACCTTTTTCCTCCCACAGGATCTGTCCCTGGGTACTGTTGTCGTAAGCCATGACATTTAGTCTGTTGAAGAGATTGAGCACTTCAACGAACGGAGCGATTCTCAAGACGCCCGCTTTGAAGTCCGCTTCAAACCGCATATCGGTCCTGAGGTTGAAGGGAGCGGTTCCGATTTCCCTCGACCTCGGATCAGCGATGGTAATAGGATAGAGGAATCCACTTTCGTAGGTGGTGAAGGTATTAAGATGGAAGTCCACCGGAACGGAACTGAAAGGCCTCATCCAGTCGAAATTGAGTATCAGTGTCAGCCGGTTGGGTCTGTCATACCCGCCGAAGCTGGAAGAATTTGACCCTAGAACTGCCTGTTCGAATCCCGCCATATAGTTTGCGTTGGCGAACGGAAGGCCACCGGCATACTTTGCGCTGTCTCCTGCAGTTGTGAAGAACGCGAAATTGTTCTGGCCGCGCAGCGGAGTACCGCCGACGAGGGCTCTGACATAGCTGTAGGAATACGTTACGACTCCGGTCAAGCTGAGTGAGTGTGAGAGCGGCAGGGCGTTGCTTCTCAATGTCAACTCAACACCTCGCGCATCGGCGTTGCCGCCGTAAAAGTACAGGTAGTAAGTCGACGCGATTCCTGCTCTCGGGACAATCTCATAAGCCATCTGATTGTAGTTCTGAATCGTCCTGTAGTAGGCGCTCAGATTGATTCCAAAGTAAGTCGAGACGGCATATTGCAGCCCCATCTCATAGTTTGTGGACTGCATCGGGTCCTGGCCGACTTCGGTAACATTCGGAAGAGAAGTGTGGAATTCAGAATACGAGATTCCGTACAGAGCCGAGAACGGAAGCGGCTGCATCGTTCTGGAGAACGAATAGTACATCGAAGCCCGGTCGGAAATCGGATGAGAAATTCCGATCTGTGGCTCAAAGAGCCATTTCACGGGTATGGGCTTGGTCCGGTTCACAACCATGTTGTTGAAATGAACGACTTCGGGGGTCCCGTTCGGATTGACTCCGCCGAACACTTCACTGTCCGGGACGAGCGTGTAGGGAGCAAAGAAGTTATTGATGCCCTTTGCGCCTGCATCCCAGCCGTCAACCCGCAAGCCGGCGTTGACGATCAGTCCGGAGTAGTTCATCCTGTCCTGGATATAAGCGCCGTACTCTTTCGGATGGACCGTATAATCCTCCGTGTCGAGGTAACCGCTCGGGGAAAACCTTCGCAGGTTGTGATAGTTGTACATCTGGATGTTGAAGCCGCCGCTCAGCAGGTGGTGAGAATTGACCTGGCTGTTGATGTCGGCTCTCAGGTTATACTGCTGTACGTCCTGGTTTTCGTAATACGCGCCAGGTCTCGACAGCTTGTACGGACCGCTCGAAGGAAATGACGCTTCGGACGGCGTCTCGTTCTGCGGAACCAACGAGAAAAACTTCGAGAGATTAATGTCGCTGATGTACTGCTTCAACTGATCAGGAGTCGAAAACGTGATGAAATTGCCCGTCGTGGCTCCGATTGGATTGATCTGTCCGTTGTTGGTAATGAAACCAACTTCATCAGGACTGTCTGTATAGGAGAATTGCGCGTTGTAGTAGGTCTTGCTCGAAATGGTGTTGGTCAGCTTCAAGCTTGCTGCTGCAGTACCCATCGCATATCTGGGAACACCCTGGAGAAAGAACTTGAAATTCTCGTTGTACATGCTGTTCCTCCAGCCGAGGAAGTAGCCCTGGTCTGAAAGGATGCCTATTCCAGTCAACTTCAAGGTAGGGTTGATTGACCAATCGACCGTGGCTGTCGCATCCAACGAACGGTTGAAATCGTTCGGATACATACCGTAGCTGTTGATATATTTTGCGTCAACCATGAAGCCGAGGTTCTTCGTAATTCCGCCGCCGACGTTGAATTGCGCGTTTGTTGTAGGCTTGTTGCCGTACCAGTATTCGCCTGGTGTCCATGTATACCGGTCAGCCTTGGAAGTGTTGCCGCTCGCGTTCAGTGCCGCTTTTTCGTCAATGTACTTCGACTGCGGCGTCGTTCCGTCCGGGAGGATCCCGGTGTAAACGTTCGAACCCGCGGCATTGAGGGAGGAGGCATACTTCACGGTGGCCTGTCCGGTGATCCTGCCAGTACCTTCCTTCAAGGTCATGTTGACGACACCGGCGCTTGCCGGCGCGTACTGAAGATCGGACGAAGTATTCACTGACACTTCCTGCAGAGCGTCCGAGCCGATATCGGCCAGATTCCCGTTCTGTCTGAAACTGAGATTGACGCCCAGGTAGGAAGTAAAGAGTCCGTTTGCTGCATTAGCCTGTTCGAACGTCATGTTCGAAAGGTCGATTCCATCCACTATGTATGCAGTTTCAAATCTTTTGCCGCCTCGGACATATCCATTGAACGCACTCGGGGAGGTAGCCATGATCTCCTTCAGGTTGGCTGCCGGAAGCGCTTGAATTTGTCCGGAGGTCATAATGGATCGACCGGTCGTCTGTGTAATATCAATTACCTTTTTCGGAGCTTCAACGACGACTTCGGGCAGACCCACCGACGCCGGCTCAACGCTGAAATTCTGATAAGTGGTAAGGTTTGTGTTTATTACTACCCCCCGCACAGTTGTCTTCGTATAACCGATGCCTGTTACGGTGACACCATAAGTCCCGGGCGGGATGTTCAAAATATTGTAGATACCATCAATATCCACTGCCGCGCCTAGTTGTGTGCCGTTGATGCTTACGCTGGCGCCGACAATCGGCTCGCCAGTCTTCGCATCAACCACCTTGCCCGTAAGTTTACCACTGGCCGCGAATGCGGTCGTTGTCACCATGGCAAGCGCTACTAATGCGTACAATGTCATAAAAAAGCGCCTCATAAGGGTCCTCCTTATTTGATGAGCTTGATGTTGACCTAATCTTCATGATAGTTGGTAACTCACATCTCTTCACGGACGTAAGTTGTTTTGTGGAATGGTCGTAGAAAAGAATCACCTCGCTTTCCTCTCATTAAAAAGAATCACTATTTGGTTTCGGAGTAACCATTGAATCTCGAGTTGCCGCTGATAACACAACGCTTCAATCAGAAATTCCAGTGTTTCAATTCCGTGGCACAGCTTTGCCACCTCACTCACATTGCGAAACACGCATATGTGATCACGAATAAGACATAAACGGTTCAGATTCGTGACGTCCTGAACCGGTACAAAGACAAGAAGTTTATTTTATTGTTCTTTAAGTATCCGAGCATGAAAGGCTCAGTGATGTTGATCAGGTTTGGAGGAGAATTTTTGTATGATAGGATAATTACAACGACTCTTAAGAGGGCTACAGACAGACTCTGGTAGAATTTCAAGCCAAGCACCACATTAGGTTTAATCGTATCAATTCGTGCTCCGGAACCAAACGGTAAACGCGTTTTACTAATAAAACTCTGTTTTATCTCTGCTATGTTACTACATTTAAAAATGTTTGTCAAGAGGCGACATCCTACTTTTTCGCATTTTGCCGCGCGGCGCTCTCCCGAACCACGACCGGGGTCTGCCGCGTGCGGACCTGAGCCGTTCGGTCAGGGGCCGCTCAAACATCGCTCCCGGAGAAATCAAACGTCGATAGCCTCCACTGGTAGTCAGGATCGACGTATGGCTCGTCGTTTTCATGCCCCTTCATAAGAGCGATCTTTCTTTTCAACAACTCCCCGAAATTCCTGTAATAGATAAACGTAGTTTCACCGACTGCCGAAAGGATCATCCACTTCCTCTTCGATGAATTCCACAGGCCGAGGAGATCTTCGGCGTTCCGGATTTCAGAAAGAACCATGTCGTGAAGGACCTTCCTGCTTTCGGTTCTTCTCACAGGATCCGAAGTTTCCAGATAAGTGTGAACTCCTGCCACCCAGGCAGTCACGTTCCGCTGCGTAAGCATCCATGATCTCAGCCCTTTCACCCTCTCCAACTGATCCTCGATAAATTCCACCGGCCCGGCTCCACTTGCGTCGTTTCTGGCCTCCACGAGAAGTGCCATTGCCTTGTCAATCGGGGGGATGACGTTCTTATCCATGAAGTCGAATGCGCGCCATGCCCTGTCAGGAGCAAGGAGATCGAATCCTACATCATATCTGAAATCTACCCTGCATCGGTTGTGCGGCGTCGCCAGGAGGAACTTCTCGTAATAACGCCGCTCCTTCTCCGGTACGGCGTCAATATTCGGCACGATCGGCCTGACAGCCAATCTGTACCAGACACCCCATGCCGAGTAGATCCACATAGGAATTGGGAACGCCCGGACAGCATCATCTACAGTCCTCCAGACTTCCAACGCGCTTGGTGCGGCATTTCCGGCCCACTCCTCCGCCTTCCTGGCAAGAAGTTCCCCCAGATCCATTTCGTGGTCGGACTGGAAGGCGCGGATAACTTCCTGGTTGATGTTGTACGGAGCGAATTCCTCCGGCACCGCCCCTCCCAGGACTCCGTTGTTTTTCACACCGGCCCTTTGCATGTCTGCCAGTTTCTCATGAACCAGATACGGGAATGTTATCCCTATCAAGGGCTCATGGTTCCAAATAATTCCCGGAGCGCTGACCACATCCGCGTTAATTCCTCTTTTCGCAAGGACATCGATATGGGGCTTCTCTTTGGCGTCGAACTTATTATGGAGTGCCGTAGTATGTATCTGCACCTGCTCCTTGAATTTCGGGTGCTCGTAAGAAAGCCCCCACCCCTTCCCTTGAAGCGAGGACACCTCAAGATCGAGTCCCTCGTCAAGTCTGCTCATTATGTGCTCGTGCTCCACCCAGAACGGCTCCATCCGGAGCAGCACGCGGAATTTTGGATTTGACTTTCTGGCTGCATCACGGAGAAGCTTCATGAAGCGAACGATATTGTGGGCTGCTGCGACTTCCACCTCCGTATCGCCGAGCCACTCGCGCACAATATACCCCCCGCCGTTTCTCCCGACGTAAAGAGAGTTAGTATACTCGAATCCTGCGCCGCTGTCGTTGGCCCAGATGGACATGTATCCCAGATTGGGCACGGCCTTCATCAGGTTGGCCATCATCTCTGCGTAATGATCTCTTACGACGGGGTGCCCGATAGATAAATTGTAGCGCGGCTCGAAACTCCGCATTGGGTGATCCACCCTCGCCCCGCGTAGCATCGGGTACCTTTGTATGAGCGATTCGGGTACAGATCGCGGCTCGAAACAGACAATCCCGGGAGTGAGACCGTATTTCTCCGCGAGATCCGCATTTGTCCGGAGGTAATTCAGGTTCGCCTGGAGGTATTCGTCATCATAGGTGCCTGCAATCAGCTTGCTCGAGACGAACTGGTCCAACGAGGGGCAATACGTATAAAAACGCGTGTATACTTCGTCCTTCGGCCCCTTTCCGAGCGGCACCGGAAAGGCGAGCCCGTTCACTTCCGCATTGGTGAAACCGAGGCGTGCGAGCGTCCTGAAGTAAGAAGGGCGATCGAAGCCTTCGACGCTTCGAGCATGCTGCGTCAGGAACAAATCGTAAAGGGGCCGCTGGTTCACGAATGTTCTGTGCAGGAACATACCGTCCTTGAACCTGTCGGTACTTTCATCGGACAGGTCTTCAGTCAACCGTGAGAAGGCAAAATAAAGAAAGCCTGGGGCACTGGCGTAGATCTCGACGTTGGAACTTCCGTCGGTTCTAATGAATCCCCATTCGGAATTACCTGCCGGCTTCACGTTGTTTTCTTTCAACGCAGATTCGGAGCTCAAAACCCCGACTCTGATATACGGGGGTTCTTGTCCACCGCCCGGGCTGGACGACAGGTACCGGGCATTGGGATTGCCTCTCAACAGCTCTTTGCACACAGTATCCGTGACTCTCACATCTGGCGAGAGTGCTATGATGGATTTAGCCTGCTTCAACGCCTCGCGCAACTTCATGATTACCATGCCCCCACTGCTGTTATGTGTGATTCTACGAACGACTTCGCCGATGCATACTCGGCTGGGGTGACATGCTCAATTATCCCCCAGGACCGATAATCGTGTTCCTTCAGTTTCTGCATCAACAGCGTATAGTCCATGATTCCTCCACCCGGGCCCGGATAGTCCCATTTCCCGCCCTCCAGAAGCCTGAAGTCCTTGAAGTGCACTGCTCCGATATTCGTGTGAAGCCGGTCGACCAGCTCGATCATTTTTTCCTGCCTTTTCGGATACTCTTCGGGCGAAATATAGTTGGGCGGGTCTATTATCACTTTCAAGCGGTCGGATTTCACCAGGTTCAACAATGCCTGCACCGAGGAAACATCACGAAGGACCTGTGTATAGTATGTCTCAAATATCAGGGTACCGTTCACACTCTCGAGAAGCTTTAGTATTTCTTCCGATGTGCGGGCGAGCTTTTGGATCGCCGCCTTTTCATAATTGCCTTCACTGTAAGCGAGGACGTCTTCGGCGTAGCTGCCGCTCCACATTGCAATTTCATTGCTCCCGAACATGGGGAGGAGCTCTATAATGCGCTTCGCCTTCGCCATATTACATCCCATCGTTATTACTTCGGGACGCAGCGGATTGGCATACGCACCGACCGGTCCGATTTTCAAGCCGTTGGACTTGCAGACTTCCGAAACCCGTCCGACGTTTTTTTCAGTCACCTCGACTTCTCGAAGAAACATCTGGCAGTTCTTGAATCCACACGCGGCCGCGGCGGCTACTTTCTCCTCAAGCTCGCTCATCTTGTACAATTCAATCGAGATGCCAAGTTTCATATTCCGCCCTCACTCGGTTAGTGTTACTGGTTTCTTAGTTCGGACGGATTTGTATGCGGCATCGGTAAACTTGGCAACTTTCACCGCGCGGCTGCCGTTGGAAGCCGAAAGATTTCCGGACGAAACCGCATCCACAAATTCCCCGGCAGGAAGCGTCTCACGCGGCATCTTGTCGGCGGAGTACTTGTTGTGCTGATGGTACGTCCCTATTTCGCCAATGAAGTCCTTCTCGTCGACATGGGTTATGGCTTCCAGGTCGCGCATCGTTATCGCGCCCTTGTCTCCGATGATCGTAATATCGAGCAAGAAAGGCCCGCCTCCGACGGCTGACAGGAGGCCCGTACGCCCCTCTCCGAAGCGAACGAGTGCCGAGGTAAAAACATCGACATTCTGTCCGTCGTTGTCCGCAAAGGCCGATATTTCTTCGACATCAGCACCCGTCAGGTGTAATACAAGGTCGACCAAATGGCTGCCGCTGTCGACCAGCACGCCTCCCTCGGAAATTTTCGGATCCCTTCTCCACCCCATCGCCAGCTTGTGCCAGTGCAGACCGAGCATCGCATTGAAGTAGAGGATGTTGCCGAGTTCTCCGGACTTAACCGCATTGTGAACATACTTGACGGCGCCCCTTCCAGGATACTGGTAAGCGACTATCAGGACGCGCTTTTTCTGGTCCGCCAGCTTCACCAGTTCTTCGGACTCAGCCGACGAGACGGTCAGAGGCTTCTCCACTAGGACGTGAAGGCCATGTTCGAGAGACGCTTTAACCTGGTCGTAGTGATACTTGTGCGGCGTAAGGACGAATGCCGCATCGAGCTCGGTCTTCTTCAACATTTCATTGTAATCTTCATATTGTCCAACACCTGCTCTCTTGTCGGCAGGCAATTTTTTCAAGGCTGCGGCGACATTATCGGGGTTGACATCTGTCAACGCGACAACTTCGACACGTTCATCTCCAATCAGGTAATCCAGATGCCAAGTACTCGCTAAGCCGCATCCGATGATTCCAATTCGAATCTTTTCCATATGAATCTATTTTCTGCTTTCCGTTTTCGATTGTTTGGTTATTGTTCTGTAAGTGGGAGCATCTGAACCGGTGCTCCCGGTTCCGACGCAATTGTCGACGCCAATCCGACAGGCGCTAGTATGCCTCCCGAATTAGACAATTGACAGGGTGGAAACTCTTTGCTCTTCGGTGACTATGGTTTAGAACAGGGCTTCAGGCATACTTGCCGTAGTTCTTGGCCGTCTCGACCAAAGCGAACAGGTTGTCATCCGGCGTATCGCGTCCACACTGGTCTCCGGTAGAGAGTATGAAACCTCCCCCCTTCGCCGCGGCGTCTATGCACCACTTGGCTTCGGCCTCGACGTCCTTAACCGTGCCGTTCAGCATGGTCTCGAAAGTGTTGACGTTGCCTTTCAGGCAGAACTTGTCGCCAAACTTCGCTTTTACCTCTGCAAGATCGACGTCCCCGCCGGGCGCTCGCTCAAGCGGCTCCATCACGCCGATATCCGTTTCATTATAATTTATCTCGACGATTAACCGTGATTTCCCGCACGTGTGCTGATGGCATATCAGGTCCTCCTTTTTGCACAAGGAAGAGATCAGCTTTATCAGGGGAAGGTCAAAGTTCCTGTAAATCCTGGGCGAACTCAGACTGAGGGATGAAGCCGATCCCTGAATCAAAATTTCGTCGGGCCGGTCCCGCAAAGCTATATGCGTAACACGGTCAACATACTCAAGATAGTAATCTCTTATTCGAGCCATCATTTCCGGCTGTTCGGCAAAATCCATTACGGCCTGCATCGATCCTCCATCCCTGATTGTTACCCAGAAGCCCATGAAGGTCTCTATCGCGAGTCCGAAGATCCCCCAATCACCCACTTTCTTCTTATCCGCACACGTATCGTTGAGAGGTTTCTGATCCATGTACCACTTCAGTTTCGGGAAATCGGCCGCTATATCCTTTATCATACCTTCAAGCCGCCAGGGCGGATCCTTCACCGGGTATGCCATTATTTCCTCGAGTCTCCCGAACGGCGTATCGACGAACCTTCTCGCCTTGATTTCATCGTCGCTCTTGTCGATAATCTGCTCGGTCCACTTCGGTTCCTCTTTCATAGTCAGGTTGTCGTAGATATACCACCCGTCCATGCCGTAGTGCTTCACAGCATTGATATACGCATCACTCAGCGGTGGGTCTTCATGAAGGTATATATCCCAGTATGGTTTGCCGATGAGACGGCAGGGAACCATATTTGAAATATCCGGAATTACTGGAACGCGGTCCGGCTGTCCACGCCGCATCGCCGTCAATATCCGCTCCCTTGATGTCATAGTAGTAGAGAATGTTCTTTGGTCTGTCATTTAAATGTCCTGCGTTTTCATTTTTTTAATTTTGCAAACGCACCGCAATACTTCAACTGGTCATCCGATCCGAAAGCCGCTCCGTACCTCCGTGTCAGTCTATTATTCTCCGTTCCCTGTAATTGTAAATTTCTTGAAGTTGAGAACCATCTCTAAACCGCGACAGGTGATCCTCACAACCTGGCTCCCGTATGAAGAATCGAGGAACGGGCCCTTGTAATACTCGTAATCCATCAGATTCACTCTCTTGCCGTTCAACGCCCGAATGTCCGGGAACACAAAGTGCATCTTCTCGCCATTCAGAGTCACGTAAGTCACCGCAACGTGCTTCGGATTCAGGTCGACATCAGGCTTGTGTTCACTCAATAGTCTCAGGAATTTGTCGAAAGAGCCGACTTGTGACTTGTCTCTTGCTTCAAGTACCAGCCCGTTCTGAGAATCATGACTGGAAAGCTCGGTGTAGAACCCCTTATCCATCCACTGATACGGCCGCAAAGGATACGAGCCGAAGTAAGCCGTCCCGCCTTTCCAACTATCCAGCCATGCCAGTCACTCATAAGAGTATCGAGTGTCTTCGGAAAAAATCCGTCCACATGTTCCGTGTGCTTGCCCGGAGGAATGTTGTACAACACTATGAGTGTGTTCTTGTGCTGGAATGTGCGCTCGTAGGGAGAGCTGCCCGTCCACTTGTTCGGCCTGTTGTACGTACCTTTGTTGGACGATATGACGCCACCGATGAGCGCCAGTCGCTCTTCAGGGAAAAATCTAGCAAGCTCCCATCCCGACCAGTAAGGCTCTATGCTGAAGACGGTCGTGTAAGGGTAACCATGCGTAAAGAACAATCCCCACGTGTGCTGCTGTATCGGCTGAAGAAACCCGCCCTGGATCGAGCCGATAGCGTAATCTCTCGCGATATAGTCATACTTGAAGACTTTCGGGTTCCGTACTTTTCCATACCTTAAGATATTGCGGACCCTCTTTATCTCCGTGTGAACGTAAGGCGTCCTGCGATCATGAGCTATGCGGTAAATTATTTCCGGCAGCCTGTAGTTCGACAAGGCGGCGACTGTCGCCATCCCCGAATGCATCTCATGGCCCAGGCCGAAGTAAAGATACGCGTATGGATAAAAATTAGACCGGGAAGGCTCATAAACTGCCGGCTCATATACGCGGCTGTAGCCGCCGACAAATTGACCATCCAGGTTTTCGGCCGCGAACTCCGCGAGGAGATAATCGGCCATCATCTTCCCCATCTGCTTGATCTGCGGATCCCTGGAGTATTCCGCAAGGAGAAGCATCGGGTTCAGATAGACCTGATAATAGTCGGGAGAATCAAACTCGCCCGAACCTATAGTGGTCGTCTCCTTCATCCATGATAGGAGAAAACTCTTCGCATCTTCCAGGTTCGCCTTGGAACTTCTTCCATTGAACCAATCGCTCCCGGGGAGGTTCGGCCACTGCTCGGAAGCCAGAAAGAGCGCCGTGTGATATTGCACCCAGTGATTTTCTGTGTCCCCGCGGTACGGAGTGTACGTCTTCCACGAGTTCCGAACCGCCCGACGAACTGCAGGAGACATGTCGTCCTTCCCATGCAGGTACATGCTCATAACTTCCATCATCCAGAACATGTCCCCCGCCGGATGCTTCAGAAGAAGAAGTGCGTTCTTATCTGCAGTCTCCAGATCCACATGCCTGGCGTACTTCACTGCGCAGGAGTAGTAATCCGGACTCTTCATCGTGTCATATTCTGATAGGATAAATTCCGCCCTCTTTTCGAATCCTGCATCGTAATTCTCCTTCTGAATTCGCGATGCCGCTCCGGGGTGTATCCCCAGATTCAGGAACGGAAGAAGGATAAGTAATCCCAGGTTCACGTGTATCTCTTTCAGACTTGTTTTGCGTTAGGAAATAATTCGGAAAAAGAAAGACTCCTGGATAGCACTGCCATCCCGGCTTCAGTTGATTGATTCGGTATAAATCGTCCCGGCCCGATCCGCCGAAATCTTCAACCTCACATCCGGGGCGAAACTGTTGTCTCAGTCTCCGTTTCCGGATATCGTAAGCTTCATGAAGTTCAAAACCATTCTCTCTCCCCTGCACGTCAGCGTTACAACCTGACTGCCGTATGCAGAGTTAAGAAATGGCCCCTTGTAGTACCGGTAAGCCATTAGGTCCAATTTCCTGCCATTCAACTCGCGGGCATCGGGAAACGTGAAATTCATCTTCTCGCCTTCAAGAGTCCGATAACTGACGGAAACGTGATTCGGCTTCAGGTCAGCAACAGGTTTGTGCTTCCTAAGCAGGCTCAGGAAGTGATTGAATGAACCAACCTGCGACTTGTCTCTTGCCTCGAGCACCAGCCCGTTTTGCAGCTTCTTGCTCCGCAGCATGAGATACGTACCCTTAAGGTTCCACTGATTCTGCTGAAGCGGCGGAAGCACTTCGAACGGCTTCTCGGAATTCACATTCACGTTAATCCATTCGTATGGCTGCAACGGGTACCAACCGATGTACGTATCACCGGCCCTGGCAACAATCCACCCCGCATTATCAGTGAACAGAGTATCCAGAGTCTTGGGAAAAAATCCGTCTATGTACCCGGTATTAGTACCCGACGCAATATCGTACAAAACAATTATCGTATTCCTATGTTGAAAGGTCCTCTCGAAAGGAGAGCTGGAAGTCCACTTGTTAGGGTTGTTGTAGGTACCTTTCGATGCTGCGACACTGGCTATCATGGTCTTTCGCTCCTCGGGGAAGAAAAGCCCGAGTTCCAATCCTGACCAGTATGGATGAATGCTGAAGATAGTCGTGTATGGCCTGCCATGTTTTAAGAAGAGACCCCATGTATGCTGCTGAATCGGCTGGAGTATCCCACCCTGGATCGAACCGATTGCATAGTCCCCGGCGATATAGTCGTATTTGAATACTTTTGGATTTCTTTCACGACCATACCGGATGATGTTTCTGACTCTCTTTATTTCTGTGTGGACATATGGATGCCTGCGGTCGTGAGCTATCTCGTAAATAATTCTCGGCGGGCGGTAATTCGAGAGTGCGGCGATCGACACCCAGCCGGAATGTATCGCGGCTCCCTGATCGAAGTAAAGATAGGCATACGCATTCACGTTTGATTTCGAAGGTTCATAGACGGCTGGCTCGTACACGCGGCTGTAACCTCCGACAAATTGTCCGTCAAGGCTCTCCGTCGCAAATTCCGCCAGGTAGTAGTCGCACATCATCTTCGCCATCTGCTTTATCTCAGGATCCTTCGCGTACTCCGCAAGCAGCACAAGCGGATTGAAATACTCCGGAAAGTAATCAGGCGAATCAAATTCCCCGGAACCGATCGTCGTCGTCTCCTTCATCCATGAAAGTAGAAAATCCTTCGAGTCCCGCAGATTCGTCTCCGAACTCCGGCCATTGTACCAGTCGCTTCCAGGCAGATTCGGCCATTGCTCTGATGCAAGGAAGAGCATCGAGTGGTATTGCAGCCAGTGGTTCTCCGTGTCACCTCGATACGGCGTATATGTCTTCCACGCATGCCTGATCGCATCCTTCACCGCTGGCGACATGTCGTCCTTTCCGTGCAGGTACATGTCCATGACCGCCACCATCCAGAACATGTCCCCAGTCGGATGCTTCAGGAGCAGAAGCGCATTCTTGTTCGCCGTCTCGAGGTCCACATGACGCGCATACTTTATTGCGCAGGAATAATAATCCGGACTCTTAAGTGTGTCATACAGCGAAAGGAAAAAGTCCGCTCTCTTGTTATACCCTGCATCATATTTTTGGGTAAAACTCTGCGAAACCGCTCCGGTATGTCCGCCGAGACTTAGGAGCGGAAGAAGAACAAGCAACGCCAGGTTCATGAGTATCTCCATAAATTTTGTCGTGTGTTAACAACTGAAGAGAAAATCAAATCTCACCGTTCAACAGGAAAGAACGTTAGGTGTGGTTTCCTCTCGGCCATACGATGTATCAGAAGTCCGAGTTCAAGGGCATGATAATCGCCCCACATTGATGACTCGCCGAACGGTATCTTTCTGCCCGACTGGATGTAGTCCCAGCCGTTCGGCCGGTGATAAACGGAGTGAAGGATCAGTCCCTGGTGGTTCGGATCTGTAGACAGATACGGTTCTGAGAAAAGATTAGAAGCTATGGTCAGCCCCGCCTGGAGATATCTGTTCCCGCTATCGATGTCGTTTTTCATTTTCAAGTAGTTGCCTAGCCGAACGAGCCCTTGCGCCGCTATCACTGCGGCCGAACTGTCGACGGGTTCATGCTCATTATAAGGATCTGCCGGCCGGTTCAGGTAATCTCCCAACTGACTCAGCCCTGGCGCACCCGTATCCCAATATGGTATCCCGTCGATCGGAACGTTCTGTATATAAAAATCGACGACCGTTTGTGCAGTCCTGAGAAATCGTTCTGCAATTTTCTTCTTCCCGCCATACTGCTCGAGTGCGGACTCTTCCAGATTGTCTATGAACTCGAGTTCCTCGATATACCCCAGAATGATCCATGCCAGCCCTCTTGTCCAGGTTGAGAAGGGCGAGTAGCCTTGCTGTGTGCTCGGGCAGCGGAATGTGCAGGAATCTGTGTTGAAGATCGCCTCGTGAGCCACGCGTCCGGGCTTGTCGTAGATGTCCCGGCCTTCCCCGAAATACACTATATACCGGGCGGTCGTCTCGGCATGCTGCAGAAGACGTTCGAGCAAACTGACCTTCTTGTCCTGCTCCACGATCAATGTGTGCCCAAGCTGGTAGGCAACCGCGAGAGAACGCAAGCTGCGAATTGTGTCGGCAAACAGAGAATGAGGCCCGTTGAAAGAATAAATGTATCCAAGCTCGTCGTTGAGTCGCGTCCACCTTGCGGCTTGAACTGCTCCGCTTACTTTGAGCGCGACTTTGTACAGGTCTGCCTCTCTCTCGCTGTACTTCATCCTTCCCTCGGACATGAGCCTCAGGAGGTTGCCATACGTGCTGACAATGTTGAACCCGTGATCATGAACGCCGAGGTTCGTAAGATGGACCGGCATGTGCTCGATCGTCCGGTTCCTTCCAATATCAAGGAAGGAAGAGACTTCGCTGAAATCATATTGAAGCAATGCCATCCCAATCTGGAATCCCTTTGTCCAGTCCGTCCATCCTCTCGACGTGTAAATGCCCGCCCTCGTAAAAACCGGAGAGCCGTTGCCTGCATCCCACTTCGAGTTGAGTTCAACGATCTTCCGTTCCGAAATTGAAAAGAGGGTTTCGATTTGCCCCTTAAGAGCTCCGGGAGTCATTCCCTCGTTGATTAGGATCATTTCGATCAGAGCCTTTGTAAATGAAATCCGCCGTCGATGTTGACAACCTCTCCGGTAGAAAAAGGAAAATGTCCAAGAAGTATTGAGCATACTGCAAGACCGACATCTTCCGGTTTGCCCCAGCGTTTCTGCGGAACGACGCCGCTTGAAATCAACGGATCGTACTTCCCCTTGACGCCCTTCGTCATCTCTGTCTCGATTATGCCCGGCCTGATCTCAAACACCTGGATCCCGGCGTCCGCGAGTCTGACGGCCCAGAGTTTCGTAACCATGGAAAGTCCCGCCTTGGAAATGCAGTACTCCCCCCTGTCGACCGATGCCGTATACGCCGACATCGATGAGATGAATAGAACCTTGAATCCTCCGGGGAGAAACGATTTCACTTTTTCTGCGAGCCAGAAATTCACGACAGATTGGGTAAGAAACAATGGTCCTTCAAGGTTGATCCGCATCACGTCTTCATACGACTCGAGAGTCATTTTCGTGATGTCAACACGTATCTTTGGGCCGCGGCCCGCATTATTGACAAGCGCGTCTATTCTCGAAAACTTGCTCAGCGTTTCCTCCACCAGGACGGCTCTTCCATCCGGCGTACTCACATCGGCGCGAATCGGAATGAACTTCTGAGAGTCCTCTTTCTTATTGCGTTTGCACATCTCGACCGTTTCCTCAGCGGCGTCAGAATCGTTCACAAAATTGACAGCGACGGACAGGCCGTGATCAGCCGCAAGAAGAGAGATGCCGCGTCCGATCCCTCGACTGGCACCGGTAATGATAACGACGGGGGATGTCTGGCTCATTTGGAAACTTCCGGACTTGAAGTCTTCAAGAAGGTTGCCTCTATCTGGTACATGCTAAATGGCACTGGTAACTTATGATTTCCGACAGTGAGATTCCACAGCAGCCTTTAAGTACACGAGGACTACCAGGTTCTTCTAATTGGGTGAGCTTCGGTGTTGAAAATTACTTTGTGGAAATCAAGTGTGCTGGACGGCGCAAAGAGCAAATATAGATACTTCAGCGTTTCAGCAGTAAAGTAAGTCTCCATCACATCCATCTTTCTCTTCGTGACAACGTTTTTAAGTTCGGCAAAGCCGGACCCGGCACGGCAATATTTGACCAAATCATCGAGGAACGTCTTCCCCATCAGCAGATATTTCTTGTCGTGTGTATACTCGTAAAGGTAGTAGGCCGACTCCATGATTTCCGGATTCAGATAGTATTTGGGGCTAACCACGCTCATTGTCGCATAGTTCAGGTCATCCGGTTCGATGCCATATAGGTTCCACATCTTATAACACGAATCCTCGAGCTTCTCGGCCCTGGGAAGATCACCTGAAAGGGCGAGCTCCGCCGGAAAGAACGCAGCCAGCGCGTCGAAGACAGTCGAGGTTCTCCGGCCGGTATTCATGTCCGCACTGCCGTACCAAAACCCCGACGAAGTAGTGTCGGCGAGATATTTGTTCACAGCCTCAATGCTGGTCTTCCACATTCGCTCGCAATCCCTGTCTCCGAAGAGACGCCAGCCTTTCAAAAGATACTCGAGGTACGAGTCGATACCTGCGCCGATACTGCTGTTGGTCTTCAGCCACTTCCCCGTATCCACATCGATTGAAGAACCGACCAAACCGATCTTGGATCGACGGTCATACACCTGGACAATTGCATTCTTTGCCGTCCGATAAAAAATGTTTTTTCCGGTCAACTTACTCAGCGCCCCAAACTCGATAAGGTACGTGCCGATTCCAGCAGGATTGTTTATTCGACCGCGGACGGCACCGGTCTTTAGGTTGACGTACTCGTACGGCATTCCCGTAGGCGAGTTGAAGGCCGGAAGAAGGCGCATCCCCAGATCTTCTGCGAGTTCGAGAAGCCTCTTGTCGCCCGTCAGCTGATATGACGAGAGAAGCCCGCCGAGAAGACGGATATTGAACTCGAAAGTCTTGACATAAACGTCCTTGTCAAACGACAGATGGCGGTCTATGTAGGTCCGCGTGCTGTCGGCCTCTTGCTTCAACCCCATCAGAATCATCGTATCGAGTCCGTCCACTGCCGTGATGTAGAACGGAGTGCCATACCAGTCGTAACAACTATCGGAAAGCGGCCTGAGTCCGTCATGGCCCCACGCATATTTCTCATAACCGTGCCACGTATGGATGAACTGTTCGCGCACTTCAGCAGCAAGCTTAACCTTGTCAATGCCTACGGTTGTCTGCCCTGACGCTGTCGCGAACTGTACCAGCATAAGAAGAGCTGGAAGCGAAAGACGGGCAACGACACGTGCCATCTGTTTCCCTATTATCATTCGGAATTTAGGATTAACTGTGCGGAAGATCTGTGGAGTCGACAAGTATGAGGTTGGGTTCCGGTGATTTGTTCGGGCAGCAAGCTGTAGACAGCTTCGCCATCTCAGTCCCACAACATAGCGGGAAGACTCGAACATGCAGCCTTAAGACGACGGCATCAAATGCAGTATCGGCCGGGCACAGCTACTTCCAAAAACGCATAGCGACGTTCTCCGCCTGCCAAGGGTAAAACTTGGATTTACTCACGAAGATCAGAACCTATCACACGCTACTCAGAGGGCCGACCAACGAACTCCAATCAAATCACCAGCGTCATCAAAAACAAACGCATGTTTTACTAAGGAAATGCTGTTTTGTCTTTGGTATTTTACTTTATTCGGGTTATTTAGTCAAGAGTTTCGCGTGCGGGATTTGAAGTAAATTTCGAGGGGGGGGGGACATCACAACAGGGGCCATGTGGTCACCCAGGCAGGCCCACGAGGACACATGGTCAGGATTGAAGAATTCGGCGGCTGCCGACCCACGCCGGTGGGCCTGGGACATGAACGGCGGAAGCCGCCGGACACATTATCAGCTGCCCGGCTGGAATATTGAGGCGGGGACTTTCACTCCGAGAACTTTCTCAAGGCCTTCGATTCGCACCATGAACCAATGCTCGTTCATTACATCGATTATCTCGCCCCTCATACCCGAAAGGGGCCCTGAAATGATAACTCCCCGTTTACCGACGTTGCCTGTATCAAACACATTCAACGTTTCCGGATACAAGGACGACACTTTTCGTATGTATTCAATCTGCCAATCAGGAACGATACTCGGCTTTCCGTTCATTGTCACGAACCTCACAAACGCATCCGAAAGATATACCTGCTGTTTTTCTCCGGGTTCTATATTGATGAATACATAGGAGCTGAATAGCGGCACCTCTACCCATTTCTTCCTGTCGCTCCACTGATGCAGTTCCTTTTTCAAAGGAAGGTAGGAGTCCACGCCACGCTTGACCAGTTCCTCATAAACGGCTTTCTCGTGTCGTGCTTTGATATATATGACGTGCCACTTCCTTTGTTCCCAGGCACCTGGTACTTCACTCATTAGTCCTCTCTTTCAATAAAACCGCCATTTGTCATGACACTCCTCTGGAAAATACTAAACTGATCTTGAGCCTGCCATACCGCTCTTGAGTCTCTTCGATATTCTTCCACAGATTTAAGCCCCTACCAGCTTGAGTTCGCCGAACCCGTCAGGATAATGGAACAACTTCAACCCGGCCCAGTCAAAATAATGGTATGCCCCCGTCATGTCATCGATCCCGTTGACGCAGAAGTCGATTCCCACAACGGTGACACCCTCAACCGGAGCCACGCCCAGTTCTTCCCACGGCACAGCAACCTCGCAGAAGTAGCCGGTTACCTCACCGTTCTTCTCAGTCTTGAGGTTCATTTTGTGAATCGCATTCCCGTTCCACGATACGTCCTGCTTCGGACCTCCCGTTCCTCTGTCGTCGAACACAGCGTCGAGTATGTTGACGTGGTAAGCGATGTCATCCGGCATGAACAACGTCCCTTTGTCATTTTTCGCGTCTATCAGGAATTCGATACCGTCATCGAACCACAAGCCATGACCGTCACGCTCCGTTACCTTCGCGCGAGGGTTCTTCCTCCGGACGTCAAACGCGATATAGAGATACTTTTCATCCCAAAGCACGTAGACTAAAGCGCTCCGCCTTTCGGGAAACGCCGCACCATCATCGAAGTCTACCCGGTTCGCGTGATGCCATTGTTCCAGTTTACCTTCGAAGGTAATGTCGCTTGTTTTCCTCTTCGCGAGGACTAAAAGATCCTTCATAAATATTTCTCCATCGTCTTCCCTGTGGGATCGTCGAAAGGTCCCTCTGAAGAGGCACTACATTAGTATCCAGGGCTTCACATCCTTTTGGGAGCCATCCCGCTCGGACGGCTCCCAACGCATCTCTTGAAACCAGGAGGTCTTCCCTACTTCTGAGGATGGACCATTGATTCTATGAACTTGGCCACGTCGGATTTAAACTGAGGAAGCACCTTCGAATTCACGTACACCATATGTCCGGACTGGAAATACTTCAAGTGCACACGGTCCTTCAGATTCGGGATATTGCTCCCAAGGTGATCGATCGTGTACTCGGTCGCATAGAAAGGAGTCGCTAAGTCGAAGTAGCCGTTCAGCATAAGGATATTCAGGTACGGATCCCTCGATAACACGTCGGCAAGGTCCGGCGCCACGTTAGGATTGCGGAAACCAAATTCACGCCGGCCTGCCTGGTTCCAATCCCACTTGAATCCCTTCGTGCCGTAAGCGTCTATGTGATATGTCATGTCAGTGGGGAATTTAAGGTCGTTGTGAAGATAGCTGAGAAAATCGGTAATGAACGCCGGACTTATCGTGGTACTCTGAGGATCATAGTTCGCATATTCACTGATAAGATCCGAAGTGGGGCCGGTGTATCTGGAGTCGAGCCGTCCCACAGTCTCGCCTCGTCCGCGCAGCAGCTCATCTGCAAATTGCGGTTCACTCAGCCTTAGATCGGCTTTCCTCCAGTATGATTCGGATATACCGGTATATTTGTAAAGCTTGCTCAGGACATCGCTGAATTCGCTGCTGTCGATGGATGACCCTTTGAAAAGCGCATTGGCGTACTCGTCTCTGGCAAACTTCCTGACTCTCTCCAGAAATAACGGAAGATCCGCCGGCTTGGAAGGAAGCGCATTATGATACCAGGCGACCGCTGCGTATGTCGGAAGATAGAGTATGTAAGGGAGGTCATTCCCGGGAGCGAAGGCGAGCGTCTCGAAGTTCCATACCGTCGATAGGAAAATCACTCCGTTCACTTGAATCCCCATCCGCTCGAATAGGTAGTCTGCGACACCAGCCGAACGCGTCGTGCCGTAGCTTTCCCCAAAAAGGAACTTCGGCGAATTCCATCGATTATTGGCACGGATATATTGGAATATGAACTCGCTTACCGATTTCACGTCCTGGTCAACACCCCAGAAATCCGACCCTTTCGCCTTTCCGACCGGACGGCTGAAACCTGTTCCTACCGGATCAATCATCACAAGGTCGCTGACATCCAGTATCGAGTAAGGGTTATCTTCCATCTTATAAGGCGCCGGAGGCATCGCGTGTGGGTCATCAAGGACGACACGCTTCGGACCCAACGCGCCCATATGCAGCCAAATGGATGAAGATCCCGGCCCGCCGTTGTATGCGAACGTGATTGGCCGTGTGCCCGGATCGGTTACGCCGTCCTTCGTATAGGCGGTGAACCCGAAGAGTGCTATGGGATGATCGTTTCCATCCCTCAGCAGCATCGTACCCGTTGTGGCTGTGTAGTGGATCTGCTGTCCGTCTATAGTTATCGTGTGGTGTGTTACGACCTGAACGGGCTTGGGCACCTCCAGGGAAGCCGTATCGCTTTCCGAAGGCTTCTCTTGTGCTGCGTAGGATGAAATCGCAAAAAAGAAAGCCAGAATGAAAACCGAGAAGTATTTGGGCATTGTAGATCTCCTTGAGCTTTTCGATGAATTTAAAAATGTACTCTATACACAAAAGAAGTCCAAACTTGTGCAACGCTTTCTCTTTCAATAAGAAACCCCGATGCGAAGTGATTTATCGTCGGGCTGTTGCCGATGAGGTGCGCACCGCTTGAGTTTCATAACGAGTCAATCTCCCAAAACAGACTCCATGCGGACGGGCCGCAGAGGCTTCATCCGAACGGGAGTGAACTTCCGTACAGTTTGATTCGTCTTCAAGGAGGCGTGGCACTTGCATAGTTCATCAGGATTAAACCGTGGGTGTTATTTTTCGGTCAAAAAAAAGGTTAATATGTAAGGTATGACTCCCAGTATTCCACAAAAGGAGCTTTCGCATGAAATCACTTAGGTATATCCCCTTTCTAGTCGTCCTTGGAGCCCTCTTGTTCAGCGGCTGCACAAGTATGCTTCTTGTCAAGAGTGCCTGGGACGGCCACAAGATAGTCGTTGATGGAAATGACAAAGACTGGGGCGACACGATGTTTTACATCCCCGATGCAAAACTGACAGTCGGTCTCCAAAATAATAGCAAGTATCTGTATATGATTTTGAAGACCACGGATCGCCAGCAGACATTCCAGATTCTCGGGCTCGGCATGACGGTCTGGTTCGATCCTTCCGGCGGATCGCACGAGACATTCGGAATACATTTCCCGCTTGCGAGGAGAGAAGAAGGAAGGGTCAACCGGCAGTCCAGTGATAATAATAACAACGGCACGGACGGCGATATGAGCAGGAGTTTCCTGGCTATCAATCCCGATCAACTCGAGATTCTGGGGGCAAACAAGAACGGTCCCGTGAGAATGTCGATTGCCGAACTCAGGGGAATTCAGTTGCAGCTTCACCACGCCGGAGAAGGACTGATCTATGAGCTGCGAGTACCTCTGCATTCGTCTCCGGACGATCCGTACGCGATTAACCCGAAGGGGAATCAGATCGGGGTGCAGTTCGAGGGCGGCAAATTTCAGATGCCTTCGTTTGCGGGAAGAGGCGGCGGATACGGGCGCGGCGAAGACGGAGAAGGCATGCCTGGCGGTGAAGGGGGCGAATATCCCGGTGGGATGGAAGGCGGCGGAGAAGGCTATCCTGGTCAGGGCCGCGGAGAGTACGGAAACAGACGCATTCAAAGACCGGAGCCGCCGAAACAGATCAATTTCTGGCTCAGGGTCAATTTGGCCTCGGACTCTCAACAACAAACTGCGCAATAGCGGAATACGCCAGTCGTTCATCGCTCACGAGCAAAGGAATTTACCACTTCTATTCCCCCTCTCTTATGGAAAGAGAGGGGGATAGATGTGTGGATCAGACCTTTTCAAGTCACGGATTATTCAGGGCCGGGGCGCTATTAACCGAAGTTGCTTTGAATAAGTCGGAGACGGTCTGCGGAGGAGTGTTCGGGTTAGCCTCCACCTCGGTTGACGGGTAGAGCAGCCTCTGTGGAAACTCCTTACCGGTCGTCGGCGTCAATTGCACCGTTGTTCCGTTCGTGGTGTACTTTATATCGTAGTCGACCCTTCTCAGGAAAGTGAAGGCTTCAATCTCGGGGAACAGGGACATATACTCCTCGTTGAATATCGTCTGCAGCATGGCGCTTTGAGTGCTCACTGCCGGGTCTGCCGGCGCATAAGCGGCTACGCTGTCGCTATACATATTGTCATTGTACTGAATTGCATTGTTCAAATATGTAAGCGCGCTACCGAGGTTGCCTTCCCGCGCGTACGCCTCAGCAATCAACAGGTTAGCTTCAGACGCCCTGAAGATAGGAAAAGAGGCTGTAGACGAGAACCCGCTGCTGTAGTTTAAGTCGCTTGCGGACGTATCAAAGTAGAAGGTGAGTTGTTGGCCCATATTATAAGCCTCGAGCATCGGAACCAGGAAGCTTGAAGCTGCACTCACGTCGCCGGGACGGTCCAGGTTACCGAATGAATACCAGAGGTTCATGTCGCCGTGGGCAACGCCGCCGGTGTGGAGAAACATTAGGTCCTGTGCTCCTGATACGTCGGTTATTCCCTGTTGGGCCCAGCTAATTACGTTGTTCGGTCAGCTTGAGGTCATATAGCACTGTGCTATACGCGGTAGCCCAATCGTTGGAATAGTCCAGCGAAGTGGTAAGATAATTATTGTATCCGCTGAATTGGGCTGTCGAACCGGTAATCTGCTGCGCCCAGACCGTCGAAATCTGGGAGGGAAATCCTTCCATGAATTCATCAAAAGCTCCTTCCGAGCCGACAAACAACTGAGCAGTTCCCGTGGTGGAAGGGGCCAACGGATTCACCGAATACCCTTTTGTAAAAGATGTACAACCCGCAATCGCAACGGTCATGCCGAGCGCCGCGAGCAGCACGAGATTCTTCCTTAGATTCTTCATGTTAGTCCCTTTCATCAGTAATTAAGCGAGAGTGACAAAATCCAGGTCCGGACAGTCGGGTTATTGAAGTAATCCAGACCCTGACCGTTGGTTGGCCCGGTGAGATTGACTCCCGGGTCTATCCCGGTGTACTTCGTCCACAGCGCCAAACTGCGTCCGATGAGGGTGACTTGCAGACTCTGGAAACCAAGCGATGTCATTGGAAAAGTGTATCCCAAAGAGAGCTGACTCAGGCTTACGTAGCTGCCGTTCTCGATGAATTGCTGGGATGGACCTGTGAATCCGGAACCTGGTCCATCATAGTAGTAAGTTTCGTCTACTATTACTGGCCCTATTCGAACTCCGAGGTCTTTTCCGGACCCAGATTAGGATTGCCTTCCGTCCCCAGGCCGGAAATCGGGTCGTTTGTGATGGGAGCACCGATCAGCGCACCGCCGATTCCGGTCGAAGAGTTGTAATAGTATTGAAGTCCGATTTCGGGTCCGAAGCCGTTGCCGATTATAGGATTCAGCGTGTAGTAGGTTGCAGTTGAGTAAACGGGCGGCTGGTCAGCTGCTTGTCCGTAAGCGGCTCTTACTTTTCCGAAGTTGAGTATCGAGTTGTTCTTGAAGAGCGGAAGCTTAGTGAATTCCCATGCCGCATTGACAGCCGGATAGAAGAAAAGCGATGGTACGTTGGGACCGTAAGTGGAGGAGCTCTCATCTCTTCCGGCGAAATTGACGTACAATTGTCTGAAGAAATTTACGCTCAACTGCCCATAGGAAGCGGCGTCTCTTATGATCTGCTTCACATCGCCGGGAACATAAGTCGCATCATTTGAAATTGATGGGGGCCCGTTGGGATTTATGAATGTGGTTCCGATTATCGCATTGTTGTTGTACTGTATCTGATCGAGGTGGAATCCCAGTAGTAGATTTGCGGTGAAATTCTCCGAAAATTTGTGGCTGGCTCTCCCCTGCAGATCAGTATTCACCTGATAATCGTTGTTCCAATTCCTGATGAGTTGACCTTGCGGCGCATTCACATCATAGTAACCGAGGAGGGTGTTGTCCCGGTCAGTCTCGTAGTCGACACCTGCCCTGTACGTGAAATCCAACCAGTCCGCAGGGTCATAGGCAATCGATGCAGATCCGAGAAGCTCATTGAGTGATATAGTTGTCGGGTCCTGATACATCGTGAAAAAAGGATTATTGTTGAGATGGACGTCCGCACCTCCCGGCCTGAGCGAGATCTTGTCACCCCAACTCCAGATACCGGCAACACTACCAAACTGGCTGGCGTAGTAGTACCAATCGCCGTTTACTCCCTGGCCAACATAGACTGCAGAGGCATCTCCCTTAGAATGCTGTTGTACTGAACGCTGTTCCTGATAGAGATATTCACCCTCCTCCCCGGAGTAAAGGCTCCCCCTTTCGTCGTGATGACTATGACACCATTCGCCGCTCTTGAACCCCATATTGCGGCCGCGGAAGGCCCCTCGTACACGTTCATTGAGGCGATGTCGCTCGGGTTAATCAAATCGAGAACAGACATTGCTGACGTTCCGCTGACGTTGTTGGCACCGATTGTGTTTCCCGAACTGTTGTTTGAGTTAAGGCTGCCTACCGTTCCACTGAAAACGGGTTCACCGTCGATCACAATCAACGGCTCGTTGTTGTTCTGTAGAGAACGGGCGCCGCGAAGGACTATCCTCGTCGCAGACCCCGGGTCGCCGCTCGATTGTGATACGTACACACCCGGAGCCGTGCCGCGCAGGCCTGATGCCAGGTCGTTCAACCCGGAGAGCACAAGCGATTGTCTTCTCATAAAATTGCCTCCATAAGATTTTAAGGTTCTTCTGCTCCTGGATATCCATCTCGGAAGCGTTGGTTTGATGGTTTGTTACATAGTGACGTATGGAACTAATGGAACAACTTCATTGCGTGTTGCAATTCGACGTTCGGACTTTAGATTAAGCGAATGACAGATTGGATATTTTAATCGCGAAGATATATGAGGATTTGAAGGCGAGCCCGCTGAGCAATCTGAATGGAGTAGCGGCGCAGAGCGATACATTCTTAATCGCACCTCTAATGCCCCAAGAACAACACTCAGCCCCTTCTCATAAGGTACTACGACTATCATAGACTGCTTCTAAATGTTGGTACTTCGCAATTTTTGGAACCAGCAGATCAGGGATCGTTCCGTGTGCAGGACTTGCGGGGTTTCAAACGTCTTCCCGTTCATGGCAAGCAAATTTCAGAACAGAACAGGCAACGGTTGAAATGAGCGCTGGGCAGTGGGCGCAACCACACTGGCACCATAACCACCAACCTCATGTTGGTAAGTTTCATATATGGAACGCGTGCATTCGACTCACAGTTCCCGGGTCGAAAAAAATTTGAGGGGAATCCGCAATCCAGATAGAACTTCTGGGACAGATTAATTGAATCCCCTGAATAGTTCAGCTCAACGCCTCATAAATTCATCGCTTCCTTGGAGCAGGAGAACAATTCAGTACATTCGGAGATTTACATCTTGCCGGGAAATTCAGTGCGCCCGTTCGATGGATAATTGCGCGCGATGGATTTACTTCACGCAGAAAGATTCCAGGATAATCGTCATTAGCAGACGCAGCGATTCTTACCGAAAATCGGAGTTGAGTGTCGATGGGGAATCAGGTCCGACAGATCGCTCAAGCGGAGCTGCCGACAAAAACCGTGAAAGGTTCACGCGGCTCTCGAAACCTCATTCTTCGATAAAAGTCGGTCCTTGTATTTCGCATAATCATATGCCGGCTTTATTCGCTTATCGAGCAGGAAATACACAAGGACAACCAGCAAGATGACGGTGGTACCGACTCCAGCCTCAGGTCCGTATCGACCGCCCGTGAGCCAATCGGGACCGTAGTCGGTCGGGACAAAAATCGTCCGGTTAGTTAGGAGACCGCTCACAGGTAGTGAAAGGATGAAGCTCTGCACAAAATTCCAGGCGAAGTGCATACCAAATGGGAAGTAGAGTGTCCTCGTCTTCAGATATGCGACGCTAAGCCACACACCGGCGAGTATCGTATTTGCAGTTGAGATGACCCCGGCATTGGGATTAGAGACATGCATCAAGCCAAATATAACGCCCATGAAGATTGTGCCACCTATGGCCCCCATCCCTTCAATCAGCGCCTGGTAAGGATAACCGCGGAACAGGAGTTCCTCTCCCGCAGCAAAGTAGGCGAAGAACAGAAAGCTAAGTCCAAAATTCCTTGCCAGCAGGGTGAAACTGAGACCGGGCCTGAGATTCAGTTTGACGGCGCCGATCAGGAACTCGAAGCCGCCGACGGCGCCGATCATCAATGCTCCAATCAATATGCCCAGAAGGGTTTCTTTGAGCACGTTCCCATGATAAGGAATTCCAACAGAAGCGAAACGTCTCTTGTCGATGAATCTCAACATAAGGAAGGTGGACAATGCCACGTCGATGTAGAAAAGGAAGAACAGCGACTGGGAAGGGACGGCACGGGTGAGCTCGGAAAGTACTGCAGACAGGTAATAGAGGACAACAACGGTCACAATAAAAAGTAATGCGCGCCAGCCGCTCCTCAGATAATTCTCAGAATCGAGCAGAAGGTTGTTCTTTGCAGCAGCCTCTTCAGGCAGTTTCTTCATCGCAAGAATCAGCGCGAGGCCGACGACACCCAGGACCAGCCCCCATAAAAACCAGATTCCCTGATCTCTTCCCTTCGAGCGTGCCAGGAAGGTGGACAAGCTCGCACAAAGGACCTCATACAGAACTGCAAGGTACCAATATTCCAGTAACAAATTAAAAACGCTCATTGGCTGCTCCACTTTAAGGCGATGAAGTGTCTTCGGTTGGTTGATGATCGATTCGATGCGGGAGGAACGTAATGAAACTCGCTAAGACCGAGGCTCACGGCGCATTCGTTCAAGGTGCAAAATCCACGGCTTGCAGAATTTCCTCTTTTGCCTGCGGCATACCTGATTCAATGCAGCCACTGTAGAAATTGTGACGCTCCCGGCTATTTAGCGAAAGGATTAATCATGCCGCTCTTCCTGGTGACTCCGGTCGCGTCCGGTGTCGGGGTGCTTGCGATTGCCGGCGAAGTCGTCCAGAATGCGCTTCGCTTCGTTGAGCACCTCGTCCTGTCTTATCTTCTCTTCGTTGCGTTCGCGATATTCTCTGTGGATGGCAAATCCGCCCAGGATCCAGATTGCAACGGGAACGGCAGTAAAAACGATCTTAGCTGCCATTGGCGCCCCGCTGTTGAAAAGCACGTAGAACGCAACCAGCATGAAGAGCAGGGGTGCGAACCAGGCCAGGAAAATCATTCGGGACATTTCTCATTCACCCCGGAGGCCATTTCATTTGCCGGCCGCCCAGAAGATGAAGATGGACATGATCAACCGTCTGCCCACCGTCGGATCGACAATTCCACACAAGCCTGAAGCCGCGTTCATCCAGATCTATGCGCCTCGCTACATCTACCGCAGTTGCAACCATCTTTGAAATCAATTGAGAATCGTCAGCGCCGTCTAGTTCCAACAGGCTCCTGACGTGTTTCTTGGGAATAATCAATATATGAGTCGGAGCGACAGGGTGCACATCCCTTATGGCGAACACATCACCGTCATTGAGAACGAAATCGGCTTTTGCCTTACCATCAACTATTTGGCAAAATATGCAGCTCATTTACCTCTTAGTCTTGAGGTTGATATTTTCCTACTTCCTCGACCACAGCGTCCACAATTTCCTCTTCCTTGACACGGCGTATCACTTCACCTTTCCTGTATAATATACCGACGCCCTTTCCACAGGCAACGCCTATATCTGCCTCGCTTGCCTCGCCGGGTCCATTGACCACGCATCCCAGGATGGCAATTTTCACGGGCTTCTTGACGCCGGACAATCTCTCCTCGAGCTGTTGAGTAATCGAAAACAAATCGACTTCGAGTCTGCCACAGGTGGGACATGCTATGAGCTCAACGTTGCGCGTTGCGAGACCGAGCGAGCGCAGGATCTCTTTCCCTACCTCCACTTCCTTGACCGGGTCGTCTGTGAGAGAGACCCTTATCGTGTCGCCTATGCCTTCGGAAAGAAGAGTTCCGATACCTATGGAGGACTTGATTGTTCCGATGCGTGTCGGGCCCGCTTCCGTAACTCCGAGATGCAACGGGTAATCGGTACGTTGAGCTATCAGCCTGTAAGCCTCTATCATCAGCCTGACGTCGGTCGATTTGACGGAGATGATCACATCGTGGAAGTCGTTTTCCTCACAGATGCCCGCGTGGCGCATCGCACTCTCATAAAGCGCCTCCGCAGTCGGATAACCGTGCTTCTCAAGTATGTCTTTTTCCAACGAGCCCGAATTCACGCCGATTCTTATAGGCGCTCTTCGTTCTCTTGCAAGACTCAGTACCTGGCGGATCCTGTCCACACTTCCGATATTGCCCGGGTTCAGCCGCACTTTTGCCACACCGCCTTCGAGGGCCCTCAGCGCAAAGACATGATTGAAATGGATATCTGCAACCACGGGTAACGGCGATTGTTTGACTATTTCCCCGATGGCCGCTGCAGCCTCTTTGTCATTGACCGTCACTCTAACGATGTCACAGCCCGCCTCTGCCGCCTGGAGTATTTGCTTCACTGTCGCGTTGACATCCGAAGTCTTTGTTTTGGTCATTGTCTGGACAGAGATGGGAGCTCCGCCCCCGACCGGCACATTTCCGATGTAGACTCTGCGCGATTGACGGGGCGGGAATTTTACCGGGGCGAGCTGTTCCGCTGTTTGAAGTCCTGCCGGGTCCGATCCATTTATGTCCATATTTCCAATGTTTTGTGAATCTGGCTTCTCTGGTTGCGAAGCTGGAGAAACTACGGGAAGGTTGATCATCTTATTCTCTTTCCTATTCGTGCTTCCTTACTTACCTAACGTCACCTGAAACTCATAACCTCAACTGCAGCAGTCAGCGTGGCTTCAAACCCGGGTGGAACGCCTGGTATTAATTTAGCTTCTTGCTCGCATTGAACAAAATCCTCTTTTCCTCTTCCGTCAGTGAGTCATAACCTGACGCGCTGATCTTATCCAGGATTTCATCAAGCTTGTTCTGGTCGAAGTCCCCCTTATCCTGCCTCGTATCCCTCGCCGCAGGCCCCCTGTTTATTTCCGTAAATCGTGCATCCGTGATCACACTTTTCCTGCCGTAGCTTCTTCTGTACTGAAGTCTGCTGCGGAGATTACCCCAGGTTCTGCTCGCAAAGTCGGAGATGCCACTCGCTCCCGGGATCGATCGTCGGTACAACATCAGATACACAAACCCGACAAACGCGCCGCCAAGGTGGGCAAAATGAGCAACGCCGGCCCCGGTACCTGTGACGCCGTAGAACAGCTCGATGGCGATAAATATCGCCACAAAATACTTCGCTTTTATTGGGAAGAGAAAATAGATGAAAACCGGAGCATCAGGAAAAAGCATTCCGAATGCTATCAGTACGCCGTAAATAGCTCCCGAAGCACCAATCGTCGGGGCGGGCACGGTGAAGAGAGGCGTCAGGAATATATTTGACAGTCCGGCGCCAATTCCGCACAAGAAGTAATAAATGAGAAACCTGCGAGTCCCCCAAACATGCTCGAGCTCGACACCGAAGAACCAGAGCGCAAGCATATTGAAAAAGATATGAAAGAACCCCCCGTGCAGGAACAGATACGTCACCAACTGCCAGACAAGAAATCCCTGGCCTAGTGGATACAGCGCGAAGAGCCTGAAGAAGACGTTATAGATGTATACATTTCCGAAACGAATCCCCAGCTGAAGAAAAAGCTGAAACAGCCAGACTGCGGTCGTAGAGATGAGAAGAAACTTCATCCCCTTTGGGAAGAATCTGAAACTAGATGGAGGAGTGTAATAACCCGAATAATTTGTGTAATAGCTCATAGTGCACTTCTTTTCCTAAACAATCTGACTCCTCCATCTGTTTCCCGTTTGGACCTGCCGAATAAGTTACTCACTTATTGTCGAGTGCTGCAACCCCGGGCAGTATTTTTCCTTCGAGGAATTCGAGCGAAGCGCCTCCGCCGGTTGAAACATGTGAGACTCCGTCCTCAAGTCCGAACTTGGCAATGGCTGCGGCCGAATCGCCACCCCCGACAATAGTCGAGGCACCTTGTTTCGTCGCTTCCACAAGCGCTTCTGCAACAGCCCGCGTCCCGGCCTGGAAATTCTCCATTTCGAAGACACCCATCGGCCCGTTCCAGACGACCGTTTTTGCCTTCACAATCTCATTGCGGAAGAGCTCGACGCTCTTGGGACCGATGTCCATGCCGACCCAGTTTTGCGGGATCCCGTCGACACTAACCGTCTTCTTCGGGGCACTATTCTCGAACTTTTCAGCAACGACGCAATCGACCGGCAGGAGCAACTTTGCCTTTCCGGAATTGGTTTTGTCGAGAAGCTCCTTTGCAAGTGCTACCTTGTCGGCTTCCAGAATCGAGTTGCCGATCTCTTTGCCTATGGCCTTAAGAAACGTAAACATCATTCCGCCACCGATAATGAGTACATCCACTTTACCCAGAAGATTATTGATGACGTCGATCTTTCCGGAAATTTTTGCTCCGCCGATGATCGCCACATATGGGCGGTTCGGATTCCCCACCGCCTGTGAAAGATATTTAAGCTCCTTCTTCATCAGGTAACCTGCCACGGCCGGCTTCAGAAAATGAGCCACGCCTTCGGTGGATGCGTGGGCGCGGTGTGCGCTTCCGAATGCATCGTTAACATAGACATCCCCTAGCGATGCGAGCTCCTTCGCAAAATTGGTGTCGTTTGCCTCTTCTTCCGCGTGGAATCGAAGGTTCTCCAAAAGGACCACATCTCCCGGTTTCGCCGCTCCGGCCAGTTTTCCGGTCTCTGCCCCTATACAATCTGGTGTCATCACAACCTTCGCGGACAGGAACTCACCCAGCCTCTTTGCGACAGGCGACAGCGAGAACTCAGGCTTCGGTTTCCCCTTCGGCCGTCCAAGATGACTCATTAGAATCGGTGTACCGCCATCTGCAAGTATCTTCTTAATCGTCGGGAGAGACTCCACAATGCGGTTATCATCGGTGATATTCTTATTCTCATCAAGCGGGACATTGAAATCGACCCGCACCAATACTTTCTTGCCCTTTAGACTAATATCGTCGACAGTCTTCTTGTTAAATGTTGTATCCATTTCCTGCTCCAGTTTGAAATCTGATTGTTCAACAATTATTCTGATTGATCCTATGCCCACAAAGAGAAACCTCGGACGAGAGATGCCACGTGCCTCATATTCTCTGCAGATCTCCATTCCTGATCGTGATGACTGCAACTTCGCCTTTGAGGAAGAACAGCGTCCCGTACACCTGCATCACTATCTTATTCGGAAAATAGACTTTCAAATCGTTGTTGTAAGCGACATCCACATTGTCCTCGAACTCAACGCCGAGTGGAAGTCCTTTAAGATGCTCTTCAATGTGAACCGGGGTGAAGTCCGACGCATCCACCGAAGCGGATACTGTACTTAGCGGATCTGTGGGATCGGAAGGACTTGAAAGTGTGAATCTGATGCCGAGACATTTCCCGCAGGACGACTTACCGAAATCGCATGAAGACAGGACCTTCCCCCTCCCTGAGAAGTAGTCGGACAAGTGGAACATACGGTCGAATGCATCGTAACCGCCGTTAAACCTGCCACCATTCGGAACACTACTGAACAAAAGGCGCCTTGTGAGCCTGCCGTGATCGGAGGTAATCTCAAACGCAAGGCTGTCTGCCGTTCCGGTCCTCGATCTCATCTCCACCGACTGGATGAACCGGATATTCATTTTGTTCAACGTACTATCGATCCGGGCCGCGCGGTCCTTGCACTTCTCGAAAAGCTCATGAGGAGTATAACTATCAGGGACACGGTTCGGATGGAGAGACAAGACAAATGCAGCTACAAGAAAGAAGTTCAATCTTCCCTTTCAACAAAATACTCAGGATGAAGAAAACCGCGGCCCGCGGTCCCGCGCCGAAATCGCATCGGAGTGATGCAACTTCGACGTGGGAGCTCGTTTAACAGATTTGACCGTTGGCGGGCTGCCGGAAAATCAACCGAGCCTGGAGCCTACTTTCTGCACCAGGTCGACTACACGACTCGAATAACCCCATTCGTTGTCATACCATGACACGACCTTAATCAGGTTGTCGATAACCATCGTGCTCAGGGCATCGACAATCGAAGAACGAGGGTCACCCTTGTAATCCATTGAGACGAGAGGTTCTTCGCTGTAGCCGAGGATTCCCTTGAGTGGTCCTTCAGCGGCAGCCTTCAGCGCCTTGTTGACTTCTTCCTTCGTGGCCGACTTTTCCGATTCCACGACCACATCGACGACGCTGACATCTGGAGTAGGCACCCGCATCGAGAATCCGTCCAGCTTTCCCTTCAGATCGGGCATGACAAGTCCGATTGCCTTTGCCGCTCCGGTCGAGGTCGGTATCATCGAAAGCGCGGCCGCACGGGCCCGGCGAAGATCCGAATGCGGAAGATCGAGTATGCGCTGATCGTTTGTATACGAATGAATCGTCGTCATGAGCCCCTTCTTGATCCCGAATGAATCCCGAAGGACCTTCACGACGGGCGCCAGGCAGTTCGTGGTACAGCTGGCGTTCGAAATAACGTTGTGCTTTTTTGCGTCGTATAATTCATCATTCACACCTAATACAATCGTAAGATCACAGACTTTAGCCGGCGCACTGATAATTACCTTCTTCGCGCCATTTGCGAGATGGGTTTTCGCCTCATCACCTGTGGTGAAGTGCTTTAAACCTGTCGACTCGACGACGATGTCGACACCGAGATCCTTCCAATGGAGATTATGATGATCCTTTTCCGAAAGCACTTTCAACGGCTTCCCGTCTATTATAATCTCACCTTCTTTAGCCTCGACTTTTGCAGGGAAGATTCCGAGCACGGAATCATATTTGAGAAGATGCGCGAGAGTCTTCGCATCCGTGATATCATTGACCGCTATGATATTCAGCTGAGAGTTCTTATATGCAGCTCTGAAAAAGTTTCTTCCAATACGTCCGAAACCGTTAATTCCGACATTAATTGCCATTTGTATTCCTCCAAATTTTATGGAAAAATTTACGGACGTACGCCATAATATGCAATTTAGCCCGATCTTCGGCTTGTTTTGCGGTGCGGGCTGCCTCCCGAAGGAACCTCCTATGCGCCGCATTATTGAATCTCCAAAACCTCAAATCTATATTATATAAAAGGAAGGGACCTCGATGAAAGAGATTGAATTTGCCATCAGCAACAAGAAGAATTTCCTGGACTATTTTCACTCCAAATTCCCGACTTTTCATCTCTCAAACGTTTTTTATCGCGATTTGCGCTATGCGCTGAAATATTACCTGCTGTCTAACAAGTTCACCCCCTCGGATGTGGAACTTGAGACCGTTTTGCAGGCGTTGATAAGGGAGATGGTTTCTGACGGAATCCTTAAACCGGTATCCAGCGGCGTTTGGACGGTTAACTATTCAGACTTCAGGACAAAGACCCCGGGGAAACCGATACTCAATGTGCGATAGCGGAATTTATATATAAATGGAGGAATGAATATGTCCGCGACAGACATAGATCAAATTAATATCAATATTTCAGACAAGGCTGCCCAGGAAATCAGGCGGGTAATGACAGAGAATAACATACCCGACACATTCGGCCTGAGAATGGGCGTAAAGGGGGGCGGTTGCAGCGGTTTCACCTATGTCCTCGGTTTTGATGAGAAGACCCGTGAGTTGGACAAGGTAGTGAGCGCCAACGGCGTGAAAGTATACATCGATGAAAGAAGCCTCCCCTATCTGTCGGGTGTCACTCTCGACTATCAGGATGGTCTTAGTGGAAAAGGGTTTACGTTCGACAATCCGAATGCGACTCGCACTTGCGGCTGCGGCCACTCCTTCAACGCCTGACGACGGGTATCTCCGAAGGACCTCCGGCTCTCTGTACCATGAACGGTCATGATATTTGACATCCAGCCTGCATGGAACTTTAATGCAGGCATTGTCATTACAAAGTGTACTAGCGTTGGTCTTCAGCGGTACAGCACCGGGCATAGCTTTTCATCAAAAGAAGAAAGGGAAAACAAATGGCATACCAGGCAAAGAATTACAGTCATCTTATCGGAATGGAAGGTTTTTCAAAACAGCTGCTTGAGAACCACTTCACACTTTATCAGGGATATGTTACGAACACCAACAAGCTAGCAGACATCCTGTCACAAATGCTGAAGGATGGTAAGACGGGGACACCTGAGTACGCGGAGTTGAAGAGGCGTTTCGGCTGGGAATTCAACGGTATGAGATTGCATGAATATTATTTCGACAACCTGGGCGGCAAGGAACCGGTCGGAGAAAAGACCGGCCTTCACCAGGCAATCACTAACCAGTTTGGGAGCTATGCGAACTGGGAAACAGATTTCAAGGCAACAGGCAGCATGAGGGGTATCGGCTGGACGCTTCTTTACCTTGACACCTCCAATGGCTCGCTTTACAACGATTGGGTTAACGAACATGACATGGGACACCTGGCCGGATGCACCCCCATCGTGGTACTCGACGTCTTCGAGCATGCATTCATGATTGACTACGGCTTGAAGCGCGCCGACTACATCACTGCATTCATGAAGAACATCAACTGGAAAGAAGCGGCCGCCCGCTTCGACAAAGCACACAAATAACACGCACTCTCCCTTCTTTTCGGGATTGTGCTGCACTAACAAACGAGGAGGATGATATGAGATACCTTAGGTTCGCGGCGTTTATCCTCATGGTGGCCCTCACGACCGTTTCCATGAGCCAGGCGCAGAGCATGAAAGGCATGAAGGGAATGAACGACATGCACATGATGAACATGTCCAGCCACGGAAAGACGGCTACAATACAGGGAGAAGTCGTGGACCTTTCCTGTTATCTTACGGCCGGTCAACACGGCGCGAAACATGCATCCTGCGCCCGGAAATGCATCGACAGCGGTCAGCCAGTCGGGATCCTCACCAAGACCGGCAAGGTTTATCTTGCGATCGGGCCGAACAGTAAACCGGCCAATAAACTTCTTGTCCAGTATGTGGCGGAGCAAGTGGAAGTCACCGGACAACTGAACGAGAGAGGTGGAATGGAAGAGGTATCGGTGAAAAAGGTCGAGCCGCTCTCAAGCAAATAGAGATGCGAAGATAGAAGTAATGTCGGAAGGCGGTTTAACAGACCGCCTTCTTTTTTCTTGGAGAATTCTGGGATTTATATTCGGGGAAAAAGCTGCTGGAAAAATCTCCCGGTTGCGGCTGCCGGGCATTTTGAGATAGTGAAATTTTACGCTTGCAAAGGCACGAAGGACGGATTGCATCCATTCCCTTCTTAGCGTGCTTGGCCTCTCCGCAAGAACATCTGGCCTTCCTGAGCTCCCTGAAACGCAAATCTTCTTCGGATTGTTCAAAGCAACCCGCCACCGGAGTTTTTCAGCCGGTGTTTCGCATCCCGGCAGCAATGCCGTTCACGGTAGATCGCAGCAAATCAAGAACATTCTGCTTGTTTTCATCGCTGAACTTGCGTCCGCGATACATTTCCAGGAACCTTATCTGAACCAGGCTTATCGGGTCGATGTAGGGATTCCTCAGGCTAAGTGAACGCTGGAGCGATGGGTTCGAGTCGAGGAGGTTGTTTTCCTTCGTGATATTGATTATAGCCTCCCGTGTTTTCTCATGCTCCAGCTGTATCATCGCGAAGATCTTTTCCGCCTCCTTCTTATCACCGCAGAGCCGCAAATATTCTCTCGCTATTATCATGTCGGATTTCATGAGAACCATCTCTACGTTGTCCGTCAGGGCCTTGAAGAACTCCCATTCGCCGTACATCTCTCTCAGATCTTCCCAGCTTACGATGTGCTCTTCGACCGCCTTCTCCAGAGAGTAACCGAATCCGAACCAGCCTGATATCAATTGACGGTTCTGGGTCCACGAGAATACCCACGGAATTGCACGAAGGTCCTTCAATCCGGCACCATTGTTCCTTGATGGCGGACGAGATCCTATCTCGATCCGTTCAATGACATCTATGGGAGTCGCATGCCTGAAATACTCGATGAACCCGGGATGCCTCACAAGTTTCCTGTAACGGTTCAATGCGATCTCCGAAATCCTCTCAAAGACAGGTATGTATTTCCTGTCGAGGTTCTTCTCACCCGATCTGTATTTCGATGTGGAGATCATCACGGCGGACGTCATCAGTTCGATGCTCCTCAGCGCGATCCCCGGCATCGCATACTTGACAAAAATCATTTCGCCCTGCTCGGTGATTTTTATTTCACCTTCGATCGTTCCAATCGGTTGCGAGACTATCGCCTGGTTCAGCGGACCTCCGCCCCTCGAAACGCTTCCGCCCCGGCCGTGGAATAATATCAGCCTTACGCCGAACTTGTCGCAGACTTTCTTCAGGTTTATCTGGGCTTTTATCAGCTCAAAGTTTGACGTTACTATGCCGCCGTCTTTGTTGCTGTCCGAGTACCCTATCATTATTTTCTGCGTCTTTCCCCGAAGTTTGAGGTGCTGGCTGTATCCCTCATTTCTGAAGAGGTCGGTCAGGACGACATGCGAATTCCTGAGATCCTCTATAGTCTCAAACAGCGGAAGAATATCCAGCCTTGACTCCTCTACCTTCCCGTCTCTAACCTTCACCAGCCCGGCCTCTTTTGCGAACACCAGAGCAGTCAGTACGTCGCTCACCGAAGAGCTCATGCTGATGATGTAATCATTGCACGCTTCCTCACCGGCGTATTCCTTACCGAAACGCATGACTTCGAATTCCGAAATGACCTCAGAAGTATCTGCATGAAGGGATGCGTTGACATTTGCAAGTGGCCTCGCTTTCAGAAGCTCCCTGGTAAGCACTCTGATGCGCCCTTTTTCGTCCAGGCGGGGGTAGTTATTCTCGACCTCGGAATTCTTTAACAATTCGGAGATGCCGTTTCTGAGGACCGACGAGTTCTGTCTGATATCCAGCGACGCGAGATGGAAACCGAAGGTCTTCGCTTTATAGAGAAGCGGAAGAATTCTCGACTCGGAGATTATCTCCCCCTTGTTTGAATGAAGGCTCTCATTAATGACATCAAGATCGTGCACGAACTCTTCTGCGGATCCGTAACGATGTCCTCTCTCCTCGATGGTATTCCTTAACTTGCTGTGCATCAGGAAGACTTTGACCCTGTAAATCTCGGATTGGTCTTTCAAATCCTCTTCCTGAATCTCGCCGGAAAGACTCGCAATGTCTTTACTGACCGAGTCCATCAGCTCATTCGACACCCCCACCAGACGCGTGGACGTACTCATGGTCTCATACAGCCGGTCCAGGTCTCTGATATAAAGGAACAGTATCTCCCTCTTTTGCATCTGGAGCGCGCTCTTTGTGACGCCGGCAGTCACAAAAGGATGCCCGTCCCTGTCACCGCCGATCCACGAACCGAACCTCAGCATCACAGGCGATGTCACCTTGCTGTCGAACACTCTTGCGAGCGTGCGGTTTACGCGTTCATAGAACACGGGTATGGCATCATACATTATTTCACCGAAGAAGAAAAGTCCTCTGCGGATTTCATCCTGAACGGTGACGCGATTCATCCTTATTTCGTTCGTCTGCCAGAGCATCGTAATTTCTGCGTGAAGCTCCCTGCGGAGCTCCGCCAGTTCGTCCGGTGTAAGGCTGGCAGTCTCACGCCTGAGGAGGAGCTCGCTGATGTTGAGCATCTTCCTGAGAACGGTCTGCCGCGTTGCCTCCGTTGGATGCGCGGTAAACACCGGCACGACCTTCATGGAGTTGAGAATCTGCAAAACAAAGACCAGCCCGTGCCCGTCTTTCGTAAGGTCGATGATGGCTTCCTCCATGGAGCCGCGCCGGGGCGTCGCATCGGTCATGGCATGCGCACGCTGCCTCCTGATCCGGTGGATTTCATCCGCAGTATTGCTGAGGAGAAAATAAAGGAGAAATGCCCTCACGATCTTGTTGGCTTTCTTCAGATCGAGCGAGCTGATCAGCTCATCAATTTCCTTTTTGGTCTTGTGTGAATAATTCAATCGGAGGGACTTCGTCAAAGCGCGAAGCCTTTCCTCCAAATCGAAAAACTCCTTCCCCTCCTGTTCTATCAACACCTCACCGAGGATAGCGCCCAGCTCGCGGATATCGCGGTGCAAAGGTGTGTCCTTGGCGCTTTCATACCTGACGATTTGCTGTCTCTCCATGATCCCGATACGTTCTCATTTGAATTGCCATGTCATGAACGGAGTTAAAATTAAACCGAGTATTCGAGGTAGGGCGATTCCGGCGCCGTGCAGGAAGGGTTCCCGTCGGGTTATGCACTTCTAACGGGGGCCGGCAGCGGAATCGAACCGGCCGGGCAGGGTCATAACGCTTGGGTCAGTAGGCCGCAAGGAGTGAAGCCACTTTCATTGCGGCAGTTTCGGATCTCAGTCGAGCCTTACCGAGCGAGTAACTTCGATATCCGTTTCCTTTGAGAAGGGCAATCTCATTTTCGGAAAAGCCTCCCTCGGGTCCCACGAGTGCGATCACCGATTTGCTTACGAAAGGAAGCAAGGATCCAGGATCCAGAATCTCCTCAGCTTTTTCATGTAAGACTATCTTCTCTTCGAAACTCACGTTACCGGCTACAACCTTCTCCAAATCTTCAGCGATCGATAAATCAGGAAAACGACTTTGAAGCGATTGCTTGACTGCCGATTTGATTATGGCCTGCAATCTGTCAAGGCGCGGATTCGTCCTCTCACTCCGCTCAGTATTAAACAACACAAATCCGCTCGCGCCTAGTTCCGTACATTTTTCTACTGCCATCTCCATCTTCGACACCGGTTTCAGGAATGCCAGCCCGATGCGGAAACTCCGAACTGAACAATTCAGCCTGTCGTACTTCTCGAGGACTTCACAGACACTTCTTGACTTTTCCATAACGGTCACGACGCAAAGGCACGTCGCACCTTTCCCGTTCGTGGCCAGGATCCTGTCTCCGATGCCGACGCGCAACACACGAGACAGGTGAAAATGTTCATCGCCCTCGATAACCAGGATACTCTTCCCATTTTGCATGAGGGAGAAGTTGCGGTCGTCAAAAATGAATTGCTCCATTATATCGCCTCACCGAATTCCAGAATGAACTCGGACCTTTTGTCCCCTCCTCTTGCGAAGTCCACCTGGACAACGAAATCATAGGGCAACAGAAAGACCAATCCTCCTCCATAACCGTACAATGCCCGGTTCAGGTGCATGTCCAGTTGTTTACCGGAGGTCTCGCCTGCATCGAAAAAGAAGCTCCAGTAAATGCCGAACGAGTTTGAGATATACTTTCTCATGGGGAAATCCGGCAGATCGAAAGTCATCTTCTTGATAATAGGAATGCGCAGCTCTGCGTTCGCGCCCAGCAGGCTCTCTCCCTCCGACGTTGTATAGAACATGCCCCGGATACGTTCATAATATCCTAAGAAGACGTGGTCGTAAGGAGGAATTTGCGGGCCTTCCGCCAGGTTTCCGTGCAATCGCAAAGCGAAGGTCAGATACTTTTCAATTGGCAGATACCCTCTTGCATCAAATGAAAGCCTGCCGAAATCGACATTGCTTTCGCCCAGACCGTACTTTCCGACCGCGAGGTCCAGGTATCCTCCCTGGGTCGCATAAGTTTTCAGATTGCGGGAATCATAAGTGTAATCCACTTTGAGAGACCCGAATATGTCTTCACCGGTTGGCGACAGCACAAGGCCCGCTGCGTCCTCATTCCTTTTGACGTAGTTGTAAGTCGCCTTCAGAGAAAGAAGGGAATAGATGCCGAATCGCCTTCCCCCTTCGACATACATGTCTGCAAAGGCATCGTCGAATTGGCCGCTGGCATTTCCCGACTGCTGACCGAGGCTCCTTCCGTGTGCATAACTGGCACCGAGTGAAACAACATATCTCTTGTTGACACCGACGGCGGGGTCGGAATAGTCTATAGTACCGAAAGGATCGTAGCCCAAGGCGAACATCCCCTCGAGCCTGTCATCCGACCCGCTGAAATTCAAATCCGCGAGGCCCGCTCCCACATATATTCTCTTCAAATCATCATCCCGAAAGCCGACAACCGGATACGGCCAGATGTACCATCTTTCCTCCACAAGAATCAGGAGGTCGACCCTGCCTCCTTTCAGCGGCTCGATCTGAGTTATCACGTCCGTAAACAATCCCGTGCTGTATATTCTTTCCCTGCCGTACTGAATTTCCCCGGCGGTCACGGTATCACCAGCCCTGAAGGGAAGCTCCCTGAGTATTATGAACGACTTTGTCGCAGTGTTACCCTGGACAAAGACCCTGTTCAGGACATAAGTGGTAGTAGAGTCTCCATGAGAAGAATTCGAGAAGGCATAGAGTGTCGACGCGGGCGACAGTAATAGGATGGAGACGGTGATCGTCTCCCCGAGGAGCGCGGTCAGACGAGACATAATTACCGGGCGGGAATATTTAGTGAAGCTTTTGTTCCTGTACCTTCTATGGAGGAAATGGTCAGGCGGCAGTGGTTGATCTCGGCAAGATTCTTGGCGATATAAAGGCCGAGCCCTGCGCCTTGTTGCTGTTGTTTGTCCTTGTTGAACTGGTAGAACTTCTGGAACATTCTGGGCAGTTCCTGCTCGGGGAACCCGGCCCCGGTATCGATTATATCCAGCTCAACATAGTCGCCATCTCTTGATGCATTCAGGGTAACGCTTCCCTTGGCAGTGAACTTAATTGCGTTGGAGAGTAGTCTGCCAAGCAAATCGCGCATTAACGATTCGGAAGCAACGACACGAAGGTCGCCGTCTGCATTCACTTTGAATCCAATGTTCTTTTCGTCAGCCAGCGGGGAATACTCTTCTTTCAGGGCCCTGAGCGTTTCTGCCAGGTCGAATTCATGCTTCCCGCTCTCGTAGTACTTCTGCGTTTGTCCTGAATCAATCTGAATGGTCTCGAGGAAGTCGTCCACCAGGTTTTTCAATCTGCCGCCGCCGTGACGGATCAGGTTCGCAAACTCCTTGAGCTCGTTCGTCGAGATCTGTGAGGCTCCGCTGCTGATGATCTCCGAAAAACCAATTATGTAAGTCAGAGGGGTGTTAAGTTCGTGGGAGAGAGTCGAGAGGATCTGTTCTTTGAGGGAATTGAACTCGTTTTCCATCGCACTCCGAAGCGAGGCGGCACGCTTGAGTTTTCCCCTGACGGTTGTTATCAGCTCATCTACATCAATGGGCTTCGTCAAATAGTCGTCCGCGCCGAGTTCCTTTCCTTCCCGGACATGTGCGCGGTCCGCCAGCGCGCTCAGGAAAATGAAGGGAACTGAACGAAGCTCCGGAATCTTCTGCACCTTCTCATAGAACTCGAACCCGCCCACCTCAGGCATGTATATGTCGCTGATGATCAAGTCGGGTTTATTCTCCAAGAGGAGATTGAGTGCGTCCATCACGCCTTCCGCAGCCAGGATACGGTACCCCTCATCCTGCAGAATTATGGAGAACAATTCCAGGTTAGCCTGCTCATCATCGACAAGCAGTATGAGAGGGGACTCGGGCATCTATGAAGATTCCCGCTATTTCTGTGGCTGACTTGGCTGCGAAGGTAAAGGTACTTGAGGTACTTGTTGAGCCGGGAGATTCTGCTCGCCCCGAGTCTGAAGAAAACTCTTCTGTTCGTTCGTTGCCTTATTGGGGAGAAAGAACAGGTTTATGAGGAATGCCAGCACGATGAAAACTGTGCCGAGGATTGTCGTCATCCTCGAAAGGATATCCGCAGTCTTCCGCACCCCAAACATGTTGCCAAAGCCGGCACTGGCGCCTCCGAACGAGCCAGCCAGTCCGCCGCCCTTACTCGACTGCATCAAAACAACTGCGGTCAAGAGAACGGATATGATAATCTCTAAAACAACCAAAAAAGCGTACAACGTTTCACCTCGGTTTAGGATTTGTCTGAAATTTAGGATGTTTCGGCCATATATGCAATCACGAAAAAGCCTGCGACCGCTGCAAACTGCCGGATTACCATGAAGCTAAGTTCGCCTATTTCAAACGTTCTCCCCGCTTTCACCGGCTTCTCCGCCCCAGATCAACGGGTTGAAATTCGTCTTATAATCGTAGTAATCGCGATTCTCCGCGCGTTTAAGAAAATTCACTACCGCATAAGTGAGCGGCGTCACAACTGCTTCGTATGCCGATTTCACAATCCATTGAGACACAGTCAGCGTTACAAGCGCCCCCGCCGGGACTGTACCCAAAAATGCCAACGAAATGAAAATAGCGGAGTCTGCAAGCTGCCCCACAAGCGTAGATCCCACGGTTCTCGACCAAAGGAGCCTCCCTTGAGTCGCGATCTTCATCTTTGCCATCACGAATGAATTCAGAAACTCGCCGGCAAGGTATGCTACGAAGGAGGCGGCCAGCACGCGAGGTGCGAATCCGAGAATCGCAGCGTATGCCCTCTGGGTAAGGACACTCGACCCTAACTGGGCTACATCCCAGAAGGACGCGGGCGGAAGATAGATGCTCACCATTATCGCCGCGACCGCGATTAAGTTGCAGCCGAATCCGATCCATATCACCTGGCGCGCCCGCGAATATCCGTACACCTCGGTAAGCACATCCCCGAAGATGTATGAAATCGGAAATACTATTACTCCTGCAGGCAGAACTACGGGACCAACGGAGAAGAGCTTCACCGCAATTATGTTGGACACTATCAGGGTCGTCACGAAGATTGCAGTAATGATGGGAAGCCATCGCTCTCCTCCGGTCGACTGGCGGCCGGGTTGAATTCCTCCGCTGCTCATCGCTTACCGTGTTCAGCTTCGACGCTTATCGCGATTCCGCCGCGGACCGCGAAGTCGGCAGTCACCTTGCACCATCTTGGCCGAAGGGCATCCACGAGATCATCAAGGATAATATTTGCAAGATGCTCATTGAAAACGCCTTCGTTGCGGTACGACCACAAATAGAGTTTGAGCGACTTCGATTCGACAATCTTCCTGTCCGGTACATACTCTATCGTGAGTTCTGCAAAGTCGGGTTGACCGGTTGCAGGACACAGGCAGGTGAATTCATCGGTCCTCAGAGTCACGACATAGTCTCTGTCCGGGTGATGATTCGGAAAAGTCTCCAGTTTCCTCACGGCTTCGGTTTTCCTGCCGAGCATCGACAGGTCAGCCAGATCCGATTGCTGTGTCATCTTCACTTTATTTTCCGCCTTCATCTTCCCTTTTCGATCCATGATTTACCTTCGATGATTCTTCTTGAATAAATTATCCCTGCCCGCCCCACGGAAGCGCCGGTGGCCTCAGTCAGCGGACCTTTTCTGCAGCACTGCCAGGCTCTCTTCAACCTCGTTTCGCGGCAGTCGCCCGCTCTCCAATTCTGAATCCGACTTAAGAAGAAGCCGTTCACAAAACGAGATGCCCTCCTTCAGGTAGCCCCTATCGTCATCCACTATCTCGAACACAGTGTTTTCCGCCTGGTCATACCGGCCCATGATCTCAAAATAGAGAACCAACCTGTGTTTCAACTCAACAGGAAGCTCGTATTCTTTCAGCTTCTCTATCGCGAAGTCGATTGATTTGATTTCGCGGTCGTCCTCGCGGTCTTTCAACGGAGACAGATCTTCGACGAAGAGCACGAGGGATTTCATATACAGCCGGGCGCTACCATCCGATTCTTCCTGAAGCTCGAGGATTTCAGCTTTCTCCTTCAGCAAGACTCCGGCAGCGTACAATTTCGAATGGAGAAGAGCGGGATCGGAACCTAACACGTCTCTCAACCCGGAAACCGGGATACGTTCGATCATATCCACGCTTAAGCCGAGAATGGCTGGAGCAGCCTTGTCGATCTCCACAAGGGCTTGCGCGTAACCCTTTGTCTCCTTGAAGAAGACTATGCGGGACAGAGCTTGCCCAAGCATTTGAAACATACGCAATATGTAATCTCGTTCAAGCATGATGTTCTGAAGTTTTCGAATGCCCGATGCGCACACGCACTTGGACACCGCAAATTAAGACCTGCATCCGATATAAAGAAGCCTGTAATTCGGGCACTCGATTCAGACTGAAATAGATAATGACGACAATACCGGCAACCAGTTTCCTTCGGGGGGCAGTACTACTAATACATCCTGATCAAAACTCCGTCTGTAGTCCACCGTGCCCTCACCTTTATCGGTTCCCCGTACACACCGAAAGGTTCGGCGAACTGGTAGGGATAACTATGTCCGATGAAGTAAGTGGAGACAGAGTCGTGTTGTACGTAGGCCATTACTGTGTAAGTTCCAGCGAGGATTTCGTCCAGTTGGTACTTTCCGCTCGTGTCGGCAAAACAGGTGAATCTCCGCCCATCAGCTCTTGTGGCAGAGACTATTACTTTCTTCCCCGGAACGACGGGCGTCACCACCCCTTCGATGTCCCCGAGGTCCGTCGAATCGACAGTCCTGAAATGAAGAGCGACCACCGAGTCTCTCCCTCCAGCCTCATTGCTCTTCTGTCCTTCTATTTCGATCGGGTACTTCAGCTTTGCGGTGTACCATTCGGAAGAGTTAAGGCCGCTCGTCACAATTCCGAAGATTGTCCCGGATGTCCGCTTCACGAAGCCGGGCAGTTCGAGGCCGGTACTGTCGAGGAGCGAGACTTCCACCGTCGCGGAGTCTTTTCGCACTACCGGCAAAATGAATTGACAAAAGAGGGTGTCGTATGACGTGACATTCTGGGTCGAGTCGCGAAAATTGAAGTAATAAGGGGCGAGATTCATCGTCGCGCTATCTGCCGTCAGGACGGTTGTGTTGTTTGTCGGCGCTATCGGATTATGATAGACGTCGGTCAGGTTCTCCGACGCAGTTATGAGATATTTTCTCTTCAACGGCAAAGGTGACGTCGTTCCGATCACAATGTTATATTGATTTGCCTCGAGTCGCGCCGCAAAATCGACGGGGATCTTCTCACCAGTAATTGAATCTCGCACAAGGAAATTGGACGGTCTGATAACAGATGTGTCGATGGTTTCGCTGAACTTAAGGACAATAAGGCCGTCTTTCGCCAGGTCGGCGCTGTAGAGCTGCGGCAAGGAAGTGTCTTCTTCAGCCGGAATGAAATCCACATTGTCGACAGCCGGAGCTTCCCTCGATATACCGATATCATGGGTGGCGGAAGCATAAAGGTCGGCCTGCGGCGCGTAGGTGAAGTTTCGCATCTGGTCATCGAAACATATCAACCGGTATTTCCCCTCGGCCAGACCCTGCAGAACATAGCTTCCGCTGTCGTCAGATTGAGTGACATACTTAGCCGGGTTCATGGACGGTCTCAAAGTGTCGATGTCCGAAGTCACGGGGAATGCAGCAACCGTATACGGCTGAAGTTTCGGCCCGTAGACATGGCCGGTCACCGTACCGGTATCGATCTTGCTGCCTGTCGAGAAAACCAGGTTATACGCCCTTCCCAGATAGTTGTTTCTGAGATCGATTGCAGTAGCTCCTATCGTCAGGATATAAGTTCGGTTAGTGTCGAGTCTTTTCGTCAGACGGATCGTCAACTCCTTCCCCGACCAATGGAAGGACATTTCGGACATAGTAAGCGGTGGAAAGTAGACAGCACTTTCGACACTTCGCTCGGACATGTACTCATCGAACCGGAGAACTATCTTCTGCGAAGTGAAATTCAGTTGTTTCTCTGAAGGGGAAGAGAAAACGATAGTCGGTGGAGTCTTGTCGACCGGACCGCCCGAAGGTGGAAACTGACCGGCGCATCCTGCAATTCCCAAAACCACCGACATTAACAGAGCGGCTGTGATCCAACGACGGCTCAGGCTGCGGTTTGACGGCCTTCCGAGACATACCACGGACAAATGTGAGCCGCAATTCCGACTGCCGGAATCGGTCGAGGGACGAAAGGTGTCTATTTCTGCCAAGGCTCGAAAAGTTCTGCTTCGATATCGAACAAGGCCAGTATTCTCGCCGCAATGAAATCCGCAAGCTCCTCTATCGTGGACGGCCTCTGATAAAAAGCAGGCATGGCCGGAAGGATGTGAGCCCCGGCATCCGAAGCTGCAAGCATATTCTTAAGATGAACCTTGTTGAGCGGCGTCTCGCGCGGGACGAGCACCAATCTCCTCCCTTCCTTCAATGTGACATCTGCGGCTCGCTCAATCAGATTTGCCGCAATTCCGTTCGAAACACCCGACAGCGTTTTCATTGAACACGGCACGATGACCATTCCGTCGGTCTTGAAAGAACCGCTCGATATAGATGCCGCGAGGTCCTTGTTGCTGTACCTCACAACGTCTCCGTTAAGGACCTCTTCTCCGAATTTCTGCCTGAATCCGTCCAACACTGTCCCGCTCTTGAGCGGAAAGTCGGTCTCCGTTTCAATCACATAGGCACCGTAATCGGAAATCACGAGATGGACTTCCACACCGTTCACGAGCATCGCCCGGATGGTATGAAGCGCGTAAATCGCACCGCTTGCCCCGGTTATCCCTAGCACGATTTTCTTCTTTGTATCAGACACTGAGTCTCACTCTTCTGTTTACTAGCCTGGTTGAAAAAGTCTCCAGAATACCTACTAAGATAAATGCTAAAATATTCACCGTCAAAAGTTTTTCCGGCTGGCCGAAAGAAAAGAAGAGAGCCACGGATACGAGGAGAGAATATGCCAGCATGAATACGAGATTTACGGCCTCAATTGCTCCCAATCTCGTAAACGGAAGCGAAAAAGGAAGGTGTTTCTGCATCACCGAAAACCAGCTGGCCGCAACATGACTCAGCAGGTAGAAAGTGACCGCCGCGACTGCGGCATTAAGCGGCGGGTTTTCGAAAATCAGGACAAAGTAAACAAAGGCCGTCATGGGTAAATGAACGGCCAGGAGCATCGACTTCCGGACGCCCAGCACGAACCTGCCGGCGTTAACATTCCCGGCCGTCTCAACAAGCCACTTCGCTTCGTGATCGACGGAGCTCAGAACGTTCTGAGAAAGGAAGTAGTGAACAAGGACGGCTGAGACGACCAACGACGCCATCGGCGCCACGAGATCGGAATTTACAAAACCGGGGAACAGCCGGAACGTCATGATCCGGGCACCCTGCATGGACCAGTAGACCGCGACCATAACCGGCGTCGCCGCGATCCCGATCGTCGAAAGCCTGAATGAGGGATTGCGAGTGATGCTCGACAGAAACAACATGAAGCCCGCCTTCTCCTCGGAGCTCCGTATCATCGCGAAAGTCCTGACTCGATCTAAAATACGCAGGAGATCAAAACGGCTTCCCGACCTGTTACGGTTCAGTTTCTTACTGAGTTCCTCGCCGGCAGGATACGACACAAAGACAAGAGACATCGCAAGCAAAGTCACAAGGGAGGCATACAATACCCCGCCTGAACTCAACCGGATATCGAGACCCGTCGACAATTGGAACAGCGCCAGAAGGACCAGCGCAGTCAGAAGCTGAATCCCTGTTAAGGCAGGATTCAACATCTTCTCGGACAGAAATGAGACCAGGAACACTATAAGGACATATAACGAAACCGAGAGGCAGGACGCTGACAGAAAAGCCTGTGCCATTATCAGGGGATTCAACAGTCCGGCGCCGGAGAAAAGTATAACGGGAAGAAATACAGAGAAGGTCACCATCAGGTCCAAGAGGAAGATCGCGGAGGCCGAGGAAAGTCTGAACGCGAGGGTCGGCTGGACAAAATAGAAGCGTTCCATATCGCCGCCGTTGAAGAACAACTTTCTTGTTTCCGCAATCAACGTAAACAGAGCGACCCCGAATGCCACACTTGCAACCCTGTCCGCGAACAGCAAGATGCTTACACCTTCGGCAGTCAAAGCGAGAAAGAAGCCGACTAGTAAATCGGGTGCAAGGAATTTCAGTAGGCCGCGGAATCCCTCACCCCTGACGGTTTGCTTGAGCCTGAGATTAAGCAGCGCCGGTAGCACGAGGGACTTCACTCTCTCATCATGGCTCTTCGGTAGGCTTTCACCGCCCGAAGATGCTCGCGATAAGTATCGCTGAACCTGTGTCCGCCGGTGCCAGTCGCTACGAAAAAGAGATACTTCGTCGTGTCCGGATACAATGCCGCAAGAATAGACTTCGCACCAGGATTGCATATCGGAGTCGGAGGAAGTCCCACCCTGCGGTAAGTATTATATGGAGAATCGATCTGCAGGTCCTTATAGTATACCCTCGCGTGTTCGCCCATGGCGTATTCAATCGTCGGATCGGCTTCCAGAGGCATCCCCCTCCTCAACCGATTGTAATAGACACTCGCAATCAGAGCCCTCTCGGAGTCCACCTTCGCCTCGGCTTCGACTATAGACGCTATCTTCATTATCTGCGACACCGAATATCCTGTCTCTACCGCCCGTGAACGAAGCGAATCATTGAAAAACGACTTAAACTGCTCCACCATCCTTGTTATTATTTCACTTGAAGGTGTACCATAGTAAAAATCGTAGGTCTGTGGAAACAAATATCCTTCCAGGTTCTTCGAAGGAATATTCAATATGGTAGCCATGGAATCCCCGAGCGCTTCCCGAACAAACCTGAGGGAGTCGACACCTAACTCACGATGATACACCGACGCGATTTGTCTGACGGTGAAACCTTCGGGGACAGTCACCGTGACGATCAGATTGCTCTTTCCGGACGAGATGACATTCAGAACGTCGTCATCTGAAAAATGGCCTGCGAAGACATATTTTCCCGCTTTAATCTTATGGTCCAGAGAAAGGATTCTCGCCGCCAGTTTGAACAAGAGCTTGTTCGTAATGAGATTGTCGCGCGCCAGCTGGGTAAACACTTCTTCAGCAGACGCCCCGTGCTCTATGGTTACTACGATCCCTCTTCCATGCGCTTCGTGGTACGGCGTGATAAACACCACGAAGAGGAATACCATGAAAGCCACCAGAGCACTCGCTGCCAGCAGTACAAGATTCTTTTTCTGTCGCAGATCGACACTGTTGATTTGCGGTGATCCTCGCTTAATTGCCTTCCAGAGTTCACCTGGTCGCATGGAGACTCTCCTCTCCTCAGCGCTTTCCCTTTCTAGCCTGCGTGATTCGTCGATGATTCTTTCATATACTCTCCTGACTGCCTCGTCGTTCAGCGGACCTGGATTCGCCTTACAAACATTGTCGATTACCTGTTTTTCTCTCTCAGGAGAATATATCTCCAGCCCCAGCTTTTCCTTTATCTTCCCTATTTCATCGGCATAGGCCGCACGTTTGTTGAGGAGTTTCACGATCCGCTTGTCGGCGCGGTCGATCTTCTTCCTCAACGATTTCATGTTCTTCATCCGTCGATCGCCGTTCGGAGATTTTTCAGAAACTCAAACGCGCTTTGACCTTCCTCTCCCTCGGGAGCCCCGGAAATACACTGCAGCAGCGCGGAACCGACTACCACCCCGTCGGAATACCGCGAAATCTCTCTTGCCGTCTCGGGGGTCGATATTCCGAACCCGACGACAAACGGCTTAGCCGAGAGCGACCTTACCCGGCCAAGAAAATCGGTCACCTCGCTGTTAACGAGATTCTTCCGTGCCCCCGTAACACCCGTTACGGATACGCAATAAATAAAATCGCTCGTCGCACCGTTGATCCTCTTTATCCTCTCCTGACTCGACGTGGGCGCAATCAGCAGCACGAGACTTAGTCCGGCCTTCTCGATTTTCTCCCGCAATGAATCTGATTCCTCGAGCGACAAATCGGGAATTATCACTCCGTCGACGCCCGATTCCTGCAGTTTCTCAGGAAAATCTGCGCCGATTCCGTTCAGGAAGGAGTTTACATATCCCATCAAGATGATGGGAAGCTGAGAGCCGGCGCGGAATTTCTTCACAAGTTCGAGGACACTACTGGGCGTAACGCCGTTTTCGATAGCGGTCTGTGAGGCCCGCTGGATTACAGGACCGTCAGCGAGTGGGTCGCTGAACGGAATGCCGAGCTCGACAAAATCGGCACCGGCAGCTTCAGCAGATTTCAGTACGTCCAACGTCGAATTTGGCCTCGGAAAACCGGGCATCACATAAATACTCAGGAATTTCCTTTTGCCGTGACCCTTCGCGGCGCTGTTTAACAGCAAACGAATTCTATTCAATCTATAGGCTCTCTGCCGAAGGTTGGTAGATCTCAGGCACAAATGGAAGATTCGGAACGGGCTTCAACGTAAGGTCCGAGACCATCCCGAATTTTCTGTACTTGAAGTAGGCAGCAATGCCGATCATTGCCGCGTTGTCGGTGCAATAAAGGGATCTCGGAAAATACGCTTTTGCGTTGACCAAACACGCGCGCTCCTGCAGCGAGTTCCGGAGTTCCCTGTTCGCGGCAACTCCTCCAGCAACCGCAATGGAGCGAGCCGAGAATTTCTCCGCGGCGCGGACAGTCTTCTCCACAAGGACATCGATTACTGCCCGCTGAAAAGACGCGCAGATATCGCGGACAAGCTTCTCATCCTTGTCCGGTGAAGTGTATTTGAGTTCGCGCAGAAGATAGAGAACGCTTGTCTTTATGCCCGAGAAGCTGAACTCGAATGAATCCCCGTTCATGAAGGCGCGCGGGAATCGAAATGCATCGGGGTTCCCCTCTCTCGCCATCTTGTCTATGACCGGTCCGCCCGGGTATCCGAGCCCCAGGAGTTTGGCAACCTTGTCGAATGCCTCGCCCGCAGCATCGTCGCGAGTTTGCCCCAGCAGTTCGTGCGAGAAAGGCTCCTTCACATGGACCAGCATGGTATGGCCACCGCTGACGATCAGCGCTATGAATGGAAAATCCGGCTTCTCTTTTTCAAGGAAAGCCGAATAGAGATGCCCTTCCATGTGATTCACTCCGACTACGGGAATCCCGAGCGAAGAAGCGAATGCTTTGGCAAAGCTCAATCCGACAATCAACGAACCCGCGAGACCGGGACCGTACGTTACCGCGACCCCGTCTATTCCCTCTTTTACGAATCCGGATTTACCTAGCGCCTTCTCGATTACCGGTACGATCAATTCCATGTGTGCACGCGAGGCAAGCTCCGGCACCACGCCTCCATACTCACTATGGACAAGCTGGGAGGAGATCACGATGGATTTAAGATCTTCGTCCTCCATTAATGCGGCCGAGCATTCATCGCACGACGTTTCGATTGCGAGTAATTTCATCAATAGATTATATAATTAACGACAAACATTTACAAGTTCATCGGGAGAAGTCTCACCGCACAGCTTCTGTGTTAAGGCCGGAAAATCCAGGAAGAAATTTCCCCGCGATACCGATGCTCATCGGCAGTCGAAAGCGGACACCCCAACCGCTTCGGTCGATAAGGGATGCGCGTAACTCTTGGAGTCGCCTTTTCCGGCTGACAGGCTTAGAGCCTATCTCTGCAGCATTCTCTCCATCAGTTGAGCTGCGAACTCGCTTGATGGGTTTTCCGCAATAACCATCTGCAGGATTTTCAACGCTTCTCCGTTGTTTCCTTCCTGTGCTTCAACGATCGCAAGGTCGGTGAGAGCGTCCTGGTTATCCGGATAGGTGTGAACGATTTCAATCAGCGATTTACGAGCCGACTTGAATTCGCCATTTATTATAGACTGTTCCGCGCTGGCTAATTTACTTCTGACAAGGAGTCCGTTTTCTATGAACTGGAGGTTTGATAGAGCGATTGCATTTTCAGGATCTATGTCAAGCACCCTCTTCAGTAGACCGAGTGCCGACTCGTGGCGCATTTGAAGAATTTCAATTACAACGATGTTGTTCAACGCATTAACGTCGAATGGACACTTCATGATTGTGCCCCAGAGAATTTCTTTCGCCTCCTCGATTCTTCCGGCCTGGATGTACAACTCGGCCTTCATGACCACCAGATCGGGGAATTGGGCGTTTTTATCTATAGCCTCTTCAAGAATCGACAGCGAATCATCGGCTCTTCCGGCATCTCTCAACGCCTTTGCCTTCTCCAGGGCAGCCACCACTGCATCCGGTTTGACGTCCGTTTTGAAGGTTCTGAGTGCTGCTCTTGCTTTTCTCGGCTTCGGCTCAAACTCAGCCGGAATCACATCCAGATTTTCAACATTTAAATATTTGCCCGTGATCTTCCAGGCAGGCATATTCTCTTCCTGCGTGTACTGTGATTGCGGGTGTATGAACAACCGAGGCTTGTCCGACTTAGTCCGTAGTGTTTCTCTAACTGCAAACTCAACCACTTCCGGAGCTACGTCTATAACACAGTGGGATCTCGGGTATTTACATTTCCAGTCGCAGTCGAAACACCCCAGGGGAAGCGTCACAAGAGACGTGATCGGAGTGTACGGCATGAAGTATCCCATGTGACCGCCACCGATGACTACCACATTAGGCACATCAACGGCGCACGCAAGATGCGCTAGCCCGGTCTCTGCGCCGACTGCTATCCTGCATTTTCGGAGTATTGCAGCAGACTGTCTCAGAGTCGTCTTCCCACTCAGATTGACGGTCGGAGCATTTATCTTGCTGAGACAAGATTCGTTGAAGCCGAAAGCCGCCCCATCCCCGAGAGCAATGACCGACAGATTCTCTTCCCTGCACACGTCGGATAACGCTTCTCCATAATAGGGATACGTCCTCAAGTGCGATCGCCCAAAAGCGAACAGTACGAGTGTCTTCTCTGGATCTAAACCATTTGAACCGAAGATTTCACTGGCGAACCCCTCGTCGTCCCTGTTTGTCCATACCCTGGGCTTCAGCTCGGGAACGTCTACTCCTATTTCATGCAGAAAATCCCTGTATCTCTCAAGCTCCGGTTCATAGTCGCGTTGGAAAGGGACCAGCCTGGTATACACTTTTCTTTTCCTGGCAAGTCTCTCTCTGGTGAGCGCACCGCGGTTCTCAAATGCATACTTTTCACGCGCCTGGCTTCCGACCAGAAACAGGTCGCACATATCGGACAACGTGCTGGTCGTATCAAACGCCGCGTCGAACCCTTTCTCGCGAAGCCGAAGCACGATGTCATTTCTGTAACCGCTGTCGATGAAGAGCCTCATCTTCTCGACGCCAATTACCTCGTCGACGTACGGGCATGCCTCATATATTTCGGCAGTATTGTCGGCGCATACTACGGTGATACTTGCCTGATCATATCTGTCGTAAATGTACGGAAGCATCGAAGACGATAGGACCGCGTCGCCTATCGCATCCAGCCTCACCCACAAAATCTTGTTCGTGCGCATTTCGACCCTTGGTTCTGTCCGATTGCTGCGATAGGGTGACTGGGCAGCTCGGACGGTTATTTGGCACCACATCATTATCTTGATCGTGAAAACTTATGACCCGGACAAGTTGTTGTTTAGTCCAGATCGTTCACGCAACAAGGTAGAAATTGAGGAGAGACCTCATGGCCGAGTTCCTCTTTAACCGAATGTGGTGCAAGAGGCGCAGCCTATTCGGTTCTCTTCTTATTATCGTATTTTTATTTTTTTTCTTTAACTCTTCACTTCCGGCGTGCCCCACCCCTCAGAAGGCAGCCAGACCTTCCGTAGTCCTTCGGACGCGTTCACAAGGAGCACAAGTTTCCGCACGTTGCGCTGCTTACATTGGGATTTGTGGGCTTGCTTTTTTGTTTCCTCAGCCTGGCAGACGTAATCGCCGCGCTGGTCGTGAAAGGAGTGGCCCTTTTCTGCCGAACCTGTCCCGCAAGAATAGCCCAACGATCAGCCAGTCTTCCGGGTAAGTCTCGCCAGGTAATCGCCCGTATTGTCCCTCTGAATGATTTCGCACTGCCAGCCCGCCATCCCGGCATGTTGGCTCATGGTCTCATCATCCACTTGCAGCCAGCCGCAAAACGGGCCCTTCATACCGCGAAATTCAAATTGCATCCTTACCTCTCCGAAATAGCGCCCGGCTTTGCGATTCGCTTCGTGGTACGCAAGATTGGCGGGTGAGTCTGTCATTCGGACATCAAGAGAATCCATGATAACCTGTCCGCCTTCCGTCAGGAGTGTAAGTGCCTTTGAGAGGAAACGGTCCAGCCCGACCATACTCTCGGCCATTCCGATACCGTGCCCCAGCATAAGCAGCGTGTCGAACGGTCCCCCATCGAATTCGAATACATCCGCGTAGCGGACGTCCTTCACCCCCCTCATCTTCATTATCCCTGCGGCCTGCGGAGAAATATCTATGGCAGTGACCTGACAGCCCTTTCCCTGCAAGACCATGCTGTGCAGTCCGGTACCGGCACCTATATCCAGGATGTGCCCTTTGCAGAGCGCGATTGCGTTCTTCTCAATTTCAGTGAAGCCCGATTCTTCGCGAAAGAAATGAGAGACAGGGATGGGCGCCGCCAGTCCATCGTCCCTGCGGACGACGACTTCAGCGCCGGTGTCACCCTCAAAATACGCCACCAGCGCATTGCCAAAAGGCTCCATGGCTTGTGGATTCATATGCATACCCTCCGTTTTTGTCACCTGCAAATAGCCATAACAATCTACGGCTCCTGCCGGAACAATGCCACAACGGAGAAGCTCGACCCGTTAGTCAGAAACCCGCATCCAATTTCCGTCAGCTATTGAAATCCCACCTGCTGGCAGCCCGACCCTTTTTTACCCCGCACTAATACCGCGAATTAAGCCGTGTACCCCCTTAGAATACGAGGGCATAGGCGGCGCCCAAAGCAAGCCCGAGTATGTATAACCACCCGAATTTCTTGTTGTGGACAAGACTGAACCGGTGATACCAGAGTGGCCACCCTATATAACCTTCGGGAGCATTGTCGGGCCGAGGTTTCGAGAATACCCCCATCGCCTTCCAGCCGCGCGGGAAGTTAAGGAACACTATCAGCGCGAACGGAGTGACATATCCCACCACAACCAGCACGAGTACGACCAGATACATCAAGAAGATCGACGCCTGGTTGAACAGCCGCGCGCGCTTCTCGCCGAGTACGATAGGCAGAGTCCTCTGTTTCTGTGTCACATCGAATTCCATTTGGTCGATATGCTTTCCGACGAGGATCGACATTACGCCGAGCCCGTAAGGAATGGACGCAAGGAAAGCGGGGGTTGAAAGCTTGCCCGAGAGGCAGAAATATCCCCCGCCAATCATAAGCGGCCCCCATACAATGAGTGTGGCCAGTTCGCCGAAACCTATGCTTTTCAAATCGCGCGGCGCACCGTCGTACCAGTACAAGATTCCCAGTCCCAGAGCTGCGAAGATGGCCGCACCGGGACCTCTTACGATCGTGAAGTAAACGGCAATCAGGACTCCTACGGCAATCAGCATCCAAATACCCTTTTTCAATGAGCTCACATCCATCATGTTGCTCGCAAGCGGATGCAGAGTGTATCTCATCCTCGGAGACTGAGGAGTGTCGTGTCCGCGATGAAAGCCGAAATAGTCGTTCGAGAGATTGCTGATGGCGTGCGCGACTACCAGACCGACAAGAAGGAGAACGAAGTACAGTGGATTAAACGCGCCGGCGCGTATCGCCAACAGCCCGGCTATTATTGCCGCCTGCGCGGAAATCACAAGGATTATGCTTCTCGACGCATATAGCCAACGCGATATGGGGTCGAGCTGCTCAATGGGAAGCTCCTTCCTGTAGAACCCCCGGAAAGCATTGTACCAGAGTTCTCTCTTTGATACGGCAACATTGTTCATCGGCAACTCCTATCTGAATTCGTTCTCTTTTTCATTTGGTTACTTATAATATAAAATATCCGACCCGATTTCTCAGCGGGATCGAAGAGCGCGGGTGTGCGACAAATTTGTGAAGAAGAGAATCAGCCACACAGGCACATTGGAACACATAAATTCATTCGGGATACATGAGGCCGAGATCGCCCGACAAGCGACTGCCGAAGAAACGCACGCCGATAACGAGCGGCGACCAGTTTGAGTTTTGGAGGTACCACAGCTCTCCCATCAGTTTGATGCTTTCAGAAATCCGATGGTCTCCGCTTACACCAAAAGCTATTGAAGAGTGGCCACGGCTCAGAAAGGCGTTCCCTAACGCGATATTAGACTTCTGATTCTGATCTCCGAAGCTGCCGAATGAACCAGTCTGTTACACCGACTGCAGCCGTAAGGAAAAAGAGCTCATAGTCCCGACGTAACCCTTTCCTGCGGGAAGTGTGTTGGCAGTCGGCATTACGAATGCTCTCGTATAATTTGGATTATCGAAAGACCATTTGTGCCCGACGGGATAATTCCGGTTAAATCTGGCGATCTTTTCGATTTGGCTCCCCGGGATCCTGAGCACCCCGAGGTGAGGGCTTAGGATGATTACCGCCTTCCCGGTTTGGCCGAGAATTGTCCCTCCCACCAGTGTTCCGTCCTTCATGAGAATATTTGCGGAGTCAAGTTCCACCCCTACTGCATCCCCCGACGGCGGGATCCGTAGGCGCCGGGGCCAATCTGCTTCGGCGTGATAAATTCCCCCGACGAAGCCAAGAAAATGGTTCACATTTCAACGGATTTCTGTGTAAATTACTCCTACATTAATTCTAAAATTGCTTCTCACTGCGTTGCAAGAACCAACAGAATCAAAATCAATAAATGGGCACACTTAGTTCAGACATGGAAAGAATAGAGCCACAAAGTGTCAAAGGCTTTCGCGACCTCCTGCCGCGCATCGCCAACCGGAAAAACCGGATCATTTCAATCATAAGGAAGGTCTACGAAAGCTATGGATTTCTCCCGGTCGAGACGCCGGCGCTGGAATATCTCGAAATATTGCTCGGTGAATACGGCGAAGAGAACACCAAACAAATCTTCCGGCTCAAGAGCCCCGAGGAACAGGATGTAGCCCTCAGATTCGATCTCACTGTTCCGCTCGCGCGCATAGTGGCACAGTACAACGACCTGCCGAAGCCCTTCAAGCGATACCAGTTCGGTTCCGTCTGGCGCGCAGACAAGCCGGACCCCGGACGCTTCCGCGAGTTCACACAGTTCGACGCCGATGTCGTGGGAACCTCGAGCCAGCTTGCAGAGACGGAAGTCATCTCTGCGGTCGTAAGGGCGCTCCAGGAAATCGGTGTCGGCGAGTTTATCGTGAACGTAAACAGTAGGAAGGTCCTGAATGCCGTCGTGCAATACAGCGGAGTGCCTGCCGAGAGGTCGAAGGATGTATTCCGCGTACTCGATAAGCTGAACAAAATCGGCATGTACAATATCGAGCTGGAATTAACTAAAGGGAGATACGACGCATCCGGCGATTTCATACCTGGACTCGGACTGACCGACGACAACGTATCGAGAATCAAAGACTATCTCGCCCTCCCAAAGGGAGACAGGAAAAAAGTCCTCGGCGAATTAGCTTCCCTGCTGGGCGAAGAGAGCTGCTCGGACCTGAAAGCTCTTGACGCATACCTCGATGCGGTCCGACTTGACAGCAGCATCGTGGTTTACGATCCGACGATCGCACGTGGGCTGGATTACTACACGGGCCCTGTGTTCGAAGTAAATCTGAAGGACAAACCGCAGTTCGGGAGCGTAGCAGGCGGCGGGCGGTACGATAATCTCGTGAAGAGATTCACCGATGCAGAACTTCCTGCGGTCGGTTTCTCGATCGGCGTGGACAGGCTATTGGCAGCACTCGGAGAGGACCAGTCAGAAACGTCGTTCGCCGATGCCGTGGTTACGATCATGGAACGCGACAAGCTGAACGAGTATCTGAAAATAGCTAACGAGCTGAGGGCTGCCGGGATTAGGACCGACCTCTATCTCGGGGAGGAAAAGGGCCTGCGAAAGCAGCTGCAGTATGCCGATCGCGTGAATGCCAGGGTCGCGGTCATCGTCGGTTCAAACGAATTCGAGAAGGGCGTCGTTACCGTAAAAGACCTGAAGGCCGGAGAGGCTGCCAGCAAAGACTCCGCGCAGCGTGAAGAGTGGCTGAAGAAAAGCAGAGAGATTCAACGAGAAATCCCGCGAAGAGAGCTTGCCGGGGAACTCAGGAAGCTGCTTAACCTGGAGTAAATCCCGCGGTATCTTTCCGCTCGAGTGAATTCGCGCGGCGGCTTCCTTCGTTCAAGGCTCGTCTTCGTCGGCCAAATCGACTACTTCATCCGTCTTCCGACGTACGATACGACTGATCGCCCTGATGTGTACCTTCAGGCGGCTCTCTTTCGTAATCATCAGGGATCGTCGGCAATTTTCCGCAGATGCATAATCGGAACGCATAAAATGGAGGCGTTATGACAAATCGGGTCGAAGATATTTTCGCGAAGCAGCTTCACGAGCGGAGAAAAAGGCTCGAAGAAGCAACTGCTCGAACGGGAAAGTCGGAAGAACTGTCGCACCTTCTCAGGGATGTGGACAGGGCTCTCGACAAGATTGACAACGGCACGTACGCCCTATGCGAAATTTGCAAGGAGTCGATAGAGCCTGAGCGCCTCACGGCGGATCCGCTTGTCCGGTACTGCCTCGACCACCTCACCTCCACCGAACAGCGGGCGCTTGAGATGGACCTGGAATTGGCCCGCCAGATCCAGACGGGACTCCTTCCGAAGAAAGACCTGTTCTTACCGGGCTGGGAGAACGCCTATCACTACGAGCCGTCCGGACCTGTAAGCGGCGACTACTGCGACATCATCGTCTCAAACGCAGAAGACGGGACATTTTTCTTTGTCGTCGGCGACGTCACGGGCAAGGGAATCGCAGCCTCGATTCTTATGTCCCAGCTTCACGCTACTTTCCGCGCGCTCTCGGCGACGGGGCTTCCCTTGAACCAGCTCATGGAGCGCGCCAATCGGATTTTCTGCGAAGCGAGCCTGATAACACATTTCGCGACTCTGGTCTGCGGTGTCGCAGACAGCGACGGGGAAATAGAAATCAGCAATGCCGGCCATTGCCTTCCGCTGGCACTGAGAAGCGAATGGGTCGACCGGTTCCCCTCCTCTGGACTCCCGCTTGGAATCACATGCGAGGGAAAGTACAGCACCGAGAAAACACACATCGGGCATGGCGAGATGCTTCTTATTTATACGGACGGACTCTCTGAATCGATAAGCGGCACCGGTGAAAGGTACGGGGACGAGAGAGCTGCAAAGCTTCTGAAATCCCAGGGCTCTGTTACCCCATCAAAACTAATATCCGCGTACCTCGACGACTTGAACGCTTTCTCGTCCGACCGGCGAAGGTCCGACGACCTTACTATGTTGGCTCTCCGCAGGCTCTAATCTAATTGCCTTCCGCGGAAAGGCTTTCCGATCTGTCCGTGACATCGGCGCCGCGGAAGGCCTTCCGGTCACACACGCCCGCTTGCACGCGGGACCAGGCTGGTTGAGCGTCCCCCGCTGTGCCACCGCGCTTGATAAGATGGCGGAACCGACAGATATCATTTCCAATTCCTTGACAGACATTTCGGGAGCGATTGGACGGATTTTTCTGTTTAACATAACAGGGAACCTTCGACGCTTCCCTCTTCGCGCCAGGCCGCATATCGGAGGATGCTTCTGACGGACGGATTTACGGGTTTTTGAAAACAATTCTATTGTCACAAATCTTAAGGCAGAGATGCACATGGAGACCAAAACAAATTCAGGTTCGACTTTCATGCTCGGGGGTGAAATTAAGATCAACAGGATGGGTTACGGAGCCATGCAGCTCACCGGTCCGGGAGTCTGGGGAGATGCTCCGAAGCGGGAGGAAGCAAAGAAAGTCCTGACAGACGTCGTTGAGGCAGGCGTAGATTTCATCGACACTGCAGACTCGTACGGACCGCACACCTGTGAGGCGCTCATAGAAGAAACGCTTCACCCGTACTACAACAAGATCGTCATAGCCACAAAGGGCGGGCTCGAACGGCCCGGTCCAGGCAAATGGGTTCCCAACGGCCGGCCGGAATACATAAGGGACACGATCGAAGGGAGCCTGCGGCGGCTGAAGCGGGACCGCATCGATCTCTGGCAGTTGCATCGCGTTGATCCGAAGGTGCCTGTCGAAGAGACTCTCGGTCCTGTGGCAGAGGCTATCCACGCGGGAAAGATCAGGCTTGTCGGGTTATCGGAAGCTGATGTCGACACCATCGGGCGCGCCCGGAAGATCGTACCGATAGTGTCGGTTCAGAATTTATACAATCTCGGCAACAGGAATTGGGAGCGGGTACTCGACTACACTGCCGGAGAAAAAATCGCGTTCATCCCGTGGTTTCCGCTGGCGTCCGGCCCCAACAAGATGAAGGACAAAGCACAAAAGATAGCAGAGAAACACAGAGCCACAGTAGCCCAGATAGCGCTGGCGTGGCTTCTCAGGCGCTCGCCGAATATTCTCCTCATACCGGGCACGAGATTTCCTCAGCATCTGCAGGAAAACCTTGCCGCGAGCCGGGTAGAGCTATCGGACGAGGACTTCGCGGCGCTGTCGAATTAGGATTGATGCGACAGAGACTAAAGAATCGTCAAGAAGGGCAGACAGGTAAAACGAATTCCGGATGAAACCGCGTGGAGGTGAGCGAGGGAACTCTGCCTTGCGGGTGGACACTTACTCCATCTGACTCGCAGCTCTTTCCACATCCTCGAGCTTCGTCGCCTCGGTGAAATACACTTCCTTCAGTTCTTTGAAGTGCTTTTTTCCGCATTCGATTCTCTGGTTCTCGCCCTCACGCCGCTTACTCTTGTCCAAGGTGGACTTCGTCTCAGCGACAAAGTACAACTTCTTGTCCCTCTTAAGCAGCAAAGCCCAGTCGGGAGTGTATTTGCCGACCGGCGTTTCTATCACAAACCACCGCGGCAGCTTCAAGAAGAATTCGACATCCTCGCTGTTATCGCAGGCCTCCGCGAACTTCCGCTCCGGTCCTGAGAGAGAATCGATCTCGATACCGTCGAATATAGTCTTTTCTTTGTTCCTGACGCTGTAAAGGTTCGTCAGGTACTCCTCAATTTCTTCTGTTTGAAACTCGCGCATCTCGTAATAGTCGTTGTCGATCTTCTGGTACTTGACACCGTCTACCATTATCGATTCTAATTCCGTCTTGATCTCGTGTACTGCGCTATCGAGAAACAGCTGCGGGTTCTTCAGGCAATCGGGCAGTCTCCCCGACTGTTTCAGGATTTCCATGATTGTCGATCGCGTCAGATGCGTCCTTTGCTCTATGTATCCGGCGATATCCGGGATTGCGACGCTGCCGTATTCCGGCTCATAGAACCTCGTCGAAGCCGTCTCCCCGGATACTCCTCCGGAATCCATGAGAACCCTGGTACGTTGTGCGACGATCCGCGGCGCCAGAATCTCGGCCATTTTGCCGACTCGTCTTGCGGCTCTGCTTACCAATTCGAGCGTCTGATACTCCACCCTGTAGGTCGTCTTCTGGCGTATCCGTTCCCACAGCTCAATGAACTTCGGGTCCGCCTCGTATCCTTTACGGAGAGTTACCTTCTTCTTCTGGTTCTTGTCGTTTATCCTTCCCTCGAATTTCTCCCCGGTTTCGTCTTCAATCTCCTTCTGGAGCTTCTTCGCAAATTGCTCATAGCTCTCGTTGGCAACGACGGTGAGCCTGTTCACCGCCCTCTCGAAGACCCTGTTGCCGTCGGAGTTGACCGCCAGCCGCAGTCCTCTTCCTATTTCCTGCCGTTTCTTCAGCTCCGACGTTGTTTCGTTCAGCGTGCAAAGCTGGAAGACGTTCGGACTGTCCCAACCTTCACGCAGCGCTGAATGGCTGAAGATAAACCTCAACGGCTCGTTCAGGTCGAGGAGACGCTCTTTGTCTTTCATGATCAGCTCATAGGCCTCCGTGTCGCCCTCCGAAGTTCTCCCCTCGCGCGAGTCTTTCAGTACGCCTTTCTTATCCTGCGCGAAGTAGCCGTTGTGAACCCGCTCAGCATCGAACGGCATCACCTCCGAGTATTCGGGCCTTGCGGCATATTCTCGGAATATCTCTTCAAACCAAACCGCAAACTTGCCTTTTGAGGACGCACCGTCGTCGTATGAGCGGTAGTTCTTCACCTTGTCAATGAAGAGGAGCGACAGCACCTTGATTCCCTTAGGCCTGAGTACCGCTTCCTTGCGGAAATGCTCCTCGATCGTCTTCCTGATCTGGACCTTCATTATATCATCTTGAAGACCGCCCTTTGTCTCCCCCACTTCGAGCCTCGTCCCGTTTGAGAACTCAACGAACCCCTCCTCTGCATCGATCTCATTGACCACGTAGCCTTCGCGGTACATTTCTCGCTTATTCGAGAGATCGTACAGATTGTCACCGCTGCCAGCATATGCAGATTTCCGCAACACCGCTTCCGCACCCTCATAATCGAAGCTGAGCTTTGCTCTGGGCGGTTTTCTTTTCTGTGTCTTTATTCCCTCCAGCCTCACGAACGCCTGATTGAAGCTGTCCTCGCTGACTACCGAATCGACCTCGATCTGCTTGACCAGCCCCAGATCATACGCCTTTACGGGGCTGAGCTTGTACACCAGGTTGTAAACGTCCCTGTGAGTCGCCGAATAGCGAAGCGTGCATGAGGGATTGAGGTTTGCGATAGCCTGCTTCCTCAGGTCGGTTTCCATGTTCTGCGGCTCATCCACGATGACAATCGGGTTCGTGTACCGGATGAATTCTATGGGACGCTTGCCTGTAAGCTTGTCGTTCGGTTTGTTGATGATATTCTCATCTTTCGCGAAAGAGTCGATGTTGATCACGAGGACCTGAATCGTGTTGCTGAGAGCAAATCCGCGGAGGAGCGAGACGTTCCTGGAATCGTAGACAGAGTAGGTGAGCGGAACCCTCCCGTACAAGTCCTGGAAATGGTCGTGTGTGATCTGAAGATTCTTAAGAACCCCTTCACGAATGGCAATGCTCGGGACGACAATGATGAATTTCTTGAAACCGTACGTCTTGTTGAGCTCGTAGATGGTACGGAGATAAACGTATGTCTTCCCCGTGCCGGTCTCCATCTCGACGGAGAAGTTGAGGCCCTGCAGCTCCGGCGACACATCAAGCCCGTTTTTCTTCTGGACTCCCTGCACGTTTTTGAGTATCTCCTGCTCAGTGAGCCTGATTGCATTGCCGACGCCGTTCTCCGTGAAAGCAAGACTCGAATCTCCTTGCTGGAGCGAGAACTCGTAATCGCCCGTGCTGAGAGGCTGACCTTCGAATATGTCAACAACAGACTGGATTGCCTGTATCTGGAAGTCCTGATGCGAGTCGAATTGGAGTTTCATATTGACGATATTCTTGTTTCGCTCCTAACGGAGCTCAATTCCTTTTCTTTTCTTATCTATAGACATTTTGCTCCTACGGAGCAACCAGTCCTCCGAGATCTTGCCTGTATCACCATGGCATCTTCGCAGACATTATTATACCTCGCTTTGAGTCCCGTAGGGACGAGATGTATGTAGCTTCAAAGGATAACAACATTGAGCACCATAGGTGCGGCATATATCTTTTCAATCATTTTTGACCCTCCACGTTCCTGTGCTAGAGTAAAATATAATTTGCATATCATGCTTGTTTTGATTCTTCTTCCTCAATATCGAAAAGATATTTAGGATCATAAGAAATGCCGAATTTCCTCAAGAAGTCGAGATATTCTTCTCTGAATGGCTTCTTTCTATGATGTTCCTGTTGGTTCCGGATATACGAAATCACGTCACCGATTTGCGAATGGGAATATGAGAAGGCGCCGTATCCTTCCTGCCATTCAAACTTAACGTGTTTCGACTTTTCATCGTTTATCCATTTCGAGGAGTTGGATTTGATGTCGCGGACCAAATCTGAAAGCGCGGCATCCGGCTTCATACTGACGAAGATGTGGATATGGTCGGGCATGGAGTTGATTGCCAGCATTTTGTGTCCCTTGTTTTGCACGATTCCGGTTATGTAACGGTGAAGGTTTTCGCGCCATTGATCTTTGATTAGCGAAGCCCGGCTTCGGACCGAGAAGACGATTTGAATATACAGTTGTGTGAACGTGTTAGCCATTAACTGTGTCGCCCCTGACGGGGCTTATTTTCTTCCTCATTTTATCTTCTACAAACATTTCGCTCCTACCGGAGCGAGTAAGTTTCCGATCCGGCTTCGCCATGTTCCACCGCATTCGCCTCTTCCATCAGTGTCTGCGTTGAGTCCCGGAGGGACGAAATGTATATAGAAACAAACCCAAAATACGAAATCGAGCACCGTAGGTGCGGCACAGCGGGTCTGTTTCTCTCCCGGCATTCTCGTTCCGCCCCTGACGGAGCTTGTTTCCTTCGGCATTTCCTTTTCTACAAACATTTCGCTCCTACCGGAGTGAATAAGTTTCCGATCCGGCTTCGCCATGTTCCACCGCATTCGCCTCTTCCATCAGTGTCTGCGTTGAGTCCCGGAGGGACGAAATGTATATAGAACTCAACACCAAAATCATATCGAGCACCGTAGGTGCGGCACGGGAACCTTTCGTCTATTGTCTTCACTGAAATTTCACTCTATATTCTCAATGAAGTTTAACAGCACCAATGTGAGTAGCATTGGTCCGACGCCCCGCGAAAACGGGGCGTTTCTTTTCCTGTCATCGAATCCCTTTAAAGTACTCAACGAATATCATCTCACCTTTTGGGTTTGAGAGTGGATTTGGCAGTTTCATCAGACCGAATATTTTAGCCACTTCAGTCATACACTCCTGTACAGTTGGCATAAGTATATCTGCCCTTTCACCGCCGTAAATGTTCTCTGCTTTGACCTCTCGTTCAATCGGTCCGGCGTACGCAACATAAGGTTTGATTGACTCTACGCTGCCGAAGAGTAGCGTGAGATAACCGAATGTCTCAATGTACCTGAAGTCCACTGTTAATTTCATAGAACCGACTTGCCCTTGGTACAATTCATTTGCCATTTGAAGAAGCCTTTGAATCTGATAGGATAGATAGAAGGGGTTAAGATATCTCTTGCCCTGCATGTATGCATCTACCAGACTATTAACGAACATTATGCCTGTTTTCCGCTGACACGTTATTACCCATGTGCATTTCCGTTCTTCGGAGAGTTGATATGGAACAAAAAGTCTTCTGTACCACTTCTGTGAAACCTGCATTTCTCCGTACCATATTTCTTCCATCCGTTTCACATTTCTTTGGGCTGGTTGAAGCAATTTCTCAATCTCCTCATCAGAAACGCGATTCTGCGACGAAGGGCAAACACAGACAGTTATAAGACCAAATTGTTCTGGGTCTTTTATTATCTGTGTGACCTCTTTGAAATTATCCTCAAGGAGAGAACTCACATTCGTTCCCTTACTCTCCTTCGATTGCTCTGCTTCCGCTTCTGCATTTGGACTTACCTGGCCTTTCTTGGCCGCTTTCGGGCGATGAGGCTGCTCTTCTGTGATTGGGTATGGTCCGCTGCCCCCAATAAGAAAACGGTGCAACTGTGGGGCTTCTAATTCATATGTCACTCGCGATCCTCTTGCAAAGCTCCTAACTCCGTTTTGTGGATGATTAGGCACGTAATACAGGTAGGGTTTCGATCTTCCTCTGCCGACATAAACAGTCGTAATGGCTTCACTTTTTGAAATTGGCAATTGTTTTATGTGGATCATCCAGACTTCTTGGGGCCAGATTCTCTCCTTAAGATAGCCTGCTAGCTCTTCGATTCTTGCTCTCGCGATAGCATGCCCGACCATGAACTTTTCCACCGGATCTTGCACGTTCTCGTTAATGTCGTTCGCAATGCCAAACACTATGACACCACCTGTATCTGAATTCAGGAGTCCGATAACCACTCGACAGAAATCCAGCAGTCTGACCTTGTCATCTTTCTCTCTATCGAATTCTCTTTTGAATTCGACCGTAATGTATCGGCATCTCGACCTCCCGGGCGAATTCGACACCCGCATTGCTCAACTCAATCGCCAAGGCTCTCTGATAAATCACTTCCTGGAAGCCATTGCCAAGGGCGCTATGCACCTTCATAGCACATCCGATGATCTTCTCCGTTATCTCGGAATATTTATACTCTTCTTTTATCATCAGCCCATCACTTCTTCACAATTTTCTGCGGTCATCATTCTATCAGCGTCATCAGCGGTGGCGGTTCAGACAGTTTTGAATTCCACTCCCGCGTCCCTCATCTGCAGCGCGGTATTTGTCTTGAGCTGATCGTTGCCTGCGAAGAGGCGGTCGAGGCATATGAACAACTTCGGCTTCATCTTCACGACATCATCTATAGCCTTTTGCGAAATCTTCTCAAGGGCAAGGATCACTTCCCCGCCAGCTATGGAATACATGGGGACACTATTATTCTGCCCCTTTTCTGAAGACACGGTACTGTCATTCCCGAACGCTCCTATCGGGAATCCATCCCGGGGAACTGCTGGATTCCCGCTTGAATCATGCGGCAATGACATAGTGGGTGTGTTTTTCGCTCCACTTTGTGTAGCCACACCCAGCTTTAGCTTTTCCATCTTTGTCGTCAGCTCGTACCCCGACTTGACAAGTATCTCCCACGCCATCGCGTCGGCATCAGAGCCCGCTCGCACCGGGTCGGCAAAGGCATCCATCTGTTTCACAAGGTCGTCGCCGTTCTCTATCGTGTCTGTTCGCCAGACTTTGAAGTTCGACGGCTGAAGCGTGAAAACCTTAAATCCGACCGCTGATAATTTTGATGAATCTGATGCCGCTGATTCTTTATCCGCACTCGAAGCGGTTAACTCCATCGTCAGCTGTCTTTTCTTTTTATCAGCGTTATCTGCAGCCATCTGCGTAATCAGCGGTTCAGACATTTTCCTGCCAGCCCTTCTTATCCGTTCCTTACAAATATCCGCAATCGTCTTATACCCCGCCTTGTGCGCCTCCGACTCCTCATCCGTTTTCTCGGGAAGCTGCACCAGGATGAATTGCCTATTCCCACCGTCTTCTTTGTTGAGCTCCATGACAGCCTGCGCCGTCGTGCCGCTGCCAGCAAAGAAGTCAAGAACGATGTCAGAATTCTCATTGAACGTTGACAGCTGCAATATCCGCTTTATTAAGCGTGTCGGTTTTGGGTTATCAAATACTTCCCCCATTCCCATAAGCGCATTAAGTTCCTTCGTTGCTTCCTGGTTGTGCCCCACTTCCTCGTTTGCCCACCATGTCCAGCTAGGCGTGCCTTTACTTTCCGAAAGAAATAATTTCAACCTGGGACGGGTCTTGCCATCTTTTCCAAACCAAATTCTATTATCGGAGACCAGTTTTTGCACTGTACCTTTCGAAATAGCCCAACAGCGACCTTCGGGCGGAGAATACTTCACACCAGCCGGCGTTGTGATTTCATAGAATTGACTTGGAGTTGCATGACCAACCTGGCCAGTCATATCGCGGGATGCCCATGGCCCACGTGGATCGTTATCAGGGTTCCCATAAGCCTCCTGCCGCTCCTCGCTAAGAGGCAGCAACCTGAATGCATCCCCTGACATTTCAATCGCCCGACAATAAACAAGAAGATAGTCGTGAGCTGGCCCAAGTCGAAGCCTTGCATCAGGTGAGGTCCTCTTTTGCCAAACAACACTCGCCACAAAATTCTCTTCCCCAAAAATCTCATTCATCATCAGCCGCAGATTGTGCACCTCGTTATCATCAATCGAAACGAAGATCACCCCGTCGTCGCGCAGGAGATTCCTCGCGAGAAAGAGCCGAGGGTACATCATGGAGAGCCAGTTGGAATGGTACTGCCCGTTCTCCCTGCTGTTCTTCCTGAAGAAACCTTCCTTGGTCAGGTAGCCCGCCTCGTCCTTGTCGCCGATGCGTCGTAGATATTCGTCCTTGCTCTCGCTGAACTTGTCGGGATAGATGAAGCTGTCGTTGCCAGTGTTGTACGGCGGGTCGATGCAGATCATCTTAACCTTGCCGTAGTACGATTTCTGAAGCACCTTCAGGACTTCCAGGTTCTCGCCTTCGATGAAGATGTTCCGGGTGTTCTCAAAGTCCACCGACTGTTCCGGCTGCGGCTTCAGGGTTGCCGTCGTCGGCGTCTGTATCGCCCTGAACGCGTCGGACTTCCCCGCCCAGTTGAGGACATACCGCTCGTTGTCGATCGTGATGTCCTCGCCAAGTGTCAGCCTGAGCTTTTCCCAGTCTATCTTACCTTCGGAGACAACTTCGGGAAAAAGTTCTCTCAGCCTGTCGAGTTGAGCCTGTCTGATGTCAGCAGATTTGCCGTCCATCAATATCTTCCTCTGTCTTTCTTACGTTTCTCCACGCGGGGCACCGTCCTGTTAAGCAGCACATAGAGCTTCATCCCGTCCATATCCTCAGCGCTCTTCAGCTTTGCCAGGCGGACAAGGTCAATACACAACTTGTAGATTTCCGTTTTCATCAAATCGCCCACTTTGCCTGGAAGATAATTTTGAAGCAGGAACTCGGACTTGTCGAATGGCCTTCTCTTCTCCATCGTAGTGTACGGGTGAAGGGACCGCACCAGGAAATGGATAACGTACCCTTGCAGCGGCTCGCCTCTCAGTCCCACAATTTCTGTGAATAGCGAACGCATCGATTCATCGTCGATCCGATTTACATCGGTATGAAGGAAGTGATATCTGTTCTCCGTTAAAAGAGGCATGCCCTATTCTCCTCTGAATATTCATCACCAAATGAGCACCGCACCCACTTTCTTCCGCCGGCCACAATAAATTCTGCCCTTTCCACCAGGTCGAATTCTCTTCCGTATTATAAGCACTTAGCCGAAAGGATTCAAACATCGCCCCCAAAGAGCGGGAGTCGGCATCGCGATAGGTTCAACGCTCCAAGCGTATTTCAGGAATAGACAGGTCGGTGTGTAGCAAAGCCCCCTTGCGCGGGGTTTCCCGCTTCCAGCAGACGTCGATTTCGAATCAATGTCTCCAAGATTCGTCGCAGCCCCCCATTCTTTTCCAGCTCCGTTCTGATTTGTTAAATAGGGCGGCTGTTTTTCAGCCGCCCCCTATGTCCTTCTCCTGCTTCTATGGCTGTCTCTGTGACGACTGCTGATCAGGCGGCGCAATCGGTCTGTGCCTCAAGCCCGCTTCACGGACTATACGCGTTGAATCGTACTCCTCGCACACCTGCGGATCCGAGTCGCGCAGTTGCTTCATCAGGTTGTCAATGCGCTCCACCAGGATACGATCAGCCCTGTCGTACAGTTCCATCAAGGCTGATCTGGCACCGACGCGCTTTCCTACGCTGGCTTCGCGCTCTCCGGTAGCATCTGAGAACGCTCTCGATTTCTCCTGCAACGTGGTCAGCCTCATCTGCGTCAGACCATAATCGCCCACTAAGGTCAGCCTTTCTTCACCATTTTTCAGGATGCCTTCCGCCTTTTTCTGCAGATCGGTATCCCGCATCTTCCTCAGTTGCGATTCCGTTATCTCTGTCAGCGCTTTCAGCTCCGAATCGTTCTTCTCCGAAGCGTATGCGGCTAAGGCAGACTTAACGGGAATAAGAGCCGTCAATAGCTCCTCCTCCGCGTTGGCCTTCTTCTTAGCCTTTCCCGCACTCGCGGTGTCAACCTCGAGGGCTTTGGTCTCAATCAGCCCTACGACCTGGTTGAAGTCGGCTATCGCTTTTGTGAGCGCCGGCAATGATGTTGCCTTGTCCATGTTCTCCGCGAAGAAGGTCTTCACGCCCAAGTACATGGACTTCTTGTTCTCCAGATATTTACTCATACGATTCACCTCCTTTCCCTGTAAATGTTCTGGATCGCAGGCAGTGTGCCTGCTCGATCTCCTGCCGGCAAAACCGTCCGACAGGAGAAAACTCCTGAGGCGCTTCTCCAGAATCTTTCGTCTGCAAATCCGTCTTGCAATTGGTCAACCGCTCGTCTGATTGCATTCTCTTCATTTCTCTCGTTTCATACCTCTTCGCGACTCGCCTCTTTCCATTCCGCCAAATACTTTGTCATATCCGCCGGCACACCATTCGATTCCACGAATCCCACCCCTCTCGCGGTTCATCCCAACTGCATTTCTTCTCATTCAGTGACATTACGTCACATCTACCGTCATTTCCGGCAACCAATGTCGCATTCCACGACGTCCCAATTCCATTTCCCCGTCTTCCAACTTCGTTTCTCCGTATCCAATCTCATTTCTTGATTATCGGAATTCATTTCTCCGTTTTCGAATTCATTTCTTGAGATTCGAATAGGTCTCAAAAACCCCGTACCGTTTCGATCCCAATGCAAACGCATCGTCTCTACAAGCGTTCTCATTTCCCAGAATCCTCCTCGTTTTCGAGGATTTCCTCGCCGTTTCCATCGATTCAGAGTCGACCGAACTTCCATCCACTTCCATTCCCGGCAATCCGATCTCTTTCATGGCGCTTTATGCTACCAGGCGAATCGCGTATCACATGTCGATCAAACCGCAATTTGATCGGCCTGGGGCAACGACATCTCGCCCGCGATCTGCGATTGTCCGACGCTGATTGGGTTTCGTGAGGGCTTAAATTCCCTTTGCCGCTTCCGTTGCCGTCCGGGGCAGCGGAATCTCCGTAATCACTCCGCTATGCCTGTATCTATCTTCTCCCGCTGCGGGAGCCATATCCTCGTTGCCGTGCCATGGAAGAACAGCCGTTTGATTGTACCACGATGCGCGGCCTGTTCCCAAGGTATGCAAAAAATTCCGTCGACGCAAGGAGAATTTCATCGCCCCTCCTGACCGGCCCCATTTGATCTCCGGACATCGCTTAACACTGCTTCAGGCGGGAATGACATATAGCGACTTTCGGGACAACCTCACACAGCGGGGGGTCTCTCCCCAGAGACAGAAAAGGGGGCCGAAGCCCCCTTCTTGCTTGCCCTGTTTCCGCTTCTAACATCCCCCCTGGATTTTCCTTTTGACGATCGCCTTCGCCGGCTTGTTCTTTGCCTCGGCGATCATCTTGAGAATCGTGGTACGAGCATTCACCCGGAAATCCCTGACGTCTCCGTCCCACCGCGAGCCGGTCGGGACAAACACATTGGAATCGAGGATCGTCCTCTTGAACGCCCCCATTCCGCCGCGAAGAATCGCGAGGTTCTCATATCCAAGCTCGTGAAGGAGGTAATACGCCGTACGTTCGTCCTCTTCGTTATCGCCTACGACCACCTTCTTCAGGTGTCTCCGTGAAAACGTCGCGACCCAGTCCTTCCCGAAGAGATCGTTTCGCTGGACGTTGTACGAACCTGGAAGCGAAAGCAAACCGAAGTCCAAAGGCGAACGGATGTCGATAATCCTGATGTTCGACTCGTGGTCGACAATACGGAACGCGAGTTCGTCTGCGTCCATCTTCTGCACCGGGTGCACGGCAGCGTATGCCTGGCCGCTCACCCTCTCAATCAGGCCAGACTTGTGATCGGGCATGAATATGAATATTACCCCGAGCAAGACGGCGAAACTCCCGACTACAGCGTGCTTGACCGGTTTGAACTGCAGCGAGGGAGCTGATTCCTTGTCCACGCGCTTCTCTATTATTGTAGTGACCGCGAACGCGGCGACCGCCATGACGATGAGGAGGAACGTGAAGAGTCCCTGCGACATCCCGAGGGAGTCGAATACCTTCACCGGGCCGAGCGACGTGGACGTGTAAAACTTGTCGTACAGTGGAAACAGCTCTCCGAATGCGTACACTCCTAGCAGCCCGCCGCCGACAAAGAACATTGCGTCGACTTTCCCTATCGCCGCCGCACACACGCTCGTGCCGGGGCAGTAGCCTCCGATTATGAACCCGACTCCCATTATCACGCCGCCCACTATTCCGGGGAGGAGCCATGTCGGGTTCACATAAATAACATCGGTGTCCAGCATTCCGAAGTGTCCGAGTATGAGGACTCCGCTCATTGCTGTTACCGCCGCGGTGAAGAACACACGGAGTACCGTGAAATCATAACCGTAGAACACGCCCGCCAGCCGCCTCGACGAAGAGAATCCGGCCTGCTCGAGCACGAAGCCGAAGGCGATCCCGAGGAGGAGCGCGACGACGAGATTGAGTTGATCCGAAATCAGATCAGGTACGAATGGTCCCATGATTACACCTCTCCTCTCATATCCAAAGTTTCCGGCCGAAGTACGCCACGAGGTACCCGGTGCCGAATATTGAAAGCAGCGCTATGAAGCCTGCCGTGGACAGGACTGCCATGCCGCTCAGTGCCGCGCCGCTCGTGCAGCCGCGCGTGAACTGTGCGCCGATTCCGAAAAGCGCTCCCCCGATTGCCGCGAAAACCCACCTGGCCTTCGGCTTCACTCTCGGACCCGATTCGGTAACGACCTTTAGCCGGTCCGAAACCAACCCTGAGATGAAACCTCCGATGAGCACTCCGACGATTTCGAAGACCAGCCACGATTTCAGCGGATTCTCCTTGCCCGGTCCGGCGTACTGTCCGAAAAACGGATTCGATTCGGTTTGCCTTGGAGCGACGGCATCGGAGATCGCAATCGTGAGGTCCTTGACTGCTCCGCTCGCACCGAGACCTCGCCCCGTAAGGAAGATCGTAGCAAGAAGCACGAGCCCCAGAAAGAATCCGGCGAGATATGGATTCATATATTTAATATTCATCGACTCACCTCCTTAGTTTCGCCCACTGTCTCTTTTGATCCTGTCCGAACGGTTTCCACCGCAGCCATCACTTCACTGTCGGGTATTTCTTCGTATCCGGTGATCATTGCCTTGAGATTCGAGGTCACTTTATGGCCGGTCGTTATCAGATACAGATGCGCCACGAAGAATGATACAAGAAGGAATGCGCCGATCGTGTGGAGTACTGCGACCGTCTGAAGTCCGCCGATGTTGAGGCTCAACACCTCGTACCTCTGCGGATAGCGGTAGAACATGTAAACGAGTCCGGTGATCACCATAGTCGGAATGATAAGCGCCTTGAGTCCGGCATAGACGAATTTCTGGAGCGGATTCAGCTTGCTCAGGACGGTCTTCTTTGTCGGATGAGGCGCGTTCCTGAAGATGCCGAAGACATAATATTCGGCCTGCGCGCGCACGTTTTTCCATGTCGGCAGATACTGGCGCCATTCGCCCTTCGTGAAGTGCCAGAAGATCGCGAAGGCTATCAGTATGATGAAGCTCCACGCAGCGATCTCGTGATATTGCACGGCCTGCTCGTAGCCAAAGAATGTGAACAAGCCGTGGATTTCAAATCCCGTGACGCCGAGGAAGATAATAAGTGCGGCCTGCACCCAGTGCCAGAACCGCTCAAACCTGTGATAGATATATTCCCTTGTCATGTCAGACGCTCCTTTTCCGTTTGCGGCTCAAGGCGAGTCGCACGCCGCCGTGGATGAACACACCGCCGAGCGTCAGCGCCATCAGTCCGAATCCGAATCTCTCGACCCATGGGTTGTAGTCGCGGCCCGGCATGTAGAAACCGGCAACTTCCGCCAGCCGCCCGTCGTTACGGGTGTGGCACTCGTTGCATTTGACGGCCTGCTCCTTCGAAGCAACCATGTGGTTTATCGGCCAGTACATCCTGGTCTCGGTGAATCCGTAATGTCCGCTGTACGGGAGTCCAACGGCCTTCATGCCTATTTCAGCGGAGCGCTCCCAGTTGAAATCTCCCCAGAAGCCTCCGTCGCCCTTCTTCGCCGAGTAAAGCTTCGGCTGGATCAGGTAATCGTATCTCGTGTCGTATATCTGTTCGGCGCGGTGAATCTTCACCGGGTAGATTTTGGAGTCGGGATCATCGTAGCTTCCGAGGAGGCGGTTAACGTCGAGAGGCTTCGACGGGTCGAACTTGTCACCGAGGAGGTAGTGAGTGGCGGTCCCGTTGAACCACAGGTAATCGGGCTTCAAATTCTTACCCCACTTGAAGGATCCTTTTATAGACATGTAGACGTCGGTGCCGCTGGAATCTTTAAGTTCGAACGGCTTCCCATTCTTCAGCTTCCCGGCCTTCGACCAATCCCAGAAGAGCTTCGTCGGGTTTACCCTGGCATATTCGGGAATGTGGCAGGTCTGGCACGCGATCTTCAGAGTGTGGTTGTTCAGCACGTCATCCTTGTGAGGCATGGAACCGTGGCAGGTTTCACATTGCACGCGGTTCCGGCTCATCGACGAGACCGAGTACATTTTCCCGAGCATCTGATGCTTCTGCGCGGTATGGCAGTCGACGCATTGCATGTTCATCCCGTCGGTCGCCATGTGAACATCGACGTCGCGTGCCGGATCGAACAGGGCTTCCTCCAGGTCGCCGTGCTTCACGTTGTTGCCGCCGCCGCCGAAAAAGTGGCATGTGCCGCAGTTGGCGCGGGTTGGTTTCCCCACGTGCTGTGCAACATAGCTCAGGTTGACAGAAGTGTCGGGCATGCCGGCCCCTTCGTTCATCTTCGCGTATGTGCCGCTGTTGTCATGGCAGGCGAGGCAATCGACATCAAGGGAATCGCTGAAATAAGCCTTCGTGTCTGAGTAACCATAGCCTGCGTGGCAGCGCGTGCAGCTCGGTTCGTTGCTCGTGATGCCGATGCAGAAATTGTTCAATATGTTCCGCTTGCCGATGCTGCGGATACCCTTGCCTGCGATATACTCGGTCCGCTCCCACTGCCAGTGCGTGGAGTGCATGACTTCCTGTGCACGACCGTTGTGACATGAAATGCATGCCGCCGTCACATCCTGCGGCCGATTGAAATTCTTTTTGAGTTCTGGAAACAATGAATGGTCTACCGATGATTTAGTCTTCGCTGCGTATTGCTCTTTCAGCATCGTGAGCGGTGGAGTCTCTGAGCTGTTCTTGTGGAGTGCTGTCGGGACCATCACCGCGAAAATTCCCAGAATGAATAGAGCAAGAAAGATTCTTCTCATAACTCGTCTTCCTGTTGTCTGTGATTTCCTGGTTGTGGTAAGATGTCCTTGTAGATCAGAGTTTTAATGTTTTCGCAGGTGCCGGAGAGCAGGTAAACCTTGCACGAACGGCAATCGAGCGCTGCACATTCGTTTTCGGCATGTTTGTACGTCCAGCATCCGCCGCTGGCCCGCAGGAATGCGGGACATTCTTCCCTCTGATCCTCGGGACAATGAATATGAGACCAGCATGGAACCATGGACTGCATCCGGCGAATCCCCTCGATGGAGATTTTCAGCTCGTTGATGGCCGTGCGTATGCATGTCAGGCGCTCTATGTCACTCTCCGAGTAAACACGCTGGCCTTTTGCGGACTTCGATATTATTATGAGTCCCTGGCGCTCGTATAGTCGGATCGTCTCGACCGAGATGCCTAACTTGCCTGCGACTTCGCCGATGGCGTAAATTGGTTTTTCGTTATCTTGTGACTCCATGCCTGTATTTATAAATACAAACGATATGCCGCTGGAAACGCGGTTTTTATCCTGTTCCATGGAAGTGACGAGGAAATATTTCCCAAAACAGCCTCAGCGTTTGTGTACCATGCCGCAATCTACACCGATCCCTCCGGCCACTTTGACGTCTGCCCAGGTCGATCGGCGTCTCTGATTAGCCGTGCTACCTCATCGCTAAATCGAAATTCTATCCCCGATCTTGGCCGGTCACGCTTAATGTCCCCTTCCCGCGAAGAAAGCCGGTTGCTGCACTCTCCACACCCTGCCCTTCCGAAAATTGCCATGATTTGCTTCTGCTTTCCCTTTTATGCGAAAATGAGCAACAAACGCACTTACAGATTGCGTAACTTCCATCAAACATGTTACATTCAAATGGAGCGGTTTTGGCCGTTGAAAGCATCAATTCACTGAGGCGGCACCTTTAATAATATCCGTTCATATCGAAACGAGTGACAGACCTGCCCGGGCCGGCCCCAGAACGATGGCTGAACCAGCAGATCAACATGTGAATAAGCAACTATGAAGTTTACCAGGAGTTGAAAAAATGTATGTTTTAGTCGGAGTACTCATTCTCTTAGTGTTGTATTTGGTTTACGAATACAGGTTGAGAAGGCCGGACCAGATTGCGTTGTATGAGTCGGACGGCAAGATTGCGTTGAGAAAAGGAAGATTTTATCCGCGTCATTTCAGCCTTGAATTGCCGAGGACGGTCCACTCCTCACAGATTAGCATCGATGCCAGTGCGAAGGGCAACCTGGATGTCAAGGTCCGTGTGGCCATGTCCGTAGCGTTGTCCCTGAATAACCTCGAGACATTGATCAAAGTCGGTGGATGGAATAAATCCGCGGTCGAGAAAGCCGCAAATGAATTGGAAACTGTCGTTCACAGTTTCGTTCGCGAGTTCACCGAGAAGTTCGAGATCGAGGAATTGTCTTCTGAGAAGATTTACGATTACCTGAACGATAAGATCCGAGTCAGCAGAGATAAGTTCGGATTGGAAATGATTTCGATAGCGGTGCAGTCGCTGGAAATTCTCGACGCCAGGATCGCAGACGCGATTCGCCAGCAGGAGTCTGCCAGAATTCTCGAGCAGACGGAAGCGCTGAACCAAAAAGGAAGAATCGCCGCCGCTAAATCGAGGTTCCAGGCCGATGAACAGATAGCGCTGCTTGAGAACCAGCTGGAGCTTAAGAAGTACGATTTGAAGAGAGCCGAGGTCGAGAAGGAAGCCGATATATCGAAGAAGCGCGTTGAGGAAGAGTTGAAGCGGAAGAATATGCAGCTGGAATATGAGAGACAGGAGCTGGAACTCTTGAAGAACAACCCTGAGCTTCTCATACTCACCCCTCAGGCCGCGCGGCTGGCGGAGGCGAGTCAGGCCTTGCGGAATGCGAAGACGGTCGTTTCGCTTTCGTCGAAAGACATGTCGCCAGGTTCCGAGCTTATAAACACATTACAGACTCTTCTTCAGAACTCTCTTGCCACCGGCACGCGGAAGTCCAAGGAGAAGTAACCTTCCACAATTTAGAACACGAATACATTGGCAGATAAAGATCCGTTAGAACTCTTCGAGTTAAGACCGATACGTGCGGCAAAGGTTTCCGAGATAAGCGAATCCACCGCGATGTCGCCCGTCCCTCCGGAGGAACGCGTAAATTTTCATATTGGTAATCCGGTCCAGGATGTTCGCCTGTACTCCGCATATCTCCGCCTTGCGCTGGGAATCGATGTGTCGAGCGAGCAGTTAGGCATCGACAATCTTGACGAGATCGTCGAGTACCTGGGTTTGTCATCCGAAGACAAGACTAAAGTCTCCTTCCTCGCCGAGCTTGTCAAAAGAAGCGCGCCGTACTCACCGCGCGGCGGCTTCCTGAAATCGAAACCGCATCCTGTGGTACAGCGCTTCAACGATTGGCTGTCAAAAGAACAGCAGGAACCTCTCTCTTATGACCTCGGTGAAAAGACAGGAAAGCGTGAGATCATACTCGCTTCGGGTGGGATACTTGAAGCACTCCGGGTGCTGTTTCATTCTTTGTCCGATTTCATGGCACTTCGCCCTGTCACGATCTATCTTTTCGGAATCGACATACCCCATTTCCTGCGGGATTTCCCCGACATCAGGTTAGTCACACTTGACAATGACGAATCACTCATGGTTCATCAACTGGCCGGATATCTCGATTCTGACCAGTCATCTCCTGCGTTCCTGCTGATGGGTGAAGTAGTGTCGGAGGAATCGAGACGCCAGCTGCGGCAGATGAGCCTCACGAGTCCCCTGATGTTCATCGAAGCCAATGACGCTCCAAACCATCTTTCACTCTCCCGCGAAGCCAAGATGATGAACCGGGTTCTCAGGTTTATCACACCCGCGGTGTTGGATCCCCGACTGAAGAACCTGTCCGTTACATTCCTCGCCGGCAATTCGGATTTCCTGCAGGTGATTGAGACGGTTCATTTCCAGCTGAAGGGTACACCCTCGTCAACGGAGATCGAACTCCTCGGATATCTGCTGGCTAATCCACCGGCCAAGGAAGCGTCTCAAAACGACATAAGCCTGGAGGCCGAGTACGAAGGGATGGCGGGAGTGCCCGCGCTTCAATCCGTCGGAAGGATCGTGTCGCATGTCGAGGACAGGCTCGAGAAAATCGTGGAAAACGGAAGTCGCCTCATCGAAAGCGCGGTCACGAACTTTGGAAACGATGTCAACATGCATCTTGCATCGGTCCTGCGTCACGCGGAACGTGCCGAAGTCGACAGGTTTCAGACCCTCGATGCAGTCGGCCTCGTTGAGGAAATGGGCAGAAACATTCATGACAGGAACTGGACAGGTGAACTCAGCCGCAGCTATCTGAGCTCGTTCCTCAATCATCATCCCGAGTACAGGCCGGAGTGCTCGCTTGTAGCCAGCGGCTCATCGCGGACAGTACTTAGCCTGCTCGGTTTTCATTGCGGGATAAGAGAAGTCGTAATCCCCGACCTGAGCTGGACGTATGAACATTGTGTCCCGAAAGTCTTCCCCGTCGCCTTAACGGAGGATTATCAACTCGATGTGGAAGCAATTATCGGCGCAGTCCAAACGCGTCTGGCATCTGACCCGGATTGGTCGAAATACGGGGCGGTTGTAATAAATAACCCTCACAATGCAACGGGACAAATTTTCAACCATGCGGACATTGTCGAGCTGATAAAGTGGCTCCTCGATCGGAATATCTACGTTATCGACGACCTTTCGTATCAAAACGTCAAACCGTCCGAAACATTGGAACAGATACCGACGATTCGGCAAACAACGGATGACCTCGTCCGTTCAGGCTACATTACCGAAGAAGAGTCCGACCGTGTCATTACGGTTCATTCCATGTCGAAAACAGATTCATTCGCCGGTGCGCGGCTATCGGTCGTTGAAATAAGGCAAAAGGACCTGTTCGCCAGGTTCTCCTCCCTGATTTCCGCTTTGGAACCGAATGTCGGCGCCATTAGCCTCGCTTACCTCTTTTACCGGAACAGAGTAGAGAACGTAAATGCATACTATCGCCTGAGAAACCGGATATTCAAATCGAGAAGCGATGCGCTTCTTGATGCCACCGAACATTTGCCCAGGGAGCGGAACCAATTCGACATCAGGATAGACCCGCCTGTCGGGAGCATGTACCCCAGGATGATTATTAACAATCTCCCTGCGGGCCTCTCACTCGACTGGTTGGCGTCGGGGCTGGCCAGGCAGGGTGTCGGATTAGTCCCGCTATCGACATTCGCGCGTACCGAACGCGGTTTCGATACCGGAAGAAAGTCTTTCCGCCTGACGCTCGGCGGAACCGACGATGCCGTGACCCTTGTAAAGAAGACGAGGCGCGTTCTAATTGATCTGAACAGGATGATTGCGGAAGAAGCGGCCAATTATAATCGAAGGCACTTCCAACACAGAGAGCTTAACCATCGAAGACAGGTCAACATTATTGACGGCACAGACCGGTGGAGAGAAATTGAGTCCGCTATTCGTGCGAACACTGGCAATCTGGTAAGAGAGTTTATACGTAGATTCGACCTGCAGGCGGACGACGAACTTCACAGGAGAAGGATCGATGAGGATTTTCTCCCTTCCCGGTTAGCCGTCTTCAGGACGAGACTCGAAGATCGGCAGAGAATAATAAATGAGAAGGCCAACCTGTATCTCTCCGGCGACCCGGCTGCGAAAGAACTTCTGGAAAAGGAATTCTATAAAGACGATTTGTCAAGACGGAAGGAAGCATTCCGTAAGAGACTCTTCGACCGCACCGTACATCCGACCCAGATGTACTCTTTGCAGACTGAGCTGCTGTTCGAGAAGCTCACGGACGCAGTCTTTCACAAGAAAGAAATCGCCGACCGGTTCTATAGAAACCTGGGGACCGAACTCGTCAGGGAATATTTCGGGTTGAACGTTCCCATTGTGTCGAGCCAGGAGCCCGATGAATTGCTGCTTGATCTGGGTACCATGATCGCCGTCGAGAATTATCTCAGCCTTCATTCTGACGGCCAATATGAGACCTTTCTTTCCTTCTGGGGAGATTGGGACGGCAGCAACAGGCCTTCCGGACAGGGACACAGCCTCGCAGGCGCAGTTCTGATCGAGAATGTGGCTCGTCAGGCACGAATAATCCAGTTGCTGCTGAAATCCGATTCAGACGTCCGGATCGACGAACGGCTGCTGACCGAAATCGAAAAGCTCCCTGATAACAACAAGAAATTCTCGGCCTTGCTTTCGACGATCACGCGGCTTACTCATCAACTCGAGAAGAGATATCGCGGCACGCTCCCTGTCAACATGCGACCGGGGAAATTTCGAAATGTAGGGATGAAGCTCCACGTAGCAAAAGACCCGTTGACATCCCTGTGGCAGCACAACGATCATCTTGAACGGGAGATGCTCGATCTTCGCAAGAGACGGAGAGATACGCTGGAGTATTACTTTTCGCTGAACAAGCAGCTGAGAAAGACCATCCATTCGCTGATTCCCAGGGTCGTAGAGAACCTGTCGAATCCGGACCTCCTGCTTGAAGCAAGTCAATTCCGGGATTTGCTGAAGCGGTTCGTGGTCACTCCACGCATTCACCAGAAACTCGTCACGGCGCAGGATCAATTCGCCATCGACACGACTGTCCACAATATCAATGAGATAAACGAGCTGTCGGGCAAATACGGCAATCCCGGTCTGGTGCTCGCCCTGCAAGTCAGCATGACCACGAAGCCCGAAGCCTTGATTTCGCTGGAACGGAAACTGCGTTCGAAGCGCGAAGAGATTCTCCGCGAGAGAAGCGATAGTGAAATCCCCAACGTCTGGATCGTCCCTTTGTTCGAGGACATCGAATCAGTGAAGGGAATCAAGAACTATCTCAATAAGGTGTGGGATTACGCGTTTCAGAGCAGGAGGATGAACCAGGAGACCAGCGACAGGTTCTCCGAAATAATAACGGAAATCTTCGTAGCCGGATCGGACCTGAGCCAGCAAGTCGGTCAGGCGATGGGAATGACCCTTTACCTCGAGTCAAAGTATGAATTGCTGACATGGCTGAGTTCGCACGGACTTATCGGCAAGCTCAGAATGAAACTGGGCAGCGGCGAGCCCATGCAGCGACAGGGCGGATACTACTCGCCCGTATCCGGAAAACGGCTGTTCGTCGACGACGACGACTCTGCCCGAAGATTCTCAAACTACCTTCAGGCCTCTACGCGGCGCAGCACTTTCTACGCGACGACTCCACTCATGGGAGTCTTCGCATCCGGCGACCTGAGAACATTCCAGAGCAACCTGTTTGAAAAATGCCGCCAGCTCCCTGTGGAAGAGCTGTCTCAGCTTATACACCATATCCGGAAGGCACAGGATTTCTACGAAAGCGAGGCGTTCAGGGCAAGCGAACCGCTCTCCGAAACAAGACTCCAATTCAGAACCCGCGGCCTGCAGGAACTTGAACGGCTTACGATCGGCAGGCACGACAAGATTTTCGATAAATTCCTGGAGATTCACAGGGACAATTTCAGGCAGATACTCTACGGCAGAGAGGAAGATATTATAGGCATTCACATCATCTCCTACTTCATCGGGAGAACGACGCCTCCTCTCAGGGACCGGCCCACAGCCCGGCCGGGACAAGAAGCGGGACAAGGTGCAGGCGAAGAGATAATTCAGAGGATTGCCGGTACTATCCCGCTTTCCAAGTACGGCAGCCTGCTTCGCGCAATTTCCCATAATCAGGCACAGACGGTGGTCCTCGGCATAAACCAGCTGACTGCCGGACTCTTCCGCGCCCTCGACAATTTCTCCCAAATGGAATTCACGGAAGGTGAGCCTCTCACTCTAATTGCCGACCAGGTACTTCCCCGCCTTCCTGTGTACGAAATGCTCCACACCCTGCGGGTTTACCATGACGCTGATCTGACTTACATCGACAGGCTGGAAAAGGCCTTCCCTCCCGGCAATTCCGCCCTGACTGCGCTGCGAGAAGATATCGATCTAATGAAAAAGTACCTGCCGCTCTTTCAAAAGGAATTGCTGCGGAGGCACGGACTCGACGTGTCCGAGTTTTTCACCGGCGACGCCTTCATACCGCAACTCCTTCCGACTGTGAGACCCGATGTCGCGGTCCTGCTCCAGCAGAATTTCTTCAATACGGATACCGATTGGCTTCAATCACAAATAGGTCCGGGCATAAGTGCCAAATGGCTGGAAGAGGTCGAGAAGTTATTGAAAGTACCGGTGGAGGTTGGCTCCTTGAGGACAAAGATCTGGCAGCTTCTTGAGAAGCCGGTATTCCAACGGGTTGCGAGCTTCTCTGAGCTTGCGACCGCTCTTAATTCATTGTCGTCGTCCGAATTGCAGAAGGAGTATTTGTTCAGCCCGAAGAGAATAAAGATACCGCCTCAGTTAGCGGCGCCCAATCTTAACGACAGCATGCAGGAATTTCTTTCGGCTTCCCTCGACTATTTGACCACGATATCGAAATCGATGGTTGAAGTGCCGGTGAACATAATCCGTGCGCTCAGAGAAGTCGAGACAATAATTAAAATTGAGGAGCAGGCGCTGGAGCCGAAACAGCAGGACCTTCTGAGATTTTACCTGATACAAATCGCCAAGTTGACAGGCGAAAACGGATAGGAAATTCTCCCGGCACGTCGCACAATAGTTTCCGGCAAATGACCTGACATCGACTGACGCGCTAAAAGACCGCACAAGTAAACTGCGAGACCGACGATTTGTCTCTAAGCTGCCGCCAGATCAACGGTCCAGAACCGCATCATTAACGAGTTGAAAATGGACCGGAGAATCCATCGGTATTTAGAGAAGAACAACGTTTTCCTTTATGCCGGGCGCCGTGAAGGAGATGTGAGTCGGGAAAGGAAATGGTGCTGCAAGCTGTCGCGACCAGATTGATGGGTTGTCCGTCGTGTTCTCAAACCCGTTATTGGCGAAAAGCTGCCGACAGGCAATGTTCGCGTCGGTAAGTAGCAATATCCCCTCCATTGTCGATTCATTTTCCAGGACAAGCTGGCTTGCCAGAAAGGCCATGAAGGATTCCTCGATGTTCAAGCCGAGAGCTCGACAACTCATCACCATGTGTTCGATACGGTTTCCATTCACCCATGCCGCGCCGATCAATCCGTATTGCGTGAAGCGATCCTCCGCCTGCAGGACATAGAGACGCTCGCCGGCGGCAAAGTTCCTTTGGCATTGCTCCAATGTGTAGCGCTCGCTTCTGGTGTTGAACTGGTTGGTTTTGTTGAACAGTTCAAGAGCCCGGCCCATATGCACGTCACTGGTATCATGAAGGATCGACACAGCCACATGAAGATGGAGGGATTGGAGGAACTCTTCGTGCGACAGTTTCCTGCGGACAGATTCACGCTCCAATTGAGCCTGCACCATCTCGGTTTTCCGACTGGATTCCCGCGTGATTATCGGTTGTTGGGTCTCCGAGGCCCAGAGAAGAATTCTTTTCAAATAGTAAAGATGACTTCCCAATACGCGCACGTCCGGCATTCCTGCCTGAATCAATGCGCGTTCCACGGGGTTGTCGTCAATCATTACAACATTCTTCGGAAGGATGTTCACTTCCCGAATAATTTCGGCGAGGTTCTCCACCTTGCTGCAAAAATTGATCCTGTGAATTGCAAAATCCGAAAGAGCGATCTGGCCCTGGACTATATCATTCCACTTTCCTCGGATGAATTGTTCGTCGTTCTTGCTGACGATCGCCAGCAGAATGCCGCGCTTTTTTAGATAGAGAAGCGTCTCCATGAATCCCATGGGCCACCCCTCGATGGCTCCCAGCGTTCCGTCAGCTGCTACTCCGCGCCACAAAGTATCATCGAGATCAACAGCGACCAACTTAACGATATCCTGTTGTTTGAGTGTACGATGCATTGCAAAGATCTCATAAAGCAGCGCCTCGAAAAATTCGACCCAGCGGGCGGAATAATGATGCTGCATCGGGGGGGGCGGCTCGAGGCGGTTCAGGTCGTGGTCGTGGTCGCCGTCGCTCAACGTCGTCCCATGTGAAAATGACCACACCCCGTCGTCCTGGACGGCTTTCTTGCCAATGCCGCTTGAAATCTGGTCGACGTCCACAAAGTACGCGTTTTCTCTCCTGCCAACCTCGGAAGCCAGGAACATGTTAAGCCGTTCCATGAAGTACATGATGTTGCGGAGATCGTATCGCGGCTGCAATCGCCCCAGCGGATTCTGCTGTGGTACCATAAATCCGAGCACGAATGTCAAGAGCTTGTATTCCGTGTTCAACTTCATGACGTTGGCCAAATAGCGGGCAAGGTAATCCTGAGTCTGTGCCAGGAATTCTTCGTGGCTCTCGACGTCATCCGGCAGTTGGAAGTACGCATTTCCCAAGATAGATCGCAGAGGGAGGTGGATGATCTGAAAATCGTATCGCGATATTGTTTCCTGCGGAATTTCAGGAAAGGGGTCGAAATTGTTAAGCAGAATAAAGTCACCGCTGAATTCAGGATTGATAATCGAGGCGACCTCAGGAAACGGCTGTGCAAGGCAACCTCCAACGACCAGAAATCGCAACGGTTGATCCGGGGTCAGTTGGAGATCAATGGGTGTCCGGTAGCGTGGACCGTTGTGTTGCACGAAAAGGTCTTCACTTACCTCAGTGAATCTAGGTGTACTCGAATGGTCTTTGATCACACTAACCGTGCAAGTCATGTAATATTCAATCTCTCTTGGGTTACTTTTTCACAGTCACAACATAGATATCGGATATAATTAAACGCACTTTAGGGCGATCTCAGGAAAAGGCTCATCAACACGCGATTTCGGATTGCACTTCGGATTTCTCCTCGATCGTCCGGAGAACGTTGCCTGGCAGACTGTCGAAAGAGATATTATTGGGTCAAGAATGTCCCAATCTCCACGATGGATGCAGCACATGCCGGGACTGAGGACCTTTGGCGAATCCCGATTCTCACACCAATTCTTTCCCTCCCGCACAGCCCGCATTCGAACTGTAATGTGACGTGGTTTATACAGAAATCATTCGAAAGTCGGGCCACAATATCCTTTCGCAGTTCAGTAGTATCCCTCACTGCGACTTCCGGCCCGACATCCACATGCGTCTCGAAATGCAGGTGCGATGCTCTGATGTTGATGTTATCCGCGGAATCGCGGCAAAGGAGAAATGTTCCGAGCAGGTTCGCAATGAGTCCGAACCCTCCTACGATCATCATCAAGCCCGCTTCGACGTGCGCCGGGTGGACAAGGTGCACCACGGCCTCCTTCATCAGAAAGAGGCTTACGATTATCAGAAGAACGGAATTGAATATTGCCGCAAGTATCTGCGCGCGTTTCAGGCCGAATGTGTTCATGTTCCATTTATTGCCCTCTTGACATGGTAAACCTCAGTGAAAACACTGAACCGCAAGATCACGAAGGAAAAGCACAAAGATCGCAAAGAAACATATTTCTTAGTGTCCTTTGTCCGCCTTTGGCGAGATCTCGTACACAACGCTGTGGCGAGACGGACGTAAGACCTTTGTGTCCTTGCGGTAAGAAAACGTTGTCGTTCCTCATGTTCACCTGTGTGCAACTCTCTTCAGTTGAGGAATATTTGAAGTTGCAACGTTCCACCATAGTTGCTATGGTCACTGACATTCTGTGCCCGCCCGTCGACCATGACTTTGAATCTCTGACCGTTGAAGAAATGTGAATAACCGACAATGTACCATGGCGCATTGGCATACGATGTGTTGACCACCTGAAGCTTCTCGGTGGAAAGTACAACCGCGTTCAGGCGATCGAAGTCATAACCTCCGAACACATAATAACCGTAGTTTCGCTGGCTCTCCAGATCAGCCTGAATATATTCACCCTGGATTTCCCATTTGCTGGACTTAAGATGTGACTCGAGTCCCCAGCGAAAGTCAGTGCCGCTGAATGTCTTGCCGCTTCCAAGAATGCTTGGGAAGGAGAGGTCTCTCTTGTCCCGGTAGGCAACTGAAAAGCCGTTAGTCCAGGAAAGATTGCCGGTGAAGCGAATGTCGTAGGTTGTCCTGTTGGTATAAAGGAATTGCCTGTCTTCATTAGACTTCGTGTTTCCGCCGTTGCCGTTGTATATGCCAAAGCTAGTGTGAAAACCGGATTCCTTCGGTTCGAGCACGAATTCCGCGCCTATGTCACGGGCATAAGTGTCGCCGGATGGAATGAGAGAGTTGACGACTGCGGCTCTTTCAATGAGCGGGATGAACGCATCGCCCTGCTGTCTCTCGAGGGCGAAGTCTGGAACAAACTGCCCACCTCGCACAAAGCCAAATGGGAGTTTGTATTCGGCATAGACGTCCTGGAGCATGAACGTGCCGCTCGTCTGGTATCTAAAGATTCCCTGCATGCGGAAAGAGAAGTTGGTAACGTCCGGCACAGGTCCGTCTATCCACAACTTGGCTCTGCGTATTGAGAAGCCGGCGTTGGAGTGAAAGTCATCGGAGAAACGAGTCTGAAGGTATCCACCCCATTCGGTCTTCGACTGAGAAAATGACGCCCGCGTGAACGAGAATACGAGGAGTAGCGCCGCCACAAAATATCCAATGTTGAAGAATCTAACATCAAAGGACACGAAGTGCCGCCTTGTCGCGGATACCGCACCACGCGGTGCGGCATCTCCCGACCAAAATATGGTATATGTCGTGATCCCGCAAAGCGTTGACCGCACATTCCTCTTGTGATAATAATGAGCGGGCACATTCCGCGAAGGTCGCAAAGGAATGAGGGATAACATAGGAATCCCTCTGCGGGAATACTTCGCGCTCTTTTCAGCCAGAGGCTGATGCGCCTCTGTTGCAGCGCTCAAGGTTTTTGGTCCGGCTGAAATTGAAGATGACACCGTAATTTTTTTCATAACATTTCCATTGACAATTTTAGTTTCAATACCGGTCAAATAACCGCAAGAAGTTTCAGCAAGAGCTGGGCGGATAGCGCCCACATCAAGAGTCCGAGTCCGGCCTTTATCATCCGGGGCTTGACACTCAGACTGAATCTCGCACCTAAATTCCCCCCGATGAGTACGGCGAGGCCCGTTGCCGCAATCAAAGGATAATCGAGACGATGGGAAGCCATGTGACCCATGATTCCCGCGAGTGCAGAAAAGGATATGATCAAATGGGATGAACCCGCAGCGGATTTCGTCGGGTACTTCATGACGTAGGTCATGAAAGGTACGATCAAAATGCCACCTCCGACTCCTAATAAACCAGAGATGACGCCGACAACGAGACTGAAAATCACGATGAACACATACATCATGGTTGACACACTTTCCGGACGTTTTTCATCTCCCCTTGCTTTCTCCCAATAACCATAGATCATACGCGCGCCTACAATTATCAGAAAGAAAACGAACAGCCATAACAATAGGGACTTATTGACATACTTGGACCAGACTCCGCCGGCAAAGGCGCCAACCACGATTCCGGGCACAAAAGCGAAAGAAGCTTTCATGTCAATCATCTTGTTCTTGTAAAAGACATAACCCGCAGACAAAGATGTGATTAAATTCAGCACGAGAGAGCTTGATATGGAAATCAGCATTGCATAGCCAAGGAGAATCAGCACAGGTGAATAAACTGATCCTCCACCCTGTCCGAACATCGAAAACACAAAGGCAATGACAAACGAAAACACTATCGCGAGCAAAAGCGCATTATGTAGTTCCATGGTAATTAGTTCTTTCGCTCAGAATGGCAAGTAGATAACATGTTCATCTTCTGTATGTCCTGAGCATTTCAGGCACACGAGCTTGCCGTCCTTGACCCTCAGGTATCGCTCGAATACATAGTCACCGCACGCGCTGCACTTCGCCTTGTTGAAGGAACCAGGCACTGGTTTGAACTTGAAGTCGGGGAGACGCTCGATCTTGAAGAGATCTTCTTCGGTCGCATCGAGTACCATGTCAACTACTCCTTGCGCAACGCTCACAGGAACCTTTGATGGTTCGACTCCCTGCTTCCTGAATTTGAAAAACTCATGCGTACCTAACTTATCCATGAACTCGTTCCTGAAAAGAATACGGACAGCACCCTTGGCAGGGTCGTAGAATGTGGCCGCAACCTTACCGAAGTAAAGTTTGTGCATCTGTCCTTTTCCGAAAGTCGCGGATGTCGAAGCCTGGATACCGTCCTGCATGCAGCCCTGCGGATGACCAACGCCCATCTCTGAAAAGACAAACATATCGTGGTCGTAGCATTTTTCTCTTCCCAACTCCCTCATTGCGACAACGCCCATTCTGTACCCCATCACTGAATAGGGGCACTTATGGCCGTGAAATTCGAAAAGCCACCCGGGTACTTTGAATCCGCCATCGCGAGGTTTTCCCAATTGAGTCGGGATCTTCGACACTTCATTCAACATATTAGTTCTCCTTTTTTAGCTATAAAGTAAGTGCCCACTTACATAATCAAGTAAATTTTTTTACTTTGATTTCATTAGCGCACGTTCGAGAAGACATATCATCTTCTTACAGAAGTTCTCAGTGTTGACGCCGAGCGGATTGAGTACAAGCTCGATGTTAAGAGAAATCGGAATTCCCATGTAAAGCGTCGCGACATTTTCCACCTGGAGCGAGCTGTCCCATTCACCGCCGGCTATACCATCCTGAATGATCTTTTTTGCCAGCTGCTTCTGTGTGTTCAACACGTTCAGCATTCGAGATTTCAGCTCTGAATCATTGGAGTGTGCCGCTTCCGAGAAGAGAAGCATTGTAATCCCTTTATTTTCAATCAGATAGCTCACATGAACGCAGAGAAATCTGAAGAGCCGGTCTTTGGAGGATGCATCGGACATTGCGACGGTCTGGAGTGACTTCATCAGCACTTCTTCGACTCCGTCGACAATCGAGAGGATCATTTCGCGCTTGGATTTGAAATGACGAAACAGCGCACCTTCGGTCACGCCGACTTTCTCGGCGAGCTTACGCGTAGAGAGATTGTGGAGCCCTTCGGTATCAACGATCTCGAGAAGAGCCTTCTTGATCTCTTCCTGCCTCACCTCTGTCGGTTTCCTTTCCATATCCTCTTTTCTCTTGCTTTGTAAGTGATTACTTGCTAAGCTAACGCGAAAGAAACGAGATGTCAAGTCAAAAACTCGTCGCGGAGAATCCGGCAGCAGAGAATTGCACGCTGACTGAGCTGAAGAAGACTGATTCTCACAGATTTGGAAATAAAATGGCCCAAGGACGGGTGGAATTCTTGTCCTTGCCGGTCCTAACCGAATGCTCTGTGCGCAGAGAACCATTCAATCAACGGTGCATCATATTCAGGATGTCGGATTCATACGAATGGAATTCTCAGAAAAAGGTCGTTCTCAGCTTCGCGCTATGGAACATCTCGGAAATATTCATCTTAGCAAGCGGCAACCAGGAAGGTGCGACACTTGCGGCCCAGATACTTTACAGAATCATCTTCATCATACCGGCAATATATGTTGTATCCGCTTACCACTTCCCGAGAGACGTCTCCAGCGTCACCAACAGCGCAGTCTTTTACGCCGCTGTTTTCATAATACCGATGGAGTTTCTGGTATCATCTTTCCCACATTTTCATATCGAACTAATCTCCCTTTCCAAATCTGGAACCGTTTACTTCTACCGGATAGTGACACACCGGGACTTCCAGTCCATATCTCTGCTTGCAACTTTTTTCTTATATCTCGTTTGGGGATTGCTGGTAATGGTAAGGAAGATCCCGCGGTTAGCCCATGATAATAAAAAGCTAAGACGTATTCGAGATATTTATGTTACACAGCACTAGTGGACGTAACCTATCCACCTTACTTTGCTCCTCCGACTGACGCATCCGGAATTTGCGATTGCTGTTTCAGCTCCCTTCCTCTCCAGAGATAGTAAATCACCGGATACACCATGAGCTCGAGCAGCACGCTTGTGACGATACCACCAACCATCGGGGCGGCGATTCTCTTCATCACATCGGCTCCCGCACCCGTCGCCCACATGATCGGCAAGAGTCCGGCAAGGATCGCGGAAGCTGTCATCATCTTCGGGCGTACTCTTCTGACGGCGCCCTCGTGGATGGCTTCCTTCAGATGCTCGAACGTGAACATCTGACCCGCGGCTTTCATCTTGTCGTAGGCTATGTCGAGATAAAGGAGCATGACAACCCCTGTTTCCGCATCGAGGCCGGCAAGCGCTATCATTCCCACGGCTACGGCAACGCTCAGCTGATAACCGAGTATATAAAGGAACCATACCGCACCGACGAGCGAGAATGGGACTGCGAGCATGACGATAAACGTTTTCGTGGCAGATCTCGTGTTCAGATATATTATCAGGAATATGAGGAGGAGAGTGGCAGGTATTACGTAAGCCAACGTTTTGGCGGCTTCCTTCATAAACTCGTATTGTCCGCTCCAAGTTATGAAGTAGCCGTTCGGGATTGTCAGGTGTTTTGCCAGGTACTGCTTGGCTTTGCTCACATACCCGCCGATATCAGACGTATTCGCATCGACATAGACGTAGATAGTCGGGACGGCACCTTCGGTCCGAATAAACATCGGGCCATGATGAATTATCATCTGTGCAACGTCACCGATAGGAATCTGAGCACCGCTCGGTGTAGGGATCAGTACCCGCTTCAGCTCCTCAGGATTATCTCTCTGTTCGAGCGCATAACGAACATCTATCGGGTAGCGTTCAATTCCGGAGACTATCTGCCCGACAGGCATGCCGCCCATCGCCATCTCTATAACGTTCTCGATATCCTGAACGCTCAGGTCGTATCTGGCAGCCTCAAGCCTGTCGATCTTGAAATCGATATAGTTTCCGTAACCGACACGTTCTGCAAAGGCGCTCTGAGTCTCCGGAAGCTCTTTGAGCAGCGTTTCTATCCTTTCTCCGATTGCCTGGAGCGAGTCAAGGTCGGGGCCGAGTACCTTGATGCCGATCTGGCTCTTGATGCCCGTACTACTCATGTCGACGCGATTCTTTATGGGCATGGTCCACACGTTTGAGAGTCCGGGTACCTGCAGCGCGTCGTTAAGAGCGGCCTCGAGCTTATGCGGGGTCATCCCCTTCGGCCATTCAGACTCGGGCTTTAGATTCACGGTCGTTTCGAACATATCCAGACCCGCAGGATCCAGCGGCGTATTCGCCCTTCCCGCCTTGCCGAATACAGTCGTCACTTCAGGAAACTTCTTTATGATCTTGTCTGTCATTTCAAGTGTCTGCCGGGCCTGTGTGATTGAGATACCCGGAAATGTGGAGGGCATGTAAAGTAGTGTCCCTTCCCAGAGAGGAGGCATGAACTCCGATCCCAACTTCATGTATGGATAAACTGTAGCCATCAGAAGAACGAGCGCAGTTCCGAGGACCCACCATTTAAACTTCAATACGAAATTCAGAACAGGCGTGTAGAGTCTCATAAGTATTCTGTTGATAGGGTTCTTTTCTTCGGGCGGAATCTTGCCTCTGATAAAATATCCCATCAGAATCGGGACGACGGTTATGCCGAGAAGCGCCGCAGCCGCCATCGAATACGTCTTGGTGAATGCAAGGGGCTTAAACATTCTGCCGGACTGGCCCGTCAGTGCGAAGACGGGTATGAACGAGACCGTGATGACGAGAAGCGAGTAGAATAACGACGGCCCGACTTCTTTAGACGATTCTGTGATGAGTTTCCATCTGTCGGTCTTTCCATCGTCTGCTTCGATGTGTTTATGTGCATTCTCGATCATAATTATCGCCGAATCGACCATAGCTCCAATGGCAACGGCGATGCCTCCCAGCGACATGATATTGGCATTAAGGCCCTGAAGCCTCATGACTATGAATGCCATCAGTATCGCGGTCGGAAGAGTGAGGATTGCGACAAATCCGCTTCTGAAGTGGAACAAGAAGAGGAGGCAGACAAGCGCGACGATAATCGATTCTTCAATGAGTTTATCCTGAAGTGTATTGATCGCCCTATGTATCAGGTCGGCGCGGTCATAAACCGGGACAATCTGGACATCCGGTGGAAGCCCCTGCTTCAGCTCAGCGAGTTTCTTCTTTACGCCGTCGATCACCTTGAGTGCGTTTTCTCCGTATCTCATTTCGACAATTCCGCCGACGACGTCGCCTTCCCCGTCCAGGTCTGCCACGCCCCGGCGGGCCGCCGCGACAATCTGGACGTCCGCAACATCACCGAGAAGAACCGGTGTGCCGCTGGAGAAATCTCTGTTTAAGAACGGCGCGAGGGCGGACTGTCCGGGCGAGCCGTTAGGCATGTTGGTTTGCGGTGACTCCCCGCCGCCAGACATGCCTGAACTGCCTCCACCTCCGGTAGATTGCGACCGTCCCAATGCCTTCGAATCCAGCGGATAAAATTTTCCGCCTTTAGCGACTCCGAGCGGAATATCCTTCATATCGTCGAGGCTCTTGATGTAACCGAGTCCTCTTATCATCAGCTCGTATCCGGCGTGATCTATCACCTCACCGCCGACGTCGTTGTTGCTCTGCTTAATGGCATTCACTACCTGCACGGGCGAGATATGGTACGCAAGCAGCTTCCTCGGGTCCAGCGTCGCCTGCCATTCCTTGACAAAGCCGCCGACGCTTGCTACTTCAGCCACACCCGGGACTGTGGATAGCCCGTATTTCAAATAGTAATCCTGAATCGATCTTAAATCGCCGAGACTTCTCTTGTTCGACTTAAGAGCATACTCGTAGACCCAACCGACCGGTGTTGCATCTGGACCCAGCTGCGGAGTCACCCCAGGGGGCAGCCTTTTGGCGGCATAATTCAGGTACTCCAGAACTCTGCTTCTCGCCCAGTACAGGTCGGTGCCATCCTTAAAGATTATGTACACGAGCGAAAAACCGAAGTACGAGTAACCGCGAACGACTTTCGCCTTGGGTAATGAGATCAGCGAGGAAGTAAGAGGATAAGTTACCTGGTCCTGCACGACAGTCGGCGACTGGCCTGGATATTGGGTATAGACAATCACCTGCACGTCGCTTAAGTCGGGGATCGCATCGACAGGGCTTGTAGTCAGCGAGTAATAGCCTGCCGCCAGAACGAACAGCAGAAGTACAATTACAATGAACCGGTTCTTAATGGACCATTCTATTATTCTTGCCAGCATGTCAGTGCTCCTGTCCGGTCGAAGACCCGTGAGTGGTCGTGTCGTGCGACATGTCCATACCGGGCATGCTCATGTCCATGCCTTCCATCGTGTCTTTCTTGGGCTTCACTGCTTTCTTCTTCGTATTAGGGGAGGTGTGGCCTGACATATCCATTCCCGGCATGTTGCCTACATTTATACCTTTGTCCTCGCTTCCGGACTTCTTCGCCGGTGTAGGCATATTCTCCATGGAAGAAGAGTTGTCCTCTTCAGCAGGTGCTGCTGATGAAGGAGGCATCGACATTCCGGGCATGTTCGACATTGCCGCACCCGCAAATTTCAAATTCGCATCGGAGTCGATGAGGAATTGTCCGGAAGTCACTATCGTGTCGCCCACGTTGAGTCCGTCTGTGACTTCATAATATCCGCCCGCGTAGGCGCCAAGTTTCACCTGCCTTATTTCAAATCGACCGCCGCCGAGTGCAACGGCAACGACCTGCCGAAGCCCGGTATTGATCACAGCCTGAGAAGGCACCGCAATAGCGTCGTAACTGACAGGCGAATGAATTGCGACATTGACATACTGTCCGACCTTCATCACCAGGCCGGGATTGTTCAGCGGAATTCTCACCTTGACGCTTCTCGCGGTCACATCGACTTCCGGATACACAAAATCGACACGCCCGTTGTACGATTCGGAATTGCTGTAGGTGACAGTCGCCGGAGAGCCGAGTTTCAGGAACGGCATATCTATCTTAAACACATCCGCAAGAATCCAGACATGATAGAGGTCTGCAACCTTGAACAAAGACTGTCCCTCAGATATCTTCTGTCCCTCGAATACATCCTTTTCAAGGATGACGCCGTCGCTCGGAGAATAGATTGTGACCCTGTCGATTACTTTTCCCGTCGATTGCAACTTATCTATTTCACCGTCACTCATCCCGAAGAATCGTAGACGTTCGCGAGCGCTGTTAATTAGCGTGTTCGAAGAAGTGACGGTATTACCGCTGACGGAAGCGAAGCTGACTGCCTGCAGGAACTCCTGCTCGGCAGCTATGAGCTCGGGGCTGTAAATCACAGCCATGGGCTCCCCTTTTCTCACTTCCATACCGGTGTAGTCGAAATAGAGCCGGTCGATCCATCCGCTGACACGCGTGTTTATGTCGCTGATGCTCTTCTCGTCCGGTACAACGACTCCGTAAGTATTGATGGTCCGGATGAGTCTTCTGCGTTCCACCGGCGCTGTAACAACACCGATGTTCTGAATCATCGCAGGATCGATCCTAATGACGTCCTGGCCGCTCTCTCCTTCATCAGCGTACATCGGTACCAGATCCATATCCATCGTCGGGGATTTGCCGGGATGGTCGAAATGAACCGTGGGGTTCATCGGGTCGTACCAGTAAAGGACTTTTCTCTCTCCCTTGCTCGCGGCCGCAGTCGAATCTGCATTGGTGCCAGCGGTCTTTGTTGCCTTGCCGCAGCCTCCAAGAATCAGCGCTGCCAGGAATAACGGGATGATGATTAAAATTGTCTTCCTCATTTCACACCTCTATAATCTTCAGAATTTTCTCCGACCAGCTTTGAAATCTGAGCGGAAGCGGAGAAATACGCTGATTCTATTTTTGTTAGCTCTATTTTGGTGTTTATTAGTGTCGTGAGATTGTCAATAAGCATTGCAAATGAAGTTTTGCCCACCGAGTACGAGGAGAGCGAAGAGTTATACGTTGCCTCATACTGGGGAATCAATTCTTTCGTATAGAGCGGGATCAATTTCGACTGTGCCTCGGCGTCGGCGTAAGTGGAGCGCAGCTCGCTGTACAATCCAAGTTTGGCTGTGCCATATTGCTCTTCGGAAGCCCGCTGCATGAAGTCCGCCTCGTCTATCATCTTCTGCTGTCTCGCGCCGAAGAAGATCGGGAGGCTAAGTCCTACCTCGAAGTTCATCATGTTCAGGGCTTT
>JAKAGT010000077.1 GCA_021825585.1 Bacteroidota bacterium | reverse complement strand
TGAAAATCGCCCACGGTCTTTATGATTATTGTACGGGGTGTTGGTGAGCGTAAAGTTTCCAGAGATGAAATAACTTAGCTCTCCTGGCAGCATTAGACCTATGGAAGGCAGCAATTTCCGGCTGATGGGTTCCGGTCCACCAAAATAAAAGGAAGCATATTTCGTATTGTTTGATTCTCCGAGCGCTCTCCACTGATCGGTCTTGAATTCGATCCCCCAGCGGAAGTGCTCTCCCCCGCTCCGAGTGATGATGTTAACCACACCGGACTGCGCCTGCCCGTATTCCGCATTGAACGCCCCTGTCAGAAGATCAACGCTCTGGACGTCAACAAGATTTAGGTCGAGCACGCTCCTGCCACCATAGATCGGGTGCGTCACTGGCATGCCGTCAACCATGTACAATATCTCGCCGCCTCGGCCGCCGCGAATGTGAATATCTTTCAGGCTTTCGTCCCGCACCTGGAGTGAAGATCCGTCAGCCAGCGTGATGCTTTGTGGTGCTGTCGAAATAATCGCCCCGGGCTGGTAGCGAAAAATGTCGCCCGTTGAGTACAATCCAGGAGTTTCCCTAATGTTTTCCCTCGTAATCGTTCTGCGAGTGAAGGTGAGATCCTTCTGAACCAGTTTATGTTCTGCTGTCACGACAACCTCGCCAAACTGCATCGCTGATTGATCGAGGTCCATGTTGATTTCTGTCGTCATATCAATCTGCACATGAACAGCCTTGACGATGACCGTCTTGTAACCAAGGTAGGAAATTTGCAACTGGTGCTCTCCGGGTGGGACACGAAGAATGTAATAGAACCCTTTTTCATCAGTAACTGCTCCCAACGTGGTGCCCTTCACGAGAACATTTGCTCCTATCAGGGGTTCGTGGTTCTGTTTGTCTCGAATTGTGCCGGCAATTTTTCCTGTGCTCTGGGCAAATGAGAGTTCCGCGTGAATAAGAACGACAACAAGGAAAAGGGTAGTCTTTATGATGCGCTGCTGCATGGTAGAAACCCTGTCTAATTCAAACTTCATTTGATGTGGAGGCTCCTGAAAATTTCTTTTGCCATCGTGATTGCGTCATCCTTTTGGATGAAATACATCGGAAAGCCGAGCACAATCGCATCGTAGCTTGTGCCAAAGTATTGGAGGGCAATTGCCCTCCCGCGGTAGGTTACATTCGGACTGCTCGGTGCATTCATATAGGAATAGAGGATATCCGTAAATCCAGCCATCTGCGTGATCAGATTCACCTGCGCGAGCTTTCCATCGTACGGAAAAAAGGCGAGTTTCGTTGAATCTACGTGAATATCGCTGAAAACTCCCGGCAAACCCTTTCCACCGAGGCAGTCCCCTATGATGCCGGTTTCGTCTACTGTGTAGATATGAAGGTAATCGAAAACGAACGTCCCAGGAGAAAACGTGAATGGGAAATTCTTGTAGTATGCAAATGACTTGAGAATTCCCCAGCCACTCATCAGAAATTTTCCACCCACATTCAAATAATCTGTTAGAACAGCAATGTTGTTGGGATCCGAGATCTTGTGTGGGTATGAGGCCGGTATGTCATCGGCGTGCCACACTACAAGCTCATAGTGTGCGAGCATGGAACGTGGCGGCATCCCTTTTTGCTTGAAATCCCACTCGTCCGAACCGGGAAAGACATCGGCGTAGAATTGATCAACAGAGGAGTCCGAAATCCCTCTTGTGATAAACGGGTTGTTGAGCTCGTCGGTTTCATCGATAATCAGAATTTTTCTCTCAAACGGCGGGATCGTCAATTTCACAATAACAGAATCGCCCTTTGGATCGACGAGGTTGGTATTGTTGCGAGAAGTCACTTTGATCGTGTGTATTCCATCTAAAGGTAGCCTAAACACGCTCGGTGCCAAATATATTGAGGTATCTGTCCCCCAGTTCCACGGCCCCCCGTCCACCGACCAAGCAAAGTCGACCACGTTGCCTCCCTTTGTCAGATCGACAGACTTAAAAATCAACGGCACTCCAGGCCACCAGTCTGTCACATGGTCTAGAACCAGTAGTGTATCATTCCTCTTCGGAGTTTCAATTGTCGTGATTGGCGGCGTTGCGCGTGTAGTGTAGAGAATTTTTTCAGCTGGCTTTGTGTCCACAGTGCCGCCGTTGTCAATCGCCCTCACCAGGAAGCGCTGGAGGTTCAGGCTGTCCGTCGAGTTGAAAGCGATGGTGTCACTCGATGCGGTCGTATTAATCCAGTTTGTAGAATCGAATAATGCCCATGTGTTACTAGTGCCGAGAACGAGATGATAGGTGAAATACCTGTATTGGTAACCAACGATGTATCCATCGTTATCACCGGCACTCCAATTAAGCACCACAAGTGGAAAGACTACACTGCTGTCCTTGGGGATGTTTGCCAGTCTGGTGAATGGAGGACTATCCGGAAGAGGCGGTGAAGTTGGCCGCTCACAGGACGCTAAGACTAAGCACATCAGAGCCAACAATAGACAACGAAATTTCGCTGAAAAAATCATTAAAAGCCTCAGAAACTGAAGATTGATTGAATTCTTTATCTTACAGATTGCTGATACTGACAATACTGATTCTTCTCCCGAAGAAATACGAATCCCTGTAGCGATACAACGAACTGAACGGAAGAATTTCCATGTTCACTTCAGTCACACGGCCCTCGCTGACGGTGATATGGACCGGGATTTGCATTTGCGGAGTTGTTCCTGGCGGAAGCTGAACTGGGTTCGTATAGACTTTTGGAAAAAAAATCAAGATTTGATTCGCCGTGAGAACAAATGAAAGCGAATCGTAATCCCCTGGAGGAACGTACGACTCGAAAATCACGTATTTTACATACCGACTGTTCTTCGTGTTGATTTCGTCATAGTCCGTCGATTTAATAGGATTGCCATTCAGCCACTCTCGTTTAAGGATATTCACGGTATCTGCCGAGATCCGGTCAATACCTCTATCTCTGTACAGATAAGAATAGTTCGTTCCACGATAGATCTTCCCACCGTATACAAAGAGATCAAACTTGTCCCATCTTGAGAATCGAGATGTATCATTCTGGATAATGATTGCTGTATCCAGTTCATTTGATTTCAGCGTCACTCTCAAGATACCGGGGGTGGGTGAAGGTTCAACTCCTGTCTGACACCCGATAAGAAATACGAAGAGTCCAAACACCCACGCGGCAATGTATATCGTGCTCTTGAACATAATTATCCCTCAAAAGCGATTAGTGACTTCAGCACTTTGATGAAGGCTGGCTCCAGGCCAGCCCTCTCCAAGACCTCACTTCAGCGGATAAGCAACATTTTTTGCGTCTTCGTCAAATCACCCGCCTTGAGTTTGTAGAAATAGACTCCCGATGCTACTGAAACATTCGCATCGTTAGCGCCATTCCATGTAACGCGATGTTCTCCTGCATGGCGTTGCTCGTTGACCAGTGTCTTCACTCTCCTGCCAAGCACATCGTAAACGACAAGGGAGACCTGCTCAAACTTTGGAATAGTGAACCGGATTTCTGTAGAGGGGTTGAATGGGTTCGGGTAGTTCTGCTCCAGGCCAAACTTCCACGGAATAGTCTTCGGGGTTTCATTTCGAAGACCTGTTATACCCGTCGCTGGATAGTTATAAACCATCACATTGTCGATCCTTCCACGAAACGGGGGGACATACCAGTTATCGGTAGGAAGGAAATAGGCCCGTCCAATGCGGAGCGGTGCGGCGGCCATTAAGGGCGTTGCAAGATTTATCGTGGATGTCTTGTATAGCAGCGCATCATTCTCATCCCGGATTACCATCGCAAAAACTCCAGTCGACTTGTTTCGCTCAATAATAATGTGGCGCCACTTGCCGACGTGATTAACAGCAGCTACGGTATCTTGCAGTGCAACCACACCGGCTGAATGCCAATAACGTGCAGTAAAAGCGACTTGGCCATTTGCATTCGGACGGAGCTCCAGTCCGAAGTTGGCATTGTTCCAGTCATCTGCTTTTGTTGGATTGAAGATAATACGCACATATGGCAGATCTGCTGAATCCAATTTCACCCAAGTGTCAAGTGTGAACTCTTCAGCAGCCAGAAACGGCGATTCCGCTTCAACCCAATTTGAGTCGACAATGACCCCTGGGTGTGCCTGAAGAAGAAGTGAGTAGTGCCCACCCCCCATCGGAACATCAGTCGAGTAGTCAAGAATCTTGTGTGTGATGATCATCGCCTGATTTGGAGAATGGTCGATCGGCGGATTTGTGGGTGCCTCCTCAAACGTCACATCAAGTGTCTGAACATGCGGCTGGTAGATTAGAAACGAATAATAAGTCGGGTTCGTGGCAGCCTCCGCATCGATCGGCGAGAGGGACGTTTGACTGTTGCTGTCCGTGCATTTCACATAGTACTGAACCATTGTCTTGAACGGCTGCTGCGGAATTGAGGCCGCATATTCATTCGGATTCCCCGTGGGGGTCATTGTGATAGTGCTGAAGGCCGCTGTCGTATCCGTCCTGTATTTCATTACCACATTGTTCATACTTCCGCCCGTGTTTAATGGGAACACAGTGACGCTGATCGGATATGACGTCAGCGTCGACGGCTGATTCGGAAGGACGGTTACGTTCTGGATCACTGGCGGTCCCGCAAAATTACGGACGACATTACTAATACGTACTTCGTCTATGAAACCATCAAGATAAGAGTCAACGCTGGGATTTGTCGGTGTACCCGCCCAGCCCATATACAATTTCTGCTTGTTCACCTTCGGAATGTCGTTCGTCTTGTCGAATCCTCGGGTAAGAAACCCTCTGAGGTTCTTGTTTGCATCATGGACCAGAACAGCAATAAATGCCCGTGCCGTGTCCCGGATGAAGGTCAGGTGTACCCATTCACCGGGAACAAACATATTGTTTGGCGATGTGACACTGATAAAGGCATCATTGGGGGTGTAATAGCCCGCGTGAAAGAGGCGATTATCACCCCACATTTCAAGCCAGTAGTTAGGATGCCAGAATACATCGTCGCCGGGCTTCATCACCACTCGAGGCACCCACCTGTAGTCGTTCGAGTTGGCTCCAAACGTGAAGATGTTCACCCATGCTTCTATGGTCCAGCTCCCCGTCATATCCAGGGATGCGGTGTCGTCCATAGTAATGTAGCTTGAATCGTTGATAGAGGAGTTGTCAAT
>JAKAGT010000045.1 GCA_021825585.1 Bacteroidota bacterium | reverse complement strand
CCTCGATTGACACTCTAAAGAGGCCGCAACGATTGGAGCGCTTGATCGGCGGGCCCCGATGGGATATTGTCGTCTTCGACGAAGCGCACCACTTGAGCAAGACTCGCTATGGCAAAAAGGTTCAGCCAACGCAAAACTACAGACTCGCAGAAGCTTTGCGAAACCACACCCGCGATCTTTTCCTGCTGTCTGCCACGCCTCATCAGGGAAATTCATTTCAATTCTGGTCCCTGATACAGATTCTTGACGACACACTTTTCGATTCAGAAGAATCCATGCTTCTGCACCGAGGTTTTTTGAACAGAGTCATGGTGCGCCGAACTAAGCGTGAAGTGACAGATAGGAATGGCAACCCGATATTCATGCGGCGTCAGGTACAGACGCAGTCCTTTCAACTCTCCATGCGCGAGAGTCTCTTTTATGACAAGCTCACCGAGTACCTGAGGGAAGGCTATACTCACGCCGGTATTGGAGACTCTAAGGGCAAAACCACAAGCGAACAGCGTGCAATCGGTTTCGTCATGACCACATTTCAGAAGATCATGTCTTCGAGCATGCGAGCTATACGTCAGGCGCTCAGGCGCAGGTTATTGGTATTGCTGATTCGTCAGCAACTGGAATTGGAGAATAAGCGAAGGAAACCCTCTCCATCATCTAAACTTGCCGAGGAGATTGTGCGGCTGCAGGATGAAATGCGAGAGCTTGCCTCTGAAATTCTTGGAACATCAAATACAATCTCCAGGCAGGCCGAAATAGACACTTTCATTGCTCAAACGAGACAGAGAGTAAGTAAAGCTTTTCAGCCGTTAGACGATACAACTCAGTGGTCGCTTGACGGTGATGAAGAAGGAGACGAGGGCATATATGCCGATGCGAGCATCCCGGACGAAATTTCGAAAGTACGGGGATTGATTCGATTGGTGCCCGACGGAACAGACAGGAAATTCGACACGCTGTCGAGAGCCATTGACACAATCCGCCAGGAGAATCCGAACGAGAAGTTTGTAATCTTCACACAATACGTCGAGACAATGAACTTTCTCATTGACAAGCTGCAGAATATTTACAGCGAGAACAAGGTTGCCTGGATAAAGGGCGGACCTCTTGAAGACAAGATTGCTGCCAACGAGCGGTTCTGGGACGAGAGGGGAGCTCAATTTCTCGTCTCTACCTCAGCTGGAGGTGAAGGAATAAATCTTCAGGTAGGCCACATTCTCTTCAACTACGATCTTCCCTGGAATCCCATGGCCGTCGAGCAACGTATCGGTCGAATTCACCGGTACGGGCAGAAGGATACGGTGCAGGTTTACAATCTGATTGCTGAAGACACCGTAGAAGAAAAAATCTACAGCATGCTTAACCAGAAGCTCAAAGAGATTGCCTCGCAGATCGGCAAGATGGACAGCCAGACGAACGAGCCGCAGGAGGATTTCAGAGCTGAGATACTCGGATACATGGGTTCTTCTCCGAACTATCTGGAATGGTACCGGAAAGCCCTTGTGAACAAGGACTACAACAGAACCTCTCAGGAAATCGAAGACGCGATGAAGAAAGCTGTCCAGGCTGTCGATGTGCTTAAATCTTTGACGATGGACCTAAGCACATTCAATGTCCAGGATTATCTGAAGATCGAAGGCCGTTTTTCACTCGACGACTTAAAGCAATTTGTTGAGGCGGGAATACTTCGGCTTGGAGGGTCCATCCTGCCGCGTGGTGAGTTCTACCAGATCATTACCCCCAAGCCGCTGCTGCGCTTCCCGAATGTTCTCTCGAAGTATGAGCTTGCAACGTTCGACCGAAAAGCGGCCATGCGAAAACGATCTTCAGAACTCCTCGGAGTAGGTCACCCGCTTGTCGACGCGATTGTCAGCCACTTCCAGGAAATGACTGTTCCCGGTGACGCTGCAAGTTTAATCAAGCTTCCAACACAAGGAGAACCCTTCTTCGTAGTCAACACATTAGTCACCGTCGAACTCGAAGGTGGAAAACAGCACAGGGAGTTCAAGATGATTCGCATAAGTCCATCCGGCGATGCTCATGTTCTTCCGGATGAGTGGTTGATTAGCCGGCTCGTAAGGAGAGCCACCGAACCTCCGAAGGAAACCTTACCCTCAAGATTCGATATAGAAAAGATCCGGCAGGCATACGAAGGCGCAATAGGTGCGATACTTAGTCAGGTCAAATCATCGCTTGAGAAACCGGTAACGGCGAGAGTGAGGCTGCTGGGGATATCAATGATCTCCTAGTCAGCTGCCCTGCCCACAGTGTCTGCATACTTCCATAGAGTGCTGAAAGGTGTCGAAAAGGACTTCTACTACCATAATGAGGACTTCAGTTTATGAAAAGAGATGATACCCCATCACCATCCAACCCTGATAGTACCCTTGGTAAGTGCCACGCAAAAATGTTATCCGACTCGCCATCCGACAATGACGAGTTTGGTTCGCATGAACGGGTGGCCAGGGCTTTAAAAGAAATTATCCTCAATGACGACCATGGCCAGGCTACGGCCCTAATCGGCTCCTGGGGTTCCGGAAAATCCACTATCATAAGGATTCTTCAGGGAATGCTGTCCAAAAATGAGAGTGATCAAGGCAAGCAAATTAAGTTGCTCCAATTCGACGTGTGGGCACATGAAGGGGACCCTCTCAGAAGATCATTTCTGGAGCGCCTGATAAATTCTCTCATAGAATGGGGCTGGGTGCCCGAAGATAAATGGAAAAAGAAGCTCGGTGAGCTTGCAGGTAAAGTCAACGGTGAGTGGTTCAACTTCAGCAAGTTCATGCCGAACGTCCCTGTTCTCCGCGAGGGGGACCTGATTGAGTTCAAGTCCTCTCAGCCGTAGGCTGATCCGCCTCCGGCGGAGAAAAACTTCATCAACGAGGTCTCCAAAGTCGCTCCGGCAAACGGTTCCGCCAAGTCTGCCGCCGTTGCGCCGAAGGCTCCTGAGGTTAAGGAAACCCCGAGGAACGAGGACAAGGCGGACAGACTGGGCCCGTCAAGTGCTCCTCCTTCTCCGAAGGAGCCTCCGCGGAAGGAGGTCCCGGCCGCGGACTCCGCCCATGGCGAGAGCGACCGGGATGAGCTTTTGAAGTGTCTCAAGGATGCTGTCCACATCACAGAACAGGTTGACTCTGCAAGGTTCTCCACCCAGGACATCATCAAGCTGGCCCTCTCTTCATCCACCGGACTGCGTAGAGACAAACGGAACTCGAAACCGGGGTACGTTGAATTCCATTCACGTACCCCGAAATCATAAGGAGAAATCATCATGGAAGTCGACACAATCACCCAGGAAGTGGACACTGAGGCGAAGCTTCAAATAGCATTTGAGCGGCTGATCGAAATCAAGCATCACAAGACGCTGCTCCAAGCGGAAGAGTCCGTCCATGCGATGACATGGATGGAATCAAAGACGATACCTTTGATTACCTCACCGGTGTCGCACACACTACCTCCGGCCGCTTCGTCGCCAACGACGTTACAGCCGACGTCTATGTTTCTTACCGGCCACAGCGCGAGTACGACACAGACCAACTTCAGAAGATCAAAGACCTCGACGAGCAACTGAGCCAGGCGAAGTGCCGCTTTGCGGCATCCCGCGTATCCTTTTTGAATATTGATGAGCGGGAAAGGCAGGAGTAATCATCCACCAGACCCCTTATCTGGTGGTGCGAATTGTGCAATGAAGGGCGCCCCCGCCTCCATTCCCGAAACGGAGGCGGGGCCAACCTCACGGGTCATATTCCTCTGATGCTTTCCCTCGGCCAAACAATTGCAGGAAAGAAAAGGGTTGGCTAATTTTAGTACACTCGTGAAAACAGGAAGAGCATGAATATGTCCATACCACCGATCTTATGCCACAAACAATATATGAAGCCGTCAGTCTTTACTCCGGAGAACCTAATTCGCGAGGCAAGGCGCCAAAAGTCGCTGCCGTTGCAAAATGTTCCTCCGATCTGCATTCTCGATCCCGATGGCGATATCGTCCGATCGTTGAAAGCAGAGAAGGCCGCAAAACAAGATCACAACTGGGCATGTTATCACACTGAACTATACACATTCTCAGAGAACGGCACTGAGTTCGGCATCATTGGGTGCGCAGTTGGCGCATCGTTCGCAGTCCTGGTAGCGGAAGAATTGTTCGCATCAGGCTGTAAGTTGCTCATTAGTGTTACTTCGGCCGGCCAAATTGTCGAGATGGGAAAGCCGCCGTATTTCGTTCTTATTGAGAAGGCTCTTCGCGACGAAGGGACAAGCTACCACTATCTTTCACCGGCAGAATTCAGCAGTATTTCTCCGCAACTTCTATCGATGCTTGACGACGCGTTTGCGGGTCTATCGATCCCAATTTACCGTGGCCCTACCTGGACCACAGACGCTCCCTTTCGGGAAACCGAGGCCGCCATCGAGCACAGCAAAGCCCTTGGCATCATGGGGGTCGAAATGGAGGCAGCTGCTCTTTACGCGTTCGCCGAAGCGAGACAGAAATCCGTCGTGTGCCTGGCGCACGTAACCAACAGAATGGCCCGCGTCGAAGGGGACTTCGAAAAGGGGATTGCATCAGGAAGTCAGGACGCGCTCCACGTGATCGGTCTGGTAGCCCGTGCATGGATTCACCGGCAGCAGCTTGGAGGAAAAGATGAAAGTATTTGACAGCGGGATGCCCGATGAGGCGTACTGGAACAGTCTGTTCGACGTCCCGCTTATCGTCGATTGGCTCAATCTGAAAAATATCTCGGCTCCGGGGGTTGAGGTTGGTTGTGGGTATGGTACATTCACGGCAGCAGAAAAATTCTCGAACCATATCATTGGGGAATTCAATTAATCAAATCGATCAAACAATCTTAGGAAACTAAATGAACATTCTTATTCTGATTAACGACGCTCCTTATGGAACTGAAAAAGCCTACAACGCATTCAGACTCGCGATGGCAATTCAAAGGGAACATACGGATGTTCAGGTCAATGTTTTTCTTATGGCTGATGCGGTCGGCTGCGGATTACCGAACCAGAATACTCCGCAGGGTTACTACAATATCGAAAGAATGATAAAGTCAGTCGTGTTGAAAGGTGGGAAGATAAAAGCGTGCGGCACTTGTGCAGATGCCCGCGGGATAAAGAACCTGCAGCTTATCGAGGGGGTTGAGGTCAGCAACATGGCCGAACTTGCCAAGTGGACAGTCGAAGCAGACAAAGTGTTTACATTTTAAGAATGGCGTTCAAGCGTACAGTTACTTGTTTAGGGTGATCAAACAGGCAAAGCGTGCGGCACAGCATCTACTCCCGGAGGTCGGTTTTTCGGATCAAGCCGTTATTTTATCGAGATTTAAATAGACTAACTTTTTGGATTCCCCTCACGGAATTCATCAGATACACGTTTGGGCTTTGGCAAAGTTCGTCCAGACTGATGATCCTCTCCCAAATCCTCTTTTGCTCGATGAGCCAAGCCCGGTATGTGCCGGCCAGTAATCCGCAGTTTACAGGTGGTGTGTACAACTTCCGGCCGATCTCCACAGCGATATTGGCTATTGTGGTCTCGGTCACTTGTCCCTTTTCGTTGAAGAGAATAACGTCGTCGAAGCCCGGAGACGCCTTCATCGCCTCCTCGTAGATTCTGCGGTTAGTCGTTTTGTGGTACAGGAATACATTTGACGAATGGATGGGACTGCCGGCGATTGTTATACTGCCGAATCCTGATTTTTCAGGCCCAAGGGGGTCGGCCTTAATATCCACGGCCCCTCCGCGGCTAAGGACGAGCCGAACCCGGTGGGAAAGGGCCGGCAGACCGGATGCAATACGATTCAAAAGATCCCGTATTCCTGGAATGTCAATCTTAAATCCGAAGTATGCCGCAGATTGTTCCAGACGCCGCAGATGGTATTCTAAAAGAGAGTACCCGTTATCCGGAGACCAAATCATCGTTTCCACCAAATCGAACTCCGGCATCCCTGCATGCAGGACTCTTGCCTTTACGGAGCACTCTTCCCATTCGCCATCCCGCTCCGAATCCCAGACGATGCCGCTTCCGATCCCGTACTCGGCGCGACCGTCATTTCGTCTAAACAGCAGCGTGCGTATCGCAACGCTGAATTGCGCCCTGCGGTCAGGGGCGATCCGTCCGATGGTTCCGGTGTAAATCCGCCGCGGTGACGATTCCAGTTCGGTTATGATCTCCATTGCGCGGCGCTTGGGAGCGCCGGTGACTGAGGCGGGCGGAAAAAGGGCCCGGAATATTCCGCTTAGCGGTGCCTTCGTTCTTCCACATACGGTAGAAGTCATTTGCCATACGGTCGGGTACCTCTCCAATGCGAACAGTGCCGGCACATGCACGCTTCCTATGTCGGCCACGCGTCCGATGTCGTTTCGCACCATATCCACTATCATGAGATTCTCCGCCCTCTCCTTCTCGGAAGTGAGCAACATCTCTGCTTTCCTACAGTCGTCATCATACCATAGTCCTCGTGCCGCTGTTCCTTTCATCGGCTTCGATTCAATGAGGTCTCCCTCCAGGCGGAAGAAGAGCTCCGGCGATGCACTGAGAATAATCCACTCACCAGTGTCGATGAAAGCTGCATAACGAGTCTCCTGGGCAGTCATCAGCTGATCAAACACTTCCGGTGGATTCATCTCGCTATTTGTCCGCATCCGGAAGCTGAAGTTCACTTGGTAGGTATCGCCGTTCTGGATATACTCGTGGATCGCGTCGATCTTGCTCCGGTATTCGTCGTGCGTCAAAGAGGGTCGCCAACTTAATTTTGAAGGGCTCGTTACCCTCCCTATCGGGAGATGGTCAAACTCGTCCGGTTGCTTGAACAGCCCAAACCACAAGAGCGGGAAATCCCCGTCGGCTATCGTGGATAGTGCCGGATCAAAAGCAGGAGCGGCTTCGTATGCCAGGAAGCCGACTGCCGTACATCCTTCTTCGTTCACGATCCGTTCTACGCTGTCCAAGGCAGGAAGGACCTCATCGAGACGCGTGGCGACGATGGTACGCTCCGGGTTTGTGTAACGCAGCCAACTTCTGCCTGACTCAGTTCGGAGGATTACCTGTGGAGATGACTTTGTGTCCAAGCTATGTCGCACTCTTTAAATTCAATTGTGCCGTCAATATAGCGACTAGTGGCTAAGATTCACATCGGCCAGTGAATTTCATCTTCACAAAATCGGCTTGATAATCTGTTGGGCTCATTCTACCTTATTTAGACCAAATATAAAATGGAAGATAATGGAAGTACTTGAAGAGAGACGGGACTACTCAAGGATTTGGGAGATCCTGAAAGTTTGGGGACCGGCATGGCTCGTCATGATAGCCGATGTCGACGCGGCCAGCGTAATTACCGCCGCGGAGAGCGGCGCAATGTATGGTACAAAGCTTATCTGGTTCCTTATAGTTTTGATCATTCCGCTCTATGTCATCCAGGAAGTCGCTGGGAGAGTGGGCGCCGTAACGAACAAGGGATTAGGCGAACTCATAAGGGAGAACTACAGCAGGAAGACCGCGATCTTTGCCGCCGTCCCTATGGCTTTGGTCGACATAATAAGCTACGTGGTGGAATATACGGGTGCGGCGATCGGCTTCCAGATACTCGGAATACCTCCCCAGATATCAGTGCCGATAATTTTCATAGCGCACGTCTTGTTAGTTTACAAACGCAAATACGTCGATGCTGAGAAACCGCTCCTTGTGATCTCCATTCTCTTCGCTCTGGCATGTGGCGCATCTGCTTTCCTCACGGCGAGAAAGGGACTACAGTTCACGCCTTTCTATTTTTCCGGTTCATCGGATTTCTTATTCCTTCTCGCTGCAAATGTAGGTGCCGTCATCATGCCCTTCATGCTTTTTTACCAGGCATCTGCGACCGCGGAGAAGGGTATCAAGGCAAAGAGCCTATGGGCGGTGAGGTTCGAGACTGCCGTGGGAGCGATAGCTTCCGAGGTGATAATGGTCGCGATAGCCATTGCCGCGATTGGCGTGAATGCAAATTCGCTCAACTTCGCCTCACCGGTAGTTTTATCGAGGGCATTGTCAGGCGTCGCCGGAAGGTTTGCGCCTCCCATCTTTGCCATAGGTCTAATTGCCGCATCGTTCATAGCGCTCATTGTCATCTCTTTGGGAAGCTGCTGGGGAGTTACCGAAGCATTGGGATGGGGGAGGAAGAACTGGTTCAAGGTTTACCTGGCTGAGTCAATCCCGGCAGTAATCGTACCATTAGTCACCCTGAACCTTGTTAACATGGCACTCAATCTCATGGTGCTCCAGATAGTCGTTCTCATGGGACCGGCCATAATACTCGGCTTCATATCGTCGAACAAGAGACTTATGGGTAACTACGCTCTTGGCGTGTCTAACAAAATTGTGTACTGGGTCTTCTTAGCTCTTATCTTCGGTACCGGGATAGTAAGTGTGATGTCATTGCTTTAGAATGTTCTTTGGATGTCGTCTTCCGACTCCTTATTTTTACGAAAGGAATGACAGGAAAACTAAAGGCAAATATCGTCTCCTCAGTCTCTCTCCTTCTCGTTCTATGCTTCGACATTTCACTCTTCTGGTGCAATGATGGTAATCGCTTTCACATCAGAGCGGATGACGACCGGAGTGCTTCGGTTTGCTCCCTTCAAGATCAGCAAGCTTGCTCACTACAGAATGCACTTGACGTCAGTTCATCGGAATGCTCCTGCATTTGCCACGTACCGGTGATCGCGACAAACACGGCTGCCCTCTTCTATTTTTCCGTACTGTGGCGGACCGCTTATATTTCGATCTCTGGAAATCCTTTCGAGTTCTCTAACCGCATTTTCCGTCCTCCCATCGCTTCATAGCTTCGCCGTATTTCTTTTCTTTCTGACTTAGAAATTCTAACATCGTAACGAGCAAACGAAAGAATCTGTATAGAACCAGCTTATCGAGGCAAGAATGAAACAAGATGACAATAAAGAGATCTTTGACGGCAAATGGTATTATCACCCTCCGATGCGGAACGCGCTCGTTGCAGGTTTGTTGGTGGGCGCAGCCTTCATCATGGCACACGCCCGATTCGTCTCGTCGCAAATCGAAGTGGCCATTTATGTGGTTGCCATCGTTATCGGCGGCTATCATTGGATTCGCGAAGGATTCGAGGAACTGATCGAAGATAAGGAGGTGGGCATAGACATTCTGATGTTCGCGGCAGTCATTGGCTCGGCCGTCTTGGGAATGTGGGACGAGGCAGCCTTTCTGGTTTTCCTGTACGGCGCAGCCGAGGGCCTGGAAGAATATACTTACGCGAGGACAAGAGCTTCCATCAGGAAACTCCTCGACCTTGCACCAAAGGAGGTGCGAGTCGTCAAGAATGGAGAAGAGACCATCATACCTGCGGAGGATATAGCGATCGGGGACTTATTTGTCGTACGACCCGGCGAATCGATTGCAACCGATGGCGTGATTGTAAAAGGAGAGTCAAGTGTCAACGAGGCGCCTGTCACGGGTGAGTCGATACCGGTTGAAAAGAGAGAAGGGATGAAGGTTTTTGCTGCTTCGATAAATCATGAGGGAGCGTTGCAAATAAGGGCGACGGCGAATTTTGCAGACAACACATTGTCGAAGATGGTCCATTTGGTCGAAGAGGCACAGGAACAGAAGAGCAACACGCAGGCTTTCATCGACCGCTTCGGTCGCATATACTCGCCGATAGTTCTCCTCGCTTCTGTGCTGCTCGTGGTGGTTCCGCTGATTCTCGGTGCGTTGACTTCAGAGTGGGCAATGCGGGCAGTCGTCCTGCTGGTTGCTGCAGCCCCGTGCGCCCTCGTCATGTCCACTCCTGTGGCTGTAGCTGCAGGAATCGGCAGGGCAGGCCGGTCGGGCATCCTGGTCAAAGGCGGCGTCCACCTCGAGAACCTTGGGAGAATCAAGGTTGTTGCGTTCGACAAGACCGGAACTCTCACAAACGGGAAGCCGGTGGTAACCGACGTGGTGGCTTTGAACGGCGACTCGGCGAAGGTTCTCAGCCTCGCAAAGAGCGTCGAGAAGTTTTCCGAGCATCCTCTTGCTCAAGCCATCGTCGCAAAAGCCGAAGGATCAGGAGGAGAGGATTTCGATGTAACCGGATTCAAGGCACTCGTTGGCTCAGGAGTAAAGGCAGAAGCTGATGGAGAAACGTTTTATGTTGGAAGTCCTGAATTGTTTGGCAGCCTGGGCACAGATACCGCCGGGATTCCGGAGATTCAACGGCTGACCAGAGAAGGCAAAACGGCAGTTCTTGTGGGAACGAAAGGGAACGTCTCGGGTATCATTGCCCTGCGCGATGAACCAAAGCCAACGGCTAAAGGTGTTGTCGAGCAACTCCGCCAAAAAGGGATAATGGTGGTGATACTGACCGGAGATAACGGGATGACCGCGAAAGCCATTGGAGAAGAACTCGGTGTGGATGAAGTCAGAGCCGGGCTCAAGCCGGAGGATAAGATAAAAGTTGTTGAAGAGCTCCGGAAGAAATACGGAGGAGTGGCGATGGTCGGCGACGGTATAAATGACGCGCCTGCGCTTGCGAGAGCCACCGTGGGTATCGCAATGGGCATTGCCGGCACCGACGCTGCAATCGAGGCCGCCGATACGGCTCTCATGGCAGACGACTTGACAAAAGTTGTCTATGCGCTTTCCCTCGGCAAGAAATCGAGAATCGTCAGTACACAGAACATCGTCTTCTCACTTCTTATTCTAGCTGTGCTCATTCCGTCGGCACTCATCGGCATCATGACCGTCGCCGCCGCGGTGCTCTTCCATGAATCGGCAGAGCTTATCGCGGTCGCCAATGGTCTCCGTGCAGGACGGGCTTGATGAGAACCAGGGCAGACTGTTCATTCTTGCGACGGTTGGCTTGCAGCGACGCCTCTTGTAGCTTAAAATGTTCATAACGTTTTCAACCCCATATGCGTCTTTATATGCGAGAGAAGGTTTTAGAGTTAGCTGAAGAGGAACTACAGGCGGTGTTAGAACAGGCAAGGCGCCTTGAACCCAAAGCCATAGCCAAGCTATCGGAATACTGTTACCCAAAGGTATTCAGATACATCTTCTATCATGTGAACAATCCTGCTGACGTGGAAGACCTCACAGGTGAAGTGTGCCTCCGTATGGTGCAATCGATTCAGCAACAGAAGGGTTCCTTCAAGGGTTGGATCTATCGAGTGGCGTCCAATGTTGTCACTGATTTTTACAGGCGGAGTGCAGTGCGCCAAGTCGTCGATCCAGCGGCTGATTCTGTCGAAGATATCGTGGATGACACAGATGAGACAGGTCATTTGCTGAATCAAGCACAGCTAAAGGAGGGACTGTCTCACCTGACAGATGAACAGCGGGAAGTCATAATACTCAAGTTCATCGAAGGGTACGAGACGGAGGAAATAGCCCACATGCTTGAGAAGTCCAATGAAGCCGTCAGGGCACTTCAGTTCAGGGCAATTACGACCTTAAAGAAAATACTTCAAACGGAAAAGTAGCAGAATCCCATGGAAAAGGATCTCGAAACAATACTTGACGATTGCATTGACGAACTCCGCAAGGGCGGAAGCGTCGAATCAATTCTTGCCAAGTATCCGGAGTACAAATCCGAGCTCAAGCCGCTGCTTGAGTTAGTGCAGGCTATGGAGCAATTGCCGAAACCGGAACCGAGCGCTGACGCCGTGTCGGCTGCTTTAGTCGGTATCGGGGAAGAGATCGCGCTTCTCCACCCCGTGGAATTTCCGGGACTGAAAAAGAAACGCCGTTCCATCTTTGGGAAACTCTTTCAACAACCCAGATTAGCATGGACACTCAGTGCGGCTCTTGCGCTTGTCCTCATGTTTGTGGGGATCAGCACTGTCTCCGCCAACAGTGTTCCTGGAGACATTCTTTATCCGTTGAAACTGGTGACCGAGAAAGTCAGCTTTCTCCTCGCATTCAGCTCAGAAAGGAAAGCGGAACTTCGGCTGACTTTTTCTGAGCAGCGCACTAAGGAGATAAGACAGGTTCTACAGCAATCGGACAAGTTAGATGAAAGACTCCTGAACGCGATGCTTAAGGAGGCTCAGTCGGCCCTGGAAGAAACGCCTAACGATACATCAGCCATCTTCCTTGCGAAGTTAAATGCCGTGAACACCTACCAGAAGGACGTATTGGAGAGCTTTCGTCCGCGGGTCGATTCGGCTAATGAGAAAATTGTGAACAGGGCGATAAGAGTCTGTGATATGCGCGGCCGATGGATCAGAGGAATGATGCGCGGAAATTGGGACGAAACACCGGAGCGCCGATCGCCGGCGCCTCATCAAGAAGGACGTCGCAGTGAGAGGCGGGGATGGGGTCCCGGCTGCGACTGGATGAGATGAAATCGCCGCATCGCCCGGAAGAATGCCCTAGCAAAAGATAGCACACGGGCAACACCGATTGGAACTGATTTTCACCGACTCCTATCTCGTTCTACTTCTTGATCTGCGTTCATCTGTCTATTCCTGTGTTATCGGTGTGCAAATGTTTTGTTTGCCCGAATGTAAGAGTCACCATAACAGACCGGCGGGGCTGTGCGTCTTTATATGTGAGGTTCGTAATACCGAATTCTCATTTGACAAAATCTTTTAGCAACTTATTGTAAGGAGAACTCAAATGTTTAAAAGGAAACTTGCTGTTGTCGCTCTGATTCTCGGAGCAACTTCGACCCCTCTATTATTCTCAAGCTCATTATTTGCCCAAGGCTGGGGTTATGGGATGAGAGGAGATCGTGGTATGATGGGCATGAATAGCAGAATGGGCATGATGGGATGGAACCAAAATGTTCCTGAAAAGTATTGGCTTACTGCTCAACAGATTGACAATGTCAGGCAGATACGGTCAAACTATGATGACAAAATTCTCCCTCTTCAACAAAAGCTCTACTCTTTGAGGATCGAAGCGCGAGGTTATGCCTCCGATCCTGACGCCAATCTTGGAAAGATCAAGGACTACAGGGAAGAGATAAGAGGGCTTGAGGGGAAGATCGACGATCTTCGCCTGGATGCGAGGGGTGAAATCAACAAGGTTCTCACTAAGGAGCAAAGAGTGTATTTCAGTGATAACTTTGATTGGTGGGACACGGGACGTGGTATGATGAATGGTATGGGAGGTATGAACAATGGGTATGACATGATGAATAATATGAGGGAAATGTGTCCAATGATGTCCGGTGGGCGAGATTGGTAATTGGGAAAAAGATGAGGTGCGTCTGATTATTCAAAAGTTGCGAGCTCCGAATTTAAGAGTCACCCAAAACTTCTGAACTCGCAACTCAAAACCTCTGAACTCGAAACTTCAAATAAGGAGATTATCAACATGTGGAATTCATTTTGTCCCTGGTGGTGGGGACCCGGAATGTTCTTTGGCGGTCCATGGGGAATGTTAATGATGTTTGTTTTCTGGGCATTAGTTATATACGGGATTTTCTATTTGATTTCTCATCTGGCAAGGCCTTCGTCAGAGATTGTTAGAAAAGAGGAAACTTCAATTGAGATTCTCAAGAAGAGGTACGCCAGAGGGGAGATTGATGCCGAGGAGTTTGCAAAAAGAAAAAAGGATTTGGAGTCTTAACAATAACTAAAAAGAGGAGATAACCATGACACGAATAAATAATGTCGATGTCAACAAGGTAAAAGAATTCGGCGAGCAGATTGAGAGCGATTCTTCAAAAGCGAGAAAAACACAGGTGGTTGAAGGTGAATGGCTTGTAAAAGAAGGAGCAACTCAATTTCAAGGAAACATTAAATTTGAAGGCGGTGAAACTACGTTTCAGGTGGACAATCCCACCTTCATGGGCGGCGGCGGTAACTTGCCGGGTCCGATGCACTATTGCTTCTTTGGGCTTGCATCTTGCTACACCGGTACGTTTGCAACGATGGCTGCAATGCTGGGGATCGAACTGAAAAAGGTGACGACCAGGGTTGAGGCAGACGTCAATTTTTCCCGGGTGTTTGGTATCAACGATGAACCCGTTATGGAAGAGGTACGTGTGATACTCAACGTGATAAGCGATGCGCCGGAAGAGAAAATTAAAGAAGCCGAGACCTTGGCATTGCAGCGATGCCCTGTGGTTTACACGCTGAAGAATCCCGTTAAACTTACGCCGAGATTGGAAATAGTCAGAGGGTCACCCTGAACTTAGTCAACATGGCGCTTAACCTCATGGTGCTCCAGATAGTCGTTCTCATGGGGCCTACCATCATACTCGGATTCATATCGTCGAACAAGAGACTTATTGGTAACTACACTCTTGGCGTGTCTAACAAAATTGTGTACTGGGTCTTCTTAGCTCTTATCTTTGGTACCGGGATAGTAAGTATGGTGTCATTGCTTTAGCTGTAGCGGATCTTCTGGCAGCTTGGTAACCCGGTTAAAGATATTGCATCCGTCACACCAATAAATTCTTGACATGGCTTCACCATTAGCATATATTAGAAACGAGATGTTTACTGAAAGAAATATCAGTTCAAATAATCCAGCGACTTGTTGTCGTCCGTGTATGCGTATCACCTGCTCGCATTCGGAGGATTATTCATAAACATCTGACAAGTTTGTGATCAACCAAGCCCTTCGGAACGAGTCTGAAGGGCTTTTTTTATGCCCTCAGGTCTCACGCAAAAACCAATCCAAATTTCCGAAGGACACAATTAACCGGCGGACTCAGGCACGCTACAAAGTTGCCGGGTTCCACATTTCGACAAACAAAGAGGAGCAGTACTAAAAATGAGCAACACGGAAACAGATACGCTTGCAGCAACGAACCGGATAGTGAGTGCGGTTTCTACGCTGGTAGGTCAGATACAGAAGAACCCCGTTCAGGCAGATGCGCAATTCAAAGCCAGGGCGAGGCTGGACGAAGGGTTCCTGGCCAGGATCGCTATCAGGGACTTCGACCTGATCTCAGATGAGCCTCCCTCACTCGGAGGCACGAACCGCGGCCCCAATCCTGTCGAGCTTGTACTTGGAGCACTTGCCGCATGTCAGGAAATAGTGATATCGGCATACGCTGCGGTATTGGAAATCAAGTTGGACGGGGTCGATGTGGAAGTCAAAGGCAACCTCGACCTCCGCGGATTCCTTAACGTTGCGGATGTGCGACCTGGCTTTAACAGCGTTGAGTACTCCACAACTATAAGGACCTCCGAGACAGACCGGACGAAGCTTGAGCAGCTAGTTCATTTCGCCGAGAAGAAGTGCCCGGTGTACGACATCCTGACGAACCCGGTCAATGTCACCGGTCAGTTCAGGTTCGAGGCGGTGAACTAACCGAATTAGCGACGAACCCCTCCCGCCCTTGCCGAGGACGGATTTGAATAGACGTGTTTCTGCCGACAAGAAGCCCTAGGGCCTGAGGGCCGGTTTCGGTATGATACGGAACCGGTCCGGCTTCTTGCGGCGCGGGATAATTGGAATGAAGTCTCTTCGACGGCACGGAGGTCAGGACCGTGCGCAGAATCGATCACAATTATGCCTTGACAAACCCCTCCGTCCTCACAGTAAATTATTTGAATAAGACTGTTGAATCCTCGAAACTTTTAGATACAAGATGATTTTAAGATAATGAAAACCAGCCTGCTGTTCCTCCTCATGACCGTTCCCTCAGTTGCCTTTTCTCAAAACACATTCAAAGCAAAGATCGTGAATGAGAAAACGGATAAGCCTCTTGTCGGCGCCACTGTTTACATTCCCGACCTGAAATTGGGCGCAATCTCTGATTTGAAAGGATTAGTCGAGATAAAAAATATTCCGAATGGCAAGTACGAAATAAGATTTTTGCTCGTCGGTTATGAGACATTGACTCATAATTTTTCGTTTCCTCTGTCCGAGGAGAATGCGGAGAATAAGGAAAATGGAGAGCATGAGGAAAACGAAGAGAATGAAGAACATGAGATACATGAGGAGAATGGGATTATAGAGGTTCCTTTGGGGGAGGAAGGGGTTGAGTCAAAGGAGGTCATCGTCAGCGCGACACGGACAGAGACGAGAATCCAGGATACACCGGTCAGAGTTCAGGTGTTGGGACCCGAGGAGATGGCGGAGCATATTGACATGAACCCAGGGAATGTTACGGACCTACTGGGCGAGACGCCGGGAATTCGACTGCAGCAGACTTCGTCAACCTCCGGCAATATGGTGTTTCGTATCCAGGGTCTGCCCGGAAGTTACACTGCGCTTTACAAGGATGGGTTGCCGCTCTACAGCGGGTTCTCATCCGGCTTGAGTCTGCTCCAGATTCCTCCGCTCGACCTGCAGCAGGTGGAGGTCGTGAAAGGACCTTCCTCCACTTTATATGGCGGCGGCGCGATTGCGGGTCTTGTCGATCTGATCTCGAAAGTACCCGGTGAAAAGCCGGATTTATCTTTCCTCATCAATCAAACTCAAAAAGGCGGAACCAATTTGAGTGGATACTATTCTGCGAGGGACAAAACAGTTGGGATCACTTTCCTTGCCGACTATAACTTGCAGAAACCCGTGGACGTGGACCACGATGGATTTACAGATATTCCGAAGTACAATCAACTGAACATCTCGCCAAAATTGTTTTACTACTTCGATAACTTGACTAATCTGTCTGCGGGCGTCTCTTACTCCACCGATAACCGCGAAGGTGGCGACCTGATTGCCATCGAGAACGGTCCAAGTCCCGGCCATACTTACATCAATCGGAACAAAACGACACGTCTGGTTACCACGCTGACTTTCAACAAAACATTTTCGGGAGGAAGTTTGCTTGCGTTCAAAAACAGCACGAGCAATTTCACCCGTGACATTCAGGTCCCTTCTGCATTTTTCGACGGGAATCAATTCTCTTCTTATTCCGAATTGTCATACCTCCTGAAAGCAGAATCGAACAGATTGGTGATAGGCGCAAATCTCACGACCGACCGTTTCAAGCAGCAGAATGATACCGCGCTGCCTGAGTTTAATTACAACTATTACACTCTGGGCATATTCGCGCTCGATGACTGGAATGTAACCCGTCAATTGATTGTGGAAGCTGGGCTTCGAACGGACTATCAAAACAAGTACAAAGCATTTGTACTTCCGCAGGCGTTTCTTCTCTACAAATTCACAGACAACTTCTATGCGCGCGCCGGCGGCGGGTTCGGATATAAAGTTCCGAACGTTTTCACAGCCGAAGTTGCAGACGAGGCCGAGCTGACTGCCTTTTCGAATGTTCGCCCGCTTGGTAGTAATGTTAAGGCGGAAAAATCCACCGGCTTAAGTCTCGATTTCAATTACCATTCTTTGCTCTTGGATAAATTGCTCGTCACCATCGATCAGGCTTTTTATTATACGAAGGTCACCGACCCCTTGACACTGAATGTTGAAAATCTCTTTGGGAAAGATTCACTCGCGTCTAACGTTATCATTTATTACAACTCTCCTTCACCCCTTCAGGCAAGAGGATTTGATACGAACATCCAGCTCAACTTAGAAGACTTTGAATTGTATTTTGATTACACTTATACGGATGCCATGATGGGAAGCTCATTCCTCGAACTTACTCCCAAGAACAGCTTGTATATCACCTTGACGTACGAGAAGGAGGATGATTGGCGTACGGGTATTGAGGCGTTTTACACCGGGAGGCAGTATCTGAACGGAGGGAATGAATCTCCTAATTACTGGACGGTCGGTGTCATGGTGCAAAAGTACTTTGAGCATTTCTCGGTGGATGCAAACGTGGAGAACATGTTTGATGTAAGGCAGTCAAGGTTCGGGAGGATTGTGTGTCCGCCATATACGAATCCGACCTTTGCGCAAATTTACGCGCCGCTCGACGGCATGGTTGCAAACGTGGCGATAAAAATCAATATATGAGAGATGGATCATATGGACTCAAAGCGGAAAAAGGAGCTGACTAAGCGAATCAATTACGTCATCGGTCACCTCTCTGCCATTGAGAAGATGATCGCAGAAGACAGGGATTCATCCGAGATCTATTCACAGCTTCGCGCGGTGGAATCTGCTTTCGGCAAGTCGGTTCTCGAGACATTCGAGAAGGAGCACCGGCTTGAACTTGCCGAGCGGGTCGTTGAAGCGCTTGAAAACTGTCCGGGCACATGCGAGTATTGCGACCTTGTTGACACGTTGAAAAGAGATTTCCCGAAGCTGACTTTGACACAGGTCCTTAATGGACTCCACCAGGTTAAAAGGAAGGGAAGTTGAATGAAAAGAAGGGCATTCGTAACCGCTATAGCTGCCATCGTCCTGATCGGAGTCGGGTTCGGGGCGTATCTGTTGGCTTCCAAATCCCCGCAGCACCGAATCGCAGTGGAAGGTTTCGGGAAAACCACTTTAGTAGCTGTTGACCAGGTTGTAAATGACCCTGAGAAATTCACGGGTCTCATCGGTGTGAATGGTTCCGTCAGCAGTGTGGATGAATCGAAATCTATGTTCACGTTGGGTTGCGAAGACGCCTGTGTCCTCATGCCCGTGAGGTTTGATGGACAACTGCCCAAGGTTGGAACAGATGTGACCGCCTTTGGCAAAATCCAAAAGAATGAACAAGGCAAGTTCCTCTTCGTTGCGAAGGAGCTTGCGACCAAGTGAAAAAGCGCCCCTTCCTTCCCCTCGTTGGTTTCTTTGTCACACTCGCCATTCATACTTTGTACACGATCTTTGAAAATGACAAATTGGTTGAACGTTGGGCACCGGCAGGTGGCGCGAATTACTTGAATTTGTATTTCTCCCAAGGTGAATATTTGATCGGCGCATCCTACGGTCTCGCGATTGCGTTCTCAATTTATGTGCTCGCTCGATTTGTCCGGAATCGAAATAAAGGGATCGCAGGATTGCTCGGCGGTATGACTCTCACAGGCGTGCTTTATGTCGGCGGATGTTTTCTTCTGGGCTGCTGTGGCTCGCCGATGCTCGCTGTTTATATGACATTGTTTGGCTCCACATTTTTAGGGTTTACAAAACTGCTGACGTTTGCCCTTACGCTCGCTTCGGTTGTCGTCGGATATATTTGGCTTGAAAGAAAACCTCTTTCTGTAAAAGATGGTACAGGAGAAATTACTTGTGACTGCGGAGGAGATGAAAAATGCAAACCGAGATAGAGACAAAGCAGCTTGAGAAAGTTGAAGCCGAGATCAGTGAAGGAATGTCGCTTGCGAAGTGTCGGAAATGCGGATGCATGGAAGAGGCCCTGAACGCACTTTCGAACTCGTCGGCAGGTTTGGAACAAAATCCTGAAGCTGACTTCGCAAGCAACCTCTCGCAATGGAAATCTCAGATGGAGCCGATCAAGTACGCTTGCCTCGGCTGCGAGTATTGTTATCCGGCTGTGGCTTTGAACGAATTCAGCAAAGCGTTCCCCGATGCGGCGCCAACCGATGCGCACAGTTGTGCATTTTCCGAACGGATCCCTTCGGGAGATGTAAAAGAATCCACCTCCGGCGGATGGCCGCTCGTTCCGGGAGAGTATAAAGTCCTGTGTAAGAATGGAGAATGCTCTGTCGCAATTTCTACGCTCGCAAGTCCGGAGCTTACCGACAAGATCGCAGAATTGAATCCCGATGAGGTCTGCATAGTTGGAAAGACCGAGACGGAAAATATCGGTATCGACAAGCTGATAAGGAATACAATCACAAATAAAGCGATTCGCTTTCTGGTCCTCGCCGGAACCGATCCGAAAGGACATAAGCCTGGACAGACAATCCTTAGTCTTTCGTCGAACGGCGTGGATGAGAAAATGCGAGTCATCGGTTCGGAAGGAAAGCGCCCATTTCTGCGGAACGTAACCAAAGACGAAATAGAATCATTCCGCAAGCAAGTGGAAGTGATAGACTTGATAGGATGCGAAGAGGTTGAAACTATTTTGAACAAGGCGAAGGAGTTATTAGTGGCTGCAGGTACATCTGAACAAGAGGTCGAACTCCCAAAGAGTAAATGCAGTTGCTCGGAGTGTAGCAACGAAACTGAAGTGATTGAATCCGTGGAAGTGCCGACCATCCAGGCGAAAGAGCCTGCGAGAATCCAGATGGACAAAGCGGGCTACTTTGTTATCCTGCCCCAACCGGAGAAGGGTATCATCATAGTTGAACATTATTCCTATGACGACAAGCTGCTGCGAACAATTGAGGGCAATGACGCTCGAAGTCTGTACTGGACAATAATTGAAAACGAATGGGTGACACAACTCTCGCACGCAGCGTATCTCGGCAAAGAGCTGGAGAAGGCGGAACTCTCGCTGAAGCTGGTAGTTAAGTACACTCAAGACGGGGCATGATTTCACTCGCATATGAACAGTTCGCATTTTGCCAGCGTGTCTCCCAATAATCCCGTTTGCGATTCTACGTGATATTTGCGGAACTTCTAACCGCGATTCTTGTTAGTTGATTTGTAGCTGATGACTAAAACCTCAAAATATCTGAACCTCGTTGTTCTGCTGGCTCTCCTTGTCGGCCAGCTTCAGTTTGCGCGCACAACCTATTTTTGTGCCGAGCAGCTCAGGACAGTAAATAGACCCTCCGCCGAACTGAACCCTTCCAAGCCAATGTCCAATAATGAAATTTGTGACGAGTGTCAGGGTTTTATTCCATTTTACCACGGATATGAGCTTGCCCCTACAAACTGCATTCAGGTGCACACCTTCACTAAAAGCATCATTAACAACTTTACGATTTCCGACAAGCCGATTTTGAATCCTGGCGGGCTCTTTTGTGCTAAGAGTAACCCATTAGCTGTCAGCTATCGACCATCAGCGATGAGCTATGCGCTAATTAACTGCGACTTGTCCCCTCCTTCAGACCTACCCATAGCAAACAGTAACCTCCGCATTTAAGATACCTCCGATCCTATCGACCGGTCGGTAACTACTCAAAACGACCGGCCCGGTATGCGTGGCTGTACGTGCCCAAACAAGAAGACACGTACCCTGCGCATTTGAAGGATTCCCGCTGATTTGAAAGAGTGAGAGAGAGTCAATCAGTTTCCCAAAGGAGTCCCATCGGGAAAAATCCGTTCAATGGTTGTTAAGTGTGTGCCACTCCCGTTGATTGCAGTTTTCCGAGGCGCACGAAATCAAACATAAATCAAATGAGGATTGGAATGAAAAAGATACTTCTTTCCGCTGTTCTAATCGCGGTGGCATTCGGGCAAAGCGTTCTTGCGCAGACCGATGGCACTCCGGTTTTCAAAAATGTGATCGCTTCCTACTTGGAGCTGAAAAACGCGCTGACAAACGACGACGGAGATAGCGCAGCGGTTTCCGCACGCCGGCTTTTCACTGCGCTTGGTGAAATGCCCGCCGACAGTCTTGCTTCGCAACATGCGGCATGGGCGCAGTATCATGAAAAGCTGAACCGTGAGGCCGTGCAGATAAAAAACGCTGACGATATCGATGGTCAAAGAGCACACTTCAAAAATCTATCTGTCGACATTTATGCAATGTTGAAGTCTCTTGAGATCAACAACGTTGACCTGTATTACGACTTCTGTCCCATGGCGAAGGCATACTGGCTGAGCGAGAAAGAGAATATCGTCAATCCCTACCTGGGTCAGTCGATGCCGACCTGCGGTTCCGTGAAAGACACGCTGAAAGCCTACAGATGAAAGCTGAGGCATGCAGTATAACAAGTAAATCCAATTCTTCATCTCATAAAGAAAGCAAGGAGAACTAATGAAAAAGACCATAGGAATAGTTGCCGCAACCCTGGTGGTTGAGCTGATAGTCGCTGTAATATTCATCTGGTCCGGCCTCTATAATGTATCGACGCTGTCGCCGGACCCGGGACCGCTTAAGTGGATCTTCAGTACGACGAGCGACAACTCGGTGAAGCATCACGCGAATGGTATCACCGTGCCTCAGAATGTCAAAGAGCTGTCCGACGTAAAAACTTCGAGAAACTCTCAGGCCGACAGCTCGATGATTGCCGAAGGATTTGACCATTACAATGACATGTGTGTCACGTGCCACGCCGGACCGGGGCTCAACAAGTCGGAGGCCGGGATAGGCTTATATCCTCAGGCGCCCGACCTTGCACGTTCAGCAAAGGAGCTGCCACCTCAGGATCTTTTCTGGGTCATAAAGAATGGCGTTAAGAGCACCGGCATGCCTGGATTTGCAAAGACTCACTCCGACTCGAAGATTTGGGCGATGGTTGCATTTCTCGAGAAGATGAAGAACATGACGCCGCAAGATTATGCGGCAATGGAGAAGGCGAATACATCGATGGGGAACATGAATATGAACATGAAGATGTCCCACCATGAACATTAGAATAAACAACCAAATGATTGGAACACGGAATACACGGACTGAACGGACCTGCATGGGTTTGAAAGAAGGAGCAACTCTTACCGCG
>JAKAGT010000044.1 GCA_021825585.1 Bacteroidota bacterium | reverse complement strand
AGTTCCATGAGGTAGGCTGCTCCGCCTATCGAGTCGAGTTTGTTGGAAGAATTCAGTGCTTCCCTCACTGTAACATAGTTGATGTCCTTAGAATTCTGATCTAAGTTGAGTATTTCATTGTATATCACCCGGTGTATTTCTAAATAGAAATCCTCTGGTTTAAGAATTGACAACGCTTTGGGAAGAATTTTCTTTCCTTCCCACAGAATTATCCCAAGCGTTGCCTTTTCATCGTCAGCCGAAAAAGGCGGCTTTATGAGTTTCTGCTTTGTATCCATCTTCTCAATTTCTCTATGTTTACTTTTCCGTTGTACTGAACGGGCTCGCCGCGTTCAATGATTTTGAAATCTTCAGACGTGCAAAGTCCGTGATGTACTAGCTCCACAACGTCTTCAGGTGCAAATAGGCGGTTCTCGTCGTTTTGTTGGACAGTGCTATTGGATGTTGCCGTCACCTTTGAGAGATACTTATCGAGCTGGCGAATATGCTTGAAATTTCCAGTCTTCGCCAATCCTCGGAGTACCCCCTCTAGCTTGCCGGAACCGAGAAGCCTTTCGTAAGTGTGAATCAGCGTATGTAGCTCTCCGGTTTCCGCTGAAGGCAGGATTGTTTCCGCCAATAGGTAATTATTATTCAATTGTTGTTTGTGTCCGGCGACGGGGACTATGTTTGGCCTATCAGCTGTCCTTAGGGGGGGTATCTTCCTGTCATTCCCTTCTGATTCTGCATTGCCTACGTGGTATTCGCCATCTTTGATGCCGTCCGAAGAGCCGGTCGTTTTGGTCTCTTGGACCTGTCCGTTGGTAGTCCCAGCTGCTGTCCCTGTCTCGGTCTTGCTCTTCCGGAAGATCTCTGTATCCAACACGGTTACAATGGATGCGAACCTGTCTGGGTGAATGTCCACCAATCCGAGCTTCTCCAGCTTGTTTAACTGGTTTCGGAATGTGCTCGCACTCATGTTGCAGTCTCTGGCTCCTGATTCTCGTCCGGTTATAAACTGCCCTTGCGTTAGAGTAATATCAGAGCCATTGAACGCCATTTTTGTCTCCTCGTGGGCAGCTTTCATTAGGCAATAACAGTACACCTGCCACAGGTTGCGGTTCATGAAGACAGTTGTTCCAAGATGGCGGCGATATAATGGTACCCAACCTCGCATACATCTCTCCTCACTGGCAGATAGGCTGATGCAGGCGCCATCGGCAATGAGTCGGAGCCATATCTGCCGTTAGTTCTAAACCAAAAAGTCGGCCGATGGCGCCTGCCACCACCTATACACAGGAATCCCAAGTTTTCCCCATGCTGCTATCCGGTTTTCGTCTAACTAGCTCCGTTTTAGGCCTTTCTTGCGATAATCTTGTCCCAGGTTTCCCTCAAAACTCCTCTTCCAAGGCCTTATTGTCATCGTATTCTACCTCTTTCCTCCTCCTTTCAATCCTTCCTATCCTGTCAATCTGCGAGTCCAGAAAATCCATGATTTCTAATAGCTTCTCCTTTCGTTCTTTACTCTTTGCGTAGTTAATTCTCTTACCCAGCTGTCGAATCGCTTCCTTGTAGAAGAAAACACTTCTATGATTAGTTCTTAGAACACGCTGCCACGTCGACTTTGAAATAGAAGAATAATCCTCAAGGTCTCTTAGTGTCAATTTAGTGCCGTGTTCGCTGAGAAGGTTGAGATATATCTCTGCAAGCGAAGAGAGCTGATAGATTCCACTTTTTCCTTGAAGCATCTTCTTCGCTTCTTCTCGCGCTATTCTTCGGATCTCATCTTCGGACGGTAAGGAACAGGTCGTGAAAGATTCGTAATTAAGAACCCGCGGCTTTGCGGGGAAGCCGAAATATAGCAACCCCTCCTTTTCGTTTTGCCCCCAGAAAAGGAATGCATCTTGAATCTTGCTGCTAGCCGGTGCATTCTGCTGAGGAGTCGCCGCCATTGCCCACATAAGCCGTGCATGCCTTCTTACAACGTTTTCAAGCTTCAGAGGACTCAGAGTTTCCCCCGTCAATTGACCTTTTTCATCCCAGTACTTCACGAAATACTCTTCGAAAAGGTCAAGGTTTCTTTCATCCTTCAGAAGAATCTGGACTTCAATCTCATATCGTTTGAGAATGTCTAAGGAATCCTTCTCTAAGCTGCTGTTTGTCATGGTTCTCCTCGTTCTAGAGTTCGTTAGTGGTCCAGTCCGCCGGAATAGCCGCTCCTAATATAGCCGCATTCTCTGTTTTAGGCTGTGAGAACTTTTAGGACTGCATTACATGAAAGTTATGTCGCAGAGACATTCACAGGCAAGCGCCAGAGGATATCGGCAAAAGGGGCAAGATCTGGATGGAAAGGGACGTTCGAGACGAACAATCAATTCAGAACATATGTTCTGAGAACCAGTTTGGTTACAAGGGGAAAGTCCGAATCCGATGGGAATATTGGAACCGTTGGACTGTGTTCTAATTTTGGGCCAGTTCGTGCGTCAGTTTCAGCGTCCCTAACTTTGCCCAGGTGCGCTTAGCGGACGCCTTGCTAGATGTTTTGCTGACTCCACATTGAACTCGGCATCTGGATCGTGGCATGTGTTCCGGTCTGCGCTAGTGAACCGCCGGTGACGAGCAGCCTGCTACAATTGCTACGGCGCCGGAAAGAAAGTTTCATGCGCCCCCCATAAAGAGGAGCTGTAGCGTACATAGCAGAAGAGTACAATATACCGGACCTCGTTAGACTTATTCTATGTTACTCTAACAGAGAATTTAGGACACCCATAGGGTGTCTTCCCGTTCAAAGAACCATGCGGTCGGTTGAAATTGTAAAAGTCCTCCCACGCCTTGAGTTTCCTTTCCAGGTCAACACCGCTTTTGTACGGGACGAGTTAATAGAACTCCTCCTGGTCAGTACGATGTTATCCCTCGACTTTGCCATTGAGCTCGGGTGATCGTGGCTTAATATAAACATGCCTCATGCCTTTGTCCTCGACGTGCCAGTGAAACAAAGCCTGGAACTCATGTCCCCGGTCTGTTCGGATCGTCCGGATGCGAAACGGGAACTTATCGACAACGTAGTCGATGAACTTTATCGCATTTGCCTGGTTGTGGCGGTTGTAGATCTTCAAAGCTCTCACACGAGCGGCATCATCGATGGCCGTGTATTGAAAGCGACGTACAGGATGCTTATCGACGTCCCTAAAGCTCACAATCTTCACGTCTACTTGCACATGACGGCCTGGGACCTCCTTGGCATACCTGTGAGTATGTACGGCCCGTCTGCCCACGTTACGTGGCATTCGACTGACCCCGTGACGAACGAGAATCCGGTAGATGCTCGAACAGGAAGTTTTGATCCCATGATAACGCTCCAGGTACCAGAAACTCCGTTGCGGTCCCATGCAATAGCTCTTCCTGAGCTCAAGGATCTTTTCCACAGTTTCGTTGGACAATGCTTTTGGGTGGTGTAGAGCGATCGATCTTCTGGGCATGAGTCCTGCCGTCCCATTTGCTTGGTAATTCTTCCTCCACATGTAAAACGTTGATCTTGATACTCCGAACTTCCGGCATGGCTCCCAGCCCTTGCCGATACCTCCTGCATATTTCAGTATCACCTTCTTAAACGCAATTTTCCATCTCTTTCTCATATGCATGACCTCCAATATCTCCATACCAATCTAACACTCTCTGCCAATGAAGGTCTGATACTCGTAGAACCAGTTACTCATGTGGTCTCCAAGAGGGATCGCCGGATGGCAATTCTGGAGACTTACCCTTCTGAATGTATCAAGTACTGAAAGTCGGGAGAATAATCTCAATCAGGGGCGTGCAGCAGTCGAATTTTCGGGCTGCTCACACACGTCCGACTCAAGCACTTAGGATAAACGCAACAAAGCCCGAAATCTCAACGCGAAAGTTAGAACACGTGTTCTGAAATTCGGTTGACGATCAGGGCAGATCTGAGCGCCCCAGGGACTTGGTTAACCTGTGCCTTCAGGAATTATCATCCGATGATATGATTTTCCTCCTGTTCCATCGTTATATATAGTTCGTAAAAAGGAGGATTAGCTGATGGCTGAACATTGCGGGGTCATTCAGAGCATAACCAGGCTGAGAAGGAATATCTACAAACTGACGTTCAGGGTTCACACCGTTGGCGCGGAAGACGACGGGGAAATCGACCCGGTCGGCGGGCTGCCACATATGTTCGAGGCGGAGATAAGGCTAACGGACCGGGGTTTTACCGTTGTGGCCGACGAGGCATTGGACGAATGCCTAACGCTACTCGCCGAGTATCCGGACGCCGCTCTCATCCGAAAGGAAAACTACGGCAAGTGGATTGTGGGCAGGATCGCCGGCGACATCTTCGACCGCCTTCGGGATGACATGACGCTCAGTTCGAGAAGCTGGAGCGAGTTTAAGGCGTACATGGACGAGAAGGGGAGCGCCGGGCGATGAACGATTACGTTACTGAAATCCATAACGTGGTGCGAACCGCCGTAGACGAGTACCGAGTGACTTTCCGGCTCTACCGGGAGTCGGAGGTCGAACTCAGTCGCTGGGGTGACGAAGATGCTCCCTTTGTGATTCATTCGATGACCGCGGCCATGGTCGACGGCGCGTTCAGGTTCGTTGCGGAAGGCGCCCTGGGTGAATGCGTTAAAACATATAAGGGTCATGACTCTTTGGCGGACCTTCCCGCGTCCGATCAGGACAGCTGGAAGATAGGCGCTCTGGCCGACAGCATCATGTCCTCGCTGGCCGACAGGGGATTTATGGGGGGGTGGTACGCGAATGAGTAACAGAATTTATTCCATCTCTTCTTTGATAAATGCTAAAGGAATAAAGGAGTTTTCTCACTTTGTTATATTCCGTTTGGTGATATATATTCAAAAATCATTGGGTTCATATGGATGGATATGTATCGGGACGTTGAAAATTAATTCGGATCGACGGAGCCGTTGGTGGCTGTGGTAAGTTGTCAAACACGAAGTGACACATAAGGGAAATTCAGGTGAGTGGTGACTTTAGCTCGACTCACCGAGGCGCGCCGTGTCTTTAGCATGCCTGCTTGACGAAGGAAGAGCTGGTGAAAGCTACGGATTTACCAAACTTGTATAAAGAAACTCAGTGAGGCATTTCCCCGATATGTGGGTAGAATTGACCAGAAGGGAAGCTTAAGGGAAAGTTAACGAGGTCTCTTTTGTCCCTACAAACAACTCAATTCCCGCGCGTTCCGCTGTCGAGGTGCATCGTAACTCTCGATCGATCCTCATGAATACAGGGACCGGAAAGCGTTTCCTTTAAGCTGTCAATGTCTCACGGCTCCGATTCATGGATGCCTCAAAGATCTGCACAAGCGAGTCGATACTTTCGCGTACTGTTCTTTCTCCAATGGTAGGCTATTCAACATGTGTGGCGATTCTGTTCCGCTCGCGTCCCGAATCGATTCTGGCTGGTACCATTTCAAAGTATTGCAACTACGGCGTCAGGTATCTCCGCAAGCTTGACGAGTTGGCTCCGTTAGTGATGACATGGAGGAAGTTCACGCCAAACGACAGATAGTTCTCGCAGCTGGTTGAGAAGCACAAGCGCAAGTCGAGCTTCTGGGGGAGATATGAGGCGAAGGGAAGAAATAAGGACTAAACTTTAGGATCTCTGCTGAGAGAGTCGCTCAAACTGTGGAAAGAATGTCAACGATAGGCGGTGATGAAATGCAAGCGCTTGCAAGCCCGATGCAGATCGAGCAGCCCTACATCATGTCTATATGCTAGCGGTGACTCGGCGACAGGAATTCTCGGATATAGAAACTGAAATGTTCTTCTTAGTCGGAACCGTCGACTGGGAGCTGATGAGGGAGAACCCTAATGGCAAGCGCAAGATTACGGAGCGAACCCTGGACGAGGCCGACGAAGGAAACTAAGCCTTGATGGAAAGAGTTGCGGGCGACTCGACAGGTGTTTTCTCTAGCCTTGCGGAAACACCGGCGCTGGATTCTCCGGAGCCGGAAATCTTTAGATACATGGTGGAAGTCATCATGGAGGGCGAAGATCAAAATCCTGAGAACCCTCCTTTTGGCGAGGAGCACATCGGCGCGGCTTTCCTACATTTGAAGATCGTGATCGATGCGTTTATCGCAAATCAACAGAAGGGATAAAAGGTGCGAAGCGATTTCATAGCTCATGTGAGGAAGAGGGATGGGAGGCAACAAAGCCTTTGGACGCACCTTGAAGAGGTCTCGGAGATTGCGGGACAATTTGCGGCAAAAGTCGGGTTGAAAGAGTGTGGTGAGATTATTGGGCTGTTACACGATGCTGGGAAAGCGAGCAAGGAATTCCAGGATTACCTGGGTTCTGCTGCAGGGATCATTGATCCAGATGAAGATGAATATGTCAATGCGGATGCGAAGAAAGGAAAAATCGATCATTCGAGTGCAGGGGCGCAAGTAATTTACAGGAACTTAGCGCATCGAAGCCAGGAAGCGGCGTTTGTTGCCCAGATTCTATCGCTCTGCATCACTTCGCATCATTCCGGCCTGATCGATTGCCTATCGCCTGATGGGGAAGACAACTTCTCGAGAAGGATAGAAAAATCGGATGAAAAAACACACACGATCGAAGTTTGGTCAAATTTGGGAGAGGATGATAAGAAGAGGATAGAGAGTCTGCTTACTGACGACTCTCTAGTGAATAGCCTTATGGTTCGACTGAAGTTACTAAGGGAAGAAGGCGACAGCCAGGACACGTTAATATTCAAGTTCGGATTACTCCTTCGGTTTCTATTCAGCTGTCTTATTGATGGAGACCGGTTGAGTACCTCAGATTTTGAATTTCCTGCCAACGAGAGACTAAGGAACGGGGGCAAGTACCCGTCCTGGGATACCCTGATTGTCCGATTCGAAAGGAAACAGTTTGAGAAGGCCAATAAGGTTGATGTCCTGAGGAGTCGAGTATCACAGGAGTGTTCCGACTCCTCCGGGAAGCCGAAGGGATTGTACGAGTTGACCGTTCCAACAGGGGGAGGTAAAACATTCGCCAGCTTGCGGTTCGCCTTGAATCACGCCCACCTTCACAAGATGGATAGAATCTTCTACGTGATCCCTTACACTTCAATCATTGATCAGAATGCCGAAGAAGTGCGCAAGGTTCTTGAGGAGAAGGGCGGCGGGTATGAGGATAAAGTCGTGCTGGAGCACCATTCAAATCTCACTCCGGAAAAAGAAACGAAGCGTCAGAATCTTCTGTCAGAAAACTGGGATGCACCTATCGTCTTCACGACACAAGTTCAATTTTTTGAGGCCCTGTACTCGGCGGGAACCCGCGGCGCTCGCAGAATGCACCAGCTTTCCAACTCCGTCATTATCTTTGACGAGATTCAGACAATCCCTATCCGATCTGTTCATCTTTTCAATCTCGGAGTAAGATTTCTAGTTCAGACGTGCGGGTCTACAGTCGTCCTATGTACCGCCACGCAGCCGCTTTTGGATAACGTCGATCCTAAGGAACGTTCCATCACTATTTTGCCAGACCATCGGATAATACAAGACGAGCAATCGCTTTTTCGGAATTTGAAGCGGGTCACGGTCAATGATGTGCGAAAGCCCGGAGGCTGGCTGGATTCCGAAATTGCAGAGTTGGTTACATCGGAAATGCCGAGGGCCCGCAGTGTCCTTATTGTGGTCAACACAAAGTCTTCGGCGCAAAGATTGTACGAACAACTGAGAGCGACTAAGACAGCAAAAGTCTACTATCTTAGCACAAATATGTGTCCTGCGCACAGAATGGCTGTATTGAATGAGATGAAAGAGCGGCTCAAAAAGGGTGATCCAACGATTTGTGTCAGCACGCAGTTGATTGAAGCGGGCGTGGACATCGACTTCGGCTCTGTCGTTCGGTATCTCGCCGGACTCGATTCCATTGCCCAGGCTGCGGGACGGTGCAACCGTCATGGAATGAGGCCAAACGGGAATGTGTTCGTCCTCAATCCTCAGAACGAAGATCTGTCCAGACTGGAAGATATACGCGCTGGAAAGGAGAATGCCGAGCGCGTCTTGGACGAATACAAAGAAAACCCGGAGCTGTTTGATAACGATGTTTTAAGTCCATCAGCAATGGATCGGTACTACTCCTATTACTTCTTTTCAAGAAAAGAGAAGATGAATTACCCCGTGAGCAGCAAATTGATCGGCGTCGACTATAACCTCTTTTCCCTGCTCTCAACTAACACTCAATCTATAAATGAATATCGCAGAAAGAACAATGGACAGTCACCGAAGATTCCGCTAAAGCAATCGTTTCAAACTGCTGCGAAGGCATTCCAGGCCATTGACTCGCCGACGAGAGGTGTCGTTGTACCATACGGTGACATAGGTAAGCGAATTGTCAGTGATCTTTGCGGAACCGTTGAAGTCGAAAAGCAATACAAACTTATAAAGAAAGCACAAAGGTATTCGGTCAATGTGTACGAAAACATTTTTAATCGTCTGGTAAAAGACGGCGCCATTCATGAAGCTCAAGAGGGCACGGGGATTTTCTATTTAGATGCTCAATACTATAGCAACGAATTTGGATTGAGCAAAGAGATTGTAAATGAAATGGAAACATTCATAGTGGGAAGGTGAATCATGGAAAACAAAGTCGAATTCAAAGTCTGGGGCAAGTATGCCCTCTTCACCGATCCTCTAACAAAGATTGGCGGGGAAAAATGTTCGTACCAGATTCCAACTTATGAAGCCTTGAAAGGCATTATCAGTTCGGTCTATTGGAAGCCGACTATTATATGGATCATCGACAAAGTCCGCGTAATGAATCGGATCAAGACGCAGACGCGAAGCGCCAAGCCAATCAAATACAGCGGCGGAAACGACCTTTCTATCTATACATATCTCGCCGATGTCGAATATCAGGTGCAGGCGCATTTCGAATGGAATATGCATCGGGAAGACATGGCGAAGGACAGAAATGAGAACAAACATTATTTCATCGCCAAGCGCATGATAGAGCGGGGCGGAAGACGTGACATCTTTCTTGGAACAAGGGAATGTCAGGGATATGTCGAAGAATGCGTCTTCGGCAAGGGAAAGAGCTTCTACGATAACTACGGCGAGCTTTCCTTTGATCTGATGTTCCACGGGTTTGATTATCCGGATGAAATAGGGAAAGACGAGTACTACTCTCGCTTCTGGCGCGCGAATATGAAAGATGGAATTATTGAGTTCATCAAGCCGGAAGAGTGTACAATTAGGAAGTTCGTGAGGCCGATGGCTGCGCATCCTCCGGGGTCGATCGGTTTTGAAGAGGAAGGTTTGTTGGAAAACTACGAGGAGAGGAGGTAGGCAATGGGCTGGATTCAGGAATTGTATCAGACTTACGAGAATTGTCGCAGCGACATTGGAAAAGTACCGGCCGATGAAAACAAAGTTCCGCTTCTTCCAATTTGCCACACGACACAAAAGGCGCACGTCGAGATCGTTATCGATGGGAAAGGGAGTTTCAAGCGGGCACAGTTGATTCCAAAGGCCCAATCGCGAACGATCATACCTGCTACAGAAAGTTCCGCGGGTCGAACAAGCGGACCAGTGGCGCATCCGCTTTGCGACAAATTACAGTATGTAGCGAAAGACTATGCAGAGCATGGCGGCGGCAAAGATTCACGCTTCGAGTTATACCTCACGGAGTTGGAGAACTGGTGCAAGTCAGATTACTCGGATCCCAAGATAGAAGCGGTACTGAAATATGTGAAGAATGGAACGGTTGTGCAGGATCTGATTAATGAAAATGTTCTTCTGGCTGGAAGGAATGGAAAACTCCTGGAGAAAGCGGAAGACAAGAAGGGTAAGGACCTGCTCACAATTTTCGAACTCGTCAAGCCACAATCGGAAGCTTTCGTGAGGTGGGTGGTACAAATCCAAGGTGAAAAAGAATCCAGGCTTTGGCAGGACAATTCTCTGTGGACAAAATGGACCAAATACTACTCAAGCACGAAAGCAATAAAATCACTCTGCTATGTCAAAGGGAAAGAGGAACTGATTGCAGAGCAACATCCAGCCAAACTACGCAACGATGCTGACAAAGCGAAAATTATTTCTTCGAACGACTTGTCCAATTTTACGTTCCGCGGCCGGTTTCTGACAGCGGACCAGGCTGCCGCAGTCAGTTTTGAGGCAACGCAGAAAGCGCACTATGCACTTCGCTGGCTCATCAGCCGTCAAGGCTATCAGAGAGGTGATCAGGCTATCGTGGCGTGGGCAACTTCCGGCAAGGATATTCCGCAACCGCTGGAAGACCCACTGTCAATTCTGGGTATACATGATCTATCGAGCAATCAGCCCGATTCAGCCTATACTGCCGAGAACATCGGAATAAAATTCCGAAACAGAATTGCCGGATATGGAACTGAACTCGGAAACACGGATGGCATAGTTGTGATGGCGCTTGATTCTGCTACGCCGGGGAGAATGTCAATTGCTTTTTATCGCAAGCTGACAGGTTCCGAGTATATCGAAAGGATCGAGAGGTGGCATGAAACCTGTGCCTGGCTGCACCGATACAGGTCCGTTGAGAATCACGCAAACGGCAAATCGAGAAAGATTGTAATGCCTTTCATCGGCGCACCCTCGCCGCCGGATATTGCCGAAGCGGCATACGCAACGAACAACGGGGGTAAGTTTCAGATTGACGATAAACTGCGTAAGGCAGTTATTGGACGGCTTCTTCCTTGCATAATTGACGGTCAGCCAATACCGAGAGATGTTGTGGAGGCGACGGTGCGTCGCGCGTCGAACAGAGCTGCATTGGAGAATTGGCAGTTTGAAAAAACTCTGAGCATCGCGTGTGCTCTTTATAAGAAATTCAAAGAAAAGGAGAATTATTCTATGGCGCTCGATCCAAACAGAAGAACAAGAGACTATCTCTATGGACGGTTACTTGCTTTAGCCGATAGTCTCGAAAACTGGGCTTTGAACAAAGCCAACGAAGATAGGCAAACAACTGCTGCTCGCCTGATGAATCGTTTTGCTGAACGACCGTTCAGCACATGGCGAACCATTGAGCTGGCACTTTCGCCGTACAAGGCACGGCTTGGCGGCAAATCGAAGAAGCGGCAGAAAATGATTGATGAGGTAAAAGACCTTTTTTCTCCGAACGATTTCGTCAACGACAAGCGATTGAGCGGAGAATTCTTGTTGGGATATTCTTGCCAACGGGAATTTATACGCAATAACTCAGAAAGCCTGAAAGAAACGGCAGAACTGGGCGAACAGAATTCAAACGACAAACAACCATAAGAAGGAGTTCAAATAATGGACACGTTGAAGAACAAAATTGACTTTGCTGTGGTCGTCAGCGTCAACCACGCAAACCCTAACGGTGATCCACTAAATGGAAATAGGCCACGAGTTAACTACGATGGACTCGGTGAACTGTCAGACGTTTGCATCAAACGAAAAATCAGAAACCGTCTAATGCAAGAAGGGAATTCAATCTTTGTTCAATCCGACGACAACAAAGTTGATGACTATCCGAGCCTGAGGTCGAGAGCGGAAGGTGAGTTAAAAAAAGATGATTGGAAGGATGAAAAAAAATTCCGAGATGCAGTGTGCAAGAAATGGCTAGACGTCAGAGCATTTGGACAAGTGTTCGCTTATAAAGGTGATTCGGAAGGCGAAGGAGTATCCGTTGGAATTAGAGGTCCGGTTTCTATCCACCCGGCATTTTCGATTTCATCCGTCAACGATCGTGTCTCCAGTACGCAAATCACAAAAAGCGTTAGCGGCGAGGGAGAAGGAAAGAAAAAAGCTTCGGACACAATGGGGATGAAACACCGTGTTGATCACGGCGTCTATGTGTTCTATGGCAGTATGAACCCACAACTTGCAACGAAGACGGAGTTTTCCGACAAGGATGCCGAAGCGATTAAGGAAGTGTTAAAGACTCTGTTCCGCAACGACTCGTCATCTGCGAGACCCGAAGGGACTATGGAAGTTCACAGAGTCTATTGGTGGAAACACAATTCGAACAACGGCCAGTACTCTTCCGCAAAAGTGCATCGGTCTGTGTCAACGAGAGTAAAGGTCAAAGATGGAGTCACAGATCCGAAAAGTGTTGATGATTATATGATTCCGGAGAAGGCGGAGATTGAAGAAGATTTGCCGGGCTTGAAGTGCGAAGTCATTAATGGCGAATAACTGCATTGACATATATTCGTGCCTGTCAAAGGACTCGTCAGAATATGAAGTGCAGTAAATCATTGTCGGACACTCATTCGTGAGTGTCCCCGACCCGACAGACAAGAATCTCTGTCGACACCGAGAATATAAGTATACTGAAGACGACTTCTTCCCGATAAGCGCGCTGCAGCACTATGTGTACTGTCCGAGGCAGTGTGCTCTGATACATGTCGAGGATGTCTGGCAGGAAAACGTCTTTACAGTTCGTGGCAATATCTTGCACGAAAAGGTCGACACTGACACCTACGAATCGCGGGGGACGACAAAGACAGTGCGCGGGCTGAAGGTTCATTCGTTCACGTTCGGAATCTCCGGCAGATGCGACGTTGTGGAGTTCAGAAAGCGCGAAGGTGAAGCAAAGCTTGAAGGGGAAGGCGACCTTCAGTCCGGCAAATTCACCGTTGTCCCGGTCGAGTTCAAAGCAGGCAAGCCGAAAGACGACATCAGCGATAAGGTGCAGCTCTGTGCACAGGCTCTATGCCTGGAAGAGATGCTGAATACTTCGGTGAAACACGGTGCCTTCTTCTATGCGAAGATCCGCCGGCGAGTCCAGGTCGAGATCGGCGAAGATCTGAGGAAACAGACCGAAGAGATCATCTCGAGCGTCCGTGATATCATAGCGAAGAAACTAACGCCGGCTGTGGAGTTTTCGGCGAAATGCCGCAATTGTTCGCTGTACTCAGTTTGCCAGCCGAAGGCGATGAATTTGCGGAAGCTCAGGAATTACATGAAAGGACTTTACAACGGGTGAAGAAGCATCTTAACACGCTCTATATTACATCCGACAATGCATACGTACACAAGGAGCGTGAAACGTTTGTCGTGGAAGTAGATAACAAGAAAGTGTTCCAGGCGCCGGTGCATTCAATCGAGAACATCGTCTGCTTCGGTTTCAAAGCGCTTTCGCCGGCGCTCATGGCATTCTGCGCGGAGAACAACGTCGGCATAAGTTATCTTTCGGAAAATGGGAGGTTCCTCGCCCGAGTCTCGGGTGCTCAGCAGGGGAACGTCCTTCTTCGGAAAGCTCAATACGCGATGTCGGAGAGCGAGCCGAGGTCGCTCTCCATTGCACGCCCTATGATAGCTGCGAAGGTCGCGAACTACCGAAATCTACTCATGCGGCACCAGCGCAATCACCCTGCCGCAGAAGGGGGCGGTGATTTGGCGGATGTGGAGGCCGTGAATGAGGGAAATTGTTCGAGGGCAGTCGAGTCGGTCTCGGCCGCGATGGGTGAAAGGCTGCACGATATTGAAAAGTCGGAAACTCTCAACGAGCTGAGAGGCATTGAGGGCGAATGCGCCGCGATGTACTTCGGAGTGCTGTCTGTGCTGATAAAGGTAAAGGATTTCGAATTCAGGGCACGCTCGAAAAGGCCGCCTCTAGACCCTGCAAATGCGCTCCTCTCGTTTTTGTATGCGATCCTGGTGAACGACGTTCGCTCGGCTCTTGAGACGACCGGTCTCGATCCACAGGTGGGCTTCCTGCATCAGCTTCGCTCCGGAAGACCAAGCTTGGCTCTCGATATCATGGAGGAATTCCGCGCGTACCTCGGCGACAGGATCATGCTCAACCTGATTAACCTGAAACAGGTCTCGATAAATGATTTTGAGATTCGGGAATCGGGAGAGGTAAGGATGTCCGACGATGCCAGGAAAACCGTGCTCGCGGCGTATCAGAAACGAAAACAGGAAGAGATCACTCATCCGTTTCTTGGAGAGAAAATGACTATCGGGCTCTTACCGCATATCCAGGCGCAGCTCCTAGCAAGGTACATTCGCGGTGACATGAAAGAGTACCCGCCTTTTTACATGAACTGATGGAGTCAATATGATGGTGCTTGTGAGCTACGATGTTTCGACGAAGACCGGCGCGGGTGTGAAGCGGCTTCGGAAGATCTCGGAAGTATGCATAGACTTCGGTATACGTGTGCAGAATTCCGTGTTCGAATGCAGCGTTGACCCTGCCGGATGGGAAATCTTGAAGGACAGGCTGCTCTCGCTATATGACTCGGAGAGCGACAGCCTGCGATTCTATTTTCTCGGTTCAAACTGGAAGCATCGGGTTGAACATCACGGGAAGACGGGGCTGACAGATATAGAAGATCCTTTGATCTTGTGACGCTAACCGAAGCGCACGTAGGGAAAGGGTTTGAATTTTGTTTCAGAGCAGGTATTAGTTCTTTGACAAACTTGAGGTAAGCGGTGGGTTGCAATTTTCCTGTGAGATTGGTACGCTTTGAAAGGTTTTGAGATACACCGTCGCGCCCCACGCGGGCGCGTGGATTGAAACAATATCTGAGAAGTCCTTGGTCGTGCCCTCTAATGTCGCGCCCCACGCGGGCGCGTGGATTGAAACATCGCTTAAACCTCCATTGATATTAGGTGATAGGAGTCGCGCCCCACGCGGGCGCGTGGATTGAAACACCGATCCCGACTTGCACCCCGACTCTCATCATGTCGCGCCCCACGCGGGCGCGTGGATTGAAACATATCCTCCTCCGTTAAGTTTCTGTATTCGTGCCCGTCGCGCCCCACGCGGGCGCGTGGATTGAAACTTACATATAATTCGGCGGCATCGGCTTGGCAAGTGGGTCGCGCCCCACGCGGGCGCGTGGATTGAAACATATACCACGCCGAGTTGCTTCCGTCCCGTGTGAGGTCGCGCCCCACGCGGGCGCGTGGATTGAAACATCCGATAATTGACAATCAGGGATTAGCCGTTCAGTCGCGCCCCACGCGGGCGCGTGGATTGAAACAAGGGAGGAGGAACAATAATTGGAGAAGTATTTCCGTCGCGCCCCACGCGGGCGCGTGGATTGAAACGAAGTGCCAATGGTAGACGCGCAAGCGTTGGTGTTGTCGCGCCCCACGCGGGCGCGTGGATTGAAACGCTTTGTTTGTCGTCGGCATTTTGATTCCTCCTGGTGTCGCGCCCCACGCGGGCGCGTGGATTGAAACACCGGATATTTCTGCACGTCATGCGTGTTCCGCGTCGCGCCCCACGCGGGCGCGTGGATTGAAACAGCGACGAGCGAAGGGATAGCCGTGCAGTTGCCTGGTCGCGCCCCACGCGGGCGCGTGGATTGAAACTTCGAAGTCTCGTCGTAAGCATAGCCAAGATTAGGTCGCGCCCCACGCGGGCGCGTGGATTGAAACGCGTTGAGAAGGTCGTGGTCGGTTACGCCTCTGGGTCGCGCCCCACGCGGGCGCGTGGATTGAAACACCATCGCCAACGTCCGGCCCTGCGGGTTGTAACTGTCGCGCCCCACGCGGGCGCGTGGATTGAAACATTACGTTGGCTATGTGATAAGCATCACCACGTAGTCGCGCCCCACGCGGGCGCGTGGATTGAAACCGATCAACACTCACTTGAAGTCACCGAACCGTGTGTCGCGCCCCACGCGGGCGCGTGGATTGAAACCTCTGTCGGTGATACTACACCAGCGCAACACAACACGTCGCGCCCCACGCGGGCGCGTGGATTGAAACCAGGAACGCCCGCTCTGCCGCTGATGGCGATAATGGTCGCGCCCCACGCGGGCGCGTGGATTGAAACGATGACAATAGTCTTCAGCGTCTCCGGCGCTTCGTCGCGCCCCACGCGGGCGCGTGGATTGAAACGATGCGGTCAACCTCACTATCCGCGGACGCCATGCGTCGCGCCCCACGCGGGCGCGTGGATTGAAACAGGTTGGATATTGCCTCCCTAACTTTGGCCGTGTGTCGCGCCCCACGCGGGCGCGTGGATTGAAACGTAGCCGTGGTCTGGTGACCCATCGAGTATGCGACGTCGCGCCCCACGCGGGCGCGTGGATTGAAACGTGAAGCTGAATAAGGATGAAGCTCTAAGCTTGCTGTCGTCGCGCCCCACGCGGGCGCGTGGATTGAAACCTTCTTTATAGAATCAATGTCTGCGGAAACGCCCGCGTCGCGCCCCACGCGGGCGCGTGGATTGAAACTCTCGCTTGGAGCACAATAACGCTAAATCTAACCGTCGCGCCCCACGCGGGCGCGTGGATTGAAACATAATATCTTACAAGTGTAGCCTGATAATCAACGGTCGCGCCCCACGCGGGCGCGTGGATTGAAACATTGACCGATGCCGCTAAACCTTTTGCGCGGAACTGTCGCGCCCCACGCGGGCGCGTGGATTGAAACCCGCGCTTGTACGCTTTAAAAACCGTATTTCCACCGTCGCGCCCCACGCGGGCGCGTGGATTGAAACTCGTAAGACCCCTCCATGACGGTTAGGATAATCTGAGTCGCGCCCCACGCGGGCGCGTGGATTGAAACAATTATTACCCTCCGGACTCCTCACGATTCGGTGTCGCGCCCCACGCGGGCGCGTGGATTGAAACAAGGTCGACCGCAGGGAACTCAACGACTCCGCAATGTCGCGCCCCACGCGGGCGCGTGGATTGAAACTTGAGACTTCCACTTCTCCGGCACTTGCCATTGAGTCGCGCCCCACGCGGGCGCGTGGATTGAAACAACGGATATTATAGGGAACATCGTCAAGACGGAGCGCGAGACTTTCGATCTCATTTTCAGAGAGTTTGCCTCCGTCTTCTTCTCAGACGAGGACCAGCTTGGCGGAAGGACGGCTGAAGACCTCGTGGAGAGACTTCGGAGGACTTCCTTCCAACACTACGCCGCGACCCGCAGGGGGGACGTCACCCTCCACGCGTAACCGGCCGAGTTCAGGCTCCTCACACGGAAACTGTGCGACAAGATCCTCGTTTCATCAGGACACGGAACGATAACCGTGATCGTGAGGCCTTCTTCCGAAGTGTGAGGGCCCCTCCGGCAGGGCGGGAGCCGCCTCCCGCCCGGAATGAAATTATCACCACATGATACGACCCGCTTCACAGCCGCGTTTAACTTGAATCAAACAAGGAGGTGTTTCTTTGAGTACCAGGGATAAACTTCTGCGTGACGCGATAGGGGCTTCGAAACTTCACACCGCCGGCATAGACCAGGCGTTCATTATCGACTACCTCGTCGAAAGGCTGACGTTCGAGCACTTCCGCTCGAACTATCTCCTCAGAATCCACAGCGAGGCGCTGAGGAAAAAGATTGGCAGCCATCATGAAGGGAAAGGGGCGGCCCTCTCGATGGGGAGAATTTTCATCCCCTATTTCGAAAGGTTCGACGAGCTCTTCGGCTACCGCGGCGATGCCCGCCTCGTGGCGCTCGTTCCCCAGTTCGACATGACATTCTATCTCATCGACAGGACTGGCGCGACGGAGTGCGACGATACGGCATACTGGATGCTGGCGGGGTACAGAACTCTGATGCCCATATTCGCCGCTCACGGCATACCGACCGGCAGGCTTGTCCGCAGCAAGTGCCGGAACGTGCTCCTTGTCGACCGCCGGAGGCGCTTCTTCTACGCCGCTGACGCCGACAATGTCATCGACACCTTCAGCGAAAACCCGTCGTGGGAGGCGGACGCCTCGAAAAGCGGTGACGACTGGCCGCCCCTGTCTCCAGGCCGTGTCCGGCTTGCCATGGAGAGCGAACTTCTCCGCCTGTACGGCGACGCCGAGGTCGGGCCGGATGCCGCCTCCTTCGCTGAATATTACGTCCCCCGCTCGAGGTCCATGGTCTCTTACGGTCTCAACTGAAACAAAAAACGAAAGGAAACTCATATGGGAAGATATCCGGCTCTGCCGCATCATGTTTATACTCCGGAACGGAGGGAACGAATACGGGCGAGGATCAACTGGTTCGCCTGGCTCGATGAATTCTACGGCACCCCCATCGGCCAGTCCGTCAGCCATCCGTGCCGGAAGTGCGGCAAGCCCACTTATCACATCGGCTTTATCGGCTACGGCGGGGGAGCCGGCATGGTGCACATCGTTCAGATCTATCATTGCCCCGACTGTGACGAAATACTTCACGGGGAGCACTCGAAGTAGCATGCCATGGCTCAGGTCACCGCCTGGAAATATTATCGCCCCATGATACGAACGCTTGACAGGGGGTGCTTAACTTTAATCAGGAAACAGGATCAGAACACTTCAACGAACGGAAGGGACGCCATTGAAAGGCAATGTAAGCGAAAAGGTCGGTCAGAAATCGAGAATAGTAGCGGACGCCCTCGAGTATGCCGCGGTCAAACACGAAGGGAGGGCCCGGAAGAACCCGGAGTCCCGCATACCCTACATTGTTCACCCTGTCAAAGTCGCCATGATGCTTCGGGACACGGGCTTCGACGATGAAGTGGTCGCCGCGGGACTCCTGCACGACACCGTCGAGGACAGCGACGCCACCATTGAAGAGCTGGCCGACAGGTTCGGCTCGCGGGTAGCCGGGATGGTGGAGGCCGTGACCGAGCCCTCTAAGGACAGGTCATGGAAGGAAAGGCAGGATGCGTATTTGAACAAGGTCCGGAGCGCCGGGACGGAAGTCCTCGCAATCTCGGCGTGCGACAAGATAGACAACATGCGTTCGATGCTGCAGAGTCTCAGGGCCGGCCATGACATATTCGGGAAACTCAGCGCGCCGGTGGACCGGCAGCTGGCTAAATTCGACAGGCTTCTTGAAGTTTACAGAGGTCGGGTGCCCGAGGATTTGGAACTCCTCTTTGCCGGGACGCTTCAGGATCTGCGCGACGGGATCGCGGCGTTTCATGAGAAGCACAAGCCCTGACCGCCTGACGAGGCCTCTCATGAAAACTGAGGTTGCCTTTCAGCCTGTTCCCGTATGCCGGTCGTACTGCCGGTAGGGATCTATCATGTCTCTCAAAGATCCGGCTCTTGGGAAACAGGCGTTCACAGCGGAGCAGTTCAGGAACCGCTGGTCCAAGTACCGCGAGGCCCTGAGAAGGGAAGACCAGCTCATTTTCGACCGGCTCTTCCAGATACCGGCTGAATTCGAGCCCGGCCGCTCCGCCACCTGCAACACATTCGAAACCCAGGCGATCGCCATGCTTCTGGAACAGCGCCGGATCTCCAGAGAGCTCGAGGCTAAACTCGCGGCCCTGGAGCGGGTGCTCGGGAAAACTGAAACAAGAATCGAATGATTTTCAGCAACTGACTTATTCTGCAAGGAACTGCCAATCATGCTTTCTGCGCCGCATAAGAAACGGCATCCTCACTTGCAGACCTAGGACAACCCAAAGTTTCTAACGGTTCAGCTTGCCATTTCCTGACCGGAACAGTAACTTTACGCTGGCATAGCAGACCTAGCGGCTCCGTATCGCTCAGCCTCGTCTTATCATGAATAACAGACAGGAAACGGATTACAATCTGGACGCGCCGCTCTTGTCACGAACTTCCGTCATCAAGAACGCCCGACGCCGGATTAAGTGACGCCATACCATTCAAATTATGATCACCATCGTGACGGACATCTTTGCTGTGGTGGTCGGGAGGTGGTTCGTTGAGGCAGAATCAGGAAATTTACAGAGATCTTTTCGACCAGGCGCCCTTTGGAATTGTCGTGGTATCACCATCAGGTCGTGTCGATGATGCGAACCGGTACGCCTTAAACCAGTTTGGGGTTAAACTGGATGAACTGAAGAACGGGCCCGGTGTCTTTGCCGATCCGCGGTTTGTGGAGTCAGGTCTGGCTGACTTGACTCAACGTTGTCTGGAGAGGGGGGATGACATTGATGAAAATGTTAATGCGCCATCACTCTCGGATAAACCCGTCAAGTGGGCGGTTCGAATGCGCAGCTTAAGTAGTCCCGCGGGAGAACGGGTGGGTGTGCAAATTCTCATAGATGACTCAAGAAGCATTACAATAGCTCCGACAAACTCCGACATCCTCAACTGGGATCACGTCCTTTTTGAAATGTCTCCCAACGCCATAGGCCAGTTTGACATCAACTTAGATATCGTGAGGATGAATCCCGCCGCGGTGGCGCTTTTCGGTTATCACTCGGAGCAAGAAATGATCGGCCTGAATGCGATGGGGTTCTTCGACCCCGCCGATTCGCAGGCAACCGCAAATACGGTCAGGAAGATTCTTGAAACTGGTTCTGTTGAAAATGCCAGGCATACCTTATTCAGGCGCGACGGCACAAGTTTCCTTTCGGAATTCAGCGCCTCGCTGTTAGTGGGCGCGGATGGGAAACCATCAGGAGTTATGGCCATCACCAGAGACATTTCTCAGCGAGCCAAGATAGAGCAAATGCTTCGTGAAAGCAGCGAAAAGTTTGAGAAGATTTTTCAGGCATCCCCTCTCATGATAAGCCTGACCGATAGAGAAACTGGCAAGTTCATTGAAGTGAACGATGCCGCTTTGAGGATTTCAGGTTATGACCGGGATGAAGTCATAGGAAAAACGTCCACCGAAATTAACTGGATGTCGGCAGATGACAGGACACAGGTCCTGCGTGTAGTCGAAGAACGAGGCAGAATAGACTCTTTTCCCCTTAAGCTGCGCCGAAAAGACAGCGGGGAGGTATTTTGTGATTACTCGGCCCGGGTCGTAAACCTAAGTGGCAGAGATTGTTTTCTGTCAGTTTCGGTGGATACAACTGATCGGAGGCGAACTGAGGAGCAGTTGAGGATTCTCGCGCTTGCGGTGGAGCAAAGCCCGGCTGCCGTTTATATTACGAATGCGCTGGGTAACATTGAGTACGTTAATCCCAGATATACTAAGCTGACCAAATATTCGCTCGCCCAAGTTATAGGAAGACATCACGAGGACGTCCATCGCGGTATTTTCAATGAGAATGTAACACTGAAGATCCGTGAAAGTTTTTTGCGGGAATCCGAATGGCGAGGAGAAATACGATATTCAAATGGGGAGGGATCGGAGTGTTGGGCGATATTCCATATTTCGCCTGTTTTTGGGGACCTCGGCAAGATTAGTCGATTTGTCGCGCTTGTCGAAGACATTACGGAACAGAAGAGAGTCGAGGATGAACGAGCTCGACTTCAGTTACAGCTTCAGCAATCTCAGAAACTTGAAAGCATTGGACTCCTGGCTGGGGGAATTGCCCACGATTTTAACAATCTATTGGGAGTCATAATAGGCTATGCTTCGCTGCTACATTCCAAATCGTCGCATAATGGCGAATTCCGCCCCTCGCTTGAGTCCATATTGAAGGAAGCGCGGCGTGGAGCAAACCTCGTAAAGCAGCTCCTAGCCTTCGCGCGGAAAGAAATCATCCGACCTAGACCGCTTGACGTCAACTCCTCCATAGAGGCCGCAAAGGATATGCTCACGAGCTTGATAGGCGAAGCGATCAAGTTTGAATTCCAGCCGGGCCCTGAAATCTGGAAGATCAACTTCGATCTCACCCAGCTTGAACAGGTGCTCATCAATCTCGCGACGAACTCACGCGACGCGATGAAAGATCGCGGGACGATCAAGTTGTCGACAGAGAACCTGCATTTCAGGAATCCCGATTCTGATCACTATCCGGAATTGCAGCCCGGCGATTATGTGAAGATCTCATTTACCGACAACGGAATGGGCATGGATTCCGATACACTCAGTAAGGTATTCGAACCGTTCTTCACGACTAAGGAGTTGGGTCTGGGTGCGGGGCTGGGGCTATCCACGGTTTATGGCATCGTAAAGCAGAACCATGGCAACATCTACGCATCAAGCAGGGTGGGCGAAGGAACCACCTTTGAGATCATCTTACCTCGTGCAGCTGACGAAACACCCTCCGAAGAAGTGCCGGAGCTCAGAACAATCCCCAATCCGGGGGGAACCATACTCGTAGTCGAAGACGAGTTGGAACTTCTAAGAATTATAAAGGTTGGATTGGAGGAGTACGGTTTCACTGTCGCAGCAACCCCTGATGCGATGGGTGCCATTGCCTTATGCGAGCGCCCTGACGCCAAATTTGACCTTCTATTGACTGATGTAATCATGCCTGGCATGAATGGCAGGGAGCTTAGCGAACGCATCAGGCAATTGAATCCCGGAATGAAAGTCCTATTTATGTCCGGCTACACTACTAATGAACTCGACCCGCAGGGTATTCTCAGCGGGGAGACAAACTTTGTACAAAAACCATTTGAACTGCTTGAGCTAGCAACCAGAATTAGCGAAATGATTGCCGGCACAACATAGAAATGAAACGTCCTCTCCCGCCAAAGCAGCTCCGTCGTTCTTGCATTAGATTGAGCAACAAAACCATCAAGGGTAATGAGGAAGAGCTGGCACACCGCGGAATTATTTGCGGTGATGTTAAGATTAGCTGAAGACAAGATAGAAACGGCGATACGACCGGCTCGCCAAATACTTTAAGGTTAGCTTCACCAAGTCAATCCCAGGTCAGCCTCGTCATCTATGACATACTTGGCAGGGAAGTGAAAGAACTTGTCAACGACAAACTCCAGGCTGGTTACTATCACTTCACATGGGACGCCACCCGGTTTGCGAGCGGAGTGTACTTCTACCGGATCGTGGCGCAGTCGCTAAGCGGAGATAAGAAGAGCTTCGTCGAGGTGAAGAACTTACTCTTGTCGAAGTAGCTTGGGTTATGGACTTGATCACAGCAAATCTGCTCAGACGAGAATCTCACTATCCGGTTCAGTTTGCCAATGCCTGACCGGAACACTGACTTACCGTTGGCACATCAATCGGGGGCGGGCCAAGTATACTTCAAGATCATACCGGTTCTTTATCGGAAACGAAATTAACCCATTGACCCATAAAACTGAGTCGTGACCCGGTCACCAAGGCTAAATACGTAGACTGAAGACCGCATTAAATCACGCCGATCATAACCGGGCTTGCAAGAAGTCAATTCTCAGATTGACCACCGCTCGATTCGGTGTGTGATTTGTAGTTGTTGAAAGTGTACCTCAAGTTAAGCACGACCATAGGGGCACGTCTGTAATAGTAATTGTAGTTATAAAAGTCCACGCCTTGGGACGTAAACTCTCGTCTCCC
>JAKAGT010000076.1 GCA_021825585.1 Bacteroidota bacterium | reverse complement strand
CGATGTCTCCCGAAGCTGCCTCCGTGCCGAACTGCAGTCCGAAAACCCCGTCCTTGAATTTGCCCAGCCCTCCTTTCAGATCGGCAGGGACCATGAAGAGCTGCCAGAACTTTTCTTTCAAAGTCATTCGGGAGAGCAAATCGTCCACCCTCCTGTCTATCGACAACTTCGGGTTCTTATATGGAAGAGTCTGACCGATCGCGTTGATCGTTAATAAGCCGAGTATGAAAGGGATTAGAAGTCTTCTCATGATGTCAAATGCTTCTTTCTCTGGTTCCTAATTTATGGATATGCCGTCGCTGAATACTTTTCAACCAGGCAAACTGCGTTGTGGCCCGCCCCTGTTGATGTACCATTTTGAAGTTAGCAATCCTGCGAGGCATTGGCAACCTGGCATGGCCGGAAGGACCATGGAGTGGGAGTACACTTCATCAAATATGAATGGCCCCATAAGAAAAGGAAACCCCGCAAGCCTGATTTACTTGCGGGGACATATGCGGGGTTGGTGTGCGAACAGATTTGCTCAGTCGATTCCTGAGCCGGTCCAAACCAATTCGTTCCCGCTTTCCTTTTAAACCAAAGAATGCGCTTTCGCTGTCGGCAGGAGATAACGAGAAAGAGTCACGGCACCTTCATAAGCTTCAGTAACGGGTTTCATTCGGCCATTGGCGCCGTCGCCGTCTTTAACAAGTTTGGCGAGGCGAATGCCACGGCTCCACGTTGCTCAGAAATAGGCCGCGAGTGTGAGTCCGGCAGTCTGGAATCCAACCTTGAGCTCGCTCTGATTGGGCGATCCGCTGGCTGTTCTAATCTCGTCGCTCACGCCAAACTGGTATTCCGCAGACAGGCTGATGTTCTGGTTGAAAAAGTATTCGATGCCCCCTATAGCCCCCGCGCCAAAGATTGTGGATCCGGATGTGTTAGCACCGGGGTTGTATGTGGTTTTGCCGTTCTCGAACATAACCGTCCCACCCACATAGGGGCTGATACTGGAAGCCAAAGGCATGTGATATTCCAGACCCCCGTCAATGCCGACCGACAGAGTGTTCTGCGTCGTCTCGGGGGACAAACCGGATGCGGCCGTCGTCGTGTTATCCAGGCCGAAAAGCAGCATTCCCCTCATCGCCACCCCGTCGGAGACGAAGTACTTCGCTCCGAATCCACCCTGATATTGGCCGAGGTCGAGAGTGCTTAGACCTTGAAAGCTGAACAGCACCGCTTTGTCCCCGTGCTTTGCGACGTTGAGCGATTGAGCCTTTGTCGGGACGGCGGCTATTGCAAATAACAGAGAAACCAAAACCAACTTGCTGCGCATTTGTCTACTCCTTCTTTTAAGATTATTGGATGCGATTCTAATCAGAGATTTTATTCCTGCCTAATTTGCGGATGCGCCGGCGTGAAAGTTCCCTGCTTGACAAATCTTCCGGTTGCAGGCCTCATGCCTCGTTCCGCCGCTCATGAAATGCCAGGCTCTGCCCGAGCGCTTTTCTATTCTTGGATTTGATATCCGTTTATGGTGACTGTAAAATGGAATGTCCCTGCGACATCCGGATTAGTGTCCACGTACAGCTCCGTGGCGCTTACGCCCGTCGGCTGTGTTACAGTCCACCTTTGTAGAGTCATATTGTATTCGAGGACGAGTCTCTTATATCCCCAATTCCTCGTGTTGTATTTGCCGTTGTAATCGTTGATGAAGAAATCGATCCAGATTTTTCGGTCGGCATTATTGTACATCATCAGCTGTTTCACCGTCCAGTTGAGTTGGAAGTCTCTACCAGTAGTCATGGCGTCGAAGTGTCCCGCGCCGAAATCCCACCAGCCTCCCGTTCCGTCGTACTGTGGCCAGCCCCCCACGCCATTGTTCAAAGGGCACGTCCATACGACACTGTCCTGTCCGGTAATATTGTCCGTCACGCCGACGACGACTTTACATCCGCCGTCCGGGCTGATTCTGGTCGAGCCTATTGTCAAGTCGTTTATGTAAATATTAAACGAGCTCTGGGTGTTGACCGTCGACGAATCTATAGGAGTCTTCTGTGAGACGGTGTATTGAAGTACGTTGTTCATCCTGACGAGCGTGGCATCCTTGAGATATTTGATGGTGTAAGAGATCGGGGCACCGACGTTTGTGGAGGAAAAGTTCGCGCCCCTGGCGAGAAAGGCGTTGATCGCGTCGAAGCTGAGAGCCGTCGAAGCTGTCAGCCCCTGCTCCGGGTCACCCCCTATTTGCATAACAGTGACGGTCGTCTTGCTCATAACGTTGTTGAAATCCGCTTTCGACTTGATACTGCCATGTGCGATGCCGCCACTGTAAGCATAGCTAAGCGCAGCAGTGAGATCTTCCGAAGAGGCGCTGGATTCATAGACGAGGATGTAAATCCTTCCATAGGTCACGCTGGAAATATAGCAAAGGGGGTTGCCGGCGTAGACATAAGGCGCGAGTATTCTTGCGGTGATCCCTCCGCTGAAAACGCCCGATGCCCCTTCCGGATCGTCAAAGACCATCGTGAAAAACTGCTGGGTCAGCTTTACTGCGAAATATGTCTTAGACTCGGAGGATTTAATGTTGAACTGTGCATTTACCTTATTTGTCGGTCCGGAGTAGCCCAGATCAAGATCAGAATTTAGTTGAGTGGCAGAATAGACTTGCTCCATCGAATAGCTGTACTTTGCGGGCGTTCCGCCGTGATACCCCGCAAGTATCGAGTTCATTGCCTGGTTTACGTTTGAGTAGCAAAGACTGTCGATTGTCCTGTAGAATTTGTTGGTAACTCCGCTGGAATCGCCAGATATGATGGAGAGGGTGATGTTCCCGGGCCCGCGCTCGCTGACGGGAATGCTATTCGGTACTCCGCTTGCGATTGAATTACCTTGCACCAGGTTTCCGGGCCAGAGAACAGAAGCAAGCGGGTCGAACTCCATAAATGTTTGCGGGTCGCTCGAGGCACTGTAGCTTATGTTCTGCGTGAACCAGGTTGTCTTCTTCACCTGTCCACCCAGCGTGTCTGCAGTTACACTCGTGTCGGATCTGGTACTGTCCACCCTCAGAGGCCACTCGGGGGCGGAAGGGAGATCTTCTATGCTTGCCACGAGCGAATCGATGCTTTCGGAGACTTGCGTAGGAAGCAACGGGCTCGATGAAACGGGGTTGTCCTTGCAGGAGTTTATCAGACCCGCTGTAAATAATGTGGCTACTATAATGGCTATTCTGGATTTCATAAGTTTTCCTCCGGATTTTCCGTCTTCGGCCCGCTCATGAGTGGATCAGTACCTGCGCGCGAAGTCCAGGTCAGGCTTCTTACAGGAACGCGCCCTGAGGTAATCTACGTGTGTGATAAGCCCCCGCTGCATGACTCCAATTTCCGAATGGCCACCAGGTCGTATGGGACCCGTGTGGCAATCCGCAGCTGTCTGCCTTCTCGTTCTTGTTCTGCGAAATCAGTCCGATAGTCGTTCGCTAATTCGATTGTTAAATTAAGACTGACAAAATTCTGAGTATAGTAAAAATGCGCAAGACGCTAATACGAATTATGAAACCTGCTAAAAGCCTTGAAATATTCCTCCATTCTTGCGGAAGCTTCGATCCATTGGCTTACGAATGCCGGATGCTCACGAGTAGGATCAATGAAATTTAGGACCCCGACGCTTCTGAAGAAGATCTTTCCTTCAAGTTGCACAAATGACTCCGGCGTTAGAGTAGTTGCGGCTTTGAAATCCTTAATCATGTGCGCCTGGTCGTAATATCCGTGTGAGGCGGCAATCTCCGCCCAATTATGACGCACTCGACAACGAATATCGCTCAGGAGATTTCTGAATCGGACATTTCTTGCGAACTCCCTCGCCGGCAGTCCGGTATAATGTAAGAATTGCCATTCGAGCGTTCGCCTTGGAACATTCAGCATATGCGCCAGCTGCCCCACCCTCACTTTCCCGTTCAATCTGGCAATCACGCGAAGCGCTTCACCAGTCTTGATGCTTCCTCCGTTCCGCAAATTGAAGCTTGTTCCAATTTCGTTTTTCTTCATCCTGCTCAAAAAAAAGCTATCCAGGATTTCTATACGCTCCGACAATGAAGTGGAGTTGTTCAACCGGTCGTCGATCGCTCTTCCCTCGCTTCCCAGGAATTCCTCCGCACCGTAGCAGGCATTTCCGATCTCCGTCGGGGAGACTCCGAACAGTCTGCAGAAACCGCCGGGTTTAAATCTCACGTCGAAAATCTTGATGGTGGCCGGCAGGTTGCCGGTGGAGCAAGGTGTGTGGAGACAGTGCATGCCGATTACGCTGCTGCGCTTTCTTGTCTTGGAATACATGTCCTCAAAACAAATCGGGGAATCGCCGTAACAGAATAGCAGCCTGACCGAATTGGAAGGTAGAAACAGGGAATGCAGGCCCAGAGTATGGTTCGCGGTTATCCCCACTGTCGCTTCCGTCTGGAAATAGGATGTTATGAAACTCGACAAAGCAGGCGCGGGCGGAATTGCGTGATAAGAAACCGCCGATCCGCCCTGCCCATCGAGCATCGATCCGCCGAAGATGCCCGTGTGAGGTTCTCCTGCTGCGAAAGATTCCGCCGCGTTCCTCGATGGGCAGGTAATGGTGCTAATCAATGTCATATTGTTCTCCTGCACTGAAGTGGAGACGAGTTGAATTCCGCCCGGTAACAGGATCGACGATCCGGTTTAGACTATTCGGCCGGTCCGGCTAGGGATGTGACCCCTGAGGTACAAACGCGTCGGCTTATTGCCGCAGTCCCACATGGTGGAACAAGAGATCAGGGCCGCCGCGCATTGATTTTATATGGAATCTTTCAGATAAGATGATAAGCGGATGTTTCCCCGCACAAGACTTTCATGGCAAATTCTAACAACCAATGCCAATAAAAGCAACATTAATTTGGCCGGAGGAGAAACCTATAAACATCTCTCCGCTCTTCAGCCGATTAAATATCCTGTACCTCAGTGTGCGTATCCCTGTGGTCCGAGCGGCTCCAGTCCGCGAGTGGCTCTGGATTTAGTTCGGGGTTGACAGGGCCGGAGCCTTTTGCCATGGCGCACACCCTTATCATAATTGAGTGCCACTCGCACTCGCGAACTCCGGCGTGACTGCACGCCGAAGTGTTCTACGGTCAATTTCGGAACGCAGGCATGCCCGGCATCTTCAATGGCCCTAGACAAAAGAATCTCCGCGTTGTCTTATTGATTTAGCGGGAAGATATGGTACGGAAAGATCTGGCTTAGTACAAATGTGTGTGACGATATCGCCATATTCGTGCTACGGAAAACCTGACTTGGCACAGTGAAAGGCCGCATACTCGATGGTCAAGATTTACGCGGGATGTCGCAGAACTTGGCGTGCATCACAGAGTCCACATGACACTTGAGTGCGCATCCAGAACGGGGGTATAGTCTGGCGCCGAGGATATTCAGTTTCTCGGCCGCTGAATTCTATCTCA
>JAKAGT010000043.1 GCA_021825585.1 Bacteroidota bacterium | reverse complement strand
CGAGAATAGTATTGCAAAATATGTGAGAGAACAAGGAATCGAAGATGAGTATACTGTATTACACAAGTCTGAACAACTCGCTCTTTTCTGACAAGATACCCCGCCGCTTGCGGCGGGGAGCTTCATTCTTTTCAACGGCTATGATGTTCTGACACACAGAAATGCATTTTGGCGTTGGACGGCTTGGTGCAAAGGCGTGCTAAGCGTGCAAAGGTATGCCCCATTTTACGCGGACTCTAAGCTCATAGCCAACGTTACTGCAATTGTGCCGAGAAAAACCGGCTTGGGCGGAACAGATTTCGTCAACAGGGCGTGGACACCTTTCGCAGTAGCACACATTCCCCAGAATTTTGCAGCCAACCTAACAAATGTCCACAGCAAGATCTGGATAGTGCCTTCTCCAATCGGTCTGTCAGAGAAGCAAGTATCTTCAATCACCAAATTTGTGAAAAACGGTGGTATACTGATCACTGTGCTGGATCCGAAAAGGGATCTCATCCCCAACCCGAATGATGATTTTGATTTTAGAGTGATGAAGTACACGGTTGGAGAAGAAGCGGATCAGATCCGGCCGGCTTATCAGAAGTTGTTGCGAGTCAACTACTCGCATTACGTCGAGGACTCTGTAAGATTCTCGTCCAGATTCTCAAACTTGTCCAGGGAAAAGAATTTAACCGCGAGTGGGTTTGAACTGAAGGATGGACGTGGGGATGTTGTTCTGGCGAGATGGTCGAACGGAAAGCCGGCCGTGATATTGAGACATATAGGGAGAGGTCTTCACTTCATAATCCCGGGAGGCCTTCCTTTTCTCGCAAAAATTTTGCCGCTTCTGGTGAGGGAAAACATGAAAATGCCAGTAGCTGTTCGCAACTTGCCGAGCAGCTACATCCTCGAGCGTTATCAGACAAAAGGGCCATACGGGCATACATTGTTCCTAATCCTCGGCAGCAAAGAGGGGAGCACCGCAAAACACGTAAGGCTGGACCTTCCATCATACATGCGAAGGAAGTATATAGTCTATTTCGATGACAGCAAACTACATGTCGTGCGACCTGAAGTGATGGGGAAACGTCTTGTACTGCGCTTGCCAACAATCAGAAATTATGGAGCTTTGGTAATTGCCGACAATACTTTCCCGGTTCTCCACCCTGATCAAACAGTGAGATATGTGTCGGCAGGGAGTAAACAAGAGGTATCGGTCTCACTGTTCAACGCGTTGAGCACTACTATTCGTGACACTTTGACTATGACGCTGCCTGGTCAATGGAATCAAACCACCGTAACTGCTCGGAAGGCATACACGCTACTGCCGGGAGAGCAGCGAAAATTCTGGTTTGATCTGACAGTGCCTTCGGGCGTTGAGCATGACACGTATTTTATCCATTTCGCAACTCTCGGCCTGACACAACGAATGATGATCGTTCCGGTCAACGGGAAACCAAGACTCATAATGCATGGGCAAATTGCTCCAAACCCATTGCCCCCGAGAGGAAAAATCGGATACGACTGGGTTGGAGTAACCGCCGGTGAAAGGGGGAGACTTCGTTATGGCGGAATTGCCTACGTAGATAACAATGAATTCGACCACGATCCGGGTGTCTCTTTCTATTACAACGGCCAATGGTCCCATCCGCGAACAGAAGACGGGACAACGTTCCGAACAGGCACCTACTCAACTCTCAGGGGTGGTCCTCGCTTCTGGATAGACGGATTGGATACACGTTCCAACTATGAAATCAGAGTAGCGTATGAGACAAAGTACTCAGGTGAATTACGAGTGTGGAACGGGTCATTTTTCCAATCGTTCTCTGAAATCCCAGGCTCTCAGCACCGTGATATTCTCGACTGCATATTACCCGCTGGTGAATTTGTGGATGCAGGTGGTACCGGCAACGTAAATGCTCTTCTGGAATTCCACATTCCGCAAATCTCAGTAACGAATATTGAGGTAAGAAGAGTGCCCGCTACTTCTTTTGCCAGATCGGATAGCCTGCGAAACGAACAGTAGAATAGCATCTGAATTAGTCGGAGGCATTTCATGTCGAAGCGCCGACAGGGATATAAATCCGACCTCGTTATTCTATATATCTAAAACGGAGAAAGAGATGGACAGGAGAAAGTTTGTTGCAAGTTCTATTGCAAGCATCGTCGCAGCTAAATACGCCGAGGCAGGGAGCCTCTTAAGAAAGGGCAATTTGATCAGGCAAAACCCGGATTCCGAGTCCACGGGATTGAAATTCGGTGATTTGTCACTGAATAAACTCCGCGATGATTATCACTACTATCTCTTCGAAGATTTCCTTCCTTTCATGGAGAAGTACGTGATTGATCATAAATATGGCGGGTTTATGTGCAACGATGACCGGGACGGAACCAGGATCAACACGAAGAAGCGAACATGGTTCGAAGGAAGAGGTATCTGGGTTTACTCGTTTCTTTATCGGCATTTCGGGAAAGACGAAAAATATCTTGATGTTGCGACCAATTCACTGAAACTGATAATGAAGACGAAGCCTTCCGGTGACAATCTGTGGCCATCCGTGCTCAGCCGGGAAGGCGAACCACTGACACGCCCCTCGAAAAGAATCTACGGAAGTGTTTTCGTCGCAGAAGGCCTGAATGAGTATTCGCTTGCCACCGGCGAAGGAAAATACTGGGACATGGCAAAAGAGATCATCTTAAAATGCTGGAAGATTTACAACCGTCCCGACTATTATCCGCGTATCGTCGCTGACTATTCGGGTCCGAAGGTAATCCCTTTTCCGGGAGCGAGAATCCAGGGCGTTGCAATGGTAATGATTACCACCATCAACGGAATGCTTGACCATCGAAGCGACGAACAACTGGAGGCAATAAGATCCGAGTGTACGGACGCTGTTATAAACAAACATTTCAATCCGGAATTCAGGCTCAACAACGAACTTCTGAATCACGATTATTCGCGCCCAGATAATTATCTGTCTGAATTTGTCTATACAGGCCATTCTATCGAGACCTTGCGTCCGATAATGGAGGTCGCCGTTAAACATAAGGATCTGGGATTGTTCCGAACTGCAACGGAAAGATTCAAGCGCCACGTGGAGGTTGCGTGGGACCAAGTCTATTCAGGCGTTCTCAGAAGCTTAAACAACGTGGACCAGGACGAGTGGGAAATCACGAGGACCCCAAAAGTACTTTGGGCGCAGGAAGAGGCTTTGAATGGTATGATGGTACTTATTGAACAGACTGGCGATGAATGGGCTAAGAAATGGTTTGAAAAGGAATACACGTATATGGTCGCCAAATACTGGCTCAAGCGGTATGGCTACCATCTATGGATAACGGCGGCTGATAGAAAAGTGACTTTCACGCCTCATTATGATCGCATAGAAAACTATCATTTGCCGCGGCATCTAATGTTGACCTACCTGGCATTGGACAAGTTGATAAGAACAAACGGACGGCCTGATTGGCCTGCGGCGGCCGGTAACGGGGAGAAAAAATAATGTCTGAATGCGGTCGTGGATACATTCTTCTACGCCTTGTTGCCATTTTGATAATTCCGATCCTTGTCTGCGCAGCAGCGGAAGCATCGGGACAAGTCATTACGATTTCAATTACTCCTGCCAGAGTGACTGTCGGAGACACTGCCAGAATAACGATAGAATCCAGGGATGAGAGGCCGCTCACTGCTCAGATTCTTGTCCCTGATAAAGGAATCTCTCCGCTTGAACTGACGAAGGTCAACCCTTCTGTTTATGCTTCGCAGTTTATCGTCAGCAATAAGGATCCACAGGGCCTTTACGCAATCCAGGCGTGGGTGGGCGGTGAGGCACACCCTGAGGCGATAGGGAAAGCAACCTTTCTGTTCAGGAAGATCATCGGTGATTTCTGCATGATCGGAGTCTTCGATACAAGCGATACCAAAGCCGACATGGAGAAATATATCGAGGAGATGAAAGGCTTCGGAGCGAACTTTCTGATAGCACATACGATTATCACCTCACACAGAGTTTACTACAGGTCGAAAATCTGTGATATGGATAGTTCGTCAGCCATTGACCAGAGTTACCTCGGCACCCTCCTGAAGTGCGCCGATGAAAACGGAATCTCAGTAATGCTTTCTACGAGCTGGGACATGACCAGAAAAATTCCGTCTACCGACCGAATGAAGAGCACGCATGAGATTATGAAAGAACTTTACGACCTTTACGGCAGGCATCCCTCACTTGTCGGGTTTTATATGTATCAAGAAGGGAGCGGAATATATTATGCTCCTTATGTGAGGAAGTTCTGTGGCTATGCGAAGCGAATAGATCCGGGATTACTTACTGCGTGTGCGCCATATATGGATAACCCATTGCTTGCGGGATACTTGAGCGCCATCAGGAACTTGGACATAATTATTTATCAAGGAATGGTCATGGCAAGTTACAGACCGGACAACCGGATCAAATTTCCCTTCAGAAGGGTGAAAGACTTCGGATCACTTGCATCGGGCGCAAAGGAACTTCAGAATAAGATCGTCTTGACACATATTGAGACTTTTGGTTATCTGGAAAACGCTTTGAAGAACTTGTACATCACAGGTTACAACAACATCTACCAGCAAATCCTGAGCGCTGCAACAGTCCCCAATAATGACGGAATAGTAATGTTCAATTACAGCGGCGTAATCTACAACACGGTTAGGAAATACCCTCAATTCAAATCTGAATTTGTCCGCAGCCGGGATGCCGTATATGAAGGGATGAAGGCATTTGAATTAATGGGGAGGGCTTCGAGAGAGCGAAACGAACTCGCAGTATATCTCCCGTGGACGGATTTTCAGGAATACACTTGGGCGCGATATTACTATGACGCTTTCGACGCATTCAGGATCCTGGGGATACCGGTTGATATCCTGCCTTATGCCCCTTCTCATGAAGAGTCTTATCCGCCATACTACCCGGATCGGGAAAATCGTCACGCTCTGCATCGACTTCTGAAGGAAAAAGAAGTACTGGTGTTGCCGAACATATCAGGCCTAAATAGGCCGGACAGCGAATTGATGAAGCACTTTGTCGAGGACGGAGGGACAGTAATTGCCTTCGGTCCGAGAATCCCGATGGGGACTACTTATGACCGTTCTCTCATCTTCGGAATAGAGAAGCCTGGCGGGCGCGCGGTGCACAAAGAGATCATCAGTAAAGATGCCCTGGGCAGAGACTCAAACAATGACAGGAGATGGAGCCTGGGAAAAGTGGCAATCCCGGTCTGGAAAGATCATGGAGCAAGAGTCATTGCGGAATTTGATGACGGATCTCCGGCAATAGTCGTGAACTCGTACGGACGCGGGAAAACCGTCTCCATCCTGACTGACGCGAAGACTGCGGCGGAAAGATTCCCGAATTTGGTGCGTGAGGTCTTTGATTACGTAAGGGTGCGGCGTTACGTCGATATTATCGGAACTAACCGAGACTGTGATGTTGCGGTATCCAAGACTGAGAAAGGTTTCACAGCGGCAATAGTGAATCACGGCAACACTAAGCTTGATATTACGCTTAAGCCACTTGAGAATTTGTCGCCCGCAAAATGGGAAAACTGGGTCGACTTGGTGAAGGGGGAAAAGATAAGAAGATCAGTAGGTAACAACCCGGTGAAAATAACCGTTATGCCGAGGAGTTTCAGATTGATCCAAATGAGCGAAGGAACAAAAGACTAGAGAGCTTTTGCATGTCGAATAACTTCTCAAAGATTCTTCTCTTTTGCCTGGCGATATTGAATGGCTGCTCTCGGTCTCCATATTCAAGCGGTATTGTAAGTCCTAAAGGTGTGGCTCCGGTACAGGAAAAGGTCCCTGGTTTCATCGGGTTGTACCACAATTCGACGGGCACGGTGTACAGCGGGTGGGGATTGAATAATGGGGAACTGATTCAGACTGCGTTTGATTTCGGAATAAACGGGATAATATCTCAAGCCCAGTATTACGGTTACACCTTTCAGGACAATTTGATCGATAATTGCACGGTGTGGAATACAAACAAGATATACGGAATATTGCGTCCACCGACTGAGGGGGGAGTCGTTAATCAACCGGGTGACACTCTTTTGTTGCAACCGTACGCCGAATCGCCGGGGATGATTCAAGCGGCTCATCGTTTTTCGGAGCTGTCCAAAGAGTACCCACAGATCTCCGGGGTGATAATAGATGACTTTTACGAGAATTTTCTTAAGAACGACATAACCATCAACGACCTTCAGGACATCAGGGACGCGCTCCAGGGAAAGACGGTTGACAGCAAGGGAAATGTCGATCACTCATCTCAAGCTACGACGCTGAATCTAAAACTGTACATCGTTGTCTATGAGGATCAGCTCAATATCGTAAATCAATCCGTCATCGGCTCGATTGACGGTGTTAATCTATGGATGCACTTACAAAACGAGAATTACAAGTCGCTCACGAGTTATATAAGTACAATAAACCAGACATATCCTGGGAAACATATCATTGTCGGAGTCTACATCAAGAGTTCCCGCGAGCAGATGACACCCGAAAGCGTTCACTATATGCTGCAAACATCAATCGATATGTACAATGAAGGTTCGATAAATGGCGTACTCATTTTCTCGGCGCCATGGCTGACACAGCAATACATCTCAGCCGAGCGTTGGGACTCTCTGGCTATTCCACCTCTTCTTGACAGCCTCTATTATCCCCACCTCGGCGAGGCTTCAGGCACAGTCACAGATGCCCGAACCGGAAAGCCAATATCCGATGCGATCGTGACCGTACGAAGGGCTAGCGGCACAACTCAGTTGATCGTTACGAGAAAATCCACGCAGAGTTCGGGTGAATATGACTTTGGTGCCTGGGTAGGAACAAGCAGCCCCATAGTCTACGAAATTGAAGCTGAAAAGGCGTCCTACAAACCTGAGACGATCGACGTGGAACTGCAACCAGGAGAGAAGATTCTTCTGCCGGACATACAATTGAAACAGTAGGATTCAAGGTGTTCGGTTTATACCCATAGGCAAATGGGAGAGAGTTGCGTGCCGATTCGGGCCGTCCGATGGTTGAGGTTTTATTTCAAGAGGTGATTGCGGCGGACGTCACGTCTGTTAGACTGGTTCCGTACTTCACCGTGGGTAGAAAGGTATCGGCGCAGATTCAGTATTGAAACGAGGGCAGCAGTATTAGACAGTCTCAAATTGACAGATATAGATAAATGATGCACGCGTGTCAGAATAAACCGGCAGCGGGTCTTCAGATTTCACAGACTGCATGCTCCTTAACAGAAGTTCGAAAGAGTTTCCCTTACAGGACTGGCTTCCAGCGTATTTTCTTGAGTCTTTAATCAACGGGAGAGAACTAGATGCATAAGGTTACTGTTATCACGAATCTTTTATTCCTCCTCACGTTTTCGATTTCTTCCAGTGTCCTTGCAGCAAGCGGCAAGATAGAAGGATACGTTAGAGACGCTGAGACGCGTAACGCGCTTATCGGTGCAAACGTTTTCCTGGTGGGTACGAGTATGGGTGCCGTTTCGGACGACAACGGCAGGTACGTCATCAGCAATGTCCCCGTTGGTAAGTACACTGTCCGTGCATCATATCTGGGATATGAGTCTAAGGAGCTCACAATAAGTGTAACAGAGGGATCTGCAGCAAAACGCGACTTCGGATTGAAAGCAGTTGGAATAAAGGGGAAGGGAGTTGTCATAACGGCTCAGGCAGCTGGTCAGAACTCAGCAATAAACCAACAGCTCTCATCAGACAAAATAATGAATGTGGTCTCGGCGGCGAAAATTCAGGAACTTCCTGATGCAAACGCGGCTGAGTCGATAGGAAGGCTTCCCGGTGTATCTCTTGTCAGGGATGGAGGCGAGGCATCGCAGGTTGTGATACGTGGAATGGCACCGCAGTATAACGAGATAACGATAGATGGGGTGCAGGTTCCTCCGAACGTGTCTTCGAGTCGTGCGGTTGATTTGAGCAACATATCCTCGAGCATGCTGGGAGGGATCGAGGTAATTAAGGCTATTACACCAGACATGGATGCAGCCGCTATGGGGGGTACGGTTAATCTCGAGCTTCCCGAAGCAAGGCAATCGAGGAAGGGCGTGCTGGTGACCCTGCTATCTGAAGGAGGCTACAATGACCTGCAGAACAAGTATTCGAATTACAAGTTTGTAGGTACTTCCCAATCTCGTCTCTTCGATTCCAGATTCGGAATTTTTGCTCAGGCGAGCGTTGAAGGGCGCAACCTGACGGCAAATGAGCTCGGGGCCAGTTATTCCTTGAACGCACCCAAGCTGGGAGTTCCCAATCCGGTCTACATGAATGACCTGACCCTTACTGATATTCCCAGGTACAGGCGGCGATATGGAGCGACGGTTGTGATGGACTACAGGCTTTCAGACTTCAAAATTGATTTCATGAATTTCGTCAGCTCAGGCAACACGAACACCCAAATCAGGAGTGAGGACTACAGCCTGGTTAACAACACTCATAGCTATACTACCACAGACGAACAGAACATTTTGAATATCATCACAAACCTAATCGACGTTAAGAAGAGATTTGCGTTGTTCTCAGTTGACGCAAAGATGTCTCATTCATACTCCGAGAGTTCGGTACCTAACGCCCTTACGTTTTCGTTTTCACAAACTCCGGTCGGTCTCGCTAGCGCCGGGTATGAACGTCTGAATCCTCAGGCCATACCCCCGCTTGCAAAAAACGATCTATCTCAAACCTACCTGCAGACTGCTCTCCAGTCCAGCAGCTTATCCAGGAATCGGCAGTTTACCGGATCATTGGATTTTCAGTCTCACATAAATTTCTCCCGGGACATCACGAGTGTATTAAAGTTCGGCGGCGCTTATAAGTACACTATCAAGTCTTATAATTACACCAGCCAGAACAATCGACTGTACATAAGTGGCGCCGATTCGGTCACGCAAGCCATTTTGAATGCGTTTCCGTGGATGACTAAGACGGTTCCGAATGCCAGCTATCAATTGCCGATGACTCTGTTTGTCGATCCCAGTTTCAGCTACGGCAATTTCTTGGGCGGTGCTTACCCTATGGGTGCCCCCCTCAACGTCAATCTTATGCATCAAGTGATGAACGTCATTAATCAGGCTCCGCAGCCGAACTCTTATGATTACTACACCGACGTTGCGACCAACGATTATTCCTCGACAACCAACAATTATTCCGGAAATGAAAGAGAAAGTGCGGCATACGTGATGTCGACCGTAGACTTCGGACAAATGTTGACTCTCTTGCCGGGCGTAAGGTATCAGCAGCTTACAACATCCTACACTGCACCCAGAGGCACCCAAACACCGCTTCAATACGATTATAGTGATACTACAATCGATGAAACCCACGGCTACTGGCTGCCCATGGTTCATTTGATAATAAGACCCCTATCGTGGCTGCAGGTACATTTGGCATACACTAACACACTAACATATCCCTCTTTCAACGCAATCACTCCCAGGATAAACATAGGTTTTACCAGCGTCGTTTGGAACAACTATGCACTGAAACCGGGACGTTCCACAAACTACGATGCGATATTTTCCGTTTACAATAACGCCATAGGCCTGTTCACTATCGATGGTTTCTTGAAGCACATTAGTGATCTCATATTCCCGATAAGCACATATATCATAAACCCCGCGGACTATCCTGGAATACCGAGTACAACAAAAGGGGAGCCGTTGGTCACTTCTATCAACGATCCTAACAAAGTCGATCTGTGGGGAACTGAGGTTGATTGGGAAACACACTTCTGGTATCTACCCGGTCCGTTATCGGGGCTGGTTTTGAGCGTCAACTATACTCACATATTCTCTCGGGCCAAGTATCCTCGAGTGACAGTAACTACCATTTATTTGCCAAAATACCAACAGATTGTAAACAACAGCTTCTATACTGACCGGATGATCTATCAACCGGACGACATCGCGAATCTCGCCGTCGGCTACGACTTCAAGGGATTCTCGGTACGAGTATCAATGCTATATCAGTCGAATGTTTTCCAGCAGGCGAATTTCTGGCCTGAGCTTAGAGTGGACGGGGCAAAATATGTAAGGTGGGACTTCGCCCTCAAACAGAACTTGCCTTGGTTGGGACTCCGGGCATTCTTCGATTTGAACAATATCAATAGTGCCAGGGATCTCAATATCAATCAAGGATCCAGTTTTCCTGAATCAGAACAAGTCTACGGGTTAACGGCGGATATGGGATTCGAAACAACATTCTGAGTTTTCTCGAAGGACGGGAACGTTGCATAATACAACCGGAGGATCTTAAAAATTATGATCAATTTAAGACTTTTATTCTTATTAGCATCGATCGGTTCAGCGGCAATTATCGCTGCGACACCCTCGTGTACGTTTGCTCAGCCGAAGGCTGCTGCCCGGGCCTTAGCTGTCATAAAGGGAGACAGGGGCAACTATGCAAGAATCGATGCCGACTCAAACGGCTTAAGGGATGATCCGAAAGCGCAGAGACTTGACCGAGTGAAGAAGGAAGACGAACAGAGAGTCACCAAGATGCTGCGTGATAAAAGACTGTTTCCTTTCGGACAAAGGAGAATAGTCGCATACGCTGGAATGCGATATAACGCTCTGGGAAAACCTAGAATCAAAGAAATGATTTCCAGGTTGGAAGACCTGGGGGTTAACTGTTATAGTTACCTAATCGAAGCTCATTCAAAGGAGGATCTCTCGGCTTTACCGCATTTTTGCGACCTTGCCTCAAAAGCCGGAATAGAAGTCTGGGTGGTTTTAGTTCCGCCGACTGAAGAGTCCAAGCTACCCCGTGGGGGTCAAGACGGCATACGGTATCCTCCTTACGGACCCGATTACGTCGAATGGGCGAAAGATATCTCGGCGATCTCAAAGAAACACCCGAACTTGACGATGCTGATGATAGATGACTTCCTCTACAACGTGAATCTCTTCACCCCAGAGTATGTGAGACGAATGTATAAGGCACTGAAGCAAGAGAACCGGAAGTTCCTTCTCGGCCTGACGATTTATGAGGACCAGCTGGCAAGAAAAAAAGAGATAGATTCTTACAAGCCATATATCGGTGCGGTAGAATGGGGATATCAACACAAGGCGCTGTTATCTCCAAATTATGGTATCTCTGCAAAAAGCCTCCCTGTGGAAATTAAGGAGTTCGGGACCACCTTTCCCAATTCAGTCCTGATACCATGTCTGTATTTCACGCCACACTCCTCATGGTCAAGAAAGGCAACGGTTCCTTATCTAAAGGAAGCGATGACGCTTGCATATCAGGATGCGGGTGTTGCTTTGATATTCCGGACGCCGGTACGAGGTACGGTTAATTACGATCTTGTAAAGATCTTTTGTCGGGATTGCCGCAAGTCGTACAAGTAACAGACAGCAAGGCTCTGCTAATTTCGCTCCAAGCCAATCGATTGAAACGAAAGAGAGGGATGGAAACTCGCGCTGATTCTTTCCCCTCAACTGCAGGCATTCCAGAGTTTTGAACAATTAGTTTCCGAAAGCCTATAAAACAAAGGAGAACAATCATGAAAACCACGTTTACGGCAATGATGATTACGGCAATAGTCATTCTCATTGCAGTACCGCTGAGCACGTTCGCCCAAACGCCCGATACTGTTTGGGTGTCGCCATCCCCGGTGGGCAACATCAATGAGTTCATCATAGGTGACACTACATCCACCGGCGCAAGAGTGAACCCCAACCGTGTGTACGAGTTGTACAGAGACTCGTTGTATTTCTTTACCGGTACGATGAACGTTGACTTCCCGCTTACGATTATCGCTGGTGGCGGGACAGGCGCACTTCCGGTAATTGAACCGGCCATCCTTTCTAACAACTCCAGGCCATATTACTTTATAAATCTTCTGGGAGGAGGTTTAACTCTCAAACAGCTCTATCTCTTTGGTGTCGCCCCCGATCAGGTCCCCGTCAGACCGGGGAAAGCCGTGATAGTTCTTGGCGATAGTATGAACATAAGGGTGGATAGCTGTGTTTTTGATGGATGGAGTTATGCAGCTTTTTATGATCAGAGCGGCAAATGGAACAACTTCTGGATTACCGACAATATCTTCAGAAACATGCAGGATTATACTTCTTATTATTACGGGGACACCTTTATTAGCTTCACGAATATTCCCACAGACACGGTCTATATTGTTAACAACACCATGTTTTGCGACGAGGGCTACGTGTTTGCTGCACTCGACTATAACAATTATATGGTGTTTAATCACAACACGGTATTTTTGAACGGCGCCCATCTGTTATCGATGTCGAAGCTGACAAACGCCGTTTTCACGAACAACATTTTCTTCGGTGCAGATGCCATGGGGGGCATTCCCGTAATTGGCCTAACCACTCTCGGTAGTACCGGGACTACCTACGGAATAGCAGAAGCGGATAGGCACATCATACTTGATAACAACGCATATTTCTGGCCTCAAAATATGCAGAACTTCTGGAACTCGATTAACGATACATCGACCTCGCACGCCGATTCAATATTTGCACCGGGGTGGATGACCAGCTTCAGCCAGGAAATGTTTGATGATACAACATTCCTTGCGATCAATACGACATATGCAATTGATTCAATATTTGCCAATGGTACCACTGTGACAGAAGATACTACGATTGATACGTCGACTATTCACGCAGCCGACACTTCGTTTGTGGCCGATACCACGTTTGCCGTTGATACTACAACATCAAGTGATACCACGATCATTGCGCACACAACCACAATTACAAACACAATAAAAACGACTAAGTGGTATCCGTTCCTGGAGGACAACGGGAATATTGAAGCGGATCCCGGATTTTCGTCTTCCATACTCAGTGTAGTCGACAATTTGGATCACTATACATACCTGAGCAGGACCAAGGGACTGGGGTCCTATTTATGGTGGTACAATCCGACGGGATCAGTATATCCACCGACACAGCCGCTGCCGGAGAATCTGGCATACTCCAACACGACCCTGCAAACAGCAGGAACCGACGGGTTCGCACTTGGAGACCTAAACTGGTTCCCCAGTCAGAAGGCCCAATGGGTGCTGACTGGCGTGAAGTCTACCCCCACGCAGGTCCCAACAAAATTCAGCCTGAGCAACAATTACCCGAATCCCTTTAACCCGTCGACCGATATCAAAGTAACGCTCGCGCATCCGGGTATTGTAGCCTTAGATGTGTACAATGTCCTTGGCCAGCTGGTAAAGGTCGTCGACCAAGGTTACAAGCCTGCTGGCACATACTTATACAGTGTCAATATGAATAATTTCGCGAGCGGGGTATATTTCTACAGACTGGAACAGGGAAGCAACTCGATAACGAAGAAAATGGTATTACTCAAATGACGACATTTGTCGTCCTTAAGTGCGCTCGGTCCGGATGCGAGGGCCAGAGCAAACGAATTGCGAGAAGAATATCATAAGAAGTGCAAACAAGCGGCGCCACGGACGGGTTTTGTCATAGCGTGGCGCCACGTGATTTGTCTGTGCCGGCGAGACTCGTACTATCGGCGTGGAGTTCTCCTGAATTCTCGACACAAACGCCCTGTATGACGATCATTGAAACAGCCGGGCACAAGTGTGGCGCGATGATTTGCAGGCAAACTCGGATGTGGTCATTGTCGGAGGCAGTTCATGAGCTCTAGAAGGGATTTCTTGAAGAATGGTGCCATTTCACTCGCGGGATTATCGCTTCTCAGAGGAAAAGGCTTTGGGCATTCCGGTACTATTCTGCCCGTGACGGTCGACGGCCGATTCGTCAGCCGCAGGCCGAAATTGAACGATCGCAAGTTTGTAAGTGAGGCGGTCGAAGAGAAAATAGTCGAGGTCAAGAAGGGAATACACGATGACGAGTTAAAGTGGTTGTTCGAGAATTGTTATCCTAACACGCTCGACACCACCGTCGATTTTCAGATGATCGACGGGAAACCGGACACTTTCGTAATCACCGGGGACATCCACGCGATGTGGCTCCGCGACTCCAGCGCTCAAGTTTGGCCGTATCTCCCTCTTGCTAAGCAAGACAGCAGACTCAAGGAACTCCTCGCAGGAGTCATAAACAGACAAACGAAGTGCATACTGATTGACCCCTACGCCAACGCTTTCAACTACGGAGCGACAGGAAGTCCTTATGATACTGACCTGACAACCATGAAGCCGGAGCTACATGAGAGAAAATGGGAAGTGGACTCTCTCTGCTACCCGATAAGACTTGCCTACGGATACTGGAAGACTACGGGCGACGTTTCCTGCTTTGATTCGAAATGGCATGATGCCATGAAATTGGTTTTGAAGACCTTCATTCAACAACAGAGAAAGAACGGCCCGGGGCCGTACAAGTTCGAAAGGAAGACCATAACGCCCGAAGGTACGCTGGCTAATGGGGGCTACGGAAATCCAATTAAGCCTGTCGGGCTTATATGCTCGATGTTCAGACCCTCTGACGATGCTACCATCTTTCCGTTCCTTATTCCGTCAAATTACTTTGCAGTTCTTTCTCTCAGACGACTGACCGAAATGTCTGCTGAGATTCTTAAAGACAAGGAATTGGCCGAAGGCAGCACCTCACTTGCGGATGAGGTTGAGAGTGCGATCAGGAAGTACGCTTTGGTCAATCACCTTGACTTCGGTCAGACTATAGCATACGAGGCCGACGGATTCGGAAACCAACTTTTTATGGATGACGCAAACGTTCCGAGTTTGATTTCGCTGCCATATCTGGAATGTCTTCCTGAAGACGACACGGTTTATCAAAACACGAGACGATTCGTCCTGAGTGACAGTAATCCGTACTTCTTCAAAGGGAAGGCGGGAGAAGGAAACGGCAGCCCACATACCGGATTAGGGAAAATCTGGCCTATGAGTATAATGATGCGAGCATTTACGAGCAGCGACAGCGTGGAGATATCGACCTGCCTGCGCACTCTCATACGCTCGAACGCCGGCACCGGGTTTATGCATGAATCATTTGATGATAACGACCCCAGCAGATTTACGAGGAAATGGTTTGCGTGGGCCAATACACTTTTTGGCGAGTTGGTCATAAAGATTTATGAAGAGAAGCCCTACCTTCTGAAAGCATGAAGCGGGATATACATTATGAAGACAAATACTCGGGAGAACCATCTTGTGTTTGAGAGACTAACCTTTTTTGCGTTTGTTGTGATTTTTCTATTTCAGCAGGCATGCGCTTTTGCGGCTGGAATAAACGGAACTACTAGATCAAGCATGCAGGGAAATTCGAATATCATGAAACCGATTACTTACAGCGAAAATTTCGAGGAGGGCAACACTGACGGATGGGAATCGTATCCGCCATTTCAGGATACCGGGTTCGATCCGGATTTGTACTGCCAGAGAATCAACGGGCCGAATGGGAGTAAGTACTCGCTCATGTTTGAGTATCGCCCCACCTTTATAACCGAACATGAGATTGGCTTCATTAGAAAATTATCACTGGTTGCTGCTGCAGGTTCAACGGTATCGTTTTACTACAAAGCAAACGGTTATGGCGATTTCAAAGGCATGGAGCTAATTCTGTATGGTTCCGATGGGAAGCAGTATTGCTATCATGACTCAATCAACGACGACAGCGAGTGGCACTTCCTACATGTGTCCATTCAGGATTTCAAATATTCAGACGAATCGATTCAAACGGGAACGGGTATAAATGGTTTCTCAGTGACGACGTACATTCCAAGGACAAACCCTGACATAACTTACAGAATCTATCTCGACGGGCTAAATATCGACGGACTAAGTCCGGTGAAATTTCAACTAGAGGAGCCTGCATCAGAGTACCTGAAGAACCTCGAGATGATAATCCCGCTGCATCACTATCATTTTGGGGAAAAGTTCAGACTTTCGGTCAGTTCGCCAAAGAATGTGGTGCTTAAATCAGTCCAAACTACGCTGATCAATCCTGAAGGAGGAATTGCTATCTCGGACGTCCCGCTGCAATTCAACCGGTCTGATGGTCGATGGAGAAATGATGATATCCATACATTCACTGATAAGGATCCGCTAGGCCAGTGGACCGTTAGAATCGCTGGAGAAAACGGCGCAGGGGAAGAGGTTGAAACGGATTTCAAAATCTGGCTGACCCAAAATCATCAACCACATCCACGAATGTATTTTACAAATGAAGAAGAAATCGATCAACTCAAACAGAAGATCGATAGCAAAGATTGGAAAGGCTGGTGGGATGCCTTGGTGCGTGACGCTGCTAAGACACGAGACAGCTCCAATGTGGGTTCCATAAAATTTGGAGCGGAGACTTCCAGTTTAAGGGAAGTCCACCCGGGCAATTTGAGCCTTGAATCATTGTCGAAGGTTGACCTCACTGTTAACGACTCGGTTTTTCTGTTGCCGACTCTCTCGCATTACTTCGGCGTCATTCAGTCTGCGATGAAAATCCTTCAGGAGAATGCACTGATCTATGCACTGACAGGTGATACTGCAGCCGGCAATTTCGCGAAGGAGGCTTTGATAATTATAGCCGGATGGAAGACATGGAATCATCCTTGGTTTGCTGCAAGGCATCGTGAAACGTATTATCCGGTCGGCGAGCTCGGCGTCCGGGCCGCTTTCTGCTACGACGTTGTTTATCCGTTGATGACCAAGAAAGAGAGAGATGAGGTAGGCGAAGGTCTTCTGAGGAATTGTATAATTCCCGCTTACAAGGAATATGTCTTGCACGACAGGGTCCCGTCGGCGACCAGTAATTGGGTCGGCAATACGGTGAGCGGTGGTATCTCCTGTGCACTCGCAATTTATGGGGACGACCCCAAGCTTGGTGACCTTGAGCCGTATCTCTCAGGTCTAATTGGGATGCTCAGAGATTATATTCACAATACTCTCGATACGACTGGAGCCTGGGGAGAAGGGATAGGTTATCAGGGGTTTGCTTATTCAAACGTCCTTCCCACGCTTTCAGTAATAAAGAACGTCCTGCACCTTGATCTATCGAGCAAGGGCCTGTTCAACTCATACAAATATTTCCTCTACAATTTTTCAAATCCTCATACTCTGGATGTGGGCGATAGTCATCCGGAATTATCCACTCTGTCGGAGTTTGCCTGGCTTTCGTCTCATTCGAACGACCCGGTCTTCCAATGGTTGTATATGCAAAGTCCGCGCAAGGATATTTTCGATTTTATGTTCGGGACGAACAAGGGTCCTGAAACTCCACCAACTTCATTCCCAAAGTCAATAGAATTTCCAGAATTAGGGGCAGTTGTTTTCAGATCAGGCTGGTCGCCCGATGATATAGTTATGAATTTCCGGTGCGGCCATTTCTATAATCATCAGCACTATGATCAAGGGAGTTTTCAGCTAAATGCTTATGGAGTCTCATTGATACCGGAAGCGGGCTGGGCCAATTATTATAACGATCCATGGTATCGCCGTTATTATATTCAACCGGTCGGACATAATACGCTTCTCCTTGATGACGACGCCGGCTCGCAGGAAAGCGGGGACTACCTCCATTTCATCAAAGCCGCCGACAGATCAGCGAAGATAACCGATTTTATTACAACAGATTCCTATTCATCAACGACCGGGGAATTGGCGAATCTCTATTACGGCAAACTCAGTCTGTTCGAAAGGAATATTATATTTATGCATCGGCGGTACTTTGTCATTTATGACAGAGTTAAATCATCCAAGGTGCCACATGAGTACGATTTGCTTTTCCATTTCAACGACTTAAAAGAAGTCAGCTTGAAGTCGAAAAACACATTTACATTCAGAACCGATAGCGCATCTCTCTATTCGCAAGTGGTTTTCCCGGATAAACCAAAGCTGGAGCTCTTTGACGGCCCAATTCATTTTGGGGTTCCTATAAAAAGACCGGGTTACGTTCAGGTAAGTAATTCTGCAAAAAGCATGGGTGAGAATTTCGTGACCGTCCTGTATCCCGTAAAAGGAGACAGAAATATCACAAGTGTGTCGAAGGATATAGAGCGACTCAAAGGTCAGGGCTACATCGGCCTACGCGTGGAAAACGACAAAGAGGTAGACGTGTTCCTGTTTAAAACATGGAAAGCGAATATGAATGGGGAGGGGATCTCAACAGACGGAAGAATTGCGGAGATTACCTTAAACCATAACATGCCTTCACACTTTGCAGCCAACGAGGCATCTTACTTGAGCTATAAGGGTGAGGAGTTGATCAAAGCCTCCACCCGGGTTACGTTTTCCGGGAGGCGCTACTCGAAGGGAGAGGATTGGCAGATAAACACAAAAAGAGCCTGCAAAGTAAATCTCCAGTTGCCTTTCGAACCCAAAGAAATCAGACTTAATGGCACAAGATTGATGGGTACCCGAATTATCGGAAGAGTTCTGGACGTGGTCCTTCCCGCAGGAAATGATTCTCTTGAAATACGCCCCTGAATGAAGATTCAGATTCTCGGTGTTCAAACCCTGGCCAAGTGCGACGAAGGTGAGGTTGGTAATGGCATGCAAATCTGACCCAGGACTTCCGGATCGTTCTATGTGACATGGTTTGTAGACTTCTCCTTATGGTTGACCCGCCTCAGCAGACAAATGCTGGAGCGGGTTTTTCTGTTGATAGGGTGTTACGACGGATCAAGAGCTCACTCGATAACTGGGTTCAACCGGCTGGCAGCTGACCATTGACAACATCGGATGCCGCATTATCGCCGGTGGGTTTACCCGCCAGCCATAGTATTTCTTCCGCCACTTGAAATACGTCGCATCGCTGACGCCAACGTCCGGCCGGTCTTGACGGAGTTATTATCCCGGATGCACCTGATCCAATCGAACCACAGAGGCACAATAGGCGCGGAGGGAATCGATCGGTCTCTATGTGTCTCCGTTTCTCTTGTGGTCGGATTATGTCACCCCTTCGTGATTCTCTTAACCAGCAACCGCAGACTAAGTACCGATCTTCATAAATACACTAACGTAATATGAGCTTGATAGAAAATGGTTTCCTTGGTATATTGTCAATCGAAGGAGGGGTTCAGAAGGAGGGGTTCAGAATGCCAAGAGAAAGCCCATACGAGATTATTTTGTCGCCCGATGAAGCACGTGAGTTATCCGTTCGATCAGGGAAATATACGTTACCATACTTTCAGGTCTTTAGTGCCAAGATCATTCTGCTTGCCGCCGAGGGGTTTTCCAATGATTCAATTGCCCGCAGCTTGGATACTCGACGTTAACAGGAGCCGCCGCTACGAGTGGTACGGGGAGTACTCTCAGGACGGTTACGACGGCCTGGCGGCCAGGAAGCCCTATGCACGGAGTGTAGTGCCCCCCATAAATCAAGATAGTATTTGGGGTAAATTGATTTAGAGCTCATGCCGCCAGAGTTTGAATTTTGTTTTCAATTTCAATAGGGCTTATTTCACCGAGCGAAGAACGGGGGTACTCGGTATTGTAGAAGTGAACCCAGTTGTCCACGGCTGTCTTGGCTTCATCGTAGCTGTCAAATTCGTTCGGCCAGATCACGTCCTCCTTGAGAGTCCGGAAGACACGCTCGGTGTCGGCATTGCCCTTGGGGTTTGAGTATGACGTCGTGACATGCTCCATGCCGAGCGTGTTTGCTTCGTTCTCGTACTTGATACTGGTCGACTGCGACCCGTTATCGCTCATGAGGTGGATGCCGTAGCTACGGCTCCCTGCGGGGCATTCGGTTTCGACGTTCGACATCACCGGAGATTCAAGTTTTTTTAAGTATCTGGATCTCTATCGTTTGTCGTCCTATTACTCGTTCCAGCTCCTCAATTCGACCCTTCTCCGTGTTCGAAGCTGAACCCGTTCCGTTATGCACCAGCCCTTCCTTGCCTGCTTCCAGAAATTTATCCCGCCACTTGTAGAACGTCGTCTGAGATATCCCGTGCTTCCGGCAGAGGTCCGCTATCGATCCCTCCGATCGAAGGCTCTCCAGGATAAGTCCAACTCGCTCTTCCATGCTAATGCTTGATACTTTCGCCATCGTCTTGCTCCTCTCTTTTTCCTTCTCAGGCAACTTTGTCATTGTCTGACGCTTTTTCAAGCGGCCCGCCGCCAAGAGCGCTCCCCCCGCGCTCTTGATTCCTTCTTCCTCTAATCCTCAAGAGTGTCTCACTTTCAAGGGGAGCAATATATTCACCGATTCCCCCTTTCTCCTGTCTCCCTCATCCTGTTTCCTGCCTCCTGTCTACTGTTCCTCCGTACATTCATAAAACGCCATGACGCCGCCCATGTTCCATATTACTCCCATCCGCTCTGATCTCCGCCAGGACCCCTTCTTCGTCGGCCGCTCGCAAGAACTCCAAACAATCATCACCAATCTTCTACAAAACCGCCACACCCTCATAATCGGCGACAGAGGTATAGGGAAGACCCGCCTTATGCACGAAGTGATCTCGTTGCTGACAGGAGCTGCACATCGGATAGACATTCCACATGCCCAACTCTCGCCTGACAAATACGTCACCATCTTCATCGACTCTCCAGCCCCACTCAGCAAATTCATGAAGCACCTTTCCTCCGAACTCATGAGACATGACCAGCTCAAACCCGTGAACGCCATGAAAGAAACCGAACTTGCTGAGGCAATTCTCAAGGCTATATCAAACTCTGGCAGAAAACCCATCCTCTTCATCGATAACCTTGACACTGTAACCGCATCTCACCGTGTCCTTTTGGAAAAGCTTCTCGAAGTTGCAACTGTCTGCGGCGGATCTCAGTCCGTAAAGCAGCAACCTATCCTCAAGAAAATATTCGATTCATTCATGATCGTCGCCGCGTGTCCACTCGCCACCGAAGAGTCACTGCAGCTGATCGATTACTTCGTGGAACACTATAAAGTCAGAGCGCCGGACCGACGCCTTTTCAGGAATCAAATCTCTAAGGTGAGCCAGGGAAATCCGTTTCAATTGAAAACATTCCTTCATGCTGCGGTCACGAAAGGATTCCATGGGCAGCGCCGATATACGCGAACTTGTATATTCAGCCAACGACCGCGACTACTTCAATCGACGGTTGGCCGTCACGCAGCAAGATCCCGCAACGCGGGACATGGGTCCGCTGTACGCACTGGGGCTTGCGGTGTTCTCGCTGTCGAAGATCCTGTCCATAGGCGCCTCAAATAAGGAGTTCTACATCCTGATGTCTTCTCTCGGGTTCCTGGCCTATTTGGTCCTCCGAATATTCAGGAGCTTCTTTACGCTGAAACCGAAAAAGTCCTCCGGTGGGTAAAAGTCCTGAGGCTGGGCCAACTAACGCAGCCGGGGGTAAAGCCCGAAATAGCTTTGTTCTGCCTTCCTTCGAATGCAGAAGGTAGGAAATCGCGCAATAGGCACCCGATTCTTCAGTCTATCCAATATTTCCACCCTCTTCACGATTTCTTGAATCCATCTTGACATTTCAAAATCATCTTACTATCTTTGTTCCGACAAACGAGGTAATTATGAGCCTTTCCGACATACTTACACCACGGCCTGAGGTCCTCCGAAAAGAAGGCATCGATGGCGTTATTGATATCGAGAACCTCCGAGACCGGAAACGCAAATCAATCGAGTCCCGGCCGGAAGACTTCTTCGGATTGACTTTCCCAACTTCCGATGTGAAAACCATTCTTAACCATCTGCATCACCGGTTCAATTCAGGAGAAAAGTCGGCAGGTTTATTCCTGCTCGAGGGACTTAAAGGCAGTGGCAAATCACATCTCGAACTTCTCGTTTATCATCTATTCAAGAACCCATCGGCTGCCGCAGTCTGGTTGAACCAACACAAGCTCGAATGCCTCTTACCAGACGATACTATCGTCTCCATCCACAAGTTTACCGACTACCCGCGTGAGTCTTTGTGGGGACTTGTATTTGAAGAGCTTGGCGCAGAACGTGGAGCTAATCAGGATAAGTTACCCAACCTAAGGGAACTGAGAGATGTCCTCGCTGGAAAGAAGCTTGTTCTCATACTTGACGAACTCGAGATGGGCATTCAAAGCATAGTCGACGACCATGTCCGTGCTCAGAACCTCAGTTTCCTTCAAATGTTGACCGAAGAGGCGTATCGTTCAGAAAACGCCTCCGTCACGATATTTGCCTCTGTGTATGATTCCAATAAAGAACCCGGTGCGACGCTCAAGCGCGTTCCAAGGATCGATGTTAAGTTCGCTGAACCTCTCGACCGACAAATGGTCGTGATGCACAGATTGTTTACTGACGCTCTCGAAATTGATCCTAACAAGGTTGACACAATAGTCACGAGCTACGTCAATAAATGGAAGAAATCCGGCGTTGCTGTCGACAACACTTACCTTCACCGCTTCGTCAAAACTTATCCCTTCACTCCCGAACTCATTGACATGCTCTTGCATCGGGTGCTTCGTAGAGACTTTCAGGGCAACAGAGGCCCACTTAGCCTCCTGGCGGGCGTCGTCAGGACGGCCTACAAGAAAGTCGACGTAATCTCAGCATCCCAACTTGACGTTAATGACGCCGGCATTCGTAACATCCTTCTTGACCTGGATCCGGGGCAAACCATATTTCAGTGTGCCCAAAATGATCTCCACGATCTTCAGATACTTAAGTACGCTTCCGAAATTGTGTCCGCTGTTCTCGTCGCTACTTTGACATCCAGTGGAAACGTTGTGGGATTGAGCGAAGACCAGCTCGTGCATCAGGTAGTCAAACCCGATGATGATTACAACGAGTTCACCGCATCCTTGCGTGCGTTTGATAAAATGGGTTCGTACTTCCAACAAAGGGAAGGGAACTACCTGTTCGATACTCAGGAAAAGCCATACGCGAAGGTTGAGTATCGAGCACTTCGTGTTGACGCGTCTGATGCAAGAGACTTTGCAATCAATCGCTGGAAGATAAACGTTTTCGGCGATTCCAATGCCGTAGTTGTCCAGGACGTAGATCAGGTCAGGGCTGCTATCAATCAATTAGATAAGAACAGACTTCGCTTCGTCTTTGCACCACGACGTTTGACGGATGGCGAGCGGGCTCTGTTATACTATGGTGCCGAAAATCAAAATCAGATAATCCTTCTCGAACCTAAATCTGACACCTTCAACGCACTGGAACACCCAGACCTCATTAAATGGGGGCAACTCGCCATTGCTGCAAACGACCTGACTCGGACATCGCCCGACTCAGACCGCAGGCATCAGTACGAAAAAATTTACGCGGAAAACTGCAAGTATATAGAAGAGGCTTTCAAGAAGGCCGCATTGTATTATGTCTCAATTCATGTCCCCTCAAGCGGGGAGGCACAGAAACAGTTTGAGCTCGAACCTCTCGGTTCTGCATTTAGCCACACAGACGTATTGGCAAAGCTGCAACAGGACATCTATCCACGTCAACGCTTTGAGGATCACATTTCAGAGTGTTTGCACGATGACAGGAGAAAACTACTGATAGATAGGACAGTCTCTGAAATCAAGGCTACGTACCGAAAGACCCTCGGATTTCCGGTCTTCACAGCTGAAACAATTCTCACTCAGGCAATTACTCAACTCTGCAAAGACAAGAAGATCGGTCTCAAGAATGCCCGTTCCA
>JAKAGT010000042.1 GCA_021825585.1 Bacteroidota bacterium | reverse complement strand
ACAGGTCGTCCAAGCTCCCGGCACTTCTCACAATCGCAGTCCTGGCAATGGGCGTTTTCCTTGTGATCTATCTCATCCGGAGCACATGATCCTGGTCTGATTATGCACAAATGCTGAGTTAGTAATCGGGTCAGGCACTGGCAGACTTACAGGTGCAAAGCGCAGGGGGCATAGCGTGTGGACAAATCCGTGAGAGTGCACCTGCCAGGTAGATTCGATTGCCTGGCTCCGGAATCCTTCCCAGGCGGCTGTGTCGTCCTGAAGCTCCTTCGAAATTCTCTGTCACTTGACACGCAAGGCAACCAGGTGAACCTTCGGCTGTTGACGCAAGCCAAAATGAAAGGGTAAGACGAGAGAGTGGGTGGTGAGCCTTGAGCGCTTTGCTTCTGATGTTCTGAAACATGGCTCTTAGAAGACTTGGTATGTAGAGAGAAAGATACCCGAGAGAGAACGCCACAAACCAACCAAAAGATGACGATGTCTTGGATTGATTTCACATCTTGAAGTGTTAACTTATCGTAACAAGTAATCCAATTGCAGAGGCAGTCGTGGTCATGAAACAGTCAGGATACATAAAAGAGATCGTAAAGTCAGGCCTGGAGAATGACCAAGAGAAATTCAAAGCCGCCCTTAACGAACTCATCGAATACTCCAAGAAGACGAGGAAAATCAACTTCGCTTTGCAGCTGCAGTCGCTGCTCAAGGATGCGATGCAGAACTCGAAGCCAATTGGGCCAGCGCTTGTAGGTTCAGATACATATTTTGCGCGACTTGAGGATCGTGAACTAAACGATTTCATTATTGAGAAGCTGACTTCCAACTACTCCCTTGAGAATCTTATCTGCAAAGATGAATTGAGGCGTGACTTAGAATACATCATCAAAGAACACAGATCCCGGGAGATCATCAGAAAATTCGATCTACCAATTGCCAACAAGTTCCTGATGTACGGACCATCCGGTTGCGGTAAGACTCTTGCCTCATACGTGCTGGCTGGTGAACTTCAGAAGATGATGTACGTGATCAACCTAGGAGCTATTGTTTCCTTCAAACTCGGGGAGACAAGCAAGAACTTAGCAAAAGTCTTTCGGAAAGCATCAACCGACGATTGTATAATCTTCATCGATGAGTTTGATTCTCTCGGCAAGGTCAGAGATTACAGTCAGGACCACGGTGAAATGAAGAGAATCGTGAATACTATACTTCAGCTTTTCGACTACCTGCCCCAAAGCAGTATTGTCATCGCCGCCACGAATCAAATTCAGATGATAGACAGTGCATTGGTCAGAAGATTCGATTCCATGCTGAAGTTTGAGTTGCCTGGAGAGAAACAGGTGAGGGAGTTGATCCAATTAACCCTTAGAAATGGCACCTTCAGATTTTCCAATCGGAATAGCTTCGAGTCGGTCATAAAAGTATGCGAAGGCCTTTCATATTATGGCATCCAGAAAGCACTTATAGGAGCCATAAAGAGGACCATCTTTGAGAAGACTGAGAAGAACGAGTCGGACCTTTCGAACCTTGTCATCGACACGAGGATCCTGAAACAAATGGTAAAAGCAGAGAAGAAGAATCTGCTTCAATTATAAAATCACACTTCCAACTCAGCTCCCAGCTCGGCAATAGCTCTCACTTCATTTATTAACATCATCTCGTCGTAAAGTCTGTTCGATACCGAACCAGATATCGGCCTCTCTCTCATTGAAATAACCAGAGAGAACGCGTGCGGTGCATTATATCTGTCTTTCTGAATACCGTTAAGGAGCCGATGAAACCTCGATCTAACCGCAATTCTGAACTCATTATGCTCGTTGACCAGATGGGCTTTTGAAATATTGAATCTTATTTTCTGCGCATTGCTCAGAAGTTTTGCGCGATAATAGTAATCTTCCGACCACGATTCATTAAAAACGTACTGCTCCTTCTTTCCACCGTTTATGCCGCTATGCACTACTCTATCGTTTTCATCAATACTGTTAAGGACAAGGGGGACATTCTTGAAAATTCCAAAAGCCATGTGAATTGGGCAGTAAGCCAGATGGTTTTCAGAGATAGGTGCAAACTTAAAGCATAAGGTCGCGTTGACTTCAACTATTCCTTTTCGGTGAGAGAGCCCCAATAGATAATTAGGAAGATGGATAGGATAAGACCGAATCTCCTCGGGATTGATAGTGCTTTCCAAGACAAGCGTGATTGCGTTGTCATCGGAATACACCGCCTTTACATCGTCGGCGGATCCTCTTCCGATGAAGTCCTCAACCCTCATCTTATTCGTCAATCCGGAAAACCAATCAGACGTAGAAGGCATCGCGGCTGAATTCAGAATCAGCGCCTTTACTGTTTGCATGTTAGCCGACAGAGCCGGGTACGCTTGGAGCAACTTCGCGGCCAAATTGGCCAACAGGGGAGTCGCATAGCTCGTGCCCACGCTCCTCTCAAAAAACTGGCCCTCTCCAGCGGAGAGAACCTTCAAGCCGGTTGTTGCATATTCAGTCCGTGAGGAATAGTCACCTCCGGGATGAGAACAGTCAGGTTTCAGTAAATGTGTGCTGACCCTTCCCCGCGTGATCTCGTCTCGATTAAGGTTTAGCTTGCGAGTGTAACTCGCTGGAAAGGATTTCTCCGAAGAGTAGTAATTCTCCGACGTGGTTAGCTCCAGGTTATCTGAAATGGCACCGCAGGTTACATTATTGAAGCTGTCGGCAGGCGAGCAAAGATTGAAATCTGGCGATCTGTAATGCTTCGGGTAAGGTGTGTTTCTGTCAGAAGTAGGCGACTGGAACATGTACTGAACCATCTCATGAACGTTACCGGAGGGAATCAGAATTAGAACGTCAAGCTCGTTGGCTAATGCATCAAGGCTTCGGGCATAGTTGGAGACATTCGAATTGTCAGGTAGGTGGTCCTGGTAACCGATAGAGAGGACAAAAAGTCTTACGCCGATCTCGCGATTGGCTTTGCGAATCATTTGCAGCACGCTAGTTTCAGAGACCATCCCGTGTGTATCGTCGAGAACCTTAATAGAGAGTAATCTCGCATCGGCTTTGAAGCGGCCCCGATAACTAGGGTAAGGTGTGGCGCCGAGCGCGGCCAAGGCCGCAACGGCAGTACCATGATCGGCGTTATCTACCTTGACCCCTGTACTCGTTAAGTCAAAATCATTGTTCGAGTTGATAATGAGGGGCGCTAACGGAGTTCTGTCACTGATTCCAGTGTCGATTATTCCAATGATAGGCAAGTCAGCAGTGCTGTCCGCAATTTCGAAGCCGTATTCTCTCATCGGAAGGTTGAAAGCTGACGGCCGCACCACACCAGCCAACGGCGACCTCACCGAATGGATCACATCGAAATTGTCCATAATTTCTTGAATTGCTCCCTCGCCGGGATTGACAATTTCGACTCTTCCAAGGGGCTGATCTATTGAATAGCTAAATCCCTTCTCATTGAGATATCGATCCAAGGAGTCTACTATCGGTTGTATCCTACTCGTGAAGAGATCAATTGAATCAAACAGATCCAAGAAGACCAAACGGCGCGGCTCAGTATACCTGCGCATTCCGTCTGATGTATGGAAAGTGAATCTCTTGATGTATCTGATGTGAGAATCATAATCGGTCGAGGTTGCAGGGTTCTCCGATTCAATGAAAGTTTGCAAATCGCGGATAAAGTGGGAAAATAAGGACTCGTCAGCAATTGCAAAGTACCCAATGGTGTTAAACTTCTCATAGAGGATTGGAACCAACCCAAAATGTGTTCTGTAGTGATTTTCGAATGAAGACGAATCAAAATAATCAAAGAACTCAAACACCAAATAGTCCACAGTGGCAGGGATTGCGAGGCGGGGATTCCTGCGGCTATCTCGTTGCTGCTTCAGGCTCCTGAAATTCGATAATGAAGAAATAAAATCTTCTTTCATTGGCGTGTAGTTCTTAGGGGTATCGTCTTCTTCCTCTCGTTGCGGGAAACGGGTGTGAGGCGTAAATCTTGCGCTATTTTCGGGTGGATTTCTGAAGTAAAGATGTGGTCTTTGCATTATTCGTACCTCAAGTCTGTAAGAAAGATTTCATTACTCTTTCGATAGAAGACGAATGCCGTCTTAAAGTCAGCCCGCAATAAGCTCCTTTACGATCTTGTCAATCTCCTTCATCTCCTCCTCCGTCAACCCATAAAGCTTATTCACAAGCTCATCGATCTTCTTATTCGTCGCGACAGTCTGGCGTTCGATTGAGGATTTTGATTGATCAGCTATTTGGAGTCCTGACCTTGTCCGCATAATCGTATCCTTTTGTTGTGACCTTGTAAGGGCCTTCATACTCTTCAGCTACAATCAAATCAGCCCTCTCCAATTCCTTTAAGGCACCTTCTAGCTCAGCGCGTTCCCTTGCGTTCTTTGGTGTGAAAGCTTTTCCATGCGTTTGAATTACGTAGCCATTTATTGCTTTGACCACAAAAATCATCCCATACTCATCTTGAGCAGCCTCAACAAGAATATTTTGTGCGGTATCTGAAATTCGGACCTCTTCTGGTACAGAAGACTTGAAAATCGACACCAGGTCAGAGGCACTTGCTGAATCGTCTCTCTCTTGCGCAAAATAGGAGTTCTCGTTTATGGTCTGAGCAAGCTGACGAGTAAATTTGGTCCGGAAATCGACGTTGCTGTCAAAGAATTCGACTCTACCTTCGGACTTCATCTTTTCCTTGAACTCGCGGAGGGCCAGAAGTTGTTCTGTATCCACACTTTCAGGCGATACAGGAGTCGAAGAGAAATATAGCATGGTAAGTTTCCCAGACTCGATGTGTTTTTCGATCTCTTCGACCGTCCCGCTTGCATACTCACCAGTCGGAGTTCCCAACCTTGTCCAAAAGATCCCAATAAGTAAATCCGCATTTTCAAGCACTTGCTTATTAATTATCGCTTGAGGGCGATCACCCATCTCAGGAGATGAATTTGTTTCCCAACTCACAGGAAGAAGAATGGTCGACATCGTTCTAGAATGCGCAGCATTCCAATCCCGAATAACCTCCTCCGCAATGCCTTTTTGCTGACTCACATCTCCTGGAGATGCCATCATCACCTCAAAGACGTTCGCACGATATGACATTCCAACCTCCAACTTTCGATTCAAGAAACTTCATCTTTCTTCCACCACTTTTATCTCCTCCTCCGTCAGCCTATAAAGCTGGTACATCGCCTGATCTATTTGACGGTGAAGAGATTCGCGCTCCAGTGGAAGCCGAGTCGCCTCCGCTTCCACTTCAGTTTTGCCTGACTCAACCGTCTCCAGACTTCTCTGCAGTAGACTTTTCTGCCGCTGAAGCTGGAAGTACTTCTCGAGAATCATAGCTTTCGACCCACTTTACGAATTCATGCTGATAAAGCTTAAGGACGATGATGAAGATTTGTGATGCCCATGCCGTCAAGAAAAACACCAAACCAAATATTGACAATATCACAGTCAAAACGCTGACGCCGTGGAGAAAGGGAAGAGCGCAAGTGAAATATACAATTGCAAATTGCAGAATTACGGTAGGTGACACGATAGGGTCAAAGGGAAACTCTTCCGGTTCAGCGCTCCAAGCTCTTTTGAGATCATTCGCAAGTTTCTGCAAAATGGGTCCTGGGCGGGCAGCATTATTAGAGAACTCGAAAAAAACATTTCTTAGAAGAAACTGATTCACTCTCTGGTTTCTTCTGATCTGCTTTTCAGAGATGGGTTGTTGTATGGCCTTGGGGGTACGAATTGAGTTCCTTACAGATGTCGCAAGTCGTGCCGCAGGTATCGTTGTGAAATATGAAACCACGCCATGAAAGAGATACCAGAACAGAAAAAAGAAGGCTATGATAGCTACGAATTTACCACTAAGGAGAAAAGTGAAAACATGCATCAGATCTAAATTCCCCATCGCTGAGAAGTCTAGTTGCAACGGCGATGCAAGCACTTTCAGTGTCAAGATCAAAGTGAGTATGATCTTCAGAGCAATTTCAGTGACTTCTCTCCTCGTGCTCTCGCTTGCCAGAAGCGAAAGAAGAAGATTTCCGGATTTCATTTTCCTTCCACCATCTTTATCTCCTCCTCCGTCAAACCATAAAGCTCATACACAAGCTCATCGATTTTCTTGTCCGTCGCGGCGATCTGGCGCTCGATCGGCTCGCGTTCGCTGTCGAATTGCTTTCGTTGAACTCCCTTACGAAGATTGAGCATTTGTCCCGCAAGCTTTACAAGGTCATCGTGCTGCATTTTATCTCTAGCATCGGAAAAGCTTATTATTGGAATCGGAAGCTGATCGAGGTGTATTTTCTTAATTTGGGCAATGCTATCCTTATTAGTGATCAACCTGTCACGGAAGTACCTATTAAGCAATCTTGAATTCAAAATACCGAGAATATATTTCGGATCAGTTCCGTCCCTAAAGTTGTACAAGAAATAGAGCGACTGCTCTGGATAAATACCAGAATCATCGTACGTAGCAATTATTGAATCGCCTGTTTTCCGTATCAGCAGTTTAGGCCGTGCACCAAGTTTCGATTCATCGGTGGTTCTGCCAGTAATATTGGATTTTTTGAATTCAAACCAATACCCGTCTCTTACCTCATAACGACCAATTGAGTCTCCCTTTAGCGTTGGCATCTGCTTGAGGGTCATCCTTGAAGTCGTGATCATCGAAGATTTGCCGCCAAATCCGGAAGTGGAATCACAAAAATGTGCAAGTGGTTTAGCAATTTCAGATTTGTCGATTTTATCGAATATCTCTGCTAAAGGTTGGTTCGTGCTGTACTGGAACGTATATCCTCTGGAATGCAAATAGGACATTTGAGTAATAATCTGTGTGGTTTCGTCGTGTTCAACCACATTCAGATGTGCCTTTAAGTCAACATGTTTTGGTTTTTGCACCACATAAATCATTGTGTCCGCAATTATGTCTGGAAACGGCATCTTGAAATACAGAGATTGAATCTGAGTTGTCTCCAGAATTCTTTTTCGGAGGTCTTGAAATTGCACATTGAATGCAAATCTATCTGGAACAATAAAGGAATGAAACCCTCCAACCTTAAGAATACCGAGACTCTGAGCAATGAAGTATTCATAAAGGTTTGGCATATACGTGTTTCCATGAAACCTTTGCTCCAGATACTCGATCTCTGTCTTTGGAATGTAATCTGCACGGTGTTTTCCGGTAAGGGATACCCACGGTGGATTCCCAATGATGCAATCGAATCCGCCATTACTCAGTACATCGAAGAACTCTGTATCCCAATCAAACGGATTTACTATGTGTTGAGCCTCTTCATCGAACAACTCCCCCTGTGCCATGAAGTCTGTACTAACCAGCGAGTTGCCACATTTAATATTACTCGTCAGCGACGGGAGATAGACCTCTTTGAGAGCAAGCGTCATTTGCGGGTTGAGCGTCTCGGAGCTTTCTCCTTCAAGCACCTTTAGGTACAAAGACATCTGAGTTACTTCGACAGCTTGCCTGTCAATGTCGACGCCATATATGTTGTTTACGAGGATATCGCGCTTTTTTCTTGCGGAGAGATGGAGATTCCCGTTCGCGTCTTTGTATGCGTCGGGCACGTGCTGGACGGTCTGGATGTCCTTTGGATGTGCAGTGTACCATTCAAGGTGATAGTCGATGAGTTTCTGGAATGCCCCGAGAAGAAACGAACCACTCCCGCAGGCGATGTCGATAATCTTTAGTTTCGAGACTTGCTTTGGGGTGAGTTTGAGTATTCTGGATGGCTCATCTTTCCAGCCGGCCTGTGAGACTCCTCGCTCATCCTTCGACTCGCGCGGTACGCCCCCTCGCTCATCCTTCGACTCGTCCCGCATGCGCGGGACTCGCTCAGGATGACTGGTCGCCGGGGGGCCATCATACAGCAATTTGCCGAGCGTGTTGTCCACTATATAGTTGACGATGTATTGAGGAGTGTAATAGACTCCGCCCGCTTTGCGGACCTCCGGCTTCTCTTCGATCCGGGTAGTCTTGGGAGTAAGATGTATAGTTTTGCCAAGAAACTTCTCGTAGATGCTTCCAAATATCTCGACACCGATTTCGTTGAAATGATATGGCGAAAATGGATAATTGAGATTCTGAAGTATCTTTATCAGTACATCGTCGCCAACTTCGAGATCTTCGCATTCATGCGGAGAGAAAAGAAGCCCGTTGTATAACGCTCTTCTCTGTTTGAAAAGGTCCGTAAGCAGGGAGTAGAGAGACATTCCGGGCCGGCTCTTCCACATTTGCAAAATCGCAAGGAGCGTATTCTCGACTTCGATCTCGCGGTCTTCGCATACACGGAAGAAAACAATGCGGTCAAGAATTCGTTGCACCGATTCGTTCAGCGTGTAATCGTTCAGCTTGCGCCGGTTCTTCGGATGCTTTGCGATATCTCTTGCAAGCTCCTCCCGCCACTTCGAAAGATCATCCAGAAAAGCGCGGTCAAGCTCGAAGTCCCCCGTCCGTTTCTGCATCTGCTTCTTGACAAGACTGTCCACAGAGCCGCCTTCGACAGCATCGCGCGAGAAGGTGTCGTATAGGTGTTCAAATTTATCCGGGTAGTGGAGGTAGGAGAGATCGAACTCTTTGATGATGCCTATCTTGGGCCTTGAGTATTCGGGCCTCTGAGTGCAATCGAAGACGCGGAACTGTTCGAAGTCGGTCAGGATGGAAACGGGAACGCGCCCGGAGAATCCGTATCGTTTCACCTGGAAGATGGCACCCTGGTTCTTCGAAAGATCGACAAAAGGTTTTTTGGCCTCCACAAAGAATTTTGTCTGTCCGTTTATGCGGAAGCGGTAATCAGGCTTCTTGATCGCCTCCCTGGAGCTTGCCTTGTATTCATCCTCCGCGATGTATTCCAGTATGCTCTTGTATTCTTTATAATTGGGATCGGCATCATCCGGCTTGAAGAGTTCCGGCTGTTCACTTATTTCTCTCCCGATCTTCGTCTTGACACGCCCTTCCGGAACAACCTCCTGCAGGAAGAGGGGTTTCATAGATCGGTTGCGAACATCCCAGCCCAGTGCCTCAAAGAAAGGGTCTATAAGCTGCTGGCGAGCCTGGGTTTCATTGAAATTAGGAGACTTCAATTGATAAATGTTCTCGCCGAAGAAGGCAACAAGCTTTTCGATTTTCTCGCGAGAGCCTTGTCTGTCCACTGTCTCCCTTTACTTGCTTATCGACGGGGTATAGAAAAAGTCAAGAATCAGAAGCAATCCGCCGAGGCCGTCCATGATCTTATGAAATAGTCTCAACCGTCTTATTTGATGTTCTCTGCGTCAGCCGAGTAAGTCCCTGTTATTGCGTAAAATGTAAGGGATACCGATGGGAGTTTCAACAACGCCAGGGAATTTTGCATAAAGGATTTCCTTCCGCTGGAACACGTGAAGCGTGCACCGAGATGAGCGACGCCATGCGAATAACCCACAAACTCCCTGTCAGGCGGTTCACAGATCCGACTATACCCACTCACTGACATCAGACTTCAGGAATCGCTCGATGGGAATCCCACGTTCTCCGACGAGAAGAGTTCGCTTCGGATGAAAACTGTCGGAGAAAGACTGTATGCCGGATAGGCTCTCCCGCTTGCGGCTGCTCTTCACTTCAATTGCCGTCACCGACTTGCCTTTCTCAAGTATGAAATCCACTTCCTTCGCGCCTTCACACCAGTACATGGTGCTCACGGCTGTACCTGAGGATGAATTTACGAGGTGTGCTCCTGCCGCGGTCTCGACGACCCGCCCCCAGAAGTCGCCATCCTTTCTCGCTTCATCGAAAGTCAGGCCGGACTGAGCGGTCATCAGGGCGGTGTTCAACGCAAGAAGTTTCGGGCTCGAGCCGCGCTGGCGAAGTTTGCTTCCGGCATACTTACTCAGGCCTGTCAGCATCCCGGCGCCCGCGAGCAGCTCAACATAGTGCGCGAGCGTGGTGGTGTTTCCCGCATCCTGCAATTGTCCGACCAGCTTCTGGTAGGAAACTATCTGACCGGAGTACGCGCACCCGAGATGGAAGAGCTGGCGCAGGAGCGCGGGTTTATCCACACGTGTCAGCAAAAGGATATCCCGCGAAACGGCCGTCTCAACCAACGCGTCCAGAACATATCTGCGCCATCTCTCAATGTCGCCTATCAGCGGCGCCGCGCCGGGATATCCGCCGAAATAGATATATTCTTCCAGCGACCAGCCGAACGCCTTCCGCATCTCTTCGAATGACCAGTGACTGACGTTTATGACCTCGAAGCGTCCGGCGAGGCTCTCCGTCAATCCCTGCTGCACGAGGAGCGGCGAAGACCCGAGTAGGACGACCCTGAGCGGCAATTTCGATCGGCCGTCTTCATCCCACAGCCGTTTCACCGTTTCGGACCATCCCGGGATCTTTTGAACTTCATCAAGGACGAGCGTACAGTTTTTCTTTTCCAGTGCTTGTGCGCGCGCCGTTTCCCATTGCTGTTCGATCCACGCTGTGCCGTGAAGCGCGGGCTCGTCGGCGGAAACGTAATGGAAAGGGAATCCGATTTCTTCCACAGCCTGGCGGGCAAGTGTCGTCTTTCCGGTCTGGCGCGGTCCGGCCACGACTTGAATGAAGCGCCGCGGCTCACTGAGCCGCCCCAGGAGGACTTTGAATTGAGCGCGTTTGAAGGTTTTTGACATATTTTACTCAGCTTTGTGAGTAAATTTACTCAATATCCTGAGTAAACCAAAGCATGAATCCCGGACAACACGACTCAGGGGCGCCATCCGTTTAACGCGCGAAGCGCGCGTCAGGAACGGACGGCTCATTAAATCACAAAATCCGCCGCTGGCGGATTCGCGCTCCACTGAGGCGTCCCGGCGAATTCTCAATTCGTCGGGATGCCGATGAACGGAGGCCTGGAGGATTCATGTCGGGGATCGTCACGTCGTCCGTCCACTATCGCGGACGGACTCCTCACGATGACGGGTAAATTGGCAGAGGCGGCGTAGGACAATTGAGACACCCCTTTGCGAAAATGCCGTCCCGTCCCCTACCACAGACGCTTCCTCGATTCACGAAGAGGCGATTTCTGAAATCTCATCCGCCACACACCAACCACCGTATATTGAAATCGCCTCTCTTCGATGGGGACGGGACAACCCAGAGCCATTCCCATTTTCGCAGGGCACGTTTTCTTTCCGTCCACTTTCTTTTGCGTGACAAAAGAAAGTGGACAACATCGCATGGAGTGGAGGTTTCGTTATGGGGATTGCCACGTCCGTCCCTCTATAATCGGGACGGACTCGCAATGACGGGTTGCTTGGCAGGGGCGCCATCCGTTTAACGCGCGAAGCGCGCGTCAGGAACGGACGGCTCCTTGAATCTCAAAATCCGCCGCAAACGGATTCGCGCTTCTTTGAGGTTTACGTCACGAAGCCTTGTGCGTAGTGACGCGTCGATTTACGCGAACGCGTCCGACCATATACAATGTCGAGGACGGACAATCGATGCCGATGGCGGCGGTTTCATGCAGGGGATCGCCACGTGGCGCCTTCAGCGCCACTCGCGATGACTGGTTAACTAGCAGGGAGGGCTAACCACCCTCAGGACGTTGAGTGCAACTCCCGAGTATGTTAAGCTCACCCATTTCACCCCGCTTCATATTCGACCTTGGGAAAATGACGTGAAGTCCTGATACCGCGGCGTGCTTTCTTTCTCCTCACTCCTCAAGAGATTATTTCAAGTTCGCCTTGTCTACTTTCTTTTGCTCGCCCAAAAGAAAGTAGACGGAAAGAAAAGGGCGCCCCACAAAACCGGTCTCCGACTACGTCGGATCCGGTTTTGAAGGGGGTTTCACACTTTCGCCATTCTTTCCAGCTTCCCTGTGTATCAAGCTCTGACCATTGATTCCCAGAACATTCCTATCATCTGGCGAAAAACACATCTGAATATCACCAGTAATAACCCGGACCCGTTCCCGTTTTCGCAGGGCACGTTCTTCCCGCTCCACATTTCTTTGAAAATATGCGGGATCCCGCCAGCATACGTTGGCGCGACTTCATGTTCCTGCGCACGGAGGGACTTTTGCGTGATCAAAAGAAAGTGGACGGGATTGCTTGGAGTGGAGGTTTCATGTCGGGAATCGCCACGTCCGTCCCTCTATAATCGGGACGGACTCGCGATGACTGGTTGCTTGGCTGGATCAGATCCGTGTGTCAACAGAGTTGGGCCCGTCTCCCTGCGCTACCGGCGGCCAGCGGATTCCCGCTTCTTTGAGGTTTACGTCACGAAGCTTCGTGCGTAGTGACGCTTCGACTTCCGCAAACGCGTCCGACCATATACAATATCGAGGACGGACAATCGATGCCGATGACAGGTGATTAGCAGGCACCGCTCCGAGTTATCCGTCGTACCTCTGCGTGTTGTGCCACTCCATCCGCCCGTAGTACATATGGGCGGACTTTCGACGGCCTCACCAACTCAGTCTTCTGAAGGTTTGCGAGCAAAACGCGATAGTACTTGTAGTCTCCACCTCGCATCATAGCCCTCACTTCCTGCGTCCAGGAGAATAGCGCGCTCTTTTCTCCTCCACGCCGAACCCGATCCGGCGCTTGGGAGGCAGTTCCGGGGGAGTCATAAGCTCCCTTATCGCCTCGAAGACAACGGCGAACTGTTCGTCGTACTTCTTCTCAAGTTGCTCCAGCTTCCGTGCCAGGTCTTTGTGAGTGGCGAGTATCTCTTTCAGCCGAACGAAGGTCCGCATGATCTCAACATTCACGAGAATTGCCCGCTCGCTATTCAGTACGGAGGAAAGCATGGCGACCCCCTGTTCAGTGAATGCAAACGGGAGATATTTCCTATGTCGACCCCGTCCTTTTTCTAAGGTCGCAATTTGCGACCTTAGAACAGCATATTCTTCTTTCGTCAGCCGGAACATGAAGTCCGACGGAAACCGCCCGGGATTTCGACGAACCTGCTCATTCAGCCTCTTAGTGGAGACCCCGTACAGATTTGCGAGGTCTGCGTCGAGCATAACCTTCTGGCCGCGAATCACGATTATATTCTTCAGTATAATCTCCGGCAATACTACACCCGTCTTTGATTTCATATCGCCTCCTGTTCAAACCATATCCTGATGGAACAAATTAGCTGGATAATGCCCACGATGCAAAATCCCTGCGGCAAGCTTGTGCACCCCCATCCCTGGATACTTCGCTCGCTGCCTTCAGCGGGAGCGCCGTGTACTCAACGAAGAAGCCGCCCCCAACGATAAAGTTCTCAGGACTATGCAGCTTGAACAGAAATGGCTCACCGGCCTCAAGAATCCGAAAGCCCGTTCTAGCGCTCGGCTTCCAGAAGTTGACTTCCTCAGGCCTGAGGGAGGCGAGATAGTGGTACCAGTTGTTGTCAGTTACGCCGACGTAGAATCGCATGCTCCCGGTCTGCTTAGACAAACGAAAGTGGAACACGGGGAACGGAGAACGGAACACGAAAAGAGGACTTCAATATTGGTAGATAGCTGCGTTTCTTGTGTCCCTATCGTCCGATCCATTATCCCTGATGACTGTGTAAGATGCAAGCAGAAAAGAGGTGAAGGTAAAGGGAAGATAGAAAATAGCAGATGCTGATAGCTGATGGGGGAACAGAGGTCGGAAGTGAAGCAGGTAGAGGTAGAGGTTGAGGGGCAGAGAGCAGAGGTCAGAGGTCGGGTGTCGGAAGCTCGGAGGATTCGTGGAGCGCCCCGCCGATGTGATGGCCTATCGCTCCCGGTCGCGCCCAACCCGACAGGGTTTTGTGGTCCCTCCGAGACGTGGGTTTACAACCCACGGCGAGGACGTCGCGGCTAAGCACAAGCCCGAAGGGCTGACATTATTATAGCAAATCACACAAAATCAAAATTGGAACCCCGAAGGGGTGACATTGTGAAGAGCCATGGTTCGGAGGACGGTGGTCAGAGAGCAGATGGCTGATAGCTGATGGGGGAGCAGCGTAAAGCGTTAAGCGGCCAGGGCGCCTGAAGTTTAGGCGAATCCCCGAGATTCAATCGATGCCGTCTTCTTCCGCGTCTTTCCCACACCCGAAGCAGCAATCCACGACCGTCATTCGGAAGATGTGACGATTGGAACATTCCAAGCGGCGCGAAGGATAAACAGACAGGGCGCCCCGACAGGGCTAATCAATTTGGCGGGGACGCGGTTTCTACAGACAGTTCGCGCCTCACGGCGCCAAGAGGTCCTAACAGACGCCGGGGCCGTCGGAGATCAGGAGTTCAGAAGCTCGGAAGATTGGAGGATTGGTGGAGCATTCCGGCACTGCAATTCCTTATCGCTCCTGCCCGCGCCCAACCCGATAGGGTTTTGTGCTCCTTCCGAGGCGTCGGTTTACAACCCACAGCGAGGACGTCGCCGCGAAACACAAGCCCGGAGGGCTGACATTATTGTAGCAAGACGCACGAAATCAATATTCGAACCCCGAAGGGGTGACATTACGAAGAGCCCTGACCCGGAGGACGCCGCTGCCAAGCCAAAGCCCGATCCCGCAACAACTCAACCCGACAGGGTTTTGTGCTCCCTCCGAGGCGTCGGTTTACAACCCACGGCGAGGACGTCGCCGCGAAACACAAGCCCGGAGGGCTGACATTATTGTAGCAAGACGCACGAAATCAATATTCGAACCCCGAAGGGGTGACATTACGAAGAGCCCTGACCCGGAGGACGCCGCTGCCAAGCCAAAGCCCGATCCCGCAGCAACTCAACCCGACAGGGTTTTGTGCTCCTTCCGAGGCGTCGGTTTCAACCGATGCCGGGGCTGCCCTGAAGGAGTAGCGTAAAGCGGCCGCGAATCGGAGGTCGGACCGAGAGTGGACGTGACACAGAGGCAGCAGGCAAAGCAGTTGCCCCTGTGTCCGCGCCGGGTCTTGAAAAATCCTCCTCCCCTCAGGAGGCCTGCGTCGCGCCGCCCTGCGCCGGCGTACCGCCGCCGTTTTTCTTTCCCCGGCTCGCGGCAACGTCTTTTATCACACGCGCCGCCCAGTAATCCGCGTAAAAGTCCGGGTGCTTCTCATCCATGCTATTAACGAACTTATCGATCTGGTCGCTGAGCAACTCGTCTGCCTCACTGAAGAGCGTGCCTATCGACTTCCTCTGACCGGTGTGCATCGTGGCGGTCGAGTTCCTACTTCCGAGCGACGACGTGTACGCGTCGATGGTTGCGTACGCTCCGGCGATGGACGCCTCCGTCACTCCCCACTTTACCAGGTCCGCCTTGTGCGCCTCGACGAGCTCCACCCTCGTCTTCGCGAACTTCGCCCGCTCGGCGTCCCGCTTGCCGTTGATGATGGTCGGACTTATTTCGGAGGCGGTCATGAGCTCCTTGTCCTTTACGCTGGACGCGTAGGCGTGCAGGAGCCCGGTGAGCCTCGAAACCGTGAACGCCATTACCGCCGCGTCGCCTTTCTTGACCATCGTCTTGCCCAGTGTGCCCATCCCGACCTCCTCGGAAACGCCGCTGATCTCGTCGACGATCCCGTTGAAAGCGGCCACACTATCGACGAACGCCACGATCTCGGAGACGGTTGCCGTGAACTTTTCGAGAACCATTCTGACCACGAGATACATGGCAAGTTTGTTGATGTGCACATTCTTCATAATCGGACCTCCTCCTTTTTAGTTTTCCCGTGTCTTCGTGACATCCTGTTTCAGCGACCTAACAGTGACAAAAGTGACACCAACGATCGCAAAAACCTGGATAGCAACCGCAAAAGTCGAACGTCAAATCGCGTAAGCCCGGATGAAATTGATAAGATTCAAACTAAAAGCCGCATAAGTCCGTGTGAAAATTACAGGAACGTAACGCACGAACACGTATGTCGAGATGAAATTCACAGAAGCTCACTTTAAATCCATAAGAGTCGAAGTGAAAAACACAAAAGCCAAGATGAAAAACGCTTAAGTCGGGATGAAATTGGCAAAAGTGACGCTTCCAAAGGGAAAAGGCGGCGAACATTCCCGTAGTTCGATAATTCGGCCGCGTCCCGGCCGGCGCCACTCGGATAATCTCGTTCTCACCCTCACCCGGTACAAAACGCAAGGACAGCAGGATAAGCTTCTGCGACGTGTCTGACAGGGAGATTATTCCGGGAGGCAACTCTGTACTGTATCATGGTCATCCCGACGAGTCGTTTGAAAGCCCGAAGCCCGCTGTCTTCCCTCGCGAAGCCGACTTTGAAGCAGATCTGGAAACACATCATATCCGTCTTCTCGAGAAGCACCTTCGCCTCCGAGACTTTCCTGAGTATGATGTATTCCGACAGGGGAATCCCGACAACCCTCCTGAACGTCTTCCGGAGGCTGTCCGCGCTTACTCCGAATTTCGAAGCGATGTCCCAGACTTCACGAATCCCCGCCGCGTTTTCGTCGACGTAGCCTCTGATCTTCTTGATATCCACTCCGCAACAACTCCATGATTAAGTGTATAAGTAATCTCAGGAATTGTGCTGCACCCACACTGCCAACAGCCCGAACCTCAGTTGCACCATGTTGCGTACAAGCAGGTTCCCCAAAAAGTATCGAAGGACACGGCCATTGTCAAGAAAAAACCATTGACCGTAGCGGACAAGGGCAGGAAGGCAGGAGACGGTAAACAGAAGGCAGAAGTCGGAGGTCCGAAGACAGCGGACAGCCTTAAGGCATTGGAAGGACTATGCGACACGCCGGCCCAGCGATTCCCTTCTGGATCCCGCCTGCCCGAGCCGAACCCGCAGGGTTTTGGGCTCTTTCCGAGACGTGGGTTTTAACCCACAGCGAGTGATACCTTTGGGAGAGAAAGAAGGCTGGCAGTTGAGAGTTGATGGCCGACTATTGTGATCCGCTTTGAAATTCAGTTATTTGAACTTGGAACTTGCCTGTCGGAAGGACAATTTCGGGGTAATCGAACACTGAATCCACGGAAAGAAGCACGGATTTACACGGTTGATCTAATGAGCGACAGCTCATTCCGTGATCATCGTGTCAGTTCGCATGTTGCGGACCGCACTTCACGACTCGTTAAAGCCATTGGGCCTGGTTTTTGAAATTTGAGATTTGTTTAGAATTTGGAGCTTGTGATCTGTCCCGAAGGGACACCTTCGGCGGGGCTTCCGCTTGTGGATTTTGTGGGCCCTGAGGGACTTGAACCCCCGACCCGCTGATTATGAGTCAGCTGCTCTAACCACCTGAGCTAAGGGCCCATGAGAACTTTGCCGGATGCTCCGACCGTAACCTGCCGATCGCGCACATTTAAATTGCCATGCCGCGTGCTGGTACAGCCTCCGACATTGGTAAAAAGCTCTCTTACAATCTCAAGATAACAGCCGGAGAGCGTAGAATCAACACTTCGCGGCCAAAACGATACTCTGACGCCCCGTCACAGTCTCACAATTTCGCCAGATGCCGCCGCCTTCATTATCGCCTCCTGTACTTCGACCACATGGATCGTCCTCGCGGCCGATGTAGGCGTATCGAGATCCCTCTTCTCAACCGCGGTCAGAAATGCCTGCAGCGATTTCGTGAATGCCCCCTCCAAATGACCCTGGACCTCGGTTGCGGTGGCCGGACCGCCGTAAGTGACCCGCTCCGTCCGGTCTTCGCCGTAAAACCTCATCTCCCGCCCGGAGCCGGAAAGGAACACCGAACTCCTGCTTCCCAGTATCTCCAGCGACGAATCGGCGGCTGTCGGGAATGTCGAAGGGAGTATCCACGAAGAATGCAGCGACACCACCGCACCCCGCTGAAGCTGAAGGAGCACTGAGAACCCGTCGCCCGTACCGGTCAACCCCTTCTGCGCCGCAAGCGCACCATGATGCGAAAACGCACTCACGAATTTGACCCGGTCTTCCAGCCAATTAAGAATCAGGTCTATGTCATGGCTCGACATGAAGTGGACCGGAGTTGAGCGGTCTGCCCACGGAATCATCTTCTCCGGAACCCATGCGGCGTCCCACCGGTGGGCCTGCACAAACGCCACCTCCCCAAAGATGCCCTTCCGGATGGAATCCTCGATCTGCCGGTGCTCTGGAAGCCAACGCTGACTGTAGTTGACCATAAGGATCCGCGACTTTTCTTTTGCGAGCGCGACGAGCGACCGGGCCTCCGCACTGCTCATCACCAGCGGCTTCTCGGCAAAGACATCCACACCCGCTTCCAATGCCGCACGCACCGGCTCAAAGTGATCGAAGTCCGGGGTTGCAATGCTCACTGCCTGGAGTTCCCCTGTGCCTGTGGGCCCGAGTGTCGAGAGCATCTCGCGGTAATCCGAAAACATCCGGGCCCCGAGTCTCTGTGCCATATCCTGCACCTTCGGCGGATGGCTTGTTGCCAGCGCAGCGAGCCTCGCGTTTGGTTGTTCACTGTAAACTCGCGCGTGACGCGTGCCGAGAATGCCGACTCCGATGACGCCAACACCGATTCGTTCGTTCATACACCATTCTCCATTATGATTCGAAGACATAGCGAAAATAGGAATGCATTATGCTGCGCCGCATGACAGCTCTTGAAGGTATCCATGGCCCTCTTATTTTTCAAGATCCGCATCAGGGGCGCTTCTCAGGCCTGTCTGCGCGACATCAATGTTACAATTCAGTGAAGCACGGGTACGGGCGGTTGTTCGCTCAGCCCGACGATGTGCCGTAGTGTGATTGCCTACTTTTTGCCGCGGGGCAGAGTCTCCCGGTCTCCTCCCGAAAATATGGAATATCTCGGCGCCGGCATGTCTGTCCCTTTTATCGCTTTCCAGACTATTTCGTTGAAGAGCCTCGGGGGCACGGCGTCTGCGACGTTGAAATCCATTCGGTCCATAATGCTCTGGCCGTAGGCACCGTCCGGGTTCCGCGCATCGATGTCGATCGTGGGTGTGACAGCGCTGTAAGGGGTTTCATCCGCGTTCATCGTGAAAGAGTTGAACATCGGGTGTGCAGCCGCGTCGTACTGGCTCATCGGCGGCATGCCGAGAATAAGTTCCATCGTCCTCAGCATGGAAGATGTCGTGTAGAGCGTATGATCCACAAAATGGCGCTTCACGAAAGGCCCGATTACGAGCGCCTCGGTCCGGTGGGCATCGACGTGGTCGGCCCCGCTCTGTGCGTCGTCCTCGATTACGAACATCACCGACTTACTCCAAACCCTGCTGTGGGATATCCTGTCGACAAAGAGGCCGAGGGCGTAGTCGTTCTGTGCCACCATCGCCTGCGGAGTCAAGGAACCCTTCCTCGTTCCCGCAGTGTGATCGTTCGGAAGCCAGATAATATTGAAGTGCGGAAGCTTCCCCTCTTTCACCAGCTCTGTGAAATCTCTGTTCCATTCATTGTAGCGGCTCAGATCAGAGTAGTTTAGGTCCCAGCTCCTGTACATGGGATCGTAATGGCCGTCGAGCGATTTCTCGCGCGCAAGGTTGGGCCTGCTGCTGTCGGGGTTCGGCTGAACAAACTCGCCGTAATCTCTGAACGACACCCCGTTCCGCTCGCACAGATTCCATATGTATCCCGACTCCGGTGTTGCCGTTGGCTGCCCGCCGCCGAAGTCGAAAGGCGCTCCGCGTCCACCGTAATTCGCCGGCCAGCTCTTTTCTACGTAATCAGTTGCATAAGCAGCGGTCGACCAGTTGTGTCCGTCCGCGCTTACCTCCGCGTCGCAATAAAGATTATCAAGGAGAACGTAGTGCTCTGCCAGTTTGTGAATATTAGGAGTTATGTCTTTGCCAAATAGAACAAGGCTGGAGTCTCCGTTTCCCTCTTTTATGTCGCCGAATACCTGGTCGTAAGTCCGGTTCTCCTTGATGAAATAGAACACATACTCTATTGGTGATTTCATGCCTACCTTCGAGGGAATCGGATTATCTTTCACTCTTCCGGCCACTTTAAGCTCGCTCGATCTGTAAGGAGTGTCAGCATACACCTCTTTGGTGTAATCGGCGAGTCCTTTCGGACCGGGAAATTTGAAGAAGGACAGCGTCCCTTTGAAGAGTGTACCTATGTATTGGTGCTGGGGATTAGGAAGGGAGCGGTTCCCTTTACCATTCAAAACGAGAACGGTACTATCGCTCAGCTCGAGCACCTTAGTCGGGTACCATCCGACCGGTATGAACCCGACAGGCTTAGGCTGCTCCGGGTTCGAAACATCTATTACTGTGAGCGAGTTGTTATCAGCATTAGCTGCCAGCACGAACCTGCCGTCGTTCGTGATGCAAACCGAATTCGTGGTCGACCCCTCGGGCGAGTCCGGATAAAGCGATGTCGACACGTTGGCAAGCGCCTTGTGCGCCATAAGGTCTATGACGGTGACACTGTTGTCGTTCGAATTTGCAACATAGCATGTTTCACCATCACCGCTGACCGCGATTTCCGTCGGGTGATTGCCTGCAGGTAGCTGGTAAAGCAATCTTCTTCCTCTGAAGGCCTCGATTTTCTTCGAGCTCCAGATGGAAACCAGGAGTTTCCCATCGTTCGTGAACTTGCAGGAGTAAGGCATTCCATCGAGTTTCACCGTCTCGAATTGTCCGTCGCCGAGGTCGTAATACCTAAGAGTGCTGTCCCCTCTGAAAACAACTGCGAGCGTATTTCCCTGGACGTCCAGTCCGGCCGCCCATGCCCTCCCTTGCGGCTCGGGGGCGGTAAACCTGATCGTGTCGGAGGGTGCAAGCCTGCCGCCGAGCAGGTTGAACGTGTAGACGCAGTTCTGGTTCCCTCCTGAAACAAACAGTTTGTCGCCGTGGAACGCAATCCCGAGCCAGCTGTCTTTCAACCGGACCGACTGTACCACTTTGCGTTGTTTAAGGTCGACGAGAAGGAGTACGGGTTTCGACATCCCGGCATGAGTAACGGCCAGAAATTTCTGGCCCGGTGAAAGAGCCGCGTTCATCGGAAGATCGCCAAGCTCAATGGAACTCCCGGCCGGTGAAAGCCACCATCCGTTTGGAAGAAGCACCCTGCCGTCCTTCTCACCGGGCAACTGGGCCCGTGCGGTCGAAGCCGCTGCGATAACGAGCATTGCAAACAAAATCCGCTTAAACATGCTCACCTCTCTTGTAAAATTCCGCATCACATATAAATATACGAAAGAAGAGCTCACACAAGCTTTCCCCAATACCTGGAAACCCGCTATAGCTCTTCTATCCGCCCGAAATTATTGTGCGAAATAGGCCCTCGCCAAACGCGTGAACCCTGCGACCTGCGCCTCCTCCCATTTCTTATCCCTGCCCAGTTCCTGGGCCATCAGTCCGGCAACCGCCGGCGCCATCTCGATGCTCGCCCCCGCGTCCAGAAAGAGCGCGCGGGTCCTCCTCGCAAGTACGTCTTCGACTGACCTTGCCATCTCGTGCCGGACATGCCAGATCACTTCGCCTTTCCTGTACGGTAACTCAGGATGGAGCCGTTCACAGAACACAGGTTCTCCCGATATCAAATCCAGTACCGCCGCCGCATCCGACCCGTAGACCGACAGGTCGCCGCTCTGATCAACGTCGGCCGCTGCGCCATGGACTCTCATGTCAGCCGTTATGCTCGGTCTCACGTCAAGCCCGGCCACCAGGGTCGCATGGTCAACCGCGTCTTCACCCATCTTGCGATAAGTTGTCCACTTGCCGCCGGTAACGGTTACGAGGCCGGAAGGCGATACCGTCACAACGTGATCGCGGGAAATGTCGGAGGTTCGCCTCTTTCTTGATGCCTTCGCGAGCGGCCTCAGTCCCGCGAAGACACTTTTCACGTCGCTCCTGCCCGGATCCCTTGTCATGTATTTGGCCGCATGGCGGAGAATAAACTCGATCTCTTCTCCGAGCGGAACCGGTTCAAGTGATGCCGTCTTCATGGGGGTATCAGTGGTCCCGACCAGAACCCTCCCGTGCCACGGTACGGCAAACAGGACACGCCCGTCATCCGTATCCGGTACCATGATTGCAGAATCGCCCGGAAGAAACTTCTTGTCCAGAACAATGTGAACGCCCTGGCTTATCGACAGCATATTCGGGGTCCCGGGATCGTCCATCCTGCGGATCATGTCGGTGAATATTCCCGTAGCATTGACGACAACACGGGCGCCGATCTTATACTCTCTTCCCGTTTCCTGATCTGCTGCCACTGCCCCGCTGATCCTCCCGTTATTCTTCAGAATGTCCGTCACCTGCATGTAGTTAATCGCCGTCCCGCCGAGGTCGAAGATGGTTTGGGCAAGATTGACGGCGAGACGGGAATCATCGAACTGTCCGTCGTAATAGATGACTCCGCCCCGCAGTCCGTCCGGTTCGACATTGGGTATCAGTCCGAGAGTCTCGTCTCTTGATATGAATTTCGAGGGGCCTAGTCCGAGTCTGCCCGCCAGCAGGTCGTAGACTTTCAGGCCGACCCCGTAGAAAGGCCCTCTCCACCAGTCATAACTTGGAACGACAAAGGAACGGTTCTGTACAAGGTGAGGTGCGTTTTGTTTGAGCAGGCCTCTTTCATGCAGTGCCTCCGTCACAAGCGCGATGTTTCCCTGCTGGAGGTACCTGACCCCTCCGTGAATCAACTTGGTGCTCCGGCTCGATGTCCCTTTCGAAAAATCGTGCTGTTCAAACAAGAGCGTCCTGTAGCCTCTTGACGCAGACTCAACTGCCGTCCCCAGTCCCGTCGCTCCGCCGCCGATAACCAGGACATCCCAGCGTTCAGACCTGGACTCGAGCCTCGCTATGATTTCTTCCCTTCTCACAACTTGTTGTTGCCTTTCGTGCGGCACTTACCTCCATTCCTCCTTGCAGGCACTAATAATATAAGGAAAGAGATGCGCCGTTTTGTTAATTGCACAATAAGATGACATTAACGATTTCTTAATTTGGATAAACTGTCGCCATGTCTCATTATTTGTCAAAGAAGAACAATTACATGAGAGGATTCCCATGAGAAAGGCGTTGGCGGTCGCACTTATTGCAATGGTTTCGTTCGGCTTCTCGGGCGAACGCTCGAAGACATTTTGGTATCCTAACCGCAGGATACTTCCAAAGTATTCGCACGTTGTGATCGTTATCGAGGAGAACAAATACTACTCGCGGATAATCGGCAGCAAAGACGCTCCATACATAAACGGCGTTCTCGTGAAACAGGGAGCCAACCTGACGAGGATGTTCGCCGAAGAGCACAACAGCGAAGGCAACTATTTCTGGATATTCTCCGGTTCCGAGCAGAATGTCGGACATCATGACGTCATACCGACAAGGGGCAACACCTCCAACTATCCGTTCGAGACGCCTAACCTCGGCGAGCAACTTATCGGGGCTGGATACACCTTTAAAGGGTATGCGGAGAGTCTTCCGGATATTGGCGACAGAGTGCCGCGAGAGGGGCTGTATGCGAGGAAGCATGTTCCCTGGATAAGCTTCGGAAACCTGCCGGATGGGAAGAGTGAGTCCGCTTCTACGAACCTGCAGTTCAGGCAATTCCCCGTCGATTTCAACGAATTGCCCACGGTGAGCATCGTAATTCCTAACTTGATCAACGACATGCACAGCGGCAAGCAGTCGCTCCGGGTCAGGGACGGGGACACATGGCTGAAAGAGAACCTCGGCAGGTATTACGAATGGGCAAAGACGCATAACAGTCTGCTCATAATTACGTGGGACGAGAACAGCGACTGGTCGCACTTCAACGGATTGACAAACCCCGCAAGCAAACGGCGGGACGCAAGGAACAGGATACCCACGATAATTGCAGGAGCCCACATAAGGCACGGGAATTATTCGGAAAGCAAAGGCGTCACTCATGTTAATCTGCTTCGTACGATCGAGGCAATTTACGGTCTGTCGGAAGCCGGCCATCAACAGAAGTATGCTCTTAGTTATGGCATAGGCAACAACTACGTTATCCACGACATATTCACCAGGACACATTAGGGAATACCGATCAAGGGCCCGGCAAAAAACTAACACGCTTTACGCAACGGTTTCGTTCCGGTCCAGTATCCAGCACCTGTCGTTGATCGTGAAGCCGATATGCCGGTAATACTCATTCGCGCCCGGCGCTGCAACAAGGATCAGTTTGCATTTTTCCCTGAGGTACTTCTGGGTCTCAACGATTAACCTTTTGCCTATCCCCCGCTTCTGGTACTCGACGTCCACGGCCAGGTCGGAGAGGTAACAGCAATAGTAAAAATCCGTTACGCTCCGCGGTGAACTACCACCGGCAAAGCCGGTGGCTTCTGAAAAACATTTCGCATCTATAAGAAGTCAAAACTCCCCTGCTGCTGTTCTTCCTTCTTCTCCTCTTTTTCCTGATACTTTACGTACCTCTTGATCATCTCCTCATCTATTCCCACTGTGCTTGCAAAGTATC
>JAKAGT010000041.1 GCA_021825585.1 Bacteroidota bacterium | reverse complement strand
GATCTCTGCTTCACTTGCATTCCCTTTTTATCCATCGCTTGTACTCCTGTTTTTATCCAGAATATACATACAAACTGTAAACGATCTTGTGGAACTTCTTGTGTAAACGATGTTGTGCAACGCGTCAACTACGATCGGGCCGCTGGTCGGCGGGTACCTGATTTTCGAGTATTTCAGCCGCGCCGGAGAGAACGGCGTGATGTCGGTGAGGATACCTTATCTGGCTCTCTCCATCATATTCGTTATCCTCGCATCGGCCTTCTTCTTTATCCGTCTTCCGCGAGTGGGAGAAGGGAAGATCGAGAAGGGGCTGGGCGCCCTGAGGTTTCCGCACGTCGTGCTCGGCATCGTCGCAATATTCATGTATGTCGGGGGGGAAGTCTCAGTCGGGAGCTCGATAATCAACTTCCTCGGACAGCACAGCATCGCCGGACTCACCCCGATCGAAGCGAGCAGGTATGTCTCTCTCTTCTGGGGAGGGATGCTGATAGGCCGCTTCATGGGGGCAACGGAGCTGAGCGAGATGAAGCGCAAGAACAAGCGGATTATACTCGCCGCGATCCCGGTTGCGGCTTTCATAGTCCTGGGACTCATCAGCGGGTGGAACATCGTTCTGCATTACTTCCCGCTTCTTGCCGGGTGCTGGCTCCTCTTCCAGTTCGGGAAGGCACATGCCGGGCGCACGCTGACGATATTCATGGCCGCGATCGTTGTGCTCCTTTTCACGACGATCGTTGCCGGCGGCAGGGTTGCGATGTGGTGCGTCGTCGGCGTCGGGTTGTTCACCTCAATAGGCTGGTCCAACACCTTTTCCCTCGCGCTCGAGGGCACGGGTATTTACAAGAGCCAGGTGTCTTCAGTCCTCATAGCGGCAGTACTTGGTGCCGCGATACTTCCGCCGCTTCAGGGTCACATCGCCGATCTCGGCGGACTGCAGATCTCATATATAGTACCGCTTATCGCGTACTCTTACGTGGGTTTCTACGGCTTGAAGGGTCACCGGATCGGAAGAGACAGGGCTATTGCGTAGCATAATGTCTTTATCCGGCGGCGAAGCCGTCACATAGACGATGTCGCGAAGTACCGAAAGTGTCTCTTCGCGAATGAACCTTCTGGGCCTGCCGTCAGCCTTTTGCTCCGCTGTCCGCCGCCGGGGCCGCAACCACCATCTTATTCCGCCAGGCAATCAACATGAGCACGGCGATGATTGCCAGGAGCGGTACGACCAGGATGCTTCCTTCGGGTCCCGTGGATCCGCCGCTCCAGAGTATATTCCCCTGCGGATGAACACCGAGAAGGTGTCCCCGAGAAATCAGTCCGCTGTCGGCGGTTCCCCAGAAGTACGACTCTGCCCAATCCCAGGCGGCGTGAAATCCTATCGCCCACCAGAGCGTCTTCAGGTACCACAGGCTCACACAAAACAGCAGCCCGATGGCGCCCGCGGAGAAGATTCCCACCGGCGATTCGCCCGTATTGGAAAGGTGAACAGATCCGAACGTGATCGAAAGTATGACGGCGCTCCACCAGAATCCTATTCCGCGCGAGAGGGTCGCGAGAAGATATCCCCTAAGCGTGTACTCCTCGTAAAGGCCGACAAGCAGGAAGACGACGCCCCAGGCAACTGCATACTTGACGATTCTCCATCCGAAGATCTGCTCGCCGTCAAAGTGAACGAAACCGAAGATCATCATCGTCCCCACCAACATGGAGAGGGCGATGAAACCGAACAGGAATCCCCAGAGAAAATTCCTGAGACGGTTGGGGCCGTCGAGGCCGTAAGAGATGACCGGCTTGTGTTCGATCCGCGTCATGATAATCGACGCGCCCAGTACCCCCAGGAAGAGTGCGAGCTCCATGCTTCCCATCGGAATCGGGAGCACACCGTTCCTGGGTAAATGTGCGAGCTGAAGGATGTGCCGAAGTGGAAGGACAAAAACGAGTGAAATCACCACGAGTATGACTGTGAAAATCCCGATGCTCCACCCGGCACGGATGCCCCGGCGTCCGATGAATATCCGGCGGATCAGCGACGGAGGTTTCGGCGGTACGGTCACTTCATCTTCCATAACCACTCCTCTATTTGTATTTGAAGTTTAGGATATGTCCCTGAGACGCATCACCTGGATATCATGGTGATTTCCATAACGATACGCGGTGCCGGTCGAAATTGCAAGAATATCCCGCGCCGGTCAAAAGGGATGGGAAGAGTCCGTCACAGGTACCAACAAAAAAGGGGAGCCTCGGCTCCCCCGTCTTCAAATCAGAATCACTTCGTCTTCTTCACGATTTCCGGAATCGCACTCTTCGGAAGCATGATGCCGAGCATCTTCAGTTTCACGTAATCGCTGCTGAAGAAATCGTACCCGGGATGATCATTGTTCCTCGATTCCGAGTCGGAGTCTTTTATCAAATACCATGTCTTTCCGTCTTTGACCGTATATCCGATGAGATGCATGCCGTGGTCGTCGGTGGTGGTGTGGTTATAGAACCTGAAGATTCGCGCGTTCGCGTCGATATATTTCGAAGGGATATCCCAGCTCGGTATCACGGCTATCCCCGCGTGTCCGTAAATCCCCGGTTCGCTGACGTCTCCCCAGATTGCCATAGTATAACCGGAGTGCACGGCGTGATTTATGGCATCCATGTAGACGTTGAGCGGGACATTAAAATAATCCTTGCTGTGCCACCAGTTGTCCGACACATTATATTCCGTCCATTCGTAATATGGACGGTCGGAGAACGACACAAGCGACACATAATTGTTGAGATTCAGTTTCACCACGTCCTTCAGATACTGCTTCGGAGTCATCTCCTTCCCGTCGACGTTTATCTCTGTGGGCGGTGTTCCGAGGTAATGGTCGAGTATGGCCTCGATGGTGCTTTTCACGACCGCCGGGTTCCAGGCGTTTTCCGCCTTCACCGATTTCAGGTAGGAATACATCTCGTTATACAGCTTCGATTCGTCGTAGAACGGCTGGCCGTTCAGCATCCCGGTGTAATCCTTTTCCGGAACGATGCCGTACTTTTCCCAGTCGATGAGAACCGCGTTCGCCTCGGAGCCCGGGCCGAACTTCGATTTCCCTCTCGTGCGCACGTAGCCCATCGCTTTCCTGACGTATTCCCAGTAAGCGGTGTACATCTCCGAGAACTTCATCTTCCTTCCCGTCAGGCGGTACACTTCGGACTCGAGAAAGGAAGTCGTGGAGAAATCCCAGCATGTGCCGGTATTTCCCTGCGATATCGTCGGGTTGTGCCAGTACTGTTTGAAGTCGCTGACCGATTTCGGCGCGTCGTACTGGCTGAAGTCTACGCTGAGGGCTTTGTTGAATGTGGTGGTCTTATTCTCGCGCTGGTAGAAATTGTGCAGCGAGGTCATGATCGAATCGTAGAATTCGTTCGTGGGCCTGACAAATATTGCCGAGTCGCTTTTCGCTGCTTGCGGAAAGGCGCTCCCGCAAAATGAGAGTAAAGAGAATAAAAGGACAAGAGAAAAAGTTTTCATGCAACTCTCCGTCATTAATGGTTTGACAAGTTTGCATCTCCTTCTTCGAATCGCCGTCGGGCTGAATCGAAGGGCGACGTATGATTTCACAAAGAATCGGCCCGGTGTTGGGCCTTATGCGGCTCGCTATCCCCGAATGGATGATATTTAGCAAACAGGCCTGCAATTTTCAAGCACTTCACCGCTGTGCGTCATCTCTGTTTTGGCCTGCGCGGGGTCCGCGGTTACTCACCAATGAATCAAACCACGGAGGCAGGCAGATAAAGAGATTGGATTTCCTTATCATACGACTGAGCGAGAAGAGTCAGCCGGGAATATGGGGAGGCCTTCTATGCAGGAAAAGGTATATCGACGACAAGCTGACAGCCTTCGCAGAAGACATCGAGGCGGTCGTGAACCTCGGCGCCGGTTTCGATACGAGGGGCTTCCGACTGCCTTCTCTGCAAGCAGGCGCACGTTCTTCATCATGGAAGCCGTGACGCAGTACCTCACGCAGCAGGGAATGGAAAGGGTTTTCGGTTTCCTCGCCAGGGCTTCAGCCGGCAGCCGGCTTGTCTTCGCCTACGTTCGGAAGGACTTTCTCGACGGCAAAGTCTTCTACGGTTGGGAGAGCGGGTACAAGAGGTTCGTCAAAGGCGGGATTTGGTTCAGTGCATTCGAGCCGGATGAGCTGCCGGGGTTTCCCATGAAATACGGCTGGAAAGTGATCGAGGACAGGGGTTACGACGAGCTTGCGGGGAAATATCTCGAGCCGCTCGGACGCAGAATCAATTCGACGCCGGTCGAGCGGATGGTGTTTGCGGAGAAGTCATGATCCCGAATCGTGATTAGGAAAGATGGGACACCGGTCGTACGGTATCTCGGTGATTTCCGGCGATCAGGATTCATGCTGTTCTTGAATCTCCGGAAATCTGTCTCGCCTGTGCAATCGGTGCACTACTGCAATTTGCGGGTTTAGATCCCGGCGATTGTCGCAACGCGCGCGACGGTTTCGATGGCGATGGCAGACAACGCGGCGCCATAATCCAGGTCGATGTTTTCCGTCGTGTCTTTTGTGTCATGATAGCCGGTGCGGTTGATGTCGTAGTTTTCCATGAAGAGAACAACAGGCGCGCCGATGTCGGAGAAAATCTGGCCGTCGGTGTTGTAAAGCGAACTCTGCGGGTCGTCCTGGGTCCGGACCTGGCCGTCCAGTTCCGGATGTCGCGCAATCTCAGGGACCGTGACCCCATCCCGGCTGCGCTCACCTCGTCCGCATGCGCGGCGTTCGGGGCTCCCGTTCCATTCCCGCGTTTTTGCGTTCCAGAGCATGTTCGCCAGATGGGCCTGATACGCCAGCCGGAGCGACTCGCGGCTCTTGCCCGGTGATATCTGGAATATGTCTTGCGCGTTCTCCCGGTTATGTGCGATCATGTCCATCACGAAAATCCCCACGGGGCGGACCGACGATAGGTCGAGGAACTCATCCCCGGCGACCCGGAGCTTGAGAGTCCCTTCGACCAACGATTGGCAGAAATGCCGCGCACCCAGAGAATCGGACGGGAACTCTTCGCCCGTGAGATGCAACAGCCAGACATCACGCTCCAGTTTACCTTCGCGGGCGAGCTTCAAGAAGATGGGCGCCGCCTGCAGGAGTGTTGCCGTGGCCGAGTCGTTGTCATCCGCACCGGGAGCGGCGAGTCGCGCCCCAGACCCGCCGCGTGCCTTCTCATAAATATCCTCCATGTATGCGGTGTCGTAGTGATCTGCCAGCACGACAGCTTCGCTGCGATTCCTGCCGGGTATGACGACGAGAAGGTTGCGCTCCTGTCCGTGCTCTTCCTGATTGATCTTCCATCCACTGAACAACGGGAAATCGAAATCGGTCTTCCAGCGAAACTGCAAATCCCCCACGACCGCATTGCCATCCATTCCTGACGCAGCAATCGCCTGCCGATGCCGCCCGATCAGATAATCGCCGAGTGGCTCCAGGTCGCGCTGACGATGTTCGACGCGCTGCAGCGTCGGCGTATCCTGCACGACGTCCGCATTATCTTTATTCGGGTAGCGGCCGTGCGAGAGCGTCAGGATGTCGTTCCAGTACGCCTCTTCATAAGCCCGCGTCGCCGTCGACTCGAATGTGATTGCATCGGGCAATGGCTGATCCGGCTGCAGAAGAGATTGAAGGGTTTGCAGAACGCCCCGTGTTTCCGCGTGCCGGGTCGTGTGATCGGGCAGCGAGTTCAGCCAATCGTCCAGAGTTTCTCCTTTCGCTGTCCGGATGAGGTGGTGCGCGAAACTCCGGGGAAGCGGCTGCCAGCCCGACGTTGTCCACGCATCGAGAAGGGTAACGATGTTCAATGAGGTCTGGTGCGCGTAATAGTCGTGGGAGATCCCGAAATGTTTCAGCGCCGACAGATAGGTTTCGCGCCGCAGCAACCTTGGCCATAATTCCACCGGGTGCGCGGGATCGCAATCATCGGTTCGGTACGCGGTCAGGTAGCCGGACGGTGCGTCGTCACACAATTCCATTTTACCGCTGCGATGCGACAGGAACGCAACCAGCGGACGGTGCCAATACACCTCATGCACGCCGACGCGCATCGCGGGAAATTGAAAACGATAGCGGAAAATCCCGCCTTCAATCAGCTCCGCTGCGGCTTCCCGGATATCTTCGCGGGATGCCTTCGGACCGTCGAGCAGCAATTCCCCGTCGGCGCTCCAGATCTGGCAGTTGCGCGCCATCGGTTTGTCATACAAGTCGATAGCGTCGAGCGACGTACTAAAAAGAGTCCGCACCATCTTGTCCTCTTTGGTGCTCTGTGCTGCGCGGTCTTCAAATCGACGCACACGATTCCAGCGATTGGTGCGGCGATACGTGTTGAGCAGTAACTCGGCCTGTATTTCCATTTCCTTTTGATCGCGGCGCGGCTCATGGAGCCAGCCCGATTGCGGCACGCGAATGCCGTCGGGTCCGTCATGCCTGGCGACGAGTCGCTGGAGGGGCAATTGCAAAGCAAGCGGCATCTGCTCCTGCAGGCGCAGGTAAACCGGAATTCCCCAGAACAAGAGGCTGCCGGGAAAAGGCAGAAGGTGTAATTTGCCCTCAAGGTACTTCTGCCTCACGACCACCGGCAAGCTTGTGAAAGGCGAAAAGGTCAACAGGTATTTCACGCCGTCGAAGGAAGAGTCTTCGGTGACGACGAATCGCCGCGTCCAGGTCGGGAGCGGCTCATCATTCCAATATGGAAAAGAGCGATTCTTGATCGAAGGGAGGATGCGAAAACCGATCTGCTTCAGCTGCGCCGCGTCCTTCACATCTTCGCCGTATGCCCGGTGTAACAGGTGCGCGAGAAACCCGGTGGCGTGCCGACCGGGCAGCTCATGTCCGGGTGCAGAGTAGAACGATTTCCAGAAGGCGCGTTCGGGTCCCTGTTCGCTGCTGCCGAAGAACGTCCAGCGGACCCGGCCCATATCGTCTTGGGTCCTCGAGAGGGCCACAGGCAGAAGAACCACATATCGTTCGTGAGGGAGGTTTTTCGCGGCTATCTCGGCAGGCCAGTACGGATTATCGACGAGATTCCTTCGACGGTGCCCGGCGATATGATGCGCCGGCATCCCACGTCCCAACTCGAGCAATTGCCCCATGATTTGATCGGCAATATTCTCGAGACCCGGGTTGATCTCGTACTCCATCTCGATTTCGGACACATGCCAGCCATACGGGTCATGATCTGAGAACGCAATATCCATCGGGCCGTACGGACTGCGGCCCAAACGAGGAGGAGGCATAAATTCAGAGTAGGCCGGAAGGGGATAATTGCCTGAGCCTCCAAACCACGGGTGACCCGCGATCAATCGCTTCCAGCCGACCGCATCTGTAGCTAACTCCATGTATCACAACTCCGACTTATGAGATCGCCGTTTGCAGCATCGGAACCATTCACGTCCGACGTCCCCTGGCGGATCTGACAAGAAGGGGGACGGGGTTCCCTTGGTTGAGCTGAAAATTCCTCCGCCGGGCTAAAACTAACAAAATGTGCCTTATTCTAAAAGAACACGTGCAACAAGTATTCGTTTCTTAACGCGGAGTTTATCCCGCCCTTGGCGGGGCTCCGAGATTTTCTTTATGCCATTTCCACTGAGGCCGATCAACAGGTTGCACGTGTCGCGACGGTTGGACTTGACGGCCATCCATGCGGCTCCCGTCATCCATTCGCTCTCATCTGAACTTTGTCGCGACACGGATTGCCTCAACGGCAGCCTGATTGAATCTGACCGGCTCCCAGTTGTATATGCTGAGGTACCTGATCTTCGGCATCGAAAGCGTGTTCTCTATGGCAAGCAGCCAATTTATTTCGCTCGTGCTGTGGCCCCAGTCGTACAGCCATTCGTTCGCGGACCAGTACGGGGCGGTGTTCTTCTTCAGCGCGTTCATCGGATCGTAGTCCAAAGCGGGGTCGTAGGCAAAGTCGTAAAAGCTCCAGCCGGGACAGGAATACTTGTTCAGCGCGGCGTAATTCGTCGGGTCACCTTTTCCCCATCCGCCGCAGTGCGTAAAGATATGATCGCGCGGAACCCCGAGGTCATAGCAGATTTTCGATAATTCTTCGAGATGCACGCGCACAACTTCCGCGATCATATTCGCCGTCAGCTGTCCTGAATGAGCGAGGCCGAGTGTGCTCACGGCCGCGTAACCGATCGCCTGCACGCCCCGCGAAGGGAGTTTGTGTACGTTCAACCCGTATGTCGGGTCATCGGATTCCGGCTTGTTCAGAAGCGAGTTCCCGTCGTTATAGTACCAGTTGTTCACGCCAATGGCGCTCTCCCAGCCGACGCTCATGCCGGCAAAGAGATACTTGAGCGAATCGGGGAGGGCGTGCCACCAGTCCACGACTATCGGGACGAGTCTTCGCATGGCAGAGTCGCATGCCTGCTTGTATCGCGGGGCCATCAGGTTGGGCATCGGGAGTACACGCGCCTGACTTCCCCAGTTTCTCCAGCCTATCTTGACCGCGGAATCAGGCGACCACCAGTCCCACTCAACGTCGTATTTGTTCTTCGGATTGTATCCGGGCTTGTTCGGGTCCCACCAGTTCCAGAGATCGGGCCTGGCGCCCCAGTAGCTCTCTCCATCCCAGCGAATGAAAACGGGGATGTCGTACTGCCGGGAAAGCGACAGGACTTTCCTCAGCATGCTGTCGCAGTGGGCAGGAGAATACTGAAGGTAAGATATCGCGTACGCCGCCCCCACCGCGATCTTCCGTTGAGCGGAACTTCCGAATACCGAGTCTATCTGCTGGAAGTCCTGGACGGTACTGTCGCGGTACATCAGGTTCAGCAAAATATATTGGGACGGGTCGGGATTCCGGGCCGAATTGCCCCCGGGGCTTCCGGCCAGGCAAATTGTTGAAAGTGATAAAATAAATGCCATAGCAAGGAACATCCGTTTCATTTCCGATACCTCCGGGTTTTGTTTTCCGAACAGAGAACCGCATGCGACAACCTTCAGCGCTGCAAATTCTCGCGCCACCAAAATTAACAAGTGTCGTGGGCTCTACCAAGAGACGGCTGCCGACGCTTTGAGGAACCCGTCGGGGACTGTTCGCAATCCAGAGGAGGGGTTGCTCAGATGGACGTGTTATGTATGGGGCGGCCCCAACTGCCATGGATTACCCGGGCTGAAGGCGGCCGGTTAGGCTCTGCGAGTCCAACCGCTCCTTCTAAAATTCCGCCCTGACTCCGATGTTGAAGAATCTTGCCGAGAGAAGATTCGGGACCTCCAACGGGTAACTGAATTCCCCCGGAATCGTGTACCATGAATATGATACGATGTTGTTCTTATCGAACACATTGAGCACGTCGACATTCAGAGTCAGACTTCTCTTCTCACCCAGGTTGAATTTCATGGTCAGCCCCATGTCTATCCTGTAATAAAACGGGTACGGGTAAACAAGGTTGAAGTCCGGGACGGTTTGAGTGGTGCCGTCGGGTCCGGTCACGTTCATCATAGGATGATAATTATAACCGGTGCCGAACAAGAGTGTGACATGCGCCTGCGAATTGTGGAGCTCCGGCATCGCATCCTGGAGGAAGATCCTGATGGTGTGAGTCTGATCGAGGAGGCTCCTCTGGTACGGTCCGCTTTCCCTCCTGTCCCTGGCGACCATGTAACCGTATCCGATCCAGGTATCCAGACGCTGAGAAAGCTTGCCCTCGTACTGGAGATCGAAACCGTAGGCATATCCGTTATAGTTGTTCGTGTCGCCGTATGTCAGCTCCAGCTGATTGGTGTAATAATATGGGAGCTGCCTGCTCAGGCTCTTGTAGTAGACTTCAGCCAGCACGTGAGTGTCATTCTCAAATGCCCTCTCGTATCTGAGCTGGTACTGGATTGCGAGCTGCGACCGGAGATTCGCTGCCTGTTGCGGAGTTTTGTCGCGTGTCTCATAGAAGTACGGCGGCTGGTAGTAGTATCCCCATCCGATGCTCAGCAAATTGGCGGTGTCGGGCCTGAACGACGCGGAGGCACGGGGCGAGAGGAGGAATTCGTTTGTGAAGTGATACTTCAGCGCCCGCAGGCCGAGGTTGAACGTGAGATTCCGGGAAGGAATCACATCCTCCTCGATATAACCGGATATCGAGTTGAACTTAATCCTCTGTCTCTGGTAGGCAAAGTAAGACGGGCCCGGCGGCGGTATATAGTAGCTCGATTCGTTCAGCAAATTGTCCATCAGAGAAGTTCTCAATGTGATTCCGGCTTTCGTGTCGTGCGTTCCGTGATGCGAATCGAAGTTCGTCTTGAATTCAAGCCGGTTCATGTTGAGCGAGTTGCCGGCAAATTCGTAACCCGTGCCGAGATAGCTCACGCTGTCCTGTGGATCGTATGAACTTGGGGAATAGTAGATGCCGTAAGAGAGATTTTCGTCGTACGACTCTTTGTCTGAGTAGCAGGCGAAGGAGGCCGAGAGGATCGAGTTCTCATCCATGGGTGCAGTGAGCCTGAGTCCGAGGAGGTTGGAATCGTACTCGTAGTTATCGGCGCCTGCAAATTTCAGCGCGATCCGGCGGAAGGCGTACCATGCGTCGACCGCAAAATCGCCGGTCCAGTCCCGCGGCGTTAAGTCGAACGTGTTCCTCGCGGTCATGAACAACAATTCCGTTTTGATGTTACCGGGCAGGGTGGCAGTGGCGAGGAACTGGAAATCCATGTACCTCGGCACATACGCCCCCTTTGTCTGGAGCGCATTCGTGAACGACGAGGGATAGGCGTAGCGGAAACCGGCAACCCAGCTCAATGCACCTATCCTGTCGTGCAGCGTGGCGCCGAGGTTGAGCAGGTCGGCATCGACTTCGCCGCCGAGCCCCGGCTCCTGGACCCTCTTGTAATTGACGACGAGGACGGACGACATCTTATCGCCGTATTGCACCGGGAACGCGCCATCGTAGAACTCCAGGCTCCCGACCATATTCTGATTAACGGCCGACTGGTTCTCCTCTATGCCCTGCCGGACGAGGTACGGCCTGTAAATCTGAAATCCGTCGAGATAGATGAGATTCGCGTCGAAGTTCTGCCCCCGCACGTTGTACGCGCTCGTCAGCTCGTTGTCCGAAGAGACGCCCGGGAGGATTGTCACACTCCGGAGGACGTCCGAATAGACGGTCGGTATGTACTGAAGATTCTTCTCTTCGATCTTATGAATGCCCGGGGAGGCGGTTTGCCGTTCGGCGCTTATGGTCACTTCGTGGGCAAGATAAGCGGTCGGCTTCAGCGAAATATTGATGAGGGGGATTCTCATTCCGGGGGCGACGTTCAGCTCCCTTGACGCGGGCTCATACCCGACGCGGCTGAACCGGATCGTATAATTACCCGCGCCGATATTCAGAGAGAAATTACCGAGACTGTCGGTTGCCGTGCCTGAAAAAGTGCGGAGGATAACGACGTTTACACCTGCGAGCGGCAGATTTGTTTTCGCATCGCTCACATGGCCCCGGAGCGGTTCGGGATTCTCCTGCGCGCGAGCCTGCAACGAAACTATGGTGACGACGAGGAAAAAGAAGCGGGCCGACTTTCCCAGGCTGGCGCGCATATGGATCTCCTTGCTTTGCGGTTCGAAATTGTTTCAGTACCTGATCACTCAAAGATCAGTTGTAGCAAGGAGTCTTAAGCTTCACTCAGAAAGGTTTGATTCTCAAAACAGTTACCCGACACACACGATGTTAAGGCAGAGGGCGAAGAAAATCAAGGTTGCTTGAGCGGTCGGCCGTCAGCGGCCAGAGGCCGGCAGTCCGTGGAAAGGAGGCATGTGGGCTGCCGGATCCTCTGTTCAGCGGGGAGCTGTCACTTTGCAGCCGCAGGTTCGGCAGGCTGTTCGTCGGTTTTCTTATGCCTTATGCCGACATCCTTCACGGCCCTTATTGCCCTGTATTGGTTGTAGAACTCCACGTCCTTCGTTCTGAACCTCTTGCGGACGAGAATCCTCATTTTGAGGAGATGAGCGGGCATTCCGAGAAAGTAAGTCCCCTTTCCGAGCCGCCGGATCTTCAATTCAAGGAGCCGAAACGCCTTTAATAGAAATTGAGATGTCTTTCCAGGGCAATGTGTGGAGTATTTGAGGAGATGAATCTCCATTCCGGGATTGCAAGAAGGCTTTCCGAGGCTGTGAGCGGAGTATTTGTCGCGATGAGTTCCCGATCCGGGGGCATACGATGACATTTTGTAACATTCAGCAGGGTTTCCGGCACACAGGTGCGGGAATCGGGAAGGGCAGGGTTTGAAGGCACGGAAACCATGGTGCGGTAAACGCCCGGGGAACTTCCGGCTTAACGTGGCGAATTGTGCAGTATATGAAATACGGCTCATAGTCGCATAGGAATGACTCAGATTATTGGGTTGTGCTTTGGATGGTTGGAACAAAAGCTGGTGTGTCGCTATCCTTTAAGTGCGCCGGTCAACAGGGGAAACACATCGACTATCCTCGAATCTTCATCGTGCCGGCTCTTGCCGCTTGCCGGGATTTGCTATCGTGACGACTCCGTAAGTTTAATAAGATGGAACGGAGATGTCAAGTAAAATCTTTGGACGGGCGGGGGGAGGAGGAGGGCAAATGAAGGGATGGAACAGGGCGGGGAGTGAGGTTGGGTCTACCGACCGGTATGCTTCCCCTTGCCCCTCGGCACAAGCCCGTTTCTCCTCAGCCATTCGATCGATTTCTGGAAGCTCTCGGCGGGAATACGAAGTTTCTCCGGAGTCCAATTTTCACGCGCCTCCGTCACGATCTCATCGTCGGTTGGATTCTTCCCATCGAGCAAGAGATCATTCCAGGCGGCATAGACCGTCGCCACAACTTCTGCGCGGTCGGTTTTCATCGGGACAAAGAGGCTGATGATTCTGTCCACCTCTTCCTCCAAGTCCCCAAGGTCGGCGGATAAATCCTGAAGGAAGAGCCCAAGGTTCTTCTTCCCGATGTACAGCCTTCCTTCAGCGCCTTCCCTTCTCCTGGTCTGAAATCTTCCGGTCTTGTCCGCGCGGGATTCGACTTTGAGAAGATGCGGAAAGTCCGCAGGTCCGGCAGCCATCCGCTTGGGGACTCTTCCAAGATCGATGTCGAGGAAGTTTTCGATCACGTGGCATATCTTCTCGCCCTTCACGTGTCCGAGCGTCGACTTATGCTCGGGCCGTGCTTCGTGTGCCATAATTATTTTTCCAAGCAGCCCGACATGGATATCCGTCGGACTTAGCTTGAAACGTCGTGGCACCGCTATGGTTTCCTTTACCAACTCTCCATTGAATGCCTTCTGCATAAGGGTGTTGAAAAGGTTGTCCAATTCTTTTTCGGACTCTCTCTGCTTGGCGCGCAACGACTCGACCTTTTCCACCAAAGCCGAAAACTTCTTCTGCTCGGCCAAGGGTGGCAGAGCGATCCTGAACGAGCGGACTTGACTAAAATTGAACGCTTGTCTTGTTGCCCCTGAATTGCGCGATAATATCTTTGATTGGTATGAAGGCATTGAAATTAGGAAAGAAAGATACTCGGGGAGAACCACGGATTGCATTGGTCTAATTATACATACATGCTGGTTAACATTGGCACCGTCATCGGGACCTTCATAAGAAGCAACCCTTCCTATTGATGCACCGGTAATATTTAGAAGCACGTCTCCGCTCTTTAGCCAGGTCCTCTTCATGCTATTGTGTACTTGGGTTGAAATGTGCGTGACGTTAATTAGATCAAGCCGATTCATCAACACGTTTTGACTTCTGATGAAATCAATTCCAGCGAAAAGATATGTCGATTCGCCACCAAGAGGTGTGCTCCCACTGGAAATATGTGAAGAAATTTCAGAGACCGCAACCAGGCCCCATCCCTTCGGATTTGTCACCGGATCGCCGAACATTTCCAGGAAAGCCGACTGCAGGAATTGCTCCGTGAGTTCGTTTGCCTGCCTGCGCTTCTCTCGCGCGGCATCGGCTTTCTCTAAGATGGATGCGATTTGCTTTTGGATGGGAAGAGAAGGAAGAGGAATATTCAATCTATCGAAGACACCTTTGGGTACGCGCTGTTGACCAGCAGTACCAGTCATATTATTTGCCGCAAACTGACGGACTTTTTCTTGCCGCAAGAAATAATAAACCCATTCCGAGATGACCCTGTCTTTGGTTCTCAGGACATGAAACTCTGTCGAGCCGAATCATTGACCATTCTTCAATCCCTTCGCAATTGCACACTTACCATTTTCCATGCAGGGAGTGATTTTCGCAAACAAAATATCATTCTCCCTGAAAGGCGTGTACCCCTTTGACACTTCGCCGTAGGTTCTAACTTCGGCATTAACTACTGACCCAGTAATTTCGTCGACTGCAGACATAGGTACGAATGTTACTGGCGTATCTGGCCGTAACTCATTAGTTCCACGAGGATTTACTTCGCAAACCTCGCCGAGAAGATGTATTTCAAACACGTTCTTCATTTCTTCAACTTGAAATTAAACGCCGCTTGAGATAGATTGTAGTCACGATGGATAAGAACAAATCTCTTCTTTTCACAAATAAATTTCTTCGCAACCCTAAGACTCGCGAACAAATCCTTATCGATCACGCTGCAGCCTCCGCACGAATTGAGGGTGTCAAGAATGCGAAGAAGCGTGCCCAAGCTATTCTTGTCAAGTTTTATGGGCATTCTTCAAAGCGCGGTCGATAGCCCGCTTCATTATCGCGGTCATCGGACGGTAGTTGTTGTCGACACCTGCCTGAATAGCGGCAACGTAATTTTCAAATTCCTTTCCCCGGCTTCCTATGAAGCTGAAATCCAACCCGGGTAACCCTGCCTGGTAAGCCATAAGAGAAGCCAACAGTCTCGCTGTCCGCCCGTTCCCTTCCCTGTAAGGATGAATCAGGAGGAATTCGACATGAACCACAGCTACGCTGCGGGCAACCTCCTCGACATTTTTTCCGACGCAGGGAGTATGCTTGCTGAGCACCTCTCTTTCAAAGTTTGTCATGAGCTGAGGTATATACCTAGCCGTTGCAAATGTGAACCCTCCTTTTGTCAGGTTCACATCTCTATACCGGCCAGCCCAATCATAAATCTTGCCTAAGAACAGCTCATGGATTCGGTCGATATCTGCATTGACAAATCTGTGTTCAGCAGATATCTCTTTCCTCAAAGCGACCTCAGCGTCTATGTAGCCCTCGAGCTCCGCATCCTCCATCTCTCGCATTTTGACGATAACCAGCTTGTTGCGCAACACCCTTCCTGCTGAACCGCGTTGAGAATCATCGACACCTGATGCAATGTACTTGACCTGGCCGACTTTCTTTTTAACTGCCATGGATTATCTTCTGTATGTCATAACGTGCTTGGCGAATCGTGAAGGCCTCATCCTTCCGAAATCACCGCAAGTCCCTCGACGCCTTCGAAGTCCTTGCGGTTGTGTGTTACGATAGGGATGTCATAAAGAAGTGCGGTGGCGGCGATCCAGGCGTAAGAATCGTCAAGCGGCTTCCCTGCTTTGCTCATGGCAAACTTCACTTCGGCCCATTGCCGGCTGAGGGATCGGGTAAAGGGAACGATCACAAAATGGTGCAGGTATGCTTCGAGTAAATCTTTTCTCTTTTGTCCCCAATTTGCCTTCAGCGCCCAGAGGTCCAATTCTGCGACCGTCATGAACGACAGGTGCAGTGTCCGATTTTCAATATGCTTGATATGAAGCCCGGCCCGCGTATCCTTCTTGAAGATAAAAGAGAAAACATCCGTATCCACTAAGAGTGAGGTCACTCCTCATGCTCCCGCGATGTTCCCTCTTTCCTTCTTTTGCGGTACCACTCGATAAACTCATCGATATTCTCATCCTCCGGCCAGAAGTTTCCGAGCAGGTCTCCAAATTTCTCTACGGGCTTGACGCCCTGCTGTTTTGCAAGCTCCTCGATGGTCGGATGCTCCCAGAAATCCGGGAACTTCCTGTCTATCATCGTGCCGATATCCGTGATGTCTTTTTCGATTTCCTTCTCTAAGTTTTTCACCTTCGCCATGATCGCCTCCGGCTTCTCATATTCGATCTCCTTGTGCTCGATCTGCTTGTAGCGGGAGATGGAGAGATCGTATTTGTTGGCCCTGATTTCCTCGGCAGAAATATAGAAACACTTCCCTGTTCTATCAACGGACTCGGAAGGGGACGGCTTCTTGGAGGTATCCTTGTAATCTTCTTTGGACTCAGCAGCAAGACGTACCCCCCTTTCATCCCCCCTTGACAAGGGGGGTACGTTCTTTCCACGTCTTGACGATGTCAGGTATATCGTCTCTATCTTTAGTTCTCACTCTCTTGTCGTCAAGCGTGTATCCATCATATTCCATGTCGTAGAACCACATATTGTCAGTGGTTCCGCCTTTCTGGAATACGAGCACGGCGGTCGAGACGCCGGCGTAAGGCTTGAAGACTCCTGACGGCATGGAGATAACGCCTTCTAACTTGCACTTGTCCAATAGAATCTTACGCGTATTTATGTGCGCGTTGCTCGTTCCGAAGAGAACGCCGTCCGGAACAATGACGCCGCACCTTCCGCCGCTATCCAACAGATCGTACATCAGCTCAAGGAACAGCAGCTCCGTCTTCGTTGTCTTGAGTGAGAATCGCTCGTTGATGTCGCTTTTGTCTGTCGAACCTTTGAACGGCGGGTTTGCAAGGATAACATCATACTTCGCTTTTTCGGTGAACGCCTTCGACAGCGTGTCCATGTAGCGGAAGTTCGGATTGTCGATACCGTGAAGCATCAGGTTCATCGCGCCGATGCGGGTCATTGTCGCATCGAAGTCGTAGCCCGTCAGGGTTTTGCTCTTCAGGAGCTTCAGAAGATTTTTGTCTGCAATCTTGTCGCCGATGAGATGGTGCGGATTACCTTCCTCATCGTACTCAAGCACCTCTTCACTAGTATTCTCTTTCAGGATGTGCTGATAGGCGGCCACTAAAAAACCGCCGGTCCCGGCCGCAGGATCCGCGATTCGGTCACTGACCTTCGGATCTACTAGTTCGACTATCATCTTGATAATATGGCGCGGTGTCCGAAATTGCCCGTTCATCCCTGCCGTGGTAAGCTGCATAAGCAGGTACTCGTACAGGTCGCCCTGGACGTCGATGTTCTGTTCCGAGATGTGCATCTCGTCTATGAGCTTCACCGCATCCTGGAGCATGGAGGGCTTGGGTATGATAAAGACTGCGTCCTGCATGTATTGCGTAAACGAGCTCGTATTCGATCCGAGATTCCGCATGAACTCGAAGACGGTGTCCCGGACATGCTTGAGCATTTCGGCGCCCGGCATCTGGCTCCAATAGGACCATCGGCACTCCTTGTTCCCGTGAAACACGGAGCGATACGATTCGCCTTTCCGCTTTGCGGCAGCGGCGCGCGCGTCGTCCATGTCTTCAAGCCGCTTGAGGAAAATCAGATAAGACATCTGCTCGATGGCAGTAATCGGATTGGCAATTCCTCCTGACCAGAAGCGGTCCCAGAGGACATCGACTTTAGATTTGAGCTGGGGATCAGTTAACATGAATGAAAATGATTATGGTGGTGCGTAGGTTCAACACCTTTCTTTTTCCCCTTATCAAGCGGGGATTTAAGTGTTGGCTCTTGCACGGGTTCGCTCCTTCAATGAATATACCATTGTGATTGGCCTGAGAAGAAATGGCGTGAAGTCCCGCCTTGCGGGATCCCGCATCATTAATACGGCTATGATGTCAGAGCGGGAGAAATTTCGGAGCGGGGCGTTAAAAAACAAATATTTGTCTCCTGTACACTCCGGAGCTGCTACGAATTTTATTTGTTTTAGCACCGCGAAGAAATTTCTAGCCATTTTTTCTCCAGCCCTGCCTGGCGGCAGGTAGGCTTGATTTTTCTCACGCTCATTTATCGTATACGAGAATGCGTGATGGCGCCAAAGGCGCTCACTTTGGTGCTTTCTGGCGCCTGTCCCGATGAAAATCGGGATATCAAGACAAAGGAAAGTACGCTCTTATCGCAATGGATGATATCTAAAACTCAAAGAATAGTTATTACTTGTTAATTGTCCATTTTCCTTTGCTCGCCCAAAGGAAAATGGACGAAAAGGAAAGGGCGCCCGGCGAAAATGGTGCGCCGCTGGCGCACCGTCCCGTTCCCCCGTACGGGAGGCGACTTTAATATACGGTGGTCCGTATATCACTGAGGAGATTCCAAAAGTCGCCTCTTCAGGTACCTTCGAGTTTCTGTAGAAGGGGAACGTGACTCCATTTTCGCAAAGGGATAGCAAAGTCAATTTCAAAGTTGTAAATTTTCCTATTTGTTCCTCTCTTGGTGTCGTATTCTTTTGCATCGCGGCCATCATGTATCGGCCCGTCCAACACCACCGTGATTAGTCACTCTGAGCGAGTCACGCTCTTAGCGTGACGAGTCGAAGAGTCAGGGCAATAGAAATCGACCACGAAATATCCGATGCTGTACTGCCGTCGAAACCGAAATCCGTCAACCTGTTTCCTTCTAATCCTTTCCCACAGTATCGACTCGGCAGTTGTCATGTTGGAGCGGAGTTCTCTTCGCCGCCCTTTCATCGGTGTCATATTGAATATTCTGGTCACGATACTACCCCTTCGTGTTCCCCCCTGCAAAGAGGGAAAAGAAGGGGGTGCAAACCTCCCGACCAGAAGCGGTCCCAGAGGGCGTCGACTTTAGAACGAAGTTGCGGGGCAGTTAGCATTAGTTATTAGACAAGATACATGAATCTAAGAATTGGATTTGATTTTTGCACTCAATTCGTTGCATAAAGATCAGTCGAAGCTCTAAGGGGAAGTAAGTTTGTAAAAAGTGCTCACCACTGAGTCCAGATTCCTCGCGATTTCGTTAATACGTCTTCTTGCATCCCGGACGTCTAGATGAGCGACGAAGTTAATTACTCGGCCGCTCTTGGACTTGTCTTCTATGGACCATCTCGCCGCATTCAACTGGCGTTTGATATCGTCAAACGATCCAGCAATTTTTTTTGATAATTGTTTCTGGGTCGAGCCCCCCGCATAAACCCAATTTATGCACAAACGGATTTGCTTCTTGGACTCATGGCCTATGAGAGATATCCTTGCACCACTTTTGAAGTCAATCACTGCTTCAAGCTTATCGCAGTTCCATTGATATTCATAGGGCGTCTTCGTTCGAGAAATAATCTCTTCCGCAATAAGTTCTGCGGACTCAACCTGATCCGGGTTCATAAGGGCTTCGAGCAGCCTCTCCAGTTCCCCGCGAATCTGATTTACGTCCCATCGTTGATGCTGGGCCTGCTTTGTGGAATTAATTATGAGGCGAGCAAATCTAGTTGGTATTGACTCCCATGAGGGGGGCGCTCCAAGATTGAGAGCATACGACAAGACTTCTGTCTCCCAACGGGCGTGCATATTCTCAGCGGGATAAGGATCGCGTTGAGAGATAAGGAAAAACATTGTCATTCCAAGCCCGAATGAATCCACAGCGGAATGCCGTGTCGAAACGCCGGTGACAGGCTGAATCTGCTCTGGAGCCAAGTAACCTGTCGAAGTTCCAGAGACGACCGACTTTTCGCTTGCCCCGAGATGCCAGGAAAGGTCAAAATCGAGCACAACAACCTTCCAACGATTGCGGTCCTCGTGAAAACCCTGGAGCATTATGTTGGGAGGGCGCAAGTCTCTATGTAGGACTCTTTCGGGCGTATGGTGTGCATTTTCAATTATGCGCGAAAGGTCACGCGCAATCTTCAAAATATTGTACCAATCTCTTACCCATTTGGCTTTAACAGCAATATCCAAGTTGGGCCCTTCTATCCAATCCATTACCACGAAACACGGTATTTCATAGGCTTCTCTGTAACCTACTATCCCGTCAACAGAGCAATCGGTGAGGATTCGCATAGATCTCACCCCCCTTCGGAATGACTGGAGGAATTCACTCTTCTTTCTCTCCTCTTCCAAAAGTACCTTTATCGCGATGAGATTTCCGCTGTGATCCCTTGCCTTATAAACTCTCCCGAAAGCCCCTCGATCATGCAGCTTTTCTAGGTCAAACCCTAAGAGCTTCGAATTATCGTGAGTATACCACGCCCGATAAATAACTTCATCGTACTTCTTGAAAAACTCCTCATACTTGGCGTAAGCATCTTCCAAGGGCTGGCTAAGTATATCGTTTGCCTTCTTGTTCAAGATTTTCCGAATGCTCTCGCTGTCCATTGTAAGTAGTTTATTCGGGTCATCTTCGGTATCGCCTCCATTTGGAATGGTAGGCGGTTTTACCGGAGGTGCTGGCTCATCCTTCGGCACGTACGACATGAGATCAGCGAAGAACTCATTCACTGCTCCATGGTTTCCCCCTTTCGCTTCGTATCTAATTATCCTTATCCCTAAGCTTTCGGCCCAATCATCTGTCACCTTATCTCGTCTAGAGGTCAACCAGAAATGGGGATTTCTGTCTGTGCCTATCTTCGCTAATTCTTGCAGATGACCGCCAACGGCCTCATCGTCGGCAGTTATACCAATGAACAGAACTGTTGAGGACAAAAGACAAGTTCTAATAAATTCCGTATAGCCCCTCGATCTTCTTAACTCGTTAAGTTCAGATCGAGTAAAGACCCAAGATGTATACTCATCATACTTACCATGCAGATTCAGTATAAAGGGTTGCGGAGAGGAGTTTAAAGCATGAAGGTGATCCCCTACATGCTTGCCGCTGAATTCAATGACAGCGGATTCTGTCTCGCTTTGTCGTGCCCTCGTCGCGATACGATCGATGTTCAGGTTGATTAAGCCGCTGATGCGGATTTTCCACAGGTTCGTGTACGTGGAAGGGATTGAAACCGTGTGTGCGGCTTTCAACAACTCTCTTATTGTGTCTCGGAAGGTTGTTTCCCCCAACGCAAGTTTTAGTCTCTCGAAAGCCAGCCAATTATCACTTATTACTTCAATTTCCGCACAAGCTTTCTTCAGTTCTTTCTCGCCTTCATCGTCTAGGGAGGATGCTTTCTTAAGAAGAGCACGGGCCAACGCCTGCCTTAGGTCTTGCCAAGTAGGCAAGCCTGCATCTGCGCTCAGACCTGATCCCACCCACGCGACAATCTTGTCTGTTCGTTCAGCGGCAATATTACGAAAAGCCACATAGGAGTCCTGACCTGTGTCAAAATTCATTTTCTCATCTCCTTTTGGGTTGAATCACAATATGATGCAAGGATTAACGAGTCAACTTTCCAGCCCTTCGGATTAGCTCGGCTATTTCCAGGGGTCCAAACAGCTTCTCCACCGCGTTCTGCCCAAAATTCGTAAACGGCTCCTCATACAAGTCTGCGAGCTCGAGCTTCTTCCTCTGCAGGAACACGGTCTGCACCGCTCGCAGGAACCGAGACTGGTCGGCGTTGTAGTTATGCTCAAGTATAAACGCATCGAACGCCTTTCGTACCACGGTCTCGTAAGTGGGAAGGGTTTCGATATTGAGTACATGCTTCAAAAAATCCACTAAGCTTCCCACGCGCACGCCGAACGCCTTCAGCATGTTCTCATCGTCAAGACTTATCTCATCCGAACCAAGTTCCGACTCCAGGGATTCCTCCAGACGGGTCAGGTCCTCTGCATTGACGTCCCTGCCTGCCTTGAGCTTCGCAATCGTCGGATGGCTCGCGGCGATCTTATCTATCTTCTCCTCTATCAGCTTGCGGTACTCTTCGACGTACATCCGCGTCGAGTCTTTTCGGAGGAACACCCACTTCCGCATGGCGATCACGTCGTCGAGTTCAAGCTCGAATACAGGCGACGGCCGTTCCCGCTTGCACCGCATCACCGGCGCAAGCGCTTCCTTCGCTTCGTCGAGCGAGGCAAGCGTCTTCGTTATCCAGAATTCGTTCGAGAGGATGGCGTCGATATACTTTTGCCGCGACTTCACCTCGGCCAGTGTCGTCGGCAGGAGGACAGCATCTTCGCGGATCGATTCGATCTGTGAATTCAGGTCTTTATGCTGGAGATGGGCAAGCCCGCAGCGCTCCATCTTGCTGACAAAGAAAGCTTCCGCAGGACGGACGTTGGGGACGAACCGCAGGAGCGGCGCAACCTTCAGGCGGAGAAACTCCATTTTCTCGGCTGTAATGTATTTCCAGAACTCGTCCTCCCAGGCGTCCTGAACTTCCTTGAAAACCTTCTTAACGGAGAATGACTTGAGCGGTATCTGCGCAATATCGGCCCTGAGATCCCGGATGATCCGTTTCGCATCCTCAGACGATTGATCGCCGAGGAAGATACGAAGCTTCTGCAGTCGCGTATTGAAGATCGTCACGAGCACAGGAATCTGTCCCGTCTTTTCGTCGTCCTGGACGGGCATCATATTGAAGTGTTCGAAGTTCTCCCAGTAATCGACTATCAGGAACTCTTCCTTCTTCCCTTCGGGAAGCCAATTGAAATGCCTGCAAGCCTCCTGGTTCCTCGTTCCTCTCCCGATCATCTGCCAGAATTTTATCTGCGAGTTTACAGGCTTCATGAAGGCGAGGTTCACGACCTCCGGAATGTCCACGCCGGTATCGAGCATATCGACAGAGATGGCGATCCGCGGCATGTCCTGCTTCTTGAACTTATCGAGGAGATCTCTTGCCCGCTCCATCTTCGAGTCGATCACCTGGACGAGCTTGCCACCGTACTCGGGGTACATCTCATCGAAAGTCTCTGCGAGCCGCAAGGCGTGCTTATGCGTTACCGCAAATATGATCGACTTTCCCGGAAGCTGCCCCGTCGCATCCTTGTAGCAGACGTCCATGAACTCTTCCCACTGCCTGCGAAGCGTATCCTTGTTCGTCACCTTCTTTTCAAGATCGGTTCCTTCGAAGTCGATACTGTCGGGATCGATCCCCCGGCGGCGGAGCGACTCTTTGTCCTCCTCCGTCATGTTCGCGCCCTTGATTCCCCGCCGCTGGAACTTCGTCTGTGCGGCATAGACGTTCTTATCGACGAGGTGTGTTTCTTCCACGGCTTTATCGAATGTATAAAGGAATGTCGGAATCTTATCGTGGCAATCGAAGAACTTGAACGTATCGCGGTCGATGAACTCCGCCGGCGTCGCCGTCAGGCCGATTTGCACGCCGTCGAAGTAAGCGAGGACATCGGTAAACTTGTTGTAGATGGAACGGTGACATTCGTCACTGATAATCAGGTCGAAGTCGGCGGGAGTAAATTTGTCGTAGCAGAGCTCCAATGTTTGAAGTGTCGAAACGCAGATGCGCGCCAGCTTTGCTTCTTCGAGATCGTACGTCCGGATGCGGGCGCGGGACTCGTTCGGCAGGAATGTTTTGAATCCGTCCGTAAGCGCCTGTTCCACCAAAGGATCGCGGTCGGCAAGAAAGAGAACCCGCTGCGCGTTATGCGTTCTCAGGAAAACGTCGATGAGTGCCATGATCGTCCGGGTCTTGCCGGTGCCGGTGGCCATTACGAGGAGGGCTTTGCGTTTCTTCTTCGATTCTATCGCCTCGGAGACGCGCCTTATGGCTTCCGTTTGATATGCGCGGTCGGCAATGTCTTTATTGATCTGGACACTGTTGAGAGGCTTCTTGTTCTGTTTTATCCAGAGGAGGCGTTCGAGGTTTTCCCGCGAAAAGAATCCCGCCGTCTGTCTCTCAGCAGAAACCTCGCTGTCCCAGAAGAAAATTTCTTCTCCGTTTGCCATGAAGCCGAAAGGTCTGAAGCTCTGTTTCTTTTCGATTGCTTCTAAGTATTGGAGGAGCTGTTGCTTTCCGACTCGCGCGTCCCTGCTTGTGCGCTTCGCTTCGACGACTGCAAGCACATCGCCGTCGGAACGGTAGAGACAATAATCGGCAAATCCATTTACTGGACTAGCATCGTAGCCATCCACAGGTATTTCTGATCTGACCTGTGAACGGTCGTCGAGATTCCAGCAAGCCTTTTTGATCTCTGGATCGATCAGGTTATAACGAGTTTCAGCCTCAGACAACTTTGGAGGTGTCGTGAAAACTCCCTATAGGTCCGTTGTAGATACCTTGCTCAGCGCCACTTGTGCGCCGAAACCAGGCTCGTTATTTTCACCACCCTAACCCTGCAAACAAAATCTTGCCAAAGATGCCCAGAAACGGAGAGAAGAGCAAACTTTTGAAGCCGGAAGTTATCAGCCGACGGATTTTCAGGGTCTCCGTGTTCCGTTCGGGCATTGGCAAACTTAAAGGAGCGAAGGGCAGGGGGCATAGCGGTCAGCACCTCGGGAAGTTGCGTACATTTTCTTCCCCTTTGTTTCTCCTCTGATCCATCGTTCACGACATGCTGTTGTCTGTAACATCTCTTTCCGCTACTTTTACCGCACACTAAGAGGAAGAGTGTATCACATGCCGGAAACAAAGATAGAAGAGAAGTCTGCAAT
>JAKAGT010000021.1 GCA_021825585.1 Bacteroidota bacterium | reverse complement strand
CTCCGCGAGCAGGTAGCTGATTCAATACCCCCAAGAAAGTTCCCTAAAGTGTAAACGATGTTGTGACACAGCTAAGAGTCCTAAAAAGTGTAAACGATGTTATGAAACATGACAACTAAACTCTAAACAAATACTAAATGCAAAACTGGCGTTCAGACCAACAGACGAGCAGATCAAGCTCGTTTAGAATTTTGAGCATTGTTTAGGATTTAGAGTTTAGTATTTTCTTCACACACTACTGAAAGGCACCCTAAAGTGGCATCCGGAAATCTGCTTGTAGCCCAGGGCGGCGGACCGACGGCGGTCGTCAACTGCAGCCTGTTAGGAGTGGTCGAAGAGGCCAGACGCATGAAAACGAAAATCGGCAAAATAATCGGCGCTCTCCGGAGCATCGACGGCCTTCTCGAAGAAGATCTGGTCGATCTCGGAAAAGAAAGCCCCGTGAACCTCAGAAAGATTTCGCTCAAGCCGGGGGCCGCCCTCGGCTCTTGCCGCAGGAAGATGGTTGAGGAAGACTACGGACGCATCCTTGATGTGCTGAAGAAATTCGACGTGCGCTATTTCATGTATATCGGCGGCAACGGCTCGATGCATACCGTCCACAAGGTGGACCAGCTTGCACGCTCCGTCGGGTACGAACTGAAGGCGATTGGGATTCCGAAAACTATAGACAACGATCTCGCATACACCGACCACTGCCCGGGTTTTGGGAGCGCGGCAAAATATTTTGCATCGGTCACAAGAGAAATCGGCCTGGATGTGGCATCGCTGCCGCCGCCGATCTCGGTGATCGAGACTCTCGGAAGAAACACCGGCTGGCTTGCCGCCTCGGCTTCTCTTGCCGCGGAGGAAGAAGGAGACGCACCGAATCTCATCTACGTTCCCGAAAGGCCTTTCAGCCTGGAAGAGTTTCTGTCGGACATCTCCGATGTCTATGATAAATTGGGACGCGCGGTCATCGTCGTCAGCGAAGGATTGAAGGACGAATCCGGTCTCTACCTCGGCGGCGTGAACTCCGCTGCTGCAAGGGACGGGTTTGGCAGAGATCTCCCCGGCGGCGCTGCTTCCTTTCTTGCCGCAAAGATATCTGAACAGCTCAAACTGAGGGCGAGGAGCGAAAAACCGGGTCTGGCCGCGAGGACCGCAGCCGAGTACGCGTCGACGGTTGACCGGAAGGAAGCTTACCTTGTCGGAAAAACTGCAGTACGTTCGGCAGTTAAGGGACAAAGCGGCGTCATGATGACTCTCGAGAGAGAGAAAGGAAGCAAGTACCGCTGCGTTGTGGGACAGGTTCCTCTAAATAATGTTGCCATAGCCGAAAAGCCTCTTCCCCCCGATTTTATCAATACGAAGGGCAACTTCGTCACCGAAGCGTTTTTAAATTACTGCCGGCCGATCGTCGGTGACGCTATCAAGTCGTTCCCGGTGCTCGCCAAACACAGGCTCAACATGAAACCGGCCCGCTGACTCAAGAGCGAGTCATAGGGTAATGAAAGCGATTGAAGATACTGGAAAGCCTCACGACACGATGAAATTGGAAATTCAACATTCTGAAAAAGGCGTCGATTCTTGCAAGCTCGCGAACGGCAAGGGTATCAGCGCTACGTTCCTCAACTACGGCGCAGCGATAGCCAGGATCGAAGTTCCCGATCGTGACGGAAATATAGCGGATGTGGTCCTCGGGCATGAAAATCCCGCAAACTATGTCGGCGCGCGATTCTACCTGGGTGCCACTGTCGGACGATTTGCAAACAGGATCGCAGGCGGAAAGTTTATACTCGATGGGAAAGAGTACCAGGTTACCACGAACAGCAAGGGAAATCTTCTTCACGGCGGTACAGTCGGCTTCGATAAGAAATTCTGGAAGGCCAGAGTTGTTGAAGAAAAGGGAGACCCTGCCGTCGAGTTCATACTCACGAGTCCCGATGGAGACGAAGGATTCCCCGGAACTATGGAAGTGAAGGTGATGTACACCTTGACCAGTAAGAATGAATTGATGATCGAGTACGTCGCGACATCCGACAGACCTACGGTCATCAACCTGACCAACCATGGATATTTCAACCTGACCGGATCGGGAGCGAACTCGATACTGAACCATGTACTTTATATAAATGCAGACAGCTTCACTCCGACCGACGGCGCATCTCTGCCGACCGGCGAGATAGCAGATGTCTCCGGCACTCCGATGGATTTCAGGAAATTCAACGTGATCGGTGACAGGATCGGGGAAGAATACGAGCAATTGACGCAGTGCAAAGGCTACGACAAGAACTGGGTTCTGAACAACTACACGGGCGATGTCCGTGAAGCCGCGACGCTATACGAACCGGCGAGCGGCAGAGTACTGGAGATCTTCACTGATCAACCCGGCCTCCAGTTCTACTCGGGAAATTACCTCGACGGTTCGCTCAAAGGAAAGGGCGGCGCTTATTACAGGGAGAGATCCGGTCTTTGTCTCGAGTGCCAGCATTTCCCAAATTCACCGAACGTGGAGAAATTCCCGTCCACCGCTCTCATGCCCGGCGACGCTTACAAACAAACCACGATATACCGGTTCTCAATCGACCCCGCCTGAGTTGAACGATATTCCTTTGACGGCGGACGCGACCGGTTCATCCCCGTTTCGTGGAGAGCTTCCGGTATGACGATGTGCTCACGATTTATCGCATTTATCTGAAGAACAATTGTAAAAACAAAAGGCACTATGGAGAAACAGCATGGGTTATAAGCCCAACCAATTTGATTTCAAAGTTGAAGAATTTTTCCCGCGCAACTTATTCTATCAGATAACGGATGCGAGAGTGGATCACCGAGAAGCTATTCTCGAGCACGCAGAGAAGAGGAAAAGGCGGAAGAAGCTCACGCGTGACGGCAAACTTATCATACTAGCCGCGGACCATCCGGGCAGAAGGGTCACGGCGCTGAGGAACGACCCGATAGGGATGGGGGACCGTTACGAATATCTCGGCCGCGTGCTGCGCGTGATCACCGACGACGAGTTTGACGGCGTGATGGCAACGACTGATATGATCGAAGACATCATCATAGTCGATTACCTTTATAAGAAGAAAACCGGCAGGAGTTTCCTGGACGAGAAAGTCCTGGTGGGTTGCATGAACAGAGGCGGCCACGCGGGCTCGCTGTACGAGATGGAAGATGTGTTCACTTCCTACACGCCGGAGAGCCTGAAGAGGATGAACCTTGACGGAGGCAAGATGATGTACCGGCTCGATCCGTCAGATCACGGCTCGCTGGTTACGATACGCGAATGTGCAGATGCGATAACGCAGCTAAGCCGTTTAGGTTTATACGCCTTCATTGAGCCTGTTACTGTGGAAAGCAGGGAAAAGAATTATGTTTTTAAGACGGACATGGAGACACTCGTGAGGGATGTCGGAGCTGCTTCGGCGTTAGGCGAAACCTCGCTGAATATCTGGCTGAAGATTTCATATAATGAAAATTTCGAGAGAATAGCGCGGGCAACAACGCTTCCGATACTCCTGCTTGGTGGGCCGGCAAAGGAATCTCCGGTGGACACCATCAATGCCTTTGCGAGCGCGATGAACGCAGCGCCGAACGTTCGTGGTGCGATGGTTGGCAGGAACGTCACGTTTGTCCAGGGGGACGACCCACGGGCGATCGCCATGGCCCTGTCGACGATAATTCATGACGGTTACTCCGTCGAACGTGCGACAGAATATATAGAAGCCATGAGAGGCGAAGACATGGGCTTCTTTTCAGCTTGGCTACGGTAAGTTAACTACTGGGTCATCATGTCTGACCCATTTTACCAGCTCATGGATTCTCCATTCAAACATCAACTCCGGTGAGAAAAGTGCGATAACTCTCGCATTTTTTTCACCGATGAGAAAGGAAGGGAAATGTTAATGAACAGGTTCACTGCTTTGATTGTTATCCTGCTAGTTGCAATTATGCCGCAATTAGTGCTGGGGCAGTCAGCGGGTGCGATTTCCGGGAAAGTTACTGATGCCCAAACGGGTGATCCGCTCCCGGGTGCAAACGTGTTGATAAAGGGAACCAGCCTCGGTGCTTCAACGGGTCTTAACGGCGATTTCTACATAACAAACATCCCGGCCGGTGAATATACTGTCCGCGTCACTTATATCGGATATAAGACGCGGCAGGTCAAGGTCCAGGTTCGACCGGGCCTGAAGACCGTCGAAGACATAACGCTTGTACCGGTCGGGGTTAAAGGAAGGGCGGTCGTGGTCACCGCCCAGGCTACCGGCCAGAATGAGGCTATCAACCAGCAGCTCGCTTCGCATAACATAGTGAACGTCGTTTCCGCAGCCCGAATACAGCAGTTGCCGGACGCGAACGCGGCAGAATCGATCGGCAGGCTTCCAGGCGTATTCCTCGTGAGAGGATATGGTGAGGGATCCATGGTTGCAATCCGGGGACTCCAGCCGAAGTACAATCGAATCGAGATCGATGGCGTGTCGATGCCGGCTAATCAAACGGGAAACCGTGCGGTCGATATGAGTATGATATCATCAGACATGCTCAGCGGAATCGAGCTCTACAAGACTGTGACGCCCGACATGAATGCTGCTGTCCTCGGAGGCACTGTCAACTTCCAGATCAGAGAGGCGCAGCCGACGCCGAATGGCGCGCCGAAAATCGAACTCCTGGCACAGGGCGGGTACGACCATCTGCAGAACAGTCTCGGTGACTATAAGTTCTCCGGGACGATCGAAAAAAGATTCTTCCACAACAGGTTTGGCATACTCGCCCAGGCTCTCGTTCAGAGACTGAATCTCACCGGAGATACTTACGGCGCGTCATTCAATCTGCAGAAGCCTACCAACTACTCGAATCCCGGACAGATGATTGCGACAAGCCTGAACCTCCAGTATCAGCCGACAACGAAAAAGCTTTATGACGGTACGCTTGTGCTCGATTACCATTGGGGAAATGGCAAAGCGGACCTGATGAACTTTCTGAGCAGCGGCGTCCAGCAAACGGAAACTTACAGCCAGAGTTATGGGATCACCAGCTCGACGATAGGTTACGGAGCCAGGTATTATCCCCAGACGCTGAACGTCATTGCAAACGTTCTGGATTTCAAGCAGAGGCTCCTCTCTTTCGATGTCAATGTTAAGCTCGCACACCTGTACACCGACAACGTCCAGCCCGGTTACTGGAGCATTGGGTTCTCACAATACCAGGCGGGACTTGGAAACATCCCCCTGACAGCTAATCCAACTTCAATTGCACAGGAGGCCGGTCAGCACGTGGATCTCAACAACGCTTTCATGGGCGGTCTCAGTACCGCCAGCAGTTTCACATACCAACGGAATTTGAGAGGTGGGATCGACATCAAGAGGGACTTCAATATATCTAACTTCATAACCGGCTCGCTGCAGTTCGGCGGCAGCTACAAGGTCACCTACAGAGCCTACAACTATTCTGACGGAGGCGGAAGCATATACGGAGGAGGAATTAACGCTGCAAGATCACATGTCATTGCAGCATTTCCCTGGATGGCCCAAACGCCCTGGAACCTTAACCCGAACGGCACCGACCGATTCCCGATCGGGATGTTCCTTGATCCCAGCCTTACCTTCGGCGATTTCCTCAACGGCCAGTACAAAATGTACGGCTCGCCGACGAACATAGGTCTCCTTTCCCAGGTGTTGAACACGGTGATAAGTTACCAGAAGACACAGCCGTGGATTAGCGGCACCGTATATGCGCCCGATGAATACGGCAACATTGCCAGCAATTATTCGGGCAACGAGTATGAAAATGCCGCCTATGTGATGACGACGCTCAACATCGGTCCGCAATTGACTCTGATACCCGGCGTAAGGTATCAGGGGCTCGAGACGGCGTACAAAGGGACCGTAATACTTGCGGCTTATCAGAACAATACCTACCCGTCGCCGTTTCCACATACCGACACGACTGTCTCACTATATCATGGATACTGGCTCCCGGACGTCAACCTTAGTTATAAGCCGCTTTCCTGGCTGAACTTAAGAGCAGCTTACACCAACACTCTGACTTATCCGGACTTCAGCGCGATCGCTCCGAGGATCGATGTCTTCATCAGCACGGTAGATTGGAACAACTTCCTTTTGAAGCCGGCGCATTCGGAGAATTTCGATCTTGCGTTGTCGGCTTACGACAACACCATCGGTCTCTTCACTGTCGATCCTTTCTACAAGCGAATCACCGATTTGATTTTCCCGACGGGAGCGGTCTCAATAACGAACCCGGCAAATTACGCAGGTCTGCCTAATTACACGCAAGGTTATACCCTTAACGGAACAAATATCAATAATCCTCGCCCCGTGAATCTTTGGGGAGTTGAAATGGATTGGCAGACTCATTTCTGGTACTTGCCGGGTCCGTTGACCGGGCTCGTGTTCAGTATCAACTACACACACATTTTTTCGAAAGTTCAATACCCGTTCATTATTACGAGGGTAACCGGCTATCCTCCCGTCGAATCTTATATCGACACCTTCTACACTGACAAATTGATCGATCAGCCGAGCGACATCGTTAATCTGACCATCGGCTACGACTATGAAGGTTTCTCTGCCCGTGTTTCAATGATTAATCAAAGAAGCGTATACAGCGGGACAAACTTCTGGCCTCAGCTCCGGAGCTACACGGCGGCGTACGTCAGATGGGATCTTCTAGTCAGCCAGAAGCTTCCCTGGCCTGGTCTCGAGGCCTACTTCCAGGCAAACAACCTGAACGGAGAACCGGATATATCATTGGTCCAGGGGACAGGATTTCCGACCAGCGAGCAGTCATACGGAATGACGGCTAATCTCGGATTGCGCTGGACGCTGTAGGAAACGCCTCCATATGAAGATGATCTCCATTCCTCGCGGTTCATCACTGTTTTGGATGAGTTCCAGAAAATAAAAAAAACGAGAGGAGAAATGTCGTAAAGGCAACACTCTTAGGATGCAATATGAAAGAGGCTTCTATTATTTTTTTAATACTTTCTGGAGGATCCATACTAAGCGGGTGTAATAAGAATGTGAACCCGACGAGCGCGAACAGCCGAAACAGCAAAAACAGCAGTATAATCGGTAACTCGACACTGGATAATACCTACTACGCCTGGACTGGTTTTAACAATAATTTTTACCACACCTCAGGCAGCTCGGCATGGTACACAACAACCCAGAATGGATCGACCACGGAAGGCATCTGGGAATCCGCGGAAGAAATTGAGCTGGCCGTGGATGCTTATTACTGGTCTGTGAGTAACTACCCTACACACGATCATAGCGGATACGTCGCGAGGATCAACGCGTTGTGCGCGGGGCTTAAATACAATTATTGGAGCGGGGGCGCGAAACATGACTACGGCGTCAATTTCGCTCACGATGCATTCAACGACGATCTAATGTGGATAACCATCGCCTTTATCAGGGCCTACCAGGCTACGGGCAACACGACGTGGCGGACCGACGCGCAAAACATTTTCGACGTGGTATGGAGTCGGGCCAGGATAGGCCCCGACGGCTCCAACGTGAACGGCGACGCGCTGCACTATGGGCTTGGCCAAAAACAGGAGGACAGCAGCGGCAATGTTATCTGGAGTGGCATATACCCCACCAATCCAAACTCTGCGGTCAACTTCACCTGTGTGATCGCTGGCTATCTGCTCTATAATAATGGGTGCGGTTCAGGCTACAAGAGCGACGCGGACAACGTGTGGAAATGGGCGGCCGTCCCCCAAGGCCATCTCTACATAAGTACGAGCGGAAAGGTGTGGGACTCCACCACGGGATCCACTGACTACTCGTATAATTATGGCATTGCGATTGATGCAGCCGTGCGCGAAGGTGACCGCACGGCCTGCCAGAACATGGCGAATTATCTTATGAACAGTTTTGTCGGCGCTACCTACAGATACAACGGGACCTGGAACGGATATAATGTCCTTCCAAATTACAATGGTAATGGCAACGACGAGGGGTATAATGGCATCTGTCTTCGCGGAGTCGGGTTCGCCCAGAGTCGCGGCTACCTGACTTCCGTGCAGATAACTTGGGCGCAGCAAAATGTCGCCGCGGCCTTTGCGCAGATGAACTCGACCACCGGCCTGATGTGGGGCGATTGGCAAAATCCCACTCCCGCTACCGGTTTGAGTTCTTGGGATTGCAGCGCCGCGTTGTCAGGCATGTTAAATATAGCCCAGTAGTAAGCCGGACATGGGGAGGCCCGGGTGCGGCTGTCTCGTGCGTTGCCTGAAAAGGCGACGACTGGGCGGCTGTCTGTTGGGCGGTTCATCACTGTTTTGGATGAGTTCCAGAAAATAAAAAACCAAACGAGAGGAGAAATGTCATGAAGTCAACACTTACTGCAATGGCGTTGTTCGCTCTGGCGACCGTGTTCGCGGTTCCGTCGCGTTCGTTCGCCCAGGCGCCCGACACATTGAGTCTATATGCAAACCCGATTAACGGGCCCACGTTTGATCAGGTTATTATGGGTGACACTACGGCGACCGGTCAGAGAAATAATCCAAACCGTGTCTACCTTTTGCAGCAGACAGGCTCAACCGACACGGTCTACTATTATGATAACTCGATGATCACTAATTTCAACGTCACCATTATCGGCAAGAGGAATCCAATCACGGGGATGCCTCCTGTGATTTGCCCGAATGTTCTCCCGGACGGCTCTGCTCCGGGAAATCTTATGGCGCCAAGAGGAACCGGAAATGTAATAACTCTGAAGGGGCTCTACATCCTGGGGGAGACATTTAACGGACAGCATTTCCTCGGAAACATAATCAACGAGAGCGGAGACAGCACGACGATAATCTACGACCACGACGTCATAGATAATTGCGCTCCCTTTCTCGCATACATGCAGGGGAAATGGGGCAACTTCTACATGAAGAACTGCGAATTTAGAAATGCTTCCAATCAGTTTTGGCAGGCCGGCGGAGCAGTATGGGGATACGGTGCTGCGCCGTTAGACACGGTTTCAATTGTAAACAATACTTTCTTCGGTGTGGGAAGGTGCATCATCGGTGGACCCGGTTACGTTAAATACTTCAACTATAACCATAACACGAACTTCCTGGGTACCGGCGGACTATTCATCATGACGGCGGGGTTAACCGACGCCAATTTCACAAACAATATCTTCTACGGAGTAGAAGCTCACGGAGCCGACTCCGCATATGTCCTGAGAGGCTTAGCCAATTATGCTCATCAGCCTTTCGGAGTTATACAGGTCGATTCCATGGGGGCAATCGGACCTCAGTACAACATTACGGAAGCTCAGAGGCATATTACGGTCGAGAACAACGCATACTGCTGGCCGAGTCAGCTCTACACTTTCTGGAATTCCGTCAACGATACCGCTCCGGGTTTGCTCTATCCGCCTGAATGGATGAATCCGCAAACCGATTCAATGTTCAATAACAAAACCGCCTGGCCGTATCTTATACAGGCAAATAACGATAGCGTAGATCCTGGATTCAATTCTACGATGGTAAACACAGCGGTGGACAGCCTTGTTAAGTTCATCGGGCTCATAGGTTATCCTCCCGGAAACGCCGGCGCGTTTAGATGGTGGTACTTGCCGACCAATCCTAACGCCGCAGAAGTCTTCAACCAATTCCCGAAGAATTGGGGCGGATGGAGTACCGGCTACCCCGTACCGGAGAACCTCGCCTATTCGAACACCTCGCTTCAATCTGCAGGGGCGGACGGATTCGCGCTCGGCGATCTTAATTGGTACCCATCGCAGCTGCAAAAGTTCGATAGCCTGGCTACCCCTGTCCTGCCCGGTCCTAAAGTCCCGACCAGGTTCGCGCTCAGTCAAAACTATCCCAACCCCTTCAATCCGACGACCGACATCAGAGTTACCCTGCAGCGCTCCGGATCGATGAGTCTGAAGATTTATAATGTCCTCGGTCAGCTTGTTGATGTTGTAGCCGAAGGATACAAACCCACCGGCGAATACACGTTCAATGTGAATATGGACAGGTTCGCCAGTGGAATGTATTTCTACCGACTACGCCAGGGTGCCAGCTCGATTACAAAGAAAATGCTTCTTCTCAAATAGCGGTGTTCTCCCTTCACCGTGGATGGGGCTGCTCGACTTCCTTGGAAGTCGACAGCCCCACTTCAATAGTGTAAACGGGAACGCCGGCGGTGCCCGGTCTGGACAGTTCCGGGACTGAATGTGTGAAATCATCTGACCATAATAATCGAAATCCCTGAAAGATTAACCGAAATGTTTAAATACCTGATGATCCTGTTCTCGGAGATCAGTCTTTTTGTAGCAGCAGCGTTTGCTCAATCGCCAGTCAATATAGTAGTCGACACGAAAGCTCATGGTATTGTCATCCCATCCGATTTCATCGGCCTCAGCTTCGAGACCGCGAGCGAAAGAGCAAACTATCGCGGGGTGCATGGACATATGTTCAAGCCGAGGAACACAGAGCTAATAACGCTGTTCAAGGAAATGGGGATAAGAAATCTCAGGATCGGCGGAGCAAGCGTGGACAATGAATTGCATACCCCGACCAGAAGAGATATCGACCTGCTCTTCGGTTTCGCGAAGGCCGCCGGCGTTAAGGTTATCTACTCACTTCGCCTTCTGAGAGGTAATCCGTATCAAGATGCCTCCATAGCAAGGTACGTATGGAAAAAGTACGGTAGTTTGCTGGATTGTTTTACCATCGGGAACGAGCCGGATTGGCATTATTACCACATCAATCATTCGCAAATCCACGAGGCATCTCCGGGAGTGCTCGGCTCGGCTTACCCGTCCTACTTTGCAAGCTGGAGACATTTCGCGACGATCATTGCTGATTCCGTCCCCGGTGCGAGGTTCGCCGGTCCGGATGCCGGGTCGAATTATCCTGTGCCAGGATCGGAGGATACCTTCTATAAAGGAAAGTCATGGACGCTCAATTTCGCCATTGACGCGTCAAAGTGGAGAATACCGGATTCCGGCTCACTCGCATTTGTCACCCAACATAATTACGCAGGCCAGAACGCCCAGGAACAGAAGTTGACACCTTCGGAGATGGTTGAGAGGATGCTGTCGCCGGTTTGGGATGACTCTTATTATCCGATGCTGTATGATGCAACAGGAACTCCGGTGTTACCGAAGGGCATTGGCTATCGCCTGACGGAGTCCAACAGCTTTAGCGGCAGTGTGAAGAACGGAAGCGATTGTTTCGCTACCGCCCTTTTTGCGCTCGATTACCTGCACTGGTGGGCCGAGCACCATTGTTTAGGAATCAACTACCATACCACTCAATGGAAGTATAACGGAACGATATGCCTTGACTCCGACGGTCATTATCAGATCCGTCCTATGGGTTATGGCATCAAGGCTTTCGATATAGGCGGCCATGGCCATGTTGAGCCATTAACAATCTCGAACTCCAAAGGTGTGAACCTGACGGCATATGCTGTCAGGCAAGACAGTGGGCTTTGCGTCACTTTGATTAATAAGGAATACGGCAAAAATGCATCCGATGTGACGGCTGATATTGAAACTCCCGGTTTCTCTGGAGTAGCGAGGGTGATGTATCTTGAATCTCACGGTCACAATATTTTTGCTACATCGGGAATTACTCTCGGAGGAGCAGCGGTAAGCAGTAAAGGATCTTGGAAAGGAAAATGGACATCGGTTAGAAACGTTGGTGCAAACTTGTACAGAGTATATGTCCCCGCATCAACTGCCGCTATCGTAAAGATCTTATCCCATTCTCGCGAGAATGGATAGCGGCAAGTGCGCGAGGCGTTCATAAGTGATGAGGTGGATCGCGGTAAGTAGAATTGCATGCGAACTGCAAACTGACACAAGCTCAGGCATTAGAGTATCTGCAAATGCTCCTAAAATATCCGTCGGAAGATGCCAGAACGTAAGGTTCCGCGTTATTTGAGATCGAACGTAGATGTTCCCGATAGGTTGTTGTCATTCTCGAATAACATCCCCTGCTTGCTACCAACATTGAAGAAAAGGCGACTGCATGAATAAAGCTGTATTCGTAACATTGCTGTTGGGATTAGTGGCGTCATCGTATGCCCAATCAGTACACAACGGATTGGACGTGGGTTTGGACAACCTTTACCATCTCTCAAATGCGGTGACGCGCTCGATAAGCCCTGAGAATCTAACGGGCGAGAAAGGGAGAGGAGGGATGGCTAAAATCGGTGAAGGCATCGCCTCAAAACCTGCACGCGATTTGGGCCAGGGATGGAAGGTTAATCCGTTTATAAGAATCGGCTCTGATTCCACTTATGTTTTAGCCGACATAAAAGGGCCCGGCGAGATCCAGCATATATGGATGACTCCAACTGGCAACTGGAGACTCGCCATCTTGAGAATCTATTGGGACGGAGAGAAGTATCCCTCTGTGGAAGTGCCTGTGGGTGACTTCTTTGCTTGCGGGTGGGGGAAATATTGTCGGATAAATTCGCTTCCCATTTGTGTGAATCCGAGATCTGGTTTGAATTGCTATTGGAAGATGCCGTTCAGAAAAGAGTGCAAGATCACGATGACAAACCTGAACGACACGCGAATGGTATTATACTATCAGGTCGATTACACGTTGACAAAGGTTCCGAAGAACATCGGATATTTCTGCGCTCAGTTCAGGAGCGTCAATCCCGTGCCTTACAAACATGTCTACACTATCGTCGACAGCATAGAGGGCAAAGGTCAGTACGTCGGAACTTATCTCGCCTGGTCACCCCGCTCCGACGGCTGGTGGGGAGAAGGAGAAATAAAGTTTTACATAGACGGGGACAGCACATTCCCGACAATATGCGGCACAGGAACTGAGGACTACTTCGGAGGCTCCTACGGCTTCGATCATGACGGCCATCTACAGGAATTTTCAACACCTTACTCGGGAATGCCACAAGTGATCGCTCCTAATGGCGTGAATACCTGGGTGTACAAAATAGGCATGTACAGATGGCACATCGTGGACCCTATCAGGTTCGACAAGAGCCTCAGAGTGACGATTCAGGATTTGGGCTGGCAGGCGGGACACAAATACTTGCCGAGGGAGGATGATATCTCTTCCGTCGCATACTGGTATCAGACCGAGCCGCATCATCCATTCCCAAAGTTGCCCTCCAAGCACGAGCTGATACAGAATTAGGAATAATCAAGTTATGGAGTAGAACATGTTGAAACTAGTACTCAGGATGGCATGGCGTTTCTGTCTTTCATTTATCATGATTGTACCGGCCACCGTATTCGCGGAAGTAATACCTGCACCGACTTCCGGAAAGATTGATTATAAAATTCAGGATCTCGTAAAATATGTGAATCCGTTCTGCGGGACCGCGGGAGACGGCAACTGTTATCCCGGTGCTACGGCTCCGTTCGGGATGGTTCAGTGGAGCCCAGATGTCGGCAAGAGACCGGTCTACAGCGGATACAACTATAAGTATTCCACGGTATATGATTTCAGCATGAATCAGTTGAGCGGTGCCGGGTGCGTTTATGCGGGAGATTTCGGTTTCATGCCGCTGCTTTCGAACGGGTTGAGCTCTGTGCCTGCCGACCGGTATGCTTTTTCAACCTCTTTTTCTCACGCAAACGAATCAGCGAAACCAGGGTATTACGGCGTGAAGCTGGATAACGGTATCAGCGTCCAATTGACCGCAACAACCAGGAGCGGATTCGGACGTTTCACTTACCCCGGCAATGGTCCCGGGACGATCGTAGTTAACGCCGCTAGCGACCAAAATGCGGTCTCGTTGGCTTTCGTACGCATCGATCCGTCGGTCCGTTCCATCTCGGGCGCCGAAGTGAGCGGACATTTCTGCCGAAAGCGCGATGAGACTACAATATATTTTTATGCTGTATTCAGCCGCCCGTTTTCAGAATATGGTACATGGAGTGACCACACGTTGTACCGCGGCTCTATGCAGGGTGACGGCAAAGCCTCAGGCGCTTATGTCACGTTCAACCTGTCGGGCAATCGTACGGTTCTCGTCAAGGCGGCGATTTCATATGTGAGTATTGCTGACGCGAAGGAAAATGTGGATGTCGAAAGTCCCGTCTCACGGTTCTCTTCGAAAGATTTTTACAGCGCGGTTGCACATGAACATGCGGTGTGGAACGGATGGCTGAACAGGATTCAGGTGACCGGCGGTACTCCTGCCGAGATGAAGACTTTCTATTCCATGCTGTATCATTCGCTTCTGGGGCCAACGGTGTGCTCGGATGTGAACGGGAAGTACATCGGATATGATCAGAAGATACATATTACACACAACGGCAGGGTACAGTACGCGGATTTCTCGGGGTGGGACATATATAGAAGCGAATGTCATCTCCTGGCAATGATAGCTCCGACGCATGCGAGCGACATGGCACAGTCCCTGCTAAAGGATTATGAACAGGGCGGCGCCTTCCCACGGTGGGGAATTCCCAATATGGACAGCGGGGAAATGATGGGCGACCCGGCGGCACCGATGATCGCTGACTTTTACGCTTTCGGTGCGAGGGATTTCAATGCGAAGGCCGCGCTTGCCGGGCTTGTGAAGGCCGCGACCGACCCGAATGTAGTTGCCCAGTATTCCCAGACTCATGAGCGCGATGCCCTGGGCGATTATCTAAAACTGGGTTATGTGCCTGAACATCAGAACGGCGGTTACGGAAACGTCTCGATGACGCTGGAATACAACACCGACGATTTTGCGGTCTCGCGTCTTGCGAAGGCGTTGGGTGACAATTCAGACAGTCAGTTGCTTTTGAAGCATGCGCAGTACTGGAAGAACCTGTACAATCCGGAGACCGGATATATCCAGATGCGGCGCAGAGACGGGAAATGGGCGCCGGGCTTTTCAGACAGCGTAGGCCGTTACGACGGAGACCTGGCGTATGTGGAGGGAACCGGCGCGCAGTACCTCTGGATGGTGCCCTTCAACCTGAAGGGACTAGCAGACAAGATGGGAGGCCTGAAAATCGCCGCCGCCCGGCTCGATACGTTCTTCACAAAACTGAACGCAGGGACCCGGTCGCGTTATGCCTACCTTGGAAATGAACCGTGTCTCGAAACGCCCTGGGAATATGATTTCTTCGGCGAGCCTTATAAGACACAGCAGATCGTCCGTGAGGCAATGACCCAACTTTACTCCTGGAAACCGCTCGGATATCCGGGCAACGACGATCTCGGCGAAATGTCGTCATGGTACATATTCGGCGCGCTCGGGATGTACCCGGAACTCCCGGGATCGGACATCCTTGTCCTCGGAAGTCCTCTATTCCCGAAGGCCGTCATTCATCTCGATGACGGCAACATCACCATCATCGGCACCGGCGCCGCGAAAGATGCGCCCTATGTTCAGAGCCTGGAGGTAAACGGTAAGAAATGGATCAAGCCATGGATTCGGTTCACCGACGTCTCGCGAGGCGGTACGATAAAATACGAACTTGGATCTACGCCGGAAACAGATTGGGGAAACGCCCCTCAAGATGCTCCGCCCTCTTATCAATAAACACAAAACATCGAAAGGAAGTCATCAATGCATACACTTCCGAATTCGCACCCGCTCCGAAGGGCTTTTATCGCAACGACATTCCTTCTTGCTGTCGTAGCTGTCTCAAAGGCGCGCCCCGTTGGATCCCAAACCGAGCAGGAGCAATTCCCCGGCATTGACGAGATTAAGCATGTCATCTGGATAATCCAGGAGAATCACTCGTTCGACAACTACTTCGGAACGTTCCCTGGAGCAAACAGGATACCGCCTGAAACAAATCTTCCTAAAACGCCGGGCGGGAAACCTTGCGTGAAACCTTTTCACATGCCGCCGGGAGAGCCCCTCGTCGATCTCGAACACAGCTGGGAGTCCGCCCACGCATGCTATGATAACGGCAGAATGGACGGGTTTGTCTGGGCAGAGGGTACCCAGTACACGATGGGCTATTACGATTCGACAGATATACCGAACTACTGGCAGTATGCACATGCCTATACTCTGTGTGATCGCTACTTCTCATCCGAGATGAGCGGCAGTTCTCCGAATCACGTATATACCGTTGCCGCTCAATCGAGGGAACTCAATAATATCGGCTCTCTGAAATATCTTGAAAAGATGATGGACGACGATGACGGGTTCAACTTTGCATCTATCGTAGACAGATTTACAGGGAAGGGGATCACCTGGAAATACTACGTTGAGACTCGATCGCTCCCTCCGGATGCCGCGGTAATAAATGCACATCTCTCCGATTTGTCTTACCCGAACCCCAAGACCTTCACGCTTTGGAATCCGATGCCGGGCTTCAAAGATATTCGCGACAACCCGAAGTTGATGGATCACCTTGTGGCGGAGACGCAGTTCTACCGCGACCTGAAAGATGGCACACTTCCTCAGGTCTCATGGCTCATTCCGGATTTTCAGGATAGTGAACACCCACCAGAGCCGATTCAGCAGGGAATGTGGTATGTCACCCGGCTTGTCAACGCGGTGATGCGCAGCCCGTACTGGAAAAACACTGCGATATTTCTCTGCTGGGATGATTACGGCGGATTTTACGATCATGTTGTCCCTCCGGAAGTGGATGCATACGGATACGGACCGCGCGTTTCGATGATCGTAATCTCTCCGTTTGCGAAGCGGCACTACATCTCCCATTATACACATGATCTCACTTCGGTCCTGAAATTCATCGAGGACAGATGGCATCTCAAGAATCTCACGGCGCGCGACGGACGTGCTAACGGGATGGAAGATTGCTTCGATTTCAACGCGCCTCCGTCCGCCCCTCTTATCATTCCGGTGCCGCCTGGTACTAAATCGAGATTGGATCCGGTACATTATACATATCCGCCTGAAGTCACGCTTCCTCGTGAGTCACCGCTCGGACCGCGAGGATCGCAGGCTTTGCCTTACATTCCGCCCAAGAAAGTGAAGAAGTAGGAAGGCGACTGAGTCTTGCTCAATAAAATCCTTGTGCTGCTCCTGTTTGTTTTCCTGTTTTGCGCGGCGTTGCCGGCCTGGTCGTACCAACCTGAGACATCCGGCACTCGATCCGCGCTTCCTCCTCCCGTCATACCTTATAGTGTCGGGGTGAACATACACTTCGTCACCGGACACGCCCGCGATCTTGACTTGATTGAATCCGCCGGATTCAGGTTCATACGAATGGACTTTCGGTGGGCCGAGACCGAAAGGATCAAGGGGGTGTATGACTGGTCTGCTTACGACGAACTGACGGCTAATCTGGAAAGGCGGAGAATAAGGGCGATCTATATTCTGGATTACAACAACCCTCTCTATACAGACCGAGGCGTTAACTTCGGGCCCGATGATTCGGCCGACGTCGCGGCCTATGCCTCCTGGGCCGCCGCTGCCGTAAGACATTTCAAAGGCCGCCATATCGTCTGGGAAATATGGAATGAGCCGAACAACAGGGCCTTTTGGAAACCGCATCCTGACGTGAATCATTACATCGCTCTGGCTCTCTCAGCATGCAAGGCTATTCGTAAAGCAGATCCGGGCGCGACTATCATCGCACCCGGCGCCGTGAGATTTCAATGGAGCTTCCTCAAACCTTTTCTCAAATCGGGCGTGTTACGTTACATTGACGGTGTCAGTGTGCATCCTTATCGCGGCATTCATCCGCCAGAAACGGTTGCCCTGCAGTTTCGACGCCTCCAAAAGCTTGTAGCTCGATATGAGCCCCGCGGGGGAAATATCCCTGTCATCAGTAGTGAATGGGGATACACGACTTATTCTAAGGGTGTTTCGTATAAAACGCAGGCTGATTACTTAGTCAGGCAACAGTTGTTCAATCTCTATTGCGGCGTGCCTCTTTCGATCTGGTATGACTGGAAGAACGACGGCCCGAACATATCCGTGAAAGGGGAAAACAGGGGCGTGGTCACTAATAACTTGAAACGGAAGCCGTCTTATTTCGCCATCCGGACTCTCACGCATGAGCTGTCCGGCTTTCATATCACGCGACGTTATGATACCGGCGATAGTGCGGACTTTGTGTTGACCCTTATGAATGCGGAAGGATCATCACGGATCGTCGGCTGGACGACGGGCTCCGCTCACACCGTCAGGCTTCCTCTCTCACTTCTTGTTTTGAATCATAACCCCGCCACAATAACATGTGTCGGCGAGGAGGGGCACTTGGTGACAATCAAAGCAAGCGACAAATCGGTAAGTTGCAGGTTGACCGGTGCACCGGAATATCTTATCCCTTAATCTATGGTTTTGAAGACTCATCCTCATCGTTTTGGAGGTTTATTAGTATGTTGAAGAGATTTGTTCCCTCGTTGTTTCTCTTGATTATCTTGCCGAACGCGCTGCTGTTTGCACAGACTCAACCTTCCAATCTTCCCCCGCTGGTCTTTCCCGACGGAGTCGGTGTAAATATTCACTTCGTCAACGGTGCTTCAATGTGGTCTAACCGAGAAAATGTTGAAGACCCATCATACGGTCCTATAAATCGTTATATGCTCGACATGATAGCGGCGGCAGGGTTCAAATTCATCAGGATGGATATGTACTGGCAGGACATTGAGACAACGAAAGGGGTCTACGATTGGACTCCATACGATACTCTCGTCTCGGAGTTGGACCAGCGTGGCATCAGGGCGCTCTTCATTCTCGATTACAACGATACCCTTTACGCCAGCAGTACGATCTCGGCTGTGGTGGATTCGGCCGACCTCGCCGGATATTCAGCCTTTGCGGCTGCGGCGGTCAAACATTTTGCGGGGCATCATGTCGTGTGGGAGATATGGAATGAACCGAACAATACTATCAACTGGGAGCCGGGTCACAATGCGCGACAATACGAGGCTATGGTGGCTGCGGCGAGCAAAGCGATGCGTCAGGCCGACCCAACCGCGACTATAATAGCTCCCGCTATGGCTGGAATACAGCTGGCTTATCTCGACACATTATTCAGCGCCGGTGCGCTCAAATATATAAACGCGGTGAGTCTCCATCCCTATCGCGATAATCCACCACCGCCCAGAGTGCCTGAGACGGTTGGCTCTGATTTTCAGAATGTGAGAGCACTCATTGCTCAGTACGCTCCCGCTGGAGATACTATCCCTATCGTCAGCAGCGAGTGGGGGTATTCCACCTGCTCGCCATCACTGGGAGGAGTGTCTCGCCAGACACAGGCAGATTACTTTGCCCGCATGCAGCTCTTCAACCTGTATTCCGGCGTTCCGCTATCGATCTGGTATGACTGGATGAACGACGGTTTGATAGATAAAATCGGGCGGCATCGCGGAGTCGTCGATTATTACCTTAACCCGAAGCCGGCTTACATCACAGTCACTGTCTTGACACGGGAGCTGTCAGGCTACCGTGTGAGCGGACGATACAACGATGGTGACGCGTCGGACGTCATCCTGGTGATGGAAAATGCCGGGGATTCGGTCAAGGTGGCCGCATGGACGACCGGGGCTTCTCATCAAGTGAGTTTCCCTTTGGCTTCTCTGTCTCTGCCGGATACCGCGAGAACAATTTACTGGGTGAACACAAATTCCGACAGCGGTACATTGCAGGTCAGCTCAAGCAGTTTCACTGATACGCTAAGCGGCACGCCCAGGATTTACAGCGTGTCCCATCAACTTCCCGGGGTGCCCGTGCCGACGGTGCCCACTCCGGCATCTCCGGCAACGTCCGCGAGCAACGTCGCTGAAGACGCGCTGGTCACGTGGAATCCTTCGGCATCATATTTCCAGATTTCCTACCGCGTCCAGATTGCAACCGATTCTCTGGAAAACGGGGACGGGACTTACCGCTCGCAAAGCGTGGTTGTCGATACCGTAGTCTCGGATACTTCGCTGAAGCTGTCTCAGCCTCTTGATTCCAACAAAACATATTACTGGCATGTCAGTGCAGTAAACGTCGGAGGTGCGAGCGGCTACTCAGCAACTCAAGCGTTCAAAACAGGTACAGCGGTGGCTTTTGCTCCAACTCCAGCGAACCTTTTGCCCGCGCTCCTTGCTACTGTCGTTGCCCGGAACACGATCTTTTCCTGGCGGGGTTCTCATTACGCAGAAAGCTATCACTTTCAGGCCGCCACAGGTTATCCCGTTTACACAAGCGGCGATTCACTCGGTATGTTCCTGCGTCAGAACGTGCTTCTTGATACGGTCGTAACCGACACGTCGGTGTCTCCGGCATTTGCGCTCGATTCAAACACAACTTATTATTGGCACGTAGCAGCATTGAACGCTCTGGGATCGAGCGCATATTCTGCTACCTGGAAATTCACGACTGGTGCGGAACTTACGGCAATCGAGGAACCCAGCGGTGGCCCAAAGACATTCTCACTCTCGCAGAATTATCCGAATCCTTTCAACCCCACAACACAGATTGGTTATTCCATCCCAAGAAGCAGCTTTGTGACCTTGAAAGTTTACAATGTACTTGGTCAGGAAGTTGCGACTCTATTTTCAGGTACGGAGAGAGCGGGAAACTATGTTGCGTTATTTGACGCAAGGAGATTCGCAAGTGGAGTCTATTTTTATGAGCTACATGCTAGCAGTTACCTAAGCGTCAAGAAAATGGCATTGATCAAATAATTCAGTAGTAGACCGATGGCTTACGGGATAAAAGCGTTTGACATCAGAAGTCGTGGCAGGATAGAACAGGTTTCTATTTCCAATCCTGATACTCTGGATTTGACCGCTTACACTGTGGGTGACGACAAAGAGGTTTTCATCGCAATCATAAACAAAGAACATGGAACGGATGCACGTTCCGCCGATGTCAATATCCTGGTTGGTGCTGATTTCCTAGGTGCCGAGGTAATGTACTTGACTGCACCGGATAACTACCGTTTTGCCACCGAAGGGATAGCGCTTGGTGGCGAGACAATTAACAACGACGGCATTTGGAAGGCGAAATGGAACCGGCTTGCCTTTGGTGACCATGAGGCGCATACCGTTTCTGTGCCACCAACATCTGCTGCAATCGTGAGGATAAAATGACGACACAAGCTGCGATTCTCCTCGGCCTCGTAATCTACGGCATTCTCATGCTGGCCGTCTCGCTGTTCTGGATGAGGCGCGTCAAGAAACCGGCAGACTATCTTGTCGGCGGAAGGAGTCTGCCATCGTGGGTTCTCGCGGGTAACATTACGGCCGGAAGCATTGGTACAGGGGTAATTATCGGCGCGTCGGGGCTCGCGTATCAACACGGCTGGGCGGGGAGTGCGTATCCGATTGGACTTGGACTGGGCACAGCACTGGCAGGTTTGATGTTCGCCGTTATGCGACGGCACAAGTTTATGACGTTGAGTGAAGAAATTGCCTCTTATTATGGCAACAACCGGGTCGTGGTCGAGTTTTCAAATATCACATTGTTCCTGTCGCAGTTATGCTGGCTGACGGTCCAGATTATGGGCGGCGCGAGTGTCATAGCAGCTGTGACCGGTCTGTCTCCTGAAATAAGTGTTGTGATCGCCGGACTGATCACAGCTGGTATTGCGATTCCAGGTGGTTTCAAGAGCGTGGTCTACACTGACTTCCTCCAGGCTACCATACTGCTATCCGGTTTCGGTGTTATGACATACGCGGCGCTTCACAACGCCGGCGGCCTGTTCGGTTTGCGTCAGTCCGTCCCCCATAACTACTTCTCATTTCTGGGTGTCAGCTCTTACGGTGGATGGAAGATAGCGGGATTGATTGCAGCACTCTCGCTCAGTGTACTCGCAGATCCGGGAAGACGTCTTAGCATGTATGGTTCGCGAAGTGTAGGGGGCGCACGGGCATCGATGGTTATCGCGGGGACGACGGTCATCCTGTTCTCAGCAGTCATCGGTATTACGGGAATGTACGCCTTCCGCCTGAACCCGAAGCTGCCGGTCCCCGATGAGGCTTTACTTTGGCTGGTAATGAACATACTCCCGGTGTGGCTTGCCGCGCTCGTTGTCGTGTCAGTAACTTCCGGAATTTTCTCCTGCGCCAATGGTAATGCGATGGCGGTCAGCTCGTTCTTTGTCCGTCACATCTTTCCACTTGCAACGGGACGTTACCCGAATCGCCCGCTGCTAGCCGCCAGATTGTCACTTGTCGCTGCATTTGCTCTGTGCACGTTCATTGCCCTCCACGCAGGAACTATCGTCGGTTTCGTAATAAAATTTCTGCCGGTGACGATGAGCGGTCTGGCAATCATTATTATACTCGGCCGATTTTGGAAACGCGCGACATGGCAGGGGGCACTTGCTGCGCAGGTCATCACCCCTTTCGTGTCTCTCGCTGTCATGTTTTTCTTCCCGAAGTCCACCTTGAATAATGCAGTTCTGCTTGCCGTGCCGGGAGTGATTGCTCTCGTGGTGGTGAGCCTTGCCACTCCCCCGTCTTCCAGAACTTTTTCAGAGGTCGCGGAGGAATTAACCCGTGAGAGAGAAGCTATTGAAGGACAAAGTGGGGAAAAATTGGGAACAGGAGGTGTTGTTCACGGCGTTCAAATTGAAGATTCAATGAGTGCAACCAAATAGGAAAAAGGAGAATAGAGATGAACAAGTGGAACTTGAAGTTGTTTATGATAATTGCGTCGATGACGCTCTTCTCTGCCACGTCATGGTGCAGGGTCAGAGGAGACGCCCTAAAATCCAGCATGGAATCAGGTTACAGAATCGATAACCTGGTTAAGTATGTGAATCCGTTTTCAGGTACTGCGAGAGATGGTGACGAGTATCCCGGGGCGACAATGCCGTTCGGGATGATTCAATGGAGCCCCGACACGGGACCTCAGAGGCGGCTCGGAGGGTACAATTATGCCGACTCGGTTATTTATGGTTTCAGCGTTGACCATTTGAGCGGAGCAGGCTGCTTCTATGGAGGCGATTTTGCCTTCTCGCCGCTGCTCAATACCAGCGAGGTTGTCCCTCCCGTAGACCGGCTCGCGTTCCCTGAGCCATTCTCTCATGAGAACGAAACCGCGCATCCCGGATATTATTCAGTCAGGCTGAACAACGGGATCAGAGTGCAGCTCACCGCTACGGAAAGGACCGGATTCGGTCAGTTTACATTTCCCGCCCATGGCACGCCGACCATGGTAATTAACGCCGGAAGCAATATCATGAGCAGCTTCGAAATGGGTACCTCGGAAGTTTCAGTCCGTATTGATCCGTCCGCCCGCTCCATAAGTGGTGTTGCAGAATCCGGACATTTTTGCAGGACGAAATACGACACACAGCCAATTTACTTCTACGCCGTTTTCGACCGTCCCTTTGCAAGTTACGGTACATGGGGAGACTCGACTCTTCTTAAAGGTGAGACAAACGGTGAAGGGAAGACCGCTGGCGCTTACGTTACATTCAATCTCTCAAAAGGCCGCACGGTCCTCGCCAAGATAGGTGTTTCATACGTGAGCGTTGCTAACGCGAAAGCCAATCTCGAAGCGGAGAACCCGGTATCGCGTTTCTCATCGAGGGATTTTGATGTTGCGGTTCGTAATGCAAACCGGATTTGGAATTCATGGCTGAACCGTGTTCAGGTATACGGTGGTACAACTGCGAACCGGAAGACTTTCTACTCGATGGTGTACCACACGCTTCTCGGACCGACCATCTGCTCGGATGTGAATGGTGAGTATCCCGGCGCCGATGGTAATGTCCATGAGATTAAGAAGGGGCACCTGATGTACACAAATTTTTCGGGATGGGATATATATCGTAGTGAAGCACAGTTTCTTGCCATGATAGCTCCGGGGCGCGCGAGTGACATGGCACAGTCGCTGCTCCTTGATTATCAGCAGGGAGGCACATTCCCGCGCTGGCCCGTGCCGAACATGGACAGTGGTGTGATGATGGGAGACCCAGCCGCGCCGATCATCGCTGACTTCTATGCCTTTGGTGCGAGGAATTTTGACGTAAAAGATGCGTTCGACGGCTTGATGCGTGCTGCGACAGACACGACTGTCTATGCCCCTCTTGCCCATACGTACGAGCGTGACGCGCTTGGAGATTATTTGAAATTAGGTTATGTCCCTGAGCATCAGAAAGGCGGATACGGGAACGTTTCAATGACGCTTGAATACAACTCGGCTGATTTCGCATTGTCGAGGATGGCGGAGAGTTTAGGTCGTAAGTCCGACGCCTCTTTGCTTCTGAAACACGCTCAGAACTGGATGAACCTGTACAATCCTGAGAGCGGTTATATGCAGATGAAACGAGTGGACGGTACGTGGGCTCCCGGTTTCTCCGACACTGTTCTCACCTACGATTACGATCAGGCTTATGTTGAAGGTACGGCATCGCAGTACGTGTGGATGGTGCCGTTCAACCTGAAAGGTTTGGCAGAAAAGATGGGAGGATTGAAAGTAGCGGCAGCACGACTGGACACCTTCTTCACTAAGTTGAACGACGGCACCCGATCGCGGTATGCTTATCTCGGTAACGAGCCATGTCTGGAAACGCCTTGGGAATTTGACTTCTTCGGTGAGCCTTACAGAACGCAGGATGTGGTTAGACGAGCTATGACGCAGCTGTTTTCTTACAAACCTGACGGGTATCCCGGCAACGATGATCTTGGTGAAATGTCGTCATGGTACATCTTTGGAGCACTCGGGATGTATCCTGAACTTCCCGGTTCCGATGTACTTGTGCTTGGTAGTCCACTGTTTCCCAAAGCAATTCTGCACTTGCCGCACGGAGATGTGACGATAATCGGGCGTGGAGCCAGAGCGGACGCTCCGTATGTGCACGCAATTACGGTGAACGGTAAGAGTTGGACTAAGCCGTGGATGACATATTCGGACATCGAGCATGGCGGAACGCTGGTTTACAAATTGAGCTCGACCCCCGACAAAACTTGGGGAAGCGCTTCGAGCGAAGCACCACCATCATATCACTAAACTCAGGAAATAGGTGGCTTCATGAAAAGGTATCATACCTTCGCGCTCGTGTAATGTGGTATGATAATCTCGAATCGCATGAGGTTTATCCCAACTTCCCCAATGCAAAAGGATATTGGGGAGTGTTCTATCCGACGCTGACTCTCGATCCATATCACAGCCTCTTCTGCCTCATTCAATCGGATACGGAGGGAGTTTATGTGGAGGCAGCTACAAATCAATTCTCCAGTGCAGGATTGGCGAGTTCCGTACGACAGCCTCATCAATTATGGGAGGGAGCGCGCAGAAAACGGAGTTCATGCAATACAGCTCGTCGGATGGAACACAGGCGGACAAGATGGTCATGATCCACAAATGTCCACAGGCCCTCATCTGGGAACGACGGAACAGTTGCGCGAAGCGATCAAGAAGATACAGGCTATGGGGGTACACATTTTCCGTTGACTTTAGCTTACGGGAAGAAGGTCGATAAACTGCGCAAGCGGTATAAAGATTACCTGTGGTACGCAAAGTTCCACGACACGATTGGCGCCAAAGTAACAGCAAACGGCGGCTGTCGCTATTCGGTTTTCGATGCGAAGGACCGTAAGCGCGCTGTCGTGGTTATCAACATGGAGAACAACAGGCCGATAACAGCGATCGTGAAGCTTCCACATGCGCGTAAACTTGTCGTCGCGACACCGGAGCACCAGGAAGCATTACCGACCACGGGCAGGATGCGTATCCCGGCCCAATCTGCGGCAGTAATAATGGAGCAATGACTCTTAAGAATCCCATAGTGAGGATACAACTAGAGACGTGGACGAGAACCCCGATCTTGAAGATGGAACACTCGAATCCAACTCAAATTCGAGCGTGAATTTCCACCAAACCGACTTTTCGTCCACGTCTCTAGCGAAGCTACGCCTCCCCGAAGGGGTCCTTCGGACAAACCGCCGAGACCCAATACTCGCAAATCACCGGAACCCTTCTTGTCTGTACGCTCCAAGACCCATATGTTATAACCAAATCTTAAGGAGCAGATGTCTGATGATGGTTGTCCATTTTCCTTTGCTCGCCCAAAGGAAAACGGACAAAAAGGAAAGGGCGGCCCGCGAAAATGGTTTCGCTCCGCCGTCGGCGGATCGGAACCGTCCCGTCCCCCTGTATGGGAGGCGATTTTAATATACGGTGGTTCGTGCATCATGGAGGAGACTCCAAAAATCGCCTCTTCAGGTAACCTGTTAGATTCTGTGGAAGGGGGACGGAACTCCATTTTCGCAAGGGCCATTATTAACATTGCGTTTTGCAAGAAAACTTGTCTCATTTGTCTAAGTTTTGATATATGAAGTTACCTAGTGCAGTGTCTCATAAGTTCCTTGAATTAACAAATAAGACAAAGTGCCCCCGAACCGAAACAAAAATCGCTACTATTTGTCATTCCCGCGTGCTCTCCCCTTTGTCGTTCCCGCATGCTTTTGGCGGGAACCCATGTCTGTCCACTTCCAGATTCCCGATGCCGCCTTGCGGCATGCCGCATACTCATATAGAATAATTGAGCGGCATAAAGGCATTTCCCGAAGGGATCCCGTTGGGACGGGAATGACATTGTTCTGTCGGTTCAACAATTAAAAGGGACCTCTCGCAAAAGCTCCGAGATGAAATGCTTCATTTCGTCGGGACTCAATTACTGACGGAGCACTGGATGCGGGCGTTGTCATGGCGCGATCCGGCCGCACCAGAATCGATCCGTCCCGACCATGGCCCAATAGGAGCTTTCTGTGCCTGGCCAGCTGAAACGACGGCAGTGATGTGCCAGTTCGGTAGATTCCGTGAGGCGCTGAAGTTTCTTCACGATTGCACCGGAACGACTTACGAAGGACCATTTTCGCAATCGCGCCAACTCCTGACCAAGAAGTATGACTCGCCGGTGCGCATTACCGATCTCGGCACCGGCGGAGCGCACAGTCAGGCCTACAATGCTTCAAACGGTGGCGGTTTTGCGGAGACCATCATCCGCGAATTCTTTGGATACTATCCGGACTTTCTGACTCATACATTGGTACCCGACAAACGACCGCGTGGCTTCAAGGGTGAACTGCTGGATGTTCAGAATGGAGAAAACACTTACAATATTGTCAGCACTGGGGGCGGTATACAGATTGTTCCTGCACACAAAGAGTAATAACACAACAACCAAACAACATAAAAGGCAAATCATATGAAACCACAATTTCTTTTTCATGACAACAAAGACAACGTAGGAGTGGCAGTTGTCGAGGTCAAAGTCGGGGAGAAGATTACCGGCTCATGTCTTGAAGGTGGGAAGCAGCTCACGCTTGAAGCTAAGGAGACGATTCCACTCGGTCACAAGGTGGCACTCACACCGATGAAGAAAGGTGACAGCGTAATCGAGTACGGCGTAACGATAGGTCATGCGACACAACCGGTGGCTGCCGGTCAGCATGTGCATACACATAACATAAAAAGCGATAGGTGGTAAAAATGGGAAAGTACAAATTCCTTGGATATCGGCGCCCTAATGGCGCGGTCGGATCACGCAACCATGTGGCAATAATACCGGTCGATGACTTATCTAACGCTGCCGTAGAAGGAGTAGCGAGCCTTGTAAACGGCACACTGCCGCTTCCGCATCCGTATGGGCGACTGCAGTTCGGAGCAGACCTTGATCTGTTTTTCCAGACTATGATCGGCACAGGATGTAATGCGAATATAGCGGCAGCAGTGGTTATCGGGATTGAACCGAATTGGACCAAGAAGATAGCCGACGGCATAGCAAAGACAGGTAAACCGGTAGAGGCATTTTCGATAGAGAGATCCGGAGACTTCAAGACGATAGAAGCAGCATCGAGAGCGGCAAAGGGTCTAGTCCAGAAGGCATCTGAGCTGAAAAGGGAAGAGATAGACCTGTCCGATGCGATAGTGAGCACTAAATGCGGAGAATCGGATACAACTTCAGGACTTGCATCGAACCCGACAGTAGGCAGAGTCGTAGAACGAGTGGTAGCTGACGGTGCCACATTCCTATTCGGAGAAACTTCGGAAGTCACGGGCGGCGAGCAGATCATAGCCGAGAGGATGAAGACGCCTGAACTTAAAGAGAAGTTCATGAAGGTTTTCAACGATTACGCTGAGTTCATTAACTCGCAAGATGCCGACCTTCTCGGTTCACAGCCGACGCAGGGGAACATAGCCGGTGGACTGACGACGATAGAAGAAAAGGCGATGGGCAACATCCAGAAGATCGGCCGTGCAAACGTAGACGGCGTCTTGAATCCCGCAGAAGCGCCTAAGGGGAAAGGATTGTATTTCATGGATACATCCTCAGCGGCAGCGGAAGCGGTGACGTTATTTGCGGCAGCTGGGTCGGTTGCGCATCTGTTCACCACCGGCCAGGGAAATATCGTCGGCAACCCCGTGGTACCTGTAATAAAGCTCTCTGCAAATCCGAGGACGGTATCGACGATGTCGGAGCACATCGACGTGCCGGTTGACAAGATACTGACGTTGGAGCAGACGCTCGACCAGGCAGCGGACTCTGCCATGGACATGCTTCTCAAGACTCTCTCGGGACGACTGACATCAGCGGAAGTCTTGAGACACAGAGAGTTTGTACTGACGAAACTGTACCGGAGCGCGTGAAAAGATAAAACACATAGGCACATAGGAAACATAGTTGTAAGTTCCTATGTGCTCTAATGTGTCTATGTGGTTAAAATATCTTAGGGATGCTTGCCCGTAAAACCAAATTATTGATAGAATGAGCGCGATGAAAACAAATCAGAAAGAGATTCCAACCGCCATGGCAGTAAAAGGAGAAGAACTAATCGAGTTTGTAACAAACCTTGCTGAGAAGTCGGGCGTGGGCCATGATGACGCCGCAGTCCTGGCAGACAGCCTTGTCGATGCCAACCTAAGAGGTATAGATACACACGGAGTGTCACGATTGCCGATATATCTCAAGAGAATCTCGCTGGGACTTATAAACCCGAAGGCGAAGATGACATTCACACGAAAATTGCCGGCGGTGGGTATATTGGATGCAAACAACGGACTTGGTCAGGTGGCCGGCGTAAGAGCGATGCAGGAAGCGATGACCCTTGCAAAGGAATGCGGAGTAGGGATGGTGGGCGTCGAAAACAGCCAGCACTTCGGAGCGGCAGGATACTACTGCTCCATTGCCTGCAGGGAAGAAATGATCGGACTTGCGTTCACGAATGCGGAGCCTGCACTTCCACCTTGGGGAAGCTACGAAGCGATTTTCGGTACAAATCCGATTGCTATGGGAATCCCGACGGGAAAGGATATTCCTATAATCATAGACATGTCAAGCAGCATCGTGGCACGCGGGAAGATAGTGGCCGCTGCGAGGAATGGCAACTCGATACCACAAGATTGGGCACTCGATCCCGATGGTAATCCGACTACCGATGCACAGAAGGCGCTTGACGGATCGGTTCTGACCATGGCAGGTCCGAAGGGGTATGCACTCGCACTGATGGTCGATATTCTATCCGGCGTACTAAGCGGAGGTGGTTTTGGCAATGGTGTTAACTCCATGTATAAGGACATGAGTCATCCGGCAAATGTCGGACACATGCTGATGGCAGTGAATATAGAAGGCTTCACGCCGAAAAGCGTATTCTTCGACCGTGTGCAAAGCCTGATCGAAGATATAAAATCGTCCAGGAAGAGACCGGGCACTGGCGAGATCAATTTTCCTGGCGAAAGGAAAAACCATGTGAAGGAGGAGCGTTCAAAGACGGGCATTCCTCTGGATGAATCAGTACTCCGTGAGCTTCGGTCTCTCGCCGATCGGTTTAATGTGGAATTTCCAATCTAAGCTTCTCTTCCCCTTTTTGCAGTGAAGACTTTGATCCCATTTCGGCGTTTAGCGACCAAAGACGAACCTCTTTCCGCGAAACTGTCGAACTTGGGCTAGCCAGAAAAAAGTCCTTGACATTTAGTAATCCTTTCCTTAGTATGAGTTGGTTGGTCTAATCAATCAACTAACTCATACGGCGAGTCGGTTCGAACACTTCATCGGCTCGCAGTCACAGGATGGGACTGACGTGGCGAAGCTGTGCTAATAGTCGTGGGTACCCGTTTTTTGATCACAGTGCTGCCTCAGAGTACATGGCACGGCGCGCAAGTGATAAGACCAAGAAAAGGCTTGATGAGAACGATATTTTTTTTGATATTTATTAGTTGATATATTAAATCAACTAATACTTATGAGTAAGCTGACGTAAATGCTTTCTGAGGTTGTCTTGCAATCAAGAAACAGGGATTTTGTGGCAGGTAACGCGAAGCTGCTTCGCGAGATCAATACCGAGACAATTTTGCGTGTGATCCGCGAAAAGCAGCCCATCTCCAGAAGCCAAATTGCAAAGCTCACCCGGCTGAATAAAGGCACCGTCTCCAATATCACAGCAGAATTGCTGGAGGACGATTTGATCTTTGAGTCTTCCACCACCGAGGGAGCCATCGGCCGCAGTCCCGTTAACCTCTCTTTGAAACTGGGCAAACATTTTGTTGGCGCGGTGGATCTGGATTCCCCTGTTACCCGCGTTGGTGTAGTTGACATTGACGGGAGTGTGAAGGCGATGTCCTCCATACAAACGGAGCCGGGTCTACCCGACGAATCTGTTGCTGCATGCGTTCAGGAATTGAGAAGTGTTTGTGCCCGCTTGAACGTTGAACATCTGGAGGGGCTCGGAGTTAGCGTTTCCGGACTAGTTAATTCGGGAGCACAAGTCGTCAACTTTGCCTCGAACCTTAGGTGGGAGAATTTCAATCTTGGAGAAGCCATACGAAAGCTACTGCCAGAGATTGGGAATGTATCTTTTGGCAACGGTGCCAATGTATCGGCATTGGCTGAGTTGTGGTTCGGCACTCACGAAGTAGATCTTACGAATTTCATTTTTCTTTCCGTTCACCCAGGAATCGGATCCGGTATCATAATCGAAAACAGGTTGGTCGAAGGCGAGTACCAAGCATCCGGTGAAATTGGACACATGGTTATTTACCCCGGTGGAGAACCTTGCTTGTGCGGCAGCAATGGCTGTCTGGAAGCCTATGCCTCCGACAGGGCAACCGTGCGACGATATGTTGTGAAGAAATACGGAAATGTTGCGCATCCGGCAGACGTCTCGCTGGAAAGCATAATCGATCTGGCGAAAAAGGGTGATGACATTGCTGTGGATGTGCTTAAACAAACGGGGCATTACCTCGGGCTTGGGATATCGAACGCTATCAAAGTGATAGATCCACATGTCATAATCGTCGGGGGTCTCATTACGCGGTCTTGGGATCTTGTGCACCCCGAAATTATGAAGGTCATACGTCAACAAGCATACTTTGGGAGGCGAGAAAGCGTGGAAATCCTGCCGACATCGTTGACGGTTCCACCTCGCTTACTTGGAGCTGCAACACTGGCGATAGAGAGAATGTTCGACGACTACAGCCTGTCAGACTGATCGCAAAAGGTGTGAGGGTACGTAGACTTTTTGACGGTGCAAAAATGTTTCCCCGCGAAACACACGACAGTGTGAGATCCGGGATAAACCGAGAAGGAAAAAGATGAATTTGCAAGTAGGCGAGTATAGGAGTTCACTGTCGACTCGAAGAGAGACCAAAGAGAAAATATTTCAAACATTGAGGGCTGATATAATTTCGCAAAAGCTTAAACCTGGCCAAGCCGTCCGCGAAGAGGATCTGGCGAACCGTTTTGGTGTCAGTCGAACTCCTATCAGAGAAATGTTGCTCAGGCTGGAATATGAGGACCTCGTAAAATTAGTCCCAAATCGAGGTGTGTTCGTGTCGGAGCTCATGTCAAAAGATATTGAAGAAGTCATCGAAATCAGATTAACGCTGGAAACGACCGCGGCACGCATGGCAGCCTCTAAGCTCACCGAGCAGCACATTTCTGAGCTCAACAACATAAGTGAGGAGTTGGATGTTGCGGTTGAGCTCCAGGATAGCATCCTGTCATTTGGAGCAGACTCCAGATTGCACAATCTCATTCTCGAAGCTGCAGGCAATCACAGGGCCCACAAGATCATTAACAATCTCATGGGACAAATTCACAGGATCAGGTTCATATCGGGACACAAGCCTGGAAGAAGCAATACTACCACCAGCGAGCAGAAAGAGATCATTCGGGCATTGCTCAACAAGGATCCGGCCAAGGCCGAGGAAGCCATGCGGATACATCTCCTCAATACGAAAGAATTACTCCTGCCCTCTTCCGAGATGGAGAGAAAGTTCGAAGAGTTTGTCAGAAATTCGGTTCCAATCTAGAAAGGTAATCTCATGAACAGAGGCGAAGAAATATCGAAACTTCTTGGGTTAACTCCAGAAGAGTTGGTTAAAGAATCCAGCGGTCACCTTCTTGTGCTTGACACGCTGGATGAGTTGCATAAACATTTCGCAAGATCTCTGGCTGACGAAATCAAGAAAAACAATCAGCACAGGAAACCTACGGCCCTCATCCTTCCTTATGGACCTGTTCCCCAATACCCGATTTTCGTGAAACACGTGAACGAAGAGAAGATCAGTCTTAAGAGCTGTACTTTTTTCTTTATGGACGAGTATGCTGACGACAACGGCATCGAAATCAGCAAGACCCATCATCTCAGTTTTCAGAGAGGCGTCGAAGAAATTTTCTCTGCAATCGGGCCTCGGCTGGCAATTCCTGAAGAACATCTGGTCTTCCCTTCATCCAAGAATATTTATCTGCTCAAAGAGATGATTGAGAAAGCGGGCGGAATTCAAACCTGTTATGGTGGGATCGGGATTCATGGCCATCTTGCGTTCAATGAGCCGGAACCCGGAGTGAAATGGACAGACCCTCGATTGGTTTACCTGAACAATTTCACAGTCACGATGAACTGCATTCGTGAGGGCGTCGGCGGTGACCTGATCAATTTTCCCCGGAAGGCGCTTACTATCGGAATGAACCAGATACTCGGCTCGAAGAGGATCAGGCTGTACTGTCGGAACGATGTGCCGGGGCTGGACTGGGCAAACACAGTCCTGCGGTTGGCTGTCCTTGGCTCTCCAGACGATGATTACCCGGTGACTCACATAAGGAATCACAGTGATTGGTTGGTGATTACCGACCGGAATACCGCAAGTACTCCCAAACATGTCCTGGAGAGTTTTCCACAAGTATGAACACGCTCGTAATCGACGGCGGGACCCTCATTACTCCAGAGGTGGTGATAAAGGGGGGGAGGGTGGTTATCGGGGAGGGTACGATTGTCGCCGTCGGTGCTCTCGGAGCGACCGACTTTCCTGCGGTTGCGGAAGTAATAAGAGCCGATGGCCTCTATGTTTGCCCGGGATTCATCGACCTTCAGATGAACGGCGCCGCCGGCTTTGATGTGCTTGATGGTACAGAGGAGGCATTGACCGCTATCGCGAGATTCAACATCTCGCACGCAACCACGTCATTTCTTCCGACACTCATTTCATCGCCAATTGAGAAGATGACGGCCGTGGTTAAACATGTTCGCAATCTTCAGAGGAAAAGTGTGTCGGGGTCGAAAATACTCGGCGTCCATTTGGAAGGCCCATACATTTCTCCCGCCCAAATAGGTGCTCATGATCCAAGATATGTGCGCTTGCCGGCAAGAGAAGAAGTGGAGACCTTGCTGGATTATTCAGATATCATCCGTGTCATCACTGCAGCACCAGAGGTACCGGACGTGATAGACATGTGTAGAGAGTTTGTGCATCGTGGTACGGTTGCTTCAATTGGTCACAGCAATGCGACGTATGATGAGGTGCTGGCTGCTGTGGACAGCGGCTTCACGATGGTTACTCACATATACTCCGTCATGTCATCGATGATGCGAGTGGGGCCGCGCAAGGTTGCCGGGGTCCTGGAGGCGGCGCTCTTGCTGGATGAGCTTTCTGTAGGGGTCATAGGCGACGGCTTCCATGTTCCTGAGCCTTTCATGAAGCTGGTTCTCAAGGCAAAAGGGACAGGGAAGGCAATACTTGTTACTGATGCAATCAGAGCGACGGGTCTGACCGACGGGAAATATGTCCTCGGCACAAATGAAGATGAGCGTTTTGCTCTTGTTGAGAACGGGGTAGCCATGACACCCGACCGAACGCTTTACGCCGGGAGTGTAACCACGATGGACGTGTGCGTCCGCAACGCTGTAAGTTTGGGGGGCATCGAACTTAAGGATGCAGTTGCAATGGCTACGATAAACCCGGCGAAGCTCATTCACATGGAGAACGAGGTTGGTTCTCTTGAGCAGGGAAAGAAAGCTGACTTAGTCATCCTGGACAGAGAATTGAAGCCGGTGTACACAATCATAAATGGTGAAGTCGTCTTTAAGCGAGGGTGTACACAATCTCCAGTTTGAATCCTGAAGCACAGGATTCGGCTGTCCTCTTGTTCATAGCCTTTTTATCGATTCACAATCAATAATGAGAAAGGAAGAAAAGATGTCGGTGAAAAAACTTACTCCTTTTCTTGTTGTCCTAATTCTTTCACTTGGCACACGTCCTGCGTGGTGCCAGACGACGGGAAGGATTTCTGGCAAGGTTACGGATACTGAGACAGGCGGTGCTTTGCCGGGCGCAAACGTACTTCTGAAGGGGACTGGCCTCGGGGCTTCGACGGATTTGAATGGGAGGTATTCAATTGGAAATATACCACCCGGACGGTATACCATTCGCGTGACCTACGTCGGCTATAAAGATCTTGAGGCGAGTGTCCAAATAAACGGAGGGGAAGACCTTTCACGGGATTTCAAGTTGGTGGCGGTCGGTGTGCACGGCAAGGCGGTTATCGTTACCGCGCAGGCGAGCGGGCAGAATGCTGCCATCAACGAACAGCTCTCTTCCAACCGTATCATGGACGCTGTGTCTGCAGCCCGAATCAAGGAACTGCCGGACGCAAACGCAGCCGAATCTGTTGCCAGGCTGCCGGGCGTTTATCTCGTAAGACAGGGAGGACAGGGGACTGAGCTTGCCATCCGAGGGTTGGCGCCTCAGTACAATGAGGTCATGATCGACGGAGTCAAGATGGCCGCTACGAGTTCCAACGATAGGAGTGTAAACCTCAGCATGATCTCATCAAGTATGCTCAGCAGCATTCAGCTTTACAAAACGGTTACCCCGGACATGGATGCCGCCGTTCTGGGAGGGGTTGTGAACTTTCAAATTAGAGAGGCCAAACAGAATTCTGCGGGCGGACCTGAGATCGAGCTTTCAACCCAGGGGAGTTACGATAACCTTCAGAATACCTACAATGACTACAAGGTTAGCGGTGCTATCGGGGACAGGTTCTTCGACAAACGTTTCGGCATCCTTGTGCAGGCGGTCGTCCAGAGAGTGAATCTGACATCCGATCAATTCGGTGGAAGTTATTATCTGCTGACAAAGAACTATGGCAAACCCAATCCATTAGCGCTCAGCAGTCTGAGCCTGACTTATACGCCAAGCAGCCAGAGAACCTATGATGGCACCATCGTGATGGATTACAGGCTCCCTCGGGGAAAAATCGACTTCATGAACTTCTTCAGCAGCGGTGACACGAAAACCGAGTCCCGCAATCAGAGTTATAACCTCCAGGGTAACAGCATAACTTACGGCGCCGGATATTCGCCGAACATACTGAATGTCATGACTAATCTTCTCGCCTTTAAACAGGACTTTTCATTATTCAAGATGGATGTGAAACTGTCTCATTCATACTCTGAAAACATTTCACCCGGATCCTGGGGCACGTATTTCCTTCAGGCAGGGGCGGGCCTTTCCACCATTCCCAGCGGTGAAAATCCGTTGCTTATTGCTCAAGCGGGTGCGTCCAAGACAGTTCCCAGCAACATGTACTTAGATGGCTTTGGCCAAAGCAACAGTTTCTTAGGTGGAAGGGTCATTACAGGTTCAATTGATCTGGAGAGAAGCGTTAATCTCTCGGACCTTGTCACCAGCGAATTGAAGATCGGCGGTGAGTACAAATACAGCCATCGGCATTACAACTATGGCAGTGCGGGGGGCTTGTTTTATGATCCCTCGTATGGCGGTATGCCGATGCGTGCGGCGGTAATAAAAGCTTACCCATGGATGGCACAGCCCCCATACAATCTCGCTTCTGATGGATCCCAACTGCTTCCCCTTACGGTCTTTCAGGATCCGGGATACAGTTATGGAAAATTTCTTAATGGTAACTACACGATGGGGACTGCGACGAATTTTGGGATGATATCAGAGGCGATAAATATCGCGAGAAACCTCTGGCTGCAGACTCCATTTGGAGTCGGTGGGGATTACTCGCCCAACTCCTACGCCTCAGGTGCAAGCAACTATTCAGGCAATGAGTATGAAAGCGCTGGCTATGCTATGGCTGTCGTAAACATAGGTTCTCAGCTGACAATCATACCGGGGGTCCGGTACCAGGGTCTCGAGACATCTTACAAGGCGGCACGTTACTATAATGCAAGCGCCGAAATTCCATGGCCGGGTCAGGTGCCTCATCAAGACACAGCCATTACTGAATACCATGGCTATTGGTTGCCCGACGTGAGCTTGAGGTACAAGCCGTTTTCGTGGTTCGATATTCGGCTTGCCTATACCAACACGCTTTCTTATCCGAATTACAGTGCAATTATACCGAGGATCGACGTTTTCACGTCATCAGTTACATGGAACAATTACGCATTGAAACCGGCAACTTCTCGAAATTACGACGTGCAGTTATCTTTTTATGACAACAGCATCGGACTGTTGACAGGAGGTGCCTTCCTGAAGCAGATTAATGATTTGATATTCGGATCAGGCGGCATCTACATCACTGATCCCTCAGTGTATCCCGGGATCCCGTCGTATACAAAGGGCTATTTCCTCAGCACTTCTATCAACAATCCTTATCGGGTGAACCTCTGGGGAACGGAGTTCAACTGGCAAACACATTTCTGGTACCTGCCTGGTCCCTTGTCGGGAATAGTATTGAACGTTAATTATACTCACATATTTTCCGGTGCGAAGTACCCGTATGTATTGTCAAAACCCGGTGTCTATCCCACTTTTATTCCTGTGCATGTCGACACGTTTTATACAGACCGACTCATAGACCAGCCTAATGATATCGTCAATCTATCGGTGGGGTACGACTATTGGGGTTTCTCTGCAATTGCTTCAATGATATACCAGGCTAACGTTTTCAGTGGCACAAATTTCTGGCCGGAACTTCGCTCTTACAAATCCAATTACTTGCGCTGGGACATTGTGGTCAAACAAGATTTGCCGTGGTATGGACTGGAAGCTTACCTAGATCTTAATAACATCAACGGTGCCAGTGATATTTACGTTGTACAGGGGTCAGGTTTCCCGACATCAGAATCGGATTACGGCATGACTGCGGACCTGGGGCTTCGCTGGAGCCTGCATTGACAAGAAGCATAATTTCTCAGACAAACAAATGAGACCAAACCGATGACATCTAGAAGAGAGTTTCTCAAAAAGGGCGGACTCGCGGTGGCTGGGTACTCACTCCTGCAAAAAGGTACCTTTCGAAATAGCGTCGGCTTAATATTGGATCGCAAGACCGAAGAATTCAGGAGCATGAGGCCGCCGATTTCGAAGAGGAAATTCATCAGCGAAGCCGTTGACGAAGAGATACAGAAGGTGAAGCGCGGAATTGCAAATGAGGAACTCGCGTGGATCTTTGGGAACTGTTACCCAAATACTCTCGATACGACAGTCCATTTTCGTATGATTGACGGTAAGCCAGATACATTTGTCATAACCGGCGACATAGATGCGATGTGGCTCCGTGATTCTAGTGCCCAGGTCTGGCCTTATTTGCCTCTTACGAAAGAAGACCCGAAGCTCAAAATGCTTCTTGGTGGTGTCATCAATCGACAGGTTAAATGCATACTGTTGGATCCATACGCAAATGCGTTCAACTTCGGTCCGACCGGAAGCCCCTGGGATAAAGATCTTACCGAGATGAAGCCGGGTGTTCATGAGAGGAAATGGGAATTGGACTCTCTATGTTACCCGATAAGATTGTCGTACGGTTACTGGAAAACTACAGAGGATGTGTCATGCTTTGGCGCCGAATGGCAGAAGGCAATGAAGCTGACCGTGAGTACTTTCAGGGAGCAGCAGAGAAAGCACGGCCGCGGACCTTACAAATTTCAAAGAGTGACCTCCACCCCAAGCGATACCGTTCCCTTGGGCGGATACGGAAACCCGATAAGACCTGTCGGCATGATCGTGTCGATATTTCGCCCATCTGATGATGCAACCATCTTCCCGTTTCTTGTGCCTTCAAACTACTTCGCTGTCGCTTCACTGCGGCAGCTTTCTGAGATGTTTGATGCCGTCATTGGCGACAGACAATTTGCCGGCGAATGCAAATCTCTGGCAGACGAAGTATATGAAGCCATTCAACAGTATGCCGTGGTGAATCACCTTACATTCGGCCGGATGTACCCTTACGAAGTTGACGGCTTCGGCAACCAGCTTTTCATGGATGATGCAAATGTGCCGTCTTTGCTCTCACTGCCGTACCTGGGGTGCGTCCCGGTGGACGATCAGGTTTACCAGAATACGAGGAAGTTCCTATTCAGTGGAAGCGACCCCTACTTTTTCAAAGGAAAGGCAGGCAAAGGTATAGGCAGCGAGCATACAGGATTGAACAAAATCTGGCCCATAAGCCTCATGATGCAGGCTATTACTAGCGAGGATGACAACGAGATCAGACGTTGTCTTGATACGCTGGTCAAGTCGAGTGCAGACACCGGCTTTATGCATGAATCGTTTGATGAGAATGTCCCGGCAAAATTCACCAGGTCATGGTTTGCATGGGCAAACACATTGTTTGGGGAGTTGGTAATAAAGATTTATGGGGAGAGGCCCTACCTGTTATCATAACCTGCGATTGTTTTGTAATAAGTTCGTTACGGATAAGACCGGAGACAGGGGTACCACATATCTTGGTCGTGTGAGTTCTGTATAACCTAAACTTCAACCAAAAGGAGAAACATCATGAAAGCGACAATTACGGCGATGATCTTAATCGTGGGAGCGGCGCTGTTTACTGCGCCATATCGGTCGTCTGCGCAAACGGCGTCTGACACACTTGTCGTTTCGGCCATGCCGCCAGGAAACATTAATAATATGATAATGGGTGATACAACAGCGACAGGCCAACGAAATGATCCTAACCGAGTATACGTATTACAGCAAACCGGTTCCTCGGATTCGACGTATTTCTTCACCGCCCCGATATATACTAACTACAATTTGACCATTATTGGAAAGACGAACCCGGTCACCGGGCATCCACCGGTGATTGAACCTTTCATTAACCCCGATAACTCGACACCAGGGTCTTTTTGTATCCCGAGGAGCGGTAACGTCACTTTCAAAAATCTGTACTTCTTAGGTACGCGAACCGACGGAATATCACTAACCGGGAACGTGGTTTCCACGTTAGGGGATAGCATAACGGTACGCGTGGACCATTGTGTCTTTGACAATTTTGGGACAACCGGCGCTGTCGTGTTCTATTTTGGCGGGAGTTACAGTAACTTCTTTGCAACAAATTGCGAATACAGAAATCTCATAAGTGACACCTGGCGTCAACCTGATAACCTTTGGAATAACGGTGGAATTCCCGAGGACACTGTGGAGTATGTCAACAATACTTTCTTCTGCACGACACGTTCTGTCATCGGCACAGGTGGATACACGAAATATTTTTCCTTCGACCACAACACCATGTTCCTTGATCTTGAAGGTGTTGTTCTTGCACCACAGCTGACTAATGCTGTTATCAAGAATAACATTTTCTATGGCTGTGAAGCCCATGGTCAGGACTCGACTTTGATAAGGACTCTTGTGTTCAACAACGGTATGGGACCGTCAATAATCACCCTAGATACACTCACTACGCTGAAAGCTTCTCCATTCAACTTCACGGAAGCCGACAGAAACGTCGTTGTTGAGAACAATGCATATTTCTGGCCCAAGGCTCTCTATGATTACTGGACCGCAGTCAGCGACACCGCTCATGATCCGGGCTTAATTACAGCCCCTGTTTGGATGAACAAACTAACAACGTCCATGTTTGCCGACCATACCAGATGGCCGGGTTTCGTTGAATCCAACAACGACAGTGTGGATCCGGGATTTTCTCCATCCCTGGTGACGCCTGGACTCGACAGCCTGGTCAAGTATGTCGATACGCTCTGGGTGACAGGGTCTGGCCAGGGATATCGCTGGAGCCAGTTTCCGACCGATCCATTGAACATATTCGCATCGGTTCCGCAGAACTGGGCAAGTTCTCAGGGCTATCCGGTGCCGGAGAATCTGGCGTACTCAAGCGCGACTTTGCAATCAGCAGGCACAAACAAATTTGCGTTAGGCGATCTCAACTGGTTCCCGGCACAACTAAAGCTGTGGGAGGAAGGCCAGGTGAATGCTGTCAGATCGACGGAGCCGCAGGTTCCGACGAAGTTCGACCTGAGTCAGAATTACCCTAATCCGTTCAATCCTTCAACCGATATCAAATTTAGCCTGACACAATCTGGTGTAATGAGTCTCAAGATTTACAACGTGCTCGGGCAGGTTGTAGATGTTGTCGCCCAGGGTTACAGGCCAGCGGGAACATATCTGTATAATGTGAACATGGATAGATTTGCCAGCGGCGTTTATTTCTATACGCTCCAACAGGGATCGAATGTCATGACACGCAAGATGCTTTTGCTGAAATAACGACATTTGTCGCCTCACTCTTTGGAAATGGTGCTGAAGGTGACTGACTTCAGCACCAGATCCATAAGAAAAATAAATGAAGAGTAATAGCTGTTCTCCTTTAATCAGCAGGAAGAAATTGATGCCCACTCGACAAAGTAATCACACCTTGGTTATCATCTCTATTTTGTTGGCTACGTTGAATCTGACCTCAAAGGCGCAAACAGTTAACTTCACCCGGTACGTTAATCCTATGATCGGCACTGCCAAACACGGACACGTATTCCCAGGCCCGACAATGCCTTTTGGTATGGTGCAGCTCAGTCCGGACGAACGTACAGCCGGATGGGACTGGTGCTCCGGATACAATTATTCATCCAGGACGATCATAGGGTTTAGCCATACACACCTCAGCGGCACCGGTGTCGGAGACTACGGCGACATTCTTTTCATGCCGACGGTGGGAAAGGTGCATGTCATACCCGGCACGAGCGAAGATCCTTACGAGGGGTATCGTTCGCCGTTCAGCCATTCGACGGAGAAGGCATCGCCTGGATTCTATAGTGTTCTCCTCCAGCGGTATGACATAAAGGTGGACCTGACGGCCACTGACCGCTGCGGGATGCACAAGTACGTTTATCCCGCATCTGACAGTTCCAACGTGATAATCGACCTTCAGCACGGAATAAGCAACAAATGCATCGGCGGCTGGATTAAGATCATCGGCAACAGGTGGATCGAGGGAATGCGGCACTCGACGGGCTGGGCGAAAGACAGGTATGTCTATTTCGTCGCGGAGTTCTCAAGGCCGTTCTGGAAATTCGGCACAGCCCTGGGAGACATGATTACGCCCGGAAGCCGCACGGCCGAAGGCGACAGCGTGAAGGCGTATGTGACTTTCCAGACTTCCAAAGGCGAAGCAATACTGGCGAGGGTTGGAATCTCCGCGGTCAGTCTCGACGGGGCAAAGAAAAATCTTGCGGCTGAAATGCCCGATTTCAATTTTAATAAGTATCGTGAAGCGGCCCACAGGGCGTGGAACAAAGCTTTAGGTGTTATACAGGTTCAGGGAGGCACGCACGCGGACAAGGTGACGTTCTACACGGCGTTGTACCACACGATGATTGCTCCGAACCTGTTCGAAGACGTCGACGGGAAGTACTACGGCATGGATCACAAGATTCACGTTGCCAAAGGATTCACTAACTACACGGTCTTCTCTTTGTGGGACGTGTTTCGTGCCGAGTTCCCGCTAATGACACTTATCCAACCGAAACGCGACGAAGATTTTGTGAACTCCCTGCTCCACGAATACAAGCAACAGGGGTTCCTCCCGATCTGGCCGCTTGCCGGAAACGAGACGTTTTGTATGATAGGCATCCCGTCTGTCCCTGTGATTTTCGATGCGTATATGAAAGGACTGAGAGATTTCAATATCGACACTGCTTTCGCCGCAATGATACACAGCGCCGACCTCAACTGGCAGGGACTGAAGTACTACAATACTTACGGGTACATTCCTGCCGACAAAGGAGATGCGTCTGTATCGCGAACAATGGAATATGCGTACGACGATTGGTGCATCGCACAGTTTGCGAAGAAGCTGGGGCACATGGACGAATACAGGGAGTTCAACAAGCGGTCGCTGTTCTATAGGAACGTGTTCGACACGAGCACGGGATTCGTGCGCGGGAAACTGGCAGATGGTAAATGGATTACGCCGTTCGATCCGTTCGCGGTGGACAGGCAATACACTGAGGCAAACGCGTGGCAATATACTTTCTTCGTGCCTCAGGATATAGGCGGGCTTATCAGACTATTCGGAGGAAAAAAGGAGTTTGCCAATAAACTCGATTCGTTGTTCAGTGCCCCGACACAGCTTGCGGGAAAAGTTGTTCCTGACATATCGGGCATGATCGGGCAGGACGCGCAAGGCGATGAGCAGAGCCATCATGTCGGATACTTGTATGATTACGCCGGAATGCCGTGGAAAACTCAGAACATCGTCAGGGAGATAATGACCAGGTTCTATACAGACAGCCTCGACGGTCTCTGTGGAAACGACGACTGTGGTCAAATGTCCGCGTGGTATGTCTTCAGCGCTATGGGATTCTACCCGGTAACGCCGGGCCAAAATGTGTATGCTATCGGAAGCCCGCTGTTCACAAAGGTAACGATAGACTTAGGAAACGGAAGGAAGTTTACCGTCATTGCCAACGGCGCATCGGACGCGAATAAGTACATTCAGTCGGCGCGGCTTAACGGAAAGAATTACGATCACGCATACCTTACACAGTCGGAGTTAGCTCATGGCGGCGTCATCGAGTTCAACGTGTCCACCAAGCCGAACAAGCATTGGGGAGTCAACGACCCGGGGTTATTTGTAATGGCTCCGGACCATAGCATCGTTCATTGACATATGGCACTAGAGTAAGTTATGAATAGATTCATACTTGCCTGTATCCTGACAGTATCTACTGCAGCGAGTGCGTTCTCGCAGACTTCTCAGGTCCTCAATTTCCTTAAGAGTATATCGGGACATGAAACTGTGGCCGGAGAGCACAACGCCGAGCCAAACTCTGATCCTACTAAATCGACGGATTCAATTTATGCCATTACGGGGAAATATCCGGCTCTCTGGAGCGGCGATTTCCTGTATGAAGCAGACAACATAGCCGATCGATGGACGATGATCCATGAGGCTAAGAAGGAATGGGACAAAGGAGCATTGGTACACTTGATGTTCCATGCATGTCCCCCGACTTGTGGAGAACCATGTTCATGGAGAGGGAGTTGTGGAGTGTTAAGTCACCTGTCTAATGCTCAATGGGATTCACTGATAACTGATGGTACCACGCTAAACAACAACTGGAAGAAAGAATTAGATGGAATTGTGCCATATCTCCAATACTTGAAGGAAAACGGAGTTGAGGTTCTCTTTCGCCCGCTGCATGAGATGAATCAGGGGAGGTTTTGGTGGGGAGGAAGATCGGGACCTGATGGAACCGCAAGACTGTACCAGATTACACATGACTATCTTGTGAAGACTAAGGGGCTAACTAACCTGATCTGGGAATGGGATGTGCAGGACTTGAACTGGAATTTCGCAGCGTATAATCCCGGTGGAAGTTACTGGGATGTCTTATGCTTCGACGTATATGGTAACGGATACGACAAGACCTGGTATGATTCGCTGCTGACAATTGCGGGGGACAAACCGATGGCTATTGGTGAATGTGCTAAACTACCAACTCCCGCCATTCTAAAGCAGGAACCAAGGTGGACGTATTTCATGGGATGGGCGACTGACGTATTCAGCAGTAATACGCCTTCACAAATACAAACCATTTATGACTCTCCAAATGTAATAACCTTGCGTCAAATGCCCGGATGGAAGACTCCAGAACTTAAGAAAGAAAGACCCGATACACTGAGAGACTTGAAACATTGATCAAGTTTAGGAGGTAGAAGGTGCACCAGAGAATATTTGGCGAACTTGCAATAATTTTTTCGGTTATTGTGGGAACTTCTTGTGCGGGTTTGGCCCCATCCGCTAAAGCCAACACGTGCAGTAACAATTCAATCTGGTCGGGACGCGCGGATTCGGCACAGGCCGCTCTGGAAGAATATTTCTGGAATCCCGGCCAGGATTTATTCTATTCAAATTCAGCGAAGCAGGGCGGTTTTAATTACTGGTGGCAGGCACATGCAATAGATGTTCTGGTTGACGGTTTTATGCGAACCGCAGATTCCAGCTACATAAACAAGATTTCTCTACTCTACAGAGGCATTACTCTCAAGAATAATGGATTCACTGATGGTTTCAACGATGACATGGGATGGATGTCGCTTGCATTGTTGAGAGCGTATGGAATTACCGGCAACATTAGTTACAAGAATGTCGTTTATGCGCTATGGAATACCATAAAAACAAGTTGGGACGACAGCCTCGGCGGAGGGATTTATTGGCAAAGAAGTCCCAGGACTTTCAAAGATGTTGCCGCAAATGCTCCGGCGTGCATTCTCGCATGCAGGCTTTATGAAGAGTTTGGAGACACCAATGCTCTTTCCTGGGCGGAGAAGATCCATGCATGGCTGAAAGCAACGCTGGTAGATTCCGTCAGCGGAATGGTATATGATGGGATAAGTATCACAGGGACCCTTCATCCAGCGCAGTATACCTACAATTATGGTACATACATGGGCGCCTGCCTCGAGCTTTACAGGATTACGAAGGACAGCACGTACTTAAGCGAGGCAACCAGGACGGCAAACGTGGCAGACAGCATGTTTGCTCCAAACGGTATTATACGGGATGATGGGACAGGGGATGGAGGATTGTTCAATGGAATCTACGTCCGATACCTGACACAGCTTGTTCTTGATCCCGACCTGGACCTCACGTTGAGGAGTCAATATGAGAACCTGCTTGAGCAGAATGCGAAGTCTCTTTGGAACTCAGCTCGGATGCCTGGTACAGCCCTTTTCAATCATGATTGGCAGACACCGCCTTATGGAACTGTATATCTCTCCGTCGAACTAAGCGGCGTGATGCTTTTGGAAGGGGAGGCATTAATAAACAAGACACTCAGTGGCATTTCAGATAACCCAGTCAGCCGCCCAAGTTTTTACTCATTAACTCAAAATTATCCTAATCCGTTCAATCCAAGTACAGCGATCGACTATCAGCTTCCGGCTGAAAGCTATGTTACTTTGGAAGTGTTTAATGTTGTCGGTCAACTTGTTGTCACTCTTGTTAATACGTGGCAGTCTCCCGGGAATTATGGAGTAGACTTTACCGCGGACCGTTTTGCAAGCGGCGTCTATTTCTATGTCTTGAGGGCCGGAGACTTTGTTTCAGCGAAGAAGATGCTCTTCTTGAAATAACGGCCTGATTTCTCCTCTTTGTCCTCACCACCGCGCCTGCGGGCAAAGGGCCGCTGTAAACTCAGTGCTTTCCGATGAAAGTCAAAAGCAAGATGCGTTATACAACTCTTTTTGTTCTCCTGGCAGCAACGGCTGCCGGCTGTCACGGTCTGACAAACCCTAACAATGCGACCACACAAAGTACCAGTCCAATTTGGAGCGAGCGGGCAGATTCAGCACAGGCTGCTTTTATGAAACATTTCTGGAATTCCAGCGAGTCCGTTTATTACTCAAACTCCACGCGACAAACGAATTTGGAATATTGGTGGCAGGCACATGCTCTTGATGTTTTAGTCGATGGGTATGTGCGCACCGGAGACTCCACATACATAAAGAGAATTTCTCTCTTGCTGTTGGGCATTACAATCAGGAATAACGGATTCTTCGATGATTATTACGATGATGAGGAGTGGCTAGCGCTTGCACTGTTCAGGGCTTACAATGCCACCGGGAATGTCAGCTATTATAATGATGTGCAGGTCCTGTGGGGCAACATACAAACGGCTTGGGACAGTACGTTTGGAGGAGGAATGTTTCAGAGAAAGAGCCGCCATATTTACAAGGATGTACCCGCGAACGCACCTGCCTGTATACTTGCGTGTGAACTCTACGAGAAAACCGGAAACAACGACGATCTTGTCTGGGCAAATAAAATTTTCGATTGGCTGAATGCAACGCTTGTTGACTCGACAACCGGGATAATCAATGACGGACTGAAGATCCAGGGGACGCTTGGGACTGTACAAACAGGTCAGTATCCATATAATTACGGTACTTACCTCTATGCGGCTCTCCGGCTTTTCCAAATCACGCACGATGCTACGTATTTGAATAAGGCAGTCAGAACGGCGAATGTCGCGGACAGTATCTTTGTCACGACTGCAGGAATTCTGAGGGATGGTGGTGCCGGTGACGGAGGTTTATTCAAAGGGATTTACGTGCAGTATCTGGTGCAGCTTGCTCTTGATCCGAGCTTGAGCCCATCGCTGAGGATGAAGTATGAAAGCTTCCTGGAACAAAACGCGGGATCACTCTGGAACTACGCGCAGAACCCCGGGGTATGCCTCTTCAACGGTAATTGGGAAGTACCGCCGACCGGTCCGGTCTCGCTATCACAGCAGCTGAGCGGCATGATGCTTTTGGAAGCCGAGGCGTTGATAAATTCTCCGCAGAAGACGTCTAAGTGAAAGCATGAATTCTGTTGACATAGTTCTGGTAATTCTCTACCTGGTTGGCATTTTTGGCGTCGGAGTGTATTTCTACAAATGGATAAAGAAGCCGGACGATTTCTACGTTGCCGGGAGACGGTTGACGCCGTTTATCCTTGCTGCGACACTTTCCGCTACGAACATCAATTTGTACAGCTTTGTCGGTCAGAGCGGTGCGGCCTATCAGAACGGGATTTCAATAATATGGAACACCTGGACCGGAAACATGGCTCTCGTTTTGTCCGGGCTCTTTATTATCCCTTTGCTGAGAAGGCTCAAGGTCAGAACTATCCCGGAATTCGTGGAGATGCGGTACAGCAACGGTTTCCGTGCTTTCGTGGGAATCATATGGATCTTCAGGTTCGCGTTTTGGCTCGGGGTCGGTGTCTATGCGATAGCCGTCGTCGCACAAATGGTGACAGGCGTGAACTCATTCACGCTTTGGGTAATCGTCCTGACCGTAATTGCGGTGCTCTACACTATGCTGGGTGGAAACTGGTCCGTTGTCGTGACCGACGTCTTGCAGTTCCTGTTGATGCTCGGGGGTGCACTCATTCTCCTCCCGCTTGCAATGAAAGCTGTAGGATGGTTCCCGGGGCTTGTCCGGAGCCTTCCGGAACAGCACTTCAACTTTGTGCCCGAGAAAGGCCCTTACAACTGGGTGTTCCTGTTGACGATGCTCCTTCTCGGAATCAAATGGGCCTCGGTGGACCAGGGTATTCTACAGAGGGCTTTCGGCGCTGAGAATGATCGAACGGCAGCAAAGGCCATGGTACTCTCAGGAATAATAACTACTCCGTTTGCTTTTCTGTGGATACTCCCCGGCATGGCCGCGGCGGTTTTGTACAAGCACCTTCCATCGCTCGACTATGCAGTTCCAAAATTGATTATTGAATACGTTCCTCACGTTGCTCTCGGTTTGTTGATGTGCGGGCTGCTGTCGGCCCAAATGTCGGCGGTCGGAGGGTACCTCAATTCTGTGGCGACTATATTCACAAACGATATCTATAATGGCTTCTTCGGGAAAAAAGCCTCTGAGAAAACCACATTGCTTGTGGCTCGAACGACCGTTGTCATTGTCGGCATTTTCATAATCGGATTTTCTTATCTTATCCCATTCCTCGGCGGAATAGTCAAAGCAAATCTGACCATAGTTGGGATTATGGACATGCCGCTCTTCGTGGTCGCGATTATCTACGGCTTGTTCTGGAAAAGAGCTAATTGGCAGGGAGCTTTCGGTGGCTACGTCGCAGGGACAGCTGCCGGCCTTCTTGTGTTCCTTTTCGGTGGCCACAACTTCAACCTGGCAACGTTCGCCAGCGCAGGAGTGACACTCCTGGCTTGCCCGATCATAACCCTATTGACTTCACCGCAAGATGAAAGCAAAAGGCTCACGATATGGAATGCCCGCAAATTGATGACGGAGAATGAAGACGGCGGGAAAATTGAGAATCCATATCGAATCATACCTCTTACTCTCGGCGGAAGACTCTCGCTGCTGGTTGTGGCTATAGGTCTTCTTGGGTACATTGCCGGCGCCATCTTGGGAGGCTATGGGCAAAGTATAGCGTCTGCAGTGGCGATATCCAGTATGATGATTTTCTTCGCAGGAGGTTTTTCGAGGCTTTTTTTCGATTAGTCTCTTACGAGTGAGGTTTGTGCAATAAAAGCGAAAACAATTTGCACACAGAATACACAGAAACAACATGATGACCACAGATATAATCTTTTTGACTAACAAAAACTCTGTGGGAATCTGTGCATTTTCTGTGTTATCAGTGTGCCATCTTTGGTTTCGGCTTTGCCGAGTTAGGAGAATATGATACTACTCATCTTTGATTTCTTCACCTGGAGCATATGGCTTGTTGGAGCCTCTATCTGGGTAATATGGGCTTATTACAGCCTTAAGGAATTTCGTGTGATTCTTCGCAGCCAGAAAAATAAAAAGTAGAGAAACGTATTGGAGTACTCGACAAATTGCCCGTATCTAAATGGGGTCGGCAATCTCGTCACTAAATTTGAACTTGTCCCTTGGATGGGTAAACTGTCGCTTGCTTCATCGGGTAAGGGATCTCCCTTGATTACGCGATTCAAGTGTTTCAGGGACGATGAAAGACTATCCTTCTTATTCGATTGTGAGGACACGTTTATCAGCGCGACAATGAAGGCTCCAAACAGCATGGTATGGCTCGAGGATGCCGTCGAGCTTTTTATCGCTCCGTGTAGTGAAGATCCGCAGGTATATTACGAATTTCAGTTGAGCCCTGCGAATGTCAACAGGCAGGTCAAAGTGATTCCGCCTCAGGAAGACACAAAGAGTTTCACGTTTGACGATTCGTGGCGCTGTGAAGGATTAATTACCGAGACTTACGTGCACGGTTACCTGAACGATCGTACGAGGAAATCAAAAGGATGGCAGGGCGTAATCAGTATTCCGTTAAAGACCTTCCTGGCACCCGGGCAGACCGTTCGAACCGGCGATATGTGGAGAATGAATCTGTTCCGAATAGACAGGGGGCCTGCCGATATGTTCAGCGCATGGTCGCCTACCTTCTATGATCCACCATTCTTCCACAGCCCTAGATATTTCGGACGTTTGATATTCACTTAAACCCAATCTGCTAAGATGAGAGGAATTGCTATGGACCATTTCAAAAAGAGGAATTCTCCTTTCCTCACACTTGCTGTAATCTGTTCACTTATACCTTTTGCTGCTTATGGCTCTTCACCAGGTAGCTGGAATTTTGTCGAGAACGGCCACTCAAGATATTCCATAGTTCTGTCTTCTCATCCGTCTGAAGTCGAGCGATTCGCGGCAGATGAATTGCAGAAATACATCCGTCAGATCAGCGGTGCCGTCCTTCCAATTGTCGTTGTTCCAACTTCCCACTCCATTTTCATCGGTGAGTCATTGGCAAAGACTAACGGGATTCCCATGGGTAGCAACGTATTGGGTCTCGACGGCTATGTCATCAAGTCCGTTGGCGATAGTCTTGTCGTTGCCGGCCGAGAAGAGCGCGGGACATTGTACGCTGTATATTCATTTCTCGAACAGATCGGATGCCGATGGTACGCTCCCAACTTTGAGTTTTATGGGAAATGGGGAGGTCAATACGTCCCGAAAATGTCTTCGATCACGCTTCCCGCACTCAACATAATCCGGAAGCCGGATTACAAGTATCGGAAGGAATATGTCGAGGAAGGGTGGACACATACCGTGGCGGCGGACAAGAAACTCATCTCGTGGATGGCAAAAGTCGGGATGAATACGCTCGTCTATCCTTTGAACTACGATGGCGAAAACCGGGTCGTGTGGGATAGGGTGAGACGGAGTCTCATCCCCGAACTTCAAAAAAGAGGCCTGTTAATAGAAGTCGGAGGTCATGGGTATCAGAATTTCCTGCCGCCGGCAGAGTATTTCGCCAAGCACCCGGACTGGTTCGGTACGTGGGACGGAAAGAGAAGTGAAGATGCAAATGTTGTCTTCAATACGGCTAACCGAGCAGCGATGAAACAATTCACCGATAATATCTTGTCGTATCTTAAGAGTCATCCTGAAATCGACGTCCTCGACCTTTGGCCTCCCGACGGTGCGCGATGGTCGAACGATTCCGCGAATTTAGCATTGGGCTCGCCCTCCGATCGCCAGGCACTCCTCCTGAATCATGTCGCAGGTGTCATTCGGAAATTGTACCCGAAAATGAAAGTGGAATCGATAGCCTATTCATATTACCTGAAGCCTCCCGGAAGGGTCATTATCGACCAGCCGAACATATTGATGGACTTCTGTCCTATATCGAGGTCGTTCGCATATCCAATATGGGACACAGCCAGCGCGGAGAATGCCAGATATGACAGGATATTGAAAAGCTGGTTGGACGGCAAAGCTTTCAAAGGTGAAATGGGATTTTATTCCTACTACACCAAGTATGCCTGGCGCTCACTTCCTGTGGTGGTTCCACATCTGATACAACGGGAGATGGCCTATTTGCACTCCATAGGGGTAGACGGGATCGGGTGCTTTTCGGAGCTAGGCAATTGGTTCACATACCAGCTCAACCACTATGTCATTGCGGAGGCATCATGGAATTCTGCGGTCAACGTTGATTCTCTTATCAATGATTACACGACGACGGATTTCGGCCCTGCCGCAAAATTTGTGACGAGATACTTCAAGATAATGGAGAGAACTGTCCCGCTGGCGAGTCGAATCCAGGGCACACCGCCTGCGACATTTGCCGAAATGCAGAAATACATGCATGACTTTGAAACCTGTGAAGAATTGCTGAAGCGTGCACTCTCCGCCTCCAGTGGGAATGAGGAGGCTGGGTTCCTGATACATAAACTGGAGTTGTGTTTACAATACGCTACGCTGGACCTCCAGATCAGGGAAGAGGGAATTTCGTTGGCTAACAGGAATCTCAACGATCCGTTCAACGACATTAAGCGTCTCGTGAATGATTATAAAGCCATGTCGAAACTCTTTGATGACAATTTGAGCGAAGGTGTGTTTATCCGGCGTAATGGGTACTATCCAGAGTGGTGATTTTAATGAAATAGTACCATTTTATGTCAACTATGAACAGAAGGGAAAATGAAGGACTCGACTAAACAGTCTCGAAATTATTGTTTCTTCCTTGAACCAGACCGGCTGACGCTGTATTTGGTTGCAACTGCATTTCTCTTGATTTCAGGATGTGCCCCGGTAAGCCAGCTTTATACCCTTGGGGTAGGTGTATATCCGGGGGGTCCGCTCGAAAATTTCTCTCCCTCGGAGCGGATCGATACAATAAATTACAGAAATCTTGCACTGCTAAGACCGGCATATCAATCGAGCGCATACAATTATAATCTTACTGCCCAACTTGTCACCGATGGTATAGTAGATACCGCTATGCCGGGATGGCTGGTTGTCACGACAAGCGACGGCGTTCTCAATAAGCGGGATCGTGAATTTGTCCTCGATCGGCACGAAACTAGCACGCTTTCATTTGACAGCTCGGATGCCTGGATTCAAATACAAATGGCGGGCAACTATGACGTACCTCCGGTGGACAGCCTGAGCGTTTCGGGCATCGTGATCGTCGATACTCTTCACCCCGGTCGTTGGGAAGTAAGTGTTGAAGGCTCTTACGATGGAGTCAGGTGGGATAGTCTCGGCATCGCTGATGGGGACAGCTTTCCAGGAGTGACGGGTGCCAATCTTGCCGGTCGTCCCCTCCCGCGGAACTTCGACGTCTTCTATGGCTTTGGGTGGGACAACGCTCCGGCAGATGTAAGGGTGTTTAACTACACCTTTAAGACAGATTCTGCTGTTCATTACAAGTTCTACAGGGTCGACTTAGTTTCTCCCAATGCAAAGAGGTGGATCGTCGGGATATTTGGACAGTATTTCGATGGTCATTTTGCACCGATCGGAGGTCCGTACCATTTTACAAATGCCTGGAAGAGCTCCGGTTCAGACACGGAATGGGTTTACGTCGATCTCGGGGCGACCTGTTCTTTCAATGACGTGAAACTTTTCTGGGTGCGGCCAGCACTCTCGGGTGAACTCCAGGTATCGGATGACGCAATTCACTGGAAAGACATCGCACCGCTACATGCCAGTTCTGTAAACCCGATGGATATCAACCTTGGCAGGGAAGTGAAGGGTAGATACGTACGCGTTCTGATGACAAAACCGGCAGACGCGAGGGACGGTTATATCCTGAGTCAGCTTGAGGTTTTTGGAACGGGTGGTCCGCTGCCTGTCTGGCATCCGCTGGCGCCGTTGGAGAAAAATGGGAGAATGAACCTGTCGGGCGGTGCATGGAAACTGCAGCGCGCTTCGCTTGTTCATGCAGACGGCATGACGTTGTCCCAATCGGGTTTCGATGACAGCGGCTGGCCCATCGCGACCGTACCCGGTACTATTCTGACAAGTTACCTCAATGACGGCGCGATTCCCGATCCGAATTTCGGTGATAACCAGGTACTAATCTCAGATTCATACTTCTACTCTGATTTTTGGTACAGAGATGTATTCACTCCTCCAGCCTCATATCAGGGTGAAAGGAGGTACCTCAACTTCGACGGCATTAATTGGAAGGCAGTCGTATATCTGAATGGGCACAAGCTCGGCAGAATTGACGGTTCGTTTATCAGGGGAAGATTTGATGTCACGGACATCCTGAAGCCCGGACAGCCCAATGTGCTGGCGGTTCTCATTATAAGGAATGCTCATCCGGGTTTCGCTACGGAACAGGACAGGTACAACACAGATGCAAACGGCGGCCAGCTTGGTAAAGATAGTCCGACATTCGAGGCATCGGTTGGGTGGGACTGGATACCGACAATTCGCGGGCGCGACACTGGAATCTGGAACGACGTTTATCTCTCCGAAAGTGGTCCGGTCACTATCAGAAACCCGTTTGTCTCGACCGGGATACCGCTGCCCGACACCACTTCAGCCGATGTCAATATCGAGGTGACACTGCACAACCATGTCGGTGAAGTCGTTGCCGGAACACTTCGCGGCAGGTTCGGTAACGTCGAGTTCGGACGAGAGGTTACTCTTAACCCCTTTGAGACAAAAAGAGTTACTTTTGATCCTTCGACCGATCCGCAATTGAAACTTCACAATCCGAAACTCTGGTGGCCTAACGGATATGGTGAGCAGAATCTGTACAAGGTCAGACTTGAATTCACCGCCGATGGGAAGTTGTCCGACTTGAAGTCTTTTGAGACTGGTGTCAGGCAGATGTCATATTCAGAGAAAGGTGGAGCATTAAGGATCTTTGTCAACGGACGGCGCCTTATCCCGCGCGGCGGCAACTGGGGTTTCCCTGAATCGATGTTGCGCTATCGTGCAAGAGAATATGATGTTGCGGTGCGATACCACAAAGATATGAACTTCAACATGATCAGGGATTGGATTGGTCAAACTGCCGACGATGCGTTCTATAATGCCTGCGACAAATACGGTATAATGGTCTGGCAGGATTTCTGGCTTGCAAATCCTGTGGACGGTCCTAATCCGGGTGATTCCAAAATGTTCATTGATAATTTTCGGGATTTTGTCAAAAGAATAAGGGACCATCCTTGCATTGCCCTGTATGTGGGACGGAACGAAGGTGATCCGCCACCGGTCATCGATTCCGCACTGGTAAAGGATCTCCACGAACTCGATCCCGGCGTCAAATATATCCCGAACTCTGCAGCCGGCCCGGTAAGCGGCCACGGTCCTTACAGACTCATGCCGGTGAAATATTATTTTCAGGAACGCGCCACAAAGAGACTTCACAGCGAAATGGGACTTCCGGCAATCGTGTCTTATTCCAGTCTCAGGCGCATGATGCCCGCCGACAGTCTCTGGCCGCAAACCAGCCTGTGGGGCGTACATGATTTTACATTAGGCGGCGCACAGAACGGAGCTTCATTCAACGGGTACATCGAAAGGAATTTTGGAAAAGTTGACAGCCTGAAAGAATGGTTGTGGCTTGCCGACTGGACAGAGTACAATGCATATCGTGCGATGTTCGAGGCTCAGAGCCGGAACAGGATGGGTCTGATAATATGGATGAGCCATTCATCGTGGCCCTCACTGACGTGGCAGACCTACGATTATTACTTCGATCCGACGGCGGCGTACTTCGGATGCAAGGAAGCGTGCCAGCCGCTCCATATCCAGTGGAACGCTTACACTGACAGCATTGAAGTTGTCAACTACAGCGTGCCTGACGGTTCTGATTTGACTGCTGTCATGAAGGTTCTGAATTTGAACGGCAAGGTATTATTAGAAGAGAGGGAATTCGATCTTAATTGCCCGGAAGATAGCACGATTAGTCTGTTCCCTGTGGCACAGCCGCAAAGAGCTGGCGGTGTGTACCTGATCAGCCTCGAGCTGCGAAGAGGTAAGAATCTCATTTCGAGGAACTCGTATTGGCGCGAGCGTAAAAAAGGCGACATGAAGCTTATCACGGAACTGCCGCAAATCCAGCTCGCTTCCCGGACGACGACCAAAAGGAAAGGGGACCGGTTGTATCTCACTACTACAGTCAGCAACAATACAGAATACGCGGCACCGATTGTGAAACTCAAAGTTGTTGGGGATAAGGATCGGAAGCGCATCTTACCCGTGATTTACAGCGACAACTTCATAACGCTTCTGCCGGGTGAAGAGCGGACGATAAATATGGAACTAAGCAACGCCGACACGCGAGGTGAAAGGCCGAGTGTTGTCGTCGAGGGACTCAATGTGAAGTGAGAGGTGGGACCCAGAACTGTCTCTGACTCAACTTGTTGCCTTTTTCAATCATCATTTCGGAGAATTTAATGGATTATAGACTCGATGGCTACAAATTTCACCTTGAAGATTTTTTTCCTGTCAATCTCTTCAATCGGATTACAGATGCCAGGATTGATGAGAGAGAAGAAATCATAGAGCACGCCCGGAATAGAAAGAGGAGAACCAAGCTGACAAAGGACGGCAAGTTAATTATCCTTGCCGCCGATCATCCAGGTAGGAGAGTTACAGCGCTTCGGAATGATCCGCTTAGGATGGGAGACCGCTATGAATACCTCGGTCGCGTTCTTCGGGTCATAACCGATCCCGAGTTCGACGGCGTCATGGCACAGACCGACATGATAGAGGATATCATTACAGTAGATCACCTCTACAGGAAGAAGACGGGAAAGAGTTTTCTCGATGAAAAGGTGATAGTTGGATGTATGAACCGGGGCGGACACGCAGGATCAGTACATGAGCTGGAAGATGTATTTACTTCCTTCAGTCCGGAGAGCCTCAAGAGGATGAATCTGGACGGAGGGAAGATGCTATACAGGCTGGAGCCGTCGGATCACGGCTCGCTCATAACGATACGAGAATGCGCGAATGCGATAACAGAGCTGAGTCGGCTCGGATTGTATGCGTTCATAGAGCCTGCGACCGTTGAAGGAAGAGAAAAAGGCTACGCATTCAAGACCGATCTCGAGTCGCTTGTACGCGACGCGGGGGCTGCGGCGGCACTCGGCGAGACTTCTCTTTACACCTGGCTTAAGCTCTCTTACAATGAAAGTTTCGAGCGTGTGGCAAGATCAACGACGCTTCCGATACTCCTTCTCGGTGGGCCCGCTAAGGACTCGCCGTTGGATACGATCAAATCGTTCGCTCATGGGATGAAGTCGGCTCCCAATGCGCGCGGTGCGATGGTAGGGAGGAACGTGACGTTTGTCCAGGATGACGACCCTCGTGCGATAGCGATGTCACTTTCAATGATAATTCACGAAGGTTGCGACGTCGGGGAGGCAATTGAATACATTCGGACTAAGAGGGATGAAGATATTGATTTCTTCTCCGAATTTCTCGCCTAGAAATCGGTCAAACTCGCGATTAATAGTCGCGTACAGATAAACACCGCCGCTCTGATGCTTAAAGGCTGATTTGGGGATATTTCCATCACTCTATTCTCTACAGATGGTGGGGGGCAACTGCTTGCATAATTCATGGACAACGTGCGGGAAAATATTTTCCCTGCAAGTTATTGGATATCCTAGTTGGAAAGTCAGGTAAGGGTCGCTATAAAACAAGACATATAATTCAACAAACAAAGGGAAATCAAATGAGACCACAGTTTCTATTCCACGACAAGAAGGACAATGTCGGGGTCGCTGTCGTGGAGATTAAGGCCGGTGAGAAAATCACGGGCTCCTGTCTTGAGGATGGGAAACAAATTACTCTTGATGCGAAGGAGGCGATCCCACTGGGTCATAAAGTCGCCATAGCCGCCGTGAAACAGGGCGACAGTGTAATCAAGTATGGTGTTGTTATCGGTCGCGCCGAAAAGCAGATAACAGCCGGCCAACATGTGCATGTTCACAACATAAAGAGCAATAGGTGGCAACATGGGAAAGTATAAGTTTATGGGATACCGCCGGAAGAACGGGGCGGTGGGTGCAAGGAATCATGTGGCAATCATACCTGTCGATGATCTGTCGAATGCAGCCGTCGAAGGGGTAGTGTCGCTGATCAGCGGAACGCTGCCGCTCGCGCATCCATACGGCAGACTGCAATTCGGAGCCGATCTCGAACTTTTCTTTGACACTGTGATTGGTACCGGCTGCAACGCGAACATAGCTTCGGCAGTAGTCATAGGTATCGAGCCGAAATGGACCGATAAGATTGCCGAAGGGATTGCAAAGACCGGGAAATCGGTCGAGGCTTTTTCAATAGAAAAATCGGGTGACCTCAAGACCATAGAGCGTGCCTCCCGGGCCGCTAAGAGACTCGTGCAGGAAGCTTCAGAAATGCGGAGAGAAGAGATAGATCTGTCCGAAGTAATCGTCAGCACGAAGTGCGGAGAATCCGACACGACGTCGGGGTTGGCCTCCAATCCGACTGTAGGAAGGGTAGTTGAAAGACTGGTGGCGGAAGGAGCTACGATGCTGTTCGGAGAGACTTCGGAGCTTACCGGCGGCGAGCAGATAGTGGCAGACAGGATGAGAACCCCTGAGCTGAAGAAGAAATTCATGAAAGTGTTCAACGATTACAACGAATTCATCGAATCCCAGGGTGCCGACCTGCTTGGTTCGCAGCCTACGCAGGGAAACATCGCCGGCGGCCTGACTACTATAGAGGAAAAGGCGTTGGGGAACATACAGAAAATCGGCCGGGCGAAGGTCGACGGCGTTCTGAACCCGGCGGAGGCGCCGAAGGGAAAAGGACTGTATTTCATGGATACATCCTCTGCCGCGGCAGAAGCTGTGACGCTGTTCGCCGCCGGCGGGTCCGTAACGCACCTGTTCACTACAGGGCAGGGCAATATTGTCGGGAACCCCGTCATACCGGTGATCAAGATGTCAGCGAACCCGAACACGGTTTCGACAATGTCGGAACATATAGATGTCCCGCTGGAGAAGATTCTGACGCTTGAACAGACGCTCGACCAGGCGGCAGACGCCACGATGGGTATGTTGATTAAAACGCTCTCCGGCCGGTTGACATCGGCGGAAGTCCTGAGGCACAAAGAATTCGTCCTGACGAAGCTTTATCGGAGCGCGTGAAAAAATAAAACACATAGGCACATAGGAAACATAGTTGTAAGTTCCTATGTGCTCTAATGTGTCTATGTGGTTAAAATATCTTAGGGATGCTTGTCCGTAAAACCAAACTATTGATAGAATGAGCGCGATGAAAACAACTCACGAAGAAGGTCCTGCTGCTGTGTCAATAGAAGCATGTGAACTAACTCGGTTTGTAAGTAATCTTGCCGAGAAATCCGGCGTAAGCCATGATGATGCGGTAATCCTCGCCGAGAGCCTGGTCGACGCTAACCTCAACGGTATAGACACGCATGGGGTGTCACGCCTGCCAATTTATTTGAAAAGGATCTCCCTCGGGTTGATAAACCCTAATGCAAGAATGAGATTCGAGAAGAGACTTCCTGCCGTCGGAGTCCTGGATGCCGACAACGGCCTGGGGCAGGTCGCCGGAGTTAAGGCAGCGCATGAGGTGCTGAAGCTTGCGAAGGAGTTTGGAGCAGGAGTCGCAGGGGTCATCCACAGTCAACATTTCGGGGCCGCCGGTTATTACTGCTCGATCGTTGCCCGTCAGGGATTCATAGGGATGGCATTCACGAATGCGGAGCCCGCACTGCCGGCGTGGGGGAGTTACGAGGCGTATTTCGGCACAAATCCTATAGCAATTGCTGTCCCGTCAGGCACACATGTCCCGATAGTAATCGACACCTCCACGAGCATAGTCGCCAGAGGCAAAATTGTTGCGGCGGCAAGAGCCGGGACTCCGATCCCTTCGGACTGGGCGCTTGACCCTGATGGCAATCCGACGACCGACGCGCAAAAGGCCCTTGATGGTTCCGTCCTGACAATGGCCGGCCCGAAAGGGTATGCGCTCGCGATGATGGTCGACATCCTGTCCGGAGTACTCACCGGCGGCGGTTTCGGCAAGGGGGTGAATTCGATGTACAAGGACCTGGAGCATCGGGCCGACGCCGGTCACATGCTGATAGCGATAAACGTCGATGCTTTTATGCCGAAGGTTGAATTTCTCAATAGAGTTCAAGCGATGGTGAAGGACCTCAAGTCGACCAAAAAGAGACCCGGAGTAGAAGAAATATATATTCCTGGAGAGCGGAAGGAATTGACGAGGCAGAAGAGAATGAAAGACGGAATTCCGCTGGACAGTTCGGTTGTCAATGAACTCGCCTCGTTAGCATACCAGCTCAATGTGCCTTCTCCCTTCTAATACGTGTTCTGTTGGTCCAACACCCCGATCCTTTTCGCCCGCTCCAAGGAGTTGAGCCGGCTCATGATTCCCCTGAGATGCGCCGCGAACGAGTGAGGCCGGACTACTCCCGGCCCCTCATTCGCAATAGCGTTTTCTCACTCCGCTAGAATATCCTTTTGGCTTAGAAAAGCTCGAAAGAGCCTGTTCTGACTTCCATCCCACCCTTTGACATCCTGCTTGGTTCTCTTCTGCAGTCCCCCTCGCCAAATCACTTAAGAATCGACATCGCCTTCTTGACGTCAGCGCCGTCGTGCACGATTGCCATGAACGCTTCGGTCATCTTTCGAGGCGTCGGGTGCTGAATGACATTTCTCCCGTAGACGATTCCTGAAGCTCCTTCCTGCATGATGGCATAGGTCCGTGCGAGGATCTCCTCGTCCGCTGCACGTCCTCCTCCGCGGACCAGTACCGGCTTGCCGGATGCGGCCTCGATAACCTTGTGATATTGGGATACATCGTCGGACGGATCAGCCTTTATAATGTCGGCCCCGAGTTCAACTGCCTGACGGACGAGAGGGACGATCTTGTTCAGATCTCCATCGACCATGTAGCCGCCCTTCTTGTCGTTGGCCTGCATGACCAGGGGCTCCACCATAAGCGGCATCCCGTACCGCTCGCACTCCGGTTTCAATAGCGCGATGTTCCTTATGCAGTCATGGTACACCTCCGGCTGGTCAGGCATGAGAAATATGTTTGCGACCACGCACGAAGCATCCATCTGAATCGCCTGTTCGACCGGGTGTTCCACCAGCTGGCTGAACAGATGCCGGGGTAGCTTTGTGCCGTAAACGTTTGCGACGTCTGTCCTGAATACGAGCGAAGGCTTTCTCTTTCCCTTGATTTCCTGGAGAATATGGGACTGTCCCGGGCTGAGCTGGATCGCGTCCGGATTTGCCTCCACGATGGTCTCGATCGCCTTCTTCATGTTTTCTATGCCCGAAAGGAACGACAGCTCATTGAAGAACCCATGGTCTATCGCCACATCGAAGCACTTGTTATCCGGCTGAAAGAGCCGGTTCATCCTTGGAAGAATTGACATGGCATTAATTTCCTTTTTTCGGTAAATATACGGCAATGGATTGTTTATGTCACCACCATCATGGCATTACTTAAATGGTGTTTCATGATTGAAACATGCCTTGCACAGGAAGGCGGCGCGGCGGTATCAAGGTCTCGTCCTCGATCGCGATCTCCATCTGGTCGGCGGTACGCCGGTCTTATTCCGGAAGAATTTTGAGAAGTAAAATTGTGATTCAAACCCGAGCATCGTCGATATCTGCTTGAGGGGGAGTGCGGTGTTTACAAGGAGGTCTTTTGCCTTGTTTAGCTTAAGCTGAACGACGTATTGGTTCGGCGCGAGACCGGTGTGATGCTTGAACATACGTCTGAACCACGAATAACCTATGCCGAGCTCAGATGCCAGCCTCTCAAGATCGATCTGCTGGTCGATGTGGTCCCTGATGTAAGCCTTGCTCTTCTGGACGAACGAGTTAGTGTCTTCGCCGCCGAATTGTCTGGACCTCCTTATGGCGTTTATGCGTGCGATCAATTGGTACGTGAGCGCCGCGATTGTTTCCTTGAAACCAATTCTTTCGCTTTCGATGGACTCGAGTATACGCTGATATAATTCTATTGTTGTCTCGTCGAGTCCGATACTGATGACCGACTGTTCCAACGGTAGTATCGCGTTGTCCCTGAAAATATCCGCCTGGGTTCCGTTGAACGAGACCCAATGTTCCTTCCATCCGGTGGCTTTGCCGGGCGTGTATCTGTGCCACACTCCCGGGAAAAGAAGAAGGACCGTGCCTTCTTCTACTTCCAGCGTGCCGGTCTCTTTCGATTCGAAGGTGCCTTTTCCTCCGGAGATGAAAACGATCTGGTATTCGGACAGCACCCGGCCATGCTGGAAGTCGAACATATAGCTCTTGGGATGGACTTCTGGCGGATATGAGGTGCCCGGTGGAATATCCGCACTGCCGCTTCCAGTCACATAGAGCCCCCATAGCTTATCGACCTCACCGACAGCCAGGTAATCGAACACTGAGTAGTTTGTTCGTATCATAAAATCCAGTTTGCCCTGTTCATCCGTTAAATTACTGCGAGTTTTGCAAATAATCGAATGTCAAATATTGCAAAGATTAGGGCATAATATCTATTTACATTATTCCACTTTGATACTAGTGTAAATAGTATAACTCAGAAAATCTCCTCTTTGATAGCTGTGCAATTGAAGCAAAGGAGATATTCACGACCGAGCAGGAAAGAAAAGATTTCATAATGAGGCTTCAATCATGTCATTAGAAACAAAACAATTCAGGAATGTCACTTATTTGTGGAACGATGCAAACGCCTCCGCGATTTCGGGAGACGAAGTCGCGTTGCTGGTTTACCGGTCCAATCTCTTGGGTGCCGATCTCCGGCTTACGAACTACGGCGGCGGCAACACTTCATGCAAGGCGATGGCGAAGGACCCGCTCACTGGAGAGGAAGTCGAGGTAATGTGGGTGAAGGGATCCGGGGGAGATCTTGGCACGATGACAAAGGGCGGGCTTGCCGCACTCTATGTCGAGCGGATGAGGAATCTCAAGAATATTTACCGTGGTATCGAGCATGAAGATGAGATGGTCGGGCTGTTCAACCATTGTATCTTCGACCTGAAGTCAAAGGCACCGTCTATCGACACGCCGCTCCACGGCTTCCTGCCGTTTAAGCATATAGACCACCTGCACCCGGACGCGGCAATTGCAATTGCGGCGGCCAGGGACGGGAAGAAAATTACCGAAGAGTTGTTCGAGGGGATAGTGGGCTGGGTGGATTGGCAGCGGCCCGGCTTCGACCTGGGACTGAAACTCCGGAAATGTGTCGACGACAATCCGGGCATCCGCGGCATTATGCTCGCCTCGCACGGACTATTCACGTGGGGAGAAACATCGTACGATTGTTATGTGAACTCGCTCGAAGTTATCGAGAAGTGTGCGGATTTTATAGAGGGCAAGGCAGCGAAGAAGCGAGCCATGTTCGGCGGAGCCGGTATTAAGCCTCTTCCTAAGACCGAGCGACTGAGAAAAGCCGCCGAACTCTTTCCCGTACTTCGCGGCTATTGCTCTACCTATGTGAGAATGATCGGACATTTCACGGACGACGAACGGGTTCTGGAATTCGTCGATTCCAAGGACCTTTCGAGGCTCGCGCCGATGGGGACAAGCTGTCCGGATCATTTTCTCCGGACAAAGATCAGTCCCCTTGTGCTGAACCTGAAGAGTGAAGAAGACCTGAGCAATTCAGACTCTGTCAGGAACAAGATCGGGCCTCAGTTCGACCAATACAGGAAAATGTATGCGGAATATTATGACACCTGCAAACGTGATAACAGTCCTGCCATGCGGGATCCCAATCCGGTTGTGATTCTCTATCCCGGAATCGGGATGTTCACGTTTGCCAAGGACAAACAGACTGCGAGAGTGGCGGCGGAGTTTTACATAAATGCAATAAACGTAATGAGAGGGGCCGAGGCAATATCGGAGTACACATCGTTGCCGCGGCAGGAGGCTTTCAATATTGAATACTGGCTTCTTGAAGAGGCCAAGCTTGCGCGGCGCCCAAAGCCGAAACCCCTCAGTGGAAGGGTGGCACTCGTGACGGGAAGCGCGGGCGGCATCGGGAAGGCGGTTGCAGAGAAGTTTGCCGACGAAGGAGCTTGCGTGATCATTACCGACAACGATCCAATTCGGCTGGAAGGCGCAGTGAGAGAATTTGAGAAGTCATATGGCCGTGATGGTTTCGCGGCTTCAGGTGTCGATGTGACCGATGGTGAAAGTGTGAGGAGCGCATTTGAGGCGGCGGCGCTCGCATTCGGCGGTGTGGACATTGTTGTCAACTCCGCGGGTCTTTCGATCTCGAAACCGCTTGAGGAACATACCGAGAAGGATTGGAATCTTCTGTACGATGTGCTTGTAAAAGGGCAGTTCCTCGTTACCCGGAAAGGCGTTGACATCATGCGGAAACAGGGCTTCGGAGGCGACGTACTCAACATCGTCAGCAAAAACGCGCTTGTCAGCGGACCTAACAACGCGGCGTATGGTTCGGCGAAAGCTGCGCAGCTTCACCTGAGCCGCCTGAATGCCGCAGAACTTGGAAAAGACAAAATACGGGTGAACGTCGTGAATCCTGACGCAGTGATCGCCGGGAGCAAAATCTGGGGCGGCGACTGGGCCCAGGGACGAGCGAAGGCATATGGAATCACTGTCGAAGAACTGCCGGCGTACTATGCGAAGCGTACGCTGTTGAATGAAATAATAAATCCGGAAGACATTGCCGCCGCATGTTTCGCCTTCGTGAGCGGACTCCTGAACAAGTCCACCGGAAACGTGCTCAATGTCGACGGTGGCCTTGCCGCTGCATTTGTGAGATGAACATAATCTGATCAAATGAGCGGGGAAAAGCGATTTATCGGTTTCGATCTGGGTGCGGAAAGCGGCCGCTGTGTCGTCGCAGCGTTGGTCGACGGTAAGATCGCCCTCGACGAGGTACACAGGTTTACCACGCACAACCTGAGAAATGAGACCGGATTTCACTGGGACGTACAGGCGATCTTTGATGAGATCGTCGAGGGCTTGAGAAAGGCCCGAAATACTTTCGGTCCTTCATTTAACGCAATCGGGATCGATACGTGGGGTGTAGACTATGTCCTCGTCGATAAGGACGGCCACGTGTTAGGGACTCCGTACCATTACCGCGACGATCGGACCGACGGCATGATGGAACGGGCCTTCAGGATTGTTGCCAAAGAAAAAATGTATGGCCGGTCTGGTACCCAGTTCGCTCAGATCAATACTGTCTTCCAGCTCATGGCCGAGATGAGAAACAGCCCCGACTTTCTCAACGCGGCCGACAGGATGCTGCTGATGCCGGACTTCCTGAATTTCATGCTGACCGGACAGAAAAAGTCTGAATTTACTATAGCATCTACCACGGGGCTAACCGATCCAAAAGTGAGGGACTGGGATTGGGAGTTGATCCGTGAATTCGGCTTTCCGGAAAAACTGTTCGCCGAAATTGTCGAGCCGGGAACAAGGCTGGGAGCCATCCTTCCTTCGATTGTCGATAGAACGGGGCTCGACCCGGATATTCCCGTCGTAGCGAGTGCCGGTCATGATACCGCTTCAGCAGTGGCCTCTGTTCCGGCTGAAGGGATTAATTGGGCGTTTCTCAGTTCCGGTACGTGGTCTCTGATGGGAATAGAAGTTCAAGTACCGATTCCTTCAATGGAGGCAATGAAATTTAACTTTACCAATGAGGGCGGAGTCAATCGAACCACACGGTTTCTCAAAAACATAATCGGTCTGTGGCCGGTGCAGGAATGCAGAAGGGAATGGGCTTCGGAGGGCAAAGACTACTCGTATCGACAGCTCGTCGATATGGCCAGTGTCGACAAATCTGCGGGAGCATGGGTCGATCTCAGCGACGTGAGGTTCCTTAAGCCCGGCGGCATGCCCGGGAAAATTCAGGCTTCCCTGGGCGAAACGTGTCAGGTCTCAAATGATGACCCCGGTTTCATAATTCGCGTCATCATGGAGAGCCTCGCCTTCAGTTACAGGACCACGATCGAAGAGATCGAAAGGGTTACGGGCCGCAGGATTGAGAAGCTCTACGCCGTTGGAGGGGGAGTCCAAAACGAGCTCCTCATGCAATCCACTGCGGATGCAATCGGAAAACCGGTTTACGCCGGTCCTACCGAAGGGGCAATTGTCGGAAACATCGGTGTCTTAGCTGTGGACGCCGGGGCGGTGCCTGATACCAGGGAATGGCGAAGAGTGGTAGCGAACTCGTTCGAACCTAAACTGTATCGGCCGGCAAACGCCGCTTATTACGCCGAAAACGAGAAGAGGTACAGGGCCATATTGCGGGAGAGATAGACTCGCCCGATGAATTAAGTTTCGAAATCTGGAGGAGACCGAAATGAAAAACGAAGAAGCCGTTGTCAGCGGGTACAATTATGCCAGAGAGACTTATGCCGCGCTCGGAGTCGACACCGATGAAGCATTAAGAAAGCTGGACCAGGTCAAGATCAGTCTTCACTGCTGGCAGGCGGACGACGTCGGCGGGTTCGAAACTCCCGACTCCAAACTTGAAGGAGGCGGGATTCAAGTCACGGGCAACTTTCCCGGGCGGGCAAGGACTATCGCACAGCTCATGGAAGATATCGAGAAAGTTATGAGCCTCCTTCCGGGGAAGCAGCGTTTGAACCTTCATGCCATCTATGGGGATTTCGGCGGAGAGAAAGTAGATCGGGACCAGATTGAACTCAAACATTTCCAGAGCTGGATCGATTGGGCGAAAAAGGCGGGTGTCGGCCTCGATTTCAATCCGACATGCTTTTCTCATCCGTTCGCCGAAGACGGCTTCACTCTGTCAAGCTTCCATGAAGGACACAGGAAGTTCTGGATCGAGCATGTTAAACGCACGAGAAAAATAGCTGTTGAGATAGGGAGACAGCTTGGCACGCCGTGCATCAACAACATATGGATCCCTGACGGTTCGAAAGACCTTTCGGTCGACCGGAACCTGCATCGTGAACTGTTGACGCAATCGCTGGACGAGATTTTTGTTGAGGAATATTCACCTTTGCATTTGAAGGACTCGCTCGAAGGGAAGCTGTTCGGGCTCGGTGCCGAGGCGATGACCGTCGGCTCGCACGAATTCTATCTCGCTTATGCCGTGAAGAACAGAAAGATACTCTGTTACGACATGGGGCATTTCCATCCGACTGAGCAGGTTGGAGACAAGATTTCTGCGGCCCTTCAGTTCCTGGATGAGTTGTTGCTTCATATTTCACGGGGAGTGCATTGGGACAGCGATCATGTGGTTATCCTGAATGACGATGTGCAGCTCGTTGCCCAGGAGACAGTGAGGGCGAACGCCCTCCAGAGGGTGCACGTCGCTCTGGATTATTTCGATGCCAGCATAAACAGAATCGGTGCTTATGTCGTCGGTGCGCGTGCGACGCAGCTCGCATTCCTGTCGGCTCTCCTCGAGCCTATTGCCAGGCTTAGAGAATTCGAAGAGAGTGGAAGAAATTTCGAGCGGCTTGCTCTCCTGGAAGTCGCCAAATCAAAGCCGTTTGGCGCGGTTTACGACTATTACTGCCTGGTTAACGATGTGCCGGCAGGTGAGGACTATATAAAAGAGATCGCGGACCACGAGAAGAGAATTCTCATCAACAGATAAGGACCTCCTCCCTTAGTAAACCAATCCGAAGATCATTTCGTCTATTCGTTTGTGTGACCCGTGCATTTATTCTTCGTAAGCACTTGCCACTTCCACGGCAATTTGTAAATTAGGATCAGGAGAACGAACTGCATTGCCGCTGAAAACTGTTTCTGATGGAGATCGTAAAGGCCAGAGAATGAGCCAAGTTTTACGGGATCTTGAGTACGAAAGCATCTACATTATTCGTGAAGCTATAGCAGAATCTCAGAACCCCGTTCTGCTATATTCTATCGGGAAGGACTCTTCAGTACTCCTTCACTTGTTGATGAAAGCGTTCTATCCTGTCAAACCTCCTGTTCCATTGCTTCATATCGATACTACCTGGAAGTTCAAGGAGATGATAGAATTCAGAGACCGCACGGCCAGGGAATTGGGAATCAGCTTGCTCACTTACACGAATGCCGAAGGAATCAGACTGGGCATCGACCCGTTTTCGACAAGCAGCAATCACTACACAGCTGTCATGAAGACCGAAGCTCTGAAGCAGGCTCTGGACAAGCATGGCTTCGACATGATAATAGGGGGCGCCAGGAGAGACGAAGAAAAGTCCCGGGCAAAAGAGAGGATTTTTTCGGTTCGGGATGCTGATCACGGTTGGAACCCGAGGTCCCAGAGGCCTGAGTTTTGGAATTTATACAACTGCCGTCTAATGAAGGGACAAACCATAAGAGTCTTCCCGCTTTCCAATTGGACCGAACTCGACGTGTGGCTGTACATATATGAAGAGGACATTCCCGTTGTGCCGCTTTATTTTGCCGCCGAAAGACCGGTAGTGAAGCGCGACGGGATGTTGATTATGGTCGATGACAACAGGTTCAAACTCGGTTTAAACGAGAAGACCGAGATGAAACATATCCGCTTCCGGACGCTCGGGTGTTACCCGCTGACAGCAGCCATCGAATCGGGTGCCAGGACCGTCCCGGAAATCATCGAGGAAGTTTTCAGTGCCGACCACTCGGAGCGCTCGGGCAGATTGATCGACTATGACGAGCAGAACTCTATGGAAGAAAAGAAGGTCAGGGGATATTTTTGAATAGTTCCGATACAAACATTTCGAACTACCTGCAAACGCCGACACTGAGACTTCTGACATGCGGAAACGTCGATGACGGGAAGAGCACTTTCCTCGGCCGCCTGCTTCTCGACAGCGGGAATGTGTACGAGGATCATCTCGGTGCACTCGAAAGAATCAGCAGAAGATACAATCCGACAAACAGCGGACCCGAACTCGCTTACCTCGTTGACGGCCTCAGGGCCGAAATCGAGCAGGGTATTACGATAGATGTCTCGTATCGGTATTTCTTCACCCGGAACCGCAAGTATATTATTGCCGATGCCCCCGGTCATGCACAGTATACGAAAAACATGGCGGTGGCCGCATCCAAATCCGATGTTGCAGTTCTCCTGATCGATGCCGCCTCGGGCATCAAGATCCAGACGATACGGCATCTCTCCATCCTTTCCTTGATGAGGATTAACCGGCTGGTCATCGCCGTCAACAAGATGGATCTTGTCGACTTCAGCAAGGAGCGATTCGATGGGATCAAAGATGATATCGGCAGGGCAATCGGGACCATTTACGGCCGCATGTGCCCCTTCTGGAGTGTTCCGGTCTCATCGAGAAATGGCGACAACGTTGTAAGGAAGTCAGCCAGCATGCCATGGTATGACGGCGGCAGCGTGCTTGAGATACTCGAATCGATGGAGCTGGATAATCAAGAGTCCTCGTCGTTCTGTCTGCCAGTGCAGTACGTCGCCCGTGATGCGGACAGGCGGTACTATTCTGGGACAGTCGCCTCTGGAGAAGTTTCGGTTGACGATGAAGTTGTGGTACTTCCCTCTTTGCTGAGGACCCGGGTCAGCGGCCTATCGGTTGCCGGGAAACATTCCGAAGAGGCGAAAAAGGGCGATCCTGCTATGATCGAGCTGGCGGATGAGGTCGATGTCTCGCGCGGCGACAGGCTTGTGAAGTCCGAACAGGAGCTGATGCAGGGCGATACTCTGTCGTGCCAGGTCTTCTGGTTTGGTGAGAAAGCAATGGTTCCGAAGGATGTGTATGAGCTGAAGTTCCTGACTTATAAGGCACGGGCCACGGTGAGACAAGTTAATGAGCGGTTGGATCTCGATTCCCTTGTGCGGTCTCCCGCCTCAAGACTTGCCCAAAATGAAATTGGATTTGCGAGCATTATGCTTTCGACAGATCATTATTGTCTCCCGTTCCAGGAATCGAAGGCGCTCGGCTCCTTTCTGGTCGTCGACATCGGTACTGGGGACACCGTCGGTCTCGGCACTATCGTCTCCATAGGCAAGGCGGGCCGCCCTCATCCTTATGCCACTGTAGTGGACAAATCGATGCGCGCTGCCCTGAAGAAGCAGGGTCCGATGCTCATTTGGTTTACCGGTCTGAGCGGCGCGGGAAAGTCTACAATCGCGAATCTTCTGGAACAACGCCTGTACGAACAGGGATATCACACATACCTGCTTGATGGTGATATTCTTCGAGACGGTCTCAACCGCGATCTAGGTTTTGATTCTGATAGCAGAAAAGAGAACATAAGGCGAGCTGGCGAAGTCGCTAAGCTTATGGTCGACGCGGGATTATTAGTGATCGCCTGTTTCATCTCTCCATTCGCAGAGGATCGTACGATGGTGAGAAGCCTTTTCAGGAAAGGTGAGTTCTGCGAGGTATACGTCAGCACTCCAATCGATGAATGTATAAGAAAGGACCCCAAAGGGCTATATGCCAAGGCATTGAGGGGGGAGATTCCGGATTTCACGGGCGTGAGTTCGCCTTACGAACCGCCGGTCAGCCCTGAAGTGACCATAGATGCGTCAAAATGCAGCGTATCTGAAGCCGTCCAGCTATTGCTTCACCACCTCGCGGAAGATTGAGGACTATGCCTCCGACCGAACATCATTTTAATCACTATCTGAAGATTTGAATGCCGATCATGAATAGGGTAGATCTGCTTGTCTCATGTCCGAACGATGGCGGGCTTGTCAGGATTCAGGACGGCGTGCCGGTATCTGTCGACAATGAAAGCACCACGGGGATTTGCTGTTACGAGGATAAGTTCCTTCGGTGCATCCAGAATTCGATTGACACACCTCTGAAGTTGATCGTCTATGGGAAAGAAGAGCCTCAGACTCTCGTCTTTCCTGAAATACGTGATGTGCATGATATCCTTGCTCACGACGGAAAAATCTACCTTGTATCGTCCGGATCGAACGAGATCTTCGAAGTGTCCAGTGAGAGTTATGAAATCCTGGCCCGCCACAAATTCAGAGGGAAGGGAGATGCGTGGCATCTGAACTGCCTCGAAGTCTATGAGAACAGGTTGGTTGTCTCTGCTTTCGGAAAGTTCAGGAGGCACAGAGGTTATAAGGGAAGGACAAGGGGGGCCGGCATCCTGCTGGACCTTTTTTCGGGGGAAGTTATCCTGGAAGGTCTATCGCAGCCGCACTCTCCGAAGGTCATAGACGGTTTCTTTTATATCTGCGATTCCGAGAAGAGAGGGTTGAATCGCATCGACATGAGAACCCGCGAGACGACCGTCATCGAATTTGAGAATTACACGCGCGGGATTTCCTTTTCGGATGAGCACATCTATGTGGGGATAAGCAGCTCGAGAAACATAGACCAGGAATCAAAAACCAGCAAGGTTGTCGTGCTTGACAGACTCACGCTCGAGCGAATGGACGATATCCCTCTCGAGTACGGTGAGATCTACGGTGTCTCTGCCGTGCCAGAAAATATGGAGTTGGATTTTGGAGAGACCGCGAACTCCGTGGTCGGCGGCCTCCAGTCCTCCTGCTATAAGGGCTGAACCAAAACCGACATTCGGGTCCTCCACGAAACGTGTCCGGTCACTCATTCCGATGTCTCCGTGCCTCAGTGGCGGCTCAGTGCTTCACTGATGAACTTCGCCACCGAGGCACAGAGCTACCTAATCAACTCGGCAACCGCAGCCCTGCTGCAGGTCAGCGGTTATTTCTCCTCAAACAGCGTCGGATCGATTTCAATATTGACCTTCATCTCTTTCGCCGTTACCTCCGCCATCTTTTTGCCGTTCGCGTTTGCGATCGTCTTAAATGGCAGCATCGCGCCGGCGACAGTCCTATAGTCGGACCACATCTCTTCAACGTTCATTGGCCCTTGTTGTCCGGTCGACTGAAATGAAACGCCGGCGGGGAGATAAGTCTTCTCGTCGAGATAGAGATGGAATGTGCCCTCTTTCCCGGTAACCAGCAGCTCGTACGAAGTGACGTTATTGAACGGCTTCTCTCCGACGTATTGAATCTGAAGCTCATCGGCATGAGTAAGGAAATTTACCGGGTCGCGGAATAAGTTATCAAGCAAGTTTTTCCTCATTGATTCCTGCATGGGCATTTTCCCCTGAGGGCCGACCATCCACCCCTTTTCCCCTGCCACAACCATCTTCATCTCTCCCATAGGAGTCGAGATGCTCTGAAATACGTGATTCGGGTAGACGATCGTTGCCTCGCCGCTCATTTGCATGTCGCCGGCCTCCGTCGATTGCAGAAAATCGAGTTTTGTCCAGATGTTCGTAATCTTCGTCAGTGCATCCATGCCGCCGACAGCCTCCCTCACCTTGTCGAACAGGTCCTTTCCTTTAGACCGGGATTCATCGGTTGCTTCCGGTGCTGCTTCAGAGGGCGGAGAAGGAATAGCTATGTCAATTACATCTACATCGCCGAGTGATGAGAGAGGTTCTCCGAATTCATCCTTGTTGCCGACAACCAGGATTTGCATCTTGTCCGGCTGCAGGTGGCTCTTCGCCGCGCGCAGTATGTCATCCTTCGTAACCTTCTCGACTCCTTCTCTCAGTCTCTCGATGAAGTCGAGGGGGTAATTGTAGTATGCATACGTCATCATGCGCGTGACGATTTTTGACTTGGAGTCGAAGTTGAAAACGAACGAGTTGAGATAGCTGTCCTTTGCAAGGGCCAGTTCGTCATCGGTGACCGGTTCGGTGGTCATCCGCTTAACCTCGTTCAGCATCAGCCTTATGGCATAAACGGTAGATTGTGATTTCGTCTGCGTACCGCAACTGAATACGCCGGGGTGATCGTAATCGGCGCCGTAATTTCCCCACGGTGCGTAAGTAAGTCCTTCCTTCGAGCGAAGTACCTTGAACATTCTGTCCATGGAGAGAATCTGGTTCATGACGACGAGTGCCGGATAGTCGGGATCGTTCATCAGCCCGCCGATGTGTCCCATCTGGATGTTGCTCTGATTCACATCGGACTTCTGTATGAAATTGACCGTGTACCTGTACTGATAATCTACCTTCGGAGATTCGGCGTATTCGGTCCTGACAGATGGCCAATTCGCGAAGGTTGCTTGCAGTCGCTTCTGCATGTCCTTCGCGTCGAAGTCTCCCCATGCCGCAAAGACAATGTTGTTCGGGTGGAAATATTTCTCGTAAAATGATATGATATCGTCTCTCGTAATTGCATCTACTGTCGCGTACTCGGGGTACCTGGCGTACGGGCTCGTCTTTCCGTAAATGACGGAGTTGAATTCACGGCTGGCGATGCTCCATATGTTATCGTTGCGCCGCGATATCGAGGAACGCATCTCGATCTTTGCCAGATCGATCTTATCCTCATTGAATACGGGGTGCATCAGTATATCGGATAGAATTGATATCCCCTTGTCCTGGTCCTCCTTCAATATCGACATGTAAACGTATCCCAATCCCTCCTCAACTCCGGTTTCGATGGTACCCCCCATCGTCTCCAGTATTTTGTCGATTTCGTCGCCGGTCATCTTCTGAGTCCCGCCGGTCCTGAGAACGGTCCCGGTGATTGAGGCTAGTCCTGTCTCATCCTCGGGCTCATAAACGGACCCGACTCTCACTAACGCCCGCAAATCAATTGTCGGATACTGGTGGTCCTCCACCAGGTAGATAGTCATCCCGTTCTTCAGAGTTAATTTCTGCACCTTCGGCGTTTGAACCTTATGAAGGGCCGGGAACGAGAATTCTTCTTTGGGCCCCTTCTGTGCAAAACATGTGTTGGTGAGAACGAATGTCAGGAGAACGAGGATGGACAAGCAATGCGGGAGCACAATGTCTCTTTTCATCGCTTTTTCCTTTCAAGAAAAGTTTTCGAAGCTTCGTCAGCAGACATAAGAACCACAGACGCACGTTTCGGTCTGCGGTTATTTATCTTCGGGGATGAGTTCCCCGATTATTCGGTTCTTCTTGACAAGATATTTCTGAGCGACTTTCTGCACATCTGCAGCCGTAACAGCGTCGACGCTCTTGATAACATCGAAGGACTCTTCCCAATTGCCGAGAACGACGTCGTTGAAAGCCAGAGAGGCTGCCATTCTGCTGTTGCTTTTCATGCCATCGATGAGGTTTTTCTTCGTGGCCCGTTTGTACTTTGTAAGCTCATCGGACGTGATCGTCTCGGCTCCCATCCGGGCCAGCTCCTCTTCGATAGCCTGGATGCACTCCTCGTTGGTATGTCCCTTTGCCGGGACAGCAAAGACGGCGAGCAGGTTCGGGTATTTATTGTCGGGTAACCCGTTGAATGCTCCTACCTGGACGGCAATTTTCTTCTCCTTAACCAGGCTTGTGTAGAGTCGCGACGAGCGGCCGATGCCTGCGATGTTCGCTAGTGCATCCAAAGCCCGGTCTTCGCTGCTCGTCACGCTCGGCCTGTGAAAACCGAGAATAACGATCGGTTGCGACTGGGCCTCGACGTAGATATGTTTCTCGCCCCACTGTTGCGGTTCCACGGTCCTCAACGGCTCTGGTTTCGGTCCGCTGGGTATCCGTCCGAAATAGAGGTCCGCCATCTTGAACACCTGCCCAGGATCGACGTCGCCAACGATTGCCACGGTTAGGTTGCTCGGGCTGTAATACTCCCGGAAGTAATTTTTGACGTCCGTCCTGGATATATTCTTCAGGTCAGACATGTGTCCGACGACGCTATGATGGTACGGATGTGCTTTGAAAGACGCCGCGAGAAATTCCTCGAGGAGCTTGCCTACCGGCTGGGTTTCGAGTCCTAATCTCCTTTCCTCCATGATTACATTTCGCTCCTGGAAGAACTCCCTGAAGACCGGATTGAGGAATCGGTCGGATTCCATTGCCATCCAGAATTCCAGACGGTTTGACGGGAGACTTACAATGTACTGCGTGGCGTCGTTGCTCGTGTACGCGTTGAGCCCCCTTCCTCCTTTTTCCCGTGTGAGATCCCAGTATTCCTGTGTAACCACAAGCTTGCCGGCTGCGCCGTTCGTGCTGTCGAACTCGGCCTGAAGCGCCTTGATCTCGGAACTGTCAGGGTTGACTGCTCGTTCATCGCTGCTCAATCGGGCATAGATGGAATCCATCCTGTCGAGGAGCACCGACTCGGCGGCGTAGTCTTTTGTGCCGACAGTAGTTGTGCCTTTGAAAGCCATGTGTTCCATGATATGGGAGATGCCGGTTATGCCGTAGGACTCTTGTGCCGATCCGACATCGGCGTAAGTGTGTAAGGAAACCACGGGAGCGTCGTGGCGTTCCAGAACGATAAACTTCATGCCGTTGGGCAGAGTGTGTGTCCTGACCTGTTTCTTGACAGTATCGAAAGACTGCCCCCTGGCTGCTCCACTGCATGCCGATAATACCAGCAGCAGCCACGCGGCGACACGAATGCTTCTTTCTCGCATGTCGTATTCTCCTGTTTTTGTTTTTCCCGCTGACTACGGGACAGAGATGTGTTAGCTAATGGTTGTTGTTTAGGTTTTGAGTGCAGCCCTTGTATCCCACAAGGATTAACATACAGTGAGCCACGGTAAATAGCAAGCAGGGCGAAATCGCGGCGGCGCGACGCAGGCGGGATGACCTCCCCTGAGGGACCTAATACGCGATTCTTTCCCTTGACTGGGCGTACGCTCCGGCTGACGCCCATGGAGCGGACCGAATCCGACATCGATTGCCGGGCCGCGAAATGGGTCATGTTGCGGAGACATCTCGAGCGGGACTCGGAGGCTTGAAGATCAAAAGAGCGATTAATAGTGTCTTGTAATAAGTTCGAGCGTAAAGAAGAGGGCACTGTTGCGTATAATTCTTTAAGGCATCAGGGCCGTGTGTTGGCCCACATTGGCTCGGTTTGGCGGTTTTCCCTAATAAATTTAAATATGAGCGGTCCAAAGTTAATAATATTAGGATGGTCTTGGACCCGTTATCCGGCGGGCTTGCAATCGGCTTGGAATCCGATTACTTGTAGAAGTAAGATTTTATTTTTGAAGGAGATAGATCAAGATGTCCGGATATGCGGAAAAGGATGAAAACAGAGATGCTCACGATTTTCGTCGGAGCATGATGAAACAAGGTATGTACGATCCCGCTTTCGAGCACGATGCGTGTGGAATGGGCTTCGTGGCGGATGTGAAGGGAAGGAAGTCTCGCACCATCATAGACAAGGGCCTGGATATACTTAAGAATCTGGAACATCGTGGTGCGGTCGGCGCCGATCCGGAAACGGGCGACGGCTCGGGAATCCTGATACAGATGCCTGACGAGTTCATCCGAAAGGTGGCGGCAGAGAAGAAGATCAAGCTGCCCGCAGAGGGTAAGTATGGAGTTGGTGTGATGTTCCTGCCCCAGGATCCGATTGTGAGAAAAGCGGCGGAGAACATAGTCGAGAAAATCGTAATCGATGAAAACCAAAAATTCCTGGGATGGAGAGACGTTCCGGTAAATCCGGATGTCCCCGGAAGAGGCGCACGAGCAACACAGCCGTTTATCCGTCAGTGCTTTGTCGGCGCGAATAGAAACATCCAGTCGCGGGATGAATTCGAACGGAAACTTTACACGATAAGGAGAATAATAGACCACAGGGTGCGTATGGAGCTGGATTGCGACAGAAGTGAATATTATGTCCCGTCCTTCTCGAGTAAAGTCTTGATATACAAAGGAATGCTCCTGGCGCCGCAGCTCACGGAGTTCTACAAGGATCTCAGCGACAAAGATATGAAGTCGGCGATGACGATGCTTCATCTGCGGTTTTCGACCAATACGTTCCCGACGTGGGACCTTGCACACCCGTTTCGGATGATTGCCCACAACGGCGAGATAAATACCCTCCGCGGCAACAAGAACTGGATGACGGCCAGGCAGGCCGTAATGGAGTCGCCGTATTTCGGCAAGGACTTGAAGAGGATGCTGCCGATCATCATGGAAGGACAAAGCGACTCGGCGACATTTGATTCCGTGCTGGAACTTCTCGTGATGAGCGGAAGGAGTCTTCCTCATGCGATGATGATGATGATCCCGGAGGCGTGGTCCAAAAACGACCTGATGGACCCGGACCGCCGGGCGTTTTATGAATACCATGCGACCATGATGGAGCCGTGGGACGGGCCTGCGGCGGTAGTCTTTACGGACGGAGATATTATCGGGGCCACACTCGACCGGAACGGTTTGCGGCCGGCCAGGTATGTCATAACAAAAGACGGACTGGTCGTTCTGACTTCTGAGGCAGGGACATTCAGCGTAGATGCGGAGAACGTGGCAAAGAAGGGAAAACTTCAGCCGGGCAGGATGTTCATTCTCGATCTCAAGCAGGGACGCATCGTCGAAGACGAAGAAGTGAAGAAAGAGATCGTGACGAAGAGACCCTATCGCAAATGGGTCAATGATAATATGATAAAGATGTCGCACCTTCCCACGCCGGATGGAATTTACAACGCGGATTTTGAGACGCTTCACATGCGCCAGAGGATTTTCGGATATACCAGGGAGGACCTTTTCCAGGTGATGCTCCCGATGGCGTCAAATGGAGAGGAGGCGGTCGGGTCGATGGGTACCGACGCAGCGCTGGCAGTCCTGTCGGAACGGCCCCAGATGCTGTTCAGGTATTTCAAACAGCTGTTTGCCCAGGTTACAAACCCGCCCATTGATCCTATAAGGGAAGAACTGGTCATGGAGCTCACGACCTACGTGGGTCCCGAACAGAATCTTCTTGCTGAGACTCCTCTGCACGCACATCGGCTTGAGCTGGAGCACCCGCTTCTCTCCAATTCGCAGATGGAAAAAATCCGGAATATCGCTAAAGGTCACTTCAAATCGATTACCATTCCGCTCCTGTTCAACGCGAGCGTGCGCCATAATATGCGCGAACGGATGGACCAGATTTGCGCGGAGGCAGTGGAAGCCGTCAAATCAGGCATCTCGTTGATCATCCTGTCCGACAAGGGAGTCGACAGGAGCCTGGCGGCGATTCCAAGTCTTCTGGCTACCTCGGGAGTTCATCACGCTTTGCTAAGGGCCGGACTGAGAACGAAGACCGGCGTAATCGTGGAAAGCGGCGAACCGAGGGAAATCCATCACTTTGCACTGCTTTGTGCTTATGGCGCCAACGCGATAAACCCGTATGTCGCTTATGAGACTATCGCCTACCTGGTGGAAAAGGGTTTCCTGCCCGAAATCAAAGATTACAAGAGCGCAAAAAAGAATTTCGTCAAGGCCGTCAGCAAAGGGCTCTTTAAAATATTCAGCAAGATGGGGATCAGTACCCTTCAGTCCTACTGCGGAGCCCAGATATTCGAAGCCGTCGGGCTGGACAGCGAAATAGTCGAGAACTACTTCGAAGGAACCCCCACCCGCATAGAAGGACTGAGCCTTGAAATGCTTGAGCAGGAAACCATCAAGCGTCATGTCCATGCGCTGGATCCGCAAACCGATCAGAGCACGCTCGACGTCGGCGGCATATATCAGTACAGAAGGGACGGAGAAGCTCATCTGTGGAATCCACTGACGATATCTAAGCTTCAACTCAGCACCAGCAGAGGCGATTACAAGACGTTCAAGGAATATACGGAGCTTATCAACAATCAACTCAGGAAACGGGTTACGCTCAGAAGCCTCTTCGAACTCGATACCAACGGTGCCAGGGTTCCAATTGAAGAGGTGGAACCTGCCAAAGAGATCGTGAAAAGGTTTGCCACCGGTGCAATGAGCTTCGGCTCCATCTCGTGGGAAGCACACACATCTCTTGCGGTTGCCATGAACAAGATCGGCGGAAAGTCAAACACAGGCGAAGGGGGAGAAGACTCGATCCGTTTCGTACCCCTTCCGAACGGAGACAACTTGAGGTCCGCGATCAAACAGGTGGCTTCAGCGAGATTCGGAGTCACTGCCAACTACCTGGTGAATGCCGATGAGCTTCAAATCAAGATGGCACAGGGTGCAAAGCCCGGCGAAGGCGGGCAGCTACCCGGCTTCAAAGTCGATAAAGTCATTGCAAGAATCAGGCACAGCATACCGGGCGTGACTCTGATAAGCCCACCGCCGCATCACGACATATACTCGATCGAGGATTTGAAACAGCTGATCTTCGATCTGAAGAACATAAATCCGAACGCGCGCGTCAGCGTCAAGCTGGTTTCAGAAGTCGGAGTCGGGACAATAGCCGCAGGTGTCGCGAAGGCCCACGCGGATCACATCCTGATAAGCGGACACGACGGGGGAACCGGTGCCAGCCCGATTTCATCCATCCAGTATGCCGGGTCGCCGTGGGAGCTGGGATTGAGTGAGGCGCACCAGACCCTGGTTCTTAACGGGCTCAGAGACCGTGTCTATCTTGCTACCGATGGGCAGTTGAAAACCGGCCGGGACGTGGTTGTCGCCGCGCTCCTCGGTGCGGAGGAATTTGGTTTTGCGACTGCACCTCTCGTCACCCAGGGGTGTATTATGATGAGGAAGTGCCACCTGAACACATGCCCGACGGGTGTGGCGACCCAGGACCCTGAGTTGAGAAAGCGTTTTGCCGGTAAGCCGGAATATGTCGTCAACTTCATGTTCTATATTGCGGAAGAAGTGCGTGAGCTGATGGCCGCATTGGGATTCAGGACCTTCAACGAAATGATCGGACAGACGGACAAGATCATCCCTGTCAGATTGAACGACCATTGGAAGGCACGCGGGATCGACCTGACAAAACCGCTCTTCAAACCGAAACCTCTGTATGAAACAAACCTCTACAGGACACGCGGCCAGAATCACGGTTTGGAAAATCAACTCGATCACGAGCTCATAGAATTGGCGAAGCCCGCGATTGAGAGCGGCACTGAGGTCAACATAAAAATGAGAATCAGGAACGTCAACAGGACCGTAGGTGCAATGCTGTCCGGCGAAATCGCAAAGAGGTATGGGGAAAAGGGACTCCCGGACGGTACGCTCAAGATTGAGTTGCGGGGAACCGCAGGTCAAAGCTTCGGTGCATTCCTTAGTAAAGGCGTCGAGCTGAACCTGACCGGAGAGTCCAACGATTACACCGGTAAAGGTCTTTCCGGCGGAAGACTGGTTGTGAAGGTTCCACCTGAGGTGACCTTTAATCCTACGGAGAACATCATCATAGGGAATACCTGTCTGTATGGCGCAACGAGCGGAGAAGCTTACATAAACGGAGTATCCGGTGAACGATTTGCAGTGCGCAATTCGGGAGCACACGCGGTCATCGAGGGAGTCGGCGACCACGGTTGCGAGTACATGACCGGCGGCCGGGTCGCGGTACTTGGAAAGATCGGACGTAATTTCGCCGCGGGAATGTCCGGCGGCATTGCTTACGTGTGGGATCCGGCAAAGGAAGCGGAGAAGTATATCAACCACGGTATGGTTACGGTCGAGTATCTGATATATGATGAAGACATAGCAGAGCTGCACGAAATGGTAAGAAGACATTATGAATATACGGGTTCCGCCCGGGCTCAGTTCATATTGGACAACTGGAGCACGGAGCGTGACAATTTCTGGAAAGTAATTCCGGAGGAATACATGAAGGCACTTTCAGCTATGGCGAAAGAGAAGTCGGGACGCGTCTCGGCAGAGAAAGCGCCTGCGGAAACGGAGGCTGTCCATGGGTAAGCCAACAGGGTTCATGTTGTACAACCGGGCATCTCTGGAGCATGAAGTTCCCGATTCCCGCGTGAAGCATTTCAAGGAATTCGAGAAGCGGTTCCACAGGGAAGACGCGGAGGTACAGGCTGCACGATGCATGGATTGCGGTATTCCTTTCTGCCACGGCGATACGGGCTGCCCGGTCCAGAATTACATCCCGGAGTGGAACGACTTGATCTACAAGGGCCACTGGAGAGAGGCGCTTGAGAATCTTCTATCGACAAACAACTTCCCCGAGTTTACCGGCAGGCTGTGTCCTGCACCCTGCGAGACGGCTTGCACGCTTGGAATAAACAAGGAGCCTGTGACGATAAAAGCCATAGAACGCACCATCATCGACAAGGGCTGGGAAGAAGGCTGGGTCAGAACGCGCATGCCCTACGTCATGAGCGGCAAGAAAGTGGCGGTGGTTGGTTCCGGTCCGTCGGGCCTGGCGGCAGCACAGCAGCTCTGCCGGGCGGGACATCAGGTCACAGTCTTCGAGAAGAACGATCGGATCGGTGGACTATTGAGATACGGCATTCCGGACTTCAAATTGGAAAAGCATGTTATTGATCGCAGGCTGGAGCAGATGAAAGCCGAGGGAGTGGAATTTAAAACGGGTATGAACGTGGGCGTCGATATCTCGGCGAGAAAACTTGTCGATGAATTCGATGCGGTCGTCCTCGCCGGAGGTTCCGAAAAGCCGAGAGACATTGCAATACCCGGCAGGGAGCTCAGGGGAATCCACTTTGCCATGGAGTTTTTGCCGCAGCAGAACAAGCTGAATGCGGGCGATCATGTTCCGGATCAGCTCACGGCGGCGGGCAAGGATGTCGTAGTCGTCGGCGGCGGTGATACCGGATCGGATTGTGTAGGCACGTCGAACAGGCAGGGAGCCAGGTCGGTAACGCAGATCGAAGTGCTTCCGATGCCTCCAAAGGACAGGCCCGCAGCCAGCCCGTGGCCCTACTGGCCGATGATCCTCAGGACCTCCTCGAGTCATGAAGAGGGTGTCGAGAGGAAATGGAGCATAAACACTAAATCGTTTAGGGGAAATGAAAAGGGAGAGGTGACCGCACTGGCCTGTGTCCAGACAAAATTCGAGAACGGGAAGTTCGTCGATTTGCCCGGCACTGAATTCGATCTGAAGGCCGATCTCGTCCTTATAGCTGCCGGTTTCCTGCATCCTGTTCATGAAGGCCTTTTGAATGAGCTTAAGGAAATCGGGCTTGAGCTTGATCCAAGAGGTAACGTGAAAGCCGAGTTTGGAGACGCGGAAAACGCTCACGCTACGACCGTGAACAAGGTATTTGCCTGCGGAGACATGCGGCGCGGCCAGTCTCTGGTTGTATGGGCAATTGCCGAAGGGAGAAAATGTGCGGCGGCCGTCCACAACTACCTGACGAGAGAAGTCACTGTCGAGGAAACCCTAGCCTAATCCTGCGGGATTGGAAAGAGCCTCGTCGGCGATTCGGTAGTCCCGGTGATTGCTTCATAGATTGACGGCCCGTCCAAGAGACATCCGGTCTTCTCACGCGGCTTAACTTTACGATTCGTACACCTCCTTCAGTGATACGCAATTCCATGCGGATAATCCCTGTTTCACCCGGGTACATGGTGATCTGTCGATTCATGTCGGGTGCATGCAGGCGGTCCGGCAATTCCCACCATTAATAAATTCTCTCTTCGAATTTGTTTGCGGCGCATGACTTCACTAAAATTGGAACGAGCCATGGCTGTTGGTTCCCTATCTCACGAGTGAACTGAGAAAAGCTTTCCTGATGGAGAGATTTGAATGATACTCGATAAATTCAGGTTGGATGGCAGAATCGCCCTCGTGACAGGATCAAATCAGGGAATCGGGATGGCCTATGCAATCGCGCTCGCCGAGGCCGGAGCCGATATATTGAGCGTCTCTTTCGCCGAAGACTTCTCAGCGGTGGAAAAAGAGATACGTGGGAGGGGGCGCGAGTTCAAATCCTACACGAGCGATTTCTCCAATCGTGAATCCCTATATCAATTCATTAAAAACGTGAGAGCCGATTTCCCGAGAATCGACATCCTCGTGAACAATGCGGGAACAATTCTGCGAAGCCCGATTGCGGAGCATCCCGACGAGTATTGGGACAAGGTGATCGATGTGAATCTCACCGCGCAGTTTATCCTGACCAGGGAAATCGGGAAAGGCATGATTGCGGCCGGTTACGGGAAAATTGTCTTCGTCGCATCACTCCTTGCGTTTCAAGGCGGTATCCTTGTGCCGGGATATGCTGCTTCCAAAGGCGGGATTAAGCAACTGACGATGGCTTTCGCCAATGAATGGGCGTCCAAAGGCATTACGGTAAATGCGATCGCACCGGGTTACATAGCCACAGACAACACGGCAGCGCTGCGTGCCGATCCAACGCGAAACAAGGCAATCCTGGACAGAATACCGGCCGGCCGATGGGGGACCCCGGAGGATTTGACGGGCACGGCGGTGTTTCTTTGTTCGGATGCATCCGCGTATATGAACGGAAGCGTGCTCACCGTCGACGGCAGCTGGATGGGAAGGTGAGCGAGAGGCGGACAGCGCCCAGGCCTTTCCCCCTGATAAGTATTTCTTCCCTCCGGTTGTACATGACGGTAGTTTCGTTTATCCCGTTATGTTCATAATTTCTCTTTGTAAAATTGGAGCATGGTAATGGCAAAGTCTTATCTGGAAAATACTTTCGGCTTGAGCGGAAAAGTATCTGTAGTGGTAGGCGGAAGCGGTGTGCTCGGAGGAAGCGTGGCCGAGGCGATGGCGAAGGCCGGTTCAAATGTGGCTGTTATCTACAACCATGGCAAAGAGGCGGCGGATGAACGGGTAAGAGCCATCCGGAAATTAGGAGTCGAAGCTCAGGCGGTGCACGCCGATGCTTGCGTGAAGAGAGATCTCGAAAACGCGAAAGAGGAAATCATCTCGCAATTCGGCGGCATAGATATTCTGATAAATGCTCCCGGCATCAATTCTCCAACTCCCGTGCTGGACATCCAGGAAGAAGAGTGGGAGAGAATACTGAACGTGAATCTCAAGGGAATGTTCATGGCGTGTCAGGTATTTGGAAAGCATATGATCGACAAGAAGATTAAGGGAAGCATCGTAAACTTCTCTTCCGTGTCGTCCGAGATTCCTTTGTCGAAGGTGTTCACGTATTCGATCTCGAAGTCCGGTGTGAACAACATGACGCGCTTCCTTGCGAGGGAGTGGGCTCCATTCGGCATCCGTGTGAATGCGATAATGCCCGGGTTTTTCCCGGCAGAACAGAACCGAAAGATACTTACGGATGAACGGCGCAAATCCATATTCGGCCACACGCCGATGGCAAGGTATGGTGAACCTGACGAGCTCAGCGGCGCGATGATCTGGCTTGCCTCAAACAATGCGTCTTCATTCGTGACCGGGGCGATTATCCCGGTCGACGGCGGATTTACATCCATGACAATCTAGTGACCACCGGAAGGACTTACGAAGGATGAGAATCGTTGTGGATCAGAAAATTCCCTTTGTCGAAGAAGCGTTCGGCCCGTTCGGGGATATTGCCAAATATGACAGCCGGGCAATCGACGGAGCAGCGGTCAGAGATGCCGACGTGCTTCTGGTGAGGTCCGAAACAAAGGTCAATGAAAAGCTCGTTGCTGGAAGCAAGCTGAAGTTTGTCGGCACTGCAACCATCGGTACCGATCACGTCGATACTCATTTCCTCAGCCGCAACAATATCGCCTTCGCGAGCGCGCCCGGATGCAATTCGAACGCTGTGGTCCAGTATGTCTTCTCTGCTTTGTTTACACTTGCAAATAGAGGCGGTTTCAAGTTGAAAGGGAAGACGCTGGGCGTTGTGGGTGTGGGGAATATCGGCAGCAAGATCGTGAGGGTCGGCGAGAAACTGGGAATGAGAGTGCTTCAGAATGACCCGCCTCTTTTCAGGATGACCGGCGAATCCCGATTCCTGCCCCTCGATGATCTGATGCCGGCCGACTTCATCACGATTCATGTCCCATTTACAAGAGCAGGAAGTGATCCGACGTTTCATCTCTTCGACGAGGCGAGGATTTCGGTGATGAAGAAAGGGAGCGCGCTGATCAACACTTCAAGGGGAGGTGTTGTGGACAACGAAGCGATGAAGGAAGCCCTGAAAAATGGGACAACTGGCAATGGCATTCTGGATGTCTGGGAAAATGAGCCGACCATCGATACGGAGCTTCTCTCCATCTGTTCGATCGGGACGCAGCACATCGCGGGCTATTCGATAAACGGGAAAGTCAACGCCACCAGGATGATCTACAAAGCCTTCTGCGATTTCTTTAACGTCCCTCGGTCATGGGATTCGAGCGCTGCCGTACCGGTTCCCGAAGAGCCTGTAATTTCAATCGGCGAAATCGCGCAGGATGTGGAGACAACAGTTGCGGAAACAGTCAGGCAAGTCTACGATATTGAGAATGATGATCGAGTTCTGAGAAAGATCGGATCGATGCCAAAAGAGCAGCAGGGGGCGTATTTCAAAGGGTTGAGAGGCAACTATCATTTCAGACATGAGTTCTCAGATTTTTCCGTAAACCTCCCATTTCAGCACCAACCGCTGATGGAGGCGCTCGAAGTCTTCGGGTTCAAAGTCACTCCCCGGACATAGGGAAAAGCTCACCGGGAGAATCGCAGGACTTCCAGGACGTCAGAAAGCTCGTTTCTGAAATTCAGCCGGGGGCTTTCCCAAAAGACACGTGCCGGCTCCCGGTGTCGAGGGCTGGATGTCATTGAAAAACATATCTCTTATAGCTAACATCTTGTTTGAGAGGAGCAGGAAATTTGATAGAAGTGTCGTCAAGTACAAGAGAACTGGGATTGAGGTGGCATGAACTGTTTTCGCGGCATGCCGAAGATCTTTATCCAGGCCGATATACAGCCAACAAGTGCTTCGAGCTTGCAGAACAAGCCGTCGAAATACACAGACTTGCGGAAGAAAAAGAATCCACAATAGTCGCCCACAACTATCTTTACCCGGAATTCCATGAGATTGCCGAAAAGGTAGGTGACTCGCTGGGCCTCAGTTTTTACGTCCAGAAGAAGAAGGCGCCGCGCGTGGATTTTGAGAGCGTGTTCTTCATGGGGGCAACGGCGAAAATCATAACAGGCAATGCGACCCGGGTCTTCGTTTCAGACTCTCCGGATGTTCTTGGATGCTCACTCGTCTTCGGAATCGATTACGACTGGCTCGACGACTGGAAGCGGCGGAATCCGGACGGCATTCTCGTCACATACGTCAACAGCGATGCATATACGAAGTCGATAAGCGATTTCATAGCGACATCCCGCAATACCGACAGGGTAATCGTCCATGCTGCCAAGATGTTTCCCGGAAGGAAAATTCTCGTGCTCCCCGACAAGTATCTCGGATACGTAATGAAGGCGAGAGCCATTGAGCTCCTGGGAGAAGAGGGAATCAACATCGATCCTGATTTGATTGAGATTTACGAGCAGAAGAAGGGGCAGTACTGGGCCGCATGTCATGTCCATCAACAGATAGGTCCTGATGCTGCAGACATCGCTCTTCTTGAAAACGAAGACGCCGAGCTGATGATTCATCCTGAGTGCGGGTGTGCGTCGTCCTGTCTTTACAAGGTACAGAAGGGAGAAATCCCCCATTCGAAAGCATACTTTCTGTCGACGGAGCAAATGATAGAGCGGGCGAAGATTTCGCCTGCGAAGAAATTTATCGTTGCGACGGAGAAGGGAATGGTATACCGGCTGCGCAAGGAAATGCCGGAAAAGGAGTTCATACCCATCTCCGCAAAGGCCGAATGCGGATTCATGAAGGCGAATAATTTCGACAAGCTGCTTGTTTCGTTGCGGGAAGACAAAGTGGAGATCGTTTACTGCGACGACTGCTGCGACCCCCGGGCCCCGTACCGGGACGATAGAATCGTGCATATTCCAAGATCCGCCGCCGAGGCGGCAATTAAAGGCATCTCCCGGATGCTGGCGATTGGATAATTCGAGAACCGACATAGAGTCTTCTCCCCGCTATGTTTTTCCGCTGAACAAACTGAGAGTGCCATGATGGAGACACAACGAACGACATGCGACGTTCTGATTATCGGGGCGGGCATTGCCGGCTTGACCGCTGCCATTCAACTTGCCGACCGGGGAAAGAGTGTGGTTGTCATCAACCGCGCGTTTGATCCCGACGAGTCGAACACACGCTACGCGCAAGGTGGAATCGTCTGGTGGGGCGAAGAAGACTCGTTCGAGCTTATAGAATCGGACATAAATGAGGCCGGCGATGAGATCGGCGGCACGGAGGCCATACGCATTCTGGCGGAGGAGGGACCGGGGCTCGTCGACTCCTTCCTTATACGGCGGCTTGCAATTCAGTTCGACAGGGACGCTGCCGGAAAACTCGACCGTACTCTCGAGGGAGGACATTCAAGGCGAAGAATAATTCATGTGGGTGACCAAACCGGCGCGGCAATACAGGAGGCTTTGAGCAGGGAAGCAAGGTCGCACCCGAACATTTCGATACTTGCAGGCAGCACCGCTGTCGATCTCATCAGCACGACGCACCACTCACAGAAGCGCGGCTCGGTTTACGAACAGACGCGCATATTGGGCGCATATGTGCTCGACCGGCTCACCCGAAATGTCGGAACGATACTGGCATCTTATACGATCGTCGCTACGGGCGGAGTCGGCGGCCTGTTCGAGAGTACCACGAACCCTGAAGGCGCGCGTGGCGACGGCATTGCCATGGCGCTTCGTGCCGGAGCCCACGTAATCAACATGGAGTACGTGCAATTCCACCCGACTGCATTTCGCAAGGAGGGGTACAATTCGTTCCTCATCTCTGAGTCCGTTCGCGGAGAAGGCGCCGTGCTTGTAAACGGGAACGGCGAGAGATTCCTGTCGAGGTATTGTCCGGGCGCGATGGAGCTTGCACCTCGCGACGAGGTGACGAGAGGCATTTTCAAGGAAACGCAGTTCACCAGTGCTGCCAACGTGTGGCTCGATTGCAACCCGATTATGGAAAAAGGAATCGATTTGCAGAAACGCTTCCCGAAGATCCATGCGGACTGCATGAAAAGCGGGGTCGATATTACAAAGGAACCGATTCCCGTGGCGCCTGCTGCGCATTATCTCTGCGGCGGAATTCGCGTTGATGGCTGGGGAAGGACGAATCTGCAGCGGCTCTTCGCCATAGGAGAAGCGTCCTGTACCGGGCTTCACGGAGCAAACAGGCTTGCGTCCACTTCCTTGCTTGAAGGTCTGGTGTGGGGCATGAGGTCGGCAGAAAACATCATCGGGACGTTCGAACAGGAAAGTTTCGACGAGCGGCTCATACCCGATTGGGATGAGAGTTATGTCAGCGAAGAAAGTGCTTTTCCGGACGTCATCGCCAATTACCTGGACGATCTGAAGAAGATCATGTGGGAGAACGTCGGCATCGTAAGATCAGAAGCGAGCCTCTCCGGGGCCTGGAGATTACTGTCGTCGATCAACATAGAAGTCGAAGAGATGTACAGGCGGGCAAAACTGTCGGACGAGATTGTCGGCCTGAGAAACGGAGTCGAAGTCGCTCTCGAAATCACTGCCCACGCCCGCAGGAACAGGACCAGCAGAGGAGTCCACTTCAGGGAGGACTCGCTGAAAGCCGGCGGGGCTCCGGCGTAGAAAGAGGGAATATGATATTTAAGGATATCCTGAAGGAAAAAATTCATCATGATCTGGGCTTCGATTTTTATACGAAGGACGGTGCCCCCGATGCGACATTCTCTGTGCTCGTCAAAGAGAAGGCTGTCCTGTGCGGGATGATATTTGTTCCGACAATCGTGAAGCTTGTCGATGAGGAGTTTTTTCTTGAGCCTTTGGATCGGACAGCTTCGCCTGCAGTCCGCGCAATCCGGAAAGACGGGGAGACCGTTGCGGCGGGAGAAGCCGTGGCGGAGATTTCCGGAAACGCGGAAGTCCTGCTGAAGGCGGAGAGAACGATATGCAATGTGATTTCCGAACTTTCGGGAATTGCGACGCATGTCAGTAAACAACTGTCGGTTGTGGGCGGAAATGTGGTCCTCCTCGATACACGAAAGGATGATCCACTCATGAGACCGGATCATAAGTATGCCGTCAGGGTTGGAGGGGCGAGAAATCACAGGGCAGGTTTCTATGATGGGATACTGATAAAGGACAACGACATCTCGGTGTACGGCGGAATCCGGCAAGCGATTGACGCGAGGATAGCCGAAGGGAAGTTTCTGACACGCATCGAAATAGAGGTGGGAAACCTGAACGACCTGCGGATGGTGCTGGATGATGGACGCGTCGATGCCATTCTGCTTGATAACATGTCGCCGTCGACATTGCGCGAGGCGGTTTCATCGATAACGAAATCCGGACGTCCGTACTTGGTGGAGGCATCCGGGATAGGGGAATATGACATCCAAGAAATCGCGGGCACCGGAGTCGGGTTCATATCTCTATCATCTCTTGTACGCAAGGCATCGTATACCGACGTGTCGATGAAGGCGATTCGCTGAAGCTGCGAATTTGCGGCGGGCGAATCAGTTGGTTGCTTCCCGCCATCTTCTTCAGCAGGAATTTTGCCGAACAGGTCCACCCTGGGCAGCACGCAGTCGGTGTGTGCATGAGCCATGGCGCCAGGCACGCTGAGAAACCTGCATCAGTTCCGAAATCCGTGCTCCATCTTTCCGCCGGGATTCCCGCTCCGCCCACTGTCGGGCATTTCGAGGCCAAGTCTTGATAACCAGGCGAATTTTCTGTATCATCATGTTGTTGGTCAGGCCCGCCAACTAACTGTGGAAGGTTAATGCAAAGGAATACATTTCGAACCGGGATCAATCCGGTCGGTACCAATATCATCACCGGCAATGCAAAAGTTGTTCGCACGATCAATCGCGGGATGATCCTGAACATCATCCGCGAGATGCAGCCGATATCGAGGATAAACATCGCAAGGTTGACCGGTTTGAACAAGAGCACAGTCTCCAGCATAATCTCCAACCTGCTTGAGGAGGACCTGATTATCGAACAGGTCAGTGAAGGTCAGTCTGTCGGACGGAGCCCGCTAAACCTCTACCTGAAGCTCGGGAAGTTCTACGTCGGGTCGTTTAACATCGACTCCGCCGTGACGCGCATGGCAATAGCCGACCTCGACGGGAGCATAAAGGGCACCTCGTCTATAGATACGGATCCAAAGGACCCCCGCAAGTTTGTCCGGAGATGCGTGAGCGAGTTGCGCTCGTTGTGTAAAAACCTCGGCATTCAGCATCTCGAGGGACTGGGCGTCAGCATCGGCGGCATCGTGGATTCCAAGAATCTTATCGTCAATTTTGCTCCCAATCTGGGGTGGGAGGACTTCAATATCGGAGAGACTATTAGAGAGTCGATGCCCGAGTTGAAAAATATCTCCGTCGGGAACGATGCAAAGGCGTCGGCACTCGCCGAGCTATGGTTCGGCAGCCATGATGTCGACCTGAGCAACTTTGTTTTCCTGTCGATCGGACCTGGCATCGGTTCCGGCATCGTCGTCCAAAACAGGCTCCTCGACGGGGAATACCAGGCCTCCGGTGAATTCGGACACATGGTCATTTATGAGGGGGGCGAGCATTGTACCTGCGGCAACAACGGCTGCTGGGAAGCGTACGCGTCCGACAAGGCTACCGTCAGCCGGTATATCAAGAAGAAATACCCCGACGCCAAGGACGGAGTCCCACTTTCCATACAGGATATAGTCGCCCTGTCGAAGAAGGACGATTCCGATGCGGTTGAGATTCTGAAGCAGACCGGTTATTACCTCGGTCTCGGTATCTCAAACATCATTAAGGCCATCGACCCCCACGTCATTATTATCGGCGGCCGTATAACCCAGGTCTGGGAACTGATTTATCCTGAAATCATGACCGTCGTGACGAAGCGTGCATATTTCGGGCGGAAGAAGAGCATCAAGATTCTTCCTACCTCGTTGAACGTCCTGCCCCGTTTGTTGGGCGCGGCGACGCTTGCCATTCAAGAGATATTCAACGGGTACAAGATAACGGATTGACCCTCTTTCGGGGGATCTCCCGCAGAGGTCTCTCGCTCCTCATTGCTTGTGTCGTAACCTTGCCTCAGCTGTCGCCGTACAATTTAAATGGTAATTTTCGGGAGGCTGAAAACCAGAGGTTATGGTCCCATCCAGGATGACAACTGATACTCTGAATGCATTGGCTGCCGCCGGTTTCGATGGCCGGATCGTATCTGTCCGGCATATCGTTGAAATCGAAGAGATGATGGCCGAGCTGGTTGCGAAGCGACAAATCGATTCGACTTTCTATTCCGAGCGACTTACGGGCTTCCGGTTCGATTCATTTAGGAAATTGAAAGCCGTCAAATCAGTCATTGTAACCGCGGCGGCCCAGCCAATGGTCCGTGTCAGGTTTTCTTATCAAGGCACAGACATCGAGACCTTTGTCCCTCCGACTTATTCATACGATACGGATAAGACAGCAGAGAGACTGATTCGGAAGGTTTTGGATAACTATGGTGGGCATTTGATGGATTGTGCTCTTCCTGTGAAGAGCATCGCGGTCAGGAGCGGCCTTGCGAAATACGGCAGGAACAATATCACGTACAGCGACAGGTTTGGAAGCTTCTTCAGACTCAGAGCATTTTACTCCGATGTCGAGCCGGCCGATGACGATTGGGGAGAAATGAAAATGCCTGAAAAGTGCGTGCGCTGCCATGCGTGTGTGAGCGCCTGTAAGACCGGCGCAATTGACAAGGACCGCTTTCTCATCCACGCGGAGCGGTGCCTGACTTTCCATAACGAGCGACGTTGCCCTTTCCCCGCGTGGGTGGAAAACAAGTGGCATAATTGCCTGATAGGCTGCATGGACTGCCAACTTGTTTGCCCGCTCAACAAAGGGAAGATTACCGTTACGGAAGAAGCCGTCATGTTCGACAGAAACGAGACGCGGGAGATACTCGACTGCATTCCGAAGGAAGAAATTTCACGATCCACCAGGATGAAAATACGCATGCTGAATTTGCTGGACGATTACCAACTGCTCGGAAGGAACCTGAGAGTGTTGGTTGAACGGGGGAGTGGTCCGCAGAGACAGCAGGTATTGGCAGAGTCCTGATTTCATTGCGTGGACACGGTGATAAGCTGTGAAGTTCAAGGAAAACTTCGCAATGTCACGCAGCCTGGAGGTGGGGAATGATGAGATGTTTGGTAGCTCGTGGTCGGGACCGCCCACTTAGATCGGGCGCATTCTTCCTCGCGCGGTTCACCTGTCGGTGCAGACGCAACATGGGATCAGTCTTTGAACCCTCAGGATACGTTGCAAGTCTTATCAGGATTCCGCGGCAATGTATCTCCAGAGATGATTGGTAAGATTCTTTCCGGCCCTGGAAAGGCTATTTCGGGGGGGGGGAACCGCGTGTCTGCAACAGCTTTGTTGCATTTAATAGGTGTATGTGCCTACATTGCAAATCGTTAACATAAACTATGAGGTCTGTGGGATGAACCTTTTCCGTACAAAGAAACTCAGCGACATCATAGCGGATAGTGAAAAGCCGGAATACAAGCTCAAGCGCAGTCTGAACGCGTTCGACCTGACGACACTCGGCGTCGGCGCAATCATCGGTGCGGGTATCTTCGCAATGACAGGTACGGCCGCGGCCGGGAGCTCGAATTATGCCGGCGCCGGTCCCGCTCTTGTCGTCTCCTTCATACTGACAGGTATCGCGTGCGGTTTCGCGGCCCTTTGCTACGCCGAGATAGCGTCAATGATACCGATTGCGGGAAGCGCTTACACTTATTCTTATGCTTCACTCGGCGAGCTCATCGCCTGGATCATCGGGTGGGATCTCATACTGGAATATGCGGTGGGGAACATCGCGGTCGCGATAAGCTGGGCCGGCTACTTCCAGGAGCTGGTGAGCGGATTCGGAGTGCACATACCGTGGTATCTTGTAACCGATTTCCGTACCACGCTGGCAACGCCCGGGTTGATCGACAAAGCTCCTCACATTTTCGGTATCCCGATTGTCTTCAATCTTCTGGCAATCATCATCGTCGCGCTCATCACTTACATCCTTGTGATAGGAATAAAAGAAAGCGCGCGGTTCAATTCGGTAATGGTTATTATCAAGATTGCGATCCTCCTTTTCTTCATAGGAATCGGCGCGTTCTTCGTCAAGCCGGAAAACTGGACTCCATTTGCGCCCAACGGATGGAAAGGAATCCAGACGGGTGCTGCCATAGTGTTCTTTGCATATATAGGTTTTGATGCGGTTTCGACAGCTGCGGAAGAGACGAAGAACCCTTCCAGAACACTGCCGATAGGAATGATTGCGTCGCTGGCGATCTCGACTGTCCTATATATAGCCGTCGCGCTTGTCCTGACCGGGCTGGTTCCGTACACGAAGCTTGCGACCGCCGAGCCGTTGTCGCTTGCACTGCACATCATTCATCTCGACTGGGCTGCCGGTATAGTCGCGTTCGGCGCAGTGATCGCCACCACCGCGGTACTGCTCGTCTTCCAGATGGGGCAGCCGCGGATTTTCTTCTCCATGTCGCGAGACGGTTTGCTTCCGCCGAGTTTCTCGAAAGTTCATCCGAAGTACCGGACGCCGTACGTTACGACCATTCTCACGGGCGTCTTCGTCGCATTCTTTGCGGCCATAGCCAATATCAGCGAAGCGGCGGAACTCACGAACATCGGTACACTCTTCGCTTTCGTACTGGTTTGCGCGGGCGTGCTGGTTCTCAGGGTGAAGGAGCCGGATGCGAAGCGGGGATTCAGAACGCCACTTGTACCGTTCGTGCCGATCATGGGAATACTTTTCTGCATCTACCTTATGCTCGGTCTGCCCGAGATCACCTGGCTGCGCTTCGTGATCTGGCTGGCGATCGGGCTCGTCATATATTTTATGTACGGAAGGTGGCACAGCAAACTGCGGGCGGAGCCTGCCGTACAGGAAGGAGCTGCGAAATGAGAAAGCATTTCTTCTTTTCCGCCGCGTTGTTAATAGCGACGGTTCTGGCTGCAGCACTGCCCAAGAGCGGAAGTGCGCAGGAGCGGTCCGGCAAGTACACTATCGTTATCCACGGCGGGGCAGGGACGATCAGCGAATCGATGCCGGAAGCCGTGAAGGCTGAGTATTATGCCTCGCTGAAGAGGGCCCTCAAGATAGGAAGGGATGTGCTGGCCAACGGCGGTACCAGCATGGAAGCCGTCGAGAAGGTCATCAGGTATTTCGAGACCGACCCGAAATTCAACGCCGGGATCGGGGCGGTTTTCACATCTGCCGGGAGACACGAGCTGGATGCTGCGATAATGAACGGGGCGACACTGCAATGCGGTGCTGTAGCGGGCGTCGAGCACGTCGCACACCCCATCACGCTCGCAAAGCTGGTCATGGAGAAAACTCCGCACATACTTCTCGCGTACCAGGGCGCCGACGAGTTCGCAGTAAAGATGGGAATGAAACCGGTGCCGAACAGCTATTTCGACACGCCAGAAAGGAAGACCGAGCTGGAAAAGTGGATGAAACGCCTCAAGGACCACGATCATGGAACGGTAGGCTGTGTATGCCTCGACGAGTACGGGAATCTTGCCGCGGGGACTTCGACGGGCGGCCTGACGGGGAAGATGCCGGGGAGGATCGGTGATTCACCACTGGTCGGAGACGGCACTTACGCCAACAACAAGACTTGTGCGGTCTCCGGGACGGGTATCGGCGAAGAGTATATGAGGAATGCCGTCGGGTTCAACATCAATGCTTTGATGGCATACAAGGGAATGTCGTTGAAGGACGCGGTGCATTACATCATCCATGATGTCCTCAAGCCGGGCGACGGCGGAGTCATCGCGGTCGACAGGCACGGCAACTACGCGATGGATTTCAACACGACCGGTATGTTCCGCGGCGTAGCGACCTCGACCGGGACATTCGAAGTAAAGATCTGGAAGTAGTTCTACAGTAACAGCGGCCGGGGGTGCCTTTTCCCCGGCCCGCACCTGTCTTCTTAAATCAACCTCACCCTGTCCCTTTCCCATCCCATGGGGATAGTGCATCGGAAAGGAGAGGGAACGTGAAGTGGAGTGGGAAGTTGAGTCGAGAACAAGAGATGCGCGACTGGGAGTACCCGGTAGCCGCAGAGACGTTCGCAAGGTAACACGGTCAGAACGCAGAAACGTTGCGAAGGTAACGCCGGAAACTCACCCCGTCGAAGTTGTCCCGAAAGTCGTTACTCGTCATTCCCTCGAGCGCTCTTATCCCACTCATTAATAATGATAGATGGATATGCTGGATGCCGCCATACAGAACCTCCTTGGCAAGCGGCATCGGGAATCCATTCTCTGAAAGTGATGGCATCCCCGCGGGCGGCAGCGGAGCCGAAGGGCTGGAAGAGCTGATGGATGAGTTCGGTAAGCGGTTTTCTCGCAAATCGAGCACGTCAGCCGTGACAACCGGCGGTCAGCAGCCGGTGCCCTGAATGCAGGCGAAGACCATTGCCGGGGAGGAGCTGCCGCCTCCCCGCCGACCATTCGAGGGTGTCCGTCAGCCGCAGACGGTTCTGCGACAGCTTCCGCAGGTTGGGGTTGTAATCAACGGAGATGGGACATTGGCCGCAGGAGTCAATGCCTGAGCCGGCAATGGCTGATGGGCAGGTTCCACTGATTCAGGAGCAGGGAAGCTTGACAAAACCGGCCATGGCTGTTACATTCATTCAACTTGTAGGAGTCAGGCAGCTGTAACAATCATTCGAGGTTGAATGAAGGCGACTCTGCGGGAAGGAGGCGGTGGTCCGGGCCGGACGCCGGGGCTGTTCGAGGTGCTGAGGCAGGAGCTGAAGCTGAGGAATTACTCGCATAAACCATTGACGTCATACCGGAGTTGGCTTCGTGATTTCGTCAGATATTTCGCACCGCGTCATCCGAGAGAGTTGGGAGGTGAAGATGTCAGGAAATACCTGCTTCACCTGATTGACGAGAAGCATTTCTCTGCCGGTTCAATTAATCAGGCATTCAACGCGATCAGATTTTTGTATGTAGAGCTATACAAGTCCAGGGAGGAAAAGGAAGGAAAGACAGATATACGCTGCTATCAAAGGCAGCTCTCGCGCAACTACGTGAGTACTACAGGGAATATCGTCCCAAGGAGTACTTAATTGAGGGCGCACACGGCAGAAAGCACTTGTCGGAGAGGAGCGCAGAGAAAATCTTTGACGACGCTGCGGAGAGAGCCGGAATCAAGAAATCTGTAAGCATTCATACCCTGCGGCACAGTTTCGCGACGCATTTGCTAGAGCAAGGTACGGATATTAAATTCATTCAAGAATTATTGGGCCACAGCAGCGTGCGGACAACTGAAATATATACCCATGTTAGCAAGAAGGAACTCGGACAGATTAGAAGTCCGATTGAATCGATCGTACGACCGAAGGGGACCAAAACGACATGAGGTGTCGTCTTTGAGACAATTATGGTACAAAAAACGAAATACGTTTTTGAAGACGTTATCTGAAATGCCCGACAACAATGAATAAGAACAATTACGTATTTCTTATAGTGACCCTGTTCGCCATCAACTCAAGCGCAATGGCACAGGATTCCACATTGGCTTCGTACATATTTGACGAAGGCCTTAGTGTTCGCGGAGGAATTGGTCACATTGCTGTTCGTGATGAGTTCATATCCGACGAGCGGTATTCAGGTGTAATCCCATTCTTCGGTGTCAGTTGGTCTCGGTTTCATAACACGTATGGTTACCGATTGCAGCTAGAATACCAATCAACCCCTGACTTGAGAAACTACAACGTGTCTGCTGAGATAACACAGTTCAGGCTTGGCCTTGATTATCTGTATCCCGTAGGTGACTTGAAATTCATGTCAAGGGAGGTAAACATCTGCCTTGGACCAACGGCTGAATTCTTCATCCATTTCAGACGACAAAACATCGCTAATGGGGGCTCCACTTTGGATGTCTATTCTTTCGCCTCTTTATTCTCAGGAGGCATAAGGTCGGAAGCTTGGATGCCGATTTTCGCAGGTCTGCAACTACACGGCGCCGCACAAATGAGCATTGTCTCTCTTGGAGGAAGAATGGTGAACCCAGTCAACAGTAGCAAATCATTTGTGAAACTTCTGACACCGTTTTCAGGGTTCAACGCGAGCGCAGGGGTCAATATTTCCTACGGGGTCACAGAATCGCTCGCTGCTGATGTGGGCTATCGATTTGACATGACTCGTATCAGCGCTTGGGATTTCTTTGTTTCTGGGGACGATAACTTTATCGCATCCATCTCGTATGCCTTTTAACATGTACAAGAAATATTGCTGGATCGCGCTCCCGCCCATCATAGCATTCTTAGTAGGTTGCAGTGATCTCGTAGTGAACGCCCCAACTCACAATGATAACACGGCAGATTTTGAGCGAGCATGGTCAATCACTGATTCGGTCTATCCATACTTTCAATTCAAGCACATCAACTGGGACAGCATATACGTAGTGTATAAACCGCAGGCTGAGGACGCAAAAGGCGACCAGATATTTCAGGTCCTTTTCAACATGCTTGCTGAATTGAAAGACGGCCACGTGGAGGTGGACACTAAGGGGGGCTTTCCCGTTCGGACTTACACTCCTCTGAGGACGGAACGCGACCGCGGTACTTTTGACCCTCTGGTTGTTCGGAAGTATTTCACTGAGGAATTAAGTCTTGCTGGTGGAGACAGAATGGAATACGGAATTCTACCAGGGAACATCGGCTACGTGAGGATTGCGACCTTCGAGCAGGGGAGTTGGATTCTGGATTTTGATAATATAATCAGCTACCTTCGCGATACAAATGGCCTCATCCTGGATGTTAGAGACAACGGGGGTGGCTCCGATGCGACGGGCACTTTTGTAATAAGGAGATTTTTAAGTTCACCCCTTCCTTGGCCTCCGATTTACTCAAACGGTGTATTGAAATCAAATCCGCCTTTGCAACCCAGCGGTGCTTTAACATTTAGCAAGCCAGTTGTTGTTCTAATGAATGGAACGTGCTTTAGTGCGACTGAGGACTTCTTAAATATGATTGGGCAACTTCCGAATGTCACTCTTCTCGGCGATACGAGCGCTGGAGGCTCAGGCGCGCCTCAAGACTTCTTCTTACCGAGTGGAAGAAGAATACGCGTTTCTACGCTGGATTTTCGCCGCTATGATGGAAGACCAATTGAATGGAACGGCATCGTTCCAGACGTGCTTGTGATGCAAACCGAAGCAGATATTAAAAGCGACCATGACCTCCAGTTGGAACGAGCCATCGCACTTTTGAAATGAACAGTGGTCGGGCACTTCAGCTAACACCAGCAACAATGACGTTCACGCATAACATATTTGATAAAGGAGTTCACTCAACGCCGCGCTCGTTGTATATTCTCATGGTTGCGCGGCGCTGCATTGTTGCTGCACACGTTAGGCGAAACCACCCACACAAAGGGAGTACCTTATGAGAGAATCTGAGCAACTATCTAAATTTCTCAACGACTATCAAGAGCACGTGAAACAAGTTCTTGAACCGACACAACACGAATTGAAGAATTATCTCAAGGGTCTCCGAAAACCCGACGCTTGGTCTCGATACTTAGCAAAAAGCAGATTACCAAGTCCTTCTCCAATACAGAGATTTGAGACTCGCATTAAACGCCCAGAGAGTGTCGTGGATAAGATATTCAGAAAGCCGGCAGATTACCCTGACGGGCTAGTCTCTCAGAGCTTCAGGAAAATGAACGACACAATAGGTGCAAGGCTCGTTATATACTTTTTGTCGCAATTTCGTCTCATCCACGACGAAATTAGATCGAATGATCTCATTGAACTGTCCGACAACCCACCTATTGCATATTTGTCTGAAGACCTTTATCGCCGGCTTGGGCTTGAAGGAGTGGAGAGGAAAGACAAGGATAGCGGCTACTCATCAGTGCATTATCAGCTCCGTATGCGACAGAGCAACGTACCCCGCAATGACCGCCCTTGGGTCGAGTTGCAGGTTAGAACCTTAACGGAAGATGTCTGGGCACAAATTGAACACAATCTCGGATATAAACCAAACAAGAGAACATCCTTTTCTGTTACTCGGCAATTTCAGATACTTGGGAAACAACTTAACTCGTTGGATGAGTTTTTTAATTTCTTGTTTGAAGAACTCTCAAGATACCAGAACGAAATCATTTACAAAGACTCAGACCCCCTTAATGCTGAAAACTTGCCCTCTGTATTGTCGGGTATTGGCGTTGGATGCGCTCAATACGAAATAAACGGTATGCTCAAAATGCTTGCTAGCAGAAGCATTATGACAATAGGTGAACTACTTAAGGTAGCCACCAATACCCGACAAGAAAGAATCGTTTCTGTTTATCGAACCCTAAAATCCAGAAATCCAACCAATTTTGAAATCGTTGCAAACTTTGCCGCCCTGTCAAGGATCCTTCAAGGTAACGAAGAGGAAGAAATCGACATAATCAAAGCTCAAATTAGCTTTTTGGACGCTTGGGATTCCTTGAAGGGTGGCTTCGCCTAACATGCGGGACAAAGCCGCTCGACGTTTGTATATGCAAGGTGCTCGCTTCATGGCACGCACATTATATGAAGAAGGACCGTGCCACGACTTTGTCCCGCAGGACGTTAGGCACCATTTGTGCGCGGCAAATCGTTAACTGGAAGGAGAGCATATGAAGACCCTAACATACGTGGGAAGAGTTGTTTTGCCTCTCATAGTTTTCGCGGTTACCTGCTCGTCCTGTAACAAAGGAGGAGTAACTCAACCGACTTTCCAAAGTGCATATGAGCAATGGCGGTCCCATAATCTCCATGATTACGCCATCGACCAGAAGCTCACGTGCTTCTGCCCGACCGGTGGATTACTTGTTCAGGTTACCGTGCGAGCCGACACCGTTGCCAGCGTGGTGAGAATCTCGGACGGCAGCGCACTGCCACGATCAATCTACGTGACGGTGGATTCTCTTTTTGGAATAATTCGGAATTCAAAGGGCGATTCACTGGTAGTTCGTTACAATGCCGATTATGGATACCCAGAATATCTTGATGTGAATCCCCAGCTTCACCCAGTTGACGGAGGCTTTCTCTTTGAGACTTCAAATCTCCGTGTTCCATGATGCACAAACGGCGGCTAACAACGGCAATCACGACCCTCGATTATTATATAATATCGTGCTCGGTTCATCACGCGCTCATTATATTAGCCCAAGAAAGGATGCGCGCGACGACGTGATTGCCGTGGACGTTATGTGAAATTGCCCTTCCAAACACTACATCGGTCAACACTATGAAATGGATCAAATTACTTGGCGGATTTCTTCTCACGATTTTCTTTTCACCCGAACACTCTCTTGCTACGCAAGCACACCAAACTCAACAGCAGACATCGCGGGTGCATTCAAATATATTCTACCTCCAGCTCCCTTCTGCTTTAAAGAGTGACAGAATTCAAACCGCCGATGAGTTATCGAGAATTGGAATGCATGAGTTCACGGTACAACAACTTACTTCGTCATTGGTGGGTATTAGAGACCCTTTCCTAGATGTGATCATCGTTTTCACTGACGAGAAGCGTAAACCAATACTGCCCGACTTGGAAAGAGGCATACTCTCTTCCCAAATAGGATCTGGTGAGTTGACATTTACTTTCAATTCAACCGCACAACCTTGGACACAACAAGAAATTGACAGTCTGCGTTCGATGTTGCAGGCTTTTTATACAAAGGCTAAGGATATATATGGAAATCCTGCATTCAACATTACTGTCAACGTGCGCAAAGATACATCTATTTCAGTTTCGGGTTTTTATTATGCTTCTACCAACGAGATGGTCGTGAAAAGCATTGATCAGCAAACTACTATTTGCCATGAGATGATTCATGCCTTCAGGGATGACTTGGTAATCGGATATGGTACATATGAGGAGGGAATGACGCGAGCAGCAGAAGTTGAGGTGTTTAATCAACTCGACAACTATCAGCACTGGAACGAAAATCACGGCCATACCTATGACGTCTTCTACGAGGTTCTAAATCAACAATCTATCGCGACAAAGTCTGGAAACGTATGGTCCAATGTTACCTTAGCTCTAACACGATACCAAATCTCTTCATATGTTTGGGCGAAGGCGTACTTAGAGGATCAACAATTCCTCAAAAACTTCAATGCAAGACTTTATTATCAAGTCGTCAGCGATCCTTCGGTGCTCTATACTGAATCTAAACTCAAGGATATTGTTCAAGAGGTGAAACCAACAATCGAGGACCAGCTTACGTCGGCTTGGTACAATAGACAATACATTCTTGATAGTAATCCGAGTCCGGGATACCAACTTTTTCAGAGGATCAATCAATTCACTATTGATCACTTCTTTCGAGACCACTTCGGTAATGAGATTCCACAGGGAGGAATAGAAATTAACTGGTTTACGTACGACTACAACGAGGCATTAATTGATAGTGGGCGTGGCATCACTACATCATACGGATGGATTGATGCAATTCCCCATTTCAGCGATAACTACTATGGGAGAGTCAAACTAGTTTGCACTGTCATGACAAGTTCAGGGGTCTTAACCAGTACTTCGTATCGTAACATCTCACCTGACCTAGGTGTGTTCGGCGTTGTAACAGATGCCAATTCGGGGACAATCACAATCACACCTCTGGATATCGCCCTTCCCGCAATTTCAACCACCATCCTGAACGGTGCTTTTTCTGCACCCTCCTTAAAAGGAGTTCGTGGAAGATTCCAAGTCACCGTAATCTATCCAAATTCGTTCACTTTTTCCCGGGTTTTTACCAAGGATGCAAGCGACTATTTTCTCTTGTTATCTGCGTCCCCTTCGGCACCGACACTTGCTTCACCGTCAAACGGCGCAACCGGAGTCTCCACCAGCGCCGCGTTAAGTTGGAACAGTTCCAGTGGAGCCACATCGTATCGCTTGCAAGTCTCGACCAATTCCAGTTTCACATCGCTCGTCTATGACCAGAGCGGCATCACCAGCACATCACGGCAGGTTTCCGGTCTTGCCAACAGCACGCTCTACTACTGGCGGGTCAATGCTACCAATGCTGGTGGCACAAGCGATTGGTCAAGCGTCTGGGGCTTCACTACCACAGGACCAACACTCGTCGAGCAATTCGGCTCTGACATTCCGACAACGTACGCTTTGTATCAGAACTACCCGAATCCATTCAATCCAGTTACCACAATTCAGTTTTCCTTGCCAAGGGAAAGTCCCGTTGTACTCACCATTTTCAACTCACTCGGAATGCAGATCGAAGTTCTTGTAAACCAAAATCTTCCACCGGGTCATTATCGAACGCAATGGACTCCACGGGAGATTCCAACCGGCGTGTACTTTTACCAACTAAAGTGTACTGAATTCACGGATACGAAAAAGCTTTTGTTGCTCAGATGAACGGGCAACTTCACATAACAAGCGTGTTTACGACGCTCACTTTTTGAAAGGAATATTATTGAGTTCGCTCCATGCCGTTTGCCTCTAAGGAAATTGATTCGGTGATAGGCGGCAAACGGCACGGCGTAAACACGCGGAACGTTATGCGCAACGCCGCCACCCATTTATTTCGAGTTCACTATCGCGAGGTAGCTTATGCTTTATCTAACTGAGGAGCAACATTTAACTATTCTCGAAAACTTCATGGGTTTGGCCCGTACCGCCAAGAGTACGCCAGTACATTCGTCAGGTCTTCCATACACTTCCCTGATGGTATGCTTTCTAATGCACCATCTTGCCGCCTCAGAGTCACTAAGAAGCCTCTACAAATCCGCAGGCCCAGACTGGTTTCCACGAACCGTCGGATTCGCAATAGTACGACCGATGTTTGAAATTGATGTGACCGCTCATTTTATATCACAACAGCCAATTGAGCGTGCACAGAGATTTATAGATTTTCATGACGTACTGAGATACAATCATATGCTGGCAGTTAAGCAACACCGTTCTAGCTCAAAACCGTCATGGAATGAGTCGCTGAATTTCCTGTGGGAGCAAGAGTACGCAGAAAATGAAAGTCAGATTGTCGAGAATTTTGAACGAGTTAAGATGTCATTCATGCAGGAGGGTCAAAACCGAAAGACGAAGGCTATCCGCAATTGGAGTGGGCTCACTCTGAAGGAAATGGCTCGGGCTGTCGATCACGTTGAAGCTTATGATGTCTTTTACTCTGATCTCTCCTCATACACGCACGCGGATGTTCACTTAGCAGACAGTTTTCTCAAGATAGGTGACTCTGACCGCTCTTGGTCGATGAAAGCACATGAGGGCGACTTTGCTTTTGTTGTACAATATGCGCTTTCATTCTTTGAGTGCTTCCTGACTCTTTTCGGATCTCAGTTCAACACTTGGAAGCCCTCCGATGTGTCCGCGTGTTGGGCTCTTCCTGGGAGCAATTGACGTGGCGGCGCTGCGTATAACAACGACAATCACGATGCTCGATTATTATGTACCTTCGAACTCGCTTCATGCCGCGCACTCAGTAGGCTACAAGGAGCGCGGCACGAACGTGATTGCCGCAAACGTTAGGCGTCATGCCCCGCGGCGTGATTGAATGACTATTACATCATTGACAAGGAGCTGCAAATGGAGCTTGTAATTCCGCTCACCGGTACCAATGAGAAAAGGAAGCGTACATTCTGGCTGATCCAAGGATTCAACGGCTTGCTCTGGCTGATTATCGCTCTCCTGCA
>JAKAGT010000075.1 GCA_021825585.1 Bacteroidota bacterium | reverse complement strand
TTCATTGTGTTCACAGCCTTGAGCTGGTCAAGTCTCATGAGTTCAGAGGAAAGGCGCTTCATGAATTTGCTGAGTGGAGCCGGAGACTCAATGAAGATTGTGACGTATTTGTCGGCGGGAAGTTGAGTATCTGGAATGCCGATTCGATGCGCTGAGCCAGTTAAGAGCGAAATCACTTCTTGCATGAGCCGGGTCTTCCCGATTCCTCTGTCGCCGGTTATGAGTGTGTGGCGGTTCTGGAGGAGGTTGGTTATGATTTGATGGAGCTCGGAGGAGCGGGCGACAAAATGGGAGCCCTGATGGAGGTCACGAGTTAACGGAGTTATGTTTGCCATAACTGTTGGTTTCTTCTTCCCTTGATAGTTGGTAGGAGTTCAGTGTTCACTTTCTTTTGCTCACCCAAAATAAAGTGAACCGAAAGTGAGCGCCTTCGGCGCCATGCCGCATCATTATCAAAACATGATGTCGGAGCGGCAAAAAGGGTGCCCTGCGAAAATGGTTTCGGTCCGCCTGTGGCGGATCGAAATCGTCACGTTCCCTGTGATGGGAGGCGATTTTAATACACGGTGGTACCCGCATTACGGATGAGACTCCAAAAATCGCCTCTTGAGGGAACTTGTAAGTTTCAGTGGAAGGGAACGTGACTCCATTTTCGCAAAGGGATGTCACGGATTCCGCGCACTCCGCTAAACAATCCCGACGAAGTTGTCTTTGTCGGGACGCTTCGATTTTCGCGCGGCATTTTTTCAAAGGCCATTTACAATTCATCGGTTTTAGTCATCGCAGCAAAATTCAAGATAGGCAACAACGGGATTGCATTTCTGCAAGGGGATCGTGTAGTAAGTTCCCATTTTGAAAACGTATGAGTCAGCAGAATAGAGTCTTTGCATCGTGCTTCTTCGGGCATCATAGATTTAGACCAATGGCAAAATCAATTCCTTAACCACGCGAAATGCTTTCTGCGGATCATACTCGACCCCGGGCCTCAAAAGAGGGGTAATATCACGAAGAAATCCCGGGTGTGCCATCTTCTCCTATAGATTATCGGCCATTTGTCTATGTGAAATTGTTGTGCCCTCTGCCTCAATATATCGTCGAAATCCCTTGACAATCTTATCAGGAGCCGCATTCCCTTGTGTGATACCTAACCAGATGTCGAAGAGGTCTCGCCCTTTCCGGCGCTGATAAAGGGCACGCAGTTTCGTTCCGAGTAGCTCTTCAATCGTGTACGTCACCACGTTACATTGCCCGTCAAACCAGCGCGTGTGAACAGAAAAAGGGATCTGAACATGACCATACTCCGTGAAATGCTCACGAGTGTTGATTTCGATTTTGACCCGCAGCGGAAGAACCGGAGGAATCTCAGACTCTCCTCTGTAAGTTAAAGTCACGTTGTCCTTCGCTTGTTCACGGCGCGGTATGCCGAGCCAATTGTCTAGCACAGTTCGAAACAGACCTATGGTTTCACCGATAGGTCCGGCCGTTTTCTGGACGAGGTCAATGTCTTCGGAGTAACGGGATGCAGGCTGCAGATAGAGTTTGTGCAGCGCAGTCCCTCCCCTGAAAACCACCCGCTCCCTGAGCACAGGACGAGTGAAGATGTCGACCAGCACTCTGCTGATTATAAGGTCCTGTTCCACTTGTGCATCGCTTGTCCACGGGACAATGCTTCTCCACCCAACAATATCAGCCTGAGGAATCATGGCTCGTTACGTAATTCAGTGTTTACTATTATGTGCCATCTTGGGCTTCGTTCCGGTCCGACCCTTTTCGCCGATGGGTCAAGGGCAATCCAGTCTGCCTTTTTGCCAGCAAGCCATTTCGCCAATCTATCAGCCAATTTGTCTTCACCAAGCCATTCGAGTATGTATCCAAGTCTCTGCACGAATGCCAGGTTTTGTTCCTGCTCTGCAGCCTCGATAAGCATATCCGGGGCAATGAGCTTACAGAGTTCGTTTATCGGTGGGACAATGCTGTCATAACCGCCAATCTGTTTGGCATATCCGACAAGGTCAATAGCAGTCACCGCCGGATCCGAAACGTTTATAGATCCGGTAGCACTCTTGATTTTTTTTACCGGAGACTTGTGCATTCCAGAGCGTTTGAAGAAGCGTATCCTGATATGCTTCAAATTTATTGATCGCATGAAAATCGGGATTACCACCTGGTATTCCTGGGGCTGCTGGATGGAACTGCCGTGAACAGCAGATGCAGACAATAGTCCCACGTAGTAAGGTTGTCCTAGAAACGCCATCATCGGGTCAATGAACCAGTCCGGAGGGAGGACCCCTTTCGAGGAATACTCGAGCGGGATAATTATGTAGAAGTCTCGCCGGATACGTGCAATTCTCTTCTTGGCCGCGAGACGGTTGAGGGCCAATTTAACGGCAGAAAGAGAGCCTTGTACAGCTTCTGCGGCCTGACTCTTGGTGAAGGTGTATCTCCCCCTTGCCTGCAGGGACTCAACGTATTTGGTTATCGATTCTGATTTCATATGTTGCGAAAAAAAAGAATGAATCTTAGAGATTTCCACGTATTCAGGACATAGCTTGAAAACCGTGCGAAAAACCACGTCCTCAATGCTAACGACTACAAAAAGTATCATTTTGTGATACCTTTTGCAAACGATAGCTTTTTGTTCTTTCGTCTTGACACCCCGCTTTTCGGCGGAGCAGCCTGCAGAAAGAACCAAATGCCTTAGGTTGGGACTCCACGCTTGGGGCCGAAATTTCCTCTTCGTCGTTTTTTCTGAATGCCAAGCAAGCATCTGTAGTTCAACACGGTAGTGTTCCTCTATTATTAAATAAGTGTTCACGCTCGTAAACCCTGGGACGGCCATCTTCTTCTCACCTGTCTTGGACAGTAGATGCGTCAAATAATCTGAGCATGATCGAGTATGAACTCTTATCCAGCCTCTTTGGTGTGGAACGGAGTTCCACGACAATGCCATTGACCGGGGAGGTGATGAGACGTTTCGTTTGACCAGCAGCGAGATTGGACCGCAATTCCCGAATGGATTTCCGGATGTTGCGGAATTCTTCCTGGTACCGGTTGTCTGTTGACTGAAGGATCTGATTTAACTTGTCGAGGCTAGACTCGGCAACGGATTTCTCCCTTTCAGCATTCTTAAGTTCGGCTTCTGAGGCGAAGGACTTGTTGTACAGATCGAGTTTCACTGTGTAATTCTGTGCCGCCTTCTCGAGCTTTTCCTTGGCTGAACGAATTGAAGAGCGAAGTCTTGCTATAGCAATCTCCTGCCTGGATTGCAGCGAGGGTTTCCTGTTTTCGAGCGAAGAGATCCTGCTTAAAGTGTTCACCTCAGACGCAGAGCTGATCTTGGCCAGAACGCTGCCAGCTTTCACCGTGTCGCCAGCCTTCACGACAACAGACAACTCAGCAGTACCACCAGTGGTATCGACTGTGGAAAATTCTCCAAGAGGGACGACGAAGAGACGGGAGACCAGGAGACGGGGAGACTTGGGGACCGGGAGAAGCGGAGAGATCAAGATTGGAGGGTTCCTGTGATACGGTCTTAACCGTGAGCTGTCCTTTGAGAATAAGCGTGTTCTCCAGCGACAACCTGAGAATGTCGTCAAAGGTGGCATGATCGAATTTCAGGATGGAGCCATAAGATGATATGGTGTTGAACCTGTCAAAGTTCTGTGGAAGCTCGACTCGTTGGTTCGCTTCCAGTGAGCCGAAGAAACGTGTTTGCCCGTTCTGGGACGTGAAGTTCTTCAATGAGGATAGGAGTTGACCGGGTAAGTCAACAGTGGTAACTGAAGTCCTGGCTTTTGGCCCGGGGATGCAGACAACAGAGTTGCTTAGGAAGTTGTCGACGGCTGGATTTTCACCCAAGGTGTAAACATTCGCGCCAGATGCGAAGAGAAGTGTGTTTGGATCCCTTATGCCGACAAGCTCGAAGCGACCGTTGATGCGCTCATGAGTCAATGTATTTACGGCGTCGATGTCGGCAAAGACGATGTGGGACGTGGACAGCTCGTAGAAGTCACGAAGCGCGGCTTGCGGTGTTTTCTGAGTGATACGGATCAGGCGCTCGAAGCCATTGGATGCGAAGAGATAGAGCGGAATGAGTAGCGCGGCGAGAAAGAAGAATAGAATCGTGTCCCCTTTTGAGCCGGACTTCATGCGGTAACTGTAGGGTGATCGGGGATCGTATGGGAAAACGCAATCTCTCATTGAGATCGGATAGAATAGCTTGACGCCCTGAATCGTGCACGTGTCGAGCATAATGTGGGAAAGATTGCCGGTCAGGAACAGTACCGTTATGTGGGGAAAGATGAGGTTAAAGTCTTCCATCACATATATGATTCCGCCAGCGCATAGCGCAAAGAGCAAAGAGTGAGTTATTGTTCGGTGGCCGAAAGTGCGTTCTATTGGCTCGCTGATGAAGAAGAATATTCTTCCGAGCCAGCTTGTGGGTAGATCGATGTCTGGAAGGAGAGATGCAAAGGCAGTGATGATAGCGCTGTGCCAGGAAAGCGGAACTCCGGCAGGAGTGAGAGTGAGAAGATATAATGATTCGGCAAAGGCGATGTGAGTGGGGGAGGTCATGGGGTCAGCTCATAGGTGATGGCTGATAGGTCATAGCGCATGGGGCAAGGCGCAAAGAGCATAGCGCACAGTGCAAAGCGCATAGCGTTTCATTTGGTCAGTTTGGTCCATAGGGATTCGAGAAAGTCGAATTCCCCGGGAGTGAAAGAGGCATAGTTGCGGGAGTAGTGGTCAGCGATGATGTGGGCGAGTTTCTCGCGGGCTTTGCGCTTGTTGAGAATGAGAAGGTCAGCGGATTCTACGCAACTCCGGATGAGTGACCTGATATCCTCATCGGCGAGCTCCGATAGGTGGTCTGCTGAAGGGTTGTCGAGTCCGAAGGATACTTCGGAGAAACCATGTGGAAGAGTGGAAGTAGTGCTGCCGTTGGATTTTGACAGCGACCGTCGAATAACTCGTGTTGCGCGGTTTTCACCGAGAAGTGCCGCGAGAGCGGCACGCAGGTCGATGTAAAGAGTAATGAGAAGAGGTGATGCAGGATGTTTCGGTGGAAGCGATGGTGAATCTTCTGCTGGTGACTCGACCTCAGAATCATCCGAAGGTTCGTGCGGAGCTGTCGGGGAGGAGAGTGCCGGTTTGGGCAGTTGGTGGTCAGCAGAAGATACGTCTTGCCGAAGGTGTGCGGCGGCGGACGAGCTGAGGATGGACGCGAGAAGGGAGTCGAGAGAATTGCCCTCACCCCCGCATTGAAGCATTACGGGGGAGGCCCGGCCCTCTCCCAAATTGGGAGAAGGATGTCCCGAGTCTTGGTGGAGAGCTTCTTTGTTCTTGTCAACGTCATAGAGCAGAAGGCAGTTCGACACCCTGAGCTGGGCATTCGTAAAACGACCGACAGTTTCTGCGATGCTTGCGTCGTCGTGACTCAGTTCAACAATTGTTACCCTCGGCTCGGCAGTGTCCCTGAACTCGTTTATCTCAAGATAAGCGTTCTCGAAGTCGATTGACTTTATGGCGGAGAGTAGTTGATTCCTACTCAGCACACCAGGTTTGATTTTGAGAGATGGTGCAAAATAAAAAGTATCCCGGAACTTGCTTAGCTGTTCCATCGACGCTGAATAGAGAAAGACATTAACAGAGCTATCAGCCTTATGGCAGCGGAACGTTTGCAAAATACTGTTTGCATCAGTTTTGAACCGA
>JAKAGT010000020.1 GCA_021825585.1 Bacteroidota bacterium | reverse complement strand
CGTGGTCTTCCTGTATATTCAATTCTTCCACTTCACAGCCTAACCACTCGCTCATCCCCTTTATATCCCGTTGCAACTCTTCCTTTATCGCTCCCTTCAATATTCGGTAACGATACTTCGGCACCCACACTATGTGGTATTTGCAATAATAGATCGCATGTGACAGCTTCCTGTACTTTCCCATTCCTCATTAATCTAACCCCTTTCCTTCGGCAAAGCCATCTTTCCATCACCACTGCCAAAGGCAGTGGGTTTCTAAGTCGGACTAAAATCCAGAGCACAATCATTGTGGCGCACACTGTTATTTCTTGTATTAGGTTTTCTGCTTCATTTTTGTCTACCGATAAAGATAGGAAACTTTTATCTCGGAATAACCTATACATGGGTAATCCCAATAGGAGTGCTATTGCTGCTTCTAGCATGGGATTACTTCCGTTTGTGTAAAACACAAAAGCGAATTTGGAATACACTTACAATAGCCCAACGTAGAATCCTTATGAGCATAAACCCGATTGATAAAACGCTCACTCGAATTGATATGGGCTGCGAGGTTTGTGCGGAACTGGAGGAGCTCAACTGGTTTGAACCACCCATATTCGATAGTAGAGAAATAGCGGACCTTGAACGAGGCGTTATTATTTATAGACTCACTCCGAATGCGGTGCGATACATGAAACGTTTTAAAATTAAGCCGTTTCATGACCAAACCCGATAAGAATGTGCGAGAATTGGGCTTTTTATTGTGGAAAATCCTTTGACATATCAGGGCTATAGTGGAAAATATTTGTAACTTCCGATCAAATGAATGGTTATGATGGAAAAAAATCAGAATCATGCCGCGTCAGTATAAAATCCCCGATTTAAGGATCAGTGTAAAGTGGAAAATATTTTGACAATTTGGCTTTATAGTAGAAAATAATTATAATACGTGGGACAAAAAGCGATCAAAGTGGAAGATTATTAGAATGAGTGAACTCGTATTTGCATCGTCGGACTCTCACAAGGCGTATACCATATCGTTCATGGTGAAACAGAAAAAAATTCGAAAAATAGCACCAAGGATATATTCTACAAATCTCGATGAGCAGCCGGAAGAAATAATAAGAAGAAACATTCTGGAAATTCTCGGAAGTCTTTATCCAGGAGCAGTTCTAAGTCACCGTTCAGCATTTGAATTCAAACCAACTTCGACAAGTCAAATATTCGTGACCCATTCATATAGAAAGAAAATAGGGCTGCCAGGAATTACAATTAACTTCCTCAAAGGGAAAGGTCCTATCCAGGGTGACAATAAAATGTTCGGCGAGTTGTACGTATCGAGCAAAGAGAGAGCGTTCCTTGAGAATTTGCAGATAACTAAGAAAGTGGGACCAGACTCGAAATCTCTAAGCTTGCCTGAGATAGAGGAAAAACTGGATGACATAGCCAGCGTACATGGCGAAGAAGGGCTAAATCAACTGCGAGATTCCGCAAGGAAGGCTGCGAAACTGCTGAACATGCAAGAGGAATTTGAAAGACTGAACAAGATGATCGGGGCCATTCTTTCCACAAAGCCATCAAATATCTTAAAATCGCCTTTAGCGATCTCGCGTGCCACCGGAGTTCCATTTGACAGGCATAGGATTCAAGTCTTCGAAATACTTTTCAACTATCTGCACAACAAGGAATTCCATTCCATCCCGGAAAACAACAATTCAGTCAAGTCGTTTAGAAATTTTGCTTTCTTCGAGGCATACTTTTCCAACTATATTGAAGGGACCGTTTTCGAGGTAGAAGAAGCTAAGAAGATTGTTGATACCGGGGTCCCCCTGGAATCACGCGGCGAAGACTCACATGATATTCTTGGGACATATCAGATAGTCTCCGATAGAAACGAAATGAGTCGGATACCTTCTGACCCGGATGAATTCCTAAGTGTTCTGACTACGAGGCACGCGATACTCCTTTCTTCGCGCAAGAGTAAGTCGCCGGGACGATTCAAAGGCAAGAACAACCGGGCGGGTAATACGCATTTTGTGGACTTCAAGCTTGTTCGTGGCACATTGAGGCAAGGTTTTGAGTTCTACAATGCGCTAAAGAGCCCATTTGCTCGTGCAGCGTATATGATGTTTTTGGTCAGTGAAGTGCATCCCTTTGAGGACGGGAACGGAAGGATAGCGCGCGTCATGATGAATGCCGAGCTCGTAAGCAAGCAAGAGACTAAGATCATTATCCCCACTGTATACCGAGATGATTACCTCTTGACATTGAAGAGACTAACGAACAGAAAAGACCCTGTCGCATACATTGACATGCTGTCGAAGGCGAGACAGTTTAGCGCAAGGCTAAGTTTTGAAAGTTATGAAAACCTTTACCGCTATTTGGAGGAGCATAACGCCTTTTATGAGCCCGACCAGGAACGGCACCTAAGGGTTGATTGACGGCCAGTCCATGGCTCTTAATGACATAACTCACCCCCCTCCCACCACTGAAAAATGAAATAGGGAGATACAACTATAGCGACGTTAATGAACCCGGATTAGAAGAGTGTCGCTCTCATAACCGCCATCGTCATTGGCCGGTGTGTAAAGAATTCCGTACCTGGCGTACCGTCACCGGCTGGCATAGGCACATCTCTCGAACACGATCGGTTGTCAGGCCCAGCTTACCCCATCCCACGGCTCAGAGAAGCGGACGAACACGGGCTTCAGGTGTGTTTGGCTCCCCTACTTCTTCTTTGATCTAAGAAAGCGGGAAGAACGGCTTCAAGCCACTTTTCTCTTCTTTCTCACGCATGTTTAGTTTAGTAAATGTCATTAAACTCACGCCTGAAGATATCACCGACATAGAGATGGCCGTGCCGAACGGCTCCACTGCTGGAGAACGTTATGCGCCGCAGCAGATGGCGCATCTTGATAGTGAAAAAGGAAACCGGTAAACCGACCGAAGAAGTGCGAATGGTTACATCCCGTGAGATCGAGCCGGCAAATCTCTGAAGTTCATTTATGCGCGTGCGTTGTCATGAAAACAGCATATCAAATCGCATAACTTGATATGGTTCCGCGGTGCCGGCAAAAGATACTTTCCTACTTTGCCAGCAACACGGCGACGGCGCCGATCACGACTCCGGTTCCAACGGCAACCGGTACCTCCCACCACTTCCTGGAATCGGGCGCCGAAACCTCAACCAACACTGAATCATGTATCGTCAGAGTCCTTATCTCGATTGGGGCAGGATTCAGTGTGAACGCGGCCTTATGTGTCAGGGGTGCATAAACAGCCCGAAGCGTATCGCCGTGAGAGAATTTCACGGTCGTGTCGAGCGTTTGGGCAACATAACTGAACAAAGTCCTCAACGAATCGGCGCCCGCCCGGGTGCCGGCTGAAAAAGCACTATCAACCAAGTTGACATAATCTGTCGGCGGGGCTTTCACCGGGACCAAGACCCTTACCGTCTCCGGGGGAACGGGGATATGCCGGATTGTGAGGAGTGAATCGATCTTATGATTGGCGTGTGCAAGTCTCGACTCCCATTTCAAATTTGTGCGGTCGATGGCCACAAACCATACCGCCACCCCCGCTAAGGCAACGAGGATAAGGATGAACAATACGAGTCTCAGATTCTCCTTCATTTACTCAACGCCTCCTTCATACGGTGCAGAAGTCTTTCAAGTCCCTGCTTGCGAGCTGCCGGTCATAACCCGACCGGATTATGGCCTAAGCCTGATCGTGTCCTGCAATGCGGCCGATTCGCGATAACCGGACTCTATATGCGTTATTGCACTCGCGGGGAAAACATCTCTGTCCTGGCGGGATTGTAATTGCTCTTGTGCTTGAATGGCGGGCGGTCTGCGCTGTCAGCCCAATCGTACTATCTCTATCCTGACACGCTTGCCCGGAAAAGGGGTTATGGGCATTGTCGCCGATAACAGCAGCTCTATCGTACCACCATGTCCGAATCCGTCAAAAGGTAATGATTGAGTTCGCTCAAGGCAAGAAAAATGTGAGCGTGCGGAATTCCCCTTCGCCTTCCTCGTCAATCAAGCGCCATTTGCGGTCCGTCCGAAATCAGCATATCCGTCTGGCACCTCCGACTGAGCCGTAGACAGGACGAGTGATTTCGGCGAGGCAATCACTCCCTCCGGAGCTCCTTGATGTCGCTGATTATGCCGGCGAAGTCCATGCGGCTCCCGACGTAAACTCCCCGCACCCTTCCCTGCCCGTCGACCAGGACGCATTCGTCTGCATGTTTTATGAAATACACGAGTTGGCCCGTTTTGGTGCGCGACGAATCTACCATGTGATATATTATTCTGACGCGTCCTAATACCGAATCGATGTCAGCCTTCGCTCCGGTCAGAAAATCCCAATCGTCGAACTTGATTCCGCGCTCTTCCGCGTAATGTTTAAGCACAGAGGGAGTGTCGCGGTTCGGATCGTAGGTCAGGGACACAAACTTAACGCCCTTGATTCCCTGGAGTGAAAGCGAGTCCTGAAGCTCGTGGAGGTTATTGATGGTCATTGGACAGACATCAGGGCAATGAGTGTAGATGAAGGACATCATTACGACCTTTCCCTTGTAGTCGGTCGGGAAGACAATCGTCTCGCTGTCCTGATTTACGAAACTTGTATGGAGACCATCAAACGTGTAGATCTTCGGCAGAGAATCCTGCGTTCCGGAGCAACCGGCAATCACAAAGAGAATGAGTGTGATGACCGAAATTACAAGTGTTGACTTCTTGTTTTCCTTCAGGAGTTTTTTCACTTCCCGAATTCCTCCGGTTGTTTTCCCTGCAGAGTGACTTGAAACGGCAAAAACTTTCATTGTGATTCAATGCCTTCCTTCCAGGATTCAGTGGGATACCGGCGCGTGAGCACCATTTTTTGAAACAGGGACTCGAACGTGAAAGCAGAGACCAGCATGGGACACTATAAGGATATACAACGTAGGGATGACTGGCTGCGATTAAGCTTCTCATCTCACATGACTGACAACAACTATGCTGCATGTAAGTTCCTTCAACCCGGTCTGTCGTACGAGGCAGCCACAGTACCGGGCGGACTTCTCGTCCGCCGGAGCTGCCGATGCGGCTAGAACAGAAGATCGTAGGTCAGCCTGATGCCCCTGCCCGGCTGCGGGATGAAGTCCTTTATGACGGACAGATTATCCCGGTATTCCTGGTTCATAAGGTTGTCACAATGCAGACCAATGTTGCTCACCAGGCCTGCGGACACGAGGCGTACTCCGAAGCCGACATCGACCACTCCATATCCCGCGGTGTAGGTATCACCCACGCCGAGTCTAGTCTGGCTTGCTGTCAACCGCCACTCGACGATCCCGGAATATGTCGCGTCCTGATATGTCAGGCGGAGGAAGCCGTGGAGCGGAGGTATGAACGGAAGCGGGATGTGATTTTGTGTGTCCTCTGCGTTGACATAGCTCGCGCTTCCTTCAAAGGCGACGTACTGAATCGGCTCGACGGTCGCGCTCGCTTCGAATCCCATCAGTCGGGCCGCGGTCGCCGAGAACTGACGTACCGGCAGGTTCTCAAGAGTATCGCCCGTAAGATAGGCGTAGATGTAGTGGTTGATGAAGTTCGCATAAGGAGATAACTCGAACGAGAACCCTGAGAAACGTCCTTTCAACGAGGCATCTATCCCGAGCGCAGTTTCCGGGCCAAGGCTCGCATCTCCGACGGAATATGTGTTGCTCGCCGCATCGGCACCGTTGGCGAAGAGTTCCTGTACGGTCGGTGCACGGAAGGAACGCGCCACGCTGAGCGAGGCGGACAACTCGGAGGAGATATCCTGGATCGCTCCCACTGAAGCCGTCAGTGCATTATGGGACTTTGTGACATCAAGTGTCTGGAAAACCGGATCCAGAGAAGCTGCGTACGGAAGAGTGTGAATGCGGTTCAGGTCGTAACGCAACCCCGCCTGAAAGCGCGTGTCGGCGTCGAGAACGTATTCCTCATAAGCGTAAGCAGCCAGTCCCGTAGTCATGGAATTCGGCCCCAACGGCTGATCTCCTTCAATGGTGAGGTTCTCGAAATTACCCCACAGGCCCACCGTGCCGCGGAATGCACCGATCTGCCTGTGCTGGAACTGCAGCGTGATGTTCAATGTCTGTTTATGAAAATGATTTGCCTGCGGGTTGGACACGCCTGTCGAATCCTGCACGGTCGGAAACTCGGAATGGTTGTAGTCGACATAATCCGCATTCAATCTGATTTGTCTCACGACCGATCCTTCTACGGCCCAAAGCCCGCGCATTTCAAGAAGATTCCTGTTCTGCGTTATCAGGGAAGTAGTCGGTGGGTCAACAAGCCAGTTCGGGTTAGGAGGTGTGCCGGGTATACCGTATGCCATCTGGTAGTGTTGATAGCCGACTCCGATCATGCCGAAGTCCCCCTGGTACGAGTAACCCGCGCCCTCTTCTTCGCTCCTGTCGAATGATTGCGGTATGCGGTTCAGGTGGAATGATTGTATCCCGTCGAAATAATTGCCGGACGGGATGCGCGTGTCCTGCGCATGGAGGCCGCCCGCCGACACCGAGAAGGCATTCCCACCGTCGCTGTAAACCCCGTTGAAGTAACCGGTGTACTCGTCGCTGACCGTGTTTCCCTCCAGGGAAACCGTCCCGGAGAAAGGTCTCGTAGATACTTCAGGAACGACATTCGTTATGATATTGATTAAACCCCCGATTGCATTCGGACCGTACATGATGCTGGCCGGGCCTCTTACCACGTCGATTCGCGAGATGCTCGCAGGGAGAATCGGCACTGAATGAGCCGGATCGTATGTGGAAACGTCGCCGGAGCGAAGCCCGTCCTCAAGTATCAATACATTGTTATCGGATAGACCACGGATCATCGGCCGGGCCGGCGCGGCGCCGTTGTATCGAACCGATACTCCGGGCAGGTCGGATATTTCCTGAGCGAAACTCTGACCCGGACTGTTCTGCAGATCCACTCTCGACATCGATTCGGCCGGTTGATACTGTTCGTTTGCAGGGCCGGCAAAAGGAGACGCGGAGACGACGACTCCCTCCGCGCGGATGGCCGACTGCCGCAGGTCGAAAGCGGCGAATGCAGTGTTGCCCGTAATGTGGACCACGTCGGTCCTGGATGCGTATCCTATGCATCGGACAAAGATTTTATACGTACCTGAAGGCACATCGGGGAAAGAGAATGCACCGCTATGATCGGTGTAGGTCGCGCGGTCCAATCCCAGGAGAATGACAGTTGCGCCGACAACTGGTTTCCTGCCGCTTTTTACGCTCCCCTGGACCTCACCGGTAACCTCGCCGGCTGCAACCGCGAGGGGACCCGGCTCTGCCGATGTCGCAGAGCTTGTCCTGGTTTGTGAAAGATTGCTGCTGGAACGGCCCGAAGAAGACAAATCTCTCGGTCGGGAAAGTGCCGGACATGAGTGCTCCAATAAGAAGAAGCATGAAATGATGAAAAAGAATCGTAGGGAAATTTTGGGGTTCATTCTAGTGCGTCTCAATTTTTGGATAACGGGTAAAATATACGCAAGAACCAGAGAAACGGTAAGCCTGCTTTTAATAGACTAAGGGCAACAGAGAAAAGTTCTCTGTTGCGGCCGGCATCCTATGCATCCAGTATCTCGCGGATTTTCTGCGAGAGGTCCTTCGGGGTATAGGGTTTCGAGACTATATCGGAAGCGCCGCTTCTGAATATGTCCGATTTCTCTTCGGGATCGATGAAGCCGGTTGCGATGACGAATTTAATCGCCGGATTGATCGACTTTATCTTCTTGAGGACATCCTTGCCCGAGAGTTTTGGGAGTCCCAAATCGGAAAGGACGAGGTTGATATTACCCTGATTCCTTTCATAGACATCAATCCCTTCCTCTCCATCACAAGCCGTGATAACGCTATAACCTTTCGATGTCAGCACCTCATAAGCCAATTCACGGAGCATCTCTTCATCTTCAATCACCAAAATTGTCTCTTTGCCGCCTGTTGCCTCTCTGTCAGACATGTTTTCTCCATTTGCCTTTGCGGCTAACGGCTTGACCGGGAAATACAGATAGAATTTCGTGCCGGTGCCTAAATCACTCTCCACATCGATGAAGCCGTCGTGATTTTCCATTATTCCGAACACGACCGACAATCCGAGTCCTGTTCCCTTGCCGAGCTCTTTAGTCGTGAAAAAGGGTTCAAAAATGTGCAGGCGTGTTTCATTGTCCATTCCGACGCCCGTATCGCTGACTTCAAGCAGGATGTATGTGGAAAAGGCCGCATTGGGGTAGCGCGCACGCACGGATTCTCCGGCAACCTGGCGCGCCGCAATGGTAAGTGTACCGCTTCCCGACATGGCGTCCCGCGCGTTGACGCACAAATTGAGGAGAGCCTGGTGTATCTGTGTGGAGTCTCCGCTGATCTGAGGGAGGTCGGGAGCGAGGCTGCATGAAAGGGTCATAGTCTTCGGAAATGCCTCATAAAAGAGTCTTTGTATTTCTTTCACCGAATCGTTCAATGAGAGTGAGGTGAAGGTCGCATTGGTCTTTCGGGCAAAGGTCAGCATCTGCCGGACCAGCGATGCACCGCGTTCGGCCGCGTTAACTATGGCATTGAAGCTCTTGGACAGCCCGTCGGATTGACCGAGCTTCTCTTCAATCAGCGACGAATGTCCGAGTATTATGCCGAGTATGTTGTTGAAATCGTGGGCTATCCCGCTGGCAAGCGTCCCCAGGCTTTCCATCTTCTGCGCTTGCAGGAACTGCACCTGGAGCTGCTTTCGTTCCGTAATGTCATCAAAGACCTCAAGCAACGCCCTTTTGCCGTTGTACATAAGGCCGGTGTGGCTGATTTCAAATGTACGGCCGTCGAGGACACCCCCCGTTTCTATCGTCTTTGATTTCCCTATTTCAAGACCTTCGGAGAGCGGGCATCCGTCGCACTGTCTAAGGTCGTCCTTGTAAACCGTCCAGCATTTTCTCCCGATCATGTCGGCCTGGAAAGTGTCCCTGAATTTCTCGCTCATGAAGAGAAGGCTCCCGGCGCTATCCACGATGGATATGCCGAACGGAAGCGTCTTTATGAGCATCTCATTGAATGAGTTCAGCTGCCTGAGCGACTCTTCAGCCCTCTTGCGTTTTGTTATGTCACTTACGATGACCTGGACCGCATTGATGCTTCCGTTCTTCTTGAGGAGGGACGCCGATAGTGAAGACCAAAACACTTTCCCATCTTCACGCCTGACGCCGATTTCGAACGGGGCGACATATCTTCGCTCAAGTATGTCAAGAAATGCCCGCTCGATTCGTTTGAAAGAATTTTCTAGAAATTCGAAATTCAGCTCCGTGAATTTTTTCCCTACCAGTTCATCCTTCTTCTTACCTGCGATTATCTCCGCCGCCGGGTTGCAGTCCATTATGACTCCGTCGGGGTCTATTATGAAAATCGTTTCCGGGGAAGACGTGAACAGATTGCGGTATTTATTTTCGCTTTCCAGGAGAGCTTTCTCGGCATGTTTGCGCTCCGTGATGTCGCGAATAACCGAAAGTGCCTCGGTTTCGGAGAGCCTCACCACCCGGTCTTCATAGAATCGGGTTTCTCCCTCCCTTGAGTCGAGTTCATACTCGAAGGTTTCGATCCTGTCGGTCTCGATCGCCCTAAGTATGGCATCCATCTCGGGCAGCCAGACGTTGGGGGGCAGTACCTCCTGAATCTTCTTTCCGAGAAATTCCTCGGGATGGAGATAGAGTTCCGATTCGTCGGGTGCACGGAAATCCAGAAGAACGCCCTCCTTATTTATCCGGAACAACATATCGGGCACGGCACTTATGATAGCACGGTTCTGTTCTTCGCTGTCACGAAGCGCCCTCTCGATGCGTTTGTTCTGCGTGACATCGCGGGCAACGGTCGAAACTCCCGTAATTTCTCCGGAGGGGCTCTTGATCGGAGAAAGCGTAATCGAGACGTCGATGAGAGCACCGTCTTTTCGCGCACGCACCGTGTCATAATGTGCTATTTCTTCGCCCCGCTTGACTCTATCAATCAGCTGCGGTATTTCGTCTTTAAAGTCCGGAGGTGCAAGCATGGAAATGGACCGGCCGATCGCTTCGCGGAAGGTGTACCCATAAGTCCTTTGGGCTCCCATGTTCCATGAGGTAATGATTCCGTTGAGATCCTTTCCTATGATTGCATCGCTCGATGAATCGACGATCGCTGCCAGGTGTGCGCTGGCGTCTTCCGCCTTCTTACGCTCGGTTATGTCGCGGCCGAATGCACAGACCAGCTCCCGGTCCATGAACTTCATATAATTGGACCTTATCTCCGCGGGAAAAGTCCTGCCGTCCTTCGTGCGGTGCGTAACTTCATGGATGTGCGAGCCCGCCAGCTTGAGCGACTCCCATGCCGCTTGCCAGGTATCCCGGCTAATATTCGGATCGATGTCCCAGATATGAAGTTTGATGAGCTCTTCGCGCGTGTAGCCGACCGCCTGGCATGCGGCCTCGTTTACGTCTTCGAACTGACCCTCCGGGTTCATCCAGTAAACGGAATCGGAGGCACGCTCCACGGTAAGGCGCGTAAGCCGCAAGGCCTCTTCCGCGGTTTTCTGTTCGGTAATATCTTCGAAGGTGCCGTCGTAGTAAATGATCCTGCCGTCGGCGTCCTTTATAGCCCTCGCACTCTCACGCACGAAGATGGTAGAACCATCTTTCTTGGTCCATGCACTCTCGAGCCCGGAGATAACATCGTCCCGTTCCATCCGGTCCCGGAATTCCTTCCGTGAATATTCCGGCTCGAAACCTTCGTCTTCAAGATTACGACGTGCGAGCTCGTCAAAATTATCATAACCCAGCATTCGAATGACCGCCGGGTTTACCATCAAAATCTTCCCATCGGGTGTAGTACGATAAATTCCGATTGTCGCGTTATCGAACAGGCTATGGAACCTCTCCTCGTTCGATTTCAACGCTTCTTCCGCTTCCTTGCGCTCGGAAATATCCGTCGCTATTACCTGAAAACCTGCCCATCGCCCGTTTTTGTTGAGCGGGACTTCCCTGACCAGCACCGAACGGCCCATCCCGTTCCTGGTCACCACTTTCGCATCGTAAGTTCTTGAACCGGTCTCACGATCGGGCCGAAGACCGGCAGCGAGAAAACTGGAATCATCGGGGTAAACAAAGTTCATTATTTTCCTGCCGACTGCCTCTTCGCTTCTGTAATCGGTCATCAGCTCAAAGCCCCTATTCACCCTTTCGATCGTTCGTTGAGTGTCGATCGAGAAAACCGCGTCCGATGTATTCTCAAGCATGTCCGCAAACAGTGAAACGGCGTGGTTGGCCTCCCGAACCAGCTCGCCCTGGGCGAGGGTTCCGCGGATATACGCGGCCAGGAATGCGAGACTCCCGATCATTATGCCGCCCGGAAGAACACTCTCGCTTAGTCCCAGTGCGGGATGGAAGAACAATACCAGGAATGCAAAGATGGGGAGAGAAATTTGAAGCAGTTTCGACTCATACAGGACCATCGGGACGAAGGCCATCGCAAGCAGGAGCATCAGTTCGACAGGCTCGGAGGTAAAGTTCAGATACCAGCCTATCGCCAGAATGAGTACGTATCTAATAGTCAGTATCGGCTTATCGGATAGAAAGCCCTTGAAAATTTCGTCGGCTATGATGGAAAGAAAGAGCAGCAGATAAATGAACTTAGCGGAATCCGACAAGATCCCGGGCTCAGAAGAGACCATCTTTGTGATGATCGCCAGTGAGAAAAAGACATACGCAATTCTGGAGAGGACAGTGCTGGAGTGCAAGTCGGTCCTTCCGTCCCGCAAAAGACTCGACTCATTCGTTCTCCACCATAATATCGCCCCAAAGACAAAAAGGAGACCAATGGCAAAAAGGGATGACGATTTCGCCCAGCCCCAGGTGAAACTCACATCCTCGACATCAAGGGTCGTGTTGGTATTCGGGAAGAACGTAAAGCTGGCTTCAGTGATACGTGACGGATTGAACACCTCGTCATACTCTGCGCCGGGGCGTTGGACAGGATTTAGTCTGAACTCGCTCAAGGGTACAGATATCGTGGTCCACTTGCTTCCCGGAGTAGCCAGATAAACATAGTAGTTAGTGCCTGCACTATTCAGCCTATCCCCTGCACCTCCGCCAACCGTGAGATCCAGCAAGACACGGCAGCCCTTCTCCCTGCTTCGCCACCGAATCGTGAACATGCCATCGGATGGTATTTGCTCCGAGTTTTGCCAGCTGAAGGTAATCCCGGACCAATCCTTCTCTCCGTTCAGGACCTGAAGACTTACATACTTTTTGGGTGGATAGCCGGTCAATTTGGCCTGTGGAACCAGGGAATCTGGTCCAAATCCGTAATGCATAATATTCGCTTGTCCGGACAGCGAACCGACCGGAAAAGCGGAAAAATCCAAGGGATTATAATAGTTCGGAAAACTTCCGCTCAGGAGTAGAAAAATGGCAAGGGCCCCGAGAATTCCAAGGACCGTGAGCAATATGTTCCGGAATACCCTGACAGAAAAAGGTCTGGCACCTTGAATCTCGCTGTGTTGTGACGGTGTCGACGGTTCTGTTTCAGCCTTCATCTCGAAATTGTATCAAATCAATAATCTGACAAAGCCTACCTATAAGGCTTCCTTCTCTTATCTATCGGCATTTTGATTGAATTTCTTAACCTCGGATATCCAAACATGGTCGAATACGTTCGGGAGATACATACCTGGAGACTCGCGGCTTCCATGAAAGCACGGCCTTTGCCATCCGTATGCGGATATTCAAAGTATTGCTTCTGCCGTCTATGGAGTCTCATCAGGGTTATCCCGCCCTCTTCGACTCCGGACCGACAAGAATTTACCGGAGCGCCGGAAGAAAAGCAATTTGCGGAAGGAAACCAATGGAATTGACCGCAGCGGATCACCTGATTCCCTGTGCGGACTGACCCCCTAAGCCCGTTTCGACATCATGGCTGTTCCCGTAATCGCTCACTCAAGGGGTTGGCTCTCGCCCCCCTGCTTCTTCTGCGCTCAGATGAATTGCTCGCAAAAATACCTTTCATTCATCTTTCAGCCCGGCTGTTCTCACAAAGGAACTCACTGGTTTTCAGGTCCTTTGAAAGCTTGAAAATCCCCCTCTTTCCCCATTTTGTAAAGGGGGAGGGGTCAGGCTTCGCTTTTGCCAACACCCCCTCTTTGAAAAAGAGGGGAATGGGGAGATTTATTATGCTTAACTGTACCACTATATTTAGAAACCCCTCTTCACCCTCCCATAACTGAGGCATTGCCTGTTCCCTTAATTTTCAACTTGACATGAGCCATGACGCAGCTTATATTTTCGCAACGCCCGGGAAGTTGCGGAATCCCGGCGCTGGACGTAGCACGACGGAAGTGATACGTATCAATTTCCTTCTTTTATCCGAACCTGCATTTAGAATCGAACCTCTCATAATCCAACGCAGCACATTCCATATCTGACGCCGAAAAACAGGTGAAGATAGATGGCTTCATCGTTATTTCTTTCGACCGCCTATTCGATGCCCCTCTGCCATGTGAGGCGTAGACTTCCTTTATGTCTGACGGCGGCAGCGTCGAGACGAAGATGCCACGGTATCTCCACACCAAACCAGATAGAAGGAGGTGTTTGCCATGGATGCAAACAGAATCAGGGACGGGTAGCCCTCATGCGAAGGGTGATGGCGCCTGGCGTGCCATTACACACAGGTTAATTAACTCATCAATCAATTAAAACGAGAGGTCGCGAATGCCATACGGAAATATTTCTGCCGTCCTTTCGGATGCGGATAGGGACGCAATATTGGCCAAGTTGAACGAGGCCTGGGCGCTCATGCCGTTCCTCGTCAATCTGACCCCTGACGAAATCAGAGGACTGCCCAAGATGGGTGAGAAGTCCGTGTCTTTTGTCGAGAAGAGCCTGGAGTATGCAAGGGGCAACCCGAAGCTTGTGCCGCCGTACCTGGATGCAGGGGAGTTGAACAAGGACGTCGTTCTCGTCAAGCAGCTTCAGCCGATCCATAACCTGCTCAATCAGCTGTTTGACGCCCTTGACGGGACATTCACTGCAGTAGGCAGCGAGGCTTACGTGGAATCCCTGAGCTTTTACAACACGGTCCGTGATGCTGCGAAGAGAAACGTTCCAGGGTCCGACGCGATATACCAGGACCTGCGAAAACGCTTCCCAGGCCGCTCCGGGGTGCAGAAGGCGGCAGCGCCTCAAACTGTCCCCTCAGCCTCCAAAGGCTGACCGGCTGCTCCAGGACCAAGAAAGGGGTTCCGGCCCGCTCCTCCGGGACCCCCTGTCTATGTGACCGTTTAACATCGTGTAATAGAAAAGCCCCTGGCCCGACCACCTCTTTCTCACTCAGGAACACCTTCGTAATGATTTTTCAGCAACCTGCGAGTGTACTGGCCTTGAATAGCCCTTCGTCCTGGCAATCCTTGAATCATGGAAATCATGGTTGAGACAACCGAGGGACACACCCCTCTTTGACCGCTGATACTCTCAAGGAGTCTCGCTCTCCGCCTGCAGCCTGTACCCTATCCCCGATTCTGTCAATATAATCTTCGGATTTGTCGGATCGTCCTCGATCTTCTTGCGAAGCTGGCCGACGTAAACGCGCGTATACTGCGTCTCTTCGGAAAATGTCGGTCCCCACACCTGTTCGAGTATATAATTATGCGTCAGTACCCTTCCGGCATTCCTTATGAACAGCGCCAGAAGAGCGTACTCGGTCGCAGTCAGCCTGACGGTCTCGTTCCGTTTCTTCACTGTTCTTGCCGACAGATCCACTTGCAGGTCCCGCACGGTGAATACCGGTCTCTCCTGTAACGAGGAACGGTGCCTTATTGCAGTGCGAACCCGCGCGAGCAGCTCGCCGGTTCGAAACGGCTTGGTGAGGTAATCGTCCGCTCCCGCGTCAAGGCAGGCAATTATGTCGGTCTCCGCACTCCTGACCGAAACCACCAGGACAGGGACCTCGGACCATTCGCGGATTTTTTTCAGAACCTCCACTCCATCGAGGTCAGGCAAGCCCAGGTCGAGGACGATGAGCTCCGGCCGCTCCGAGGCCGCCTTCGTAATCCCTTCATTACCCGAAATGGCAACCCGGACTGTGTAGCCTTTAGACTCAAGAGTAAGTTCGAGAAGTTTTCGTATCTGGGCTTCATCGTCGATGACGAGTATTACCGGCCCGGCGGATGCGCTGGCCGGCGATGCACCTTCCGACTTGTCGTTCAAGCAGTCTCCTTCAGGTCATTGGTGAGACTCTCAGATAAAGGGAGTTTAACGATGAACTCCGCCCCGCCCTGCGGCCGGTTTCTTGCCGAGATTGTCCCATGATGCGCTTCAACGAAACCCTTCGTGATAGTCAGGCCCAGTCCCGTCCCGCCCGCGTTGCCGCCGGATGCCCGGTAGAACTTCTCAAAAACTCTGTCGATGTCTTCGGCGGGCAGTCCCGGCCCGTTGTCCGAAACGGATATGACGCATTCGTGTTCGTCGACCGAGACGTTTAGCGTTATTTCCGTGCCGGGAGGAGTGTGCAGTGCGGCATTGTGAATGAGGTTGGTGAGAGCCTGCTCGATCAGGCCGAAATCGAGCCTTATCAGCGGGACCGCATCGGGAATGTTTACGGCTGTCGGATGGCCTTCAAGCTCCTTCTCAAGACTCTTCAGCGAATGCCCGATGACATCCCTGATATCGCACCAGTCCAGCTTCGGTTTTATCATTCCCGATTCGAGCCTGGTCATGTCGAGCAGATTCGCCACGAGCCGGTTCAGCCGCTCGGCAGCCAGGTGTATTTCATTGAGCTGGACGTGGCTAAAGTCCGAGCGCGCTGTATCCGGCCGCCCCAACAGGTTTTCCGAAACACCCATTATTGTCGCAATCGGCGTCCTGAACTCGTGGGAAATGGAATTGAAGAGGGTCTTGTAAAGCCGTTCGGATTCCGCGACGACGACCGATCGTCTGTTGACGTCGTTGAGAAGCTCGCGCTCAATTGCAGAGGTTATCTGCGAGATGAAGTTCTCGAGCAGACTCTCCTGGTCGGCAGAGAACTTCACATCCTCGTGGAGCCTGACCCCTATCACGCCGAGGGGATATCGGGGTCCGGACATCGGGAAATATGTGGCCTGCGCCGAAGGAAGCGTATCGGTGTTCTTGCCGGCTTTCTTCTCGTTCCAGTAAACCCATGCTGCCACTCCGAAGTCCTTCTGGTCGGGGAAAAACGAGCTCGCAGGATGAGCAGAAGAGGCCATCTCTCCTTCGGCATCTCCAAGTACGACCGCCACGTCTGCGTCGAAGTATTTCCTGATGTTCGATACGGCGGTTTTGATGACTTCATCCTGTGAATGAGCCGATGACAAATCCTTGGTCAGCGCAAAGAGGGCCGATGTTCTCGCCTCCCGCTGCCTGATGATGCGTTCTCTCTTCCTCACCTGCGATGAGAGGAGACCGGTTATCGTCGCCACAAGGAAGAACATCGCTGCGAGAAGGCTGTCCTCAAGATTGCTGATTGATAACGTGAAGCGCGGCGGTATAAAGAGGAAGTCCCACGACAGCGCCCCCATCGCAGCTGCCAGGACCGTCGGACCGGGTCCGAATTTCAGAGGGAGAAGCGAAACGACCAGAAGCAGTATGAAGGAGACCGTCCTGTACCCTATAATCTCCTGGAATGGGAAACAGATCATAGCGGCAAAGAGCACGAGGACCACCGCGAGCAGGTACTGCAGCGGGCTCGACTGGGGTCTCGGCATGATATTCGGAATTCTCTTCTTCGACGGGCCGTCCTCCTGTCCGACGATGTAAATATCAAGGTCGGTGCTCCGCTGCATCAGGTCATCGATGAGACGCGCCGTGCGGGAGAAGAAAAGGCGGTCGGGTTTGCCGACGAGGATCTGGCTCGCGTTCTGTTCGCGCGCTACCCTGATCAGACTGTCTGCTATGTTGACGCCCGAAGTAGTTACGACCTCCGCACCGAGTTCCCGGGCGAGCTTCATATTCTTTGCGAGCTGCTCCTTCTGTTCCGCGGAAAGCTTGTCCGACTGGTCGACGTAGACAACGACCCATGACGCGTCCATCGTATGTGAGACTCTTCTCGCCCATCTTATGACGGAAACAGAGTGCGGGCTCGGACTTACGGCGGCTATCAGCCTCTGCCCGGATTTCCAGGCGCTCGATATCCGCTGCCCCTTCCTGTATTCGCGGATTTGTTTGTCCACACGCTCGGCCGTCATCCTGAGCGACATCTCTCTCAGGGCCGACAGGTTCCCTTTCCTGAAAAAATTATCTACTGCCTGTCTTGAGCGCTCGGCTGTGTAGACCTTCCCTTCCTGGAAGCGCTTCAGCAGTTCATCGGGGGAAATATCGATCACCTTGATCTCGTCAGCGGCGTCGAAGATGGAATCGGGGACGGTCTCCCTTACTACGCTGCCGGTAATTTGCGCGACAGTATCGGCCCTGCTTTCGAGGTGTTGGACATTCAGAGTGGTGTAAACGTCGATCCCGTTATCAAGTATTTCAAGCACATCCTGGTAGCGACGGGCGTGACGACTACCGGGGGCATTCGTGTGGGCGAGCTCATCCACCAGGACAACCTTCGGCTTCCTGGCCAGAATAGAGTCTATGTCCATCTCCTCGATCTCCGTCCCACGATACTCGATTTTCTTTCGCGGGATGACTTCCAGGCCCAAAACGAGCTCCGCCGTCTCCATTCGCTTGTGGGTTTCCACGTAACCAACGACGACCTCGATTCCGTGAGCGACGGCCTCCCTCGCCTCGCTCAACATGGCATAGGTCTTGCCAACCCCGGCGGACATGCCGAAGAAAATTTTGAGCCTTCCCTTGTCGCCGCGTTCCTCTTCCTTCTTTATGAGGCTGAGGAGCGTATCGGGATCAGGCCTGGTATGGTCTACCTCTGACATAACACCTCAATATAGAGTTTTTTCCCTATAATCACACGTCCACATCGCGTGGTGTGCCATCACGTCTACGATATTGGTTTGAATTTTACTCTGCAGACATCTATTCATATCAGTCTTTCCAGTGTGCATTCCTTTCCAATGACAATTCCTGGTCCAGTCATTTTCCCCAGAACTGTATGACCAGTCCGCCGCAGACGATTAATACAATTCCGATCCACCGTGGATTAGGGATACTCTCATGAAATACATATCGACCGAACAATGTGCTGACGATCGCAAACACAGCTATATAAACCCCGAGTAATTTCGAGAAATCCCATCTTACCGAATTTACAACAAGGCCGTAAGAACCGAGCGCCAGGAACCCGGCAATTATGAAGCCTGCTCCCGCACTTCGCAATCCCTTTCTGATAAGAGCGTCACCGCCTACTTCAAGAATTGCCGATACCAGGAACACAGGTAACGCAAGCAGATTTTTCATTCAGCAATGCTTCCTCATTCTTAAGAACGATTGGTTTGAATCAGACTTGGAGTCTTCTGGGGCTGTACGGCAAACGGCACAAATGAGAGCGCATGTCCGGGCCCCCCACCGTTAGATAAATCTGAGAGCGACAACGGTCAAATCTATCAACTTCACCGCCACTATTGGCGCGACAAATCCGGCCGTCACAAAGAGACTTGGGCCGACTTTCAACAAAAGCCTTGATCTAATGCCGGAAGCGTACAGGGACCTTGCAGCGATAGCAGCGACCGAGACGAACGAGATGACCGTGAATATTGACATGTCCAATATCACGGAGTGTGGTGAAAAGAGTCCAAGGACATTTAGCCATGGAATAGTCTCGACGACCTCCCTCCTTCCCCCATATATGGTCGATATAAGAGGAAACAAAGCTAGAAGGCTCATCGATGCTGTCACACCGACCGCAAAATGTGTGAGACGTTTTTGAACCTCGTTAAGACGCCTCCCGGTTTCAATCGCGTTTATCAGCCTGTTCGGCCTTCCGTTCAGTCCGATGGAATTCGGATTTCCGTCCGGCACCTCTGCACCGCCGTCGACTATGAAACAGAGATTCGCCTCCCTTGCCAGAGGCGCGATGTCATCGTGATCTCCAACGACAGCCACTATAGCGCCGGACGAACGCTCGCTTTGGATTGTTGCCAGCTTGTTTTCCGGTCTCCCGCCGGATAAGCAGCTTACTGCTCCTATCGCCGCGGCAAACTCTTCCCCTCGGTCCGAGTCAGCCGAAAGCACGGTTCTCAATCCGAGTTCGTGAATTTTCTCCGAAGGAAATGACCGGACTGCACTTTGATAATCGCTTCCGTCGCAATCATCATCGGACACGGCTACATTACTCATCACACTCCCTTTCGCACTTTGCCTGTTGAATGCTATCACTTCCTTCTCATCGAGCAGGAGTACATCCACAAGCCCGGAAATCTCTACGGCATTCATGCTCGCGGGAATTATCTTCTTCCGCACAAGGCGAGACACCGCGCTCAGGGCGGCGGTATTTAGAAGTTCTGCAGCTGTCAGCGGGAGGGCACATACCAGGATGGAGATGACCGCCGGCGTTTTCATCAGGGCCTTCATAAAATATTCAGCCGAATTTATCCTGTCACCTGTAAGAAACGGGAGTGCCACGAACGCGACCGAGAAGCCGACAACCAGGAGCCAGAGAGGAACGGCCATTTCCCTTTCGTCCGATGCCATCTGGTATTTTATTCTCTCGACGGCCGAGGCTACTGGGTCGATAACAACTTTCCGTTCTTTCGCGGTCACACTAACTATGATTCGGCCCCCAAGCACCGTCGTCTTGCCGAACACTTCATTCCTCTCTCCGCCGCTTTCGCGCAGCACAGGCGGAGACTGACCCGTCATTGCCGACTCATCTATGATCGCGGTTCCCTGCAGAATCACCCCATCTGCAGGTACTACTTCGCCCGTTTCACACAAAACCAGATCGCCGTCTCGAAGCGCATCAGCCGGCACGAGATGCTCAGCACCGTTTACCAGCTTCCTCGCTCTCGACTCATTACTGTCCGGGGCCATCTCATTTGCCAATACCCCTATGTGCAATTTCACGAGGGCGTGCGCAACAATCGTCTCCATCAGAATCAGACAGATCAGAAGCGTCACGGTAACATTGAAACCCGTGACATGTTTCGCAGAAAAGATAACCGAGACCGTCGATACTATCGCACCGATTAGTAGCATCAGTCGAACAGGATTATCCCGCACTTTCCCCGGGCCCAATCCTGAGAGGCACTCTCCGGCGATCCGTCGAAGATCTGCTCTCAGGCTCTCAGCGGAGCGAGTCGAGCGCGATGTTGAGTTCGAGTACATTGACCCTCGTATTCCCCAGGAAGCCAAGTTGAGGCTCTTGAATATGTGACTGTACCAGCTTCCTAAGTCTTGCTGTTTGGGCAAGGTCGAATCCTCTCGCGCGGGCAACCCTGCCGATCTGGAGCTCAGCCGCTTCCGGACTGATATCCGGATCGAGTCCGCTTCCGGAAGCATACAACATATCAGGCGGCACCCGTGTATTTGAAGGAAGCCCGTTCAAACGAATGAATTCCTTCCTCCTCATCTCCACCAGGTCCTTCAGCGTATCGCTTGTCGGGCCGTAGTTGCTCCCGCCGGAAGGGAGCGGATTGTAACCGATAGCCGACGGCCGAGGCCAGAAATACCTGTCGCTCGTAAAATTCTGCCCGATAAGTCTCGAGCCGACAAGCTTGCCGTTGATTTTGATCATGCTTCCGTTGGCCTGATTCGGAAAAATAATCTGCGCTATGCCGGTCATGGCGAGCGGATAAATTATCCCGGTAAAGATAGTCATCACGAGAAGCATTTTTATCGAGTCCCAAAGGTGTTTCTTCATTTTGTCACCATCAAACAATTTTCAAGGCGTTGATCAGGATGTCTATCAGCTTTATACCGATGAAAGGAGCAATTAGTCCGCCTGCGCCGTAGATCCACAGGTTTCTACGCAACACCGCGCTCGCGCCGACAGGTCTGTATTTCACCCCTTTAAGTGCGAGCGGGACGAGCAGAATTATTATTATTGCGTTGAAGATTACGGCGCTCAGTATGGCGCTCTCCGGCGAACCGAGCCTCATTATGTTCAATGCCGCGAGCGGACCGAACGGTTTGCCGAATGCATATAGCGTCCCCGTCATCGCCGGGATTATCGCAAAGTACTTCGATACATCGTTGGCGATACTGAACGTCGTCAGCGCGCCGCGAGTCATAAGAAGTTTCTTCCCGGTCTCGACGACTTCGATGAGCTTCGTCGGGTTGCTGTCGAGGTCGACCATGTTGCCGGCTTCGCGTGCCGCCTGTGTTCCGCTGTTCATCGCGATGCCGACGTCTGCCTGCGCGAGCGCGGGGGCGTCGTTCGTCCCGTCGCCGATCATCCCGACAAGGTGACCGTTGGCCTGCTCTCCCCTGATGCGACCGAGCTTGTCCTCCGGTTTTGCTTCAGCGATGAAATCATCGACGCCGGCTTCCGCCGCTATTGCGGCAGCGGTCAGGGCGTTGTCACCGGTAATCATTACAGTCTTGATCCCCATCTTGCGGAGCTGCGCGAATCTTTCCTTGATTCCGCCTTTCACAATGTCCTTCAGCTGCACGATTCCGAGGACATCGCCATTCTCGACGACGACCAGCGGAGTGGATCCCTGGCGCGCGATTTCTTCCAGGTTCTTCTGCACGGACTGCGGGAAGGTTTTCCCGAGATCTGCGACATATTTCTTTATGGCTTCGCCCGAGCCTTTGCGGATGGAGCGAGGCCCGATTCCGTCGGTCGCCGGAATTTCCACGCCGCTCATCTTCGTCTGGGCAGAAAACGGGATGAAAGTTGCGCCGACGTCCCGCACTTCCTTAGCCCTGAGACCATACTTCTCCTTTGCGAGGACCACTATGGATCTTCCTTCCGGAGTCTCGTCTGCAATCGATGAGAGCTGTGCAGCATCGGCGAGCCGCTCAACCGAAATTCTGGGTGCGGCGATGAAGTCGCTGGCCATCCTGTTCCCGAGCGTGATGGTGCCGGTCTTGTCGAGAAGGAGGACATCGACGTCGCCTGCCGCCTCAGCCGCGCGTCCGCTCGTCGCGATAACATTTTTCCTTATCAGCCTGTCCATGCCGCTGATGCCGATCGCGCTCAGGAGACCGCCGATCGTCGTGGGGATGAGGCAGACGAGCAATGATGCGAGTATCGGCAGTGTTATGAACTCATGTACCGAAGTGCCGGAAGCTTTCCCGCTGTAAATCATGAATGGCGGAAAGGTAGCGACAGCTAGCAGGAACACGATTGTCAACGCGGAGAGTAGTATCGTGAGGGCGATCTCGTTAGGGGTCTTCTGGCGCTTCGCACCCTCGACAAGTCCGATTATCTTGTCCATGAATGTCGAGCCGGGTTCGGCGGTAATACGTATGACGATCCTGTCGCTGAGCACCTTCGTACCGCCGGTGACGGCGCTTCTCTCCTCGCCGCTCTCGCGTATGACCGGGGCCGACTCGCCGGTAATCGCCGACTCGTCGACGCTCGCGATCCCTTCGATCACAATTCCATCAACCGGTATCACGTCTCCGGCTTCGCAGACGACTATATCGCCCTTCCGCAGATCGAGGGCGTTTACCCTGGTTTCCTTGCCGTCGTCGATTCTCCTGGCCATCGTTTCGGACCTCGCCTTCCTGAGCGCCTCGGCCTGGGCCTTCCCACGGCCTTCGGCGATGGCCTCCGCGAAATTCGCAAACAGGACGGTGATCCAGAGCCAGAAGGTTATCTGAATATTGAAGAGCGACTCGTGACCCGTTACGATTTCCCGTATGACCACATATGTCGATATGAAAGCGACAACTTCGACGACAAACATAACCGGGTTTCTGACCAGCGTCTTGGGATTCAGCTTCTTCACCGAATCCACAAGCGCCTGGAGAACTATTTTTCTATCGAATGTCGATGTTAATCTAAGATCTGATTTCTTGTCCATATCTCTTATTCCTTGAAGGTGCGGATTGTCAATCGTGCCTCATTCCAAATTCTAAATCCGAAATCCTAAACTCTAAACAAATTCTAAATCCTAAATCCAAAGCTTCTAAAAGGGCTCGCATTGTTGACTGGTGACGAAATGCATTTGCGCGATTACAGACGCCACTTCGTTTCCCCGACCTACTTGCGCTAACGACGTTTTGCATTGAGTCTTTTGAGTTTTGAATCTGTTTAGGATTTAGAGATCAGTGTTTAGAATTTCCTAAAACGTTTTTCCCGCCAGCATCAGGAAATGTTCGGCTATCGGGCCGAGCGCGAGGACCGGGAAGAACGTCAGCGCCGCAACTATGATTATCACTCCGATGAGGAGGAAGCCGAAGAGCATGGAATCGGTCGGGAAAGTTCCGGCAGACGGCGGTACCGACTTCTTCTTCGCGAGACTTCCCGCGACGGCGAGGTACGCCACGATGGGAACGAACCTCCCGATGAGCATATCGATGCCCTGCGTGATATTGTAAAAGACCGTGTTTGTGCCGAGTCCGGCGAAGGCGCTCCCGTTGTTCGCCGCACACGATGTGAACGCGTAGAGAATCTCCGAGAGCCCGTGCGGTCCGCCATTGTTCAAGGCCGACAACCCGACTTTCGTCACGGATGCCACCGCGGTGAATATCAGTATGGCCGCGCCCGGCGCCAGGACGCCGATGACAGACATCTTTACCTCATACGCCTCGATCTTCTTCCCTAAATACTCCGGCGTCCTTCCGACCATAAGGCCCGCTATGAAAACGGTGAGCAGGACAAAGAGAAGCATACTGGCAAGTCCTGAACCTATTCCGCCGAAAATAACTTCACCGTACATCATGTCTACCAGTGCGACCATCCCGGAAAGGGGACTCAGGCTGTCGTGCATGGAGTTAACAGAGCCGTTTGAGGTGACGGTAGTTGTAACCTCCCATAAGATGCTGTTCGTAACTCCGAGGCGGGTCTCCTTTCCTTCCATCGAAGGGGTCGATACATAAGGAGGATGAAAGTTGTATTCTGAGTAAAGCGAGACGCCGAGCATGATGCAGAAGACCGCGAGCATCACACCCCAAATCACCCATCCCTGTCTCGGGGCTCCGGCCATTTTTCCGTATGTATATACACTCGCAGAAGCAATCAGGATGATTGCAAGCACCTCGAAGAAATTCGTCAAGGGTGTCGGGTTCTCGAACGGATGTGTGCTGTTGGCGTTGAAGAATCCACCGCCATTTGTACCGATTTGCTTTATCGCAATCTGGGAAGCGGCGGGGCCGACGGCTATAACCTGCTTCTGACCTTCGAGTGTCGTGACATGAGCATAACCGGACAATGTCTGAACCGTTCCCTGCCCGACGAGAATCAACGTCAGTATGATAGAGAGCGGAAGAAGCACATACAGAGTCATGCGAACGAGATCGGCCCAGAAATTTCCGAGGCCCTCCGTTGACTTTCGGGTTATGCCGCGGATAAGCGCGAGGAGAACCGCCATACCTGCCGCCGCGCTGACGAAATTGTGCACGGTGAGTCCCGCCATCTGGACAAAATAACTCAGTGTCGTTTCACCAGCGTAGGACTGCCAGTTGGTATTCGTCATGAAGCTTACAGCCGTATTGAAAGCAAGATCCCACGACACGTTCGGAAGGTGTTGCGGATTCAGAGGCAAATATGCCTGCGTGACCTGGAATAACCACAGCGCGACAAGTCCGACGAGACTGAAGGCGACCACTGCAAGGAGGTAAGACTTCCAGTCCATTTCCTGCCCGGGATCGATGCGGCAAATCCTATAGAACCGCCTCTCGAGTCCGCCGAAAACAGGAGTGAGAAAATTCCTCTCTCCATTGAGCGCCTTTGCCATGAACGCTCCCAGCGGCGGGGTTAGCAAGGTAAGTGCGAGAAGGAATACACCGATCTGGACAATATCGTGCATGCCGAAGAATCCAAATGTGGCGATGAGCATTAGAATTTCTCCGGCTTTATCAGAGTGTAAACCAGATACACCAGCAGCGCCATCGAAATCACGAGTCCGATTATCATATCACCTACGACCTTTGTTTTTATTGCGGATAAATATGGGAGGAATTGAGCGCAGCGGCAATTAAAGAGTCGTAAAGAGATGGGAAATAGGTATAAGGAAATTATAAAGATCTCGACGACAATGTCTGATTCACTTTGGAAACCCAAACATTCGGTATGTCTTCAAACTTTCAGGGGAATTGGGGAACTTTACAAACAGGGCGCTGGGCTGCGACGGGTGGCAGATGTCCCATCGGTCAATCGTGCGTACAAGGTTGGATAAATGCACTGGTTTACACGGATCGTCAACTCTGCTTTTCCTTCGCAGTGCCCTTAGGCACGGCCTGTTTGTAATAACCGCAGCAAAGGCCAGAAGAAGCTCCGTAGGAGCGACCTGTAAAAAGACGAACGTGTATTTTAGATTTTCAATTGTTTACAATGTTGTACGGGCCACTTCGCGTTTTACCCCGCTTCGCGGGCGAGCTAGTCAATATCGGTGGCTGAACGTTCTCGAACTGGCTAATGGTGTGAGTGCCAGTCCTTGTCCAAAGAGTAATGAAAAGATTTGAACTCTAACATTTAGAATATCCACGGGATCAGGTGCCAATGTACTCTTGTGCAGTGCTCTTTATAGCCGGGCAGGTTTTTCACGAGAAATCTCTCTTCGTCAAAAAGGCGCCAGACGAGTCCAAGAATCGTGAGGAAAGCAGCGGTCAGCCCCCACTAGGAAGCGAGCGCCAAAGATAATGCCACAAAGTACACTGCCGCACTCACGTACATCGGATTCCGCACAACCGAGTAGGGGCCGGTTGAGGTGACTTTTTGCTCCTTAGATACCTCCACTGTTGCGGAACCGAAAGGGTTTTCTTTGAACACCAGATAAACCATCCACATGCTCACTATTATCATGATATCGCCGACAACGGAAAGCCATGGTGGCACGCTTGACCATCCGAAACGACGATCAAGACCCGGGACGATGAATACGCCGATGGCAGGGAGGCCACCTAACACTACTATGATTTTCTGAGCAGGACGCTCCTCCGAAGCAGGCCCGAACTTTGCCCTCCTTTCCAGGATTACGGGATCTTTTACTATATAAAAAGTAAGAAGGACGCTCGAGACGGCGCCTGCTCCCAGATATAGCCAGGCCTGCCAATAGTCAACGGTCCCCGCCGAACTCAAAACGTGGCGATGGCTCCCAGGAGTAGTGTCGGTTGTGAAGTCCTCGCCGGAAATGGCGAGCTCGCCGAGATGAACAAGTTTCCGTTTGCAAAGTCGTCGCGCGCTTCCAGCCTCAGTATCAATGGGCTCCAGGGACGGTACTCGTAAGTCGCCGTAATCTCCTTGAATGTCGCCTTCGGCAAAGTCACGCCAGTGGCATAATCCTGCGGGTCATAATAAATCTCGCCGCGAAGGGCGATGTCCGACTCTGAATCGAGGTTGTATTTCGTGTAAGCAGCAATACCCTTCCAGATATTCAAAACACTCGCCACGCGCTCCCTCCCATAAACCGCATCGGCAGCCAGCGACAGGTTTTCTCCGACTTGCTGCGTAACGATCAGCTCACACACATCCCTTTTTCCGTAATGGACGCCCGCCGGCTGCTCGAACACGCTTATGCCGTTCAGTGTAAGCGTCGTGGTGGATGTCGGAGAATAGTTCAGTCCCAGTGCGACCGACTTGGACCTGTTATTATCGATTACCGTATTCCAACCGTTCACGAGACAGAGGGTTGCCGTAAAATTATTAGCGACCGGGTAAGTGAGGCGGATCCCGGTATGATAATACGGGACGGCCCAGGCAAACAGCAGCGACCGGCTGTAATTCCAATTGCCATTTGTTTCGATTACCTCATAACCCATCAACGTCGTAAATTTTCCGACGTCGACCGTCAGTCCTGAGCCGACGGGAACGACTGCCGTGAGATAAGCTTGTTCGACCAGATCCAATGTGCTGGTCATTGGAGACGCGGCGCCCGTCAGCGGATTCAGCAGACCCTGGACTACGTCGTTTGCAGTTCCGAAGCCAATGTCGATCCGGAAGCCGACCGGTTGAGCCTGTCCCTGCACGGTAAGCTTGGCAAGGTTCAAACCGAATTGGTTTTCATAAATGTCGAAGTTCCTGAGCTGGTTCATCTGGTTTGAAGGGCTGTTGAAGTTCTTACTGTAGTAGACATCAACGAAGCCGCTCCAGGAAATTCCGGGCTGAACCGATGTCGAGTCTGCAGCAAATGCAGCTGCCGCAAATAACATTTCGAACAAGAACACTTCCGCCAAGAGCAATTTCATTGCGCACCGATCCTTCTTTGTTTTTCAACGGAGCCGGTTCAAGACTTCTTCCTCGATCTCAATGGTCCCGATATTAGTTCCCTTTTCTAACGGCGTGACAAATATTTTCTCATCACTTGCCCGATTGCTTCCTGCTCCGTCGGTGATTGCCGATATGGCCGGCCAGACAAGTGACTCGGGGACTATCACTTCGAGTTTGGTCTTGTATTCGAAGAGAGCCTCACCGAATGTTTCTCGATGTGCTCCTTTTTGGGACGGTTCTCTGTAAAATACTCTTGCCTCGCTTACCGTAGCCACAATTGCTCCCGCTTTGCGCACTGCGCGCCAGCCTCTTTCCACAGCATCAACTCGAATAACAGTTTCTATCTTTTTCATGACGGGACAAATATGGTCGGCGCAGATGTCGACGCGCAATTAAGAAATCATAAAGAGAGTGTCGAAACCCCGAAAGAAATCGTAAGGAGAACCATTTTCGGCGTTTACTACCGGCCCGGAAATCCGGGAGCCTGGCGTGTTTAAGGCCGGAATGGAAGGAACCTCTGTCGCATAGAATTGTTATTAGCTCTACCATGCGAGCTTTTAGAAACAGACTTGTTCTCTCTCTGACCACAACAGCGGTCGTTACCCTTTTTATTCCGGCTTCAACTCTGGCATGCGCTTGCGGGTGCAACGTCTTCTCCGTGGGCGCAAGATGGATGATGGCTACTTCCGCGGGCCTGCGCATGTTCATGACGTACGATTACATGGACCAATACGACAACTGGTACGGCTGGAAGGGCGCGGCAGCGAACCTGAACGAAGACAAATCGATTCGCTCGGGGTTTTACACTCTCGGCCTTCAATATATGGCGAACAGAGACTGGGGCGTCATGGTCGAGACGCCTGTTTGGGACAGATATTTTATGACAACCACCGAAAGCGGCGGCTTAGCCTCGACGAACCACATCTCGGTGGCAGACGTTCGCGTCCTTGGAATGTATACCGGAATATCCGAAGATATGTCAACTGCCGTTCAGTTCGGACTGAAGCTCCCGACGGGACCGTATAACCTTTCGCTCCTGGACAGGGATACGCAGATCGGAACCGGAACCACGGACCTACTTCTCGGCGGATATCAAATGGGGCAGGAAAACGACTGGGGATGGTTTGCCCAGGCGATGTGGCAGCACGCGTTCAATTCACGTGACGGATACCGGCCCGGAGATAGTTTCGATATGACTTTGGGAGTACATTACGATAACCTGCTGGAGACCTACAAAGTAGTCCCGATCCTTCAGTTGATTGCTTCCTTCCGCGGCTCCGACAGCGGCGTGAACGCGGACCCCGCCAGTACGGGATATGAAAGGCTTTATGTCTCGCCGAGTGTCGAAGTCAATGTGAGTCCGAACATTCAGCTATACGGGGACGTTCGGATTCCGCTGCTGACACACGTGACCGGCTACCAGCTCGTCGCACCTGCGCTTTTCGAGGTTACTCTGGGCTATCAGCTGTAGCCTGCCTTGCCCCGGGCCCCTTTGTCTGTGCATCTTCATACGGACAGAAATTCTTCTGGAGATATCCCTGCCTGTTTCAAGATAGCCCGCAATGTACCAACCGGAATATTCCCAGGATACTTGGTGCCGCCCGAGCTTCAGCCCGTTATTCTGCGCTTTATAATTCTTCCGGCAAAGCGCAATTTCGCCGATGAAATCATACGCCGCGGCAAGTCCCGCGAGGCCGCCGCCGACAATTATCATATCCGAGTGATATCTGCCTGCCATTTTACTTCCCCTCCTTCCCTTTATGCCGGGTTCAGATTGATCGTCTTCCCGGTTCTTGATCGCTGCCGACCTCGACAGATTTTACCCGGTATGCGGGGAATAAGCAAAGTATACCGGTTCGGGAACCGTTGCCCGTTGGGAGCCTGATTACAGATGTTACACCGTGAAACTTATCCGCGGCAGAATTGTTATTCATTCGACCGCTTGATAGCTGCAAGTCTCTTTCTATTTACGGCTTATTAGAATCTTTCTTTACACACTGTATTTGAGTGTGACTGGCTGGAGCCTCGCTCAACTGCGAGGAGGCCCGCAATTCGACAAGTAGAGATCTGAGAATGGAGTCCCGCGTATGTCGTTTGAACTGTTGTTGTTGATATCTGTCGTTGCCGGTTTCATCGGCGCGATGAGCGGCATGGGAGGAGGAGTCGTGCTCATACCGGTGCTGACGCTGCTCGGCATGGACATCAAGCATGCAATTGCCATCAGCATCGTTTCGGTGATTGCCACATCATCCGGATCAGCTTCAGCCTACGTGCGCGATGGAATTACTAATCTCAAAGTCGGGATGTTCCTGGAAATGTTCACCATCGTCGGCGCGATAGTGGGCGCGGCGATCACGCTCATCTCGGCTCAGGCTCCCCTTTTCATCATCTTCGGCGTAGTGCTTCTCGGATCATGGCTGACTCTGCTCCTCAGGTCGAACGAAGGCTGGCATCCCGTTGAACACCAGGATAGGTTCTCGAAGTGGCTGCAATTAGAGGGACAATATTACGACCAGGCGTCACACGAAACAATTGCCTACAAGGGAAGACGGGCTTATTTCGGCGGGCCGCTGATGTTCGGTGCCGGATTGATCGCGGGCCTGCTCGGGATAGGCGCGGGTGCATTGAAGGTGCTGATCCACGACCTGGTGATGGGCTTGCCTCCAAAGGTCTCCACTACCACGAGCAACCTGATCATCGGAGTCACGGCACTTGCGGGAACAAGCGTCTACCTGGCAGCAGGCATGATCGATCCTGCACTTGCCGCTCCCGTGATCATCGGGATTGTGGCCGGCGCCTTCGCGGGGACGCGGCTCCTCGTAAGACTCACGAACCAGGCTGTTAGAATCTTCTTTCTGATAGTACTGGCGATTTTGGGCATTGAAATGATTGCCCGCGGGGTAGGTATTATCCCATAACGAAATGTAGAAATAATGGAATCACGGAATAATAAAACAGCAGCTCAACAAGTTGAAGAGTCGGGCATGAGACGCAAAGGAGAGGATCCCAACCGGTCGGCGACCATGCAGACTGAATCGATGATGGAGAAGCTTGTAGGCTACATACTCCTTGTCGGGGTGTTAGCCAGCATCGTACTCATCGCAGCAGGCGTGGTCTGGCATTACGCCGCTACGGGCCGACTCGGGCTCAAGTACTCAATTTCAGGAATGAACCTTTTTCAGTTCGTAGTGAAAGACTTTGCCACGGCCACCCATCCTCCGCTCCGGCCGCGTCTCTTTATCAACCTTGGCATCGCGACCCTCATGCTGACTCCGTACGTGCGAGTACTGGCTTCCATGCTCTACTTTGGGTTTGCGGAAAGAAACGCGAAGTATACGGTGTTCACAGCACTGGTGTTCAGCGTGCTGACGTACAGCTTATTCCTTAGGTGAGGAGGAACAATTCGTCCGCGGGTTGCACCGCGGTACGACTCATAGGGCTGATGACAAGGCAAGACTAAGGGGTTGACAAATTCGCCGGAGTTACTTAACTCTACTCATGATGAGCAACGCGCTGAATTTGTAAACCAAAGATGGAGAAGTAACGATGCCGGAAGAATCGTTCGAAGAAGATGATGACGAACGCTGGGATGAGTTTAAGTGGGAAGAATTTCTGAAGAAGAGCGATGAGCGGGCGGACCGGTTCGCACGCATTATCGAGAAATACGGCGACGATCCGAATCTCGAATCGATCCTTGCCAATGAGTTGGGACTGAATCATGATGGGGCCCCCGAGCCAGGAGAATCCGACTTACTCTTCGGTGACTCTGAAGACCACGATGGTGAAGAATGGAAGGAAGCGGCGGGCGTTAATTCACAGGCAGGTTCGGAAGAGAACGGGACCGGGTCTCCTGAGAATGATCACTTTCCGCGTGAAGACAACCTCTATAAAAAAGCTTATTCATTCGCAATTAATACGCTGGAATGGTTTAGGCAGATTCCCGAAGAGATAAGAAGCGATCCGGATGCAGCGGACATAGTAACGCGGGCCTCAATCCCCGCAGCCAAGATCGTAAGCGCCTGGGACGACGAGAACGATGATCAGAGTGTAATGGGATTTCGAATCGCGGTGTACAAGCGAGGACTCGCCGAAGCAAACAAGGCTCTGGAAGCCATGAGAAGGCTGTCCGAGAAGAATCTCGTCGAGAGACAGACTCTGATTAACCTGATACGCCAAGCCACAGAAGTGAGAAATGGGATTGCTATCCGAATACTCGAAGTCCGCGAGCGCCTGACCAACGGGTAGAAACTATCAGTGCCGGCCCCGCCAAGTCGCGGCTCAAACACCCGGCTGGATACCCTGAATTAAGACGGAAGCGTCTAATCATCTCAGATTCATGACCTGGTCTTCGAACACCCTCCTGAAGTGAAAGCCATAGATAGAGAACGTGATGGCCAGGGGAAACAGCTTAGGCCTGGTGAAAAGGGACCAGAAGAAGAGTCTCCAGTAGTAGACCCTCTCCTTCTCTATCACTCCGAGCCGTACGATGGACTTGAAAAGAGCCTTGATGTCACTCATGTTAACGCGGAAGGTTTTCGGCTGAGGCGGTTTGAATTCCATCATGAACCTCTTCACTCGCTTGTAATATTCCTTGGGCGAGTAAATCGTTTTAACGACGTTCTGATACCCCTTGACGAGAGTCTCCCGGTTCATTTTTGGAATGAAGTTCATCGAGAAGTCAGTGTTGTTGCCGGAGAAAGCATGAAGGAGCCGCCCCTCACTCATCAACCTTTTGTAAAGTTTCGTCCCTTGAGGAGCATTGAGAAGCCCGACCATGGCAGTAACTATACCCGTCTCTTGTATGAAGGCGGTCAGTTTTTCGAATATGGAAGCCGGATCCACGTCAAACCCGAGTATGAAGCCTCCCTGCACCTGCATACCGAACTTCTGTATCTTCCTGACGCTCGCGGCGAGGTCGCGCCGTTTGTTGGGAATCTTCCTGCACTCTTCGAGGCTTTCTTCGTTCGGCGACTCTATGCCCACGAAGACGGCATTGAATCCGGCGCGCACCAAAAGAGTCATGAGTTCATCGTCATCCGCAGAATTGAGCGACGCTTCTGTATTGAAATAGAAAGGATGTTTCTTCTTTTCCATCCAGTCGATTATCGCAGGGAGTATTTCCTTCTTCAGCTTGTTTTTGTTGCCGACGAAATTGTCATCGACGAAGAACACGCTTCCCTTCCACCCGTGTTCATAAAGGCTGTCCAGCTCAGCAATTACCTGTCCTTTCGCTTTTGTCCGCGGCACTCTTCCGTATAAAACAGTTATGTCACAGAATTCACAATCGTACGGACATCCACGCGAGTATTGCAGATTCATCGAGGCGTAATATTTGAAATTGATCAGGTCCCACTGTGGTATCGGAGTCTCCGCTACGTTAGCCCACTCTTCCGACATGTAGATGCGCTGCGGCTTCCCCGCCGCGAGATCATCCAGAAAAGGCTTCAACGTGATCTCGGCCTCGTTAAGGACAAGATGATCGACCTCGCCGTACTGTTCATGGAGCGACGTGAAGAGCGGACCACCCGCCACTATTCTTCTGTCAAGCTTCTTGCACCTCGCAATAATTTCTTTTGCGGACTCCATCTGGACCGACATGGCACTTATGAAGACGTAGTCCGCCCAAAGGATTTCATCGTCGCGTAAGGGTTCGACATTCAAGTCAACGAGCCTCTTCTCCCATTCCGCAGGGAGCATCGACGCGACGGTGAGCAGACCCAGAGGAGGAAAGGCTGCCTTCTTTGAAATGAATCTCAGCGCGTGCCTGAAACCCCAGAACGTGTCGGGATACTTCGGATAGACCAAGAGTATTTTCATCTTGCAGCCCTTCTTTGTTAGATGAAAAGTAATGGATGAATGTACTTCGTTCAACAGTACTTGTCGTGAATTAAATGGCGTCCCGGAATTTCTGCGTTTGCTCCGTTCGATAGCCGTAGAAGCATATTCAATTTGGAGGTCCTCATGTCCGGAAATATTGAACCCGATCAAACTCGAACTGCCGCGATGCGGATTTAATGAGTTCACGAGAGACGACCGCCAGGTGGCCTGCCTATGCCAGATGCGCCCTCTCGGGATATGATCGTTACGCACACCATTGGCATAATCTGCCATATACCGCGTAATTCGGATTCTTCTGCTATTGACAGCGTAACAGTGTTATGTTATATTAATCGCGAGGTTAATAAAAATGGAAAACGATCTAATTTCTAAGAAAGAACTGCTGGAGCTGACCGGGATTTCGTACGGACAACTTTACAGGTGGAAACGGAAGATGCTCGTACCGGAAGACTGGTTCATACGCAAGTCGACATTCACCGGTCAGGAGACATTTTTCCCGCGCGACAGGATCCTGGCGCGAATCGAGAAGATCAAAAACATGAAGGACGACGCTTCGCTCGATGAACTTGCCGACATACTTTCGCCCAATCCGTCGGATGTCGAAGTCGAGAAAGACATGCTTGTCAAAGAAAAAGTCGTCTCAGAAATCTCGATGGATATATTCGCACAGGTGCTCGGCATACTGGACGTCTTCGACTTTCAGAAGACTTTGTACGCGTACCTCCTTGACAGGATGCTGAGCTCGGGAGATGCCAGTGCCGAAGAAGGCAAAATAATATTGAAGACACTCGCCGAAAGCTTCCCGGCGTTTGAGGGAAAACAATGCGACTTACTCTTTGTCCGCAAGCTGGGCGTCTCGTTCTGCCTCCTCATCGAAGGTCAAAGTCGAATCTCTCTCGACCCGGGAGCGAAGCTTGTCAGACGTATAAGTATTTCGAGCGTCGTGGAAGAACTCAAAACAAAATTGTCTAACGGAGGATTTTCGGATGGCAAACAATAGCATGAACGATCTGCGAATCAACGGTATCGGAAGTTCATCCGGCGGCAAGTATGACTTCGTCCAGATAAACGGCAAGGGCGATATCACCGGCGACCTCGAATGCCGCGAGCTTTTGATAAACGGCCTCGCCCATCTCGACGGTAATGTCAAAGCCGACACGATAAGAGTATCGGGCAAGTCCGACTTCCGAGGCGACGTATCGGGCAACCGGATGATCATTGACGGGATGTCGGATATCGGCGGCATCGTCAAGGTAGAGACCGTGGAAAACCGCGGGATGCTCAGAATCGCGAAGGACTGCGGCTCGGAAGTGTTCTCCTCCCAGGGCGGCTTCACGGTCGGCGGTCTTCTCAACGCCGGCAAGATCGATATCTCCGTATACGCACAATGTAAAGCGAAGGAGATCGGCGGAGAGGATATCGAGGTTAGGATCGGCGGCGGACTAAGCATAAGAAAGTTAATCGGCTCCCTCTTCCCCGGCCTGCCTCTAAACCCCGTCCTCATCACGGACACCATCGAAGGGGACAATGTCTATATCGAGAACACGACGGCTAAAGTAGTCCGCGGACAAAACGTAAAGATAGGTCCCGGGTGCGAAATCGGAGTCGTGGAGTACAGGGAAAGCTATTATAAGGATCCCGTCGCGGGCACAAGTGTAAACGAATCCAGGAAAATTTGAAATGAAGAACGACAAGAGACCTAACATGAAGATCATCGGCGACAACACCGCGTCGGGCGGTCACTACAACGACGCGAAGATTATCGGCAACGGAATCATAAAGGGCGACATGAACTGCGTCACGTTCAAGAGCATTGGCGATTCGACGCTCGAAGGAAATCTGAAGGCCGGTACCGTAAAGATAACAGGTTCGATACACGTCGAAGGAAAGACGACCGCTGACGACATTCGTGTTATGGGAGATCTGAGCATCGACGGCGATTTCCAGGCGGGTCACTGCCATCTCCGGGGCGGCATTACGACAAAGAGCGGAATCAAAGCCGACGATCTGTCGCTTATGGGTTACGTGACTGTGAAAAAAAACTGCGAAGCAGAAACATTCAAGGCTGACGGGCAGATTAAGATCGACGGCCTGCTTAACGCAGACGATATTGACATAAAGACCTACGGTACGTCCAGGATTTCCGAGATTGGCGGAGACAGGATTGTCGTCAGGAAAGGATCAGGCTCGAACCTGGGAAAAATGATAAGGTTCCTCTTCCTACCATCGGACTGGGGGAACGCAATGGTTACCGTGAACACTATCGAAGGGGACGACATCCGTTTGTGGAGCACGAAGGCTAAAGTGGTACGCGGAAAAAATGTAATCATAGAAAACGGCTGCGATATCGATCTGGTGGAGTACAAGGGGAGTCTGCGTGTACACCGGAGTTCCAAGGTGAAGGAAGAGAAGAAGATTTGAATCAGTAAACGAATGAAGATCAGCCATGATGAAGTTCTTAAGACGTTTCGGAGACCTTGGCATCAATGGTGCCGCGGCACAGTGGTACGATGAAAATTCTCGCAATCATAGAACGGAAGAGATGAGAGAATGCGCGAGAGAAATTGCCAGCCATATCCATGACGGAAACTCCGTACTCGAAATTGCTCCGGGACCGGGCTATCTGTCCATCGAGCTTGCGAAGCTTGGACGCTATGAGATTGCAGGATTGGATATCAGCGAAGACTTCGTGGAGGTCGCACGACGCAACGCAAAGCAGGCCGGCGTCCAAATAGACTTTCGCAAGGGCAACATATCGAGCATTCCCTTCCCTGACGATTCTTTCGACTTCATCGTCTGCACCGCCGCTTTTAAGAACTTCAAAGAGCCGCTCAAGGCATTGTGTGAGATGTACAGGGCGTTGAAGCCAAGCGCTACTGCCATGATTGTAGATATGAACAGGAGCTCTTCAAATCGCGATCTCGAAGCACTGACGCAAGGTGTAAAAGGCTTTGACGCACTTTTCCTGAAACTCTCATTCAAGTACTTCCTCCGCAAAGGTGCGTACACGAAAGCCGAGATGGTCGACATAGCTTCGAAAACACAGTTTAAGGGCTATGATATAAAGGAGACGGAATTGCGCTTTTCACTTACCTCCAAGAGGGATCATTGACGGAAGAACATTTTCCACTTGACAAAGCGGCAATGAATAATTAAATTCCTTTACAATATAAAGTACTTTAAGGAGCGCAACAACATGAACGATTCGCAGGTATTAGAGGACCTAGCCTACCTCAAAAGAGTAGTCCAGGACAGCCGCAGGGTGGTGGTCGATAACGGCGTCCAATTGTTGAGCTGGGGAATCCTCATCGTTTTCGGAATGATTGCAACCTATGCCTATGTTCATCTCGGCCTGAATCTGCCGGAAACGTGGATGTGGATTATCCTTATCGGCATAGGTTGGGGACTTTCGATCTGGCTTGGATGGATCAAGATGAAGCGCTCTCATGCTATCACATTTATCCAGAAAGTACTCAGCTCTATCTGGATCGGCCTGGGAGTTACAATGACCATCATCGGCTTCCTCGGTCCTGTCACAGGTGCAATCTCACCATGGGCGACCGTTCCACTACTGTCGTTGATTCTCGGTTCGGGTTTTCTTGCCACAGGTACCGTCCACCAGGAACGACTCTTGATTTTGGCCGCTGTCGGCTGGTGGGCTGGCGGACTAATCACGATGTTCTGGCCCGGAGACTATACTCTACTCCTTTTTGCCGGAATGATGATCTTATTTCAAATCGTCCCGGGAATATTTGTCTACCGGAAATGGAAGAAACAAATGGGATCCTCCTTCTGATGTCCGACTTCGATTATCAACAGCTCGATGAAGTCATTCATTCGAGGATACGGCTGGCAATCATGGCAGCACTTCTGAGTGTGGATGAAGCTGAGTTCACTTTCCTTCGTGACACGGTGAAGTCTACCGATGGGAACCTCAGCATCCAGCTGCGGAAACTTGAGGAGGCAGGATACGTATCGACTACAAAGAGTTTCGTCAGCAGAAAACCTGTAACCCGGTCGAGGCTGACCGCCAAAGGACATAAGGCATTTGAGTTATACGTTCGTAAAATAGAAGAGTTTCTGAAACAAGGTGTGCAAATTGAAAAGAAGACAAGGTGATACTATGAGGCAATATTGCACCGTACTTATTCGTCATAATGAGTGTACCCGGCGTTTTCATATTCGAGCAGATCGCCCGACCCGCCGGAACAGTCGAACGGAAATAGCTACTGTCAACAAATCACAGTTTGAGAGGATACGATGAACTACGCAGGCGGAAACCAAAACTTTGAGCGGGAAGTGGTGGACTTGTTTATTTTCCGCACGAACATAGATCATCAGTCACAATTCACACGCGTGAAGAAAGAATTGCAGAAGCTCGGCACAATCCAATCATGCACCATCGACCTGGAGGACTGCGACAGAGTCCTCCGCATCAAGAGCGAGAACATTCCACTGGAGAGAATTGTTGAAAAGGTTGTGAGTCACGGGTTCCTTTGCGTAGAGTTAACAGACTAGAGACGTGGACGAGAACCCCCATTTTAAAAATCATAGTTACGAATCTGTGTGAAAATGAAATATCAATTTCAACAAAATGGACTTTTCGTCCACGTCTCTAGCAGGCTGCTGGAGAACTCAAACCAACAAGTGCGTCATTCCGAACTTGTCCCGCTTTTCGGGATGCCGCTGTATTCAGACCCTGAAACAAGTTCAGGGTGACATAATGGCGGTTTTTCAGCACCCTGCTAGTCGCGAAATTACGAATATCGAATTTCCAATTCTTTTTTTTAATGATTGAGGTCAATGTGGAAGCAAAGGATGCAGACTTATCTGCGTTACAAATCGACAGAACAAAACGGGAATCGGGTAATCACCGCGGCAATAGCTCAAGGAAAGCAGTCATTATCGGAGTTGTTATCGTCGTCCTTCTCAGCGTGGCGGTGATAGTCTCCAAAGAGTTAATTGATGCGCCTATAAAGGTCAGGGCAGTTACGGCCGAAATGGAGTCGCCTGCTCAGTCGGATGCTCTTCTGACTGCAAGCGGCTATGTTGCCGCTGAGAGAAAAGCCGCCGTAGCCTCAAAAGCTACAGGCCGACTCGTTTACTTGGGGGTAACGGAGGGAGACAAGGTTACGAAGGGCGAAGTGATTGCAAGACTCGAGGACAGCGATGTCAAAGCCCAACTCGCCGAAGCAAATGCAAACCTGGAGCTGAACCAAGCTGGACTCACCGATGCAAGGTGGACATATGATAGAGACAAGAAGCTGTTGAAATCAGGTTCCATCACCGAGTCCGCGTACGAGAGTGCTGAGTCCCAATATCTCAGAGCTAAGGCATCGGTTGACGTCGCCAAGGCAAACGTTCAGGCAGCGGAGGTCGCTGTAGAAAATACTGTGGTCCGCGCCCCATTCAACGGCACGGTGCTCACAAAGAACGCCGACGTCGGGGAGATTGTCGCCCCCATGGCGGGAAGCATAAATGCCCGCGGGACTGTCGTCACGATAGCAGACATGACTTCACTCGAAGTCGAACCCGATGTCTCCGAATCCAATATCGAAAAGGTGACGCCGGGTCAGCCATGCATCATAACCCTTGACGCTTATCCCGATGTCCAGTACCAGGGTTTTGTATCCAAGATTATACCGACTGCGGACAGATCGAAAGGGACTGTGACGGTGAAGGTGAAATTCAAAAAATATGACAAGCGTGTCCTTCCCGAAATGAGTGCGAAGGTATTGTTCCTGAGAGATGATAAGAAGAGCAGCGAGCAGACCGATTCGCCTGTGCTGGTTATTCCCGGCTCGGCGGTCGCGACAAGAGGCGGACACAAGATTGTTTTCAGGATTCAGGACGAAAAAGCGGTTGAGACCCCTGTTTCGCTCGGACGTACATTCGGCGATTACGTCGAAGTCAAGTCTGGCTTGTCGGACGGAGAGAAGGTAGTCGAGTCTCCGGGCCCGGATGTAAAGAACGATGTCAAGATAAGCGTGGAGCAGTAAGATATTATGCGTGAAGGCAAGGGAAGCAGGTTCTACAAACCCGAGTTAGAATTTCGATGAAAGAAAACATTCGGGAAAGGGAGCCAGGAAACATCACCATTTTTGGTGGTACGGGTAATGTAGGAAAAATTGTCGTGGAGAAACTTCTATCCACAGGCAAAATCGTGAAAGTCCTAACCAGAACTCCTTCTGTCGGACCTGAGCAAAGGAACCTTCGTTTCATAACCGGGGATGTGCTGCAGGTTACTGATATGCAGAAATGTATCGGTGTTGACGATTCCGTAATAATCACGCTCGGCTTCAATAACAGCAGTGAAGACACCATGTCCCGCGGAACCAGGAATATCATCGCCGTAATGGCTGAGAAGAAATGCAGCAGGTTGATATGCCTGAGCGCTCACGGCGCAGGCGAGAGTTGGAACGACATGCCCGACGGATTCAAGGAAATGGTTATGAATGACCCTGTTCTGAAGGCATCGTTCAAAGACCACGGGATTCAGGAAGAGATTGTGAAAGCGAGCAGCCTGTCATGGACCATAGTCAGACCGACAGAAATTGTAGCTACTCCTGAATCGGGCAACTTCGCCGTCAACAGTTACCACGACGGCCTCACCTACCAGATCAGCAAGTATGATGTAGCACAGTTCATCGTCGATGAACTCCATCAGAATAATTATGTGCGGCAAATTGCGATGATTACTTCATGAGTCTTTTGCTTACTACAGACAAGGAGAAAAGATGTCAGCTCTAATTGAGATAAGAGATGTGTCGAAAGTGTACCGTCGCGATAGCATAGAAACGCCGGTATTAAGTGGAATAAACCTGAACGTGGAACATGGTGAGTTCCTTGCACTCATGGGGCCCTCAGGCTCCGGGAAGACGACACTGCTCAACATGATTGCCGGAATCGACAAGCCCACGTCCGGCCAGATAAGAGTCGGCGATACGGACATCGCCAGGATGAGCGAATCCGCCCTCGCCAAGTGGAGGGCGTCCAACGTCGGATTCGTTTTCCAGTTTTACAACCTCATACCGGTTCTCACCGCGTTCGAGAACGTCGAGCTGCCGCTGCTTCTGACTAAGCTCTCAAAGTCGGAACGGAAAAAGCATGTGGAGACCGCACTGACGATTGTCGGCCTATCTGACAGGCTGAACTATTACCCGAAGCAGTTGTCCGGCGGACAGGAACAGAGGGTTGCCATTGCCCGCGCGATAGTGACAGACCCTCTCATACTCATCGCCGATGAGCCGACGGGTGATCTCGACAAAACTTCAGCGCAAGAGATCATGACGCTGATGCAGAGGCTGAATTCCGAATTCAAGAAGACTATCGTGATGGTCACGCACGATTCACACACCGCTTCGAAGGCCAGTGTATTGCGTCATCTCGAAAAGGGAGATCTCCTCCCCGAAGACGTACAAACAAACTAAGAGCGGAGACTCCGATGAAACTTCTAAAGATGATATTCAGAAATGTCTTCCGGCATAAGTTGCGCACAGTACTTACGATACTCGGAATCGCAGTAGCCGTGATGGCGTTCGGACTACTCCGCACTGTGGTGGGTGCCTGGGGATCGGGAGTCGCAGCTTCCTCGGCGGACAGGCTCGTGACAAGAGATGCGGTTACGATCATCAACCCGCTCCCTTTGTCGTACTACAACCAGATAAAGCAGGTTTCGGGCGTCAGGGAGGTCACATACATGAATTGGTTCGGTGGAACATACATCGACCAGAGCCATTTTTTTGCAAGGTATGCCGTCGATCCCGGCACATTTTTCTCGGTGTATCCCGAATACCTGGTTGGCAGCAAAACTCTTGCAGCCTTCCGGAACCAGCCGAACGACTGCATTGTTGGAAGTGCGCTGGCACAGCGATACAATTTCAAGGTCGGAGATGTCATAACTATAGACGGCGATATATATCCGGGCACATGGGAGTTCCAGGTGGCCGGGATCTATAAGCCGAAGTTCAAAAGCACCGACGCCATGGCAATGTTCCTGAACTGGAATTACCTGAACGAGAAAGTCAAGCAGGACTTTCCCGGCAGAGCCGATGGAGTTGGATGGTACGTCGAGCAGATCGACGCCGGGGCTAACTCGGGAGACATTGGCAGGAGAATCGATGCCCTTTTTGCAAACTCTCCGGCGGAGACAAAGACCGAATCCGAGCGGCAGTTCCAGCAGGGATTCCTCGCGTCAGCAGGCGCGATTATTTCCGCAATGAATTATGTGTCGTTCGTGATCGTCGGAATAATCATGCTGGTCCTTGCAAACACCATGATAATGTCGGCGCGCGAACGAACGAGAGAATACGCCGTACTCAAGGCAATCGGATTTTCAGGACGTCATCTCATCGAGATGATACTTGGCGAATCTCTCCTCGTGTCCCTCCTCGGCGGAGCGCTAGGAATATTCCTGACGTATCCGGTCGTGGAGTCGTTTGCGAGTTTCGCGAGCTTCCTGGGTGCGGACCTCTTCGTGCAATCGGCCACGCTCTTAACGGCATTTGCAGCGGTTGTCTTCGTCGGTATCGCTGCCGCTCTCTTCCCAATACAGCGTACCATGAATACAAAAATCGCAGATGGAATCAGGTTTGCAGGATAGGAGACCCGGTTATGAAAGTGCCTTTTAAGTACATGATAAAAAACTTCAAGAACAGAAAACTTTCCACTGTCATAACTGTCATAGGGATCGCACTGGTGATCTTCGTGTTCACCGCTGTGCTCATGCTTGCAGACGGAGTCAGAAAGACTCTCGTGTCGACAGGATCGCGCGACAACGTTGTGGTCGTCAGGAAAGGATCGAACGGAGAAATATCGAGCATCATCAGTGGAGAGACTCAGGATGTTGTTGCGACGCTTCCCTACATCGCCAGGGATTCTGCCGGAACGCCGATCATCTCCGACCAGCCGGTAGTGGTGATCAATCTCAACACACCCGACGGAGCCATGAACAACGTCACGCTGCGCGGCGTAAATGCACAAACGATATTCGAGCTGCATCCGAACGTAGAGATCGTCCAGGGACGGATGTTCAATCCTTCGCTCCGTGAAGTGATCGTGGGACAGGCCGTGGCAAAGAGATATCCGCAGACCCGAATCGGCAGCTCTATTAAATTAGCCGGCGATTACTGGAAAGTGGTGGGCATCTTCGATGCGCACGGGAGCGGCTTCGACTCGGAAATCTGGGGTGACTACAGGCAGGTTCAGGACGACTTTCGCCGCGGCGATTATGTCTCCTCGATCACTTTGAAATTGGACAGTCAATCCGACTTCAACAAATTCAAGGAAGCATTTTCCATGGACAAAAGGCTGAGCGAATTCGAAGCGAAGCCTGAACCCGAGTACTTCGCGGAACAATCCCAGTCGCTCACCACTTTTATTAGAGTGCTTGGAATTTTTGTCACGGTAATCTTCAGCATCGGCGCTGCTATTGGCGCCATGATCACAATGTATGCGGAAGTTGCCAACCGGACAGTGGAAATAGGTACGCTGCGCGCGCTCGGCTTCGGAAGAAGAAGCGTGCTCACGGTTTTTCTGCTCGAAGCGATCCTGATTTCGCTCATCGGCGGAGTAATAGGACTCGCGTTCGCTTCGTTCCTGCAGCTCATCTCCATCTCAACAATGAACTACGGAAGCTTTTCCGAGCTGACGTTCTCGTTTGCCTTGAACCCATCGACCGTGCAGGCGTCTATAATCTTCGCGATTATCATGGGCTTCGTCGGCGGTTTCTTACCCTCCGCCCGCGCGGCCAGACTGAACATCGTGAACGCACTGCGAGGAGGATAGCTCTCCAATTTCTGAATTCTGAATTCTCAATTTTGAATTAACTTGAAGCAGGAGAACAAATTGCCCGTTATTCAGGAAAGCACAGATATAATCACCGTAACAGGACTGGTCAAGAAATTCAACGACTTCACCGCCGTAGACAATATTTCGTTCGAAGTGAAAAAGGGCGAGATATTCGCGTTCCTCGGACCGAACGGCGCAGGCAAGTCGACAACGATAAAAATGCTGACCACGCTCCTCCACCCGACGGGCGGACAAATCATCCTGAACGGCAGCAACCCGGCGCTAAACAAAGACGGTGTCAGGAAATCTATCGGTATAGTGTTTCAGGACCCGAGCCTCGACGACGACCTGACTGCGTACGAGAACATGGAGTTCCACGCCATCTGCTATAAAGTCCCGAAAGATATCAGAGGCACACTCATCGAAGATCTTCTGAATTTTGTCGAGATCTGGGACAGGAAAAATGACCTCGTGAAAACATTCTCCGGCGGAATGAAACGCCGGCTGGAAATCGCCAGAGGCCTGCTGCACCACCCGACAATCCTTTTTCTCGACGAGCCGACGCTCGGACTCGATCCGCAGACGAGGAACCATATGTGGAGCTACGTGAAGGACATTAACCAGAAGGAAGGCATGACGGTCTTCTTCACCACGCATTATATGGAAGAAGCCGACAGGGTCGCGGATCGCATAGCGGTCATAGATCACGGCAAGATCATCGCGATGGGAACCGGAGGGGAGCTCAAGACCCAAACAGGAGCGGACACGCTTGAAGACGCATTCCTGAGTTTGACCGGTCACAAGATACGCGAGGAAGAGGCAAGCAGTCTGGATCGCATGAGAAGGATGGGACGACTGTGGGCGGGGCGAAGGAGGTAACGAAGGGAATGATGGAGTTATGGAATATCGGAATGATGGATTGTCGGGCATTCGGTAGCGGTGTGTGCTATGCCCTTCGTGCCATGCTCTATGCACCATGCGCTATGCGCTTTGACTTAAACACATCGGATACTCAAAAGCTTCAGAGAGGTTGGTAAAACAGAAGTGAATGTAATCTATATAATGTGGTTGAGACAATTGAAAAAATACTTCAGATCGAAATCAAGGATCATAGGATCGTTAGGCCAGCCGCTCCTATTTCTACTGGCGTTCGGATTCGGTTTCGGCGCAATCTTCAAGAAAGCCGGCGCCGGAAATTATATGCAGTTTCTCGCGCCGGGCATCATTCTCATGAGCGTCCTCTTCACGGCGATCTTCTCCGGGATAGACCTGATATGGGACAGGCAGTTCGGCTTCCTCAAGGAAACCATGGTAGCACCCGTGTCGAGGTTCCAGATCATGCTCGGCAAGACCCTCGGCGGCGCAACCGTCGCCTCAATACAGGGAATAATAGTTTTCATCCTCACACTTCTGGTCGGATTCAGGCCGCACGACCTTATCCTCCTCCCTGTCGGCGCCGTTGTGGTTTTTCTCGTTGCGATATTGTTCACTTCGCTCGGCATCGCGCTCGCATCTACGATGGAGGACATGCAGGGGTTCCAGCTCATCATGAACTTCCTGGTCATGCCGATCTTCTTCCTTTCCGGAGCGCTCTTCCCTCTCGAGGGCCTGCCAAAGGCGATGGACATTATCGCATCGCTCGATCCTCTCACATATGGCGTGGACGGGCTGAGGTTCTCTTTCCTCGGATCACAATCGGTCTTCGGAATGACAACCGACCTGACGGTCCTGGTAGTCCTGACAGGTTTCCTGCTCACGATAGGAAGCCGGCTTTTCGAGAGGATCCAGGCGTGACTACGCGAACAGTGTCGGGCGGCGGCTGAGTCTCGCACTATCACACCAAGGCGCTCCTGCGCGCAGACGTGACACGGGAGAAAGTCGGAACGATCGTATGGATTAAAAGCCAAATGACGGTTTTCAATGATATTGTCATCGCTTCGTGGGTCGTTTTCATTTTCTATTGGGTAATCTCAGCCTCAAACGTAAGACGAGATATCGGGCCGGGCGAACGGTGGAAAGGCCGCTTGTACAGCGTCGCGCGGATCGCCATCGTTGCACTCCTGGCGTATCTTTACCCGGGGGGTGTCCGCCGCATATTTTGCACTTTGATTACCGCGTCGAGAGGCCTCCCGATGAATGTAGCGGGCGTATCCCTCTCCGTATCGGGGGTCGCTTTTGCTATTTGGGCACGGAGACATTTGGGTACGAACTGGAGTCTCAATCCGTCGTTGAAAGAAGATCATCAACTGGTTACATCGGGACCCTACCGCTTCCTGCGGCACCCGATCTACACAGGAATGCTCACCGGGCTTCTCGGTTCCCTGCTGGCCACCTTCTCGCCCGTGTGGTTCTATCTTCTCATCGTCATGATTGTCACATTCATTTACCGCGTGCACGTGGAGGATAATATGATGATGCAAACATTTCCCGAGGCATATGCCGCATACAAAAAGAAAACGAAGGCCCTCATACCGTTCGTCTGGTAGGGCGAATCTTGAATTCACGCCGTTATTGCACGAAATTCATCCGGCAATGAAGCGGAACCGGAGTTCATATCGAACGATGTTAAACGAAAGAGAGTAGGAGTTCAATTGGAACCCAAATGGCTGGAATGGGCGAAGGGCCTGCAGGCTGAAGCCCAAAACGGATTGACATACACGCAGAGTGAGTTCGAGAGGGAAAGGTACGAGCATATCCTGGAGATTGCCGCCGAGATGATGGCCTCAAATTCCGATACGGACTTCACGTACGTCAAGAATTTGTTCGAAGATGTCGAAGGTTACATGACGCCGCGCGTCGATGTTAGAGGAGTCGTGTTTGAGAACAACAAAGTACTTCTCGTCAAAGAAAGGATGGACGGCGGTTGGACACTTCCCGGTGGCTGGGCCGACCCGAATGAGACACCGTCGCAATCGGTCGAACGTGAAGTACTGGAGGAATCCGGATTCCTGGTCAGGGCTGTGAAGGTCCTGGCCGTACTCGATCGTGCGAAGCAGGGGCACACGCCTCCCTTCCCGTACCATGTCTACAAACTGTTCTTTCTTTGTGATATCGAGGGAGGAAAGAAGACGACGAGTCATGAAACGGACGACGTGGATTTCTTCGGAGAAGACGAAATACCGGAGCTGTCGGCGGCACGCACGACGGCTTCGCAGCTGAGTAGGTTCTTCAAGCATCTCCGCGATCCCGAACTCCCTGCCGACTTCGATTGAGGTCTGGAGAAAGTCTTGTGAAATCATGCCCGATTTTGCTAAAATGATGCGGTTATAATATGTCGAGCATGAATGACTTCAGGCCGTTAACGGCCGCATTGATTACATCACTCTTTATAGCAGCCGCTATCTTCTACTCAGTTTATTCTCTCCAACCTCCCGCTCCGCTTCCTGCAACTGCACCGGATTCTCTCTTCTCCGCCGACAGGGCGGCAGGATACATAAAAGAAATTGCACGCACGCCTCACCCACTTGGCTCAGAGGCCAACCTGGAGGTGCGTGCGTACATAGCAGGACAACTCAAAGCTATCGGGCTAAGCCCGCAGCTCGACACGTCGATCGTCACCGGCTCTTATGACGGGATTCATTATGCAGCTTCCGTTGTAAATATAGTTGCGGTACTACCGGGAATTGCCAACTCGAAAGCAGTCATGCTGATGGCGCATTACGACTCTGTCCCAACCGGTCCCGGCGCCAGTGATGACGGATCGGGCGTAGCGACATTACTAGAGACAATGCGTGCACTGAAATCATCTCACCCACTCAGGAATAATGTCATGGCCGTCTTCACCGACGGCGAGGAACAGGGAATGATGGGCGGACAGGCGCTCGCTGAAAACGATTCGCTGTTGAAACAAATCGGAGTCGCGATGAACTTCGAGGCGCGCGGCACCAGCGGCCCTTCGCTGATGTTCGAGACAAGCGAAGGAAACGGCTGGCTCATCAGACAATTTACAGAAGCTTCACCCGACCCGGTAGCCACGTCGCTGGCATACGACATGTACAAACATCTCCCCAACAATACTGATTTCACGTGGCTGAAGGCCAAAGGGGTCGATGGGCTGAATTTCGCCTTCATTGGAGACATTGAACATTACCACAGCGAACTGGACGACTATTCCAACATAAACGAGAGCAGCATCCAGCATGACGGCACTTATGCGCTTGCACTCACAAAACATTTCGGGAACATCCCGCTGCCTGGCCCGAAGTCTCCGAACGATATCTATTTCAATTTTATCTGGCCTTCCATTGTATTTTATCACACTTCGCTTGTAACTTCCCTGACGGTCGTCGCGGGATTCCTGTTTGTTTTCATGGCATTCGTCGGTATGAAGCGAAGAACCATAAAACTCTCCAAAGCTGTGGTAGGATTCCTTCTCCCTTTTCCCCCATTACTTGTGCTGGGTACGGGAGCGTTCTTCTTGTGGAAGGCTCTGCAGAGTTCCTATCCGGAATCAAGCCATTTTCTTTTCGGCACGTTCTATCACGACGGAATATTCCTCTGTGTCCTCGTCTTTCTTGCCGCAGCCGTCACGACAGGATATTACACCTTCCTCAGGAAATTCTTCAGGTCGTCAGAAATGGCGATTGGCGCACTCTTATGGTGGCTGATCCTGACGATCGCATCGACGGCTTACGTTCCGCACGGCGCATACATCTTCCAATGGCCTTTTATCTCCAGCTCGCTGGCGCTTATCCTTTTTTTTCTGGCGACGAATTCGGACTTCAGGTCACCCGTCATCATGATAATGATGCTCATCCTGGCTGCCCCCGGAATCTACCTGGTTTCGCAGACCATTTATTTCCTTTACATGACCATGATACCTCCCGGAGTCGTCACGGCTATTGTCGTTCTCGTCATTCTCGGAATCTTGACGCTTCTCCCTCAGCTGGCAATAATTTCATCTTACCAGAAATGGTTTCTTCCCATCGCCTTCTGTGCAGCCGCACTGATTCTGGCAGCTGTCGCAATCCTCTCTCACCGTATCGACGCCCACCACCCACGGACCGACAGCGTCGATTATGCAATCGACACGGATGACTCAACCGCATACTGGATTTCCTTTGACGACTCAACTGACGAGTGGACTTCACATTTTTTCCGGCAGCGGATAACGACGGATTCCATTCCTGATTTCTTCGCGGGTCGTGCTAAACCAGGCATGGCTGCGAAGGCGGCTCCCGTAAGCATCGCTCCTGTTTTAGTGAAGCTGCTAAGTGATACCGCTTCCCGGGGTGCACAATTTGTTGATCTGCTTGTTAGGTCACCTGAGATGGGTAGTCCGGTAGAACTATCGACGGACACACACGTTATTTCGGCCTCGGTTGACGGCCAGTCCATTCCCGATTCCGTCGCCATCTTTCCTGTCGGTAGGCAGAAAAAGTGGGTACTCTATTATTTCGGCCTGCCCGACAGCGGAGCCACTGTCACCCTTGTCATACCCGCCGGAGAAAAGCTCAGGCTCAATACGGTAGAAACGGTTGCCTGCCTTCCCAAGATTGGGGGCATCTCTGCGTTTCCGCGTCCTGCCTCGATAATGCGCCGTCCATTCGTTACGACCGATGCGTCCCTTGTCATGAAGACTTACGAATTCTAATAGGGCGCAGAAACAGTCACATTTTTCCCTTAACGGACTCCGCGTCAACCCAACATTCCCGTCTTCTGAGCTGATCGTAACCCCTCACTTATGGTTTCTCGCCAAGCCGCAAAGCTCGCAAAGCGAACCGCTCGTCAACATTTCTTTGCGTTCTTGGCGCCTTTGCGAGAGAAATAACCCTTTCAGTGAGGCATTACAGCTGATCTCCTGCCGACATTGCACGATGGAGCACATCATATTAAATTGTGCCATTAAACTCCCACCAAACCAAAGACGGTGTATGCAATGAAAAGGCCGGTACTATTAACTCTGCTTGCCGCTATGCTAATAAGCCGCGGCGGTTTTGGACAGGAACCTTCTCATTTTAACTGGGGACCTTTCACAAAGGCCGATTCTCTGCGAGGCTTCCTCTCCACTCTTCGAACATGCTACGATGTCACTTACTACCATCTTTCCATCGCGGTGGACACAACTTCTCACTCGATCAGCGGATCAAACACCATAGTGTTCAATGTCGTGTCACCGTTCAGCAAAATGCAGGTCGATCTTTTCGCAAACATGCACGTGGACAGCATCCTCTTCGAGGACGGCAGCGCATTGACTTTCTCGCGTGAATACGGCGCTGTCTTCGTCGATATGTCACGAGAGCTTTCCCCGGGGACGTCACACCACATCATATTTTATTATTCCGGGAAACCCCAGGTCGCGATCAACCCGCCATGGGACGGCGGATTCGTTTGGAAAAGGGACAAGCAAGGGAATCCGTGGATTATGGTCACGTGCCAGGGCACCGGCGCCAGCCTTTGGTGGCCGAACAAGGACCACCAATCCGACGAGCCAGACAGCATGCTTCTCAGCGTAACCGTCCCGAATAGTCTTGAGGATATTTCCAACGGCAGGCTGAGGAGCAAGCTGTATCTGCCCGGCGGCATGACTCAGTACAACTGGTATATCAGCTACCCCATAAACAATTACGACGTCACGATAAACATCGGCAGATATTCGCACTTCAGCGACATTTACCGGAGCCGCGACGGCAGCAAACTGACGCTCGATTACTACGTTATGCCTGAAAATCTGAATGAGGCGAAAACTCATTTCAGGGAAGTAGAGACCATGCTGGCGTGCTACGAGAAATATTTCGGAAAGTACCCGTTTTACCGTGACGGTTACAAGCTCATTGAATCGTCGCATAACGGCATGGAGCACCAGAGCGCGGTCGCTTATGGAAATCACTACAGACTCGGCTACGAAGGAAGGGCAAGTTCCGCAGTCGGGCTGAGATTCGATTTCATCATCATACACGAGAGCGCCCACGAATGGTGGGGAAACAGCATGACATCCAAAGATATCGCCGACATGTGGATACATGAGAGTTTCGGCGCTTATGCGGAAGCGCTTTATGTAGAATACAACTGGGGGCACAAGGCTGCGCTGGAATACATCAATGCGAAGAAGCAGAATGTGCGGAACGACAAGCCCATCATCGGACCGTACAATGTGAATCAGGAGGGTTCCGGCGATATGTACGACAAGGGACAGCTCGTCCTGAACACGCTTCGCGACGTCATAAACAACGACCCGCTGTGGTTCTCAATCCTGAAAGGCTTGCAGGAGAAATTCGCCTGTAAGACCGTTGACGCGGACGACATTACGAACTATATAAACGAGAGGACCGCCACAAATTACGATTACTTCTTTGATCAATACCTGCGTTACCCGGACCTTCCGGAGTTCACTGCAATTGCAACAAAGAAAGGTAACGAGACCGTCCTGCGCTACAGGTGGAAAGCAGATGCCAGTGAATTCCAAATGCCCATCAGAGTTACCCTGTCGAAAAATCACTTCGGGTTCGTCCATCCCACCGAGCATTGGCAGACTATACGATTGAAGAACTTCGACCCCCGGGACTTCAAGGTAGACGAAGACAGGTTCTTCTGTAAAGTGAACGTGTTAAGGTTCTATATCGATCCGAACAGTGATATTAAGCTACCTTGAGGGCTCCGGTCACAGACTTTTCCTATTTAAATAGTCCTTCGACCGATAGGTACCGCTCGCCGGTATCGTAGCAGAAAGTGAGTACCGTGCTCCCGGCCGGTATTTCGGGAAGTTTCTTCGCGACCGCCGCCAGCGACGCTCCGGACGAAATGCCGACAAGTATTCCTTCCTCCTTTGCTGCACGAACGGCATACTCAAATGCCTCTTCGTTTGAAACCTGTATTACTCCGTCGAGCACATCAGTGTGAAGGTTCTTCGGCACAAAGCCTGCGCCGATTCCCTGGAGCGGATGAGGCCCCGGAGCGCCACCGCTTATCACCGGCGACAACGCAGGCTCGACCGCGAAGACCTTTGTCCTCGGGAATTTCTTCTTCAAGACGTTCGCGCACCCGGTAATGTGGCCGCCCGTTCCGACCCCCGTGACGAGATAATCGACTCCATCGGGAAAATCACTAAAGATCTCCTGGGCGGTAGTCCGCTCATGAGCTTCGATGTTCGAGGGGTTTTCGAATTGTTGAGGAATCCACGCGTGCGGCGTTTTCTTGACGAGCTCCTCGGCACGCTCAATAGCACCCTTCATCCCCTTCTCTCTGGGTGTAAGCTCCAGCTTCGCCCCATATGCCGAAAGTATCCTCCGCCTTTCCATCGACATTGATTCCGGCATCACGAGTATCAGTTTGTACCCCTTCACTGCCGCAACCATCGCGAGCCCGATGCCGGTATTTCCTGACGTCGGCTCAATAATCACGCTGTTCGACTTTAGAACGCCTCGCCGTTCAGCATCTTCTATCATCGTCAGGGCTATTCTGTCTTTGATGCTCCCTCCAGGGTTTGCCCGCTCTAATTTCATCCAGACGTTGACGCCCGACGGATATAAGCGGTTAATCTTGACGTGCGGCGTGTTGCCGACTGTTTCCAGGATGGAATTAAACTTCATGGCATATACTCCTCTCTATTGTTATGCGGTAAATTTCAAATGACATAGTCTATTCCGCCGTTAGTTTCGTCCGGCGTCCGGACATTAACTTTCGTCTCGTGATACACGAAAGAATAAGGTGGGACGGATTTCGTCAGCCAGGAGTTGCCACCTATGATACTATTGTGACCGACTACGGTATCACCGCCAAGTATCACAGCCTGGGCGTAGATAATTACATTATCTTCTATGGTCGGATGCCGCTTGGTGTTTGCAAGAGACTTGTCGACGCTCAGTGCACCGAGAGTGACTCCCTGATACAACTTCACATTGTCGCCGATGACCGTCGTCTCCCCGATAACTATACCGGTGCCGTGGTCGATGAAAAACGGAGTCCCGATCCGAGCGCCGGGATGAATGTCTATCCCTGTGAGCTGATGGGCATATTCTGTCAGCAGCCTCGGCAGAATCGGAACACCGAGAAGATAGAACTCATGTGCTATGCGGTAGATGGCAATCGCAAGAAAACCGGGATATGCCAGTACCACCTCCTCGACACTTTCCGAAGCAGGGTCCCCGCGATTGATAGCCTCCGCATCCATCCAGAGCTTCCTGTGAATCTCCGGGAGCTTGCAAAAAAACTCCTCCGCGGTCTCGTCTGCGGAAGCTCCTGATTTCAGCGGGAGCAGGCGAAGGATAGCCTTGACATTGCGCTGGAGCAGCGATAGCCTCGCGCGTATCTCCTCCTGTGTGAAATAAGTCTCCTCGGAAAGCGACGGAAAAAGACACTTGATGATCTCGTCAGCAAAGCGCTGAGTCTCCGCCTTGATCGGGAGTGTAAATCCGTGAGTTTCATGCTTCAGCAGCAGGGCCTCGGCCAACTGCGCGATCCCTTCGTCAGTAATGCTTTGGTTCATTTTACAGACTTTCTATTCTTTACATCCTTGAGACACGATCTTTCATTCTGTCCATTCAAACAAAAAGCCCTTCGCTGGTTCTCAACGAAGGGCCTCCGAAATTCTTTCTGTTAGGTATCAATCTAACCGATACATTCGTCCCTTCGCGAAAACCGCGCGGATCCATCGGCACAGGTACAACAACAAAACCTGCAGACAATCGTCTTCTCGTTCTGCGTAAGGGGCTCTGCTTCCATCATCTCGTTTAAAAGATAGTAACGTGGCCCCACCATATCAAGTTTCACCATAGCGTAATCCCCGTGGTTTTGGTCGAAGGCCGGCGATTTGTGCAATCAACCTAAACAACCGCTTCCTCACCGGCCTCGGTTGCAGAGTTTCAAATTACAGCTGCCTATTGTACATTTATCGAAATATCGGAGGGTATATGAATCGTGCCATAGCTGCGGTAGGTCTATTCGTTTTCTTAAGCGCCGCCGGTCTTCTCGCTCAGGGGACGAAACCAGTCCGGGATAATATCGGCTTCTGTTGGGACAAACACCAGATGGAACGGTTTGTCAACTATCTGAAGAAAAATGAGAAGGCTCCGGCAGCCCCGTCCGGTATTGTCGCCGCGATTTCGCCGCATGACGATTACATGTATGCAGCAAGGGTCTATTATCCACTTTATCGCGTTCTCCGGGCAAAACAGGTCGTGATCTTCGGAGTCACGCACAGCGATGTTAGAAAACAAATCGGTGACCCCCGCAACATACTGATAATGGATCACTACGCAGATTGGCCAGGCCTGGGACATGCTGTCGGGATATCTCCGCTCAGAGATTACATCAAAGCTCATCTCGATACATCCACTTTTATCGTTAGCGACAAAGCTCATGCGTTGGAGCACTCCATCGAAGCACTCCTCCCTTTCCTGCAGTATTTCAATCCGAATATAGAGATTACGCCGATCATGGTGACGCAGATGCCTTTCGCAAGGATGGACGAAATTTCCGGCAAGTTGTCCGCTGTAATCGCGAAATACGCAGATGAAAATCACCTTGTAATCGGAAAAGATATCGCCTTCCTCATCTCTTCCGATGCCGATCATTATGGAGATGATTTCAACAACTCTCCTTACGGCGAAGATGCCAGGGCTCATGAAAAAGCCACGGCAAACGACAGGAGGATAGCGCACGAGGATCTGGAAGGAGTTGTGAGCCCGGACAAGGTGCGTGACCTGACGGTTCAGTTGAAAGATATTGTCTGGTGCGGAAAGTTTTCGATACCGTTCGGCTTGCTGACATCGGAGAAGATAATAAGCAAGGTGACCGGCGAACAGCTTACAGGAAAGTTGCTGCGATACTCAGATTCGTACACCGAGGGCGTGCTTCCGCTCAAAGGCACAGGAATGGGCACAACCGCACCGGCATCTTACAAGCACTGGTGCGGCTGGCTGTCAGCAGCTTACTATTTGAAACACTGAGCCGCCGCCTAAACGTTCAAGTCGGCAGTCGGCAGAAATTGAGGGGATTTTCTTACCTTCGTTGCCTGCTCGAATGAATATGCGATCTTGATAAGCATCGGCTCGCTCCAGGCGCGCCCGAAGAAGGAGATCCCTATTGGCAGGCCGAACACGAATCCGGCGGGGACCGTGACATCCGGGTAACCGGCGACCGCAGCGGCGCTCGAACTCCCGCCAAGAAAATGATCGCCGTCGACAAGGTCTGTCATCCATGCCGGGCTGTCTGTTGGTGCAACGAGTGCGTCGAGCTTGTATTTATTCATCACCGCGTCGATTCCCTCCGTGCGAGTCAGCCTGATGCATTTTGCCCTCGCATCCAGATACTTCTTGTCCGTAAGGGGTCCCATCTTCTCGGCCCTGAGGAAGGTTTCCTGGCCGAAATAAGGCATCTCGGTCTTCCTGTGCTCATCGTTAAACTTGATCAGGTCCGCCAGAGAATGCATGGTCGTACTGGAACCGAGCCAGTCGAGGTATTTCTTCATATCCGCTTTCAGCTCGTAATCGAGGACGATTTCCTCGGCGTCCCCCCATTTGCCAAGCGTCTTGAACTCCGCAGGATCCACGATGACAGCGCCTTTGCTCTTCATTACCTCGATCGCATGATCCATTACATCGTCCACCTGCGGGAGAAAACCGAAATACCCCCGGACGACTCCGAGTCGCGCGCCCTTAAGTCCCGATGCGTCCAGAAATTTCGTATAGTCGGTGTGGAATTTTCCTTTGCTGGCCCTGCTCGCCTTGTCTTTCTGATCGACCCCCACCATGGCTCCGAGCAAAGCCGCCGCGTCGCCGACAGTTCGTGCCATCGGGCCGGCAGTGTCCTGCGAGTGCGAGATCGGGATAATGCCGGTCCGGCTTACGAGTCCGACTGTAGGCTTTATTCCCACTATGCCGTTGAGAGACGAAGGGCTCACGATTGAGCCGTCGGTCTCGGTTCCGACCGCTACTGCTGAAAGATTCGCGGTGACGGCAGCGCCGGATCCGGAACTCGAGCCTGAGGTATTTCGGTCGAGTGCATACGGATTCTTCGTCAAGCCACCGCGCCCGCTCCATCCGCTCGTGGAGTGCGTGGACCTTATGTTGGCCCACTCGCTCAGGTTTGTTTTTCCGATTAGGACGACTCCTGCTTTACGCATCTGCTGGACGACGAACGAATCCTCGGGCGGCTTCGATCCGACGAGCGCCAGGGAGCCTGCAGTGGTCATCATCCTGTCTGCCGTGGCTATGTTGTCTTTAATCACAGCCGGGATGCCATGCATTGGCCCGCGCGGTCCCTTCTCTTTCCTCTCCCTGTCGAGTTCATCCGCAATCTTCAAAGCGTCTGGGTTCAATTCTATGATACTGTTCACCGACGGCCCACTCTTGTCGATTTTATCGATACGGGCCAAATACTCCTCCGTGAGCGAACGGGCGGTGTATTTTCCTGTCCTCAATCCCTCCTGAAGCTCCGCTACCGTGATCTCGTCGAGCTCGGACGGCTTTATCGGGTGACTGATGATATGTGGCACTTCGGCCTTTGCAAAAGACGGGAAAACTGCTGCGACCGCTCCTCCTGCGAGTGCCGTTTTCAACAGGCGTCTACGGCTTAGATCGGTGTTTTGCTCAGTGGATTTTTTCCTGGCAGACATGGATCCATCTCCTCTTAATGTTGGGAATATCGAATCAACACTCCGCTCAATATACAGGATGTTTCCGATTGAGCCAACTCCGGGGTAAGGATTATGCAGATGTGGGCACGCGGCCGAAACTGCGGCGGGAGCCGACATAGTCTAACGCAAAGAGGAGGGGAGATCCAACCTCAGCAGGAGTGTCCCCGCCGGGTGTGAAAAGCATAACAGGATTTAGTGGTGTGGCGAATTTGCCGCTCATCCAAGCGAGGGTGAGAGCCCCGGCTGCACTCACCTCCTCATCGAGGCAAGTTCGGCTGAAAAAGCATGTCGTAATAGACGATGCATCTTACCACCGCGGTCGTAATTGCCTGAGCCATCAGGTACGGCTTGGTGCCCGCTGTACTGGGAGAAATCCGCGTGAGTGGGTTGAACATCGAGTTTCCACTCATACCGTCGTAAACTTTCAGCCAGCCCGAGGATATAAGCGACTCGACCCATGGTTTTGTTGCCGAATTGGCTTTAGTCACGACTACATTCGTCACGCTTCCCGCGGGACTGAACGCTACGCCGACCTGAAGAGTACCATACTCTGAATCCATGACATAGAACAGCATGGTACCGACAAAACGGCCAGATTTGTCACGTCCATAGAAGAATTTCAATTGAGAAACGTCCGGTCTGAAGTTGCCTCTCGCCTCTACTTTGGCAATATCAGCCTCTCCTATGGCCACTTTTCTCACGAAAAAATTCGCGGCAGCCGGGAGTGACTTCGTTATCGCATCAGCACGCCTAACCAGGATTACAGCACGTGATGCACTCACAGATAGGGTTGCCGAGAACATCACGAGGGCCGCCGAGAGTGAAACTATTTTCGCTGGCGATCTCATTCTACCAGATGCAACACAACTCCGGTGAAATAAGTTTATGTAAAACCGGCTATTCTACCGTTACGCTCTTCGCCAGGTTCCTCGGCTGATCGACGTTGCAGCCTCGCTTCACCGCGATATAGTATGCAAGGAGCTGCAACGGAATTACAGACAAGATGGGACTGAGCATTTCGAGAGTCTTAGGAATCTCAATTATGTAATCGACCATTCCCCTGAGATGGTCGTCAACCTCGTTGGCCACGGCTATCACTCTCCCCCGTCGCGCGCGGACCTCCTGTATGTTACTGAGAACTTTGTCGTAAGTCGAGTCGCGAAGTGCGATAAACACGGCCGGCATATTCTGGTCGATGAGCGCGATAGGACCGTGCTTCATCTCAGCCGCCGGGTATCCTTCGGCGTGAATATATGAGATCTCCTTCAGCTTCAATGCACCTTCGAGGGCGACCGGGAAATTGACGCCCCGGCCGAGGTACATGAAGTTCTTAGAATCTTTGAATTCCTCGGCAATCCGCTCCATGTTCCCGGCAGTGTCGAGAATCTGTTTAATTTTTTCCGGAAGCCTTTGCATCTCCGCAACAATTTCCCGTCCCTTGTCCGCGCTCAACACCCCCTTCCCGCGGGCGACAAGTAGATTGATAAGGTTCAAAACCACAAGCTGGGATGTGAACGCCTTAGTCGATGCGACGCCGATCTCCGGCCCCGCGTGAATATACACGCCCGCGTTGCTTTCCCGGGCGATCGTGGATCCGACCACGTTGACAATTCCATATGCAGGTGCGCCTTTCTTTCTCGCCTCCCGAACAGCGGCCAGCGTATCTGCGGTCTCGCCGCTCTGGCTGATTGCCCATACGATGTCGTTTTCCAGCAGGACTGCATCGCGGTAACGGAACTCCGAGGCGTAATCGACCTCTACGGGGATCCTCGCACATTGTTCGATAATATACTTTCCGACCAGGGCGGCGTGCCACGATGTACCGCACGCGGTAATGACAAACCGTTTAGCATTAAAAATATTATCCGCAACATCCTGCAGGCCGCCCATTTTGGAGACTCCCTCTCCTTCAAGCAGCCTCCCCCGCATCGCGTTCAGCACCGTCTCGGGCTGCTCATGAATCTCCTTCAGCATAAAATGAGCATAACCGCCCTTCTCAATCTGCTCGACGTCGAACGTCAACTGCTCCGCCTCCCTCTCGATCAGCTTGTCATCCAGACTCTTGAGAGACACGCTGTCCTTAGTCAGCAGAGCGATTTCATTATCCTGCAGATAGACTACCTTGCGGGTGTGCTTCACCAGCGCCGATGCATCTGATGCTATCAGGTTTTCAGAATCGCCGAGCCCGATTACGAGAGGACTCCCTCTCCTGGCTGCAATGAGAATGTCCGGCTGATCGGAAGCCATCACAACTACGCCGAACGTGCCGTCGATTTCTTTGAGAGCGGTCCTGACCGCAATCTCCAGATTCCCCTGGTGGCGATAAAACTCCTCGATCAGATGTGCGAGCACTTCGGTATCGGTTTGGCTTTCAAACCGATGTCCCATAGAAGCCAGTTTGATCTTCAATGCCAAGTAATTCTCGATGATGCCGTTGTGAATTATCGCGATGTTTCCGCTGCAATCCTTGTGAGGGTGCGCGTTTACCTCGTTAGGTTCGCCGTGAGTTGCCCAGCGGGTATGTCCGATGCCTATCGAGGCAGGCTGGGAGTCTCCGACCATTGCGTCCAGCTTCGACACTTTACCAGGCGTCTTCAGTATATCGATGTGGTGATCAACGAGAAGCGCTATCCCGGCGGAATCGTAACCGCGGTACTCGAGCATCTTCAGCCCTTCGACGAGAATCCCCCTCGCATCCCTCTCTCCGATATAACCTACTATTCCGCACATATTCTCTCCTCCTATATTATTCCGATTACCGCAAGCATCCTTCCGCTCGATTCCCCTTCCCTGCGATATGAATGAAAGTCAGTATTGCAGATCGTACAATACTCGCTTATCTCGATATTGTCGCGCGGGATTCCAAACCGGACCAGCTGATCGGCGTTTGCTGACTTAAGGTCGAGCATGTACTTGCCTGCAGTGACTCCAGGTGCGAAGAATTTTCCATGGAAATTATCTACTACTTCCTGCCCGACTTCATAGCAGCAGGAACCCGCGCAAGGTCCGATGAACGCGACGATGTCCTCGGGACTCGAACCACATTTCTCATCCATTAGCGTCGCCGTCTTAGACACGATACTCCTGACGGTACCTCGCCAGCCGGCGTGAACCGCAGCGGCCGACCTGGTCTTCTTGTCGAACATCAGTATCGGAACGCAGTCAGCGACTGAAATGGCAAGGAACAATCCAGTATTCCGGGTCATTAGAGCGTCCGTCGAAGGACGGCGTCCAGGCGATTCGACCAGCTCGATATTGTCGCCGTGAACCTGAGCACCGGCCGCGACACTGTTTTCGCTGAAGCCAAGAGCCTCGAAAAACTCCCTGCGGTTTTCCGATTCGACTGCAGTTGCCGTCCCGTTCAACCTCATGCTGAACTGGTGCGGTTTGCCCTCGACCCTGAGGCTGACGGCGTTCACCGCACCGGCATCCAGGAGAAGCTCAGATTGAATGAATGTCCTTTTCAAATTTTGTTCAGCGCCTCTCGCAAATCTCTTATAATGTCTTCGACTTTTTCTAGCCCGATCGAAAGCCTCATCCCTCCCGGGTCGAGTCCCTTCTTAACCTGCTCGGAAGCGGGGATTGCCGCATGTGTCATGCTTCCGGGATGTTCAACAAGGGTCCGGATGTTGCCCAGGCTTACCGCCAATGTTATCGTATATGCATTCTTGGCGAGCGAGTTGATCAGTTTCTCAGCATGACACCGGCTTTCTTCCGGCGTCCTACCCTTCATTATAAAGTAAATCATAGAACCGGGCGCAAAGTTCCCATCGAAGTCACGCATCTGTTTCTTCGCCAGCACATGCTGTTTGAAGCCTTCCAGTCCGGGGTAATTGACCATCTCAACTTTAGGATGTCCCGCAAGGAACCTGGCTATCTCAATGGCTGTCTCCTGTTGCCTCCTTAGCCGCGTGGCGAGAGTAGGGAGGCCGTATACTAAAGCATCCCATGCGTTCTTAGTGCCCAAAACGGCGCCGAAATCTTTTCTGTATAAGAGAAGCCTGTCTCTGCTCCAGAGCGGCCCGGCCACGGCCCCGCCGACATCCGTCCCGAATCCACCGATATTCTTGGTCAGGGAATGCACCACAAAATCCGCTCCCAGTTCTATCGGGCGCTGGCAGAATGGAGTTGCGAAGGTATTGTCTACAACGACGCTGACGCGGTTGTCCTTCTTCCTCTTCTCGTTCTCAGCTTTTACTATCTCCGATATAGCTCCGATGTCTATCAGATCAAGGGTGGGATTCACCGGAGTCTCAAAATAGACGACCCGCGTGGCAGGAGTAATTGCTTTCTTCAGACTGTTCAGGTTCAGCAGGTCTACAAACTTCACGTCGATCTGATACCGCGGGTACCAGAGCGTCAGCAATTCATATGTACATCCGTAAAGTGTCTTGTGGGACACTATCTGATTGCCGGGCGCGGTGAGGATTCCCAGCGCCGCGGCTATCGCCCCCATTCCGCTGCTGAAAGTGACGCACGCATCAGCCGATTCAGCCAGGGCCAGATTATCTTCGAGTAAATCCTTGTTCGGCTCGCCGAGCCGGTCGTAAATGTAAATGGGCGCCTGCTTCGAGACTTCTTTTCCTTCGACCGTGTGTGCAAACTCTACGAAGCCCTGTGCTCCCCGCTCGGCAGACTCAAGTCTGAATGTTGCGCTGGCGGTGATGGGCGGGACGAGATGGTGCGAGTAGTCCCACTTTTCTGTATAAGCTTTTCCGTAGATAAGGTGTGTCTCTGTGCTGTAATCGTTTGAGACGAGGAGTTCTTTCCTGTTGACTTTCGGTTTTGCCTTGGTCTGTTTCATACGAGTACTCCTTTTGGGGTTGTCGATTGAAAAATCAGACTTCTCAGCACAATGCCGAGAAGATTACTATACTCTTCTGAATGTCCGCCGCTGTAACGGCAGATTCGGAACGAGACCACACAATAGAATTGATATGATAGGAGCTGGTGCCCAGACTTGTGACACAAATCGCGCGCTATCATGACACAATCTCTCTATCCTTCGAAGAAAAATCAATCCAACCCGCACCGTCTCGGATGATATATCAGTCTTTCCGTTAACCGTGCTTCTACGTGCGATGGTAAACGCACAGTCAGACGACCAAAACTCGATTTTCACATTGATTTTCCTGCCTCCGGTATTTATATTAATTGCCACGCGTCACTAGCTCAACTGGTAGAGCAACTGACTCTTAATCAGTGGGTTCGGGGTTCGAGTCCCCGGTGACGCACTGGGTTACAAATCTTTTCCTTCCCACCTTCTGCCGCATTCTGCTATGTCCCGTGACACAGAAACGAGAGAAGTGGGTTCGGGGCTAATTGAACCCAGCTGCCGTAGGGATCCGCTTTGTATCCCTTTCCTGATTTGTAACTATTCAGCAGAACCTCTCGGGTCTTACATGATTTTTCTTCCATTTGTAAAGTCAAGGGGGCGAGCGATCAATGTTGCAAAAATTATTGCCCCCTTTTAACTTGTCGGGTATTCCTGCCACAGCAGATGAAAGAAGAGATGCCAAGATACCAGCCACGATACTTTATTCCACTTGCTCCCAACCTCTTGTCTTACCTTACCGTAGCGGAACCAGCCCTTAACCATATATGTTTTTACATCAAATACCATTAAACAGCGAAGGATGTCATTATGAAAAAACGAGTATCACTTCTCCTTCCATCGCGTTCTGACCGAAGCCGCGAGTCCAACCGGACCCTTCTCTTCACAATTGTACTTTCTTCGGCAGCAATGCTGCTTCTGATCATGCCGCAGATAATCATGGCACAGGGAGTAAGTGAACAAACTTATGCGGGATTGCGCTGGCGCTTCGTCGGCCCGTACCGCGCCGGCTGGGCTACTATGGGCGCCGGAATTCCGAATGAGCCCAACACATTCTATTTTGGCGCCGCTGGAGGCGGTGTCTGGAAAACCGTAGATGCCGGGCGAACCTGGCAGCCTCTGATGCAGCACCAGGGCGCTTCAACCGTCGGCGCAATAGACGTTTCCCTCTCTAACCCGAACGTCATATATGTCGGAACCGGCCAGGTCGCCTTCAGGTACGATATGCTTGCAGGTGACGGAGTTTACCGCTCCAGCGACGGCGGAAAGACGTGGAAAAACGTCGGACTCGACAAGACACTTCATATCGGCCGTATCCTCATCGATCCTAAAGATCCGAACCGCGTGCTTGTGGCGGCACTGGGAAATGTCTTTGCACCCAATTCTGAACGAGGAGTATTCCTGACGACAAATGGCGGACAGAGATGGCAGAAAGTACTGTTTGTCGACGACAGCACGGGTGCAGTTGATCTTTCATTTGATCCCGATCATCCTGCAACCGTCTACGCGGCGCTCTGGCAAATGCAGGCTCATCCGTGGCTCGACTACTTCATGCCGCAAACCGGACCAGGCTCGGGAATCTACAAGAGCACTGACGGCGGAGAGCATTGGGCGAAACTCACGGGCGGCGGCCTCCCTGCGGGTGACTATGGCCGCATTGGACTTGCAGTTGCGCCTGGCAGCGACGGACAAATTGTGTACGCCACAATCATCTCATCCGATGGACATAATGGTCTGTACAGATCGAGCGACGGCGGAGCGACCTGGGACTGGGTTAACCATGATCCCGGGCTCGCCAACAACTACTTCAGCCGAGTCATCGTAGATCCGAAGAATCCGAACACGGTGTATGTCATGGACCGCTCGATTCACAAGTCCACCGACGGCGGGAAACATTTCATGATTTTCAGAGGCTCGCCGGGCGGTGATGACTATCACTTCCTCTGGATCAATCCTGCAAACACGCAGTATATGATGGCCTGCTCCGACCAGGGGTGCGCCGTCAGCGTCGATAGCGGAAATACATGGTCAAGCTGGTACAACCAGCCGACCGGACAATTCTATCATATTGCGGTCGACGACCAGTTCCCTTATAAAATTTACGGAGGGCAGCAGGACAACGGCACCGTCGGAATACTCAGCCGCGGACCGTACGGCGTCATCGGCCTGCGCGATTGGCACCCGGTCGGCGGAGATGAACGTGACTACGACGTACCTAAGCCGGGCGATCCAAACCTGGTGTTCGGAAGCGGACTCGGAGGACATTTCTCCCGATTCAACAATACCACACGACAGGTCCAAGAAATTTCTCCCTGGCCGTTGTCTACATACGGCGCGCGCGAATCGACCGTCAAGTACAGATACACATGGATCACACCGCTTGTCTTTTCGCACGCAGGAGACCACGCTTTGTACGTGGCGAACCAGTACCTTTTCAGATCGACTGACAATGGCAATAGCTGGAAACAAATCAGCCCCGATCTTACCGGGAAGGAAGCCGGAGCGAAGGACTACTTCAATCCCGACCGGACGCAGGCGCGGGACGCGGGATACGGAGTCATTTTCTGCATTGCACCATCGCCGATAGCGCAAAATGTCATATGGGTTGGTACCGATGATGGGCTGATTCAGGTAACTACCGACGGCGGCCTCCACTGGAAAAATGTGACTCCACCTTCCGTACCGCTCTGGGCAAGAATAGACGCGATCGATCCGTCGTACTTCTCCACAAAAGTAGCATACGCTGCCGTCAACATCCAGCGCCTCGGTTATATGAAACCGCTCATACTTAAAACAACTGACGGCGGTAAAACCTGGCAGACCATTACCGACGGGCTTCCCGCCGACGAGTTCACCAATTCAGTTCGGTGTGACGACGTTAAACCAGGGCTGCTTTACGCGGCGACTAATCGCAGCGTATATGTCTCATTCAATGACGGAGCACACTGGCAGCCTTTGACGCTCAACTTCCCAACGGTTTGCGTCAACGACCTCGTCGTACATGGTAACGATCTGGTCGCGGGCACTCAAGGAAGAGGTATCTGGATTCTGGATGACGTCGAGCCTTTGCGCGAAATCAGCTCGAAGTTAGCTTCACAGCCAGTCCACCTGTTCCACCCGTCCGTTGCCATTCGCGTCCGGGCAGATGAGAACAAGGATACACCCTGGCCCCCGGAGACGGCTCTCGGACAGAATCCTCCGACCGGAGCGATTATCGACTACTGGCTGAAGGACAATGTGCAGGGCCCCGTTGTCCTGACTATCCGCGACGCGAAGGGGAATATCATCAACAAATATTCGAGCGACGAAGCCGCCGCGAAGCTGCCCTCTCACCGGTATTTCCAGAAGGAATGGGTCAAGCCAGTGGAAATCCCTTCGGCCACAGCAGGCGAACACCGGTTCGTCTGGGACCTCCGATATCCCCGCCCTTCCGCCTTCACGTATCATTACTCGATTTCTGCGGTGTGGGACGATGACGGCGGGACTCCGCTCGATCCGGAAGGTCCCCTTGTGCTCCCGGGAAAGTATACCGTAACTCTGACGGTTAATGGTAAAAGTTACACGGAGCCGTTTGAAGTCAAGATGGACCCGAGAGTGAAAGTCACGACGAAAGATCTGGGCATCCAGCTGAGCCTAGAGAAATCAATAGATGCAGCTTTAGACCAGACTGTCTCAGCGCACAAAACCGCGACTGATTTGCTAAGCAACAAGAAAAATTCATTGCCAGCTTCAACTGTCGCTTCCATTGAGGAGATAGCACAAAAAGGCAAACCCAATCTGGTCGGAATAGGTGAAGATCTGGCGAGCGTAGTGACCGCAATACAAGGCGTGGATGCAGCACCCACCCAGGGTGAGACAGAAGTCTACAATCACCTGAGGAAACAGCTTGATGTGCTGCTTGCCCGTTGGCATAAAATAGAAGCTACGGCACCCAAGGGCAGCATGTAGTTTCTGGATATTCTTTAATACCAACGAAGCCGGATGGTTCGTGCGGAAGCGCACTCATCCGGCTTTTGTTATTTAGTAGGAGGCTGTGAAAGGAGCCATCTCTTCTGTCCTACCTTCCTTTCACAATAAATGGACCGCATGTATCTCTCACTATGAGTTGTGGAGAGAACGTCCTGTGCAAGACATCCATATCCGGGTCTTCCATCCTTGCTCTCAGTCGTTCGACCGCCGTCTCGCCCATCTCGTACATCGGCTGTCGCATCGTCGTCAGCCTGAGATGCTCAGCCAGTTCGATATCGTCGAAGCCGACGATCGACACATCGTCCGGCACTCTTAAGCTATGTTCCGACAGCGCTGCGAGTGCACCGATAGCCTGTATGTCCGATGACACGAAAAATGCGCTCGGCATTTCCGATCCCATCCTGACGAAATCCGACATCGCCTCGCAGCCTGCTTCTCTGTTGAATCCGTGCTCTTTCGTGTTAGCACCCGCTTTTACAAGCTCCTTCGAATACCTGATGCCGTTTTTCTCAAGAGCACGCTTGTACCCGTCCAGTCGTTCCCCGGCGGAGATACTCAACTGAGATGCGGTGATCATTCCTATCCTGCAGTGTCCGAGACTTAAAAGATGCTCCGTCGCGTCGTACGCGCCATTGGCGTTTGCCACGCTGACGGAATCGAAATCAGGATGGTAGCTGTCCACCAGGACAATCGGCAATCTGGCCTCTCTAAGCCTCGGCACGACTTTTTCAGGAAGTCTCATTGAGAAGAATAGCATGCCGTCCACCCTGCCGCGCTGGAGCGCCCGCGCAATACTCGATTCGGCCTGACTAACATCATTGACACCGAAGAGGACAAGATCGTATCCGAGCCGGCCAATTCCCTCCTGGACCCCGCGCAGGATTTCGGCGAAGAAATAGTTTGTAAAGAACGGTATCACGGCACAAATAGTCTCCGAATGATGTCGCGCGAGGCGCTGTGCGTAAGTGTGAGGCTGATACCGCATTCTTCTCATCACGTCTCTGACCTTCTGCCGAGTCTCGGGAGTCACGCTCGGATGATTGTTCAGAACACGGGATACCGTACCGATTCCGACACCGGCGGCCCTCGCAATCTCGTAAATGGTTATCCTCGATGCCATTTCAGTCTCTCGACAATCGATCAGCCGGCCGGTTTCGAGACTATCAGACTTGCGGCATTTCCGCCGAATCCCGCCGCATTGATCATTATCTTCCTAATAGGCCTGCGGCTGTTCTTGAACACGACGGGATAAGGGAATTCTGCGTAATCGTCATTATCCAGCATCAGCAGCGCATATTCCAGGCTCAATGCTGCAGAGGCCCCGAATGTGTGGCCGATGAACCATTTGTTGGATGCGAGAATCGGCAGCTCGCTCCCAAATACAGATTTGATTGCGTTAAGCTCACTGCAGTCTCCTTTGATCGTACCGGGCGCATGCAGAATAACAAGGTCTACAGGATTATGGGACGCCATGTTGTCTAACGCCATGTTCATCGCGCTTGCAAGTGCTGCGCCCTCCTCGGATATGGAAGTTGCAGTTTCCGGAGCCTCGAGTCCGTATCCGAAGGAATCAACGATTCCGAGAACCCGATCTTTACTATCACCGAGTTCCTCGTCCGTTATTTTTTCCATGGCAAAGAGCGCCGCTCCCTCGCCCAGCGCCATTGTCGAGACAGGTGGCCTCTCGGACGAACAGGGACGCGAAGGATACTCGGCATCGGAATCGTTAGTATAAATGCGGAGTGCCTTCATTTGCGCTACAGTGAACCCGGTGAGCGGAGCCTCCGCGCCTCCAACGATAAAACGGTCGGCGAAACCAGCCTTCATCCAGGCGATCCCGTTGAATACCGCATGGAGCGCAGTGCTGCAAGTGACCGAGTGGCTGATCTCCGGACCCGCGGCGCCGATATCCCTCGCCACACTGCTTGAAATATTGCCGAGCGTTGTCATCGGAGATGTAAGCGGGAAAATCCGATTCGAAGGATTCCGAAGATATGCCGCGTGGAGTTCCTCGAGGAGCGCCGTTGCGCCTCTCGAGGAGCCGATGTTCACCCCTGTTCTATAGCCGATGTCTGAGCGCGTCCAGCCCGCCTGCTCGACCGCCTCTCTCGCACAATGCATCGCCATCAACACTGTCCTGTCGAGGTAGCGGTGGGCGGCTTCTTCTATCCGAAGAGCCTTGAGAATATCTTCGGATGCCTTAGATAGCCGTGCGACTGAGAAGTTCTCGTTGTCGAACGGCTCGGATTTCAGAAAGGATTCTCTCAGGAGGTATGCCTGCCATACTTCGTCGGAACTGTATCCGAGCGAGGATATGGACCCCATGCCGGTTATGGTAATATGATAATTGTTCTTAAGCACCAAATATGAACCAAGCTGTCTTTAAAGTATCCATTGTTTCGGTAAGGAGCAACTATGGACACAACCTCTGCATGTCCGGATATCTTCCGCCGACGACCGCGCGCGGTCATTGCGTCCCGATGTCATCGAGCATGGAAAATAGTGTCGAGTACACTTTATCGAGATCTTCTGCGGTAATACAATATGGGGGAATGAGATACATCACGTTCCCAAGCGGCCGGATGATGATGCGGCGGCTTACGCAGTAATCGTTCATCCAGTCCCTCAGCTCGTTGAGGTAGTTAGTCTCCCCTTCATTCACGACGTCAAAGGCAAGTATCGTCCCGATCTGGCGTGAATTTTTCACGCGTGGGTGTCCCTTGATGCGGTTCAGGAATGCCCTGTGCTGACTCTCAATTCGCCTGACATTCTCCCAGGTCTCCCGTCTGTCGAACAGATCAAGGCTGGCCAGCGCAGCCGCACACGCTATCGGGTTTCCCGTATACGAATGCCCATGGAAGAAGCTTTTCCGCCTGTCGTCGGACAGGAAGCCACGGTAAATTTCATTCGTGCATGAAGTTGCACCCAAAGCCATCGTCCCGCCGGTCAGCCCTTTCGACATGCAAATGATATCGGGCTTATTCACCAGATAATCGGAGGCAAAGAACTTACCTGTGCGGCCGAAGCCGGTCAGCACCTCATCCGCGATCGTCGGGACTCCCTTTTGTCTGCAAAGTCGTATCATCTGATCGAGCGGCCCGGAATCATACACTATCATTCCGCCTGCCCCCTGCAGCAATGGCTCGAAAATAAATGCGGCAATATCATTTTGCTCCAGGGCCTCGGACAACTGCCCGATCGAATTCTTCTCCTTACGCTCAGTCGGCGAGTCGATGCACACGACGTCGAAGAGGAGGTCCCAGAACGGCTCGGTGAACAAATCCCGCACGCTGGCGGACATCGCACCGAATGTATCGCCGTGATATGAGTTGCTCAGGACAACCACCTTCTGTCTCTTTTTACCGCGGTTATACCAGTACTGAAGCGCCATCTTGAGGCCGACTTCAACGGCGGTCGAACCATTGTCCGAATAGAATATCTTCCCCTGGTTCTCCGGAAGGATTTTCAGCAGCCGTTCGGCGAGCTGCACGGCGGGCTCGTGGGTAAAGCCTGCAAATATCACGTGCTCGAGCGTTGCCAGCTGCTCGGCAACCTTCTTCGCTATGTATGGATGTGCATGCCCATGAACGTTAACCCACCATGAAGAAATGGCGTCGATGTACTCGTTTCCGGCCTCGTCGTAGAGCCGCGCGCCCTCGCCCCGCACAATCGCGACAGGAAGCCCGGCATTCCGCATTTGAGTATACGGATGCCAGATTACCCTGCTGTCCCGCTCGGCCAGGTTCATCAGCGAAATTCTTTTCTGAAAAGCCGCGCGTACTTCTTCACGACTTCCTTGTCGAGCTTCTTTTCTTCATCTATGAAGCCAAGAGGTTTAATGCCCGAATAGCGAATGATGAAATCCACGGAGGATTGTACCGGCTTCCCGTTGAAAAACACGCCGACCACTGGAAGTCCTTTTCTTCTCATCGCATCGATGGTAAGGAGCGTGTGGTTGATGCTCCCGAGATAGTGTTTGGAGACTATCACAGGCTCCGCATCCAGGCTCTTTATGAGGTCCATGACGACAAATAAGTCGTTGACCGGCGACATTACGCCGCCCACACCTTCGATTATGAGGTCGCGGCCTCCGGTCGACGGCATCGAATCTCTGATTAGATCCATGTCGATCTTGACGCCGTCTGCCGCGGCGGCGGCGTGAGGCGACAGAGGCTGCGTGAGCCGGTAAGTTTCCTTATGCAGCACGGATTTAGAGTTGGATAACAGCTCGCGGACTGTGTCGGTATCAGACTTTTCCAGGTTGCCGGCCTGTATCGGCTTCCAGTAATCCGCTTCCAGCGCTTCCGTCAAAATAGCAGACACGATGGTCTTGCCTATGTCCGTGTCGATACCGGTAACAAAAATTTTCTTCATAGCTGTAAGACCTTCAGTTTGTTTGTTAAGTCTTCTATTTCTTTTTCGGTGTTGAATGCGTGCAGGCAGATGCGGATACGCTCCGAGCCGCCCGGCACCGTTGGGTGCATGATGGGTCTGACATCGAAGCCCGCATCCTTTAGTTCGCGCGAAGCCGCCTTCACTTTCGGGTTGCCCGGGACAATTATGCACTGGATCGCACTTATGCTCGGTATTATTCTCCCCATGATGTCCCTCCCGAGCCGGCTCTTGAACGACGAGATATTTGCTCGCAGAGCTTGGACAAATTCGCCGCTTTCCTTCAGAAGTTCGTACCCTGAGCGGATGGCGGCCAGGCTGTGAAACGGAAGCGCGGTCGTATATATGAACGAGCGGGCGAAATTAATGAGGTAAGATCGCAGAGTCGCGGAGCCGAGGACGATCGCCCCATGAGACCCGAGCGCCTTGCCGAATGTGTGTACACGCGCGAAGATTTCATTCTCCAATCCAAGTTCGACAACCATTCCCTCTCCTCTCGTGCCGAAAACTCCGGTGGCATGTGCTTCATCTACGATCAGGTTAGCTCCGTATCTTCGACACACTTCCACCATTTCAGCTAAAGGCGCACAATCACCGTCCATGGAATACACTGACTCAACCGCTACATAAACGCTTCGCTCTGCGTCCGAAGGACTGCCTTCATCGATCTGCAGCTTAAGTCTCCGCTCGAGGGCTTCAGAGTTATTATGGTCGAAAGAAAACGCGCGTGCGTGGCTGAGGCGTATGCCGTCCCTTATGGAGGCATGAACCAGCTGGTCGTATAGGATGATGTCGTTTCTTTGTGGAACTGATGAAAAAACGCCGAGGTTCGCGTCGTAGCCCGAGTTGAAAATGAGCCCGCTTGCGGCACTATGGAAAGCAGCTATACTTCTTTCGAGGCTTTCGTAATAGTCACTGTTGCCCGAGATGAGCCTCGATCCAGTTGAACCGATGTACTGTTCGACGTGGCGGAGTTCTTCCTCCCGTATCCTGTCTTTGAGGATCTTTGAACGGGAGAACCCGAGGTAGTCGTTGGAACAGAAGTCAATGAGATTCCGCCCTACGCTTAGGCTCCTCAGCGATTCTGCGGCACTTCTTTCTTCAAGCGAACGTCGGAGTCTAACCTCTGCTTCGAGCATTATTAGCGGCTAATTGTCCGGGGCATTTTGCTGAGGAACCCCCGTATAAGATGGGACGCCATCTTCTTTGAAGGCCTTCCTCGGTCTTAATCCCAGCGCTGCAAACAATTCCCTGTCATCACCGACATCCGGGTTCGGCGTCGTCAACAGCTTGTCGCCGGCAAAGATGGAATTTGCTCCCGCCAGGAAGCAGAACGCCTGCGCCTCCCTTGAGAGCTGAAGCCTTCCTGCGGAAAGCCTCACCATCGATTTCGGCATCAGGATCCTGGCGGTTGCGATCATCCGCGCAAATTCCAATCCGTCGACAGGCGGACGGCCCTGAAGCGGCGTCCCCTCGACCGGGACCAATGCATTTATCGGTACCGACTCCGGATGCGGATCAAGATTCGCGAGCGTCATGAGCATTTCCATCCTGTCGTCGTCGGATTCTCCCATCCCGATGATACCACCGCTGCACACGGTAATATCCGCCTTGCGCGTATTCTTTATTGTGTCCAGCCGGTCCTGATAGCTGCGCGTCGTGATTATGCTCTTGTAATATCCTTCCGACGTGTCGACGTTGTGATTGTATGCGTAAAGTCCGGCCTCTTTCAGTTTCCTTGCCTGCTCTTCGGTAAGCATTCCCAGCGTGGCACAGACTTCGAGTCCGAGGTCATTTACCGCACCCACGATCTTGAGCACACGATCGAAGTCTCTGTTGTCGCGCACCTCCCTCCACGCAGCGCCCATACAAAACCGTGTCGCGCCTGCTTCCTTCGCCGCCGCGGCCTTCTCCACCACGTCATCGAACGCCAGAAGGGGCTCCACCTTAACGCCGGTTTCATAGTGAGCTGATTGCGGACAGTATCCGCAGTCTTCCGGACATCCGCCGGTTTTGATAGATAGAAGCGAACAAACCTGGATTTCGGATGTGTCGTGAAACTCCCGGTGGACAGAAGCAGCCTTAAAAACCAGGTCAAGAAGTGGAAGGTTGTATATTTCGGCGATTTCTTCCTTGGTCCAATCGTGACGGATCGGCGCTGGAATCTCATTCGTCATTGTCATTGTCTACTCTGTTGGTGTGGATAGATATTTCGCTCGTTGAAAACTCTCTCACCAAAATATAACCGCCGGGGAGAACTTCTCAAAGGTATGAAGCCAGGTTGAGCTCGTTTGCGTCAACCTGAGCGCCTATCGGGAAGTTTCTCATGAGTCTTATGTTGCTGACCGTCTCTCCGCAGTACAGGTAACCTTCCACACGCATGCTCCGGGTTGTAAATTTCCGTGCCGTCAATCAGGTAAAGGTTCTGGTCGGATGTTCCGCCTCGGACGTACAACGCGGACGAGAAATCGGAAATCGGCGTAATGCCAAGCAGGCTCTGAAGCGCACGCAGAAGGTCCGGCTCAATGAACTGCGGAATCGCATTTACTTGTTTCTGGTTCAATTCGAGCGTGGAGATTGGCCGGTTGAATGTCCTCTCTGCCAGTGAAAACGAATCGGCAGTCACGATGACTTCGCCAATCTTGTAGGCAGTAGGCGACAGGTACACCTTCAGGAGTCTCTCGTGCCCCGAGTTTGCGGCGAGCGCTTTCCCTGGAAACATTCTTTTCCTTTGTTGTTTCAGAACAATGAGTCCAGTCCGGAGTTATTCTGGCAGATACGGTATAGAATCGATGGCTCATTCCCCCGCTTCTATTTCCGGAACGGCGTTCCACAATTATGTGATCACGTCAGGCGATTAGGTCATAAGTCAATTTGCGGCCGTCTCCGGCAGAACTTCTGTGCCTTCTGCTTTCTTCCTTCTGGCTAAAAAGGCCTTCGCCCTCAACTGCACCTTCTCAAACATTTCGTAAACCACCGGCACGAGAACTAGAGTGAGGAACATCGAGCTTAGGAGTCCGCCAATAATGGCCCAAGCGAGACCGGATTTCCACTCAGAACCGGCATCGTGGGAAAAAGCGAGCGGAAGCATACCGATGACCATAGCCGTCGTGGTCATCATGATCGGCCTGATCCTGCTTTCTCCGGCTTCGATCAGAGCATCGAATGTCGAGAGTCCTTCCTCTTTCTTCTTCTGATTTGTGCGGTCGACAAGAAGTATGGCGTTTTTGCCAACGAGACCGATCAGCATGATGATTCCAAGTATCGAGAAAATGTTGAGAGAATTCATTGTAAGCGCCAGCGCGAGGAATGCTCCAACCATCGCCACAGGTATCGAGAAGAGTATGACAAACGGATCAAGGTACGAGTCATAAAGGGCGACCAGGACGAGGTAAACGAATATGATGGCTGCGACAAGGGCCAGCCCAAGGCTGCTGAACGCATCGGCCTGGTTCTTCAGATCGCCCCAATAAGTTATGTCCACACCTGCCGGAAGGGTTTTCTTCGCCATTGCGTTCTTGATATCCGCCCCTACGGTTCCGACCGGCCGTCCAATAACCTGAGAATATACAGTTACCGCACTTATCCGATCGAACCTCTGAAGAACAGAAGGAGCCGTGGACTGGTACACGTTTGCAAACTGCTGGAGCTGGATTTGCTGCCCTTTGTTGTTCATGAAGGCCAAATGCTTCAGATCGGAGATATTCGATTTATCCGACCTGTCGAGTGAGACGAGTATGTCGTAGTCGTCTTCACCTTGTCTGAATTTCGCGTCGTCATTCCCCTGCATTGCAACCTGCAGCGCCGCACCGACCTCCTGGATGGAGAGTCCGAAATCGGCGAGCTTCTGTCGGTCGATCTCGATGCGCATCTCCGGATTTCCTGTGTCGGCGGACAGGCGCACGTCGGCTGTGCCGCGGATACTCCTCACGACGTCTTCGAGTATCTGAGCCGATTTCAGGACGTCGGAACGGCTCGGGCCGCTGACTATCAACTGTATTGGTGTCTGGTTTGCAGTACCGAAGAGTCCGATGGGATCTACGCGTGCCCTTACGCCAGGTATGTCGAGCGCGAACTTCTTGATTATCTCGCCGATCTGGTCGGTCGTCAGTTTTCTTTGCTGTTTGGGCACAAGCTCGACATCGAGCTCGGAACTATGGTTTGACGACTGGCCGATGAGGCCTTCGTTCGATACGCCGACCTGCACGAAGTCTTTTTCCACATCAGGAAGGCTGTTGACATATCTTTCAACTTTCTCAGTCACGAGGTTGGTATGTCTCACCGTATAGTTCGGAGGCATGTCCAGAGTCACCGCAAATTCACCCATGTCAGTCTGGGGAATAAATTCGGCGCCTATGAACCCGAGCGGGGCAAGCATAAGCGAAGCGATGAACAAGAATACCGAGACGGCTATAACCTTCCACCTGTTTTGAAGGCTCCACTTCAACAGCGAGATGTACTCGGCAACGACTTTGTGGAAATACTTCTCGAAGGCGATGGCAAACTTGCCTATCAGAGTGCCGTCCGTCATTCTCTCGAGTCTGCTGATTCTGGAAGCCAGCAGCGGGGTAACAGTGAATGACACGAATAGGCTCATCAGCGTCGAGATTACAACTACCATCGCGAACTCGCGAACGATATTGCCGATCAGCCCTCCCGTCAGGGCGAGAGGGACGTAGATGACAACGTCGACCATGGTTATCGAAAGCGCCGCAAAGCCTATTTCATTCCTTCCTTTTATGGCGGCCGTCCTGGGTTTCTCTCCCATCTCAAGGTGGTGGTGTATATTCTCGATGACTACGATGGAGTCGTCAACGAGTATTCCCACGACAAGCGACAGCCCCAATAACGTCATCAGGTTCAGGCTGAATCCGAGCATGTACATAACGATAAACGTGGAAAGGATGGACGCTGGAATCGCAAGCATGACTATGAAAGAGTTGCGGATGCTGTGCAGGAACAAAAGCATGACTACTGCGACCAGGACGACTGCTAACAGCAGGTCAAACTTGACGCCGTTGACAGCCTGAATGGTAAACCTCGATCCGTCCTGGGCAATGACGAACTTCACATTTTCCGCCTTATAGTCGCTCTGAATTTTCTTCAGCTCTGCGCGGACGAGCCTGCTCACATCGACAGTGTTCGCATCGGTTTGTTTCTGCACAAGGATGCCTATCGATGTCACGCCGTTTATGCGTGTGATCGTCTGATAATCCTTGTGCCCGTCCTCTACGTCGGCAACGTCCGAGAGGCGCACTTCCCCGCCATCTTTGGACCTTTTTATGATGAGGTTGCGGATCGCATCCACGGACTTGAACTTGCCCGCAACCCTGACGATCAATTGATGTCCGTCGCCTTCCAGCTTGCCCGTCGGGTAATCGATGTTTGACATTTGTACGGCGTTCAATACCTGTAGGACAGATATCCCGTAGGCCTGCAGCCTTGCCTCGTCAAGGCTGACCCTGATCTCCCTCTGAAGACCGCCGACCAGCGTGACCAGCCCGACGCCGGGTATCTCCGACAACCTGGGCTGTATCTTATCGATGACAAACTGGTAGAACGCTGTCGCCGGCATTGAACTGGTGACGCCAAGCCTCAAAACGGGAATAGCCTCGAGATCCAGCTTGGAGAGAGAAGGAGTCTTTACTCCCACCGGGAAGCTGCTGATTATCTGGTCGACCTTCTGCTGGGCGCTCTGCATTTCCGTGTTGATGTCGGCCGACTGGTCGAACTGCACCATGACGAACGACACCCCTTCGTTCGATGTCGAAGTCATGCTGTTGACCTGGTCCAGAGATGAGAGTGCATCTTCAATCGGCTTCGTGACCGAACTCTCAACTTCGTTCGGAGACGCGCCTGGATAGATCGTCGTAACAGAGAGAACGGGCGGTGTGATCTTCGGGATCAGTTCGTAGTTCAGGTTTATCAGGCTATATACTCCGAGAAGTGTAAGCGCCCCGAACACCACCACTACAAGGGTAGGTCTTTTTATAGCTAATTCTGTAATAGTCATTTCAAGAGGTCCTTTTCAATTTCTGGGCATGTCACTCGACGACATGCACTTTATATCCGTCCTCTAAATTGTCTTGTCCGCTGGTCACGACCGTTTCACCCTCATTCAGGCCTCCGAGGACCTCCAGGTAATTATTATACGTCGTCCCGACTACGATGTTCGTGAGCCTGGCAACACCGTCCTTCACGACAAAAACCTGAGGATTTTCGATGCTCCCGAGCAGTGATTGCCTGGGAATGACGAGCAGGCCTCCGGAAGGTCTCACGATAAAATGGACGTTCGCGAACATCCCGGCTTTAAGCGGATGGGCGCGGCTGTTCGGGAATTCGACTTCCACCGGATAAGTATGGTCCGCGTCCGCCTTCGAGCTGATGGTTTTGATGCGACCCGTGAATTGTACGCCGGGGTAGACATCGGTGGAAACGGAAACCATGTCCCCGGGCCTGAAATCCATGATATCCCGCTCGCCTACGTTCACCGTCACTTTGAGTCTGGAAATGTCCACGACTTCTGCGACGGGCATGCCCGGATTGACGTACGCGCCGATATTGACATCGCGCGAGGTTACGATTCCCGAAATCGGGCTGGTTATCCTCGTGTTGTCGAACTGCCGGTGGGCAACCACGAACTGATCGTTTGCGGACTCGTATGCGAGCTGCGCGTTCTCGAGCTGCGCATCCGTGACTGAATGTTCGCCGTACAACTGCCGGTATCTCTCGTAATCTTTTTTCGCTTTGTCGAGGTTTACCTTCGCAAGTTCGAGAGCGGCGGCCTGCAGTTTATCGTCAAGCTGAAACAGCACGGCGCCGGCAGGTTCGTAATCTCCAACCCTCGCCAGTACCTTCGTGACCTTTCCCGACGATTCTGAAATCACATGCACATCATTTTCCGCGTTGATGGTTCCCACAAGATTCAGATTGTCCGTGATGCTCTTCTTCGCTACCTCCGCAACGGAAACCGCATAGTTGTCGATGTGGAGGTCTCTCGTCTCAGCTTTTATCTGTGCCCGGTTCCGCAAAAGAACCGCTACGATCACCGCGAATAAACCGATCACCAACAAAAGGACCTTCAGCTTCTTCATAAACTGCCTCTATCTTTCAGCTTCTTTGCATTCGATTTGAATTAAAAGTGTTAATTACCTGACGGAGCCGCAACAGGCTTGTGAAAGATGTATTTTGATCTCCCTTCTTCAGTAAGAATTCCCTCAAAAATAATCTTCGATATCGCTTCGAAAGCCTGACCGGCGGTACAGGGAAGTTCCGACAGGACTTCAGGATTGACTATCGACTCAACTGCATTGGTGTAAACGAGGATGACTATGTCCCTGTCGATGTCGTTCCTGAAAATACCCGTTTCGAATCCTGCCTCGAACAGCCGCCTCACTTTTTCAAATATCTTCTCTTTCTTGAAGTCATGAATCTCTTTCCATATTTCCGGGGCGATCCTTTGTATGTCCTGGAACTTGTTCATCTTCGATGAACGTTCGCCGACAAAGTCGAGAGTGCTCCTGAACTTCCCGACAAAATCGATGTCCTCCCTTTTCCAAATTTCCTCGATGTGCTCCATGAATTCGCATTGTCTTTCGGTCATCAGTTCGCGCAGCAGCTCCTTCTTGTTCGGAAAGAACTTGTATAGTGTCTTCTTGCTTATCCCCAGGCCTGCTGCTATCTCTTCCATCGTGACTTTGGAATAGCCGTGCTGCATGAACATCTCTTCTGCCCCCTTGAGAATTTTAGCCTTGGCTTCGATATCTGTCATATGTAGCTCCTGAATTTCAGAGGAAACGATACTCGTATTTAACGTTTCCCTGAAACACTAAAAAAAGCAGCCGGTGACTGCAATTTTCGGCAATTTCCATTTGCGGAAACGAATTTTGTTTAGAACGTTTCCAAGATAACACAACAATCACGGCTTGTCAAGAAATAATTTTGCCCCTCTCAATCGAACTCCCGAGACTCATTTCCGTGATGAGAGCCCCGGCAGTTCCTTCTCTGTCATACACCAGAAGTCCTGATTGCCTTCATGATTCGACGGGCACGCCTGTCGTCATAGTAATCCCTTGCGATCAGGAGGGCGTGCACAACTGCCGGAATCCAGAAGAGGAAACAGAGGAAGAAATTTACCAGGGCTTGAATAGGCCTGCCGCTTAACAGGACGGCAATAGGCGGAAGAAAAAATGCGAGTATGTATAACATTGTTGGTCCTCTCGATTTTCTTGTTCGTATCCCTGCTTGGATATCTTAACTGTCAATACGAAAGGACCGATTAACTTGTTCCAACCAAATCACTGAGTTCGGCGACGTGCCGGTCCATCCTACTTGAACGTAGAAGGTGCGAAGCTTATCGACTTCACCTGTGTGATTGGAACAGACCGAATCTCGTTGTTAACCTGAAACTGTATGCTGTCTGCCGTCGCCCCTGCAAAGACTCCTGTCATAGTCGTCCCATCTGTAAGATACATGACGTCGTCGTTTCCGCTGGTGGAAGGTGGAGTCTGACTCGGCTTGGGCACTACGACATACACATTCTCGTTTGGAATGTACTGGAAATACGCTCCGCCGCCATAGAAATACATGGCTGGTCCGATGCGAAAGCTCCAGAAACCGTAAGGAAGAAACGGCAATCTTGCGCCGAGCGGAGGATGAAACATGATATATCTTCCGCGCCATCCCCTGTAGAAGTAGCCGTTATGGAAGAAATAGGGCCGCCCGCCAATGACTATTCTCGTGTGATTAGGGGGCATTCTGAACATATGAGGCGCCGCCTGTCTTGACTCAGGGACGCGTGCTCTCTGCGCAAAAGCACCGGCAGCGAAAACAGATGAGAAAAAAGCCGCGGCAGTAATCAATACTGTGAGACGAACATTTCTCATGATCTTGTTCTTCATCTTTTTGTCAAACCTCCCTTCGTTAAGCATGGCCCGAACTTCTCGTTTTTTGTCAACTCACTTTTATTTGACCCCAGTTCTTTGCCTGCAGTTTAATCCTCACGTTGATCCGTGAACAGTTTCCGACACGCGAAAGCCGGAATGACTAAAGGTAATCGGAGACGACACAGGAGCTAGACCGTAATCTGTCCGACCAGATAAGTCACCGCCTTGCCGGAGATTCTCACTTTGTCGCTCAGATCGTCACAGTAGAGCTTCCCTCCCCTTTCCGATACCTGCAGGGCAATCATGCTCTTCTTTCGAAGCTTCGCCGACCAGTATGGAATCAGCGTGGTGTGTGCCGACCCGGTGACCGGATCTTCATCGATTCCGGCTTGCGGTGCAAAGAAGCGCGATACGAAATCTGCGTCCTTCCCTTGCGCGGTTATTATGACTCCCAGACAGTCAACCTGTTTCAGTTGCCGGAAGTCCGGCTCAACGGCTCTGACTTCGTCCTCACTCCTGAGAACTACCAAATAATCCCTCGACTTCAGTACTTCGATGGGCTGCACATTGAGTGCTCTGAGAAAAGTATCGGGGGCGGCGCAGGGTTCCGCTTCTCTCTTAGGAAAAACAAGCGACACGAGGTTCCCTCCGTATTCGACTTTCAATAGACCGCTCTGGGTCCTGAAAGCTATCTCGTCAGGCTTGTAGCCGAGGTGCTCCTTGTAAGCGTAGGCCGTCGCAAGTGTCGCATGTCCACACAAGTCGACTTCAACCTTCGGAGTGAACCACCTCAGCTCATAACTATTGTTCTTTTCAACGACGAATGCCGTCTCCGAGAGATTATTCTCTGCGGCTATTTGCTGCAGAGTCTCGTCCGGCAGCCACTCTTGAAGCATGCAAACTGCGGCCGGATTACCTCTAAATCTTTCCTCCGCAAAAGCGTCGATTTGATAGATTGGAATTTTCATTTCAGATGCTTCCATAAGTTGTTGGGCATTATGCTGCCGCCTCTGCACGCCTGGAGCGGGGCCGGCTATAAAACATCTTCGCTACGCCAGAAGCAAACCGGATGCTATCCGGCTCCCAAGGCATCTGGTACCACGGAAGTTAATAGTCTGGCACGTAAATAGGTAGTTCTGGGCGTCTACCACCCCGCGTAGGACGCATTCATGTCCACCCTTGCGCGCAACCGACGTCTCTGCGCAGTTCAACAACCCTTATGCCGGGTCGGTTACATTCGCTTCCGTGCCCCTTTCCCGTTTGCACTTCTACACATACATAGACTCAGCAGAAGGACCTCTAGTCGGCCCGTCGATCTCTTTGCATTGCCTCGCAGCGCTGCAGCAACTCACTCTTCCAACAACCTGCTCATCGGTATCAAGCCAAGGCAAACGAATTACTTCGTCAGCTTTCCGAAAACTCCATGACTTTTGGCTGCACGAGAGTCTCGAAGTCCTTGTAGGACATTTTTATCAGTTCGCGGTGCGAGCAGGCATTGAATGCAATTTCTTCCTCGGCCGTCAAATGATCGGATACGTAGACATCCATCCCGTAGATGTTTCCGAACGGCGGCATCGCGCCCAGTTCGCAGCCGTGGAACATGGAGGCAAATTCGTCCTCTGCCGCAAGTTCCACTTTCCTCGCACCGGTAATGTCGCGGAGCAGATGCAAATCCACCTTATACGATGCAGGGAGAACCGCCATACAGAACTTCCCGTCAATCCTCACAATTACAGTCTTAGCCATTTGTTTTGTTGGGATGTGAGCGGAATGAGCAATCTCCGCAGTCGTGTACGCGAGCGAATGACTGATGACTACGTATTTGACCCCGTGGTTGTCGAGGTACTCTTTTAATTTCTCGAGTGTCATGATTACCTCCTTAGTTTTGCGTATAGGCGAAGATTCTTTTAATCTCCTGTTGACAGGATTCAGATTAATCTTCTCAGGAGGTGCTTATGGAAAACGTCAGTCCTTTTGACGTGAGAAATGAGGAAACGTGAATTGAGTGAAGCTCCAGCGACGTACTCCGCGGTTCTTCGCGGTGCATCCCACTCAACCGTTCAGAACGGTGATCTCAGATCAATGGCGTCATGTCATGAGCCTCAACACGGGTAATTTACCCCCAATTTGGGACAGTGTCAACCTGTCCAACCGCTGCCGGCCCGCACAGGATTGATGAGGGGAGACTCCGAAGACTAATAAAGAGGCTTAGTCAGAACACAACTTAGCCATGGCCAGTTCAGATAAACCGCATATTGTGCCAGAGAATCTCCGGGGTATCCCGGCAGCCTCTCAATTCCACTTCCCCTTGGTGCCCGCCAGACTCAATTTTCCCGCCCCAAGGAAAAATATGGCAAGTCCGGTTAAGAAGAAGAAAGCATCCGGCTCCAAAGCCCATCCACCCGCCATGCTCAAGGTGAAGAATCTCACGTGCGACACAAGGACAAATGCCATCAGGATATCGAAGGAAATTACGAGTCCGGCCGCTCTCGTCCATACTCCGAGAATGACTAAGACCGGTGCAACAACTTCGCCGACATACACGCCGTAGGCTATGAAGAAGGGCAAATGGTATGCGCTCAATGGGCCATGCATCCAGGCCACGCCGTGCATAATCTTCGAGATACCGTGAAACAACAATAAGCCGCCCACCGCGACTCTCAGGACCAGCTTACCTGCTTCTTGTCCGAATTCTGTCATGTCTTATCTCCAGCTTTCGTTGTTGGTTGTCAATAGCCGATTGTGAACCGTTTACGAACAAAGTGCGGATGTTCTATTTCATCGACAAGGGCAACGGCGTAGTCTTCCATTGATATCCTGCTCTCGCCCGACGAATCAAACACGGGCTCGTCCTTACCGAGCCGGAATTTCGCCGTGCGGAGTCCCGGCTCAGTAAGAATTGCCGGGCAGAAAAATGTCCATTCGAGTTCCTTCTCGTTCTCAAAAAGCCTGAGCGTTTCTCGCTGTGCCGATGCGTACGCTCTCAGCTCTTCGGGAAATTCGGGAGAATCGACCAGTTGCACGCCGGGTGAAATGAACAGACTGCCGGCCCCGCCGACGTTTATGAAACGGCTTACTCCCGCATCCTTCGTGCCCTTAATCAAGGATAGGGTCACCCTGGAGAAGAGTGGATAATCCGCAGGATCACCGAGCCCGGGGCCGTACGCGCTGACGGCAACGTCGTTTCCAGCCGCAAAGAGTACGACATCTTCTTCCTTCAGGACATCCCCTTTTTCGACCATCAGGTGCGCGTCGTATATCGTCAGTTTGGCGGGATTTCGCACGACGGCCGTAACCACATGCCCGCGACCGAGCGCTTCACGCAAGATCCTTCGCCCGATGTTACCGCTGGCCGCAAATACTACGATATTCAAGATACTCCTCCTAAGATGTTGACCATTTCGTCGTCCTGAACATTGTCTCGATTTGCATGTATAACGTTTGTAGTGTGCCACTTTGTTCCAGGAAGGTTTCGGTTGCAACCTCGCCCTGTTGATGCGATATTTAACCAGAGGTCAGCTGAAGAACAGGAACCCTGGAGATAATGTGAGTACGTGTGCGTCCTTTCAATAATCGGAACCGACAAACCTACTGACTATTACGAACGACAAGCGATTCACAAAGAAAAGGGGGAATCCAATGATGACAAAATTCATTACCAAATTAGGACTGTTGGTTATTGTTGCCATGATTACAATTCCTTTTGAAGCAAATGCACAGGCCCTCAAATACCCGGACACATTCCGCGACACGATCGTGGACGATTACTTCGGTACGAAGGTGCCGGCTCCGTATCAGTGGATGGAGGAGCAGAACAGCCCGAAGGTCGAAGCCTGGGTGGAGGCAGAAAACAAAGTCACCTTCGATTATCTCGACAAGATTCCGATTAGGAAATGGATAAACGGGAGAATCACGAAACTATGGAATTACGAGAAGGTCGGAGTGCCGTTCCAGACACAAATGGTCTCGCGGCACGAACGGATGCTCATCTACAGCAGGAACAGCGGACTGCAGAATCAGAGCCCGGTTTATTTGCAGAAGGCCGCTGCGGGAAGGGCCAAAATGATTCTCGACCCGAACAAGCTCTCCCCGAATGGCTCCATTGCCCTCCTCGACTATCAAGCTTCGCCAGACGGCAAATTTCTTTGTTATGGCCTTTCACAAGGCGGATCGGATTGGGAAGAACTCCATGTTAGGAACCTTGTGACGGGCAAAGACCTGCCAGACACAGTCCATTGGGTGAAGTTTTCCGGAATTGCCTGGACAAATGACAATCGGGGATTTTTCTATTCGCGTTTCCCTGAGCCGAAGAAGGGCGAAGCCCTCATGTCCAAAGCGGTGGGTCAGGAACTATTCTACCACAAGATCGGTACCCCGCAAAGCGAAGACAAACTTCTCTATAATCTAAGAGACTATCCCGGATGGTATGTAGGCGGAACTGTCAGCGACGATGGCCGTTATCTCTTCATCGTGCTTAACAAGGGGACCGAGTCGCGGAACAAGATTTACTATGTTGACCTGAAAGACCCTAAGCACCCGGACATCTCGTCTCCCATCGTTCCTCTTTTTGCCGAAGACAATGCCGAATACTACACTATCGGAAACGTGGGGACGACGATTTACCTGCAGACGACTTTGGATGCCCCAAACAGACGGATAGTCTCTTTCGACATCAACAAGCCGCAGCCTGAATACTGGAAGTCAGTTGTTCCGGAGACGAGGAATGTCATCGAAGGGTCGATGATTGCAGGCGGTCATGTCGTGGTGAACTACCTGGTCGATGCGAAAAGTGGGGTGGCATTCTATTCGCTGAGTGGAAAACACACCGGCAATCTGAAGCTGCCCGGCATCGGAACCGTGGGCGAGATGAGCGGGCGCGAGGATTCGCCGGAATTATATTATGCGTTCACCTCCTTTCTGTATCCGACGACGGTTTTTCATTACAATTTCGACAGCGGAAAGACCTCGACCTTCCGCGCGCCTCACGTCGACTTTAAACCGGCAGGGTTTGTGACCAAACAGGTTTTCTATCACTCTAAAGACGGTACCCTCATCCCGATGTTCATCACGATGAAGAAAGGTACCAAACTCAACGGCGACAACCCAACGCTCCTCTATGCCTACGGCGGATTCAACATCAGTATTACGCCGTCCTTCAGCTCCACTACTGCTGTCTGGCTCGAGATGGGAGGAATTTATGCCGTGGCAAATATTCGCGGCGGAGGCGAATATGGCGAGGCCTGGCACCATGCGGGCATGCTCGGAAAGAAACAAAATGTGTTCGATGACTTCATCGCAGCTGCGGGATACCTCGTCAGGGAGAAGTATACATCGACTCCCAGACTTGGCATTGAAGGGTATTCGAACGGCGGATTGCTTATGGGCGCCTGCGAAACCGAGAGGCCGGACCTTTTCGGAGCCGTGTATGCCGGTGCAGGAGTAATGGACATGTTGCGATACCAGAAATTCTCGGCCGGTGTCGGCTGGGTGCCGGAATACGGCTCATCGGACGACTCAACTGCTTTCCAGTGGCTCATCAAATATTCACCCGTCCAGAACGTCAGGCCGGGTACATGCTATCCCCCGACGATCATCACGACCGCAGACCACGACGATCGTGTGGTTCCAAGCCATTCTTATAAGTTTGCCGCCGCAATGCAGCACGACCAGACATGCGATGAGCGCCTTGCGCCATCCCGACATATAAACAGATTAGGACAGGACAATCCGATACTCATCCGCGTCGAAACAAAGACAAGCCACAACTACATGCCGACCGATAAAAGAATCGCGCAGGCAGCGGATGTGCTTTCGTTCATGGCATATAACCTTGGGATAAGAGAACTGACGGAACCAGCCGGGAAAGAATAGGATCAAATTTCCCTTTCAACTCCAAGCATCATCGTCGCTACCCCAAGTCGCATGGCAGTCTTGATTACCGTACCGCATTTTAGTAGTATGACCTTTGGTAATACCGGAGGTTTATATGGCAGTAACGAAAATTGCAATTTCAATGGATTCCAAGTTATTAGACAAGGTTGACAGGCTCGTGCAAAAGAGAATCTTTCCGAACAGAAGTAAAGCTATTCAGTCAGCTGTCGAAGAGAAAATTATAAAAATGGATAAGTCTCGCCTCTCGAGGGAATCGGCAAAGCTCAGGAAATCTGAGGAACAAAGCATGTCGGAAGAAGGATTGCCAGGAGACTTTTCTGAGTGGCCCGAATACTAAGGGGCGATATAGTCTGGGCAAATCTTGATCCCGCGGTCGGTAGGGAGCAATCCGGGAAGCGTCCGGTCGTAGTCCTGAGTCAAGATATCTTCAACGAGAATTCCGGAACCGTGATCGCGGTAGCTCTGACTAGTAAGGACCAAAAAGCAGGGTTCCCTCTGACTATCGAGATCGACTCCGAGCGCCTACCCAAAAGGTCGTGGGTGAAAATCAGCCAAATCAGAACTCTATCGACCATCAGGTTAGGAGAGAAAATTGGGCACTTGAAAGAGGAGGAGTTGGATCTTGTCATCGAAGGCCTCAATGAAATAATTGGCGGCAGGTAATGATGATTGCAAGGATGGGAATGACAGAGCGAGAAGAAGAACTAGCCCTAGTTCGGATAGAGAACTGACAGGAGCCGAGCCCAATCTTCAAGAGCCTCCGACGTGATGGTCTTAGAAAAGGTAATACTGCCGAGGCAATGGAATCATTTAATCTCGCCTGCAAGTCGGCGCGATAGTACTCCCCCAGGCGGGGGACGCCAGGCCCTGTGCAAAACCAAAGCCGGTTTATGCTGGCGCACCGACGAAGAACTCGCTTGCCGCAGCGAGGGGTGTGCAGAGTTTCTGAGACTCTCAAGGTCGTCAATCATGCGCTATGGATGGTATAGCGGGTCAAAGATGGGGTGAGCCGAAACCTACACGCGACGTGGATATAACACCGCCGGAACCATAAAGCACACTTTTCCGTTTCAGATTACATAATGGGTTGGAGCGGTCATGCTCTCCTGGATGACATTGAGTGTCATTATATACCATACGAACGCTTGACGTAAGGAGGTACTATCTATGTCCTCGCAAACGAGGCACCGCTCCAAGAACCTTAAGATGATAATTGCTTCCGCTTTCCTTCTGACTCTGAGCATGTACGCCTCCGCATTTTCCCAGACATCCGAAAACAAGGTCAGCGCAAGCCTGCATTTCCAACAGACTCTCATAATGCAGGCAAATAATAATTTCCCATCGCCCTATGCGGGACGGAACAGCTTTCTCTCGAAGGAGCCGCCGGCCTTGTCCATCACATCAAACTTTTTCCTCAATGTCCATCTGCCGGACAGTTTTAGAATCACCTTCAACCCGGAGCTAAGTGGCGGCAAGGCGCTCAGTGGAGCGCTCGGGATTGCAGGGTTCCCGAATGGCGACGCATTCCGGATAGGCAAACCGACACCGCAATTGTCTTCGGGCGAATTGTATCTTCGGAAATCATTCAGCATCTCCGGAACGGGCTCTGCAGACGACGCCGCCAGCCTGAGATTCATACTCGGGAAATTCAGTATCGTGGATTTCTTCGACAGGAACGCCTACAGCAACGACGCGAGGACGCAATTCATGAGCTGGGCGCTGATGAACAACGGCGCATGGGATTACCCCGCAGACACGCGCGGCTACATCCCCGGCTTCGTCGCGGAGTACTTGAGCCCGATTTTCACTCTGCGCGTCGCCGCGACAATGCAGACAAGCTCAGCCAACGGTCCCAGGTTCGACCCGAACGTTGCGAAAGCCCACAGTTTCGCAATCCAGGGGGGCTACGGGTACAAGCTTGGCAGACAACCAGGAAAAATCCGCCTGCTTCTCTACTACAACACGGGGCATTTCGGCAATTTCAACGAAGCAACCAATAATCCCATTTACAACCATAATATTATTCTGACAAGACAGTATGGAAGGACCAAGATCGGCTTTGGCATCAATTTCCAGCAAAGCCTCTGCAAAGATGCGGGAGTATTCGCAAGGATCGGCTGGGACGACGGTCAGAATGAGACATGGTCTTATACGGAAATTGACCGTACGATATCTGCCGGAGTATTGACATGGCCGCACATTTGCGGGCGAAGACACGACACATTCGGGTTGGCAGTTGCTGTTGACGGTTTGTCAAACGCCCATCGGGCTTACCTGGCAAGCGGCGGCTATGGCTTCATTTTAGGAGATGGAAAGCTTCCTCATTACGGATTGGAGAGCATACTTGAGACATTCTATTCATTTCGGGTAGACAAGATGCTCGCCCTTACTGCCGACTACCAGTTTATTCTCAACCCCGCTTACAACCGTGACCGCGGACCGGTAGATGTTTTCGGTGTCAGAGCACATGTGACGATGTGAGAGGACGGCAGTGGGCGATCAGCTGTCAGCGTTCGGCGAACTTCCCAAAGTCCGTAGATGGAATTTCCTTTTTGCCGGGCGATGCTTCGGAAGGCGGAACGGAAATAGTTCTTTAGCATTCTGCTTATTCAGTCTTCAGTTACAGCACGAGCACTCAGATTGGATCACGAAGAACACAGCTTTGGTTTCGATATTTTTTCTTGCGTTACAAATACACCTACTCACTTTCTCAGGTCTCCGGTTTCACGCTTCAAGTCTACGGGATTACACATGCCTCAGAGGTTCGCGGTATTTGTGCTCGCCGACTTAGGGGTGTGCACAAGCAGTGTTTACGCCGCATTCCCCTGCGCCGGCGGCTTGTCCCGGAGCATGAGGACCCATATCGTATACAACCCGAGAAGTGTCCCTAGGGGAACATTGATCAACAAGATGAATCCCAGGACCAACGCAACTCCCTCCGCCCATTTTTGACCTTTCATCAGGCCAATCCCAGCCACGATTCCCACGAGAGAAACCACGATTATGAATCCGAAAACGAGGGCTATGACGACTCTTACAAACCCCGCCTCGATGGGAAAACTGAACCGATCGAATCCGAACAAGAAAAGAGCGGCGATGGAAAGCGAGACAATATGGAACAGCCCAAGCACGATATAAAGCATGCCGAGCAGATTCAGATGTTTGTCCACTGTGTTACCTCCTTTTGGTTTTGGGTTAAGGTTCCATTCTTGGACAGCGGTGAGTAGTTGTCCATCCGGAGTTGCTTGACAGTTTGTGAAACACGGGACAACGGAAACACCTCCAGTGATCATTGAACATTGAGCATTGTTAATTGAATTCATTCATATCGTAGACTCTCCATCCCGCAAGGCGGGATGTCTGCATTACTCGTATCGTAATGCCTCCACCGGACTTGCCGAGGCAGCTCTCGCAGCCTCGATGCCGACGGTCAGCACAGCCACGACCAGGACGAAAAGACCCGCCGCGAGAAAGACCCGGATGTCGATGGTAATGTGATATGCAAATCCCTGCAGCCAGCGGGTCATGCCGTAGTATGCAAGCGGCCACGCGACGAGGTTCGCCAGAAGGATCCACCTCGCAAGATCTACGGTCAACAGTGCAGCAATCTCAGGAACGGATGCACCCAGCACCTTCCGTATCCCGATTTCCTTGATACGGCGCTCGGCAGTAAACAAGGAAACCGCAAATAAGCCGATGCAGGCGATGATGATGGCAATCGATGAGAACAGTCCTATAACTACTTTAAACTGATTGTCGACAACGTACTTGTCAGCAAAATCCCGGTTTACGAACTCATAATCGAATGGATACCCGGGGTTCACTTTGTTCCACACTTTCCTGATCTTGCCGAGCGTATTCCGCAAGTCTTTCGTGCGTACCCTGATAAGGGCATTGGCGAACCATAACGGCTCGACAAACATAACAATCGGTTCTATTCTGTTGTGCAACGAAGTGAAATGAAAATCTTTGACGACACCGACAATCGGTCCGTACTTGAAATTGATTCCATTGAGGCGGATCCCGATCGGCTCTCCGACTGCCTGGTTCGGTGTCTTGAAGCCTATGGCTTTCAGAGCAGCCTGATTGATAATGTAAACCCTCCCCGTTGTCTCGAAATATTTCTCGAAATCCTTCTCGCTGTTTAGCTGTCTTGCATCCAGGTCGGCAGGAACGAATTTCCTGAACGAACCTCCGGCGAGGAGCTTCATTCTCATTACCCCTATGAAATCTCTGTCGACCGGCAATACTTCACAAGAGGGCGGGCTCTTACTGCCCCAGCTGCCGCCTGTGAATACCTGGCAGTTGTCGACAATCTTCTCCGAAGGAATTTCCAAAGCCGATGTCATCCCGACGACTCCGCTCTGCCCGGTTATTTCCTTTTTCAGCACTGCATATTTTTCCCTTGCTGAGATCGGCATATTAGGAATGGCTAAAAGATGCGCCATATTATATCCCATATCGACGTTCTCAATATACTTCATCTGCTCATAGACGATGATGACAGCAGAAATGAGAATTATGGCCATGGAGAATTGCACGATCAGCAGCACTCTGCGGGAAAGCATTCCATGCACTTTTGCCGCCGAAGGCCCCGACGATTGATTACGCGATGCAAGGATGGAAGCAGATGACAAATGTCTTACGATGAGTGCGGGATATCCGCCTGAAATCAGGATGACCAAAGCAACCTCTGCGGCGAACGAACCCAGCACGTATGGTAGCGTAGATGCCTGAACACTTATTTTCAAATTCAGAAGGCCGCCGAGCATAGAGACAGAAGGCTCGTAAAGGAGCATCACGAGGATCAGTGAAAAAAGGACATACATCGCTGAGTCGACGATATTCTGAGCAAACAACCCGCCGGTACTTGCCCCAAGCACCCTTCTGACACCGACGTCCTTCGACGAAGCCGTCTTCCGCGCGATCGCCAGGTTGACATAGTTTATGCAGGTTATCGCGATGATGAGCAGAGCGACGATCAACAGCGCATACACCTGGGTGGCGCTGCCGTTCACTTCCAGTTCTCTCTGTAAATGTGAATAGAGGTGTATGCTTGTCAGTCGCTGAAGTCGGAGAGAAAAACCGGAAGCTTCATTCGGCGGCAAATGCGCCGACACAAACTGACCTAACTTTGCCTCCAGATTCTTTACGCTTGCCCCGGGCTTGAGGAGTATGTAGTAGTACCCCATATTTTCGCCGGCGTACTTGTTGGGCCACCTTGCTACAAACTCGGGATGAAAATGCGAGTTGGCGGGCACATTCTCCATTTCGCCGGTGATGTGGTACTCGTAAGAGTTGGACCACTGGTCACGGATCTTCAGAGTTTTCCCGACCGGATCCGCGTTACCGAAATATTTCTGAGCCACTTTCTCGCTCAGCACAACCGACATCGGAGACTCAAGTGCGCTTGCACGACTTCCCCGTATGAATTTGAATCTGAACACATCGAAGAAAGTGGAATCTGCCGTATAGAAATTATTCGGCAGGAACGTCTTATTGTTCGCAGTGGCGGCGGTAATTGGCCCGTTGTAGAACTTGACCAGCTGAGCCACTTGAGGATAATCGTTCTTGATCTGGCGAATCCAGTTGTAATAACATCGGGCTATTTGTTCGCTCGCAAAGTTATTCTCCATTCCGTGGTAATCGCTCGTGATCCGGTATATCCGCTCGGAATCCGGGAGATAGCGGTCATAGCTGAATTGATCGATCACGTATGTCAGAAGGAGGAAACTCGACAGTATCCCGAGGGCGAGTCCCGCAATCATTGTTCCTGAAAGGAGTTTTCGCCTCATCATGTTTCTAATGGCAGATTTTAAATAGTTCTTTAGCATTACTTACTCCCAGTTTTAAGGCGCATAGGGCAGAGCGCATGGCGTGTATTCACTATGACCTTCCGCCCTTAGCGCTAAGCACTTCGCGTCATCATTCATACCTCAGTGCTTCGACCGGGTTCGCCGTCGCCGCCCTCAACGCCTGGTAGCTTATCGTTAAAAGAACGATGACAAGGCCCGCCAGGAAAGCAAGCAGGACGGACACCACGCTAATGTTAATGTGATAGGCATATTCGTTCAGCCATTTATCTATGAAATAAAAGCTTATCGGCAACGACAAAATCGTTGAAATGAGAAGTAGTATCACAAATTCTTTTACCGTCGAAAGGAGGATACTCGTCACCGAGGCGCCGAGCACCTTTCTTACGCCTATCTCTTTCACACGGCGTTGGATCACGAGAAGCGACATTCCGAACAGTCCGAGACATGCAATGAAAATCGCCAGACCGGTGAAGTAACCAATCATGTCTGCGAACTTATAGTCGCTCCCGTACATCGCACTCAACCTGTCGTCGAAAAATTGATAGCCAAACCGCCTGCCTCCATCGAATTTCTCAACCTCCTTCTCGATTGTGGCAATAGTCCCTTGAGCACCGTTCATGTGCTTCAACCTGACCGCGATTTCCTGCATGCGTTTCGAGTTATCGTAGAAGACAGTGGGAACAATCTTCTTGTGAAGAGAATGGAAGTTGAAATCCTTCACAACTCCGAGTATGCGGTGTCCCTGGAATAACTGCTCTGATGGGCTGGTAATACCAAAATCTTTGACTGCTTCTTGATTCATCATGACAGCATCTTTTGATTCTTCTGGCGACGCCTGTGAGAATGTCTTTCCGTAGACCATTTTTATTCCCATTGCATCAAAGAAATCACGGCTTACCCAGTAGACTTCAAACGTGATGAGTTTCTGCGGATCAGACAGATTGGGGGCCTGTTGCATGGCCGCTGCCTGAGTTCCGGGCAATACTGATCCACATGCAACTGAGACCACGTTCGAGATCGTCTCAATATTCGATTCAAGAGCCGCGTAACTATCACCAAGAACTGTATCAGCATCGTCGCTGGTGAATCTTGAGAATATGACCAGGTTCTTATCGTTAAATCCCATGTTCTTTGTATGCAGATATCGTATCTGTCTGTAGATGGTTACCGACGCCAGTATGAGTCCCACGAAAATGACCATCTGGATTCCGATCAAAGCCCGCCGCAGGCTTACTCTCTCGTTTCCCTGGCTGAACTTGATCCTCAGGATTTCAGCCGGGTGGAAACGTGATAGATAAATTGACACATAACTACCGGACACAATTCCTGCAAGAAGCGTTATGCCAATGTACAGCATTATCGACTGGAGACTCCGGCTGTACTCTGCGGGCAGTCTCTTTCCAAGGAGATCTGTCAAAGAAGGCATGAAGAGCTCGACGAGGAGCAGCGCAGCCGGAAGCGAGATCGCTGCAACCACAAGTGACTCAATCATCGTCTGCTTTACAACATCAAGTCTAGATGCACCGATAACCTTTCGTACGCCAATTTCCTTCGTCCTCGCACTCGCACGTGCAGTACTAAGCATCACAAAATTTACACAGGCAAGAAGAAGTGTAAGAAGCGCTATCGCAGAATAGATCTCCACGTCGGATAGATTTCCCATTGGGATCATCGAGTAAGTGTTCACCATCGTCGCAGGTCGAAAGTACATATCTTTCAGCGAGAAAAGATGGAGTACCAGCGGCCATGATGGAATGGTGGAATGCTGTTTCGAGAACTCAACAAGCTTTTTCTCCAGTTCTTTGGCCGAATTTCTATTTGACAAGAGAAGATAAGTATTTATTACTCCCGGCATCCAAGCATGGAGAACATCTGGATTCGTCGGATTGCGTTTTTGAATTGATTCCTCTTCGGGAATGATTGGTAAGATGCAATCAGCCTGGAAAGTTGAAGTTGAAGGGATATTCCGCATGACTGCGGTGACAGTGAAATAACTTCGTTGGCCCAGCCAATCTACATCGATGACCTTTCCTATCGCATCGCGACTCCCGAATAACTTCTCTGCCAGCCCGCGACTTATTACAGCATAGTCGCGCTGGGTAAATGCCACTTTGGAATTACCCTGAACAAACGGCAGCGTTAGTATATTGAAAACACTGGAGTCAGCTGAAACACATCGGATCCCGTCGAATATCTTGCTTCCATATTTGATCTCACATTGTCCGAGGCTCCATCTCGCAAACGCCTGCACTTCGGGATATTCCGATTTCAGGGACGGACCCGTTGGGAAAGGGACCAGCGGTTGCGTCCATCCACTGCGTGCCATGAATCCAAAGTCCATCGTAACCATGTAGATTCTATTTAGTTTCCTGTTGTAGTCATCGTAGCTTGACTCATGAACGGAGTAGAGTAGAACAATGAAGCAAGAAGCGAGGCCGACTGACAATCCGAGAATATTTATAAGAGCATAGGTCTTATTCCGAAATAGACTTCGGAAAGCTGTTTTGAAATAGCTATTAAGCAAGGCGTGGTCCTTTCTGCGATGACAAATAAGGGGATCGGCAGGGCAAATTGATGAGTGAAGTCAACCGCCCTTTTAGCAGAGAATGTATAGGATGACCTCATAGTGAATTCAATTACTTAGCTACACCGTCCCACTCAGGTTGATCTTCTCTCCGGTCGACCCAGGCAGAATGTGAAGCCAGGTCCTTCGGTTCTGTTGTCCTGCACCGACTGTAGGCCGAATTGAAATGCCACAGGAACACACCTGGGCAAGCGATTAGGTACGGCGTGTGCGTGTGAAAATCCAAATGAAAATACTTGACATCAAGAAAAAAAAAAAAGTATATTTTGCTCGTGATCGCGAAGCACTATAAAGAGAGATGGGGGTCAGGTGTCGGCAGGTACTACATGCGCGCAGGCATCAGAGGGATAATCGGTATCTTATTCGTATTCTCAGGTCTAGCAAAGGCATTTGACTTATATTCATTCGTAACGACCCTGTCCACTTACCCTTACATTCCACATTTCCTCGTGGTACCACTTTCCGTCGTTGTTCCTACGCTCGAAGTCGCTTTGGGGTTGATGCTGTTGCTGAACGTACGGGCTCGCGTTGCGAGCGCTTCCCTTATAGCAATGCTTTTGGCGTTTACTGCCATTTCCGCCTTGAAGTACTATGCTGGAGGCACGGGCGATTGCGGTTGCTTCGGAAGTGTTGTGCCGAGGAAATTAAGCGCGGCATTCTTCGCGGAAAACGCCGTGATCATCGTCGCACTGTCTTTCACGCTACTTAAAACAGAACAAAACCGAAGAAACCCTTCGGAGGAGACGTACCAATGAAAGCTAACTTAAAAAAATGGGCACTTCGCGTCAGTTTCGGGTTGATCTTTGCGGTCTTAATGACGCTGAATTTGCAGATTGCTTTCCATAGGGGACCAAGTTCGCCTCTTATTTCTGTACGGGCCGACGTGCCAGCGGCATTCGCGACAAAGACGCCTCCGCACGGAAACATGGGAATGGCGGATTGCTACAACAGCGATGGCGTCCTCTGTGGTTACAGCGTCACTTGCGACGATTCCAATTCCAATTTGTGTACTACTCAGGACTGTCCTTGCTGATGTTGCCTAGGTAGACCACGGTTCATCCTCATTGCTGCCCAGACTCAATGCTTGAAACGGTCTGTTCGTGGCAGTACGGGTTAGTGACTTCTCGAAAAGCGGATGCAGCGAAGCCACCGAGCACCGAAAAGATCGGATACAAAGATCTCTCGTCAGGCGGAAGACCGCAGAAGTCTCGGTTATTCTAGACTGAGCCTCCGTGAATGAACTCTGTGGGTGGGTACAATGTATACGATGCTAGCTCATAATCGCATGTCAACTCGTTAAAAGACGGGTTGTGCAGCTAGGCGATCAAAGGAGGTCCCTTATGAAAACAAAGATGTTCATCCTTCTATTGCTTGTGTGCTTTTGCGGCTGCGCCCAGAAAAAAACTCAGCTCAGCTCTTACATGTGCCGGGATGCCCTTAATGGAGAACGACCCGAACCGGATTCAGAAACGGTCAGCCTTGTTAAGAAAGGTGACTCTTTCTTTGAGCTGTTTACCCTGAAACGGGTCATTGACTTGCAGATGTCACCGGAGTGCCTTATTGGTTTGATTCAGGACGTAATCTATCTTCCGAACAGGCATCGAATAATAATCTTGGATTCGCAAGTGGCCAAGACGGTCCTGGTTTTCGATGCTGACGGCAAGTTCATCCGACGGATTGGCAGCACAGGAGACGGGGTGGGAGATTATAGAAACCCCACGGCAATTGCGTATGAGGACGGCAAGTTAGCGATTGTGACCAAATACCGAAAGGTTCTGTGGTACAAGCTTAACGGAAGATTTATCAAGGAGGTCTCGCTCTCCGCAAGGGGGTGGACATTCGACCTTTCGAAAATCTGCATACGGAATGGAAATCTTTATGCCTTCGATTATAATGAAGACTATGACACTGGATTGCATGGGAACAAACATGATGTTTTTCGTCTTACTAATTATGTGGACTTCGACCGTGATTATGGCCAAGGGGAGAAAACTATGCATTGGTCAGGTGGTGGTATAGTGGTCTTCGATAATAGAATAGTCTATTCCCACGTGTTCGATGGGAACATTTATCAAATAAAAAATGGGAGATCATCAGTATTTGCTTCCCTTGGTCCCTTAACCGATGTAACAAAATACTCCAATGTGGGTAGCTTGTTGCAGCATTTCAAACAGATGGACGAAGTAAATATGCTCGCAGTCGTGGATAACCTGCTATTCGTAAGGCGCCAATACGCATTTTCAATTTTGAATAGTTCTGGACAGATCATTAGGAGAAGTCTGCCCATCCACCCAATTAAGCTACCGTCAGGATTCGAAGGCGATGATGACGCTTCCGGCTACCATTTTTATACAGACGGAATGATCTTCAGCACCACAAGGAAAAGCAAGATAACTGGCGTATCAGTTCCAAATCCTTCATTATTAATTTACCAAATAAGAAAGTAGAGTAAACGGATGATAGTCTGGCGAGACAAATTAGGATTATACATCTTCTTGTTTTTTCCATTCACGAACATTTGGAGACGTCGCCATGCAGCCGAATAATCGAATCTTTCGCTTTTTGAAAGACAAAGGACTCTTTGTTGTTTCGTTGGGAATATTGGTGGTCGTTCTCATAGAGCAAGTCTCATTCTATGACTCGCGTGATTCCAGTCAGGGATTCGTATCGTCAGCATCGCTTACTTCATTACTAATATCGCTCCAAAACTCTTACCTCATCAACGGGAGACGAGTGCCAAGATTGTTTCTCACTAATCTTGAGGGGAGGGATACTACTGTAACATTCAAGAACAGGAAGACCATATTACTTGTTTATTCCGAGATATCATGCAATCAGTGCGTCGACACTCTCCTTACGAGCTGCAACAGGCTGGTAGGCGCTAAGAAGGATAACGAGATGGTTATTGGGCTTGCGCAGTCTTCAAACATTGATTATGTAAGAAGATTTGCACGGATTGAAAATCTGAAGTTCCCGTTGTTATGGGATAAACAAGACACACTTATCGAGCCCCTGCGAGATGCCAACCTGCCTGCATTACTGATGGTCGATAAGGACGGGATAGTGGTAAATTCGTTAATATTCAATCACGCAGTCGCGGAGTTAAATCCACTTTATATTCGGGCAGCTATTAAGTGGCTAAATGAATAAAGAGGTCAACATTCTTGATAAAAGATATCCGACGGATGAAGAATATGCACAAGAGTGCCGTTTCCAATATGGATGTCGCGCAGCTTCAGCGCTTGCATTATTTCCTTTCTTATAATCGATACACTATCTTTACCTACGGTGGGTTTTTCTTTATCCCATTTGTTCCACTCTACATGCTTCTGGTGGTTCTTGCAATTGCATTTGGCCCGTACGTCATTTTCGTTTTATACAGAAACGGTAAGCGCGGGTGGCTCCTTGCCTTCGGGCTGGTCGTCGGCATCCCCACCGTACTGGCATTCATTCCCGTGCACGACATCGTCGCACAGACTGCACTTCATTTCCTTCCTCTTCTGACTTTCTACTCGTACTGTTTCTTGCTACGCCTTACAATGTCTGATTGGATCAGCGACCTCAGCGCAGCCGAGGGATTGTGGAACCGCGAGCGAGAAACGCAAAACAGAATACCCTAATGACAAAGGTTGGTTGAAGGAAGTTAAGACTCTCGTTGACCTTGTGACACCGTAGGAGTAATGGTTTCGCATAGCTGAGTCTTTTCATTTCTTCGGGTAGCGCAAAGTGCATGGGGCATGGCGCGAGTCCTTCTGCGCTTTGCGCTATGCGCCTTGCAAGCTTATTCATACCGGAGGCTCTCGATCCCGCTTTGCGGGATTTCGAGTTTACTCATATCGTAAACTCTCAACCGGGTTCGCCGTCGCTGCACTCGACGCACGTGAGAGAACTGTCACGAACGCAAGTACCATCATCGCGGCTCCGATCACTGGAAAGATAAACAAGTCTATCGTGATCCTGTATGCATAGTTCTCCAACCAGTTCCGCATGATCAAATATGCCGCGGGCCACGCTATTACATTTGCAATCACAACGAGCTTCAAGAAATCGCTTGCGACGAGGCGGATGATTCCTGAAATCGATGACCCAAGTGTTTTTCTTACCGCTATTTCTTTTGTCTTTGTCTCAACGAGGAAAGAGGAAAGTGCGAAGACGCCCATGAGCGCAATGAGAATTGCTGTGGCCGAGCCGGACAACGTTGCGGCAAATGTTCTGTCTTCGCTCGCATACATTTTTCCCACATCGTCATCGAGAAAGGTATACTGCAGCACACGATCGGGATTCAGCTTCTTCCACAGTTCGCGCACGTAGCTCAAGACCTCTCGTGTTTTTCCCGGCTGATATTTTATGCCGAGATAATCAAACGGAGAATTGTCAAATTGAAGGACCAACGGTTCAACCGAATTTCGTAGTGAAGAATAGTTGAAGTCTTTGACTACCCCGATCAATTTCCAGTTATTCCCGACGAAATGAACGCTGTCGGAAGAAATTGCCCCCGCCAGAGTCAGTTCTTTCAATGCCTCTTGATTCAGTATTACCGCCCCTGCATACACCCGAAAATTGATCGAACTTCCGGCCCAATATTTCGGATTAACTGTAACGCGATTCGAATCCAGAGCGAACTCAGGGTTGAAGTTTCGTCCTTCGATTAAATGCATACCGAGAGCCGAAATGAAATGCTCGTCAACGCTTATCATGTTCAACGTGACCGATTTCTTGCCATTGTCATAACCACCGGACATGGTCCCTCCGGTTCCCAACGTTGGAAATTCGCTGCCTTCCGTAACATCAGTTATGTACGGATCCCTGCGAAGCTCTGTCTTCAACACATCGATCCGACTCCCGCTGCTAAAGCGATCAATTATGAGAAAATTGTTCCTGTCAAACCCAAGATCCTTGTGTCCGATATAATTCAGTTGATCGATAACAACCACGGTACAGCAAATAAGAAACGCGGCGATGGCGAATTGAAAGCCGATCAGAACTTTTCTCAGGTTCTGTCTCGGATTCAATCTCATAAGCTGTCCTCTAATCAGTGACTGTGCATCCAGTGAAGCAAAGAAGTGAGTTGAAAAGAAACCGATGGCCACATCGATAACTGCGATGACTCCAAGAAGCACGATTAGAGCCATATCCCCACGCAGAAAATCAGCTTTAAGTTGGACGTCCAGCATTGAGTTGAACAGTGGAAGCAACAGCTCCGAAACACAAATCGCGCCGACGAGTGAAATCACTACCAGCATACCGTTCTCGACCAGGAACTGGGCCATAATGTTCCCATGAGACGCACCTGCCACTTTCCTTATCCCGATTTCCTTTGTCTTTCTCGTGAGAAGAGTGATGCTCAGGCCGATGAAATTGAATATCGACACGGTAAGGATAAGCAATGCAATACCTGAAAGGATAAATAAATACTTCGATTCAACAGTGTGGAATGCCGTATGGATGTCCGTCATAAAATGGATGTGACTCATTGGTACGAGCTTCATCGCGGTGCTTGCCGGGTCTCCGCCGGTCGATTTGACGAATGCGGAAAACTGGGTGGTCAATAGTCTGAGATCAGCCGCACTTCTCAGCTTCAAGAAGCAATAGACTCCGAATGTGTGCCAGCTCGACCACTGATAAGTGCTCTTCATCATCGGGTCACTTTCGCTGGAAAGGATAGCCGCAAATGAGATACTGGAGTTTCCGGGAAGATTCCTGATTAGACCCGTGACGGTGAAATCGTGCCAACCATTATACTGGAAGACCCTTACTGTTTTGCCGAAGACATTCTCATTTCCGAAGTAGTCTTTTGCGAACCGTTCAGTAACAACTACTGAGTGAGGGTCTGTCAGGCAAGTCCGCGGATTCCCATGAAGAAGATGAAGGTCTAATATTCCGAAGATATTTGAATCGGCTATGGCAAAAGAGTAAGTCCTTTCCAAGCCGCTACTTTGGCGTGTGGACTCTTCCATAAACCTAAATGTAGCTGCCGATTCGATACCCGGGAAATAATTCTTCATCTCATTATCAAGGTGCGGAGGCGTGATCGCATACTTATTTGTTACTCCGCCGAATCTCTGATCCAGCACCACCTCGTAAATCCGACTCTTATCCGGCAAGTTGTCGAAGCTCAGCTCATACAGCAAGAAGCGCAGTGCAAGAAGACAGATCCCCAAGCCAAGCGCGAGTCCGAGGACGCTTACGGAACAGTAAAGCTTGTTTCTTGTGATATTTCTTAATGCCATCGTCAGACTGTTCTTAAGCATGGTACACTCCTTTTCGGGAGGAGCACGGAACACGCAGGACGGAGAACGGAATCCGTGCCTGCACGCCGAAGTGTTTGCCGAGACAGTTTCGGCACGGAGGCATGTTCCCTGTTCCTTGATCCGTGTTCCTCTCTCCCATTAACCGTTTCTCCCCTTCATGAAATTTACTCATATCTCAGAGACTCAACCGGGTTTGCCACAGCTGCTCTAATCGCTTGGTGGCTGACTGTGGCCATTGAGACTACAAGAACCATCACTCCTGCTAATACGAAAAGCCAAACGCCAAGATTCACTCTGTATGCAAATCCTTGAAGCCACCTGTTCAAGGCAATGTAGGCAATCGGCCAGGCAGAGAGATTTGAAATTAGAACCAGCGATAAGAATTCTTTTGACAGCAGTGAGACTATGTTCGAAACCGAGGCACCAAGCGCCTTTCGAATCCCGACTTCCTTTGTCCTTTGCTCCGCCACAAGTGCAGACAGTCCGAACAATCCGAGGCAAGCGATGAAGATGCCGACGAACGCGAAGATACTAAACAAACCTGCGAGCTTCTGGTCGCTGGTGTAAAGCTGATTCAGGTCATCACTAAGAAAGGAATACTGGATTGGACGGCTGTTTACAGAAGTGTTCCAATCCGCCTTGATCACCGCCAGCGCCTGTGGAACACTATTAGCCCTGACTCTGATCATAACGTTCGCGTGCTCGCCGGGTTTGAGTCTTATCAAAATAGGTGGAATGGTTTCGCGAAGTGAGGTGATGTGAAAGTCACGCACGACGCCAACTACACGGCCGAATGGCATGTATTTGCTGGAGTATTTTCCGAAGTCAGCCCCAATTGGATTTTTCAGGCCTAGTGCTCTGGCACAGGTTTCATTTATCAGAACACTCGACGTATCAACCAGCGATGTGAAGCCTCGGCCTTCTTCTATCCGGACGCCGAGTGTTTTCAGATAATCAAAATCCGCATCTACGACTCGCAGTCTGACAAGTTCTCCGTCGTGTTTTATAGGATAAAGTAGACTTCCCGGTACACCAGGCACGTCTCCAGAGGAGACGGACACTACGTAAGGACTCTCAAGCAGAGAATTCTTGAATGCATCATAGTTCCTTGACAAGGCGAAAGAGTTGTCATGTACGACGATCACATTTTCCTTGTTGAATCCCAATCTCGTGTTTTCTATGAAACGCAGTTGATCGAAGAGAACGATAACTGCCAGCACAGCAACTGTGGCGATCACAAACTGGAAGACGATAAGTATTCTCCTCATGTTGAAAGTGACCGGCAGTCGGTTAACTGATCTCCTCAACATCTGCGTTGGCTGGAGCCTCGACAAGTAAAAGGCAGGATAACCACCTGACAGAATACCCGTAATGACCGCGAGAACGAACAAAAAAGCAAATAGCAGGTAATCATCTCCATAAGTCAGAGCTGGCATCTGGATGCCAGGAAAGTATCCAATTAGAAGTCTCGACAGGAGCTCGACGAGGACCAGCGAAACCAGGAGCGAGATGAAGGAGAAGACGACGGACTCAACCAATATTTGGAGAATCAACGTTCGCCTCCCGGCACCAATCGATTTCCTTACTCCCATTTCGGTAATTTTCCGAAGGTATCGGGAAGTAGACAGATTTGTATAATTCACGCACGCAATCAGAAGTATGAGTAACCCGATTATGGAGAATATCTCCACGTACCTGATGTCACCAGGTGGTTGCAATTCAGAAGTAAAATCCGAGTTCAAGTGAATTGATAGGAGGGGTTGTAATTGGAGAACATACGTCTTCGAAGCCGGCCCTTTCAGGAAAGGAGAGTGGACATACTTGTCTATGAATGCCGGGAATTCTTTAGTCAAGTCCTTAATTGAGTATCCCTTCTTGAGAAGGATGTAAGTGTAAGCCCTCATCATGAACCAGTACGTGTCTCGACTGGGCATTAATGAGGCGAGAAAGTCGAACTGAATGGAGGAGTTGGGCGGTACATCCTCTATTACTCCGGTGACGGTCAGCTCCCTCTTCTGAAATCCATTGTCGACGGTTATGATTTTTCCTATCGGATCTTCCAACCCGAAGTACTTCTCAGCAACGGAGTGGGTTATCACCACAGAGTTCAAGCTCGTGAGAGCGTTTTGCCCGTCGCCTTGGAGAAACTTGAAATTGAAGACTCTAAAAAAAGTCGAATCAGCGAGAAGGAACTTGTCTTCGTAGAACCGCTTTGCTCCGTAGGATACGAGTGGTGCCGGATAGTCCTTCTCAATTCTCACCGCAGACTCAATTTGTGGGAACTCCTCTTTGAGAGCCGGAGCCAACAATTCGGGGGTGATGGCCGCCTGTTGGCTTCCACCAGCAGTCAGTCCTTTGAAAACGACCCTGTAAATCCTGTCGGCCTTCTTGTTGAAGTCGTCAAAGCTCATCTGGAATTGCACAAAGTGCATTATCACAATGAACACCGCCATGCCTACTGCCAAGCCTGCAATGTTGATCACCGAATAAAGTTTGAATCGCCGCAGGTTCCGGAACGTGGACTTCAGGTAATTACGTAGCATGGTACACTCCTTTTTGATGGGAACACGGAACAAGGAAAACGGAATCCGCGTTCCCTGTTCCCCCCGAAGGGGTCCTTCGGACTTGTTCCGTTCTTCCTTCCTCCATTTCCCCGTTTCATCCTTTCTCCTTCCTCCTGTCTCCTTGCTCCACTTATTCATATCGTAAACTCTCCACCGGATTTGCCGTCGCCGTTCTGACAGCCCGGTACCCAACAGTCAGGGAGACAATCACAAGTGCGGCAACAAGCGTGAGAACCGCGGAATAAACATTGAAGTTGACATGATAAGCATAATTACGAAGCCAATCTTCCATGATATAGACCATAACCGGCATCGATATGGCCGCAGAAATCAACGATAAAACTACAAACTCCTTCGTGAGAAGTCCGACAATGTTACTCGATGACGCTCCCACGACTTTTCTTATTCCAATCTCTTTCACTCTTCTTTCCGCAGCAAAGAGCGATACACCGAAAAGTCCGAGGCACGCCACGAAGATTGCAAGCCCCGTGAAATACCCGATCATGTCCGCGAACTTGTAGTCGCTGCCGTACATGTCTTTCAGTCGGTCGCCGAAAGATTGATATTCCATCGGCCTCCCGCCATTGAATCTTTTCGACTCAGCCTCTACGAAGCTTATCACTTTCCGAGTATCCTTTGAGCTCCGCACCCTGACCGCAACCTCATTGACGTAATCTGCATTGCACGAGATAACAACCGGCGGCACCTTTTCACGAAGCGAATGTAAATTGAAGTCTCCGACGACCCCGATAATCCTTTCGCCGTTGAACTGCTGCGACAAAGGATTCTTTATATTGAAAGCCCGAACCGCAGTCTGGTTCAGTATGACGGCGTCTTTAGATTCTTCGGGAGTTACTTCAGAAAAGGTCTTGCCTTCGGCCATTTTCATTCCCATCGTCTCAATGAAACCACGATCGACACTCATGAATTCGAATGTGCCGCTCCTGGATGGGTCCAGCTTGTCCTTAAACAGGCCGACAGCCCTCGATTCCGCTGCGGGAAGGAATTGCGCCCCGCAGACTCCGGCAATCTGAGGATCGCTCTCCAACTCCGACCGGAACGCGCTGAAACTGCCTTTCAAATCTTTAGGATCTGAGGAAAATACAACCAAGTTCTTCTTGTTGAATCCAAGATTTTTGTTCTGCACATAATGAAGCTGCTCTGCGGCAACAATCGTCGATGCAATGATCCCAACGGCGATAGCAAACTGTAACACCACCAACCCTTTCCTCAGCGGCACGCCGGATGGATTAAGCAAAGGGTCCCTGCGGAAAATTGAAGTCGGCCTGAATGAAGAGAGAAACAAGGCAGGATAGATCCCCGCCACCACGCCAAGTACAAGAACTGCCGTAACCGCAATCGCCAGGTCGGTAAGACTAAGTGAAAGCGCCTCCCCGGTTAATTGATTGAAGTATGGCAGCAAGAGCTCGCACAGTGAAATAGAAAGGACACCCGCAGTGAAGGTCAGGACAATCCCCTCAGAGATGAATTGTGCAATCACTTCCTTCCGGCCTGCGCCGACAACTTTCCTCACAGCCACCTCCTTAGCTCGATCTGAGAAGCGCGCGACCGAAAGGGAGATAAAATTGATTACAGAGACCAAGAGAATGAAGAATCCTATCACGCTCAAGATGAAAACACTCTCAATGCTCCCGTTAGGCTCGATTTCTCCGATGAGATGCGAATGTAGATGTATGTCGGTCAACTTCTGCAGCCCAAGAGACCACTTTTGTGCTTCTCCCCATTTTCCCAGGTACTGTTTGACGATAAGCGGCAGCTCATGTTGCACTGACTGTACGCTTGAGTTGCGGTGAAGCATGAAATACGTATACAGGCCGACTGAGTACCAACTTGCTAAATAGGGATCGTGTTTCTCGACGGATGAGTACGATGCGAGGCACTTCGGGTGGAATTGGGAATTCTGAGGAATATCTTCGACCACACCAGTCACGAGAAAATCATGGCTCACATCTTCGGCTTTGACATCGACGAGCTTACCAATCGGCTCCTCATTCCCGAATAGCCGGCCGGCAACAGATTTTGTCAAGACGATAGAGTACGGAGCGGAGAGCGCCGTTTGAGGATTCCCTTCAAGCATCTTGAAAGTGAACATCCTGAAGAAATCGGGATCAGTGTAGAAGAAGTCGCTCATGTTGAACATCTCATCGCCATATTTCATCACCACATTGTTTACGGGCATGCTCAGACGCGCGGCGCACTTCACTTGCGACAGTTGGCTTAAGGCGTTTGCGAGAGGACCGGCAGTCCACGGCATGGTGTAATCGCCGTTTCCGTAAACCCAGTGGGAAGTAACCCGATATATGCGATCGGCGTTCACGTTATATCTGTCGTAGCTAAATTCATTTTGCACCCAGAGGGCAATAAGGATAGCGGTTGCCAACCCGAGCGCCAGACCGACAATATTGACCGCTGAATATACTCTTGCTCTTCGAAGAACTCTGAACGCTGTCTTCAAATAATTTTTCAGCATACCTTTCCTCCAATTCTCAATGACCAGCATATGTCGCCCCTACGGGGCTTCATATTATCTTTCTCTAATACTACAAACATGTCGTGCCTACGGCACTTGTCTTCGCCACAATCCCAATACTCCAACAATCCCCACCTTTGCACAAAACACTTCGGTAGGCAGCCACTATTCCATAATTCCACCATTCCATTATTCCATTGTTCCACACCATCTCCTGCCTCCTTTTCACTCATATCGTAAGCTCTCAATGCCGCTGTGCGGCATCTCGTCATTTTTATTCATAACGTAAGGACTCGACAGGATTTGCTGTCGCGGCTTTGATTGTCCTGGAAGCAATCGTGAGTAGAGAGATCGCGAAAGCCAAACCGGCAGCGAGCAAGAAAATCCATGGGCTTAAGTCGATCCTGTATGCAAAACTCTGGAGCCACTTATGCGCGGCATACCAACCTACGGGCCAGGCTACGACGTTGGCG
>JAKAGT010000002.1 GCA_021825585.1 Bacteroidota bacterium | reverse complement strand
ATGGAGGAATCATCTCTTCGGATCTTAGCGAGACAAAAAATGCGCCAACTCTAAACTAACAAAATATCATGATTACGGCTCAACAAACTTTGTACACAAAAATGTTTGTTCCCCGACAGACTCCTAGTGCGAGGGGACTCGCCGGTCTACGGCAGACTTCTCGTATCCTGATCAATTCTGCCTGAAATTCCGTTTTAATCGACCGCTTGATTATATTTGTTACCATGAGGGAAGAGATAGCAATAGCGATTGAGAAGCTCGGCACGGAGCGCCAGGAGGCCCGGAAGCTGCATAATTCAGGCGGAAAAGGGTCTGAAGTTTCGATGGCCTTGACCAGAGCTGTCGATGAGGCTATTCGAAAGGCCGTTGAGGAAACAGAGAGTCAGAATGACCTCGCGGCGGTAGCTGTCGGCGGTTACGGGCGAGCGGAACTCTGTCCCCAGTCCGACGTGGATGTCTTGTTTATCGTCGGCAATGGAATTGAATCCAGTTTCCTTGCACAGCGCGTAATGCATTTCCTGTGGGATATGGGATTGAACATCGGGCATTCCGTGCGAAATGTCGGCCAGGTACTCGGGACATACAAGAACGACCACGATAGTTGGGCCGCGACGCTCGAATACAGATACGTCGCGGGCAGCAGGGCGCTCTTCTCCAAGCTCGACGCCGCGATTCGCGGATTCGTCGAAACCAACCGCGATCGTAGTTTTGTAGTATCCACACTCGACGGAATAAAAATCAGGCACAGCAAATTCGGTAAGTCGACCTCCATGCTCGAACCGAACGTCAAGAAGAGCGCGGGGGGACTCAGAGATATTCATGCCCTTCTCTGGATGTACAGATCGATGTACCTCGATTTTCTGCCCGAAGAAAATTTATCGGGGAATCAGGCTGCCGTGCTGGTGTTCCTGCGTCGCCTCTTTGAGGAGGGAATCATAAACCAGCTTCAGTTCCGTCACACAGCCGATGCATTTGAGTTCATCCTCAGAACGAGACAGAGCCTGCATTTCCAGTCGTCGAGTCTTAACGACCTCCTGGACTTTGAGATTCAGAAGAGGGTCGCCACGGACATGGGATACGTCAGTGCCGACTACTCGAAAGGCGTCGAGAGTTTCATGCGTGATTATTTCAGGCATGCCAGAAAGATTTACAGGCTGAACCAGGTCGTTTCGGATAAATTGAGAGCCGCACTCGATGTTTCCAAGTCGGAGAAGAAAATCAAAAATCTTGACGACGACTACGCGCGGGCAGGCGACAAGATAGCGTTTCGAAGAGAGGTCGGCAGGGACGCGGTCAGGCTTTTCAGAGCATTCGAATACAAGGTGAAGACAGGCCTCCATTTCGACGAAAACGTCCACGAGACGCTGGCACGTGAACTCGACATCTTCAGCGACCCGAAATTTCAGAAGTCCACGGAGGCCGCTTCCATCTTCAGGACGATTTTGCTCTCCGAAAAGAACGTGGCTTTTACACTGAAGTCGATGAACGAGCTCGGCATACTGGGCAGATATCTTCCGGAATTCGGAAAGCTGATCGGGTTTTTCCAGCACAACGTTTACCATTACTATACCGCCGACGAGCACACGCTCACCGCCATAGAAAATCTGGAGAGCGTCGGGGAGCAGGATGCGTTCCTGGATGAGTTGCTCGGCACGGTGGCCCGGCGTGACACCCTGTACCTCGGAATTATGTTTCACGATATTGCCAAACCAATTTCCATTGGGCGCCACGAAGTCCTGGGCGTGGATGTTGCCGAGAAGGTGCTGGGGAGAATCGGATTCGACGACTTGATAGAAGATGTCGGCTTCCTTGTTCGGAACCATTTGAAGATGGAGCAGATCGCCTTCCGGCGGAACATCGGGGATCCGGAGACTGTGTATGCCTTCACGCGGATCTTTGCAAATGCAGAGCAGCTGAAGATGCTCTATCTCCTGACGTATGCCGACCTGAGTGCGGTGAATCCGACAGTATGGACGAAATGGAAGGCGCAACTCCTCCGTGAACTTTACCTCAAATCTTATCGCATAATCAATGAAGCGCTTGACGAGAAGGGAATCGCTTCTCTGCAGGAGAAACAGCGCGAAGAGAGGGAACGGGCGATAATCAGCCGGATGCCCTCGGAGAAATCCGAAGCTGTGAGGAAACACTTCGAATCCATCAAGAGCGATTTATATGCGATTGTCTTTGAGGATCAGGAAATTGTCCGCCACATCGAGACGATAGAGTCGGGAATAGACATAGTGCACGTCCATTTCAGCCAGAACGAAGGCTATACCGATGTAACCGTAATCGCAAAGGACGCCCCGTTCCAGCTTGCCAGGTTTTGTTCGTCTCTCAGCGCTAATGACGCGAATATTGTCGACGCAAACATTTTCACGCGCGACGACGGGATAATCATAGACCGTTTCAAGGTGTTCGACAACATTACCAGACACTGTCTCGCAGAGAGCCAAACGAAGAAAATCGAGTCCGATCTGAGGGGCATGCTCAGCGGACAAACTGACCCCGAACGTCTCTTCGAACAGCACAAGATGAGATGGCAGAGGAGACTTAAGAACGAAGTCAATCCTAATGTCAAAGTTGCCGTGCAGACCTCGGACGCGCACGGACTAACACTGCTCGAGGTATTTGCTCCCGACTCGCTCGGGTTCCTCTACAAGGTAACATCGGCCGTATCATCGGCAGCGATGAACATTCATTTTGCGAAGATAGCTACCCGCGTCGACGGCATTGTAGACACCTTCTATGTGTGCAGGGGCGACGGATCGCGTCCATCTCAAGAGGAGCTGGACAGGTTGAGAGGAGAAATTCTGAGGATAATTCAAGAATCCATCGAGTCTGAACTCATCTTAAAGTGACCCTTCCTGAAAATCCCATCGGCGTTTTCGATTCCGGTATCGGTGGGCTGACCGTTGTGCGCCAGCTGCTCGAGATCCTTCCCCACGAGAACATCGTGTACTTCGGCGATACCGCAAGAGTGCCCTACGGAAATAAGTCTGCGGAAGTCGTCCGTGAATACGCCGTCCAGGACGCGAAGTTTCTCCTCTCAAAGGGCGTTAAGCTTATCGTGATTGCGTGCAACACGGCGTCGGCGGTTGCAATGGATGTAGTTCGTGCGCATGCGACCGTTCCGACGATTGGAGTAATTGAACCCACTGCGAATGAGGCGATCAAGCTCTCGGCATCGAAAACAATCGGAGTCATCGGAACGCTTTCGACGATAAATTCGTGCGCGTATACGACGGCATTGAGGGCGGCCGATAGCGGAGTACATGTGCGGACTCAAGCATGTCCACTCTTTGTACCGCTGGCTGAGGAGGGGCTCTTCGATCATCCCGCGACCGATCTCATTGCGAACGAATACCTATCGAGCTTTATTGGCAAGGTGGATGTGATGATACTCGGCTGCACTCACTATCCCTTGCTTCGCAGTGCTATCTCAAGGGCATTGAAGGGGGAAGTCAGACTCATCGACGCCGGGGAAGCGACAGCAAAGTCGGTTCAGGAGCTTTTATCACAAAGAGGCTTGTTGAATCGGCAGAAAACAAAACCGCTTCTCGAGTTCTACGTAAGCGATTTTCCGCAGAAGTTCAACGATATAGCCGAGAAATTCCTGGGGATGAAGCTGGAATTTGTCAGGAAAGTGCAGGTTCGTTCAAACGGAGAGATAGGCTAGCGCCCATCCAACTATCATTTACTAACTTGGTCCCGCCAGAAGCGGGCGGGATGCTCATTCCAACAGTAATTTTACCTGCACGTTGTTTGGTAAAATTAGCTGGAATGGCACTAGCGGCTCCCGGCCCGGGCCCCGGTATTTCAGGCTGAGCCTGGCTCGGCTTGTGTTGTCCGGGGTAATTCCATGAAGAGTGCGCCTTCAATCGGATTCGGTCGGTATTGCGGTATCTCTTTGAACCCGAGCGAACGGTAGAGCGATACTGCTTCATTCATCGAACTTAGAGTGTCGAGGCGTATTCTCACATACCCTGCCTCTCTCGCGTCACGGATTATACGCAAGGCGAGCGCTCTCCCGAGTCCCCTGGTGCGGTGACTCGGCCGGACAAATAATCGTTTCATCTCGCAAGTCTCCGCATCCATTCTCCGTCAGTTTGTTGAATAAAGAAGAGTCGGTGGAAACATGCCTTTCAACCATCTTGACCGTCTTGTGAGTGTCGTGTCTACTTCACTATGCGCAGGTTTGCATATCGTACCATCAACTGCTTCTTCTGGTTGGCTCTGAAGAGGATGATAACCCGCTCGTTTTCTCCTCTGCCGGAGAGTTCGATTACTCTTCCTTCCCCGAAAAATTCATGTTCGACTATTGACCCTATTTTCAGTCGTCCGGCCGGGAGAACCTGCTTTTCCTTCTGCTCCTGCGTCGGCTTTTCTTGATCGATTTGCCCCGCAATCTCGAGAGAGGGGAGGAGTGATTCCGGAGTGCTCGTGCGCTCTCTGAACGTACGCTGGGAGAATGGCCGTCCGGGATGCTCCAGGTCCAGCAAGCCCGATTCAATCTCCGAGAGAAAGCGGGAAGAAACCTGGAAAGACAACTTTCCGAACCGATACCGCTGTTTCGCATAGGACAGGTAGACCTTCCTTTTTGCGCGGGTAATGGCGACATAGAAAAGCCGGCGTTCCTCTTCGAGTTCGTCCTGCTCCTTCGTGGAGAGCGGAAACAGCCCTTCTTCGAGTCCGCTGACGAAGACGACGGGGAATTCGAGCCCCTTTGCGGCATGGACGGTCATAAGCGTAACCGAGTTGCGTCTCGTGTCCCACCGGTCGACGTCAGCTACGAGAGAGACCTCGGCGAGAAAGTCTTGAAGAGTGCCTTCCGGGTTCTCATTCTGGAACTCCGCAATTCCGGCGAGGAACTCCTGTATGTTTTCCATCCTGCCAAGGGCTTCCTGGGTTCCCTCCTCCTTGAGGTTTCTGAGCACCTGTATCTCGTCCGTCAGTGAGCGAGTCAGTTCGCTCACCGAGAGATCCTTCTGAAGCCTGCCGTACTTCTCGATGAGATTTCCGAACTGTTTGAGTTGATTCCGCTGACGCGGCTGGATCTCCACTATCCCTTCGATCTGATCGAGGACTTTCAGCAGCGGGACCTGCATCTTTGATGCGTAGCTCCGCAGGTAGTCGATCGTAACTTCCCCTATCCCGCGGGCAGGGAAGTTCACCACTCTCAGAAAAGACTCGTCGTCGCTAGGGTTCAGGATCAGTTTCAGATAGCCGAGAATATCCTTTATTTCTCTCCTCTTGTAGAACGCGACACCGCCCACGATAATATACGGTATGCCGCTGCGATTGAAGGCTTCTTCGAGCGCTCTCGACTGATAATTGGTCCTGAATAGAACCACGAAGTCCTTCAGCTGCAGCTTGTCCTTTATGCTCTCATCCCTGATTCTCTGGACTATTTTATACCCTTCGTCCCTGTCGCTTTCGCATTCAAGCACGGTCAGCATGTCGCCTTCATGGTTCTCCGTCCAGAGCTCCTTGTCAAGCTTCCGTTTGTTGTGCACTATGACGGAGTTTGCGGCCTGGAGTATCTTTCCCGTTGACCGATAGTTCTGCTCCAGTCTGTAGACCTTGCAGTTCGGGTAATCGCTCTGAAAGTCGAGTATGTTCTGCAACTCGGCACCCCGCCACGAGTAAATGCTTTGTGCATCGTCGCCCACCACGCAGAGGTTCTTGTGTCGCTCTGCCAGAAGCTTGAGCAGCATGTACTGTGCACGGTTGGTATCCTGGTATTCATCGACAAGTATGAATCGGAACTTGTTCTGGTATTTCTCAAGTACTGAATGGTCGCGATTCAGAAGCATGATCGGCTTGATGAGGAGGTCGTCGAAGTCCATCGCATTGCTCATTTTGAGACGTTCCTCATACTTAGCATACGCCTGTGCTGTAACCTGTTCCAGCCGGCTCTTTGCGGATTGTTCAGCCTGCGACGGAAGCACTAGGGTGTTTTTCAACTTGCTGATCTGCCATCGGATTCCGGCCGGGGGAAAGACTTCTTCGGACAGATTCTGCTCCCGCAGGATCAATTTCACGGCCTTGAGGGAATCCTCTTCGTCATAAATTGTGAAGTTGGAGGTGTAGCCCAGCTTCCCGCCATCCATTCGCAGGATTCTCCCGAAGAGGGAGTGGAACGTGCCTATCCAGCCGTAGGATTTTTTCTGCGGGTCCTCTTCGATGCCGAGCATCTTGTTGATTCTCGTCCGCATTTCACTTGCGGCTTTGTTCGTGAAAGTCAGACAGAGAATATTGCTGAAGGGTACGCCTATCGATACAAGATAAGCTACCCGGTAAGTAAGGACTTTAGTTTTCCCGCTCCCTGCGCCCGCAAGGACGAGCTCGGGTCCTTCCACTGTTCTCACGGCTTCGAGCTGTGCCGGATTAAGGTCTCTAAGAAAATCTGTGTTCATTTCCGTTCCAATAGTCCAGAGCGGGCCCGGGACCTGATTTTATCTTGAAAGAATTTTTCCGGCAAGCTCTATCTGCTTCTTTAAGCCTTTGCGGCTCGTTCCGCCGTAGTTGTCGTGTCTCTCGACCGACCTGACCGGCTCGAAAATCGTGTAGTATCCTTCGTTGAAAATCGGTGATATTTCCTTCAGCTCATCAGTGCCAAAATCCCTCAGCCGCCTCCCCTGTTTGATCCCGGTCAGGACGAGCCTGCCCACGATGCCGTGCGCATCGCGAAATGGCACTCCTTGCTCAACCAGATAATCGGCGATATCTGTCGCGTAAATTGAATCATCCGTATTTCGCAGAAGATTCTTCCGGTTTATTTTGAGTGTCGAAATGACTCCCGTGAAAACCCTCAAGGTAGAAAAGAGAGTGTCGACGGAATCGAACAGCGGTTCCTTGTCTTCTTGAAGATCTTTTGAGTAAGTGAGCGGCAATCCTTTCTGTAATGTCAGGAGTGCCGTCAGGTTCGCGATGGTTCGCGACACTTTACCTCTCACGAGCTCGAGCGAATCCGGATTCTTCTTCTGCGGCATCATGCTGCTTCCCGTCGAGTACATGTCATCCAACTCGACGAAAGAGAATTCCGTGGAGCTCCAGACTATCAGGTCCTCGGCAAACCTGCTCAGATGGATGAGGGTCTGTGCGGCGGCAAACAGAAACTCATTCATGAAGTCTCTGTCGCTCACGGCGGCGATACTGTTTGCCGACAGCTCCGCAAATCCCAGCTCCCGTTTGAGGACGTCCCGGTCGAGCCGCAGGGTCGAGCCTGCAACAGCCCCCGACCCGAGCGGAAGAATGTCGACCCTTTTCGACAGATCGTCGAGCCGGCTATGGTCCGTCTCGAGCATGAAGAAAAGCGACATGAAGTAGTGGCCAAGCCTCACGAGCTGGGCCTGCTGCATGTGGGTGTAAGAGGGAATTATATCGTCTGATGTATTCGCGGCCAGATCAACCACTGATTTCTGCAATTCGCGAATAAGCAGCATGATTTCCTGATTTACATTCTTAAGATACAGCCGTTCGTCTGTGGCCACCTGTTCGTTGCGGCTCCTCCCGGTATGAATCCTCTTGCCGGTTTCGCCGACCTTCTCCACAAGTCTGCGCTCGATTGCGGTATGTATGTCCTCGTCGGCAGGCTTGAATCTGAATTTGCCCTGGCTGAATTCCTTGTCGATCTCCTTGAATGCCCTGCGTACTCTTGCCAGTTCAGTCCTCGAGAAGATTCCGGCTTTGCCGAGTGCGACCGAGTAAGCGTCGCTCGCCAGCAGCTCCTCTTTCCACAGCCTCTTATCGAAGGGAAGGGAGTCATTGAACTCTTCCATCAGCTTCGACGCATTCTTAGCGAATCTTCCTCCCCAGAGTTTCGGCATGCTTGAATTACCTCAGCGGTGTCAGGACTCCTCTGTCTCTACGAACAGAAGACTTCCTGGTTGGTTTAACATCCTTTTCGAAGAACCGGTAAAGGCTTTCCCAGATGACTCCCGGCTTTCCGTCGCCTACAGCTTGTCCGTCATATTTAACTACAGGAGCGACGAAGAGGGAAGTGCTGAAAAGAAGTATCTCCCTCGCATTATACGCTTCAGTGACCGGAATATCTCCGCTTTGTACGCCGGTGACGAGTTTTTTCTTCTCAAGCGCCTTCACATGTTCAACTCCCCGCATGAGAGTGGTCCCGCGCAGGATTTTATCCAGCGAAGGGAATCGAAAAACGCCGTCTTTGTCGACGATTGCAACGTTCTTATTCGAACCCTCTGTGATGTTGCCATTGGAGTCGACGCCTATTGCGGCATCGGCGCCGCTGCTGCGGGCCGAGAGTTCCATAAGGGCGTTGGAAAGGTAATCTACCGTCTTCACTTGCGGGGATACAGGTGGACGCAGCGGCGAAGGGCTGGTGACGGCAGTCATCCCGACTTTATAGTAACGGTCCGGTAACGGAGGTATTGTATCGATGAGGACGTAAAGGTTCGGCGAATTGACTTCGTGGGGGAAAACGCTCATGCTGCCGTGTCCCCTGGAGAGAAAGAATCTCGCCAGGAAATCCTTCTGGCCCGAAAGAATCCCGAGTCTTGTCAGAAGCCGTTTGAACTCGATTTTCGAAAAAGGTATTGTCAGCCTGATGGCTTTCGCCGAGAAGAAGAAGCGGTCTATGTGCTCGTTCAGCAGATAGTAATTTTCTCCGATGCATAGCGCATCGTCGAACACTCCATCGCCCCGGTGAAATATATGATCGTCTATCGGGACGTTCATCAATAGACGATCACGTGTGAAACCACCGAGATACGTGGAATAGAATAGATGAAACTCCTTCCCGCGCGCGGCCTTTTCTTGCGCTCCCGGGAGACCTATCTCACGGATTTCGAAATTCATTCTTTTGGCTTTCCATGAACCTCAGAATTTACTTTCATTGAAAGACCAAAGAGATCTATGAACCCCTCGGCTTTTCGCTGATCGTACACTTCGTCCTGCGAGAAAGTGGCCAGCTTCTCCTGATAAAGCGAGTGAGGACTCTTCCTGCCGGCGGAAATTACATTGCCCTTGTATAGCTTGAGGCGCACGGTTCCGGTAACGTAGCGCTGGGTAGTGTCCATAAACGCATCAATCGCTTCGCGCAGCGGCGTATACCATTGGCCATTGTAAACCAGCTCCGCATATCTTTGGGCGACGATGTCCTTATAATGAAGCGTGTCCTTGTCCAGCACAATTTGTTCAAGCTCGTTATGAGCAGCATATAGAATCTCACCGCCCGGCGTTTCATACACACCTCTGGATTTCATCCCGACGAGCCTGTTCTCGACAAGGTCAGTCCTTCCAATTGCGTTTGACGCCCCAATTTCGTTGAGCCTTTCCAGAAGCCTGAGGCCATCCATCTTCTTGCCATTCAAGGCCACGGGGATTCCTTTTTGAAATTCAATCTCCACATAAGTCGGTCTGTTTGGGGCGCTTTCGGGAGATTTCGTTCTAATGAACATGTCCGCCTTCGGCTCGTTCCATGGATCTTCGAGGTCGCCTCCCTCGTGACTCAAGTGCCACAGGTTTCCGTCCCTGCTGTAAATCTTCTTCAGTGTCGCCTTAATTGGAACATTGTGTTCTTCGGCATACCTGATTGCATCCTCGCGAGAGCGGATTGTCCATTCTCTCCACGGAGCTATGACATTCAAATTCGGGGCAAAGACTTTGTACGTGAGCTCAAACCTGACCTGATCGTTTCCCTTTCCGGTGCAGCCATGTGCAACTGAGTCCGCGCCTTCATCTTTTGCGATCTTAGCCTGATATTTTGCAATCAGCGGTCTCGCGATGGATGTACCGAGAAGATATTTTCTCTCATATACGGCATTGGCCTTTATGATTTTGAACAGAAAACCTTCAACAAATTCTTTTCTGAGGTCCAGCAGGTAAAATTTATCGGCGCCGGTCTTTTTCGCTTTTTGTGCCAATCCGGCAAGCTCATCATTTCCTTGTCCGATGTTAGCGGCAAAAGCTATAACCTGGCAATCATAAGTCTCTTTAAGGTATGGAATGATAATTGAGGTGTCCAATCCGCCAGAATAGGCGAGCACCACCTTTTTTACTTTTGACAATTCACTTCTCCTGTTTTAGGAATGAAATTTACTAAATGGGAGGATGAATTCGTACCGTAAGTGAAAAAATTTTAAGACAATTTTAATGGCAAATGCTTGACAAAAACGCCGGATTCCATTAAACTTAAACCGATGAAAATATGCAAAGGAGGTAGAAAATGAGAAAATTGCCGGGTGCAATCCTGAGCCTCATAGTTGCGTCAATCTTGCTTGCTGGATGTACTAAGTATGCGAATAAAAGTCAGATGCAGCAGTTAGCTGACCTAAAGAACGAAGTAGCAACACTCCAGCAACAAATCAAGACAGCCGAACAACAGAAGGCTGATCTGCAGAAGCAAGTTGCAGAAAAGAAAGATCAAATCAATAAGTTGAAGAGTAATGAGCAGTTCTTGCAGCAGAAATTGCAGGAAAACAACCAAGCCAGTCCTACTTCAAACTGAGAAGGAGCCATAGATGAAGAAGTTATCCCTACTGCTAGTGATCGCGATGGTATTCGCGGTTTCCTCTGTGGCTTCTGCACAAGAGGAAAAGATGAAATACGATGAATGGCAGCAGCAGATTACGATGTATACTGCTCAGCGCGATTCATTGAAGAACGTCTTGAATCAACTCAACACGGATATTGCAAATCTGAAGAGCGAGTTGGCCAGTCTCGATCAGCAATATCAGTCCGAAATGCAGAATTATCTGAATATGCTTCAGACGACCGAAGCCGGTATGCAGGCATTTGATCAGACACTTAAGACTTTGTCCGATGAAGTCGACAATTATATGAAGATGTCGGATCAGGATCTGTGTGCGCACCGTGCTGATGTCGAAGCACTTGGCCCGCAGATAGATTCCGTCAAGGCGAGCAGGCTTGCCCTTGCGGCAGAATTTTATGACAGGGTGCAGTCGCTGGAAAACAATTATGCACAGCTCAAGGCTAGAATTGCCAAGTGTTCATCGGCTATGACGTATACCGTAGGTACTTGGGCTAGAAATAGGGATTGTCTCTGGAACATCGCAAAGAAGAAGACCATTTATGACAATCCATGGAGATGGCCGAAGATCTACGTTGCAAATCGCGACAAGATCAAGAATCCTGATTTAATCTTTCCGAAGGAAGTTTTGAAGATACCGGAGAACGCACCTCTTAATCGGGAAGAGAAGGCGGCAGCGAGAGCTTATTATGCAAGGAAGGCGCGCATGATGGGCCAGGGTGCAGCTGCGTCCGGTACAGTTAAGCCTTCTAAGTAAGGATCTACACGAAGAGTCTGTCAGTTTTTGAAAGCGCTCCTAACTCTGTTTTAATCGGGAAGGAGCGCTTTTTGTTTTCCCCCCAACGAAATTCCTCCCTGAGAGCATGGAAGTTGTAGAAAAGCGCATAAGAATATCCGGCGTCGATGCTCTCTCACTGCTCGGTCTCAACGATTCAAACCTCCAAATTATCTCAGACAGGTTTGATGCAAATATTGTCGTCCGCGGCGACAGCATTCTCATCAAGGGGGAAGAGGAGGAGACCAGGCGGGTCGAGAAGGTATTCAAGGAGCTGATGTACGTCCTGGATAAGACCGGAGTGTTGAACACCGATGACGTGCTTACCGTAGTCGAGTTAGTCTCTGGTGAAAGCTCCAAGTCGGGTGCCCCGGATTCAAAAGACGTGGTCGTGCTTTCCGCGAAGAACGATCTTATAAAACCTAAGACACCGGGGCAGCACCAATTCGTCAGAGCTGTCGAAAAGAATGACGTTGTCTTTGCCGTCGGCCCCGCCGGAACGGGAAAAACGTACCTTGCTGTTGCGATGGCAGTTGCAGCTCTCAGAAACCGGGAAGTTCAGAAGATCGTGCTTACGCGTCCGGCAGTAGAAGCCGGTGAGAGCCTCGGCTTCTTGCCCGGCGATTTGAAGGAAAAGGTTATACCCTACCTTCGCCCTCTTTATGATGCACTCGATGACATGCTTCCCCAGGACAAGCTCAAACTCTATGTCGAAAAGAACATGATAGAGATTGCACCGCTCGCATACATGAGAGGCCGGACTCTCAGCAATTCTTTTGTAATCCTCGATGAGGCACAGAATGCATCGGCGATGCAAATGAAAATGTTCTTAACACGGCTCGGCGTTAACTCGAAAGCAATCATAACGGGAGACATAACTCAGATAGATCTCCCGCAGAAGAGTCTGAGCGGGCTGGTGGAAATTCAAAAAGTCCTTAATGGCGTAGACGGTGTCAGCTTCATCTATTTGGAAAAGACCGATGTCGTCAGACACAAGCTTGTAAAAGACATCATCGATGCATACGAGAAGTATAACAATTGGGACGGTAAAGGATAAGATTGTATGGAAAGCGATCGGGAGGAGGTATTGCGGGCAAATCGGTCTTTTTACAGGGCTTTTGAGGATTATGACATCAGCTCGATGCAGGAAGTCTGGTCGAATGGTGATTACGTGCGCTGCACGCATCCCGGCTGGAAGACGCTGATTGGGTGGAGCGAAGTCAGGCAGAGCTGGGAGGGAATCTTCTCCAACCCCACTATGATGAAGTTTGAACTCCACAATGTCCAGATAGATATCGTCAATACAATTGCATTAGTATCTCTGATCGAAGAGATAACTTCAGTCAGTACAGAGGGCACACAGAAATTCAAGGTTGTCGCTTCCAACGTGTTTGAACAGAAAGGCGCCCGCTGGCAAATGATCCTGCATCACGGGTCCGGCTACACTTTCCCGGAACGCTCTTCTCACTTCAATTAATAGATTAACTACTTAACATGGCCATTACGATGATAAGAAAATTGTTGTTGGTGATATCCGTGCTAACTGCCGGTGAGGTACTCGCCGGCCCTAATGCCGCGGCGCAGGGGCAGGGCACCCGTGTGCTGATCGTCTATGAAGGGACCGACAGCGAGCTCAATCCTGCAAAAGGCGATGCACTCCAGTTGGACGAACTCCTCGGCCATTTCGACCTGCAAAAGACGCTGATAGCCGCGGATAACTACAGGGCAGGCGAATGCAGTAAATATGACTATATCTTCTTCACCGGCTTTACGAATAGCTGTCAGCCGCCTGCACGGTTTCTAGATGACGCGTACGATTTCAAGGGGACACTCGTCTGGCTTAACACCGGCATCATCGCATTGAACGCCAGGCACAACCTCGAACAGAAGTATGGGTTCGTGCCGGAAGGGTACGACTCCACCGCCGGCTATGATGCCGTTCTCGCGCTGGACAAGAATGTCAGGTTCACGAAGGGCGATGAGTACCTGACTATACTTTCGATTACCAACCGAAGCAAAGTACAGGTTCTGGCTGATGCCATAGCGCCTCATCATATCGTTTCCCCGTATGCCATTCATTCGGGAAATCTTTATCTGTTTGGCGATTCTCCCTTTTCTTATGTCGGTCCAACCGACAGGTACCTCTTCTTCGCTGAGAAGCTGCACGAGATTCTGAATCAACCTCATAAGGAATTCCATGCCGCGCTTATTCGCATAGAGGACGTCGATCCTACGGAAGACCCAAACAGCATCAGGAAGATAACAGACCTGCTCTACGGCGAGCATGTTCCATTCCTTATTGCAGTGGTCCCGTTTTACGTCGACCCGTCGAACAACGTCCGCATCTCGCTCTCCGACAAGCCTGACATGGTGGATGCGCTCCGGTACGCGGAAGAGCATGGCGCTACAATCGTCATGCACGGGGTGACACACCAGTATCATGGTGTGACGGATAATGATTACGAGTTCTGGGACGGAGCTGCAAACAAACCTATAGCCAACGACAACGCCGCTTATGTCCAGCAGAAGCTCGAGACCGGGGTCGAGGAGCTCATGCGAAACGGTGTATACCCGGTGGCGTGGGAGACTCCGCATTACGGCGCTTCTGAATTGGATTACGCCGCAATATCCAAGGTCTTCTCGACCGCCGTTGAGCAGAGGATCATGTTGAACGATCTGAATTACAGCCAGTTCTTTCCTTATGTCATCAGGCACGATATCTACGGCCAGAAGATCATTCCTGAGAATCTCGGCTATGTCCCGCTCGGCTCCCGACAGGAAGAAGAGCAAGCCGTACGTGATATACTGGAAGCGGCAAAGGCGAATCTATACGTGCGTGACGGCTATGCGACTGCATTTTTCCATCCGTTTATGCCTATAGATTTGCTGAAGGAAATTGTCGAAGGTGTCAAGTCACTCGGATATACTTACATCAACCTTCGTGACGGAAACAACTCCGTTACGCTTCCCGACAGGGCGATTGTGACCGGCAAAGGATCAGTTAAGGTCTCGATAGAGGACCAGTACCTGAAAGAGGTCTATTTAAACCAGAAGACCGAACGGGTCAAGAAAGATATTACGCCGCATCGAATAACCGCCGTGGTTTCCCGAAACCTGGATCTCAAGCCCGGATGGATTTATGCGGCTGAGCCGATTGAATACCACGAGAAAGAGTTGACTTTTTTAGATAAAGTCGGGATCAGCATGAGGAATTTCTGGAACGGGCTGTTCCCAAAGAAAGAGACCGTAACGCCTGCCGTAGCGGCCGTTTTGTGGGATTCGACCGCGACGGGAGGCGCGAAGTCGGACGAGGAATCTTTTTATACGGCACTGAGAAGCGTTGGAATTCCTACGGACATTCTTTCGGTTGACAGTCTCAGCTCGCTGAACAAGTACAATCTCATCGTCGTGCCATACAGCAGTGCACAAAACCTGCCTGACTCGTTATACGAAGTCCTTCAGGAGTTCGTATCCGACGGAGGAAGGCTGATTACGGACTCCAAGAATCCGGTTGCCGAAGACCTGGGCGTCAAGTTCAGCCCGAATGTCATGAGAGTCGAGAAGGTAAGAGACAGGCTCTTTCCGGAAGAACTGTTGATCTGGAGCTCGTTCGAGACGGTTCACAGAATCGATGTGAACGAAGATGACAAAATCATCTGCAGGAACGATGTGAACGACGCCCCTGTAGCCATTGCAAGAAAATACGGTAAGGGGAGATTCATTTGCATAAGTGCCAGGTTCGACCCGGTCAGTGACGGTGGTTACACTCGTTTCCCTTACTTGATTGAATGGATAAAAGCCTATCTGGAGCTGTATCCGACTCTGCGGCGGGACAATCTGGAAATGTATTTCGATCCCGGACTTCACAGAAACACCAGCATCGAGGCCCTTGTGAAGGAATGGGCAGACAAGGGAATCCGTGTGATCCATGTTGCGGGCTGGCACGAATATAAGAACTACACATACGACTATGATAGACTGATAAGACTCTGTCACGCGTACGGGATTATGGTCTACGCCTGGCTCGAACCGCCGCAGATCAGTAAGAAATTCTATGACGATCATCCGCAATGGCATGAGAAAAACTACAAGGGCGAGGATGTTCGGGAAGACTGGCGATATCCGGTTGCCCTGACCGACACGGCTTGTCTGAACGCGGCTTCGGACTGGACACATAAATTCCTGACATCGCATGACTGGGACGGAGCGGACATTGCCGAAATCTATTTCGGCGGCGAGGGAGCGCCCGCCGACCCTACTGCCCTGACGCCGTTCGATAAAAGCGCGCGAATCCTCTTCCGAAAGAAATACGGGTTCGATCCCGTTCATCTGTTTCAACAGAATTCCCAGTATTACTTTAAAAACTCGCCGCAGAGTTGGAAGGATTTTGTAGACTTCCGCGTGTCCCTCATTACGAACCTGACCGCGCATTTCCTGTCGTTGGCGACCGACGCTTTTGAAAGCAAACCCGGTGCGCAAATTATACTGACAGTTCTTGACCAGAAAACGAATCCGGGTCTGCGGGCGTCGATCGGAGTCGATATCGACCAGATCGTCAGGTTGCGGAGCAAGTATGACTTTGCACTTCAAGTGGAAGATCCGGAAGCGAGTTGGAATACCGACCCTAGAAGGTACCTCGCAATAGGAAGGACCTACAGGACCCTGTTGGGACCTGACTCTTCCGACCTCATGATCGATTTGAACATTCTTTCCTTCCGTCAGCCGAACTATGGCGGTATCTTCCCGACGCTGATTCCGACCGGCATAGAAAGTTATCTGATGGTCAACTCCGCGGCTCAAGCGGCACCCCGAATGACAATCTATTCTGAAGCAACGGCGTTGCCGCAGGATATTGCGGAATTTCCTTACGCTATGACACCGCAGGCGGATTTTGAAGTCGTAGAGGGTGGATACAGGGTGAACGCTCCTTATTCGACCGCGTTGAAGTTCGGTAACGATATTAAGGAAATATCGGTAGACAACAGAATCGTTTACCCGTTCAGGCCCGGTTCATTTGCCGTCTCTGCGGGGGAACACCTCGTCAAGATCGTGAAAACAGACGTGAATCCATTTCAGAGTGGAATGATGGAGGCGCATATCGAGGCAGCCTCCTGCAACATCCTCAACCAGCGCACATTTCAACGGGGAGTGGAGTTCACTTACGATTCTCCGACTCGTTGCGTCGTGTCATTCGGAAAGCCTCCATACGCTGTCTTCATCGACGATCACGAGATTAGCTTCTCTGTTGCACGGGAAGAGCAGCATTACGGCATCGTATTGCCACCGGGCCAGCACAAGGCGCTCGTCATCCTGGAGAGCACAGTCTCTTACGGAATCGATATGACAAGCTTATGGTCATCTGCGGTCATTGCGATATTCGGCTCGATTGCCGGCGGTTTGCTCATCATTCTGTATTTCGTAGTCAAGTTGAGAAGAAGGGCCGTCGCACATGTATGATTTCTTCACGACCCTCCTGGGTGGACTGTTCGTCCTTTCTGTGATTTTCATATGGTTCATGATTGCGTACCAGCTTGTCCTCACCACGGCAGGATTCTTCCATAACTGGAACTCCGCGAAAGAGAAGAAGACCATAGACAATATGACGCATTTTGAAAGTCCACGCGTCTGCATTCTGATTCCGGCTCACAACGAGGAGACGGTAATACAGAGAACGCTCGAAGCCATGGTCAAGCTTGAGTACCCACATGATAAGCTCGAGATACTCGTGATAAACGACGGCTCGTCGGATAAGACAGGGGAAATTGTCGAGAGCATATCGGAGCGTGATTCGAGAGTCCGGTGTTACAACGTGCCGAAGGGCGAAGGAGGAAGAGGGAAGTCGCGCGCGCTGAACCTCGGATTGAAGCAGACAGACGCCGAAGTAATCGCGGTCTACGATGCCGACAATCAGCCTCTTCCCGACGCGTTGAAATATCTGGTGGCCGAACTTCTCCTGCATCCGGATCTCGGAGCAGTCCTCGGAAATTTCAGGACCATAAACAAAGACCGGACATGGCTCACTCGTTTCGTCAGCATCGAGACGATGAGTTTCCAGGCCATACTTCAGGCGGGAAGGTGGGCGATGTTCAAAGTGGCCACTCTGCCGGGAACGAACTTCGTCATCTGGAAGCATCTGCTCGATGATTTGAACGGATGGGACGAAGATGCGATAACCGAGGACTCGGAGCTGAGCATTAGAGTTTACATGAGGGGCTATAAGATCAAGTATATCCCGTTCGCCGTGACGCTGGAACAGGAGCCGGAGACAATTTCCGTCTGGGCCAAGCAGAGGACGAGGTGGGTGCGGGGCAACAACTATGTCGTGGGCAAATTCTTTAAAGAGATTCCTCAGTTCCAGAACAAATTTCTCGCGTTCGAAGTCCTGTACCTCCTTCTGTTGTATTATATCTTCCTCTTTGCCATCGGAGTCAGCGATCTGATCTTCATACTGAGTGTGACCCATCTCGTGGCAATCCCGCTTCCCGGTCCGTATACTACGGTGTGGATACTCGCGGTCGTGCTATTTATTTTCGAGATCATACTGGTCCTGTCATACGAGGGGATGGATACATTCAGGAACTTCCTGCTCGTGTTCCTGATGTACTTCACGTACTGCCAGTTTTGGATATACGTTGTCGGGAGGGCAATATACCTTGATTATATCAAGCGGGAGAAACGCACATGGGCAAAGACTGTACGGTTCAAATTGGAAGATTCAACGGGGGACACGCCCCGATAAATAGGGCAATTGCGGCGATAATCCTTCTCTCCGCCTCATCTTCGATGGGACAGTTTACTTCGTAGCTGCAACTGGGTTACTTCCATGATTCGAACGTGTTCGGGAATTATTCTGAAGTACCCGGCGACTATCTTGAAGCCAGTCTCGGGATCGACAATTACATCGGCTGGGATTACTCATCGCTCGACATGTCGTACTATGGAGGCGTATCCAGTTACAATGAGTACCCATCGCAGGATAATTGGAACCACAGCCTGAACATCAATTATGAAATCCAGCTAAGCAGGGTTGCCGGGATGAGGACGCGCTATTGTTTCGTCTGACAGGACGGGCAAATGCCGTAGAAGTCCATCCGCACATCCTGGACGACGTATCCGCGCGGGAGTTTGAAGTCGGGCGACGCTACGCGAGTTTCATCTATATCGAAAATTCCTTTGCACGATCTGCAGATAAAATGAAAATGCTCGTCCTTGTTCGCGTCGAACCTCAACTGGCCGTCGCAGAGCACTTCGTTTATCTCGCCTGATTCTGCGAGAAGGTTGAGGTTTCTGTATACGGTCGCGAGGCTGATGTTCGGCATCTCTTTTCGGACCTCGTGAAATACCCAGTCTGCAGTCGGATGCGATTTAGTCGAGCGGACTACGCCAAGCACCTTATCGCGCTGCTTGCTTCGCTTCCTTTGGTGTGTGTCGTTGAGCATGTCAGTTAACCTCTATTTGAAAAATCGGACTCAATCCCATACGTTTGCCGAGTTGCCCTGAGTCAGGTCGAAGTATAAAGCGCTTCTCATTTCCTCCGGCATGGCAGCCGCGGCGTTGTAATTCCTGTGCCTGATCTCTATTTGAATAGGCACGGAAGGATCCGCGAACGCTTTCGTCTCGTCCGAGCCAAACTTGAACCTGACATATTGGACTGCGCTGATCCTTTCATCGGTGGCGTGACCTTCCTCGAAAACGGCCGGTATCATTCTGTCGCCGATTTTCATGTAAACTGAATCCTTGTTCATGCCGACGAGTGAATCGAGGACAGGCCTGATCTTAGTCTGTTCGTCAACCTCGACGAAAAGGGTCGCGCTGAGCTCGTTATCTCCCGGAATCAGCTCATTATAGGTCTCAACTTCGGCCTTTATCTTCTCATCGTCGACGATCCGCTCGGCGCGCATCATCTCTTCAATCTGGAACGTCACGGTATATCTGTTCTCAAACGTCAGCGTGACCAGCTCCCCGACTTTCAGCCGTCGGCTGTTCTTCATCCGGATGATCTTCTTCCTGAAATCGTTCCTGATCTTTTCGTAATCTATGATATTCCATAGTTCGCCGAATTCTATTTGTTTCACTTTTTATCGTTTCTCCTTCCAATTATTCCTTCGGGTCTTGTTCCAGGCCGTATGCATCCCGAAGAATCTGGATTGGGTGCCTGGGCTTTGTGCCGGATCCCTTCTCGATCTGGAGCTGTGCCAGCGGGCAATCGCTTGCCGCCGCCGCGCCGTCCGTGAACTTGTCGAATAACGGTTTACCGACCTCGAGCGACATCTTGAAGTTCTCCTTCTTGAGACTCCATGTGCCGTCATGCCCGGAACACTTTGCGACGACTTCCACATTGGTCTCCGGTATTAATTGCAGCACGTCCCGTGACTTGAAACCTATGTTCTGCGCCTTCAGGTGGCACGGCAGGTGGTACGTGATATTACCCTGCGATTCTTTGAAGTCCGTGGACAATTTTCTCTCTTTGTTCAGCTTCGCAAGGTATTCCATCAGGTCGAAAGTATGAGACGCCACCAGCTTTGCGTCAGGATCCTTCGACAGCATCGGATATTCCTGTTTCATGAGGTAACTGCAGCTGGGTCCCGGCGACACGACATCGTACCCCTTCTTAACGTACTCCGCAAGCTGGCTGAGGTTGTACGCCGCGTGCTTCTTCGCGTTGTCGACATCTCCTCCGTCAAGATAGGGCATGCCGCAGCATTTCTGCGGAGGTACCTCGACGTGCACGCCGTTCTTCTCGAGAACCTGGATTGCCGCCTTGCCTGTATCCACATCGTTGTAGTTGACGGAGCAGGTGTGGAAAAAGACGACCTTCGGCTTCTCATCTGTCGAATGTCCGGTCCTCTCGACATCCGGCGGGCTGATCCTCGCATCCGACCTCTTATGCTTCTCATACCACGCGTGGAACGTCTGACTTGAGTACTTCGGGAGGTTCCGTTCCCTGTGTATTCCGATCGTCTTCTCCATCAGAATCCTGAACGGCTTAATCTCCATCGACCAGTTTACAATCGGGGCCGCTTTCGTGGAGACTGTGCCGAGCAAATCCGTATTGCTGAGCATCTTATCCTGAAGAGTTACGCCGTGCTTCTTTGCCTCGATGGCTTTTCCCCGCAGCATGTGGCGAGGGAAGTCGAGCATATATTGATGAGGAGGCGTGTACGGGCATTTCGGGAAGCAGAGCTTGCAGTCGTAGCAGAGATCGACGACCTTCTTCGTGTCTTTGTCCGTCAACTTGTCCATATCTCCATCGAGTTCGTCGATGCGTTTGAACAGGACATCGAAAGAGGGACACAGGTTGAAGCAAAGCCTGCAGCCGTTGCAAATGTCGAATATGCGGGCCGTCTCTTTTGCGTACGATTGAGTGTCGTAGAAATCTGCAGCGTTGAAATCGAATGCCATTTCGTTTCTCCATTGAGCGGGGAACTGCGACTCACTTCTATGGTGGGTCGCAGTTCCAGCCGCCTTGTTTACTTTCCGAGAGTGTCGAGAGCCTTTTGAAATCTGCCTGCGTGTGATTTTTCGGCGCGGGCGAGAGTTTCGAACCAGGTCGCGATCTCCTCGAAGCCTTCTTCCCTGGCGGTCTTTGCGAAGCCGGGGTACATTTCCGTGTACTCGTACGTTTCGCCTGTGACCGCGGAATTGAGATTCATCTTCGTGTCGCCGACCGGAACATTGGTAACGGGGTCTCCGACCTCTTTCAGGAAGTCGAAATGTCCGAACGCATGACCGGTCTCGCCTTCGGCGGTATCGCGGAAAACACCCGCGACATCCGGATATCCCTCGATGTCAGCATGGCGGGCGAAATACAGATAACGCCGATTAGCCTGGGACTCTCCCGCGAAACCCTCTTTCAGATTGCTGTAGGTCTTTGACTCTTTGAGTGGTTTTGCCATTTTATCTTCCTCCTTTTTGTTGTAATAATAGGAACTATTTCTATTAATGATAAGGCATGGAGAATGGAATGTCAAGGATAAAAGAAAGCCGGAACAAAAAGAGCCACTGGTGTCTGGGAAATCGCTCCGGGCTGCCATGGATTTTCCGAGAACAATCCGGATCGCGGATAGGCCTTTCCGACGAAAACCGTTGGGAATTTACAATTGGCATTGCTTATCTTTGTGAAATCAATTGAAGACATGGCTTCAATGCGGGTCTTTCCAGAACAAGGAGTGCAATTATGCCATTGATTGAGTGGAACGAAAAACTCAGCGTCAATATCCGGGCGATCGACGATCAGCACAAGAAATGGATAAACATACTCAACGAACTTCATGGTGCCATGAAGGCGGGCAAGGGGAGGGATGCCGTCGGCAACGTTCTCGACGAACTTGTCGAATATACAAAGGTGCACTTCGCTTCGGAAGAGAAGCTGATGAAGTCGAACGGATATCCGTTATTCGCGGGTCACAAGAAACTGCATGAAGATATGGTCAAAGAAGTGGAGATCCTGAGATCAAGGTACTCTTCCGGTGCCGCCGGTCTGACGATTGAAGTTATGCAGTTTCTCAAGAACTGGCTCAGTGAACACATCATCGGCACCGACAAGAATTATGGTCCCTACCTTAACGGCAAGGGAGTTCACTGACGTCAGAAGTCGGGCACTTGCCGGTGAATGATTTCTCCGAACGGCATTAAAATTGGCTCTCCGTCAGAATGGGGTGTGGTACACGGAAGGCCGTTCGGCCGGAGCGGTTGTCTCTCTGATCCTTCTTCACTAACTTTTCCAGGTATAACTAATAAGAGGAGTCATGGAACGGGCAGTTGTCACATTATCCGGCGGGTTGGACTCGGCAACACTCTTATTCTGGGCGGTGAAGCGCTACGATGTAAGTGCAATCACGTTTGACTATGGCTCGAAACATAACGAGAAAGAACAAGCTGCCGCTACTGAACTCGCAGGACTCACGAATGTCAGACATACCTTCATTAAGCTCCCTTTCATCAACGACCTTTTCAAATCCGACCTGCTTAGAAGCGGTGGCAGCATTCCGGAAGGACACTATGAAGACGAGTCGATGAGAAGCACCGTCGTACCATTCCGGAATGGAATTATGCTGTCGATTGCGGTAGGCCTCGCCGAGTCTGTCGGGGCCGGAACTGTCCTGTACGCTGCTCACGCGGGTGACCATGCGGTTTACCCGGATTGTCGTCCGGATTTCCTGAAAGCAATGTCGGCTGCCGCTCGGGCAGGCACGTACATGAACGTACAAATCAAAGATCCCTTCATCGGGATGCACAAGAAGGATATCGTGCTCCTCGGCGACGAGTTGAAAGTTCCATTCGGCGTCACCTATTCATGTTACAAAGGCGGCGAGCGTCACTGCGGGAAATGCGGGACGTGCGTCGAACGGAGGGAAGCGTTTCGGCTGGCGGGGATCGCGGACCCTACTCGATACGAAGTCTGATTCCTGAATCGATTTAATCGGGCAGGTGTTGCAAACGCGAACAACACACGGACGGATTTCGTGAGACTGAATCGGGGGAAGAGCCGAGCTTAGTGTATATTGATCGGTCGGAGCATGCTTCCGATATTTCGATGAAGAGCGAGGGTGAGGGCATGTTGAAGATCATAAAATGGCTCGTCTGGGCGATAGCAGCAATCGGGCTGATTGTAATTCTGTGCGGTGTTTATCTTGCTGAGCGTGACTACGGCAGCTATTTTGCAGGCGCTAAGGGGCGCCTCGTGGAGTCAAAGATTGCGCCTGTTCGTGCCGACAGCGTTTTCAGACACGAGTGGCTGTCTCTTGAATCTGATCGCGGTCTGAAAGTCGAATGTGGATTGCTTATTCCAGCCGGACAGACGAAAACGGATCGTTATCCTGTCGTGATTCTCCTGGGAGGGAAGGCCACAGGAAAGCACGCCATCGATTACGCACTGGACATCCGCAACGTAATCATCGTCGCACCGGATTACCCATATGCCCCGCGGGAATCTTATTCGATGTGGGAGTTCTTGAGAGACATACCCGAAATGCGACGGGCGGCATTGAGTATGGTGCCGTCCGTCATGCTCGTTACGGATTATCTCTGGCAGCGTCCCGATGTAGACACTACAAAACTGGTGCTCCTCGGCTATAGCTTTGGGGCTCCGTTTGTTTCGTGTGTAGCCGCGTATGACGGGCGGGCATCCGTGGTGGCGATGGTATTTGGAGGAGGCGACCTGCATGGCCTGATCAGGCACAACGTCCGCCGTTATAAAGGGCCCGTGACAAGTGAACTCGTGGGCATCCTGGGAGGCATACTTCTGCAGCCTCTCGAGCCGCTTCGGTATGTGGACAGGATCCATCCGATCCCTCTTGTCATGATCAACGGAACAGAGGATGAACAAATACCGGGAGAATACACAAGAAGGCTGTTTGAGAAAGCTAGGCAGCCCAAGAAGCTGATATGGCTGGACGCGCGCCACGTTAATCCGCGTAATGTTGAGCTGACAAAACGGATCGTTTCTACGCTAAAACAAGAACTCGTGGAGATGAGAGTGTTGTCCGCAGAGAACTGAGCAGTTCTCCGGGCAGGCGCCCGAATTCGCCGCATTCGGTTGAATTTAGCCGTCATCACAGCTAAATTATTCTAAAACAGAGAGTGATGACAGGTAAAGAACTTCTCGAGATTCTCAGGAATAGGGTCCTTGTGTTCGACGGTGCGACGGGAACGAGTCTCCAAACACAAAATCTCAGTGCGGCGGATTTTGGAGGCGAACACCTCGCAGGCTGCAACGAATATCTCAATATCTCCAAACCGGAAGCTCCCGAAAAAGTGCATCGCGGTTTTCTCGACGTCGGGGTCGATGTAATCGAGACTAATTCGTTCGGCGGTGCATCCATCGTCCTTGCCGAATATGGTCTGGCGGAGAGGTCGTACGAAATCAACAGGCGTGCAGCAGAGATTGCCCGTAAAACGGCAGATGAATACGCGTCTCCCGATCGGACGAGATATGTTGCCGGTTCAATGGGGCCGACCACGAAACTTCCTTCTCTGGGTCACATCGGGTTTGACGACATGAAGGATTCCTACAAAGTGCAGGTGAAGGGACTGGTCGACGGCGGTGCAGACCTGCTCATTGTCGAGACGTGTCAGGATCTTCTGCAGATGAAAGCCGCATTGGTGGCAATACACGAGTTTATCGAGGAGACGGGGAAAGGGATCGCGGTTATCGTATCGATAACAATTGAGACCATGGGGACGATGCTGATGGGCACCGAGATAGCAGCAGCTCTCACTACGATTGAGCCGTACGATATCGTCACCGTCTTCGGAATGAACTGCGCTACGGGACCGAAGGAGATGGAGGAGAACATCAGGTATCTCTGTGAGAACTCTCCGAAGCCGGTTTTCGTAATGCCGAATGCGGGGTTGCCGGAAAATATCGGCGGGCAGGCATGTTATCATCTCAGCCCGGACGAACTGGAATTCTGGATGACCAGATTTGTGAGAGAGTTCGGAGTCAGCATAATCGGCGGCTGCTGCGGAACAACACCGGACCATATCTCAAGGCTCGTGAAAATATCCGCCCAAATAAAGCCGAAGGAGCGGGATGTTTCGTACACTCCATCCGTTTCATCGATTTACTCGAACGTCGCCCTCCATGTCGATCCGCCGCCGGTCATCGTCGGTGAAAGATGCAATGCGAACGGCTCCAAGAAATTCAAGGAGCTTCTCCTGGCAGAAGAATATGACGGGATGGTCCAGCTGGCAAAGGAACAGATGAAGGAGGGTGCCCACATACTCGACTTGTGCGTCGCTTATGTCGGCCGCGATGAGGTTCGCGACATGCGGGAAGTCATGAAGCGCTTCAACACACAGGTGGCGCTTCCGCTCATGATCGACTCCACGGAATACAAGGTCATCGAAGAGGCATTGAAGATGTATGCCGGCAGGGCGATCATAAATTCCATCAACCTTGAGGACGGCGAGGAAAGGATGCGCAGAGCCCTGCCGTTGTGCAAGAAATACGGAGCTGCGGTAATCGCACTGACGATAGATGAGTCCGGCATGGCAAAGACGCGCGACAAGAAGTTTGAAGTTGCCAAAAGGATTCATGATCTCGCGATAGACAAGTACGGTATGAGGGAGGAGGATCTGATATTCGATACGCTCACCTTCACTCTCGGGTCGGGGGATGAAGAATTCCGCAAGGCGGGAATCGAGACTATTGAGGCGATCAAGATGATAAAGAGAGAATTCCCGAAATCCTACACGCTGCTCGGCGTTTCGAACATATCTTTCGGTCTTAACGTGCATGCAAGGCACGTCCTGAATTCCGTGTTTTTGCATTACGCGATGCAGGACGGTCTCGACTTGGCTATTGTGAACGCTCAGAGAATCATGCCGCTTTACAAGGTAGATGCACGTGGCAGGGAGCTCTGCAGGGAAGTGATATTCGACGAGAGAAAGTTCGAGAGTGCACAGGCGCAGGCAGGCTGAGGGAGCGAAACTTCTTCTAAACGAGTTCTTCCCGCCATGTCAGTCGATATCATTCTGCCGGTAAAGGCATGGTGTGGTGAATCGCCAACTCCGGAATCAAAAGAGGATTATTTGCAGGATACGGAAGAAATGAGATGAATATGTCGGAATCCAAGTGCACATATGACCCGCTTGTTGAGTTGATGAAGTACTATACTTCTGCCGGAGTGGAGACGAAAGAACGACGAAGCGACGAGACGTTGAGCCTCGAGGAAAAGCTCAAGAGGCGCATAGTCGACGGAGACAAGATCGGAATTGACGATGACCTCAAGAAAGCGATGGAGAAATACTCTCCACTCCGGATTATAAATGAGATTTTGCTGGAAGGGATGAAGGTCGTCGGCGACCTCTTCGGCAGCGGACAGATGCAGCTTCCCTTCGTCCTGCAGTCGGCAGAGACGATGAAGGCTGCCGTCAGGTTCCTCGAGCCTTTCATGGAACGCATAGAAGGGATGGAGAAAGGTCTGATCGTACTCGCGACCGTGAAGGGCGACGTGCATGATATCGGGAAGAATCTCGTCGATATTATACTCACGAACAACGGTTACAAGGTCGTTAACCTCGGTATCAAAGTACCGTTAGAGCGGATAATTGAGGCTTCAGAAACGAACAAAGCTGATGCGGTCGGGATGAGCGGTTTGCTGGTTAAATCCACCGTTGTAATGATGGAGAATCTCGAACAGATGAACCAGCGGGGATTGAGGATCCCGGTCGTTCTTGGAGGCGCCGCGTTGACACGCAGGTATGTAGAGCAAGATTTGAGGAAGGTCTACTCCGGCTATTTGTCCTACGCCAACGACGCATTTGACGGTCTGCATTTTATGGAGGACATAAAGTCCGGAAAGATCAATACTCAAACCACAAAAGAGGTAGCAATGGCTTCTGCTTCAATCGAAGAAACAGGCGAACGAGAGAATAAATTATCCCCTTCCGGCAAACCGGCGGGTCATGCCAATGCTGGCTTTCATCTCCGCAGCAAAGTGTCCGAGGAGATAGCGGTACCGCGGGTTCCGTTCTACGGGAGTACCATGGTCTCCGATATGAAGGTCGAAAAAATATGGGAGTATCTCAACGAGGTTGCTCTCATCCGCGGGCAATGGCAGTTTTCTAAGAGGGGATGGGACGACGAGGAGTACAACCGGATGCTGGAGAAAGACGTTTACCCTATTCTCGACGAGGTAAAACTGAGGGTGAAGAGAGAAGCGCTTCTCGCGCCGAGGGTCATCTACGGATATTATCCGTGTCAGTCCGATGGAGAAGACCTCATCGTTTATAGTCCCGTCGGGGAGCCTGATCTGCAATCGAAGTGGGAAACATTGAAGCCCGGCCAGCCGCTCGATGGCCGGTTGAAGGAATGGGTAAGATTTACATTCCCGCGCCAGACAGATGACAGGTTCCTGTGCATTTCAGACTTCTTCAAATCGAAAGACTCCGGATTATACGACGTAATCGAAATGCAGGCCGTGACCATCGGGTCCAAGATCAGTGAATACACCAAGCGGCTGTTTGAAGATGCGAATTATAGGGACTATCTTTTTCTGCATGGTCTGAGTGTCGAGAGCGCCGAGGCGCTGGCCGAGTACTGGCACAAGATCGTAAGAACCGAGCTTGGAATCGACGGGAGCGATGCGAAAGAGGTAAGGAGACTGTTTTCACAGAAATATCAGGGTGCCAGGTTTTCATTCGGCTACCCGGCCTGCCCGAACCTGGAAGATCAGGTGAAATTATTTGAGATTCTGCGTCCCGAACGAATCGGCATTTCACTGACAGAAGAGTTTCAACTGGTCCCGGAACAGAGTACGACCAGCGTAGTTGTCCATCATCCGGAAGCTAAGTATTTTAATATCAAATAGTCTTCTGGAAGAAAGCGATGCCGAAAACCGGTTGTAGAGAAAGGCGACAGAAAGTGCCGACGGACCCTGCGATGTTATATTTGTCAGCAAAGACTGTCCGGTTGGTCTTTTCATCGAGCGTTGGAGAATGCTGAAGAGTCTTTCAATAAAGAATTATGCCCTCATAGACGAGGTCGAGCTGGAATTCGGTCCCGGCCTGAATATCATTACGGGAGAGACCGGAGCGGGCAAATCTATTATAGTTGATGCCCTGAGCCTGATCCTGGGGGAGCGCTCCACTGTGGAGGAAGTCCGCAGCGGAACGGAAAAGTCGATAGTCGAGGGTTTGTTCACGATTTCCGGCAATAAGAAGGTGCAGCGCCTCCTGGATAGTTCGGAAATAGAATTCGGCGACGAGATAATCGTGCGAAGGGAAGTAAACCAGAAGGGTCAGAGCCGCGCATTTGTGAACGATACTCCTATCCCCATTTCCCAGCTGAAGTCTCTGGGCGACCTTCTCGTTGACCTTCACGGGCAACACGAGCACCAGTCTCTTCTCAGACCTGAGACTCATATAGATCTTCTCGACGATTTCGGAGGGCTTGATACACTCAAGGACAATTTCCGGGTCTCTTACAACGAGCTGGCCCGGATGCTGAAGGAACTTGCTGAAATTATTTCAAGACGGGATGCCTTGAAGGAGAAGAGCGAACTGTACTCGTTCCAGATCAAGGAAATCGATCTTGTGAATCCTCAGCCCGGAGAGATAGGCGAGCTCGAATCGGAACTCCGAATACTCGAGAACTCCGAAAAGCTCTATGAGGCTACGACAAAGCTATACGAGATCCTATACGACAGCGAAAGCTCGATTCACGACCAACTCGTGGTGGTGCGCAATCAGCTGGAGGACCTTGCGGACATCGACGAGGCGTTTGGCAAACAAAAGGAAGAATGCGAAAGTGCGAAGGCTATTGTCGACGAGATAACAAGATTCGTCCAGAGTTACAGCAGCAGGCTCAATTTCGATCCTCAGCAGCTGGAAGAAATTCGGGAGCGTCTGGGCGTGCTGGTCATGCTGAGGAAGAAATACGGGGGTTCCCTGGAAGCGGTGCTCGAATACAGGGAGAAGATCGGAAAGGAATACTCGCTGGCGGAGAACTTCGACGATGAGATCCACAGGCTGGAGGGCAATGTCGAAAAGGCCAGGTCCGGACTTTCCGATATCGCGGAGCGCCTCTCTTCAAAGCGGAGGGAAGTGGCCGAGCGAATCACCAGGAGTATTGTGAACGTCCTGGCGGAGATAGGAATTGAGAGAGCCAGGTTCGAAATCAACATCGGCAACCGGCAGTACGGGGCCGCAGATGCGGGATTGAAACCGCTGGTGCGGCTCGGAAACGATTTCTTCGAGACCACGGGAGACGGGTTTGATTTTGTAGAATTCTATGTTTCGACGAACGTTGGAGAAGAACCAAGGCCATTGGCAAGGGTTGCCTCAGGAGGTGAAATATCCAGGATAATGCTTGCGTTGAAGACCATATTGGCAAAAAGCGACAGGCTTCCGCTCCTCGTGTTCGATGAGATCGACACTGGAATCAGCGGGAGGGTAGCGGCTAAGGTCGGGCGGAGCCTGAAGAATCTTTCAGGATTTCATCAAATAATTGCGATTACACATTTACCACAAATCGCCGGTAATGCCGACTATCATTTCAGGGTCGAGAAAATCGTGAAGGGAAAGCGTGCAGTCACCAGGGCCAGCAGACTTTCCGAGGATGAACGTGTTCTCGAAGTTGCAAAACTGCTGAGCGGTGAAGACGTTACCCAGGCGAGCATATCGGGCGCAAAAGAACTGATCGGACTAAAATGAATACTGAAATATTTCTCTACAACTCGCTCACGAGACGGAAGGAAAAGTTCACCCCCATCCAGCCGGACAGAGTCGGTATTTACGTATGCGGACCTACGGTGTACAATCATTCTCACATAGGCCACGGAAAAAGTTACGTATCGTTCGATGTAATTGTCAGGTTCCTGAGGTTTGTCGGGTATAAGGTCCTCTATGTCCAGAATATTACCGACGTCGGACACCTTACCGACAACGCCGACGAAGGTGACGACAAGATAGAGAATGAAGCAAAAAAAGAAAAGATAAACCCGATGGAGGTCGTCGAGACCTTCATGCGCAGCTACTTTGATGATATGGACAGGCTTGGGATCCGGCGTCCCGATATTTCTCCGAGAGCAACGGGTCACATAATGGAACAGATCGAGCTGGCGAAACGGCTGGTAGAGAAAGGTTATGCTTATGTGGCAGACGGCAATGTCTATTTCAACATTGCCAAATTTCCCGAATACGGAAAACTTTCCGGGAGGAAGCCTGAAGACCTTATGGCGGGTGCGAGGGTCGATATAAGAAGCGAAAAAAAGAACCCGGGCGATTTCGCTATTTGGAAGAAGGCGGAGGCTGGACACATTATGCGTTGGCCCTCGCCCTGGGGCGATGGTTTCCCCGGCTGGCATCTGGAATGCTCTGCCATGAGCATGAAATATCTTGGCGATACTTTCGACATACACGGGGGAGGAATCGACAACCAGTTCCCCCATCACGAATGCGAAATAGCCCAGAGTGAGGCCGCTTCGGGAAAGTCGTTCGTCCGGTATTGGCTCCACAACAATATGGTGACTTCCAACGGTTTGAAGATGAGTAAATCGCTGGGAAATTTCGTGACGCTGAAGGACGCGTTTAAAAAGCATGACCCCATCACGCTGAGATTTTTCATTCTGCAAAGCCACTACAGGAGTCCGTTGGATTATTCCGATCAGTCGGTCGAAGGCGCTGGAAAAGGTCTCGAGCGGCTGAAGAATGTCCTTCGCCAGTTGCGAAGCATCGTCGACAAATCGGGTACCGAAATCGATTTCGATAATCTCCCCGAAGAGCCGGTTAATCTTCGCCGTTACTTCAGCGAGTGGCTGACGGCTATGTCGGACGATTTTAATAGTCCTTCTGCAATCGCGGCGCTGTTTGAAATGCTCAAGGATGTCAACTCCTTGCTGAGCTCTCCTAATCCCATGAGCAAGGAAACTGCCTGCACGATTATTTCGTTCATAAACAAACTTGCGGGAGAGGTACTCGGAATTATTCCTTCCGAAGATCAGGCAGGGAATCGTGAGAGCATTGAGCCTGACCTGGTTAACCTTCTTATCCAGCTCCGAGCTGATGCCCGCCGGAATAAAAATTTCAAACTTGCCGACGATATCCGTTCCGAACTTCAGAAGATCGGCGTTATCATTGAAGACAACAAGGACGGAACCGCATATAGAATAGTCCGATGAGAGGACGAGAGGCCGCTCCGGATGCAGGAGACGATCCTGACGGGCGGAGAGGCTGATTGCTCGTAATTATGAGGCAAGCTGGTCGGCGGGTCATGGAACATGTGATGATCAGGCAAGCGGCGCCGGCAAAGAGAAGAAATATCGGGCCGGTTTTGAATAAGTTGAAATCTGAAAGGAGAAAGAGATGAAGCGTGCGTTTTTCCTTCTCATTGCTTTTGTAATGTCGACGGCAGCGATGGCGGGTGAACTGAACGGCAGCGCCGGCAGCGCCGCTCAGGTAGAGCCGCGGTATCTGATAGATATGCCAACCGCCGGGATCCTGCACAACGGGATGATAGCGATGAACGTGCACTTCTACGAGAACAGTGGAGTACTGGTTGGATTGGAGGCAGGCGCCTTCAACCGGCTAACGTTCGGCCTGAGCTTCGGCGGAACAAATGTGATTGGCTCGGGTGCTGTCGATTGGAATAAGCTCCCTGGAGTGAATATCCGTTTCAGAATTCTCGATGAGACCGATGCTACACCTGCCGTCACGGTTGGATTCGATTCTCAGGGAAAGGATGCCTACATATCACAGTACAACAGGTACGAGTATAAATCTCCCGGATTTTTTGCCGCCGCATCCAAGTACTTTTCAATGCTGGGCTATCTGGGAATACATGGTGGAGTGAACTACTCCCTCGAAAACGGAGATGGGAACAAGAACGTGAACTTCTATGTGGGCGCCGACAAGACGGTCGGAAGCGATATCTCGGTGGTTGCGGAATACAATTTCGGATTGAATGACAATTATCCCAGCGGATATCCGGACGCATTGGCGAGCTCCGGGCCGGGTTTCCTGAACGCGGGGGTCAGGTGGAGCGTTGGAAACGGATTTACGGTCGAGTTTGATTATAAGAACCTTCTCGACCTCAAGAAAACGGGGAGTTTACGTACAATTCGAATCGAATACGTGCAGTCTATGTAACCGAAATGATATGCGTCCGTCAATGAAATTGATATTAATTTATTTTAAGGCTCCAGAGGCACCTTGTTTCGCACTATTTTGTTATTGAAATTTGAAAGAGGAAGTGAGATGATAGCGGTAGTTCTGGCGGCATTTATTATGAACGGGAAGGCGGGATCGGACACCCTGAGCACGAAGAAGTTGGCGGAAAACTATAAAATATTCTATGATCCGCCGGCTGTGCTGATATCACCGCAAAGAGATCAGATCCCGGAATTCATACCGGTGCCGCTCCTTCTGAATGGCGTGGACAGATGGAGAAACAATGGGAATATACCTGCGACCGGTATGAAAGACTCGTCGGCAAGCGTTAAGCGTTTGCGCGACAGGCCGCGTCAAAAAAAATGAGGTGAGTGTTATGAAAACTAAACTGGCGGCATTAGCATTATCGTTGTTGGTTGCAGCAGGTTTGTCTGGTTGCTACACCGAGTTTGCGACCACAGGCGATACTTATGGCGGTTACGGGCAGTCGGGGAATAACAATCAGTACTATTACAATGACAGCACCAATAGTGGTTATTCCTATGACACAACCGGTGTGAGCAGTCCATATTCCTACAACAACTACAACAGCTACAACTATTACGGTTCCCCTTATGGTACCGATATGTGGTACTATAACAACTGGTTCACTCCAAGCTCAGCATGGTGGAACTCTGACAATCTATGGCTGGGATTCGGCTGGAACTCGTGGGGAAACGGCCCTTATTCAATGTACGGCGGGTTAGGATTCGGTTGGTACAATAATTTCTATTCACCGTACTACTCTTACTATTCGCCTTACTATTCCCCGTTCGGCTACAGCCCGTATGGGTACTACGGTTATTATTCGCCGTACTATTACTATCAAACGGCAGGGACACAGGTGCCCGCACGTGCGAGGAATTTCGGAAATACGCGTAACGGCCGGCAGGAATTCGGCGGAGGAAGTTCATCTTATGGAATGTCGGGTGCAGGTTCAACCCTGTCGGGCGGCAATGCAGGGGCCAGATCATCGGTTGAATCGCCCGGCGCAGTGTCTACGAGCAGGGCACGCGCAAGCAGCGGTTCTGCTACACCTGTCAATTCTACGACGCAGACAGGAGTGAGGTCCCGTGGCTCATCGGCACCGACTTCCGGTACTGTCAACTCCGGCAGTCAGCCACAGACGCCTCAATCCACTCCGCAACCGCCTACACGGGTGCGCCAGCAGAATCCGCCGCCTGAGCAGCGTCCTCCAAGCAATCCTCAGCCGCAACAGCCACCTGAAAATAATCCGCAACCCCAGCCCAGGCAGAGGGCGCCGCAATACAATCCGCCTCCCCCCCCTCCGTCCAACCCTGCGCCTAGTTATCAGCCGCCGAGCTATCAACCTCCTATGGGACCATCTTCAATGCCGGCACCGCGCCCAAGAGGGGGCGGCCCGGGACGACTGTCCTATTACAACCGTGTCCCGGTGAACCCGGCCGTTCCGAGGGCCACTCGATTTGGAAGCAGCCTGGCGAATTTCGCTCGGGCCATAACTGGAGCAGTGATGAATTATTCTGAACCGGCAGCGCGGGAGTTCGGAGGCGGAACCCCGGTTCGCAGCGGATACCTTACGAATGAAAGAGTTTTTTCCTCCTCTCAATCTGGAGCAAGGGGAGGGCACGAAGTTTCTAATGCTCACAGTAGTGGTGAGGGAGGAGGAGCAAGAGCAAGACACTGAGGCGCCATCGTAGCACCTTCGTCGTTCGGTTAACTTTGGGTCGAGTGGAGCTAAAAACATCAACGGAATTTCTATTCTTTAGCAGAAACGGAAAAAGTATGAAAACCAGATTCTTGTTCTTGTCAGTCGTCGGAATGTTTCTATCGTTTAGTGCTTACGCTCAGACTCCCGAAGATGCCCTTCGATTAGCAGAGAGCGGTTACGGAACCAGCGCAAGATCAGTTGCCATGGGAAACGCGATGACGGGGTTGGCTCAGGGTTACGACGCCACAAGCTTCAATCCTGCGGGATTAACGCAGTCAAGACAATCGGAAGTTTCTTTCGGACTGAACTTTCTCGGCTACAACAACGATGCTTCGTACCTGGGAAATCAGGGGTCTCTCTCCAGTTCGCAAACTGATGTGTCTAATATCGGTCTTGTCTACCCTTTCCCCACAACGAGGGGAGGATTCGTCATAGCGTTCGGTTATAACCGCGGTCCCGATTTTAATTCCGCGCTTTCTGTGAGCGGATTCAACCCGAACAGCTCGATAATACCGTCTCTTTATTATCCCGGCGATACTCTTGCCGATATCCCGTATATGGTATTCCTCGAGGACGTTAATCAAAATCCGTTGGTCTCTAAGGATGTCAATCAAAGCGGGAAGGTTTATACGTCCGGCGGAATCAACAACTGGCTGGCTTCCGCAGGAATGGACATCGCACAGAATTTCTCGATCGGGCTAACAATCAATCTCGTCAACGGGTCCTACAAGTACACGCGCACGTTCGCCGAATCGGGAGTCCAGGGATACACATACAACAACTCCGACTTCGGGTCCTTTCTCCTGAATAGTCAGGACAACCAGACCATAAACGGTTGGAACGCGAAGGCAGGGTTTCTATACAAGTGGCAGGATATGAACGGAGCGACGTATGCAAGATTCGGTGCAGCTATTAACTTCCCATCATTCCTGACGGTCACCGATAATTATGCCTCCCAGGGTTCTGCGTACTTCACTACTCCTCCCGTCGGCCCATACAACTATTCTACCAGCAATGGTTATGGTCAGGATGAGGGAGCCGGCCCGGCAGTGCAGTATGACGTTACAACACCGTTCAAATTCTCAATCGGTGCTTCGGGCGGAACCTCGCAGTTGACAGTCGCGGCCGACATCCAGTACGTCGATTGGACACAGTTGAGTTTCAGCAACTCGAATCTGGGCGCAAGTACGATAAATGACCTGAATTCTCAGATCAAACAGGAGTACAAACCTACCCTCAATACAAGGATAGGAGTTGAATTGGCGTTGACCGACCCGAAATACTCATTGTTCGTACCGTATGTAAGAGCGGGCGGAGGATTATTGCCTTCTCCATATTCAAGTGACGGCCCTTCGCAGGCTCAGAAGTACGTGAGCGGTGGAATTGGAGCGAGAATCCAGAACACCATCAATATTGATTTTGCCTACCAATACGGGTGGTGGGACTCCAACACTCTGGTATACCCGTCTACAGTAATAAACAATCAGACATATCCGGGCCAGGGCACGAGTAACGAGAAGATTTCGAACACGAATTTCATTTTCACGTTCGCATATAATTTCTGAGGTGAGTTATGAAACGGATGATGAATATTGGCTTATCGATTTCGTTCATACTGCTCGCGGCAATTTCCGCTCAAGCACAGGTTTTCACGGGGAATCTCTGTCCCGACAATGTGAACAGCAGTCTTAGAAACGTTGGTCCCCGGGGCAGTCTCATGCCGGACGCTGCCCCTTCATCATTCCTCTCGCGACAGGGTGCCTTTGCCATCCCCGAGTATTCGCCTGTCTTGATAGATGCTACGAGTCTGGGGGCAGGTGCGGTGGGAAGCTTTCCGTTAGAGGGCGACTTGTTTCTCCGCATCTCGATCATAAATCTGTACAACCCCCTGAGTACGGCTAACGGCGCAGCCGTGTACGGTTCACAAGGCATGTTGATGCCCGTCGAGGTTGGAGTCAGGGTTCCTTTTCTGAAATCAGAACTCGGTACTCTCGGATACACACTGTACGGCGAATCGTCCGCAGGCCTCCTTTTCGGGTGGGCATTTCCGACAGACGGGTCTTTCATGAGCTACTCGCTTCCCAATTCCAGGTTCTCGAGCGGAGCGGCCGCGTATCTGGGGATAGGTAATTCTATTCGTGTGGACAAGTACGTGGGACTCTATCTGAATGGCGGGTTAGGCTATTATGATTTCTTCTCGTCGTCAATAATGCCACAGACGAATTATCTTGTACCGTCCGTGGCGGCTGGATTCTACTTCAGTCTTGCGCCGTAGTCCGAAAGGGCGTTTTCCGCAAAACGAGCTTTCGATTGCCAAATTTGACGTCTCTTCACTAAATTGTGCAAGTGAAGCGGTTTAAACTTGTACTCGCTATTGTCTCTCTTACCCTCATTATTGTTCTAGTAAGTGTAGTCATTTTCCTGAGAAGGATAGGAACGGAGTCTCTTCCTGACCAGGAAGGGACACTTGCGGTTTCCGGGTTAGGGGCTGAAACAAAAATACTGAGGGACAGCCTGGGAGTACCTTACATCGAAGCCCGTTCCGATTCCGACGCATATTTTGCTCTTGGATTTGTTCATGCCCAGGACAGGCTCTTCCAGATGGAAATGTACAGGCGACTCGGCGAGGGGAAACTTAGCGAGGTATTCGGTGAGAAGACGCTTCAGATTGACGAGTTGTTCAGGACCCTGCGGTTTACTGAAATGGCCGACTCGCTGTATGACCATTCTTCGATGACGACGAAGAGGATCTTGAGATGGTATTCGAGGGGGGTAAACGCTTATATCTCCGGTGCGAAGATGCTTCCCGCGGAATTCTCCATGCTGAAAATTCAGCCTGATCCGTGGACCCCAAGAGATTGCTTAATCGTAGCCAGGCTTATGTCGTGGGAGTTGAACATCTCGTGGTGGACAAAGCCTGTATTTGGAGAGTTGTATGACAAGCTCGGGCCCGCAAAGGCCGCGCTTCTGATACCATTGTTTTCGGGTCCTCCAGGCGCAAAAGTATCGAGTACCTATTCCCGCTCAATGGAAACTTTTGCCAGCACCTTCATGGGGGCGAACTCAGAGGCCATGGAACTGATAGATGGCGTAGGTTCTCCGGATTGCTATGGGAGCAACAACTGGACTATCGCTCCATCGAGAACGAGCAGCGGCTCGGCGATACTCTGCAATGATCCGCATCTTGCGTTCAGCGAACCGGCAAAATGGTATTTCGTTTCAATAAACTCACCGTCATTGAATGTGATGGGAGTGACTCTTCCCGGTACTCCCGGAATTGTGATAGGAAGGAACAGGAACATCGCCTGGGGGATGACGAACGTGATGAGCGATGATTCGGATTTCTATATAATGGTACCGGATTCTTCCGATTCAAGCATGTATTGGTATGACGGGAAGCTGGTCCCGTATCAAACCACTATGGATACAATCGAGGTAAAGGGAAGCTCTCCATTCGTGTTCACAAGACGCATGACGGTTCAGGGTCCCGTGGTCAGCGATGTTTTGGCGAAATCATATGCCCTGAGTCAGTTGAAGTCGGCTCAAATCGGCCATCAGGGAGTAATTGCGCTCCGATGGGCTGCGTACTGGCCGAGCGACGAGACCAAATCGATATTTCTGCTGAACACCGCCCGCAGTTTTGACGAGTTCATTAACGCCTTGAAATATTTTGGAAGCCCGGCGCAGAATTTCGTGTACGCCGATAAAAGGGGAAACATTGGATATAAAGCGGCCGGGAATCTTCCGCTGCGCAATTATCCCATGCCTTTCCTCCCGCAATACGGGAATTCCAGTAAGTATGTGTGGCAAAGCTTCATCCCGTTCGATGCACTCCCCCAAAGCTACAATCCGCCTTCGGAGTTTCTGGCCACCGCAAACAACAGGACGGCGCCGGCAAATTATCCTTACTATATTACGAATCTTTACGAGCCCTCCTCTCGGATAAACAGAATCGATTCTTATATTTCCGCTCACGATACGATGAGCGTTGAATTGTGCAAACAGCTCCAGCTCGATTACTATTCCGAATATATGAAGACCTTTAATAATAGGCTGGTAGCTGCGTGTGACAGCGAGAACTACGCCCCGAGGGAACTCGTTTACCTGGTTAATTTCAACGGGATAATCGGGGAGAAGAGCACGGCTGCGGCGATATTGAATGTGGCGTTTGTTCGACTTGTGGAAAATTTGTTTGAGCCGGTGCTTGGCTCGTCGCTGTTCAAAAGATACATTGTGATCAGCAATGTACCGACGAGAATCGTCGGCAGCGTGCTTAAGGATCCGACTGACGTCGCACGGCTCTACGGAGTCGCAAACGGCGACAGTCTTCTTAACGTCAAGCTCGTCGAGAGTCTTAAGGAGTCGCTGCATTTCTTGAGAGGAAAATTCGGACCCAGGCCGATCAACTGGATGTGGGGAAGACTCCATGAGCTTGAGTTGAAACATCCTCTGAGTGCAAATCCTCTCCTGCGAAGGTTATATGACCTGGGACCGTACGAGCGAGGCGGCAATAACACGACTGTGAACAACGGCGAGTATTCTCTCAATAATCCTTTCAGCATGCTCATCGGTCCCTCGATGAGGATGATCGTGGACATGGGGAAGGATGGGATGTACTTCAGCCTTCCAGGAGGCGAATGCGGCCAGCTTCTGAGCCCGCATTACTCCGATTTTCTGCCGAATTATCTGCAAGGGCGCGAACAGTTTTTCCCGATGGACCTGCCCGCGAAGCAGGCCGCACACGAACTAAAGTTGACTCCAGAAGAGTGATTTGATTTGAAAGTACCGATTGAAATGCTGCCCGAGATTTCGGCGGCGAAGCACGTGGTGGCGCTGACCGGAGCGGGGATCTCTGCGGAGAGCGGAATACCGACATTCAGAGGTGAGGATGGTATCTGGAACAAACTGAAGCCGGAGGAACTTGCGGACTTTGGTGCATTTCTCAGGAATCCTGAACTCGTATCGGAATGGTACAAGCATCGCAGGCAGGTGACGCGAGTTGCGAAGCCAAACGGCGCGCATCTGGCACTGGTTGAGATGGAGAACATGTTTCAGCGATTTTCTGTCGTAACCCAGAATATCGATAACCTGCACAGGCGTGCAGGGTCAGGGAACGTTATCGAGCTCCACGGAAATATTGAGAGAAATTATTGTCTGGGCTGCGGTAGAAGATACGACGGGGAAGAGTTCGACAAGAACGGTTCCTTCAAGTGCAGCGAGTGCGGCGGATTGATAAGGCCCGATATCGTATGGTTCGGCGAGATACTGCCTACCGATCAGTGGAACGCCGCAGAGGCCGCGGCAGCCGGGGCGGACATCATGTTCGTGGTCGGTACTTCGGCGGTTGTTTACCCTGCAGCTGAGCTGCCGATCACCGCCAAGAGAAACGGCGGCAAGATTGTCGAGATAAATACGGAAGAAACGCCGCTGTCAGAATTTGCCGATGTTTCGATTCAAGGTCCGGCATCGGAAGTACTGTCAGAAATTGTAAATGGAATCAAGGAGCTCCGAAGAGATGCAGAGAATTGAACATAGAAAAGCCAAGATAATATGTACGCTGGGGCCCTCTTCAGATTCGGTGGAAAAAATCAGAGAGCTTGTAGATGCCGGAGCAGATGTGTTCCGGCTGAATTTCTCTCACGGGACACATGAAGAGCATGGGAGACACATTGACATCATCCGCCGGCTGGAAGTCGAAACCGGGCAACGATTCGCGATAATACAGGATTTACAGGGGCCAAAGATAAGAGTCGGGATCCTGGACAAGGTAATAGAGCTCAAGAACGGGTCGACAGTTACACTGGCGGTCGGCGATACCGCGAACGGGTCCGGAGTGATTCCGGTGACCTATGAAGGACTCGTAAGGGATGTAGTTCCCGGTGACAGGATACTGATGGATGACGGCCTTCTCGAACTGAAGGCAAAGACCGTGTCCGCCGATTCAGTGGAATGTGTGGTAGTAAACGGTGGCCCTCTGAGTTCTCACAAGGGGATAAACCTTCCCGGCGTCAATGTGAGCATCCCGTCGTTGACCGAGAAGGACAAAGACGACCTGCGGTTTGGAATAGCGAACTCGGTCGATTTCATCGCTCTTTCATTTGTCAGGCATACTGCGGATGTCCTTGAATTGAGAGCGTTGCTTGAGCATTTAGGCGGCGATCAGGGAATAATATCCAAGATCGAGAAGCCGGAAGCGGTTGACGAGATCGATTCCATCATAGAGGCCAGTGACGGCATAATGGTTGCGCGCGGCGATCTTGGTGTCGAGGTGCCCATTGAAAAAGTCCCGATTCTGCAGAAGACCATCATACGGAAGTGCAACGAGTACGGGAAGCCGGTAATCACGGCCACGCAGATGCTGGATTCTATGATCCGTGAACCGCGTCCGACGAGAGCCGAGGCCACAGATGTGGCTAATGCGGTGTTCGACGGGACAGACGCTGTGATGCTGAGCGGCGAGACTTCAGCCGGCAGTTTCCCCGTCGAAGCTGTCAAGACGATGGTTTCAATCGTCAAAATGGCCGAGTCGCAGCTGAACCTGAACGAGAGAAAACTGAATTACAAGGCTGTGCGTGATGATTTCACCGATGCAATTGCCGAAGTAGCATGCTCGCTCGCAAACTTCGTCGATGCCGCCTTCATCATCCCGATCACCAACACCGGGACGACGGCACGTGCCCTGTCGAAGTACAGGCCGCAGGTACCCATCTTCGCACTGACTGAAAGTGTAGACGTAGTGAGGAAGCTTCTCTTAATCTGGGGTGTCGTCCCCGTGGAGGTGTCATCGCTCTCGGATACCGATGCTATGCTGGCGCAAGTGAGCTCGATCCTGAAGGCCAAGCTGCTCGCATCGCCTGGAGACACGTACGTCCTGACCGCCGGGACGCCGCTCCTCGCACGTGGGACGACGAACACTCTTAGAATAGAGAGGATCTTATAGAGATTTTGTCACACTGTGGGCGCCTTACCTACCACCTGCCTCGGGCCGGCAGTGAAACTGTCTCTCCATGATTGTAATTCGTTTTGCTCTATAGATTAAATACCATCGTCGAACTCAAACTCAATCAATTATCTGAGGACAAACTATGAAGAAATTGATTCTCGTCTCAGCACTGTTTCTGGCTTCATTGTGCGGAACATCTTTTTCTCAAGTCACACAACGCGACTCGGCAATATTCATTCAGCAAAAGAACGAGTTCTTTGACTCTGTTGAAACATCACTCCACGCTTTCTATCACCGGAACGATACCGTCGTCAGAAAGGCGATCAGTGTCGATTTCAGCAAATTCGATGCACCAGAGTCTATCAGTGACTTCACGCGGTACTGGGCCAATCCATCCATATCACAGGGAAATACCGGCACGTGCTGGTGTTTCTCGACGACCTCATTCCTCGAATCCGAAGTCTACCGCCTGACACACAGGAAAATGAAATTCTCCGAGATGTACACAGTCTACTGGGAATATGTCGATAAGGCCCGTGGGTTCGTGGAGTCGAGAGGGACTTCGAGATTCGCCGAAGGCTCGGAAGCGAACGCTGTGCTGCGGGTGTGGAAAGAACACGGCGTCGTCCCGGAGAACGACTACACCGGTCTCCTGAACGGCCAGCCGTTCCATGATCACTCGAAGCTCATTGCCGAAATGCGCTCATATCTTCAGTCCGTGAAGGAAGAAAATGCGTGGGATGAAGCCACTGTCGTGAATACTATAAAGTCGATTCTCGACCACTACCTCGGCACACCGCCTGCCGAGATCAAAGTAGATGGACAGATGATGACTCCGAAGCAGTATCTCGACAACGTGGTCAAATTAAACCTTGATGACTACGTTTCGATCGTCTCTTTTTCCGACCGCCCGTATTACACGTGGACTGAGTACAACGTTGCCGACAACTGGTGGCATAGCAAGGCGTATATCAACGTCCCGCTTCATGTCTTCATGGACACGATCAAACACGCTATCCGGTCCGGTTACACTATGGCGATCTGGGGCGATGTCTCTGAGCCCGGCATTAACGGGCAGGCTGGAATTGCCGTGATTCCCAGCTACGACATTCCATCTCAATACATCAATGCCAGCGCACGCATCTTCCGGTTTTACAACGGGACTACAGGCGACGATCACGGGATTCACCTTATTGGATACACCCATAAGGACGGCAAAGACTGGTATCTGATTAAGGATTCAGCATCGGGGATTCGAAACAACAAGACGCATCCCGGGTATTTCTTCTACAGCGAGGATTACGTCAAGCTGAAAATGTTGGGCATAATGCTTCCCAAGAGTGCAATACCTGAGATCGCAAAGAAGATGGGGATGTGATTTCAGGTCGGCCTGCTCGCAATTGCTCATCACATGAAAGAGCGGGGGCGGACCCATTCAGTCTGATGTGGCCGTCATTACGAAAGTGGCGGTCACATTTTTTATTCAGAAATACACGTGCGACTGTATCAGCGCCTCCACGGGCTGCGGGGCGCCGACCACGTTAGTGGTGTTGAAACGGACTTGCGGTATTAAGTCGATGTGGGGGATCGGGTAGACATCCGCTCCCAGGATGTACCTGTAGTAAGTCGGTCCGCCGGGGTATTGTTTGAAGTAATCGAATCTTGCGACTCCGAACAGGCCCCTAGCAAAATAGTAGCTCAGCTCGACAAAAGACGCATTCGACAACGAATTAACGGGAAGGACCGTAGGAAGCGACCTTGCCCAGTCAAATTCCCCCAGGATGGAAAGCCGCTTTCCTATACCGATTCCCGCGTGAGCACCCCACATCTTGGTGCCGCCGCTGAAATATCCTGAAGCTCCGATCACCAGATTCAAAAAACCATGGGTCATGTACTCCGCCCTGCCGATGAGCGCCTTCCGGGAGTTGAAATCGTAGTTGGCAAGACCGTTCCCGTTCGTCAGGTCGGCCGTGACGAAGAGCCTGCCGAACTTCGAGCCGAGTTCCACGCCGAGGTCGCGGTAATCAGGAGAGAAGATTAATCCCAGAAGAGGAATTCCCTGCAGAAGACCGAAGTTGCCGCCGCGCGTGTAAGCGGTGTGGTCGTCGAGCCTGATCCCGTAGGAAGGCGAAAAGGCGCCGACTTTCACGTATGAGTTATCCTGATTGAAATTGTACAGCCCGTACGCTTCGTAAGCCGAATTCACAAAATCATATTTGACGTATAACCTCGTCGATGTGTACAGGTGGATTGCAGAATAGATGGCGCCTTCCATAGATTGGAAAGTAGTCTTCTTCATCTGGCCGTCGTAGAGATATTGGAACCTTACATCCCCGCCTATGAGAATATCCTCTCCGAGGTGTGGGTCAAAATTGAATCCACCACCGTGGTCCTGCACAAAACTGAGATGGCTGTTCATGAAGTCGGACGCCTCTTCCGGACTCCGGAGCTCACCGCCAGTCGGGTTAATGTGGCAGTTGATACACTGTTCTCCCTCCAGGATCGCAAAACGCGGGAGTGCGAAAACGGAATTGGCAGTTGCCAGGAAGAGGAACAGAGCCAGCAGTGTCGTTCCACGGTTACAATTTTGCAAGCCGTAACACCTTTGGCCTTTCACGAATTATCAGTTGTCGCTGAAATTCTTGAAGCCGCCCGGGGGCATGTTTACAGGAACCTTATGTCCCTGATGGCACGTATAGCAAGTCGGTTTCTTTGCGTCGGGGAATGAGAAATACTCTTGCCTGATCTGGACGAGCATTTTGAGCATCATTCGCGCCCGGCGCTTCGGTACCTTGGCGTCACTGGCGAAGTTTTGAGTGTTGTGGCAGTAGCTGCAATTGACGCCGAGGCTCTGCTTGATCATGTCCATCCAGCTCTTCAATTCCTTCTTCGATTTCAGGAAGGTCAGCACCTGCAGGTTCTTTGCAAAGGATGGTTCGGGCTTCTGTTTGGCAAAGACAATATTATGCGAAAACAGGCTGACAAGTCCGATCAGAATCAGGGCAGTGACAATAATCCACGTTCTTTTCACAGGTGCTTCTCCATTTAATTTTTTCAACAGAGAAGGGAACCGGAAAGGTTCCAGATCAGAAGGTAAAGTTGAGCATGATGCCCGGCGACACCCATCTTTGAACCACATAAGTCCCGTTCTGCGGAATGAACGTCCAATAGTAATTCAAGCCTACCGTCATGAAGGGATAAGGATTGTAACCCACGAAAGCGTACAGGAGGGATCGCGAGTCGAGCTTGAACAGATTGCTGAATCCCCTTACACCCCATCTGTCGTACCCCGCATGGAAGGCTATCATCGGAATCACGTTCGGGAAATTTGTTTCCAGGTTGAGAAGTCCTCCGTTAGGGTCGTTGTCAATGCCCCGGTACCCTCCGAGTATTTTGAAATTATGCATCAGGGACACGATGACTTGACCGTACCACCCGGCCGATCTTCGCATGTTCTGAAGTTGAGAAGCCTTGCTGACTATGCTGCCGTTCGGCGTGAATCGTGCAAGCTCATAAAACTGATCGAAGTATTCCGGTATGAATTGGTTGCCGATGAATTGACGTTCGATCTTGACCGACGCGGTCGCAAGCCCGAGCCCGCGGAAATTCCCCATTAAACCAACCGCTGTCCCGTGACCGAAGTGGGTGAATTGCGCAAAGGCGTAGTATGCATCGAGGTCGACATACTCGGACCGCAGAATCGGGAATCCCGCGTCGAGCCCGAACTCTTCAATCCTGCCTTTGTCCTTGATGACGCTGTCGCGCTGTGTCGTCTGGTTGTAAGCCGCCTCGATCACACCCGAGTTGGGGTTCTGATCGGTGGCGAACGTCGCGCCGAGTTCCATACCGCCGATTACCGGAGCGTCCGCCAGGCTGGAGAACTTCAGCGGACGCACATAGACTCTCCCACCCATCACACCCGGACGCTGGAAGTCTCCGTACAGTGTCTCGAAGCCGAATTTCTTCAGGTCAACGTCGAACTCAGCGCCGACTCTTCTGTAGTCGTAACTCGGGCTGTTGTCGTAATTGTCCACGATGAGGCCGTAGCCGATCGTCGCTGAGTATAGTTGGCCTGCCATGGCATACACCGGGTCGTGCTTTTGACCCCACCTGACGTACCGGATTATTCTCCGGTAAGCGCCATCCGACCAGTCGACCTTGCGGATTGTCCCGTCATTGCTGGAAATCAGGAGGGTGAAATTGAGTCCGACTCCTAATTTCCCGAACGACAAGTCGGGAAGGACTCCTATCGAATAATAGGGAATAGGTTCTCCTCCGTTGTCGGTAATCCATGTTATTCCGAGACCTCCCGATATTTGATTCTGGTCCGGTGGAAAAACGGGCTGACTGTAATTCTGTGCGCATGCGGAGGATCCGAGTACAACTATAGTTATAGCTATTGCAAAAACGAGTCTCATTAATTTCCCAATGACTTAATTATCAACTTCCGAACAATATCCTGCAAATCAGTAACGCACCCAACATACCGACGGCATCTGCTATGAGCCCCGCAGCCACCGCGTGACGGGTGCGATAGATGTTTACCGCACCAAAATAAACAGCAATGACATAGAAAGTAGTTTCACTGCTTCCGTACATTGTCGAAACAAGCACGCCGATAAACGAGTCCGGTCCGTATCTCTTCATTATGTCGGTCATGAGACCGAGCGATCCGCTGCCGCTCAGGGGCCTTAATAGAGCCATGGGCAGGGCTTCGGGCGGCATCCCTATCAGGTGCGCCAACGGTGAAAGTGCGCCAACAAAAATACTCATCGCTCCGCTCGCACGGAAGATTCCGATCGCCACGAGCATCGCAACGAGGTATGGGATGATCTTTATTGCGACTTCAAATCCGCCTTTTGCACCGCTGACGAAGCTCTCGTAGACGGGTACCTTCTTTCTTGCCGCATAGATTACAAAGACAGCTATGATCAGAGGTATTGCGATGATCGAAAGAGCTTGCAGGATGTCCTTAATCATTTTCCCCTCACTTCCGGACTCTCAGGAGTCGTCTTGTCGAATCGGTACACTTTCAGCCTCTGCAATATCTTCGCGGCGGCTATTCCGGCGATGGTTGCAAGACCGGCTCCGAAGAACGACGTTAATAAGATGATGGTCGGATCCTTCGAACCGATGGCCGCCCGTACCGCTATGGCCGTTGCCGGAATGAGTGTCAGGCCCGCAGTGTTTATGGCGAGGAAAGTGACCATAGCGTTAGTCGCCGTTCCTTTTTGCGGGTTCAGGCTGTCGAGCTCTTCCATGGCTCTCAGGCCGAACGGAGTTGCGGCGTTGCTGAGCCCCAGCATGTTTGCCGCAATGTTCATTATCATCGCTCCGATTGCCGGGTGGTCGGGCGGTATTTCGGGAAAGATCCGCGTCATTATCGGCCTCATCATCCGGGCTATGATTTTTATGAGACCGCTGTCTTCGGCAAGCTTCATTATCCCGAGCCAGAATGCCATGACGCCGATAAGTCCGATGGCAATCTCAACTGCCAGCGAACTGTAGCTTATCACCGCATCGAGGACGGCCTTCGTTCGGACGAGATTTGTGACAGGAAGAAGGATAAATAAGCTTTTCCCGCTCCTTTTCACTATAGTCGCCGTAATCTCCTTTGGATTGTCCGCAGTCTTAGCGACGGTCTGCCATAGTTCCGGCGTTTTATCGCCCAGCTTTATTTGCATCGAGTTGTTTGTGATTGCGGCAGGGAAGCTGAGTGTATCGGTTGCCTCTATTTGTACCCCGTAGAACTTATCGAAGTATTGCCTGCTGTAGCTCACGACCGCCGCGTTTGCGGAGGTGCTGTCGTACTGAAGTTCGAACTGCTCTCCATTGCGGTACCGATTGGTCGATGCGTCATAAATGTCGCTGCCTGCTGCCGCGAGAACTCCAATTACTATTAATCCGAGCCAAACGTAATTCAGCATCTCATTTGTCCTCATTTCCTTTTTTATATTCCTGGAGAAGATGTGTATTTATCAGTCTTAGTTGATACGGATTAACGGAAAAGACTTTGCCGCCGGACATCGGAAGGTTTAGAACCTCATCCAATCTTGTGTAATCGCTCTTGCTGAATGATTTGAAATAACCATAATAACCGAGCATACCGTCGAGAATTCTCCACGCAATTTCGGTGCTTTGCCGGTCCAGTTCCTCTTCTGAGTAGAAGGTTGTGATAGGCGACGGGAGTTCGACCCCGACAGTGCTGAGGGCTGCCAGTTCGAAGATGCCGTTGCGGGAAATAGCCGTGCCGGTCGTGTCGAATTCCACGCTGAGAGATGCCTGAAGCGTTGAGGCTAATCTGCGGTTGGCGATGCTTGGATAAATTGTCACGGAAAATTTCGGGACGGGGTTCACAGCAGAGATTGAGATGTAAAATCCTCTGGAATAGCCCCTGGAGAGATCTGCACGCTGTTCGATTGTCAATGTCGTGTCCGTGCTCCGAACAAGATGGGAGTTCGCGCCGAAGCTTCGGAGCAAGTCGTTCAGATCTCTCGCGACCGACAAATCGATACTGGCGGCGGTAAGTGAACCTGAGGACGGCCCGCTGTCTTCTCCTCCGAAGGCGGGATCGATAAGGATCGTCTTCCCAATCAGCAGACTGTCGGCAATGGGAGTCAATTTGATCGGCGCTTCGGGAATTGTGTTGCATGTCTGTATATAATAGCCAGGAAGGCTCACGCTCAATGGCACTCCGTCATATTTAAAAGATGCAAACCCATTCGCAAGGGAGGTGGCGATCACCTTACTTCCCGTACATATCACGGCACCGCCGATCGGGTCTCCGCTCAATGATCTCACCGAAATTGTTCCGACAGAGATGTACTTTCCGACGGCAGGACTGATGATTGTATCCAGAGTGTCCAGCGTAAACCTTATTACGGGCGTGCTGGAATCGGACTTGCTGAAAATTGTGTAGATAGCTCCGTCGCTGTGGAAGGTCGTGTCTGCTGTCGCATTCGTTACGGCTGCTGCCGGGTTGACAAAATCAGAAATGTTGTAATTATCAGCGGATCTCACGACGACGCGCGTGAAAAAACGCGTGGGTTTCACGGAAAGTGTATCGGGGTTCACTAACGCGCTGATCTCTGCGGGCGGGGGAACATAGTAGAAATGTCTAAGGAAGGGGAACGAGTGGTTGCCTTCTTCGTTTTTTATGACGACGCTGAGGTAGTGTCTTCCGGGAAGGAGGGTCGTCGACGTTAGGGAAATTCTGTCCGAGTCGCTGTCGAAGACTGCGTTCACAGGTTTGCCGTCTATCTCCGCTTTCAGATACTTTTTATCAATTGCGTACTTCCCGCCGAAGAACTCACCCTCGGAATAGCCTATGTTGAAACTGACCGGTATCTTATTGAACAACGTGTCGCCGGAGTAGGTAAGCCGAGGTATTCCTGCTTTCAGGTATTTCCCAAGCCCTTTGAAAATTCCCCATGCTTCTATTTCGTTGAACGTGTCGTGCTTTAAACGCTGCTCCTCATACGGGCTGGAGAAAAATGAACATTCGGTCAGTATGGCTGGGATCTTGGAATGTCTCAGCACTGCAAAGCCCGCAAGCGGATAAACGAGGTAGTCGGACAATGTCCCGTCGAACGAAAAGAAGTTCGGCTCGGGATTTCCCATCGCGTAGGCCAGATCTCTCTCGACATATCTTGCGAGGTCGTGGTCAGCGGGCGTGTAAGCGCTGTCGCCTTTGACCGCGTGGTACCATGTAGAGGTATAGTTGAGCGGCGGATATCTTTCGGGCCCGCCTGTGGCATTGTGATGAATTGAAATAAAAATGTCCGCGCCGTCTTCCGCCGCCATCTTCGGCCTGTCGAGGAGGCTCACAGTTGTATCTTTCGTGCGCGACATGAAGACGATCGCCCCCGCACGTGTCAGGTAATCCCGCAATGCGAGTCCGACGCGAAGATTGATGTCTGCCTCGGTCTCACCCGTTGGACCGTGACCGAATCGGTCCGCACCGCCGTGTCCCGGGTCGACGAATATTTTCCAACCCTTGATATATTGGGAGTAGTACGCGATAGTTGAGTCCTGCCTTTGCGGCTTTTCCCAGTCGGTCGGCTTCACGTAATAAATCGACGGCGCGCATCTCCAGAGGGTTAGGGAAGCAACTGACAACAAAGTCAGTTGGAGTAATACTTTTGCAAAGAGCTTTCTCATCAGCAGGCCAAGTTGATTAGGTTAAATATAAAGGCTTGAAGCGGTGCTTTTCAACCTTTTTGAAGGATTTTGGGGAAATTACGGGGGAGAATTATGCTTGTCTGACTGCGTCAAGAACCGCTGGGCGGGCGATCATTGAGCGGCTGTGTTGAGCATATCGCGGTGAGACCGGAGAATTATCAATGTGATTCATCCGCAAGCATCACCGGCTCAAATTTCTTTGAGTCGGTGAATGTCTATGCGGAAAATTAATTTGCTGGGGAGAGCCACAGACGTGAGGCCGGGTAGAGCGCTCTAAATTGCGTTTTCGATCTTGGCGCCCATCTCCTCTGTCGACAAGACGTTCTCCTTCGAAGAGGAAATATCGGCTGTCCTGTAACCCTGATTGAGTACGGACTCGACGGCGCGGAAGATTTTCCTGGCAACTTCTTTTTGCTTGAATGAGTATTCAAGGAGCATAGCCGCCGATAGTATGCTCGCTATCGGATTAGCCAATCCCTTTCCGGCGATATCAGGAGCGCTCCCGTGAATTGGCTCATAAAGCGAATGCTTCTCACCAATGCTGGCCGAAGGAAGCATCCCGATGGATCCGGTCAGCATCGAGGCTTCGTCGCTTAATATGTCGCCGAACATGTTTTCCGTGAGAATTACGTCGAATTGTTTCGGCCGCCTTATGAGCTGCATCGAGGCGTTGTCGACGTACATGTGATCCAGTTCAATATCCGGATATTGAGCCTCGTGAATCTTGTTCACGACTTCACGCCAGAGCATCGAGGTGTGCAGGATGTTTGCCTTGTCGACAGACGTTACCTTCTTACTCCTTGTCTTGGCGAGTTTGAAAGCAGTGTGGGCGATCCGCTCGATTTCCGGCTCTGTGTAAGTCATCGTATTGATTCCGCGCCGTGTCCCGGCTTCTTCGACGATCCCGGCCGGCCGGCCGAAATAAATGCCGCCAGTCAATTCGCGAACGACGATTATATCTATGCCTTTTACGATGTCTGCCTTCACGGAGGATGCATCCAGGAGCGCATCGAAGAGAATCGCTGGTCGGATGTTCGCGTACAATTCGAGGGACTTGCGCAAGCCGAGAAGGGCCTGCTCCGGCTTCGACTCGTAGGGCAGCGAATCCCACTTAGGGCCGCCGACCGCGCCGAGCAGAACTGCATCGCTGGCGAGTGCGGCCTTCAAAGTCTCTTCAGGAAGCGGTTTGCCAGATGCCTCAAAGGCTATCCCGCCCGCCTTCAACTCTGTGAATTCGAATTTCTCATTTAAGATGTGTGAAGCCTTCTTCAGTATGCGAACGGCCTGTGAGGTGACTTCTGGACCTATGCCGTCCCCGGGAATTACCGCTATTTTAAACATTCGCGCTCACTACTGCCTTGATCATCCCGATCTTGCGAGCGTAAGAGAATATCCCGCCTGCATTGACTATATCCGCCGCGTCGCCGAGCGACCGCAGATTAAAGGATTCGCCGGTGGTGGAGTTTGTTATGCTGTTATTCCCAAGATCTATGACCGCATGATCACCGGTTGAAAACGATTTGTGAATGTTGTCCACCGATTCGAGCGGCATCAGGAACCCGCCGTCCACGGAGTTCCTGTAGAAAATTCGCGCATAACTCTGGGCGATCACCGCTTTGACTCCTGCAACCTGAAGCGCGAGCGGCGCATGTTCCCTCGATGAACCGCATCCGAAATTCTTTCCGCCGACGACGATGTAAAATTCGGACTCGTAGCTCCCTTCGTTGACGAACTTTATCCCGCCGTTCGGCAGCCCGGACTCCTCATCCGGTACACCGCTCATGGCGTACTTGCCGAACAGTTTCCGTTCCTCTGGTGAGTGTGTGTTGTAGACAAGGTGTCTGGCAGGAATGATCTGGTCGGTATCAACATTGTCGCCGACCACGTAAACTCTTCCCGTTATCGTCATTTAATCTCCTATTTGATATGAGTTCCAAACATCAGGCTCCAACCTCCATACGAATTCTTCTCCTCTGCGACGAAAACAAAGAAAAAACCCGTCGCAGGACTTTGAAAATACGTTTCGGAGGTTGTTTGGAGCTTGAGCTTTGGAACTTGAAACTTTTCATCGCAGGTGAAATCAATTTCCTGTTTATGCCAGATATTTTCTGGGGTCCGTAATTTTTCCCGTAACCGCGGTTGCTGCCGCAGTGAGCGGTGAAGCCAGAAACACCTGCGATTTCTTTGAACCCATTCTGCCGGGGAAGTTGCGGTTCGTGGTCGAGACGCAAATCTCTTCGCCGTTCAGACGTCCGAAAGTGTCATCCGGGCCGCCGAGGCACGCGCCACAAGTAGCGTTCCCGATTCTGCAGCCTGCCTCCTCAAATATCGTGCGTAGCGGCTTGCCGTCGATCTTCTTTTCCAACAGTCCCTTCGCAACGTCGGTGGTAGCAGGAACGATGAATGTGTCGACCGCAGTTTTTCTGCCGTTGAGGATCCTGGCGGCCGCGATGAAGTCGGTCAGCTTCCCACCGGTGCAAGAGCCGATGTAGACCTGGTCCACTTTCACGTCCGAGAGGTTCTCTGCCGGTTCGGCGTTTTCCGGAGAGTGCGGTTTGGCCACCATCGGACGAAGCTTACTGGCGTCGTATTTTCTCTCCGATGCGAAGACGGCATCGGTGTCGTTCTGAACAGGGGTAAACGCCTTCCTGCTTCTCGCCTTTACATATTCGACTGTCCTGTCGTCAGGGGCGATCACTCCGTTCTTTCCGCCTGCCTCGATGACCATGTTACAAAGTGTCATACGCTCTTCGATGTTCAGGCTTTGAACGGCATCTCCCGCGAATTCCATCGCCTGGTAAGATGCGCCGTCGACTCCGATGTCTCCGATTATCTTGAGTATCAGATCCTTTGCCATGAGGTAATCCGGCATCTCGCCGTCGAAGACGAACCGGGCGGTCGAGGGAATCTTGACCCAGAGTTTCCCGGTTCCGAGAATGAAGGCCGCGTCTGTGTTTCCGATACCGGTGGCGAACTCGCCGAAAGCCCCGGCCGTGCAGGTATGCGAATCCGTGCCGAAGAGTACTTCTCCCGGCCTTGCGAAACCCTCCTCAGGCAGCGCCACGTGGCAGACGCCTTTGTAGCGGGGCGTCCCGACGTCATAGAAATTCTCTATGTCCTGTTCATGCGCAAAGCTCCGCAGGAACTCGACGTTGCGTTTTGCGTGCTGATCCTCGGTGAATATATAGTGATCCGGAATTACGACGACCTTGTCGTTATCCCAGATTTTTGCCTTTTCTCCGAATTCCTTCTTGAAAATCGAAATAGTGCCTGGTCCGGTAACATCGTGCGTCAGAAGAATATCTACGTCGACCCATACGTTCTCGCCTGGGGTAACCCTGTCGCGGCCCGCATGTTTCGCGAGTATCTTCTCGGTGATTGTCATTCCCATTTTGGAGATCTCTTTCTACTTTTGTGCTTCTTGAGTGTAAACAGTTACGTGTACGAAGTTAATCAAACATCCTCTGAATTACACGGCGTTCGCTTGGTTCTTAATCAGATTCTCGTCGGCAGATCTGGGTATTTTCGCTGAAAGCGCCCGGTTCACGGCTTGCAAATAAGCTTCGACGCTTCCCGTGACGATGTCCGTGCTCGCCGCGTGTCCTGTAAAGACGACCTTATTGAAGATCACTTTAACAAAGACCTCTCCGACTGCGTCGCCTCCCCACGTTACCGATTTTATCGTGTAGTCTACGAGCTGACCGTTCAACTTGGTTATCCGCTCAATGGCGTTATACGCGGCATCCACAGGCCCGTCGCCGGTTGCCGAGTCGACGTATGCCTCTTTCCCGTCGTTGAGTTCCAGGACGGCGGTCGATTTGACTCCGGTGCCCGTCATCACCTGGAGACTTGAGAGCATATACTTCGTTTCATCGCTGTCAAATTTGTTGTTCAGTATCGCAATCAGGTCCTCGTCGAGAATTTCCTTCTTCTTGTCGGCGAGCCTGGTAAACTCCGTGTAGACGTTGTCCAGTTCTTCCGGAGTCAGCGTGTACCCAAGCTCCTCGAATCTCTGCCTGAGGGCATGCCTGCCGGAGTGTTTGCCCAGAACGAGGGTGGAGTGTTTGATGCCAACGGAGTCCGGAGTCATGATCTCGTAAGTCATCCTGCTCTTTATGATACCGTCCTGGTGAATGCCGGCCTCATGCGAGAATGCATTTGCGCCAACAATAGCCTTGTTGCGTTGTACCATCATGCCGGTCATTGTGGAAAGGAGCCTGCTTGATTTGAATATTTCCTCCGTTTTCACATCCACCTGGTAGGGAAGAACATCCGGCCGGGTCCTCAGCGCCATTACAAACTCTTCCAGCGATGCGTTTCCAGCACGCTCCCCGATGCCGTTGACCGTGCACTCGACCTGCCGTGCACCGTTCATAACCGCGGCTATTGAGTTTCCCACGGCGAGGCCGAGGTCGTTGTGGCAATGCACACTCAGTATGGTTTTATCGATGTTCTTCACCCGCTCGCGGATCGTTTTGATCATGAAGCCGTAATCCTGCGGTATCGAGTATCCAACAGTATCCGGCAGGTTCACCACCGTGGCACCGGCATTGATGACCGCCTCGATGACCTGGCAGAGGTAGTCGATGTCGCTTCGACTTGCGTCTTCGCAGCTGAACTCAACGTCACTGGAGAGCTTCTTCGCATAGGCCACCGTGTTCACTGACTGTTCGAGAACCTGTTGCCTCGTCTTTTTCAGCTTATGCTTGAGATGAATATCGCTCGTGGCTATGAAGACATGGATTCGAGGTTTGGCAGCGTATTGAAGAGCTTCGAAGGCGCGGTCTATATCCGCCGTGGTCGCCCTGGAAAGAGCCGCGATAGTGCACCCCTTTATGGTTTTTGCCACCTCCTTCACGGCCTCAAAGTCTCCCTCCGAGGCCATCGGAAAACCCGCCTCTATCACGTCCACATTCAAAGCCTCCAGCTGTCTGGCCATCTTCAGCTTTTCCTGTGTGTTCATGCTGCATCCCGGCGACTGCTCGCCGTCACGCAGAGTCGTGTCGAAAATATAGATCTTGTCCTTCATTTCCCTCTCCTCACGCGAGTTCTGTTCTACTGAAACATGCTGTTAATTGCGTCGGTAATATCGTTGTTCGCTTTCAACTGGCGGAGATGCTTTTCAATCTGGAGATAGTGTTCATACTTCTGACTTGCCAGAGAGCGGAAGAGTCTCTTCGTCTCTGCATCATCTGATGTCTCGGCATGATCATTATACCGCTTGATCGTCTCCATTTCGCTGCTCAGTGCTCTTTCAAGCAGCTCGATTCGTGTCTGGGGTTTCATTTTACTTCCTCCAAATGTCTTTTTTCCCGTTCATCGTCAATCGCCTGATGTGTCGTCGCTGGTTCATTCATGTTGTCGTGGTGCTGACAGAGTCGAAGCGGGACGCCGCAGAGCGGAGTTCTTGTTGTTATGGTTATCGTTGTCTTTCATCATTTTGAATACTATTGAATCGACCAGGGCCTTCCAGCTCGCCTCAATTATGTTTTCAGAGACGCCTACAGTATTCCAGGTGGAATCATGATCGGTAGTCTCTATCAGGACTCTCACCTTTGCACTCGTCCCGTCGCTTGCGTCGACGACCCTGACCTTATAGTCAGACAGTTTTGACTCGGCAAGCTGCGGATAGAACTGCAGGAGCGCCTTGCGCAACGCGTTATCGAGTGCGTTCACTGGTCCGTTGCCTTCGGCTGCGGTATGCTCGATCTGGTTGCCCACCCTCAGCTTGATTACGGCCTCGGTGTGAGAAACGCCGTCGTTGTCGTTTTTCTCGCTAATTATGCGAAGCGCCTGCAGCTCGAACGGCATCGTCACTTCGCCGATGTCTTTTCGAATCAGAATCTCCAGGGATGCGTCGGCATCTTCATATACGTAGCCCTCCCTCTCGAGGGACTTGAGCTTGTTCACGATTGAGGTCGCCTGACCGTTGTTGCCGGAAAGTTGTATGCCGAGTTCCTCCACCTTGTAGAGGACGTTGCTCTTTCCCGACAGGTCGCTGACCAGCACGCGCCGCGAATTCCCCACAAGCTCGGGATCAATATGTTCGTAGGTGCGGGCCGATTTCATTACGGCACTCACGTGCACTCCTCCCTTGTGGGCGAATGCGCTTTGGCCGACATAGGCCAGGCTCTTCTTCGGTTGGAGGTTCGCGACCTCATTCACGAATCTGGACAGTTCCGTCAGAGTCTTCAGCCGCGGGGGAGGGACAACCGGGAGTCCCATCTTCAGCTGAAGATTCGGGACGATCGAGCAAAGGTTTGCGTTTCCGCAGCGTTCGCCATATCCGTTGACCGTGCCCTGGACCTGAACGCATCCGGCACGCACCGCGGCGAGTGAATTGGCAACCGCCAGTTCGGAATCATTGTGCGCGTGAATGCCGAGACGCGTGTTCACCGACTTCTTCGCGATTTCCGTGAGGGCTTCGACCTCATGCAGCATGCTGCCGCCGTTGGTATCGCACAGCACTATGAAGTCAGCTCCTGCGGCTTCCGCCGCACGGATCGTCTTCACCGCGTATTCGGAATTCGACTTGTAACCGTCGAAGAAATGTTCGGCATCGTAGACGACTTCCTTGCCGTTGTCCTTCAGGTACTTCACGGTTTCGAATATGATCTCGACGTTTCTTTCCAGCGTAGTGGCGAGCGCTTCAGTAACGTGCATGTCCCACGATTTACCGAAGATCGTCACGACGGGAGTCTCGGCGCGCAGAAGCTCGCTTATGTTGCCGTCGGATTGCGGCTTCAATGATGCACGGCAAGTGCTTCCGAATGCGGCGAGCTTTGCATGTTTGAGGTCGGCATGCTTCATCCTTTCGAAGAATTCCATATCTTTCGGATTCGAGCCGGGCCATCCGCCTTCGATGTAGTCGACGCCGAAATCATCGAGGTGATGCGCTATCTTGATCTTGTCCTCGACACTGAAAGAAATTTCTTCTCCCTGTGTGCCGTCCCGCAGCGTGGTGTCGTATATGTATATCTTGCGTTCCATTTGCAAAGGTCCTTCCGGGTGATGGTTATTTCTTGAGCCAGCTCATCATCTCTCGCAGCTTCGAGCCGACCTTTTCAAGTTTGTGCGTGTTCATCTCTTTTCTCATCTTCAAAAAGTTTCTTTGCTTGTTGGTGAATGTCTCGTTGATCCACTCTTTCGCAAACTTTCCGGTCTGAATCTCGCTCAGTATCTTCTTCATCTCTTTCCGGGTCTGCTTTGTAATAACCCTCGGTCCTCTAGTGTAGCCGCCGTATTCTGCCGTATCGCTCACGGAGAAATTCATCCTGGTAAGTCCGCCTTCGTAGTACAGGTCCACGATCAGCTTCAGCTCATGCATACACTCGAAGAAGGCCAGTTCAGGAGGGTAGCCTCCCTCGACGAGGGTATCGAATCCCGCCTTTATCAGTTCCTCGGATCCGCCGCAGAGGACTGCCTGTTCGCCGAAAAGGTCGGTCTCAGTTTCGTCCTTGAAGTTCGTCTTGATTACTCCTGCCCTTGTCCCGCCGATACCCCTAGCATATGCCAGGGCATATTCCAAACCTTTTTTAGAGTGATCCTGCTGGACCGCGATGAGACACGGCGTTCCCGCGCCCTGAGTGTAAACTCTCCTGACAAGGTGGCCCGGGGCTTTTGGCGCGATCATTATGACGTCGACGTTCTTCGGCGGATTGACAAGTTTGTAATGTATATTGAACCCGTGTGCGAAAGCGAGAATCTTGCCTTCGGTCAGGTTGGGAGCTATCTCCTCTTCGTAGAGCCTTTTTTGCACCATGTCCGGAGCCAGTATCATGATGAAGTCAGCACGAGCCGACGCATCGAACGGGGTGTACACTTTCAGTCCTTCCGCTTCCGCCGCAGCCTGTGACTTGCTTCCCGGCTGAAGGCCCACTATGACGCTCACACCGCTGTCCCGAAGGTTCAGTGCGTGTGCGTGTCCCTGGCTGCCGTAGCCGATTATCGCTACGGTCTTATCTCTCAGGAGTGAAAGGTCTGCGTCGGATTCGTAATAAACTTTCATTTTCTGTTTCCTTTAGTTCTGATTTTTTAGGGATATGTTAAAAGTGACGAAGGGGGAGGGGCCCTGAGGCACAAAGCCAGATTGCGGGAAGGCAGGCTGGACTTCGCGTCTTCCTTCGGGCTTCTGAACGTTTGCTGCTTTGTGCCTGCTCAACTAGACCGCTCCTTCAAACTCGCGTTTCAGGGCCACACGCCCCGTGCGCGCAATTTCCTTGATGCCGAACGGCGAAAGCATTTTTATCAATGCGTCCACTTTCTGCTCGCTGCCCGTGGCCTCGACGGTAATGGAGCGGGGGCTGATGTCGATGATTTTCGATCGGAATATTTCGGAAATCTGCATCAACTCGGGCCTTGTGTTTCTGTTCGCGGAGACTTTTACCAGGACAAGCTCTCTCTCCACGAAACTGTCATAGGTCAGGTCGACTACCTTTGTTACGTCGACGAGCTTGTTGAGTTGTTTAATGATCTGCTCGATGATATCGTCGTCTCCCTTTGAAACTATCGTGACGCGGGCGACGGAGTCATCCTCGCTGGTCCCGACCGAAATGCTGTCTATGTTGTAACCACGGGCGCTGAAAAGGCCTACGATTCTGTTTAAAGCACCGAATTTGTTTTCGACAAGGATGGAAATTGTGTGCTTCTTCACTTGCTTGCCTCCACGCGGGATTTGGACATTTTTAACTCCTCCACTGATTTGGGATAGTCGATCATCTGAGCGACAGTCTTGCCGCTGGGGATCATCGGAAATACGTTGTCTTCGGTCGTCGTCTTGAAGTCTATAAGAACCGGCCGGTCATTTATCTTCAACGCCTCCTTTAGGATTGGGACGACTTCGTCCGTCTTGTCGGTAACGAGACCCTTCGCGCCGAACGCATCGGCGATCTTGGCGAAGTCCGGATTGCTTCCCAGCGATACATGGCTGTAACGCTTCTTGTAGAAAAGGTCCTGCCACTGCCTCACCATTCCAAGGTAGCCGTTGTCAAGTACTATGATCTTGATCGGCAGATTATTTCCGACTGCAGTCGTGAGTTCCTGGATGTTCATTTGGATGCCGCCGTCTCCGTTTATGCAGAATACCGGGCGGTCCGTTACGCCGAAGGCTGCGCCAATCGCGGCAGGGAAGGAGAATCCCATAGTCCCGAGCCCGCCGGAAGTGAGAAACGAGCGCGGATTCTTGAATCCGTAGAATTGCGCTGCCCACATCTGGTTCTGTCCGACATCCGCTGTTACTACGGCCTGACCGTCCGTGAGCTCATAAATCTTCTCGATGATGTATTGTGCCCGAATTTCCGGCCCGTTCTCATAACGAAGCGGATGCTCTTTCTTCCATTCGTCGATCTGTGCCAGCCATTGTGTCGTTTCCAGCGGCTGAACCAGTGGCGTCAGCCTCTCCAACACATGTCTCACATCGCCTACTATCGGCACGTCCACTTTTACGTTCTTGCTTATCTGAGAGGGATCAATGTCTATATGTACCTTCCTTGAATTCGGTGAAAACATTCGGGGATTGCCGGTCACGCGGTCATCGAACCGGGCACCGATTGCGATGAGACAGTCGCACTGATCCACAGCCATATTCGAGAACCAAGTCCCATGCATGCCCAGCATGCCGAGTGAAAGCCTGTCGTCGCCAGGTACCGAGCCCAGTCCCATCAACGTCATCGCTACGGGCGCGTTCAGCTTCTTTGCCAGATTGTAGACCTCCTTCGCGGCGTTGGAGTTGATGACGCCGCCGCCGACGTACAATACCGGTTTCTTCGACGAATTTATGATTTCGACGGCCTTGTTAATCTGCCCCATGTGTCCGAAGTAGAAAGGACGATAACCCCGCAATTTCACCTCTTTCGGATAGGAAAATGAGGCTGTCGAGGCCATTACGTCCTTCGGCATGTCGACAACAACGGGGCCGGGACGGCCGGTTGAAGCTATGTAGAAAGCCGCCTTTATCGTCCAGGCCAGATCGCGTACGTCCGTGACGAGGAAGTTGTGCTTCGTAATGGAGCGGGTAATGCCTATGATATCGGCCTCCTGGAATGCATCGTTGCCGATCAGGTTGGTCGCAACCTGTCCGGTGAACACGACGAGTGGAACGGAATCCATATGGGCATCTGCAATGCCGGTGACCGTGTTGGTCGCTCCGGGACCTGAAGTGACGATGACGACTCCGACCTTTCCAGTGGCCTTCGCATATCCCTCCGCAGCGTGGACGGCGCCCTGCTCGTGACGCGTCAGGATGTGCCTTATGTTCGACATGTCGTGCATAGCGTCATACACCCCGATTACCGCACCTCCCGGGTAACCGAAAATGTACTCCACGTTCTCTTCCATCAGGCATCTCACAAAGATCTCTGCGCCTGTTATTTCGTTGGTACTCATTACGCGAGTCTCCATTTCTTTTTATTTTTGAAGCCAACAACTCCTTCAGGGAGCTGTCATTGCACTGAATTCTTCAACAATGTCAGAAAATATCAATGTTCGGCATTTCCCGACTGGGTCATTCCCCGAGAAGCCAAGCCCGGCTATAGCTTTCCGCTTCGGGTTATTCCGCTGAGTTGATGTGAATGTTTGTTAGGTTCGTTGACTCGGGGGAATAACCTTCGGCTATTTAGCTAATAATGCCGAGGAGGATATTCCCCTCGCTAAGAAGGAGGAGAATAAGAATGGATATAAGGGAAATGAGGCCAAGAAGATCTGAACTGACAACGTCGGCTGGCGAGATAGGTCTCGTCAACGCGGGTCCTGAATCGTATGTCGTACTAGAGTCGTTCATTTCTTCTTAGTTCAAGTATAAGAAACCGGAGCAAACTTGTCAACACTTTAATCGGAAATATTTTGGTAAAACTTCAATTATTTGCGACAAGACCCTCCGGCATTTGAGAGATGTTATTTAACCGATTTCATTACCCTGCGTCCAAAAGTGAATGGGCATAAAGGGCGGTTTGTTTCTTAGCCCATGCCTTGATAACTTTTTTGTTGAGGACTACAAATACAAGAGGAGAAACTATGTACGGGGATAGACGAAGAATATTATGGGTTGATGATGAAATCGAACTGTTGAAACCTCACGTTATCTTCCTTGAAGACAAAGGTTTTAAAGTCGATACAGCAACAAACGGCCAGGACGCTATCGAGCTGGTCAAGCAGAATTTCCACGATGAGAACTACGATTTGATACTCCTTGACGAGATGATGGCGGGGATGGGGGGGCTCAGCACTTTAGAGGTCATAAAGGGGATTGCCCCCGAAATACCGGTCGTCATGATAACCAAGAACGAGGCGGAATCGTTGATGGAGGAGGCAATCGGCCAGAAAATCAGCGATTACCTGACGAAACCCGTGAATCCGAGCCAGATACTCCTTACCGCTAAGAAGATCATGGACGGCCATAGAATCGCGGGTGAAAGGGTCTCCCGGGATTATGTCTCGGAATTTCGCGAAATATCCTCCAGGCTGGATAGCGAGCTTGATTACCCCGACTGGATAGATATACATCAGAAACTCACTTACTGGGAATTGCAGGTCGATGAACACCCGGAGACAGGTCTCAAGGAGCCTTTGATGGACCAGCGACGAGCTGCAAATGCCTCCTTCGGCAAGTACATCGAAAGCGTATACAGGGATTGGGTTGGCCGCAAGAATGACCGTCCTAAGATGTCGCATGAAGTCTTCGAGACATTCGTTATGCCCAGGATGACCTCCCAGAAGCCGGTAGTCCTGATAGTCATAGATTGTATGAGGCTGGATCAGTGGCTCATCATAGAGGAGTTTATCAGGGATTACTATGCAGTCAGCAAGGACTATTATTATTCAATCCTTCCCACTGCGACGCCATATTCGAGGAACGCAATCTTCAGCGGGATGATGCCTCTTGAAATGGAAAAACGATTTCCGGAAATATGGGATAAAGGAAATTCGGACGACGACTCCAGCAGGAACAGATTCGAAAAGGAGCTCCTGACCGACTTATTGCAGAGGAAGAGACTCAGGGTCGATCCCAAGTATATCAAAATCATCGATCCCGATTTTGGAAAGAACGTGGTATCAAACGTCCAGAGTTTCGCACGCCAGCCGCTGACCGCAATCGTCGTAAACTTCGTAGACATTCTCGCGCACTCCCGCTCGGATTCCGATATCCTGAAAGAAATAGCGCCCGACGAAAGTGCATATCGCTCGTTGACGAGATCATGGTTTCAGCATTCTTATCTCCTGGACCTCTTCACTGCTCTCGCTCAGACGGATGCTACAGTTGTGGTCACCACCGATCACGGCAGCGTCAGGAGTATGAGAGGATCAAAGGTCCTCGGAGATAGGGAGGCTTCCACAAACCTGCGATATAAATTCGGCAGAAATTTGAAGTGCGATAACAGGCAGGCAATCTTCGTGAAGAATCCCGAAGAATTCATGCTTCCCAGGCGCGGCGTAACCATAAACTATATAATTGCGAAAGAAGACTTCTATTTCGTATATCCGACCGATTATCATAAGTACCTTGAACAGTACCATGACAGCTTCCAGCACGGCGGCATTTCGCTCGAAGAGATGATATTGCCGGTCGTCTACCTTGAGCCAAGATAGGCCCCGTCGCTCCATGGAAATCTTTATCTCCAAGAGTGAAGCAGAGACTATCGAAAAGGGAATGGAATTTGCCAAGCAGCTCAGGCCGGGAAGCTTCGTGGCACTTTATGGCGACCTCGGCGCCGGCAAGACGCAGTTCGTCAAAGGCGTCTGCCGGAATTTTGAGGTCAGGGAAACGGTCAACAGCCCGACATTCACAATTGTCAACGAGTACCATGGTAAGATCCCGGTTTTCCACATCGATCTGTACAGGATGAAGGACCTTGATGAAATATTCGGGATCGGTTTTGACGAATACCTGGATGCCGGCGGAATATGCCTGGTGGAGTGGGCGGAGAAGCTTGACGGGATTATTCCCGACAGCCGCTACGAGGTAAAGATGAGCATAGTAGACGACTCAACCCGGGAAATTGCCATCGCGTATGTTGACGGCCGGAATTGAGCGAATCCTGGATGAGCCATTTGGATACTAGACTGCTTGCGATAGAGACTGCCACGAAATCGTGCTCAATAGCTTTGATGCAGGGGGATGAGCTCCTTGGAGAATCTTCTCTGTATGTTCCGCATGTGCATGTCGAGCGGCTTGTCGTCATGATAAATAATATGTTTTCGGATCTCAGGCTTAGACAGGCGGACCTGGACGCAATCGGTGTTTCGATTGGACCGGGAAGCTTCACAGGATTGCGCATAGGCCTGAGCGTGGCGAAAGGGATCGCGTTCGCGTTGAACAAGAAGATTATTTCTGTCCCGACTCTCGACGCGATCGCCTATGCTGTCGCAGGCTTTGCCGATGGCAGGGTCGTCGTCCCTCTTCTTCACGCACGGGGCGATGAGTTTTACTATGCCACTTATACATCTGAATCGTGCGTCGCAGGCCACTGTCGTGTGGCCCAGGCGGACAGTATTGTCGAAGAATTCGGCCCAGGCACGCTCTTTGTCGGTGAAGGGGTACCGAAATTTGAGGCATACGAATCCGTACAAGGGAAATTCGGCGAAAAATCCTTCGTCGAATTGCAGGCATCGGCAAGAAATGTCGCGGTCCTGGCGATGGAAAAATATGAAAGAGGCGATTTTGCAGACCTGCAATCTGCAGTTCCATTATATGTAAAAGACTTCGTCGCGATTAAGGGAAATCCCCTCAACAAACTTGTGGAGAAGGCTTGATGTCTTGGTTCAAACGTTCTAAACAAAACATAATCTCGGCCGAAAAAAAGGACCTTCCGGAAGGGTCATGGGTGAAGTGCGAGAAGTGCGGAGAAATACTCCACAAATCCCAGCTCGAAGACAACCTTTGGACGTGCAACAAGTGTAATTTCCATTTTCGCATCGGAAGCAAGGAGTACATCCAGGTCATTATTGACCGGAAGACGTTCAAGGAGACCGATAAGAACCTGAAGTCGAACGATCCCCTGGGCTTCGTCGACACGAAGTCATACAGGGCGAGGCTTGCGGAGGCACAGAAGAAGACGGGGCTCACGGACGCGATTAGAACGGGTACCGGCGAGATTAACGGGCACAAAGTTGTTTTCGGCTGCATGGATTTCCAGTTTATAGGCGGGAGCATGGGCTCCGTAGTCGGCGAGAAGTTTGCCCGTTCGGTGGACCGGGCGGTGAGATACAAACGGCCTCTCATCGTGGTTTCTCAGAGCGGAGGCGCAAGGATGATGGAGGCTGCAATCTCCCTTATGCAGCTTGCAAAGACGAGCGCATGGCTGACGAAGCTCCACAGGGCAGGGCTCCCGTATATTTCGATTCTTGCCGATCCGACTACAGGCGGCGTGACCGCGAGTTTTGCGATGCTGGGTGACTTCAACGTTGCAGAGCCGGGTGCACTGATCGGCTTTGCCGGACCCCGCGTCATAAAACAGGCTGTCGGAAAGGATTTGCCGGACGGCTTCCAGCGGTCGGAGTTTGTGCTCGACAAAGGTTTCGTCGATCTCATTGTACATCGGAAGGAGTTGAAGGGAAGAGTTACACAGCTGCTCGAGCTGCTGGAGAACTAGGAGCAGCGGCAGGCCCTCAGAAATGCTTTCAAGGCCCCGAGAACAAATCCTAATTGGAAAGAACCGGTCGCAATGACGGAATTAAATCCCGATTACAGGAAATCGAAATATACGTTCGGAAGTCGGGTCCTTATGAAAAGGATGGAACCCCGATGACCATTCGAATGATCGGGGTACCGATGGACCTCGGCGCTGGGAGGCGAGGGGTCGACATGGGCCCGTCAGCATTGCGCATTGCCAGGGTCGCCGAGCGGCTGAGGGAAATTGGACACACGGTCCATGACGATGGTGATATTCCCGTCAAGGTCCCTGAAAGCCAGGAGATAGACAACCCGAAACTGAAGTATCTTCCGGAGATAGTCCGTGTTGCCACGATACTGGCGCACAAAGTCGAGGGGATAATGGATAACGGTGAGTTTCCTCTGGTGCTTGGCGGCGACCACTCGATCGCCATGGGAACAATATCCGGTCTCTCAAATTACGCCCGCAAGAAGAGTCTGCGGCTGGGGGTCATCTGGATCGATGCCCACGCAGATATGAATACTTACGAGACCACTCCTTCGGGAAACATTCATGGCATGCCGCTCGCTGCAGTCCTGGGAGAGGGCGCGCGAGAATTGACAACAATCGGTGGAGACTTCAGGAAGGTCGACCCGCACAATGCGGCGCTCATCGGTGTCCGCAATATCGATAAGGCTGAAAAAGAAATCGTCAAGAGAACGGGAATCACCCACTACACGATGTCTGACATAGACAAGTACGGGGCACACCGGATAATCGGCAGATTGCTTAAAGAGATGAAGGAGAAGGTAGACCTGCTCCACGTCAGTTTCGATATCGATTCCGTCGATCCTTCGGTAGCGGCAGGGGTCGGAACCCCTTCTCCCGGAGGACTCAGTTACCGCGAGGCGCATCTGATAATGGAAACAATCGCGGACTGCGAATGCATGAGTTCACTGGAAGTGACCGAAGTCAATCCGATATTCGACATAAAGAACGAATCTGCAGAATTCGCGGCCGAAGTTGTGGCATCCGCCCTGGGGAAGAGAATTATCTGAGATATGAAAATAATTGAGACAGTCAAAGAAATGCAGACTGCTGCAGAAGGGCTGCGCCTCAGCGGAAAAAAGATCGGCCTGGTCCCTACGATGGGCTATCTGCATGAAGGACACCTCAGCCTGGTAGACGAGGTAAAGAAGAGATCGGACGTTGTGGTCATGTCGGTTTATGTGAATCCGACGCAATTCGCTCAAGGCGAGGATCTGGATAAATATCCAAGGGATCTTTCCCGTGACGAAAAGAACGCCGCGGAACGGGGTGTGAATTATCTCTTCGTTCCGAGCGACAGAGAAATGTATCCGGAAGAACACCTGTCCTTCATCGAACTGAATAAGGTGTCTCATATCCTGGAGGGCGAATTCAGGCCGACGCACTTTAAAGGAGTCGCGACAGTTGTAGCAAAGCTGTTGAACATCGTTAAGCCAGCCGTTGCGCTGTTCGGGCAGAAGGATGCACAGCAGGCTTTCATAATCCGCAAAATGGTCAGGGATCTGAATTTCGATGTCGAGATTGTCGTTGCACCGATCGTTCGGGAAGAGGACGGCCTGGCGCTGAGCTCCAGGAATGTATACCTTTCTCAGTACCAGCGGAAACAGGCGAATGTTTTGTATCGCTCTCTCAAACTTGCCGAATCTAACCTTTCGAAGGGAGAGACGTCGCTCGAAAAAGTCCGATCGGCCATGGTCAGGCTGATCTCTTCTGAATCCGAAGGGAAGATTGACTACGTCAGCTTTGTCGAACCGGCAACATTCTGCAAAATCGAGGAGGCCGGCTCACTCGCCGAAATCCTGGCGTTGCTGGCCGTCAGGTTCGGCCAGACAAGGCTGATAGACAACATGCTCCTGAAAGTCCGGCAGAGAACGCAATAGAGGATACCGTTCCGGAATCTCCGGGATGCGAGGCAGTGATTTACCCACCGTTGAACATTGATAAGCGGGCCGCTCTTGCATAACGGTTCGAACCGCCACCCGATGCATCCCTTGTTCACCATCTCTCGTTGTAACTTCAGCGGGCGCCGAATCTTCGGCGTAGAATATTTAGCTTGCACAGTCAGTACACCACAACTATTTTGATTGACCCAAAATGAGAATAAAGGAATTCGAATCGCTGAGGAGCAGACTCCCCAAGGCTCCCTGTCTGGAAGGCCGGGAGGAATATTTCCGTTCGGTCGTCCTTCTTCTGCTTGTCCCCATTGGCGACGAGTATCATGTCATTTTCGAAAAAAGAGCGTCGGGGATCAGGCAGGGGGGAGAGATTTCGCTTCCCGGCGGCCGGTATGACGACGGGGACGAGTCCGGCGAGGCAACAGCGATTAGGGAGACCGTCGAGGAACTCGGGATAATTAAGGAAAAAATTCAAATCGTCGGACGGCTCGACTCGATATTCGCTCCCATGGGTGCGATGGTAGACGTGTTCGTCGGCGTTTCAGATGTAAGTCTCAGTGAACTCAAGCCGAACCCTGACGAGGTTGAGAAGGCGTTTGCCCTCCCTGTCTCGTATTTCAGAGTTAACGAGCCGACTGAATACAAGGTGAGGGTCGAAGTTCATCCTTCATACACCGACAAGAAGACCGGTGAGGATGTTGTGCTTCTGCCTTCTAAGGAATTGGGATTGCCCGAAAGATATTGGAAAACCTGGGGAGGGTTCACGCACAAGGTTTTTGTGTATCAAACTCCTGAAGGCACAATATGGGGAATAACGGCAAGGATTATCCGGGAATTTCTGAAATATTTGTATCAATGACCTTTGCCGTCGATAGATCACCGGCTTGGATGACGGGGAATCCGGCGTAAGTCCAACAGCCTTGTTTCGGCCAGATTAGTGACAACACTGACTGTTCGGGCTTTCAGCCTTGAAATTCTCGATTCCCAGTCATAACATATTGATGGTATGCAACGAAGGGCGGTTTTCATAATGCCAATAACTGAACCTGCTGCCCTATCGCTTTCCCAAACCCTCATTTTCAACCATTCACACACATAGCTCTCAAAATCATTTAACGCACTTAACCTCCATCTCTTCTCAAAAACATTGAAAGGGATTCTTGATGAAACGGAAAAAAGTGGTTATTCTCGGCGCTGCCGGCAGAGATTTTCATAATTTCAACACTGCATTCAGAAACAACGAAGAATACGAAGTCGTCGCATTCACTGCGACTCAGATTCCTAATATTGACGGGCGCAGATATCCCGCAGAGTTGGCGGGCGCCCTTTATCCGAAGGGGATTCCTATCTTCTCCGAATCACAACTTCCTCAACTAATAAAGGAAAACGGCATCGAACAGGCGATATTTGCCTATTCAGATGTTTCTTTCAACTATGTGATGAAGAAGGCTTCTGAGGCGATGTCATTTGGAGCCGACTTCAAGCTGCTTGGAATCGACAAGACAATGCTGAAAAGCAAAGTACCGGTTATTGCAGTAGTCGCGGTCAGAACGGGGTCCGGCAAGAGCCAGACATCGAGGGCAGTCTGCAACATACTCAGAGAAAAAGGACTGCGGGTCGTGGCCGTCAGGCATCCGATGCCCTATGGCGACCTCGTCAAGCAGAAGGTACAACGCTATGCATGCATTGAAGACCTGAAAAAGAACGAATGCACAATCGAAGAGATGGAGGAGTACGAGCCTCACATAACCAACGGGACTATAATTTATGCTGGCGTCGACTATGAAGCGATACTCCGCGAAGCCGAGAAGGAGGCGGATGTAATTGTCTGGGACGGCGGCAACAACGACACTTCGTTCTACAAGCCGGATTTGACAATAACGGTGGCCGATCCTCACCGCCCCGGCGACGAGCTTTCCTATTATGCCGGCATGGCCAATATCCTTCTTGCAGATGTCGTCGTGATAAACAAGGTCGAATCGGCTCTGCGCCAGAATGTCGACACCGTCAGGAGCAATGTGCTCTCCGTCAATCCGACGGCCAGGATCATCGAAGCGGCTTCGCCCGTGACAGTCGAGGATGAATCGCTAATACGGGGCAAACGCGTGCTGGTTGTCGAGGACGGTCCTACATTGACGCACGGAGGTATGTCGTACGGAGCCGGCGTCATAGCCGCTCAGAAATTCGGCGCAAGCGAACTGGTCGATCCGAGGAAGTGGGCGGTCGGCTCGATTTCCGAAACCTTCAGAAAATATCCGAAGACCGGGACTCTGCTTCCCGCGATGGGATATGGTGACAAGCAGGTCAAAGAGCTGGAGGCTACGATTAACAGGTCCGATTGCGACACGGTGATAATTGGAACTCCTATCGATTTGCGGCGCGTCGTGAAAATAAAAAGGCCTTCGGTTAGGGTCCGTTACGAGCTCGCCGAGATTACCAGGCCGGGCGTCAAAGAAATATTGGAAGGTTTTTTGACAGAACATAAATTACCGTAGCTTCTGAATGGCGATTTACTTATAAAGGAGAAGATTGAATGAAGAAAGACTTTCTCAGTATTGCAGATTGGTCATCCCGGGAAATGAAGCGGTTCATCGACCTTTCTATGAAAATGAAGGCTCAGCCGGAAAAATACAGCGATTCGCTCAAGGGGAAATCGGTAGCTTTGATATTTGAAAAACAATCCCTGCGAACCCACGTCACGTTCGACGTTGGGGTTTACCAGCTCGGTGGACATTCTGTTTACCTCTCCCAGTCTGACATAAGTCTCGGGAAGCGGGAAAGCATACATGACGTGGCGAAGAACCTGGAGAGATGGATGTCCGGCGTCGTGCTAAGGACTTACGCTCACCAGGGATGCGTCGACATGGGGGCGAACATGAAGATCCCCGTGATCAACGCGCTCACGGATTACGAGCATCCCTGCCAGGCTGTGGGCGACTTCCTTACCGTCAAAGAGCATCTCGGCGATTTAAGGAAGAAGAAATTTGTGTTTGTCGGAGACGGCAATAACGTATGCAATTCCCTGATGTTGATGGCAGCGAAGATGGGGACGGACTTCGTAGCTGCTACGCCGGGGGGGTATGAACCGCCCAAGGATGTTCTCAAACTCGCGGGGGAAGCGGCAAAGGAGACGGGCGCAACAATCGGAGTTGAACACGACCCCAGGGCAGCCGTCCGGGATGCCGATGTCGTTTATACCGATGTCTGGGTCAGCATGGGACAGGAAAGCGAAAAGGAGGAGAGACTGAAGGTATTCCGCGATTTCCAGGTTAACAAACAGCTGATGAGTCTGGCAAAGAAGTCGGCAATTTTCATGCATTGCCTGCCGGCCCACCGTGGAGAAGAAGTCACGGATGAGGTCATCGACTCGAAACAGTCGGTTGTCTGGGATGAGTCGGAGAACCGGCTCCATTCGCAGAAGGCGATAATGTATGCACTCTTTGCCGGTCAGGAAGATTTCATGGAGAAATAGAATGCATCGTGCGGTGTTGGTAGCTGTCGGCGGCAACTCGCTCATAAGATCCGGACAGCGGGGGACGATTTCAGAGCAATTTGAAAACGCCCGGATGACAGCATCCAACATCGCAGAGATAGCCGCGCTTGGTTACAGGATTGTCATAACTCACGGTAACGGCCCGCAGGTCGGTTCACAGCTCCTGCGTTCAGAAGCCGCTTCGAATCAGACCTATTCACAGCCCCTCGACGTTTGTGTCGCATCTACTCAAGGCGAGATCGGTTACATATTGCTCAACTCGCTGCAATCCGAGCTGCGAGCGCGCAATATTCATACACCCGTGGCCGTCGTGCTTACGCGGGTTGCGGTAAAGAGAAGCGACGCTGCTTTTTCCGCTCCGAGCAAACCGATAGGGCCATTCTATCACAAGGAAACTGCCGAGCAGAAGCGCAGCGAGTTGGGATGGGACATCATTGAAGACGCTGCCCGCGGTTACCGGAGGGTTGTCCCTTCGCCGTTGCCGGTGGAAATAATGGAGATTGAAGTAATCCGCAGATGTGTTGCAGACAATATAATAGTCATCGCAACTGGCGGAGGCGGGATACCCGTTGTTTTCGAGAACGGCGACGTCACAGGAGTCGAGGCGGTAATAGACAAGGACAGAAGTTCCGCTCTCCTCGCCGGTGAGCTTGGGATGAACCGGTTGGTGATTTCGACCGACGTGGAATTTGTTTACATTAACTACAAGAAACACAACCAGGAGGCGATTCGCGATATGTCGGTCGTAGATGCGACGAAGTTTCTCGCCTGGGGAGAATTCCTCGGGGGAAGCATGGGCCCTAAGATCGAGGCGGCTATTGAATTTCTGAAACGCGGCGGCGAGGAAGTGATCATTACCGATCCCGCTCATCTTCTGGCCGGACTGAAAGGCGATAGCGGAACTCACATCAGGAGGGAGGGAACACGCAAAGACTAAATGAAGCTAGCTCATGTAATTGAATCACAGCAATTTACGGTCCCCATGCTCAGCGAGCTTTTCAGGCTCTCGGAGGAAATGGAAAGGATCGTAGCACGCGGGGGGACGAGAGACTACAGCAATAAAATCATGGCCTCTCTCTTTTACGCTAATTCAACCCGAACACGGTTCTCATTCGAATCGGCGATGTCACGGCTCGGCGGGAAGGTCCTGGTGACCGAGCATGCCCAGAGCTTTTCATCCGATGTCTCTGGAGAGACTTTAGAGGACACGATCAGAGTTGTGGGTAACTACAGTGATGTAATCGTCCTTCGTCACAACGAGGTTGGCGGTGCGGCGCGGGCCGCAAAAGTCTCGGTCGTACCTGTCATCAATGCAGGTGACGGAAAGGGCGGGCAGCATCCGACTCAGGCCCTCCTTGATCTTTATACCATTTACAAGGAGATAAGGACGATAGACGGCGTCAGGGTTGCGATGGTAGGGAACCTGGCGGAGGGAAGGACGGTCCGGTCGCTTGCCTACCTGCTCGGGAAGTTCGAGAGAGTCAGGCTCTACTTCGTCGCGTCTCCCGAACTGCAGATGAGGCAGGACATCATAGACTACCTCACGCATCATAATGTGTGGTTTGCGATTGAAAATGACCTCTCTAAGATCCTTCCGGCCGTAGATGTGGTTTACATGACGAGGAGCGAGTCTTCTATCCAGCCGGAGGAAGCAGGTGGGACCACCACTGAGAGATCAAGATATTACATTGATGATTCAATGATGTGGCTTTTTCCTCAGAAGGCGATAATCATGCACCCGCTTCCGCGTTCTAACGAGATCGCTGCGAGCGTAGATTCCGACCCACGGGCAGCCTATTTCAGGCAGACAAAGAACGGAATTTATGTCAGGATGGCGCTGCTCGTATCAGTGCTCGGATAAGCGAACAGCCTCATAATGTGCCTAATGACAACTGGTTAGTTCTCATTAGGGTGAATCATCAGATTTTGGTATTGTAAAAGGAAGCTTCAACAGTTAGATTTTTGCGATGGCATGAGTGCGACTCAACACACTGGGACTAATTAATAGGAATAAAATTGTTCGTAACACTTTGTAAGGCGAAAATTCATCGAGTTAAAGTTACGGAGGCGGAACTTTATTACGAGGGAAGCATTACTATTGACGAGGAACTTCTCAATGCATCCGGGATCCTGCCGTACGAAAAGGTGCAGATTGTGAATGTGAATAACGGCGCACGATTCGAGACATACACGATTCCCGGGAAACCGAAATCGGGCGTAATATGCCTGAACGGCCCGGCTGCGAGGATGGGAAGCGTCGGAGACGAGATCATTATAATCTCATACGCTGAATTCGAGGACAAAGAGGCTTTGGGGTATGAGCCGACGGTGGTACTCGTTGACTCAAGGAACATGATAAAACAGGTCCTAAAAGGGCATCTGGAAGAATCGGAAAACTCGAAATAGGGTAGCATAAATGAGACCATTTCTGACACTAATTCTGGCGGCCGGCAAGGGAAAGAGAATGGCCGACCAGACTTTGCCAAAAGTGATGTATAAAGTCAATGGCAAGCCCATGATTGACCATGTTGTGGAACTGGCCATGAAATTGGGAAGTATTTCGACGGTGGCGATCGTCGGATTCAAAAGGGAGATTGTAATTGACCATTTAACGGCGGCATTTGATGAGAGAGTCGGTTATGCCGTCCAGGAACAACAGCTTGGAACCGGGCATGCGGTCCTTCAAACAGAGGAAATTCTAAGGAATTTCGATGGTGACGTGCTTGTTCTTTCCGGAGATGTGCCGCTCCTGACCGAAAAGACCATGAAACAACTGCTGGACACCCACCGCCTTGGAGACTCTGTAATGACAGTGTTGACTGCACGCATGGACGACCCGACAGGCTATGGCAGGATAATCCGGCTGGATGACGGCTCCGTCGACAGGATTGTCGAGGAGAAGGACGCCTCGCCCGAGCAGAAGGCAATCAGCGAGATTAATTCGGGGATATACATTTTCAGGCGAAAAGAGCTTTTTGATGCGCTTCATCATATTGGCAAGGAAAACTCGCAAAATGAGTACTATTTGACGGATGTCCTCGGTTACTTCGTTCATCGGGGAATGAAGGTTAGCGCCGTCCTTGCAAAGCATTTTGATGAAATCAGGGGTGTTAACACGATGACTCAGCTGATGGAGGCTGAGAAGGCACTTCAAACAAACAGTGAGGTTTTTGGAAGCTGAAATGACAAGCGCAGAACAGAGAAAACTGCTCGAAGGCTTGAAGTACAAGACATCAAGGATGCTCTCCAAGGACAAATACGATTATGAGATGTTTGTGAAGCGCGACAAGGACGACGAGGACTTAGACTCACTGTCCATGAAGAGACTAAAAGAGCTCTTCGAGAAATACGCAGAGAAAAAGTAAGGGTCAGGATCGCCGATAGCTAAGGCTGCTAATCGGCCGATTGAGGACCATCGGGATAGGTTACCAGAAAATTATCCGGCCGATGAATGCTGGAAATTGGGCCATTTTTGGGGGATGGTGTGACGTTCGACAAACAACGCGCAAAAAATGTTTGGTGAATTACACTTTTGGACTTAAAATATTAGTGCAGTCCAATACTAGGAGAGGAGAAGCCCAGCAGTCGGCTATAAGGCTGCTTTCCATCGGAGCCAGACTCCAGAACTCATCTGAGGCGTCCGGGGGAACGGTGTCGGAAAGATATCCGTCACTGAGCGTTGCGCATCATAAACCAATTACGGAGAAACAATGAAAAGACCACACCTGATCGGTCTTCTTATCAGGATAAGTGCTTTAGTGGTGCTGGGAGCCGTTATCGTAGTAACCGGGGAATCTGACGCTGCTCGCTATTCATATGACAGCACCGTAGTACCGGAAAACTCCATACCGAAGCTAGACCGACAAACGTACATCTTCTTGACTGAGTACGGAAGCCAACTACAGAAGCTTAGTTCGACCTACGGGGTCGATTGGCGGCTGGCTCTCGCGGTGCTCAGGCAGGAATCGGCCTTCAATCCACAGGCAGTTTCCGATAGGGGAGCCGAAGGCTTCATGCAGCTGATGCCTGGAACCGGCCTGCAGCTCGCCTCATTATATAACGTCGATGATCTATCGAATCCGGTTGTGAATATTCAGCTCGGTGTCATCCATTTGAGGAACATGCTGAGAGACTTCACCGATTCAGAAGGGAGGAGCCGGATTGAATTGGCAGTCGCTGCCTACAACTGCGGCCTCGCTCGCGTCCAGGACGCGCAGGCAGTGGCTCAGTTTCTGGGCGACAGCCCCGGCAAATGGTCTGCTGTGAAGTGCGCCTTGCCCCTCCTATCGTCAAGGTACGCGCCTCTTCAGAGACACATTTGGGGAAGAGGCAGACCCTCGAGCGGATATTTCGGTGATTACCATCAAACGATAACTTACGTTGAAAATGTTATGCACTATTACAATATTTACCGAAATGTTCTCCAGAGGCAATGAATACTGAATCCAGTCTATCCAGGCGGCATTCCGAAAGGCTTGCGTCACTTCGGAACGCCGCCTTTTTTTGTCTGATTCTGCTGTTATTTCCCGCAGTACTTCACGCTCAGCCGCCGAAGTGGGACGTTAGCATATTCAGAAGCATAAATGACGCGCGTTCGCCGTTCCTGGATGCGAGCGTAGGTGCAAACGACAATATGGTCCTGCCAATCGCCATCGGCATGCCGATCGCATTCGCCGGAGTTGGGCTTGCACAGGACAAGGGTTATACATTTGATACCGGCGCGATAATAGGGGTGACGGAGGTGCTGGCGTACGTCCTTTACTATCCGATAAAGAACTTCATCGTCAAGCGCGAGAGACCTTATGTGGCGCTAGCCGGGGTGCATACCGGGCATCTCGACAGTGCCGACAAGTATTCAATGCCGTCAGGTCATACGACGGCGGCATTCGCCATAGCGACTGCACTGACATTCCGATATCCCAAGCCGTACATATACATCCCGGCTTACGCGTGGGCGGCTTTCGTGGGTTACGGGCGAATGTACCTCGGCCTGCATTATCCCAGCGACGTACTCGCAGGAGCGATGCTCGGGACTGCCTCTGCTGTTGCCGTCCACTTCCTTAGTCCGGAAATCACGAGATTAAGGGAGAGAATCCTGGGCGATGACCTCGGCATCCGGCTCAGCGTCGCGCCGACACTGGTAAACCTGCGAGTCGATTTCTGAGAGATACGGATTTGTTAGGCAACAGCAGGTTCAGGATCTTGGCCGGATACATCCTGGTTTGTCTTATATGGGGAACAACCTGGCTTGCAATCAAAGTCTCAATATTCACGCTGCCTCCTTTTTTCAGCGCCGGGGTGAGGTTCGTAATAGCATCGCTTGTGATCCTGGCTATTCTTAAGATCAGGAATTTTAAATATCATTTTGATCTCAAGCAGACTGTTTTTCTCCTGCTGGTGGGATTAGGATCTTTCAGCGTTCCGTATGGGCTCGTTTATTGGGCGGAAGGGAGAATCACTTCGGGGCTTACGGCAGTGACGTTTGCGGTGATGCCGTTCTTTGCAGCCATCCTGTCGAAGGTCTTTCTTAAAGACGAAAAATTCACATTCTGGAAGGTCTTCGGGATAACCCTCGGCTTTTTCGGGCTGATCGTGATTTTCTGGAATGATCTAAGCATAGGATCCATCGGTACTATCGAAGGAATCCTTGCATCGGTCCTGAGTGCCTTCATGAATGCCGCCGTGGCCGTAGCCGTCAAGAAGCATGGCGGCGATATCGATCCCATCTTCATAAATCTCATTCCAATGGCACTGGGTGCGGTCACTCTTCTTGCGACAAGTTACTTCGTAGAAGACTGGAGCACCATCCAATTGAATGTGTCGACGATCATTGCCATACTATATCTGGCGATATTCGGTTCGGCAGTTGCGTTCGGCATTTATTTCTATCTCCTTAAACACATGAGCGTCGTTCTTCTTTCCATGACTTCTTTTATTACGCCCTTGCTGGCTATAACCTCCGGTGCCGTCTTCTTAAGCGAGAAATTCCCGTCGGGCACTCTGGTCGGATCTGCAATGATTCTCGGCGGAATTCTCCTCATGAACCTTTACGGAGGAGGAAAGCCGAAGCCGGATGTAGTAATGCCGGAAAGAGGAGAAGCTCCTTCAAAATGAAAGTTGCGCTGGCGACTCTCGTCTCTTTTCTCATCCTTTCGCCCGCTTTTGCGAAGGTACCCTTACAAGAGAGACCTGCCCAGGTACTCGATCGGATCCCCGCGGGTGAAGATTACACCGCGCATCACGCGTACGATGTTCTGGATTACAAGCTGTTCATGGATTGGTATGCCGTACTGAAGGATCTTTCGACGAGCTACCGCGGAGTAATGCAGATAACTTTCAAGGCCGATAGCACCAGAGCCATCAGTTCAATCAGTCTTGACTACGGGCAGCAGTACCTATTTGTCGACTCCGCATATTCGGGATCGCAGCGGATGACGCTGAGCAGCTCGGACGGCATCGTAAGGGTCTCATTAACCAGGGAATACTCCTACGGCGATACCGGTGTGGTGACCCTCTACTATCACGTGAACAATCCGGGCGTCGCAAACAGCGGCAAGCAGCTCGGATTTTATCTGTACTACTCGGGAGAGCAGGTGCCGACCGAGACCGTGCCTCACACTCTCGCCTACACCATGAGCGAGCCCAGCGACGCGAGATACTGGATGCCCTGTTATGATGATCCCTCCGACAAGGCCCTTTGCCAGATTTCCATAAGGCTACCGGTTGGGTTTGTGGCTGCCTCCAACGGGACGCTGGTGAGCAAAATCGACAACGGCGACGGAAGCACGACCTTCAATTGGAGCGAGGACTACCCGGTGGCGACGTACCTGATGTGTGCGACCGCGGCAAGATTTGCGGTAATCCAGCACATGTACGTTGAGAACGACAGCGTATCGATTCCCGTTCAGTATTACGTCTATCCCGAAGACTCGGCCGCAGCCGTCTCGAACGGCGAGTGCAACATCGACACTGTGATATCGATGATCAGGTTCTATTCATCGCTTTACGGTCCATATCCTTTCGACAAATACGGCATGACGGGCATCGAGCCTTTCTACTATGGTGGGATGGAGCATCAGACTATTACTACCCTGCGGCGAAGTTATGAGTTCAACAGGCGGGTCGTTGCCCACGAGCTTGCGCACCAGTGGTGGGGTGACATGGTCACGCTCGGGACATGGAAGGATATCTGGTTAAACGAAAGCTTTGCAACATATTCGGAACTTATGCAGCTTCAACATCTTAACCATGCTGCCTTCGAGGATGAGCTTAACTTCTACGCCTCCCAGTTCTTCGCTGAAGACAGCACTATTAGATATCCTATTTATGCACCTCCGCCCGGGTATATCTTCGGCCTGGCAGAGTATTACAAGGGAGCGTGGGTCCTGCACATGCTTCGAAACATAGTCGGTGACTCGACCTTCTTTGCGATTTTCAGGGCTTATCGCTCCGCGTTTGCATATGGTAATGCGGTCACCTCCGACTTCATCAACGTCGTGAACCAGGTCACGCGCTCCGACATGAATTGGTTCTTCGACGAGTGGATATACGGACAGGGATACCCGGTATATGCCTTCACCACGCGTACGACGGGAGATTCCCTGAAATTCTACCTGAAGCAGGAGCAGGTAAACGCGCCGATTTTCAAGATGCCGGTCGAGTTTGGCGTTTATTCGGGAGGTCAGGAGACGACGTTCCGGTTCGTGGACTCGCTGGAGTCTCAGTCCACGAGCTTTGTATACCATATGGCCGCCGATTCAATTGTCCTTGATCCGGGGAACAAGATAATGAAACAGACTGTAGCGTGGAGCGGCCCCATTACGCCGGAGTCGCAACCCCGCTCTTTCAGTTGCGTCAGTTATCCCAATCCATTCAGCACGACGACAAGAATTCAGTATTTTATCGGATCCGACAGCAAGGTGAGCTTCGATTTGTATGACGTACTCGGGAGGGAAGTAGAATCCATCGATCAGGGGTATCGCATTGCCGGGAGTTACACATTTGTTCTGAGCGGAAAGGAGCTTGCAAGCGGCGCATATCTTGTCAGAATGAACACTGACTTTGGAAGCAAGACGCTGAAGATTGTCGTTGAGAAATGAGCTCTGCATCGAGACGGGAAATCATTGGGATTGGGCAAACCTCGCTGCCAGTGGGATATGATGAAACGAATAGTCGCGAAAAAACGGGCCCTTAGAGCGTTGTGGCTGAGAAAATTAGCAGCGATGTGTTTAATGACCGAGGTACATTTGATTTTTCAGCTTAGACCTGATAGCTTATCCACTTGTAAATAGAAGGATTATGAAGCAAGAATATATAGACGTTCCGAAGGATTCTGCCAGCATCGACATGAAGAAAGTGAAGGTGGTAGTAATTACCACTGTCATGCTCTCGTTCATCTCATATTGGCGGGCTGCGGCAGTAGTAGTTTCCGATATCGGTTCGAGTGCATTTTATGCATTAGGAATCGCGGAGCAAGCGGTCGGCCCATCGGCTCCCTGGTTCATTTTATTCGTCATGCTTTTTGCCTACGGAATTCGGGCAGTTTACATGGAATCGTCAAGCATGTTCGTACGCGGAGGGAGCTACCGCGTCGTGCGAAAGACACTTGGTAGCACATTTGCCAAACTGGCGGTGTCTGCTCTTGTCTTCGATTACCTCCTGACGGCGCCGATAAGCGCCGTATCTGCCGGGCAATATCTCGAAGGACTTATCAATTCGCTCCTTCATTCAATGGGTTACAGCTACCAGGTTCCTGGAAACTGGATCGCAGTCGGCGCGGCCGTGCTCATCGAGCTGTATTTCTGGAGAAACAATATCATCGGTATCGAAGAGTCAAGCGAGAAGGCCCTCAGGATCTTTCAGATAACCTCGGTCCTGGCGGTTATTCTCTTCTTCTGGTCGTTTGCCACGATTCTCGTCCGCGGAGCACATCTCCCATCATTCTCCGTTCACCTGTCGGACGACGCTATGGGATGGTTGAGAAATCTGGGGTGGCTGAAGACCATCGGTCTGGTTGGAGTGATCATCGGGATGGGACATTCGATACTCGCGGTAAGCGGAGAGGAGACCCTCGCCCAGGTTTACAGAGAAATAGAATCGCCGAAGCTTGAGAACCTTAAGAAGACGGCCCTGGTGATGTTTATATTCAGTCTTATATTCACGGGACTGAATTCGCTTTTTGCCGCAATGATAGTTCCTGCAAGCGATCTAATTGGCAAGTACAATGACAATGCCTTGAGCGGCCTGGCAATGAATCTGATCGGCCCTCACGTAGTCTTGCTGGTTCTTCAGGTGTTTGTCGTGGTTGTCGGATTTTTGATTCTGGCGGGTGCGGTCAACACATCGCTGATCGGCGCCAACAGCGTTTTGAACCGCGTAGCTGAGGACGGCGTACTTCACGAATGGTTTCGCAAACCGCATGGACGATTCGGAACATCGTACAGGATTATAAACATGCTGGCGATTATCCAGCTGTTCGCGATCATCGTGAGCGGAGGGAACGTCTTTTTGCTCGGTGAAGCCTATGCCTTCGGCGTTGTGTGGACCTTCATAATGACAACTTTCTCGATTCTGGTGCTCCGCTACAAGGATAAGTCGCCGCGTGAATGGCGGGTCCCGCCGAACGTCAAGTTCGGTAAGTTTGAGATCCCTATCGGACTGATCGTCGTTTTCATCATCCTTTTTGCACTCGGCTTTACAAACCTTTTCACAAAGCCGTTGGCAACCGAGGGGGGCGTGACTTTTACAGTCGTGCTGTTCGGGCTGTTTGCCTTCTCGGAACGTGCTAATCGCCGAATTGCAGCGTCCAGAGACAAGGACCTGGAGAAATTCAATATCTACGCCCAGAACAATCTCACCGCTGAGGCCGTCGGCTGTAAACATTCACAGCGGAAGCTGGTCGCGGTAAGAGCCCCGAACAGGCTTCATCACCTGCAAAGGTGCCTGGAAGAAACGGATCCGGACAAGTCGGATGTTGTAGTGATGACTGCAAAAGTCATCCCCGGACAGAGCACGGCGGTTGCACAGACTATCGACCTGCCCGAGGAAGAGCTTTTCAGCGAGGTGATTAAGATGGCGGAGAAGGAGGGGAAGACGATTCTTCCAATCGTGGTTCCCACCAATAATCCCGGCTATGCAGTGGCGCACACGACCGTCCAGATAGGCGCCGAAGAAGTGTTTCTCGGTGCGTCCGAGCGGTATCCCACTGAGTACCAGATGCAGCAGTTCGCATTGTATTGGGGTATGGTAGAGGCGGATGAGAATCATCATGTCGTCATTCGCACAGTCGGTCCTAACGGAGAAATGAAGTTCGAAATATAGCGTTACCTTCAATACTCTTCCTGCGAAGGAATCCAAATGGCGCTTGTAACACGCGGTGATATAATTACTCTGTTGCTGAGGTCACTCGAGAAAAAGGGGGGAACAAGCTTGTTTCAGCGGGTTCTTTCTCCCGGCAAAGCGAGAGTGAAAATGACCTGGCGGCAGGAACGGGATTCCATTCGCAATTGGTACGAGATCCCGCTGGTCGAGATGCGGCAGAACGAGTTGATCACGGGGAATCCTCATACCAGTCCCAGCGCTTATGCGGCTGAGAAGTTTCTTGCGGGCAGCCGCCTCACGGCACTTTCGTTAGGATCGGGGTCGGGATCGAGGGAGATCTCCTGGGCGGAAACAGGTAAGTTCGAACGGATTACAGGCATCGATCTGTCTGAAGAAAGGGTGAAGAACGCCAGGAGCAAGCTGGCCGGAACGCCTTTTGCCGGCGTGATTGAGTTCGTGACGGGAGACGTGATGCAGCATCGATTTGAAGATGAATCGCTGGACGTAGTCATCGCGGAGGGGATTCTTCACCACTTGTCGCCGGTTGAAAAAGCACTTGAAAACATTCACCGGTCCCTGAAACCGGGTGGGATACTTATGGTAAACGAGTATGTCGGTCCCGACCGGTTTCAGTGGACAAACGAACAGCTGAGATACTGTGATGCTCTGCTCGCCATATTGCCCGCAGATTTAAGGACTTATCGAGGTACGAGCCGCATAAAGTCGAGGGTATACAAGCCGGGTACACTGTCGATGCTGGTTTATGATCCGTCAGAGGCGATAGAATCATCAAGGATTATCGGTGCTCTCCAGCACCGGTTCAAACTGCTCGAGCGCAGGGATTACGGGGGGACAATACTTCAGCCTCTGCTGAAAGATATCTCTCACCACTTCATCGAGATGACGCCCGAAAGGGAGGGATCTCTTCGCTTCCTTTTCACCGCCGAGGATTTCCTTATGAGCGCACACTTGATCGCAAGCGACTTCACATTTGTCGTTGCGCAGAAATAGCCAGGAAGGAAAAGCCGGGGCTTCTCGATCAACCCCGATCTATTTACGCAGGCGGTGGCGGTCAGGAGATGCCGGTCCTACGCGTTTGCCGTTAACCCTGTGAGTCTCAAGCTTAATTCTCTCAACTGCCTGCGCGCATCTTCGTCATAAGCCTGTGCATTCGGCTTTGAAGGTCGTTTCATGTCGAAGTAGACGCCGGTATAGTTCGCAGTCTCATCCGACAAGGCCACATATTCCAACGCGTCGGCGCCGTCCACAACGGACGTGATGGTGCTTCCGAAAAACTCTTCCACCATCTTGGTGTTCATCAGCGTTGCCGGGTGAAGACAGTTGGCGGTTACCCCGGTCCCTCTCAACTCTTCCGCGAGATCTATTGTGAACATTATCTGTGCAAGTTTGCTCTGCCTGTACGCCCTGAAACTCTCGTATTTCTTCTCGAGCATGAGATTCTTGAAGTCGAGAGGATATTGCCCGATGGACGACACGTTGACTATGCGAGATGGAGCGGAAGTCCGGAGGAGCGGGAGGAGCTTGTATGTCAGGAGGAAGTGGGACAGATAATTCACCGCAAACCTGAGTTCGAGACCATCTTTGCTCAGCTCCCGTTTCGAATTTCCCCTTGGGCCGCCACCGATACCGGCATTGTTTATGAGGACATGCAGTGTTTTATGGTCTGCAATTATGTTCTCTCCGAGGCCTCTCACCTCATCAAGCGAAGACAGATCCGCGTTGTAGTAATGCAGTTTCTCATTGCCGGTGAGTCGGCAGAGCTCATCCAGAGTCGACATTCCCTTATCTTGTCTGCGGCCGTGCAGCAATAGGGTGGCACCTTTTGCAGCAAGACGCTGGGCCACCAATCTTCCCAGCCCATCCGTGGATCCTGTTATCATAATCACTTTTTCTGATAGGCTCTTCATGATCTCTCTTTCCGAATTCTAAGCTGGAGATTGTCCGTTGACACATGCGGTTTCATAGTTCGATTCTTAAAACAACAAAGGACCGAAGTTTGTTTCGCATCGCCTGAAAAACTTGATTTTAAGCTATGGACGATTTAACTTTTTTCAAGTTATTTCACGTTTTTGGATGAGTGGTTAGCAGAAAGATTCAGCAGATCCTTCCGAGGACCACTTATGGTATTAGAACAAAGGCTGGACCCGAGGTTTTTTGCGGTACGGGTCTTAAGTTAGCTGGCGATAGAACGAATCGACAGTGGAGGCGAAAGCACCGTGAAAGAGATGCACAATTTGCTTTGCAATGGGCACGTTTTCATCCCTCCAACTCTTGGTTTTGGAGCCAACTTCATGGGGCAGAAAAACCGTCCGACTCCCCTGCCGGTTCAATTCAACCGACGATGTTTATGTACTGGTGAACGATGAGAGGACATCTTATCCCGGCTGTGGTTATTCTTCGGAGTGTCCGGACATTCGATGCATTAAGGATGTCTGTTATTGCAGCTCTGGCATCACGAAGGGGCTTCCCTTTGTGGCGGTGGACCTTTCGACGCTTCCCGAAACGCTCGTCGAGAGTGAACTTTTCGGGCACGTGAAGGGGGCGTTCACCGGCGCTGTGAAGGACAGGAAAGGAAGGTTCGAAATTGCCTCCGACGGCACCGTATTCCTCGATGAGATTTCCGAAATTCCACTGAACCTCCAGGTCAAACTCTTAAGAATACTGCAGGAGAGGGAGTTCGAGCCTGTCGGAGACGGGGTCACTATTCCCATGAAGGCTCGAATCATCTCCGCGACGAACAGAAATCTAGAGGAACTGGTGCGGCAGGGCAAGTTCAGAGAAGACTTGTTCTATCGCATCAGCGTCTTCAGAATCGACCTTCCCCCTCTGCGTGAAAGAAAGGAAGACCTGCCGGCCCTTGTCGCGCATATTTTGCAAAAGATCAACAGGGACCTCCACAAGAACGTCACGATGATTCCGCATGAAGTCCTCCAGATTCTCCAAAACCATCCATGGGTAGGAAACATAAGAGAACTGGAGAATGTATTGATGCAGGCCGTCGTTCTCGCCAAGGGAGACACACTCGATAGGGAAAACATAATCTTCCGTGACAAGGTAGACCATGATAGAATGGATGAACGCAAGAATTTAAGCCTTGACCTCGTCGAAAAGGAGCACATAGAGTACGTCCTCAGCAAAACCAACTGGGACAAAACTGAGGCGGCAAAATTGCTGAACATCTCAAGGCACACCCTGTATAACAAGATCAAGGCTTACGGGATAGTACAGCGGTAGCGTTTGTCCGATTATAGTCTGACCTTCTAAAATATTTATGCATAGGTTAGAGATTAAACAGACTTTATAAACTATTGATAGCGACTGCATGTTTCGTCGGCGGCGTGCAGGCACAGACTCCGTCCTCGGTCCTGAATGCCACCGATCCAAGCCTTGTGATAAATCCCGCCGGAATTACACAGGTCGAAAACGTCTACCTGTCGAGCAGCCTGATTGCCGCGAACAACGACGCGAAGATCACGGTTTCACCCACACTCTATGGATCAATTTCGGGCATCGTATTCACGCCGGACGGCAAGACGCCTGTCGCGGGAGCAAGCGTAACGACAAATCCTCCGACCAGCGCAATAGCCACCGATACGAACGGAGAGTTCGCGATCTCGAAAGTCACAGTTGGCAATTACACTGTCACCGCCTCCAAGACCGGTTACGAGCCGACCTCGGTGGCCATTGCCGTCGGCAGTGGCGGAACGGTCCAGGCGGTGATTTTCCTGAGCACAAGTTCAAGCAATGTTCCGAGCGCGCCTACTGATCCTTCTCCCGCCGATCAGGCCGCTGACCAGCCGGTCTCGGTTGCCTTATCATGGCACAACCCGGCTGCGGCATCAGGCAATGCGGATACAACGCGGTTCAACGTCTATCTATATCAATCGGGATCCAACATCCCGGACCTTATTGCGTCAGACATCGCCGACACAACGACGACGGTGTCAAATCTTAGATTCAACACGACTTATTTCTGGCAGGTCGTCGCGAAGGGGACGGATACAATTTCGACAAACGGGAACGTCTGGAGTTTCACTACTATGCCCCTGCCGGACAATCCCTATGTCTTTGCGCGCATGGTGGATGGCAACTATCAGATATTCTCCTCTGACAGCGGAGCCGCGAACGTTGTTCGACTGACAAACGATAACTACCGGGACTGGTGGCCGAGATTCAATCCGCGTCATGACGTCATTGCGTTTACTTCCGATGCGAATGTAGACCCGCAGATATACACGATGAATCTTGACGGAAGCAACGTCTTCCAGGTAACTACGGTGGGAGTAACCGGATACGGAAACAATGGTACGGGGTTTGGCTGGTCTCCTGACGGAGCCTATCTCATATACGGCCACAACAACAATTTATACAGAATCAATTCGGATGGAAGCGGCCTGACACTGATAGCAACCGCTCCTGCAGGCATGAACTTCACCGACTGCTCCTACTCACCGCAGGGAAACAAGATCGTTGCGCTGGCCGTCGGACCCAATTTGTATGACTCCGAGATTTATTTGATGAACTTAGACGGCAGCGACACCACATTGCTGGTACCTGAGACACCCGGGGTCACTGCAAGTCCATCGTTTTCGATCGATGGAAATAAGGTATTGTACACACACGACGTCTCGGGTTATGAAGACAACGAGGGGAGAATGCTCGACTCCCACATATTCGAGATAGACATCAATACAAAGCAGACATTCGACCTGTCTGCCAACACCCAGTATACAGGCGACAGCAAGCCAGACGGGAGAAACGATCTGTATCCAAGATACTCACCAGACGGCGCTTACATTATATTTGAAAATGCACCTAACACTCCAGGTTCCCAGGGCGACATCTGGGTCATGAGCAGCAGCGCAAACGGCAGCAATGACAACAGCCGTCATATGCTGATTCAAAATGGTGCAATGCCGGATTGGAAATAGTCGCAATCTATTTTGATGAGAGGCTGCATCAACGGTATTTGCAGATGGCTGAATAATCGCATCCGGCCCGCAGGCAGCTGAATAGTATAACCTGAACGCCGGCACGCATTGTTCGAGCCGGTCGTTGCCCGCGGAGCGGGGTATGTCGTGGCAGGTAAAAAGGTATGAATTCGGCGTCTTCTCCTCAACGGGACTGTCAAAAATCGTAGATTGTCGGCCTCAACCGGCTAAATTGCCCATGTAACCCTCCCGAATATTAATTTTTATGCTTTTCCGTTTAACACATATAGGCGTTGACTATGCGGACTAATCCAGCCATCTTGCATTATATGCAGAATTTTCCCAAATCACTATTTGAGTTCAATCGCATGTTCGGAACCGAGGAAGCATGTTGGAATTATCTCAAAGAAATGAGGTGGCCGGACGGAGTCGTCGATTATAGAGACGGAAAGACAAAATCGATCGGATTTTGTTCAACTCGAAAAGTTTGGGAATTTCCCAATCATTTTCAGCAAACGGTTACAGCCGGAACCGTCATGCACAAAACAAGAACGCCTCTCACTCATTGGTTTTATGCTGCATATCTAATGGCGACGCTTAAACCTGGGGTTTCTGCTTTACAGCTTTCTCAGCAGTTAGGAATGAGATTAGAAACGACGTACATGCTTCTAATGAAACTGCGTTCTGCTTTGGTGAATCCATTCCGCACGAAACTTACGGGTACGGTAGAGATTGACGAAACTTATATAGGTGCAAAGGCCTCCGGCAAGCGTGGACGCGGAGCTGGAAACAAGTCAATCGTGATTGCTGCCGTTGAGATAATAGATACATCCGATAAACAGGTCGGTGGCAGAATACGAATGAGAAAAATTCCCTCCATTGCAAGCAACTATCTGGAACGCTTCATTCTGGACAACGTGGAGAAAGGATCTACGATAGTAACTGATGGTTATCGGGGATATTCAGGAATAGACGGTAAAGGCTATAAACATAAAATCGTTACTGGTGAAGATTCCGAAGATGTCGCTAAGAAAATGCAGCTCATTCATATTGTTTTCGGGAATCTCAAGGCGTTCCTTAATGGAACATATCACGGAGTTTCAAAGAAGCATTTACAAGCCTATCTCAATGAATATGTGTTCCGGTTCAATAGACGCCGCCTAATATTCGAGGCATTCAACACGCTTTTGGGAATCGGAACCAGCAAAGAGGGGCCAACTTATTATCAACTTTATCACACAGGAAAAGCGAGAGGCTGGATTCATCCGAATCCAAGGGAGGTATAATGACACGGGAAAGGTGGGAAAAACTCGTAGATGTTATTTTATTTGTTATGGTTTTGATACAGCTCGTGTTCGCTTTAGCATATCTAAAATTGAACCGTGGATTGGCAGTAACCAACCAAGAACTATCACGAATAGAGTTAGAATTGCAACGATGAGAGTCCAACGTACTAATCGATGCGTTTTTGATAACCGCTCGTTAGTGCCAGTCAAGAGGGTTTCAAATCTGTCGATTAGCTTGTCAAGTCTATCTTCGGTTCCTTTTGGATCGGTATATCGGCTTAGTTCAATTACAAATGGTAGGATGAACATCATGCAATATAGAAAGCAAAATAATTATGCGCAAGCCGGAAAAGCATATTAATTTTTTCACATCTGTTTCATTTTGCCGCTTTAACTTGATTATATTCAATACAGGTTAGAGGCATGTGATCACCCACCGGGTCGTACGATTAAGCAGCGCGGGAAAAGCAAGATCTGGCTGGCTGAAACATATGTTCAACTAACCGCCACGATGGCTGGAGCGAGATGGAGAACAAGGACCTTTACAGCAGTCTGTTCCACCTTACAAGTCTGCTCACCGATCTTTTTCCCCGGCGGGGTGCACGCGCCCTCGATGCGTCGCTGACAAGTACCCTGGGGAGTGATCTCATTGTCAGAAAAAAGTTTGAGAAAGCTCTGAAGCGTATCGGCACCGGAAACGGGATTCATCGGATACTTGTATTCAGCGATCTGAATATCGGGGATGCCCTTTTCTCGCAGGCGAGCGTGACGGCTCTGCGCGATTTCTTCCCATCGGCGGAGATCGATCTTGTCATAAGTGCGGCGGCACGCAGCCTGATAGAAGGCAATCCGGAGGTCAGCCGGTTGATGCCGGATTTCCATGGCGCTCCATTTCCTGATCAGGGTGATTTTGACTCGGTCAGGAGAATTTCGGCTTCGCGCAGGTACGACGTAATCTTCACGTTCTCACCCTTCTTCCAACTCAGAAAACATTTCTCAAAACACAGCCGTGTGATCGACTATACTACCCTTGCATCCATGCTTGTGCAGGGGGAACGGCTGAAGACAGTGAAGAACCATGTCGTGCATCAGACGCATAGATTCGTACACGGGATCTTCTCGAGATTCCTGGAGCCGGTGAGGAACGTTCCCTTCAACGGCGTTAGCGTGACACTGTCGGACGAAGCTATCGGACTGGCTGTACAATTCTTAAGGAAGAACGAAATCCTCGATGAAGGTCCCATGGTCTTTCTAAATCCCGACGCCTCAACCAGGTTTACCGGAATTCCTACAGCGGTTCAAGTGGATCTCCTGAAGAAATTAACTCGCTCAACGTCGAGGGTGCTGCTGGGCGGGGGGCATTCAAATCCGGGAATCGAGAACCATTTGTTGACATCGCTCTCACATTTCGAGCGTTCGAGAATCACCGTAGTTCCGCCTTCGCTGCCGATAGATGCGTACGCCGCATTGATAGATTTTACGCAGGTCTACATATCCGGCGACGCCGGCCCGCTTCATATTGCGGCCGCCCGCAAACGGTCAAGGTCGGGTAACTATGAATTCAGGAACCGGACTTCGGTCTTTTCCATCTTCGGCGCGACGCCAGCCCGGATTTACGGATATGACTCGCGGTACTCCAATTCTTTCGCCGCTAATCAGGATAGTCCCTCTCATACCTACGTTTCCCAGAGCCCTTGCCGAAACATCACATGTATCAACAAGATGGCAAAGACATGCAAGACGCTTCGGTGCTTCGAGTTTGTCGACGTAGACAGGATAGCTGGGGACGTCGACGTAGTCCTCAGAAGCGTGGAATCGGAACGGATGGAGCCCGTGTTCATCCGTAATCGCGTTTCTCTCCAGACTAGATAAAAGAGAAGCTGGTGCCTCACAGGCCGGCGATACAGCTTATTTTCGCCCGGGAGCTTCACTTCGCCGGAAGCGCCAGCTCACTTTCATTTTCCCTGTTGCTTTTCCGAGCCTTAATGTCCCTTCGGCTTGCCGCGAGGTACCAAACGAGGCAGAGAATGGGTACGAAGAGAAGAAGGCTGACGGTGCCGTCGCCCCATCCGAGGCCGCCCCAGCTCAGCGGCTTGCCCATCCAGTCGGCGAACGATGCACCAAGAGGACGAGTGAGAATGTACGCAAGCCAGAATGTCAGCACCTCGCTGCTGAGACGATGTTTTGATCCGGTGCCGGAATTCATTTTTGTCAGGTAGTACAGAACGCCGACGCCGAAAATGAGGACGGTAAACAGCAGACCTGATAGGAAATATCCGATGCCGAATGTCGTTGCCGTCAAATCGCCCGTCGCAGTGCCGAGAGCGAATGTGGCAGACACTGTCGCCCAGTAAAAAGATTCCCGGCGAACCGTGTAGATGCTGTGAATCGAGAGGGTCTTCTCGCTTGCATACCAGGCGATGAATACTACTATCAGGGTGATCGCGAAAAGCGTTGTCGAAGCGATGTAAGGAACACCGAGCACGACATGCAATACATCAGCGGCCATCGTCCCGAAAACGGCAACCATGAGGACCGCGAACCAATAGATCCATGCAATATACCGCCGTGTCCGGAATTGAAGTGCGAGAGCAAATATAAATCCGATGGCTCCGACCGCTACTGCTACGAAGGGGTTGATATGAAATACAAGGAAGTCCGACGTGCTTTCTCCCATAGCCGTCGTCAGAATTTTTACAACCCAGAAGTATAACGTAATCTCCGGAACCTTGGTCATTTCGTACTGCTTGTTCATCATCTTATCCATCATCGATATCCTCGTGCTTATTATTGAATCACTTAGTCAGGGACCGGAAGGCCTCGTTGCTCGAAAAACCCGAGACCCCATATCGTGCTGTACCAACAGACTGGCGTAAGGCCTATTGAAAACTAATATCGAATTCTTTTATGAATTCTGAATGAAAATGTCGAGATGGCGGAACAACTAACCGCTCACCGGCATCGGGGAGGTCCGGAACAAAGCCTGTCGGAAGACATGATGGCCAAATTACTTACTGTCGAGTTGCTTCACTCGCTCAGTCGAGATGCTTCAAGCCTTGGTCAATTAATGCCCAAGTAGATTCAGTTGTCTCTCTGGGCGTTGCCCTGCTGATCCGTCGATTTGTAATTATTGAATACGTACTGGATATCCAGCATGACGATCGGAGCCCGCCTGTAGTAGTAGTTGTACTCGTAGAAGCCGACTCCCTGCGAAGTGAACTCGCGTCTCCCTGTGCTCAGTAAGTCGTTTGCCTGGAGCGTCAGTGACAGGGCCTTTGGTATCAAATCCTGTTTCAGAGCAAGATCGGCGGTAAAGAATCCGCCCCACTTTCCCTGTGCGGTAACGGAAGGGCTATTGTACCGTGCGTTCAGTTGAAGTTCAGTGGCAGGTGTGACTGTAAATGTGTTATTGCACTTCACGCTCCAGTCGAGGCTCTGTCTCGCAAATGATTCGTTGCTTAAGGCTCCGGTTATCTTATAGTCGTATGCGCTGCCCATAAAATTCAGCTCCCACATCTTGATCGGATTGAACAGAATGCTGAATTCGTATCCGAGGGAATAATCGTTTCCTACGTTTGCGACCGAAGTCAATGTCACGTTTTCGGCATACACGGAATTAATGTCTTCAATCTTGTCCTGGGTGAAGCGGTAGTAAAGATCGTTCGAGAAATATGCTTTGCCGAAAAAGGTCTCGAGGCCCATCTCATAGGAGTCGATGAGCTCCGGTTTCAACGAAGGGTTTCCGATGTGGACGGTATTTGCATCGAACCAGGAGTAGTAAGGTTCAAGGTCGCCTCCGTCGGGCCTTTCTATCCTTCTTGTGTAGCTGGCCATGAGCTGGGTGCCGCCGCCGAGATTATACGAAGTGCTGATCGAGGGGAAATAATCCCATCTGCTGAATGTGAAGCGCCGGCTCGCGTCCGCCTGCGCCACGAGCTGATAAGTGTACTCCGTGCGGAAACCGACCTGAACTTGCAGGCTGTCCCATTTATCCGAGAACATGGTGTACGCCGCGAATCGTGCCCGCTTGAAGTCATTCGTGTGGCTGAAGGGCGCTTGAAAATTGTACAGGCCGGTAGTTGTATCTAATCGGAAGAGCTTGTTTATGTCCTGGTAGTTCCTGCTGAAAAATTCCGAGCCGGCCGAGAAATTTTCAAACTTGCTGACAGGGAGGGTGTAATCGATGTTCCCTCTAAGCTGATCAGAGGGGCCCAACTCCGTATTCTGTGTGCCGCTAAGTGTCGTATCCGGTTGTGTGGCCGTACTTAACCCCGAGTTATTCGAATTATTGTGGCCGTAGGAAAGGTACCCCATGAGCTGATTACCCTCCTGTCCGAACTTGTGCAGGTAATTCATATTCAAATTGTAGTACGTGCCATAGTGGTTATAATTATGGGTGTCTATGTAATCGAGCTGCTGCAGCTCTGCACCCGACGATTGCAGAGTGTTTAGAGTTGAGTAATGGTGAAAGGCCCCGTCTCCGTATCTACCGCTGAACATAAGGTTGTCGTTCTCGCTTAAGTTGAAGCCGATTCCGCCCCTCACCCCGGAGAATATCCGCTGCCAGAGAACGTTTCCGTTCGAGTTGAGATATGACGTATTGTTTCCGATTATGAATTCCTTCTCCTGTCTGTTTGTTCCCGGAAAAGTGCGGCGGTTGAAGTAAGCGCCGAGATCATAAGTCATAAAATGAGTCTTGTACTGGATAAGGAAATTGCCGCCATATTTGTCATCCAGCCCTCCCGTCGCATTCGCGATGCCGCTCAGGCCGAGGTCCGAATTTTTCTTGAGGACGATGTTGATGATTCCGGCCGTGCCGCTGGCATCGTACTTTGCCGAAGGGTTTGTCATGATTTCGATATTCTGGATCGAACTGGCCGGGATCTCCTGCAGGGCGTCCTGGGCGCTCATGATCGAGGGGCGGCCGTTAATAAGAACCTGGAAATTAGTGCTGCCTCTCAGACTGACGTTTCCGTTGATGTCCACGCTGACCGACGGGACGTTTTGAAGTACGTCCGCCGCCGTGCCCGACAGCGCGGTCTTGATTTGATTCACGTCAATGACCTGCTTGCCAAGCTGGTATGAGATCGGCGATCTTCTGCCTTCCGAAACGACCATGGGCAGGTTTATGGCGGAAGATGTCAAATAGATCCTTCCCATGTCCAGACTTGAATTGGGTTTCGAGATATGGATATCGGGAATGGTTTTGGTCACGTAGCCGATAAACTGGATATGCAGATAATATCGGCCCTCCCTGGCCCCGGTAAGTCTGAACTCTCCCGATTTGCCCGTCATCGCACCGGTTATCTGTCTGCCGTCCGCCTTGTTGAATAGGATGACGTTGGCAAATTCTATGGGAGATCCGGTAGCTTTGTCCAGGACCGTCCCGATTATGGTGCCTGTGTCGTTCTTTGGCCGCACCAGCCGGCCGTAAAGCGGACTCGTAAAGATCAACAGGATGAAAAGAATGTACACTTTTTCGAAAATTGCACTCCGCACTTCAGGTCTCCGGATCAGGAATATCAGTTTATAAGATTTTGTCCCGGCATTAAGCGAATGGAAAGGATCAGGCATCGGATCCTTTTGCACCGCAAGCAATAAAATTAAGGAACAATTTACTCCATGTAAATGAAATGCGAATGAAAAGAACAGATGGGAGAGAGGCAGGCGTCAATGCGGCCTTAAGATGCCGGGAAGTCGGATGCGCTTCCCGTCGGCAGAATACGCGGAATGCCACGGAAATTTCATACTCATTTCATCTTAAGTTATTATTATGGTAAGGCGAAGTAAGCTCGAGAAGGCTGTAATTCCCGTTGTGTGCGGACCGCGTCCACCATCCGCTGCTAAATCAAATAACTGCGGCAGAGGCATTTCTTGGCTTGCACCAGATCCTTGCCGGCAGTCGGGAAAAACGGTAATACCAAACTCAGGAGATTCGCGATGAAAAAACTTACTATTGCTTTGAGTGTTCTCTCAGTTCTCATTTTGTGCGCTCGCACGAACGCTCAAACCACGAAGTCACAGTATGAAATCGTGAGAAGGATCCACCTTCCTGAGACGGCCTGGTGGGACTATCCATCCCTCGATGCCGCCACGGGCAGACTCTTTGTATCCCGCGGGACGATGGTTCAGGTGGTCAATGTAAAAACCGGAAAACTGGTCGCGACTATACCGAATACTGAAGGGGTGCACGGCATTGCCCTTGCCGAGGATCTGAACAAAGGGTTCATAAGCGACGGTGCTGACTCGTCGGTTACAGTTTTCAATCTCAAAACCCTGCAAGTCATCGGAACAATACAGGTGACAGGCCGGGACCCGGACGCCATTCTGTACGACCCGTTCACCCATCGCGTCTTTACATGCAACGGCCGATCCGGCAATTCAACTGTCATCGATGCCCGCACCGACAAAGTGATAGGAACGATCAAGCTATCGGGAAGCCCGGAGTTCTCAGCTACAGACGGACAGGGAAGGATATACATCAATATCGAAGACAACAGTCAGGTCGACGAGATTAATCCGCGAACCATGAAGATAGAAAACGTTTGGCCCCTGGCCCCTGGTGAGCACCCGAGCGGGCTGGCAATCGATGCGAAGAGACACATTCTTTTTTCGACATGCCATAACAAGTTAATGGTTGTGATGAACGCCTTGAACGGAAAAGTAATGACCACTCTTCCGATCGGCGAGCGAGTCGACGGTGCCGCATTTGATCCGGTACTCCGCCGGGCTTTCAGTTCAAACGGCCAGGGAACTCTTACGGTGGTTCAGGAGGAAGGGAAAGACAAGTTCACCGTCCTCGAGCAGTTTCCGACTCAGCTTGGAGCAAGGACCATTACGATAGATGTGAAGACTCACCATCTCTTCCTCCCGACAGCAGAATTCAATCCGCCGGCCGCGCCGACTGCCGAGCATCCTCATCCGCGCCCGACGATGAAGCCGAATTCGTTCACGGTATTGGAAGTGGCTCCCCTTAAGTGACAGCCCCGTCAGTTCAATAGATCGATGAAAGCAGGGAGAAACTTCTATGGAAGAAGATGATATCTGAGTGACAGAACATGCCCGATGACCAGAACGAGGAGAACAAATGAGCGCAAGGTACTTCTTTCTGACTTTATGTGGAATATTGATTTCACTTTCGGTTTCTTCCTGCTCATCGAATAGAATGCTTCAGAAATCCCGTACCGTTGAAGAGAACGAAACAGCGTCAAATGACAATTCCGCCCTGAACGTTTTGAAGAACTGCAAGCCTGTGAAGCTGAGCCGGGAAATCGCCACTGATGACGAAAAATACCGCATCGCATCCGGGAATGTTTCTCCCAGCTCATCACCCTCCGCTTTGTGTGAGGAACTTGCAGATATGCTTGATTCCAACGAAGCGAATGAGATGGGCCTTGAATCAGAGAATTTACCGGTGAGGACTGTGCCGCTTGTCATGAATCGCTATGTCAGAGATAATATCCGGTACCTGCAAACGCGCGGTCGATGGTACATGAAGAACTGGATGCATCTTTCAGGCGAATATATGCCCATGATGAAGGGCATATTTGAGAAAGAGCATATTCCATCTGACTTAGCATATTTGTCCCTTCAGGAAAGCGGACTCGACCCGAAGGCGCGCTCCTGGGCGAGTGCGGTCGGGCTGTGGCAGTTCGTTCCATCGACGGGGCTGCGATACGGGCTCAAGTTCAACTGGTGGTACGATGAGCGCAGGGATCCTGTCCTGGCTACGGAAGCGGCTGCGAGACTCCTGAAGAATCTTCACGACGACTTGGGCGACTGGTATCTTGCGATCGCAGCGTACAACTGCGGAGAGCTCGCGGTCGATTGGGCAATACAGCGAAGCGGCGGGTCGAGGGACTTCTGGAAGATCCGTCGGTATCTCCCGTGGGAGACGAGGAATTATGTACCCGAATATATTGCAGTGACACTAATAATGACAGATCCGGGTAAATTCGGATTCGACGGCGATGTGAGAACTGCTCCTATTGAATACGACACAGTAACAGTACCCTGTGGCGTTGAGTTAGCCGATATCTCCCGAGTAACCGGTGTCCCCCTCGATTCACTCATGACCTTGAATCCGATGCTCACACGCAATATCACGCCGCCGGATTATCACGGTGAATTCAGACTGAATGTTCCGTCAGGTACCGACAAGCTGTTCGCCGAAGATTACTCTAAGTTTGCGGTCTCTGAGAAGCCGGTGTGGATGTATCATACTGTCCGGCGAGGGGAGACATTGAGCGGAATTGCGGCGCAGTACGGTATGTCGGTTCACAGGTTAATGGTGCTTAATCATCTCAGAGGATCTTTCATAAGACCGGGCGCGAGGCTCTCCGTTGTATATCACTTCGCCGGCAGTTACAGCAGAATTGCCGGACAAGATCCGCGGCCGCCCGGAGATTATCACCGGGTCATAGCGGGTGAAAACCTCGGTGAGATCGCGTCACTGTACCGAGTCACTGTGCGCGACCTCGAAATTTGGAACGGGATTCACGGCAGTTTCATACGGGCAGGACAGTATCTTCGGGTCGCACCGCCGCAATATGCCGTGAAAAGGCGCGACAGGATGTATGCTGAGGATCCTGGTGCAAGAAAATTGTACAAAGTCAAGGAAGGCGACTCGTTGTGGGGGATAGCCAGGGAATTCGGCGTGTCGGTTGCGAACCTTAGAATGTGGAACGGAGATCCCGCGGAACTGCGGCCCGGGCAGTCGATCGTAATCCGCAATTAGATGGAACACCTGAGAAGACTTGGTGGTACGATCATGGTTTCATGTCAGTTTCATTCTCTCGCGCTAGCTTACAGGGAACAAGAAATGGAGGTTATATGAAATTCAGAAGTACGGTAATGGTTGCCATGGCATTGTGCCTGCCCATTTTTGCCCAGGCTCAGTCTAAACCCAAGATCACAAAGTCCCAGGCAGAGAAAGCCGCACTTGCGGAAGTAGAAGGCGGCAAGGTACTAAGTGGCGAGTATGAGCATGAAGCCGGGAAATACATCTGGTCGTTCGACATCAAGAGCGGTAATCGGATCAATGAGGTTTGGGTTGACCCGAACACGGCCAGGGTGATCAAAGTCGCAGATGAATCGATGGCAAATGAGAAGAAAGAAAAATCTGAAGACATGAAGTCGGCAAAGATCACAAAAGAGGAGGCGGAGAAGATCGCTCTCAAAGCCGTGCCTGGCGGTAAGGTGATGGAAGCCGAACTCGAACATGAGTCGGGAATGCATATCTGGTCACTGGATGTAAAGTCCGGGAAGGTTATTAAAGAGGTATGGATCAATCCCCAATCCGGCAAAGTGGTGAAGATCACAACAGAGAGCGCTAAGGACGAGGCGCACGAAAAGGATTGAAAAACGGCTGGAGAAAGATGGCAGTAATCATCTAAATTTGGAGAGGTGTCGGGCGCCGATTCTGCCGCCGTCCCGTTGCCTCTCCAATTCAATATCACTTGGGATGAAGAATAGGTATGAATCTTAGGCAAACTCTCACGGTTTTCTTTGCTTCAGCAGTTTTTGCAATTACATCGATTGGAAACGCGCAGACCAGGCCGGTCTCGTTGAGCGATTATTTGGAAGCTGCGCTTAAAAGTAATCCGCTTGTTGGTTCCGCCGCACTGGCGAAGGAATCGGCCCGGTACCACAGCGAAGCGATAACAAAGGGATATTATCCGCAGATCGGAGTCGGCTCTCATCTCATCGTCGCTCCCGGGTACGACCCGGCTATTACGAACGGCGGTGAGTTCGGGGCTCAGATTTCCGGCTCATACACGATATACGACGGGGGTGCCAGGTCTCTTGAAATCCGAAGAGGCGGCATCGGAGTCGAGCAGGGAACCGTCAATCAGAGCCGGGTAAGGGCTGATATAATCTATTCGGTTTCTACTGCATACATAGATGCAGTCAGGGAAGAGAGAGAACTTGATGTGGTGGAACAGGAATATCGCTCGCTGAGCGATTACCTCCGGCTGGTAAACCAGCTGCATGCGTCCGGGCAGGGGAGTGAGACCGATGTCTTGAGGACCACCGTCGATCTCAACAATGCCCAAATTGAAATTAACAGCAGGAAGATATCTTATAAGAATTCTCTTGTAGTGCTTGCCCAGGCATCGGGACTTCCTACGTCTGAAGTGACGGAGGTCGATTCGGTCATGCCGTCGCTTTCATATTACACGACTTTCGTCCCTGCGCGGAACGTTGACCTTATGTCGGAGCACCTCATGCTGAAACAGGCTGAACTGGACGCGCAAATTGCGGAATCAAAGCTGCGTCCTACAGTGTCGATAGGGGCGGATGCCGGGGCCCTCACATCGCTGCCAAATTTGCAGCCGGGCCTGGCGAACGTCTTCGGAGCGTCCGTAGGCATATCTGTCTCGGTGCCGGTATTTACTCTTGGTTCGCTCCATGATAGTTACAGCGCGGCTGAGGCGACCGCAAAGAGTGTCGCCCTGCAGAACGAGTATTCCAGGAGCGTGCTTGAACGTCAATTCGAATTGACATTGAACGAAATCGCCGGAGTCGATGCACAGATCGCCGCCCTCGGAGACAATTTAGTCGTTGCCGAAAAAAACATGTTACTATCGAAAGCTCAATACGCGGGTGGTATCGGTATAAGTCTGGATGTTCTGAATGCAATTCAAATGGTAAATCGGATAAGGCTGGCGCTGGAAGAGGCCCGTGCATCGAGGGAGCTGGGTGTATTAAAATTGAACAGGATTAACTATTCCGGAGTCTATTGACCGTTATGAGAAAGCTCTCAATTGTTCTAGTGTTGGCAACCTTCGGCTATTTCTTTTCAGGCTGCGGTCGCAAGAGCGATGATTCCCAGGCCGATATAAAGCCGCGCGCGACTGTCGAGGTGGCAAGTGCCCGGCTCGGGAACATCGACAACATGGTCGACGCGACCGGTTCGTTCGATGTATTGCGGGACGAAAAGGTGAAATCCACGATAGCCGGCAAAGTGATGAAGGTGTACGTCCTCGAGGGAGATGCAGTTCACAAGGGCCAGTTGCTTGTGAAGGTTCTTTCTCAGGAGTCCTATGCAGCGATAGCGGGCGCCACGGAGCTGCTTGCTCAGGCGACGACGCCATCTCAGAAGAAACAGGCCGAGGAGGCGCTACACCTTGCCGAATCCACCGAGGCGGCCGCTTCGATTACCGCCCCGTTTTCCGGCGCTATCATACATAGATTCGTCACCGAAGGCGAGCTCGTCAACCAGGGAACAGATCTCGTTGAAATGGTCGATCTGAATAGCGAATACTTCGTAGCGAATGTCCCGATAAACTACGTGGCTTCGATTAACCCCGGTCAGCTCGCCATTGTGACAATTCCTGGAATGAACATCCGGCCGGTTTACGGAACCGTCCAGGCCATCAATCCTGCCACCGATCCCAACACACAGAGTATACAGGTGAGGATAAGCCTGCGCTCGATCCCTCCATTGGTGGCCGCGGGCACTTTTGGAAATGTGCAGATAAAAATCGGCGAGGCCAGGTCTGTAATCCTTGTCCCGAAGCCCGCGGTGTATCACAACGATGAGCTGAACCAGTATTTTGTGTGGCGAATTCAGGGAGACTCAATAGCGCTCCTCACACCCGTGCAGGTCGGCCTGTCGGATTCCTCCAGCTTCGAGATAACTTCCGGGATCAAACCCGGCGACGTGGTCGCCACCGTCGGAGGATATGGCCTTCCGGATTCCACAGCAATCACTGTTGCCAACAACTGATCGAATGCCGAAAAAATGAAATTTTATAAATTCATTTCGTCGCATCGAAAGGGAATATTCTTCCTGGTTGCGATATTCAGTATTGGTGGGATTGTCAGTCTATTCCAGATGCCGATCTCGCTCTTTCCCAATATAGACTTTCCCCGCATAGTCATACTTGCCGACAACGGCGAAGAGCCCGCGAGCAGGATGATGATAGACGTAACCCGGCCTCTGGAAGAAGCGGCCAGGGCGATACCGGGCGTGACGGTTGTTCGTTCGGCCACGAGCAGGGGATCGTCCGAGATCGACGTCAATTTCAAATGGGGCACGGATATCATCCAGGCGCTCGAACTATTGCAGGGACAGGTCTCCGGCATCAGAAACCAGCTCCCGCCGACAGTCTCGATACAGATCGCCAGGATGAACGCGACCGTATTCCCAATCGAAGGCTTCAGCCTCGTATCCGATTCTCTCGATCAGGTGCAACTTCGCGACCTCGCTTACTACACGATACGACCGGTGCTGACCCGAATAAACGGGATCGCACAGGTCAAGGTGCAGGGCGGGAGACAACGCGAATTCCTGGTTGAGGTTGATCCTCAGAAGCTGCAGAGCTACGGCCTGGATGTCAACCAGGTCACTGACGCGATTAACAGGACGAACTTCGTAGCCGCGTCCGGACTCGTGCAGCGGAATTATCAGATATACCTGACGCTCGTCGACGGGCTTTACAAGGGACTGAACGACATCAGGAACACGGTGATATCCTTCACGCACGGTATGCCGATTAGAGTCGGAGACGTCGCCACGGTAAAGCCTTCTGAAAAAATCGAGTACGTCCGCATAACTGCCGACGGGAAGCCTGCCGTTCTTGTGTACGTAATCCGGCAGCCGGGTGGAAACACCGTACAAATAGGGAAGCAGGTTCGCGCCGCACTTGAAGGAATGAAGAACGAGATTCCGCCCAGCGTGCACATGAAATACTTTTACGATCAGGGAGACTTCATCAGCAGTTCCATCGGAAGTGCCAGAGACTCGATTCTCGTCGGTTTATTCCTTGCCATTATCATAATCTTCGTTTTCCTGAGGAGCATTCGCATCGGATCGGTCGCCGTCATAACGGTGCCGGCCGTCTTCGCTACGTCGGTCCTCTTCCTATACGTGCTCGGCAACACCCTGAACATCATGACACTGGGGGGCATCGCAGCGGCTGTCGGCCTCGTTATCGATGATACTGTCGTGATGGTAGAGAACATCTTCAGGACGATGAGGTATGAGAAAGAAAGCATCGGACGGGCGGTAGCGGAGTCGATGAGGGAGCTCCTCCCGGCAGTGATCGGATCAAGCTTCAGCTCGATTATAGTATTTGCCCCGTTCGCATTTCTGTATGGCGTCACCGGCGCTTTTTTCAAGCCGCTCGCCGTCACGATGGCGGTCTCGCTCATCGTCTCGATGGTCTATTCGCTGACATTTGTTCCGGTGCTTTCGGAAGCATTCATCAGGAAAAAGGATGTCGAACTGGAGGCGGCGAGAGAAGAGAAGGGGAGACATAGGATTGCAAACTGGTACGGGAATGTAATGAGGGTCCTTCTTCGAAGAAGCTACATCGGTCTAATTGTCGCGGTGATACTTCTTGGTGGAACGTTCTTCCTCTATGGCAATATCGGCTCGGACTTCATGCCCCGCATGGACGAGGGCGCGTTCGTTTTGGATTTCAAGTCGCCGCCAGGCACTTCACTTACAGAGACAAACCGGATACTCATGAAGGTCGAAAAGATCATAATGTCCATTCCGGAGGTCGAATCGTATTCGCGCAGAGAAGGCACTCAGTTGGGATTCTACATTACCGAGCCCAACAACGGCGATTTCCTCATAAAGCTGAAGAAGAACAGGAAACGCTCGGTGTTCCAGATTATGGACGAGCTTCGAAGAAAAATTGAATCGACGGAACCTGCGCTCCATATCGACTTCGGACAGGCGATGCAGGACCTGATTGGCGATCTAACGAATTCGCCCGCCCCGATCCAGATCAAGATTTTCGGTCAGAGTCAGGCTGTCATCGAACAGAAGGCACAGGAAGTCGCCGATCTCATCTCGAAGGTGCCCGGCGTGGTTGACGTGTTCAACGGAATCACGATAAGCGGACCGTCTATCGTAATCCACCCCGATCCCGTCCTGGCCGCAAGGGCAGGGTTCACGATGGCGGATGTCGAATCGCAGCTTCACACGATCATGAATGGAAACGCCGACACTTATGTGCTGGAAGGTGAGAAACTCATCGGTGTAAGGGTGAGGTACCCGAACCGCTACCACACGGTTCTCCAGGACATTCAGTCCGTGAGGATGCGGTCGCCGAACGGCTTCTATGTGCCGCTGGATGATATTGCGACGGTAGTTATCCTGAAGGGACAGAGCGAGATCGACCGCGAGAACCTGAAGCCGATGCTCGCAGTAACGGCTAGAATTTCAGGCAGAGACCTGGGAAGCACAATCGGCGATATTAAGAAGACGCTCCAGGCAAACCTCATCCTTCCGCAGGGAGTCACCTACTCGTTCGGCGGCCTGTACGAGAGCCAGCAGGAGTCGTTTAGCAGTTTGCTTTTCGTTATGATTGCAGCGTTGCTCCTCGTGATCGCGGTGATGATCCTTGAGTTCGAGAACTTCACGATACCGGTCGTTCTCCTTCTGACGAATCTTACTTCATTGTTCGGAGTTCTCCTTGCGCTGGATGTAACGGGAATAACTTTCAACATATCGAGCTTTGTCGGAATGATTATGATGGTCGGCATAGTTCAGGAGAATGGCGTATTCGTGGTTCACATGATACAGGAGATCGGGAAAAAAACCGGCTACACGATCGACGCCGTTATCGAGGCATGCAAAGTCAGAGCGAGACCCATTTTCATGACCACGTTCGCAGCCGTTCTGGCGCTTATGCCGCTCGGCCTCGGTATCGGTGCAGGTGCGCAGATGCAGCAACCACTTGCGGTGGCGGTGATCGGAGGATTTATACTTTCGAGTTTCCTGTTGCTCTTTGAGCTCCCGATGCTGTATGTTTTCCTGAAGAGAATAAAATGAGAATCCTGTTGGTGGAAGACGACCGAAGTCTTCAAAGAACATTGATGAAACTGTTCAAAACACAAAGCTTCGCCGTCGACGCAACTGCTTCGGGGAAGGAAGCTGTTTTTCTGGCGAAGACGAATGATTTTGATGTAATCGTTCTCGACGTGATGCTTCCGGATATCGACGGGTTCGAAGTGTGCAAGCGGCTCAGGAAGGAGAAAGTGGCGACTTCAATCCTCATGCTGACGGCGCTGGACGACGTAGACTACAGGATAAAAGGGCTCGATACTGGTGCGGATGACTATCTCCCGAAGCCGTTCCACGCGGGGGAACTGCTGGCCAGACTGAGGGCATTGGGGCGCAGATCACTCGAGGAAAAAACCGCGGTTCTGTCGAGCCATGGTATCGAACTGGACACCGCTGCACGGAAGGCATTCAGGGATGGGAAAGACCTTAAGCTGTCGGGCAAGGAATTTGCACTGTTGGAGTACCTCCTGCTGAATCGAAGACGGATCGTGAGCCGGGCAGAAATATCGGAGCACGTATGGGATTTGAATTTCGACCCGCACAGCAACGTCGTCGACGCTTTCATTAAGCTTCTAAGAAAAAAAGTGGACTCCGGCTCGAAGCAAAGTCTCATAAGAACAGTGAGAGGAGTCGGGTACACAGTCTCCGACGAAGATGAAGAATGAAGCTCCCGATCAGGTTAAGAGTAGCGCTGTATGTCACGTTGTCGTTTTCCGTCGTCATCATCACACTCAGTTTGGTCCTGACGGAACTTTACGAGCGTTATTCGTATCGTTCTTTCGATGTGACGCTTGAAGCGGCGGCAACGAGTATTGCCAACCGGGTTTCCGAAGACGGTTCACGAGTAAGACTGAATGAGTTGAGCGAAGACGTGGGCGAGACGATCTCGACATTTGAAAACAAGCTCGGCCTTATCCACGTCGGGATTTTCGATGCCACGGGCAAGAAGATCTTTTCGCTGCACGACAACGACGCCATCTCGGATAAAGTCGGAAGCGAATCCGGAAGAAAATTCCGATCCGTCTGGAAGGACGGCAAGAAATATCGTGCCGCCATAACTCATTTCGAAATCGAGGACAATAGGTCGGCCTTACCGGGTCAGGGTACGGTCGTGGCGCTCGCCTCGCTTTCTGCCACAAGGGATTCGATTGACAGGATACACGATCTTGCGTTCATCATCGCCCCTATAACGATACTTCTCGTCGGAATAGGGTCTGTCCTGATAGCGAGAAAGGCCCTCTACCCGCTCGAGAAGATGGCACTGGATATAGACAGCATACAGGTGAACCGGCCGCTGGCAGTGCTTGAGGTCCCCCGTACCGGCGACGAGATACAGAGAGTCGCCGAGTCCTTTAACTCGCTGATACAGAGAGTTGTGTCCCTGATCGATTCCCAGAGAAATTTCCTTCTTGATGCCTCTCACGAGCTGAAGACTCCACTGACCGTCATACAGACCGAGATAGAGATGCTTCAGATGAAACCGAATCTGACGGAGGAAGAGAGAGAGAATTTACAGCAGCTCCTTTCGGAAGTCGAATACGCTTCCAAACTGGCGGTAGATCTCATTTATCTCTCGAGGTTGGAATCGTCTGTCATTTCAAACCCTTCCCGGGAAGATCTGGATTCAATTGTGAAGGAAACGGTTTCTCACTACATGTCGATTGCGGCTCGTAAAGAGATCAAATTGCACACTTCACTCACCGGACGCTGCAAAGTGGATGCCGACCGTGAACTGCTGAAGCGTGCGTTATCTAATGTGCTTGAAAACGCAATAAAGTACACTGAGCGGGGGAGCGAAGTTTCGGTGGGCACAAAGCATGACGAAGGGTCTTCAAAAGCTGAGGTGATAATCAGAGACCACGGTGCTGGGATAAGTGCGGAGGAATTGCCGAGGGTCTTTGACAGATTTTACAGGACCAGGAGTGCCAGGAGCGGAGATGAAAAGGGGAGCGGACTCGGTCTCTCAATTGCAAAGAGGATCATCGAGGAGCACGGGGGGACAATTGCCATCAGCAGCAAAGTCGGCAGCGGAACCACTGTGAAGATCGATCTGCCGGCAGCGGTAGGTTCGAAGACGTAGCATAGAGGATATCGTACATGAGTATCATGGGGATACTGGAACGACAATCGTTGCACCGAACGGCCGGATTGTCAGAAGTGCGAATTGTCTTCTTTCCTGACTCGTTTAATCACCCGCCGCCACCTTCCCTTTAAATTCCCTCTTTTCACCACCGGCACCGCAAACTGAGCCGCTTAGGTCAAGGCAGCATTTCCGGGCCTCCATCACGCCGGTTCGCGTATGCGCAGCAGCCAGGCCGTCTCAAAAATCACGAGTTTACCCATTTTTAAGGGAAAGGGGTAAAATTTAGGCGGTGTGAGTAGTGCGGAGGGGAGGCGACGGTAAGGAATCAGGAGGAGAGCGATGGAGGGAGTAATGGTATCGAAGTCAGAGCTGATATCGGAGAGGAGTCGAAAAAGGTATGATGTGTTCATGAAAGGGGTAACGTTGGGGATGCACAAGGCACAAAGGCGAGTGATGGAAGAGATAGTGTGGGGGATATTGCAAAGTGGGACGGTGAGATTAAGTGAGATAGGTCGATGGATAGGAGGAGTAGGGACAAGGTTGCTGAGCCGGATCAAGCGGATGAGTCGGCAATTGGGAGATGACTGGGATAATACGCCACTGAGGGAGAATCACTTGCGAGGGATAGGAAGGATGGTAGGCCGAGAGACGAGTGTGGTAATGGATACGAGTGACATCAGGAAAGACAGAGGAAGGAAGTTCGAGTACATGTCGCGAGTGTACGACGGAAGCACAGGAGAGACGGCATTAGGATACAATCTGCTGACGATAACGGCGGTGTTGGGGAAAGGTCGACAAATGCCGTTATACATGGCGCCGTTCAGTGTGGCAGCGCCAGGATACGAAAGCGAGAACAAGGAGATTATTCGGGGAGTGGACACGGTGGTAAAAGAGATAGGGAACAATGGCGTGTGGGTAGCGGATAGGGGTTTTGATAACAAATGGTTATTCAATGAGTTAGCAGAGCGTGGTTTGCGATTCCTGGTGTGTGGATTTCGGGAACGTCGATTGAAGGTAGATGGGGTAGAACAAGAAGTGCACGGAGTGGTTGGAGGACTAGAACTAAATGGATCGATGTATGTTGGGAGACGTGGAAAAACGAGAAGACCGGTGACAATTCGTTACGGTTCATGCCGGATTGTTTTACCCGAGTGGTGGGACGGGACTCGCCACCGGCAAGTTCATCAAGAGCTATGGCTGCTTGTTGTTGAGGGATACGGTGATAAGGGGAACAGGTCGTTCTTTTACACGAACGTTCCATTGGCCAGTGATTCTATAACGCGTCAGATGGCGCGCCGGTATTCCGACCGCTGGGCTATAGAGGAAGAGTTGCAGTTCTTAAAACAGCGTCTACAATTGGAAGACATTAGAGTTCGACATTGGAAGGCGATCGAGCGGTTGTGTCTGTCCGTCATGCTTGCATTCGCTTTCCTCGTCCAGTTTGTTGAGTACATCTGTGCCAAGAGAAAGCGCCTCTTCCCGATTTTATGCGGAACGCAATCTGAACTCGACCCAGATGCAAAGTTTGTCTACTACAGAGTCCTTGATGCATTACAGATGGCCACCGCCTTTGTCTTGGCCCTTAATCTCTGGCTAAAAAGTAGGTAAACTCGTGCGGTTAATCTATTGCTTCTTACAAATTTGTCGCACACCCAAACAGGGGGTAACGCTACCAATTCAGGCTCTTTTGAGCTACATTAAGACCGATAAAGTGAAAGTCGAGAAGAAACATGAGTAGAGAAAACACTGTAAAAATATTGATCGACTCCGGGGCAATCGCAGTAATCAGGCTGGCTGATCCGAAGAAGCTTATCAAAGTTGCGGAGGCAATATATGCAGGCGGAGTTTCGGGAATCGAGATAACGATGACCGTCCCGGATGCCATCAGGGTGATAGCCGATGCCAGCAAAGAGATCGGGAGCTACATGAACGTCGGTGTTGGTTCTGTCCTGAACGTCGAGACTGCGCAGAAGGCAATAGACGCAGGCGCGAAGTATGTTGTCAGCCCGATATTCAAGAAGGAAATAATCGAAATAGCACACAGGAACGATGTGCCCGCCATGCCGGGTGCGTTCACCCCGACCGAGATTCAGACGGCATACGAATGCGGCGCGGACATAGTGAAAGTTTTTCCCGCGGACGTGGTAGGGATGGCGTTTTTCAAGGGAGTGCTTGCTCCCATGCCTCACCTGAAACTAATGCCGACCGGCGGAGTCAGTCTCACCAACGCGGGCGATTGGCTGAAGGCCGGGGCTTGCGCGGTCGGAGTCGGTACCGCGCTGCTTGACAAGAAAGCGATCGATTCAGAGAATTACAAGGCGCTTACCGACAATGCAATGATCCTGATGGAGAGCATCGCAAAGGCAAGGCAGGATCTGAAGAAATCATGAAATTTCGCAAACGATTTTTCAGAGGATAACTTACATGGCTGAAAAAGTTGTAACTATGGGAGAGATAATGCTTCGCCTGTCGACTCCCGGCTATTCAAGATTTGTCCAATCACAGCAGTTCGATGTGAACTATGGCGGCGGCGAGGCGAACGTCGCGGTCGCGCTGTCCAACTATGGGTTTGACAGCCATTTCATCACCAAACTTCCGAAACATGAGATAGGCCAGTCTGCGGTAAACAGTCTGCGGCGCTACGGAGTCAGGACTGATTACATCGTTCGCGGCGGTGACAGACTCGGCATATATTTCCTGGAGACCGGCGCCAGCCAGAGAGCTTCCAAGGTTATTTACGACAGGTCTCATTCCGCTGTCACCGAACTCGGCGTGGACGATCTTGACTGGGATGACGTGTTCAAAGGAGCAAGGTGGTTCCACTGGACGGGAATCACTCCGGCACTTGGGAAGAAGGCCCGGGAGGCTTTGAAGGCGGCCTGCATCGCCGCCAAGAAGAACGGAGTCACTATCAGCTCCGATCTGAATTACCGCGCGAAACTGTGGACGACACAGGAAGCTCAGTCGGTGATGGTCCCGTTGATGGAGTATGTCGATGTCTGCATCGCCAATGAGGAGGACGCGGAAAAGAGCCTCGGCTTCAAGGCGGGAACGACGAACGTGGAGAGCGCCGAGCTCGACGAGAAGGGATATTTTGAACTGGCGCGGCGTCTGAAAGAGAAATTCAGTTTCAAGAGCGTGGCGATCACGCTTCGTGAAAGTTATTCCGCATCAAGAAACGGCTGGAGCGGATTGCTCCACGACGACAAGGATTGCAAGCAGCCTTACCGGTCTAAAAGGTACGACGTGCAGATAGTGGACAGGGTCGGCGGCGGCGATTCATTCTCCAGCGGCCTGATCTATGGACTCGTGACCAAGACAAATTCAAAAGAGGCGCTCGAGTTTGCCGTCGCTGCATCGTGCCTCAAGCAGACGATCCCCGGCGATTTCAATTTGGTTTCCGTCGACGAAGTGGAGAAGCTTGCCAAAGGAAGCGGATCCGGAAGAGTCGAAAGGTAACCGCCCCTCTCCGCCCGAAAAAATATGATTACGATCGGATATGACATCGGCAGCTCTTCCGTCAAGGCTGCACTCTACGACGTTGAGGCCGGCAGAGCAGTTGCACAGGCATCTCATCCGAAAACCGAAATGAAGATCGACTCACCGAAAGCAGGCTGGGCCGAGCAGGATCCCGGGATATGGTGGGATGCGGTCAAGATTATCACGGCTGATGTCCTGGGCTCATCACATCTGGCCGCATCCGATATATCCGCAATAGGGATAACCTACCAGATGCACGGTCTGGTGCTGGTGGACAAAGCGCTGAAAGTTCTGAGGCCATCCATCATTTGGTGCGACAGCAGGGCAGTGGAAGCAGGGGACAGAGCGTTCTCTGAAGTGGGCGAAGAGAAATGTCTTGGGACGCTCCTGAATTCTCCCGGCAATTTTACCGCTTCAAAGCTCCGATGGGTAATCGAAAACGAGCCCGCACTTTTTGAGAGGGTTCACAAGTTTATGCTTCCCGGCGATTACATTGCGATGAAGCTAACCGGTGAGGCGACCACGACGGCGCAGGGTCTTTCGGAGGGCATCCTCTGGGATTTCGTCTCCGATGAGCCTGCTCATTTTCTTATGAAGCATCTCGGAATCGTTGAGGAATTGCTTCCGCGACTCGTTCCCGGGTTCGGCGTCCAGGGAGCCTTATCGCAATCTGCCGCGGACGAACTCGGTCTCAAGGCAGGCACTCCAATTACATACAGGGCGGGTGACCAGCCGAACAATGCTTTTTCGCTGAATGTACTCCGCCCAGGCGAGGTGGCCGCCACTGCGGGGACGTCCGGTGTCGTTTACGGCGTCAGCGACCGTATGAAATACGACAGAGCAGGACGAGTAAACACATTCGCCCACGTGAATCACTCGAAGGATGCGAAAAGGCTCGGCATACTTCTATGTATAAACGGGACCGGTATATCAAACAGCTGGATAAGAAAGACACTCTACGATTCGTCCACTTCGTATGAAGACCTCAACCGCTTTGCGGATCAGGTACCCGTAGGATCCGAAGGCCTTGTGTTTCTTCCGTTCGGAAACGGGGCGGAGAGGATGCTGTCGAACAGGGAACCGGGTGCTTCATTTTCCGGTTTGAATTTCAATGTTCACTCCGGGAAGCATATGGTTCGCTCGGTGCTAGAAGGCGTGGCGTTCTCCTTCTATTATGGAATAACAATTTTGAAAGAGCTTGCTGTCGACGCAAAGATAGTGCACGCCGGCATGGCAAACATGTTTTTGAGTGAGGTGTTCAGAGACACGGTCTCAACTCTCAGCGGTACGATGATACAACTGTACAACACAGACGGTGCCCTGGGAGCCGCGAGAGCTGCAGCATATGGCGCCGGATTCTATTCTTCTTTTGATGAGACGTTCAAAGGCCTGAAATGTCTGAAGACTGTTGAGCCAGACATGAGTAACCGTGACAGGTACGTTTCGGCTTACACCAGATGGTTAAATGAATTGAAAATTCACCTGTGATAAGCGGAGGCAGACATGAGCATTAGATTGACGGTTGGCAAGAGTGAGTATTTCGAAGGCATCGGGCAGATCAGATATGAGGGATCGGACTCAAAGAATCCGCTCGCATTCAAATGGTATGACGCCGAGAAGGTCGTTGCAGGAAAGAAGATGAGCGACCATCTCAGGTTTGCGACCGCTTATTGGCATTCGTTCTGCAACACGGGATCCGATCCGTTTGGGCCCGGCACAAAGATTTTTCCGTGGGACAAATCGGACGAGCCTCTCAAGAGGGCGAAGGCAAAAATGGACGCCGCCTTCGAGTTTTTCACGAAAGTCGGGACGCGGTTCTACTGCTTCCATGACTTCGATCTGGTCGATGAAGGGGCAACCATAGCGGAGTCGGACACCCGCGTGCAGGCGATGGTCGATTACGCAAAAGAGAAACAAGACGCATCGGGCGTGAAGCTCCTTTGGGGGACAGCGAACCTTTTCTCGAACCCGCGCTACATGAACGGCGCCGCCACGAACCCGGACTTCAATGCAATTGCTTATGCCGGGACCCAGGTTAAGCGCGCGCTTGATGCGACGATAGAACTGGGCGGGGAAAACTACGTCTTCTGGGGCGGACGTGAAGGATATTTCACACTTCTCAACACCGACATGAAGCGGGAGAAGGAGCATCTTGCCGCTTTTCTGAAGACGTGTCGGGATTATGCGAGGAGTAAAGGTTTCAAAGGCACTTTTCTCATCGAGCCTAAGCCGATGGAACCTACTAAGCATCAATATGATCATGATGCGGATGCCGTCATCGGGTTCATCAGGCAAAATAAACTTGAAAATGATTTCAAGCTGAATATTGAAGTGAACCATGCTACGCTGGCCGGTCATACTTTCCAGCATGAGCTTCAGACCGCCGCGGACGCGGGTTTGTTCGGAAGCATTGATGCCAATCGCGGAGATTATCAGAACGGCTGGGACACAGACCAATTTCCCGTCAATGTGTTGGAGACTGTCGAAGCGATGCTGGTGATACTCCAGGCGGGCGGATTCAAAACCGGCGGGGTGAACTTCGACGCCAAGACAAGAAGAAGCTCCACCGATCTCGACGATCTGTTTATCGCCCACATCACAGGAATGGATACATTTGCAAGGGCACTCGCAATAGCCGACAGGATTCTGAAGGAGTCCGATTACCTGGAGCTCAGGAAGAAGAGATATTCATCGTTCGACAGCGGCGCCGGATCCGATTTTGAGAAGAGAAAACTCGGGCTGGAAGACCTGAGGAAGCTCGCGCTCAAGAACGGAGAGCCTGCCAAAGTCAGCGGCAAACAGGAACTTTACGAATCCATCATAGCAAGTTATCTCTGAGCTGATTATTCTCTCACTCACAGGACGGAGGGCAAGGTGGAATATTATGCGGAAAAGGAAAACTCGGCTTATATAGTTGCACTGACGCTCGTGGCGACGCTCGGAGGCCTGCTGTTCGGATACGACACAGCGTTATCCCCGGGGCGGTTAGCGCACTCAACCATTACTTCGTCCTTCCCAGGAACCTGACGGAAGCAGCATCGAATTCGCTCCTCGGATTTACCGTCTCCGGCGCGCTGGTCGGATGTGTAATCGGAGGAGCCATTGCGGGATATATGAGCAATCGATTCGGCAGGAAGTTGTCTTTGATGGTTGCGGCGGTTCTCTTCCTGATATCCGCCGTCGGGTCGGCGGTCGCAAACAGGCATGCGGACAATATTAGACGGGCGGCTCTAATTCTTTAAAGAAATTACTTGACAGAAATACTTCCGGGAGGTATCTTGGTATACAAGGTATGCCAAGTATATAATAATAAGCATAATAGGAGGACGGCATGCTAAGAAAGCTACTCTCTTCTGCCCTTGCGATAATCATCATGGTGATGTTCAGTCCGGCCTCATTCGCACAGGCACCTACACCGGCAACCGGAGACTACGGGTCTGTGGCGTCCGGCAACTGGGGCGCTCTTTCTACATGGAAGCAATTGTCGCAGGATGGAACTGGAGTTCGATTGTGAATCTTCGACCCTTTCGCAGCATTCCTCTTTCTCTTTTCCTTCTGACCCTTCTCCTTATATCATGGTACACCACTTCGTTTGCTCAAAATGCAACCCTTGAAGGAAGGGTATTGGATGAGGTAACAAAAGAGCCTTTGCCGGGTGCCAATGTTTTTTTAATGGGTACGGGGATTGGCGCATCGACAGACTTGAATGGCGGATTCAAATTGCTGGAGGTAAAACCTGGCACTTACGATGTCCGATTTTCATACCTCAGTTATAGGACTCGAATAATGAAGGTAAACCTTGAGCCGGGTAAGGTAAAACACCTGAATGTCTATCTGGTAGCCGAGGCTATCACCGGAGACACCGTTGTCGTAACGGCACAGGCGAGAGGACAAACTCAGGCGATAAACCAGCAGCTTAGCTCCAATTCAATCACAAACATCGTCTCGGCAGACAGAATACAGGAGCTGCCTGATGCCAATGCCGCGGAATCGGTCGGGAGATTGCCTGGGATATCGATAATTAGGAGCGGCGGCGAAGCCAGCCAGGTCGTGATACGCGGACTCGCTCCGACATACAATCGAATTGAGATTGCCGGCGTAGGGATACCATCAACCGACCTCCAGGATCGAAGCGTCGACCTGAGCATGATATCTCCGGGCGCTCTTGCGGGGATTGAAGTCTCGAAGACTCTGACTCCCAACCAGGATGCTGACGCCATCGGCGGCACAGTAAACCTTGAGCTGGCACAAGCGCCCAAGGGAGGCGTCAGGCACAGGATAGATCTTCAGTACGGTTACAACGGCCTCAGGCAACAACCGGGTCAGTACAAGGGCGACCTGTCATTTAGCGAAAGATTCTTCAATGAAAAACTTGGGCTGCTTGTGACAGGTAATATTGAGAGAGTTCAAAGGGGGGCAGACCAGTTTAGTGCTAACTACATGATTACCAGAGAGAAATTACCGGGAGAAACATACGCGCCGATTACTACGTCGGGGCTTAAGCTAAAGTATAGCGTCGACCCGCGACAGAGATACGGCGCAAGCATTATCCTCGACTATGAGTATCACAACGGCAAAATCAAGTTCGCAAATTTCCTGAGCAGAATGAGTGATGATGAGGTGCAAATGACCAACTATTATAGTCCGCAGGACAACTATCATCAATACATTTTCGACCAAACGCGTTCCGCGATTGTTGTTTATTCCGATGCACTTCAAGGTGAGCACCATCTCTCCTGGTCAGACATAAAATGGGGACTGGCAAATTCTGTTTCCACCAACAACCAGCCGTACGAGAATGAGATTCGTCTAAGAGAATTAGGTGCTTTCAACCAGGCGAGTCTTCCGACTCAAGCAACCCCTCAGGATATAATAAAGTATGCGAGTAACAATTACTTGAACACATTTCTTTACGATGGTTATTCGAATCAGAACAGATCGCTCCAGGAGAATCTGACCGCGCATGCCGACATGCAAATTCCGTTAAATCTGTTCTCGCTTCTATCAGTAAACCTCCAGTACGGCGGCAAGTACAGCAGCGACTATCGCGACGTGACCTTCAACAAGTACTACAGCCGTCTGGATTTGAGCAAGAGTGTGACCATTGCGGCAACTCAGCACTTTGTAACCAACGATCCGAACTACACTTTCCTGTATACGCCTTCTTCAGGTCTTGCTTCAATGGTCAATTACATGGATAAAGGATTCAACCCGGGCAATTTCTTGAATGGCCAATACCAGTTTGGCCCGGGCTTAAGCGCTTATGAACTCAATAGTTTCTTCCAAAACTACTTGCTCGACTCCCTCTATGCTAACACGACCCTGGGGATGTTGAATGATTACATAGTGAGGGAAAATGTGGCTGCCAGCTACGTAATGGCTCGGATTAACTACGGCGATTTCCTCATGCTCCTGCCCGGAGTTCGCTATGAATATGTCACAGACAATAACACAGGCGAAAGAGGCATAGCGTACCAGGACTTTAGTGAGGGCAATCTCAACAGTCCCGCAATCAAAGATTCGACATCAATGCGTCATTACGGGGAGTGGTTTCCTATGATCAACGCCAGAATAAAGCCATTGGACTGGTTCGATATAAGATTGGCTTACACGCGCTCGTATTCGCGGCCGCAGTTCAGTTATATAGTGCCGATGATGCAGGTACTGGGTTCCGCGATGACTGTGGAATTTGGAGACCCTAATCTGAAACCTCAGACGTCTCAAAACTATGATCTGTACTTCTCGGCCTACAAGAACGAGTTCGGCCTGCTGACCTTCGGGCTGTTTTACAAGAGTATAGACAATTTGATATTTGAAAGAGTCGGGCACGTCATTTTGAATGCCGTTCAGGAAGGATATCCCCCTAACCTACAGGGCTTTTCTCTGTCCATTCCCGAAAACAATCCGAACAAGACCACGGTGAGAGGAATAGAAGTAGATCTCGAGTCGAATCTAATGTGGCTGCCCGAGCCGTTCAGCGGCTTGGTGTTTAACTTAAACTATACACACATCTATTCAAACACAGAATACCCGATATCATACGTGCGGCAGGAAATACTCCCTGGACCTCCGTATCTCAAGACGACAGTTGTGGATACCTTCCGAGCAGGGGATATGCCGGACCAACCTCGGGATGTTGCGAATCTCTCAATCGGCTACGACAACGGACCATTCTCCGGCAGAATATCAATGCTCTATCAAGGCAAGACACTCTCCTTCATCGGTGAAAGGCCTGAGTTGGATATCTTCACATCCCCTTTGATCAGGTGGGACATATCTTTGAAATATCGCCTGACCGGCGGCCTGAGCATCTTCTGGAGCATTGAAAACTTGACTAACAGACCCGATCAAACATTTCAAGAACAGTCTCAGTATCCCACCAGCATAGCCTATTACGGGATGACCAGTGACTTAGGATTTCGATTCCAATTTTAGATGGACAATAGAAGTTGCTTTCCAGAATCATCAGATAACAAATCCTAACAGAAAGGAGACTAATGATGAAGATTAAGTTATTAGTAGGGAAGATCTCAAAAGCTGTTATCTTCCTTCTATTGTTGATGTTGATATCGGTGCCGGTAAATGTGCTCGCTCAAAGCTCGGACACTTTGGATGTAGCACCCGGATACCAAACATTGAACCTGGCTGTCATTGGGGACACTACAACAACCGGAGCTCCTCAGGATACGAACAGAGTCTACAGGTTACAGAGAGGCGGCGTCTATCTTCTCAACGGCTCGATAAGCAATGTCAAAGGTTCCACATTGAGAATCGTGGCTGCTGAGGGTGTCGGAGCGATGCCGATGCTGATTCCGGCGGCCAGCACTTCGGGTTCTTCCTCGCGGCCATTCAGCTTCAGCGGCAATGCACTTCTTAAAGGATTGTACATCTCAGGCATTAATAACATAGGGAATCCGGGTGATAAGAACATGCTCCGAATGAACGCAACTGGAATGAGGCTAGTGGTCGACAGCTGTTTCCTTGATTATGAGGCACAGTCGTTCGTAAGAATGAATGCTCCGGGCCAGTCGGTATTCTTCATTAATTCCCAATTGAGAAACACCATGCTTCCGGCAGATCCTGCGAACGGAAGGTTTATCGACACGAGAGGCAATGTCGAAGATACGATTTATCTTCTGAACAGTACGCTCTATGTCGGTTCGGATGCAGTGATAAGAGACGGCGGCAATGTCATACAAAACGTTGTAATTGACCATTGCACTTTCTACCAGTGTGCAGGATCTAACTTTGCCAATGGTGTCGACAACTCGCATAGTACGGGAGTCTTCGATGTCTCACGCTGCGTCAATCTGAAATTCACCAATAATTTGTTAATCAACGTAGGTTTCGAAGGAGACTGGCACGCGAAGACAGGACCAAATTCACTCCTAGACACCACCGATGCTCCTATCATTTGCATCGATTCATTGAACGCTCCGAGCATCGCTGGCGAGAGTCAGCGGCATTACACAATCACAAACAACGTTTGGGGATATACTTCTGACCTGTTGAATTATTACGCATCAACTGACTCAATAAAACTGTTCGTGCTTCTCAATAAATACGATTCACTCATGATAAGCGGGAATCCGAATTTTGTCGCGAAGAACAACCTCAATGATACTGTGGCATTCTCAAATGCACCCAAAGACGATTCCCTTCTCGCATACATCAAGTATAGGGAACAGACCGGCTTTGCCGGCACTAACAATCCGAATATATTTGCGGATGAGAATGGAGTTGGACAGTTCAGTTCTGATCCAGGAAGCTTTGGAACAGGTCCCAATCCGTTTACGTTCAGCTATAACACTAACTCTCAAGCTTATACTTATGCCGAGCATGGTCTTCCTGTCGGCGACCTGAATTGGTTCCCGGACAAATATGCTTATTGGCTAACGCCCGTGGTGGAACGCGGTGGTCCAAAGATTCCTGCTGGCTTCTCGCTCGCGCAGAACTATCCGAACCCGTTCAATCCCTCTACAATGATCAATTATCAATTACCAATGACCAGTCATGTGACTTTAAAGGTATACAATGTGCTTGGGCAGGAAGTAGCTACCCTGTTCTCCGGTATCCTGACTCCCGGCAACTACACAGCTACATTTAACGGAAGCAAGTTTGCCAGCGGGGTTTACTTCTATCGACTGGAGGCCGGAAGTGCCTCCATTACCAAGAAATTAGTTCTCATGAAATAATAGACATTTTTCCTCCCGGTACCCGGGGCAGTCGGCTTCAGTCGACAGCCCCGGCAGATGTTCTTTCATGGGATCTGTTCCGGTGATACCAGGCATATGAACAGCGAACCAAGACAACAAATAGATATTCAAGGAGAATGAAGTTATGACAAAATATGCTGCATTGGCTTTGTTATTAGTGATCGTCTCTGTGCAGCATCTCAGTGCGCAGGAAGTGAAAAATGATGTCAAGTACAAGTATTTAGTCTTCGGGACCTTTTCTCTTCCTCACGGTGATTTCGGGTACGACGTCGGCACAAGCGCATACATAACGAGAAGGAATGGCTATTACTTTGGTGACTTGGTTGGTTTGGCAAAAGATGGCTGGGGGGTCGGGGCAGAAGCGTATCTGCCAATAAATGATCTCAAGAACGTTGACTGGGTGTTCAGTGCTCAGTTCTTGATGAATTCGCCGGACGTGTCGACGATTAGAAGCATTTTCCAAAGTGATATAGGTGATTCTCTGACGCTCGGACTTAATTTCTTCAATTGGATCAACATTCCAATCATGACGGGCATGAGATACAAGCGAGACATAATCGATGGAGTCAATCTCTATGCGGAGCTTCAGGGCGGCATAAACATATCCAAGGAGCCGAACCGAAAGATTACTGTGTCTGGCAATGTTGCAGAGGATACGAAGTTCAATCCCTATATCGGTTTCGGTTTCCAGGCAGGGATTGGCGTGATATTATTCGACAGGTACAATCTCAGTGCGAGATATCTTGACTTGGATACCCCTTCTTTTACCGGTACCAGAACGTTATCACCACAATATTTCCCGACCATTGTGACAACACAGTCAAATATTTTAGGCGACCAAAGGAGAGTGGAGATGTTTCAAATAATCTTCGGGATTGAACTGTGAGGGTGGCAATGAAAATTCTTAGAAAGCTTTATTACGTATCGGGATTAGCCATCTCGTTTTTTGTCTTTTTTCTTGTGGTCTCAGCGAATCGCATTTATGCCAATGACGGCATAGATGGTTCGTTCAATGTCAGGGAATTTGGTGCGAGCGGAGACGGCAATACTCTAGATTCGAAGTATATTCAGGCTGCCATAGATTCTTGTTACAGAAGCGGAGGTGGGATCGTCTTTTTCCCCGCTGGTCGGTATCTAACCGGCAGCATTCTATTGAAGAGCAATGTGTTTCTGGAAATTGGCAGCGGCGCCACAATCTTGGGAAGCACAAGCATTTCGGATTACAAAGATAGCAATTTTATCTACGCCGAGGGCGCAAAGAACATCGGCATCATCGGCTCGGGGTTTATAAACGGGCAGGGGGATTCGTTCTGGAAGGGGAAGGAAAGGCCTTATCTCCGACCGCGTTTTGTAATATACTTCCATGATTGCGAGAACGTCACAATCAAAGACATCAACATTAGAAATGCTCCAAGGTTCTCGATTTATCTGAGGGGCTGCGATATAGTTAGGGTGGATGGCATTAGCATAATAAACGACAGAGATGCTCCTAACACTGACGGAATTGATCCGAGCGGCTCGTCAAATGTTTTCATAAGCGATTGTTACATCTCGACAGGAGACGATGCGATCTGTCTTAAATCTGATGACGCAAAGTCCGTCACCAGCAACGTTGTCGTCTCGAATTGCATTCTTGAGACTGATGATTCTGCCATCAAGTGCGGCACTGCTTCATGGGGGATAATTCGAAATTCCACTTTCAACAATGTCGTCATAAAGAATAGCCGGTATGGTATCGCTCTGTTCATGAAAGATGGAGGAAAATACGAGAACTTAAAGTTCTCCAACATTCTTCTGCAAACCGAAACTGCCGAGTTTGCTAAACCTGGCCGCTACAGTTTCCCAATCTTCATGGACATCGAAAAAAGGACTGAGGGGTCTCCCCTGGGTCAAATAAAAAACATAAGTTTCGACAACATAAATATTGAAACATATAACGGGAATTGCCTATTCCTTGGACAGCCTGACGACGAAATCAAAGACGTTGTAATGAACGATATCACGATGAAGGTGCTCAAGAGAATCGACTATTCAAAGAGGCACAAGCCGCGTGGAACCAGGACACTTGAGAATGTTGCATCGAACGACTATGCTTACGTCTCTTCGCACCTTACCTTCGCTTATGTCAACGGGCTGACGATTCGTAATTTCAATATCAAAGATGATGACCCGGATACTGACTTCGAAAGGTATTCATTCTGGGGGAAAGACATGGAAAATGTTTTGATTGATGGAATGAAGACAGAGCAGATAATCAAGAACAAGTCGTATCCGACTATGGAATTGATCGACGGCAGGGACGTAATAATTCGCGACTGTGAACCTGATTCGAACAAAGCCGGTTTCCTGGGAATTGAAGGAAGAGACTCGCATAACATCAAGTTAATTGACAACGATCTCACCGGAACATCGAAGGATGTGATACTCGGCGGTGGGGCATCGAAAGGTGCTGTCCATGTCTGGAATCGAGAAGGAAAGAAGTAATGCCCGATTCGAGGAAAGAGAATGATCTGAGATCTATGCAGAGCATTTCCGAACCTGCAGATACAACAGGGAAAGTGTTTCTGACAAAGGACAATCTTTTTCGTAAGGAGACTCGTAAGAAATGACCAGGAGAACTGTAGCAATATTCTTCAACATCGTGCTGACATTTGCCGCTTCATTTGCGCAATCCAAGACACCTACTAAAGAAGAGGTCATGAGAGCAATCCGCTCCGGTGCTAACTATGCGTGCAATGTCCTGCTGAGCAAAGAAGGAGAGTCTAAATGCGATTACAATATGATGGACGGGAAGTGGTATCCATACGAGCCGGCCTGGCACACTGGTCAGATCATTAATGCCCTTGTTGATGTCTACAACTTGACGGGGGAAGGGAATTATCTGAATGCTGCGAAGAAGGCAGGGGATTGGTGGCTCAGCTTGGTGATAGTCGGTAACCCGAAACTGCAGGGGATGTTAAAGGCTGTTCCCGGCGAAGACACTACTGTGCAAGAAATACAATTTTCTACCATCAGTGATGGCACTCCTGGGCTGTTCAATCTCTACAGCGCCACTCATGACAAACGTTATGCAGAACTGCCGACAAGCGCGGGTGAGTGGATGTTGCAGCACATGTACTTGCCAAAGGAGGGGTTGTTTTACGATAGGATAAATGCAGAAACAGGCGAAGTTTTGAAAACATCGGGTGTAAGAAAGGGCAAGAAAGGACAGGCTGCGCTCGCTTTGCGGAGCAAGCTGGATGAAGTTGCTCGACCCAACAACGAAGGCTACCTTTTCAAAGATATCTATGAATTCACGAAGGACCGGAAATATAAGGGGGTGTTCTTGCACCTGTGTGAGAGCTTAGTACAAAAACAAGGTTCAGAAGGCCTTTGGATGCAGTTCCGTCCCAATAACGCTGCCAAGGGAATTGTCCATCCGCGATTCAATTTGTGGTACGCCGAATCTCTGATCAAAGGATATCAACTCACCGGCAACAACAAATACCTTGATGCCGCTAAGAAAACAATCTATTGGTACATCAAACACCAGGCGAAGGACGGCTCTATACCTTATAGAATTCCTCTTCATGGGTATGGAGAAGATTCGTTTGCGGGCTCCGCGGTTTCCTTTCTTGGACTGCTGGAGATCAGATTGTACCAATTAGGAGCAGTTCCACAGTTGAAGGAGAATATTGAGCGCTGTGCTGAATGGGTGATTGCCAACCGCTTCTCACCGGATCTGCCCGACAAGAATCTTGCGGGTGCTTTCATCGATCTAAATACACGATCCAAGGACGGAAAAGCCTGGATTACCCAGCGGGACATCGGGACTTCATTTGCGCTGCGATTCCTGACAGCATATTACAAGTTTAAATTCGAGTAGCCCATTATGTCTAAGATGACAAGAAGAGAGTTCAACTTAATTCCAATTGCAACCTCAAGGTTCGAAGTCTTCTTTTTGTTTCTTCTCCTGTTCGTTTTCCTAAAACCGGCGCAAGCGCAGAATCGAATTGATACTTTGATCGACAAGGATTGGAAGTTCTCGATCTCTTATGACGGCGGAAGGAAAGAGTCGACGGCAGAACATGTTAACCTTCCTCATACATGGAACAATCATGACATACAGTCAGGCAAGATCGACTATTATCGGGGAGTCGGCGTTTACAGGAAGGAAATATTTTTCGACGAAAGTCTCGATGGGAAGAGGGTCTTCTTGAGATTCGACGCTGCAAGTTTAGTCGCCGATCTTTTTATCAACAACAAATTTGTGGGCGAGCACAGAGGAGGTTACACGGCATTCTGCTATGAGATCACTCCATATTTGGAATATGGCAAAGAGAATCTGATTACCGTAGAGGTGAATAACTCATGGCGCTCGGGTATCATGCCCTTGACCGGTGATTTTAATATCTTTGGCGGGATTTATCGGCCTGTTCATCTGATCATAACCGACGCGATATGTATTTCGCCTCTCGATTTTGCTTCGTCCGGTGTCTATCTCACTCAATCAAATGTTTCTCATGAGTCCGCACAGATGGAAGTGAGGACGGTACTCTCAAATGGTCATAACGAGGCAAAGAACTTCCTTGTGAAAACTATTATATATGATGAAAATGGCAAAGAGGTCGGACATAAGAGCTCAAAGGCACAGATGGGAGCTAATCAGAACGAATCGTTAGTTCAAGACTTTGTGGTTGAAAAACCTCATTTGTGGAACGGGAAGAAATATCCGTACCTTTATAATGTCAAAGTTCAGCTGCTTTCCGACGGTCGGGTCACTGACGAAATCAGCCAGCCCTTGGGCTTTCGGTATTTCCGCGTCGATCCTCAAAAGGGATTCTTTCTGAACGGAAAGTACCTGGATCTGTATGGGGTGTCGAGGCACCAGGATCGTTTGGATCGGGGCAACGCACTTACCAAAGAGGACCACGAAGAGGATATCTCGCTCATTCTCGAGTTGGGCGCAAACGCAGTCAGACTGTGCCATTATCCGCAGTCTCAGTATTTCATTAGCCTGTGCGACTCCTCGGGCTTGATCGTTTGGTCGGAACTTCCGTTCGTAAACCTCTATACTAAGTCCGCCGCTTTCGAAAAGAACGGCATTGAGCAGCTTGAGGAAATGATCCATCAACTGTACAATCATCCGTCGATAATATTCTGGGGATTATTTAACGAATTGCGCGTCAATCAGGACGATCCCACGAACTACGTGGAGAAACTTGAAGAGGTGGCTAAGGAGATAGACAAATACAGGATTACTACAGCTGCTACGGATATATCTGCCTCGTTTGATACAATCACAGACGTGATAGCCTGGAACAGATACTTCGGCTGGTACGCCGGGAAGGCGCACTATATTTCAACGTGGTTGGATTCCATGCACGCTGTATATCCTGACAGATGTATAGGATTGAGCGAATACGGTGCGGGCGGGAGTATTCGCATGCACGAGGAGAGTTTCGACAAACCTGTCGAGCCAAAAGGGAAATGGCATCCCGAAGAATGGCAGGATCATTTCCATGAAGTCTATTGGAGCGTTTTGAAAACGAGACCTTACGTTTGGTGTAAGCTCATTTGGAACATGTTCGACTTTGCATCTGCCACAAGGAGAGAAGGTGACACAGATGGGAGAAATGATAAAGGGTTGGTGACGTATGATCGAAAGACTAAGAAAGACGTGTTTTATTTCTACAAGGCCAATTGGAGCAATGAACCTGTAATTCATCTTGTAAACAAGATATTTCGCGTGCGCGAAAGGCAGCACATCAATGTAAAAGTCTATTCGAACATGGACGAGGTCGGACTACTTGTCAACGGAAAAGAGATCGGACGGAGCAAAGGAAACGACATTAAGGTTTTCGAGTGGAAGAACGTCAAACTCAAAGACGGAAATAACTTTGTTCTGGTGAGAGGCCTGATGAATGGCCAACAATATACGGATTCGTGCCGCTGGTGGTACGAGCCTTGAGGAAGACAAACATGATTAAATCAGTAACTTTAATTGTTCAAGAAGCCATGGCGCTCGGATGATTTCCAAGGATTTGATAACAACCATTTATGTGGAGTGATAAATTTATGAAGAGAGAGCTTAGTCTGTCTAGTCCCAGCCCGCTTTACGCACAGGTTGAGAGAGACATAAGAAGAAAAATAAAGGATGGGAAACTAAAGCCCGGTGACCAGATCGGTTCCTACAGTGAACTAAGCAAGGAATATTCCGTCAGCATCATTACGGTAAAGAAGGCCGTCTCCAATCTGATCAACAAAGGAGACGTTTTTACGCGTGTCGGGAAAGGAATATACGTGGCCGAACCAAGCAGAGAGAAACTCGATTTGTCGAAGCACAAATCCATCGGATTGGTTCTGCAAGATTTGAATCATCCATATTTTTCGATGGTGGTGCACGGTATCGAAGAAAGGGCATACGAGCTCGGCTACAATATTCTGATATCGAATTCCTCTAACAGAATTGAGAAGGAAGAGAGTCAGATAGAACATTTCAGGAATTTGGGTGTCGACGGCCTGGTCATAGCTTCGCTATCACTTCAGTACAAAGCCACCGATTACATAAGGAAGGTTCATGAGGAAGGCTTCCCCTATGTAATGGTGTCCTACATTCACGATCCCGAATACTGGTATGTAGGGACCAACCAGGAGTTGGGAGGGTACCTCGCTGCTCAACATCTCATCAAGGTTGGTTACAAGTCAATTGGTTACCTGCATGCTGGCAGGGGGAATATTCTGAGCGAAATCAGGAAGAACGGTTACTACAGGGCATTGACGGAATACGATGTGCCCTATGATTCGAAGTTTATTTTTTATTTGGACGAAGAACATCCGGCTTCGGTCGCGGATAGGTTCAAGCTCGGCTACGACTTCGGGAGGAAGTGGAAGTCCATCGAAAAGAAGCCTGAGGCACTCTTTGTCTACACCGACCTGGTTGCTCTCGGACTGCAGAAGGCTCTCCTTGAAGAAGGCGTCTCGATACCTGATGATGTCGGGATTGTCGGCTTTGACGACATCGTGATGGCTGCTTACGCGAACATCCCATTAACCACGGTGCATCAACCCGCGCAAAAGACGGGAAGAATGTCGGTTGATATTATTCAAAAACGGATTGACGGAATTGATGTAGGCAACCGGACTATTCTGAATCCAACACTCGTGGTCAGAGACTCGTGCGGTGCCTCAAAGAGAGCTCCTCTGTCGGGTTCGTTGAGTCGTGAAGAGGTAGCGCCATGAATATTAATCCACCGATCCCATTAACTAACAGAGAACAATAATGTTATACCCCATCCGGAATGCGTTCAGAGACATACTCGAAATCAATTCTCTCTGGAAGTTCAGAGTCGATTCTGAAAAAAAGGGGGAGAATGAGAAGTGGTATAATGATTTTGAAAGCGATATTGAAATTGCCGTGCCTGGAAGTTGGAATGAGCAGCTTGAGGAACTCGGGCTGCTGCATTATGTCGGATTAGCCTGGTACTCAAGAAAGTTTTTTCTCCCGACGCATTTTTCTGACAAGCGAATATGGTTGAGAATTGGCTCTGCAGATTTTTCGTCGAGAGTCTGGGTCAACGGTTCTTTTGCGGGCGAAAGTGAATTCGGCTTTCTCCCAAACGAGATGGAGATAACAACTTTCGCAAGAGCCGGGCAGGAGAACCTCATTGTCATCTCCGTCAGCAACGAGCTAGACGACGATTCGATCCCTCAAGGAATAACGGCGGACCATTATACTAACGAGAACAGAATGAGAGAGGAAACGAACCCACCTACACGGTTTGACTTCTCTCCGTTCGGAGGCATACATCGTCCCGTCATCGTCCACTCCACTCCGGCAACGTGCATCAGAGGTGTGCGAGTAAATACCTCGATCGCGAACTCGTTAACCGGAAAAGTTGAAATCACCGCTGAGACGGATGGCAAGGAGTTCGATTCTTTTTCTTCCGAACTAATTGATGCAAAGGGCGCATCGGTTTCCAGATCAAGTCCCGAAGAAGTTGCGTTGCGCACCGAACTTATTGTCAATGACTGCCACTTCTGGTCTAACGACAATCCCCATCTTTACACGCTTAATGTAGCATTACATAAAGATGGGAAGACTGTAGACCAATACTCTTTGAAAATCGGGATCCGGGAAGTCAGGATCGACGGCGACAAGTTGTTGCTGAACGGGAAGGAGGTGTTTCTGAAGGGGTTCGGTAAGCATGAGGATTTCGCAGTTATCGGGAGGGGTTTATTCCTTCCGTTAGTGATTAAAGATTTTGAATTGATGAAATGGATAAATGCAAACTCGTTCAGGACTTCTCACTACCCCTATGCGGAAGAAGTGCTTTCGTATGCTGACAATAGGGGAATACTCGTGATTTCAGAGGCGCCGGCGGTCAGCCTGGATTTCCGCCACGTTACTCCTAAGACGTTAGAAAACCACAGGCAATTCGTGCAGAGAATGGTGGAGAGGGACTACAATCATCCTAGCGTAATTATCTGGTCGATTGGGAATGAGCCAAACATAGTTGGCGATGAGGGGTATTATGATGGAAGTGGCAGAAACTATTGGAAGGAAGTCTTTGATTTTACCAGAAGTCTGGATAATTCCCGCCCTATTACCGTTCCAAACTGTACGCGTGCGGGGTTAGAGGATCCGGTCTTTGAGTTTTCCGGTGTCCTTTCGATAAACAGATATTACGGATGGTACGAATACCCGGGCAACCTGAAACTTGCGATAGAGAAATTAGAGCTCGATATGGAAGAATTGCACGCAAGATATAAGAAACCAATTTTAATTACCGAGTTTGGCGCGGATAGTTTGGCAGGTTCTCATTCCACTTCTCTTCAAATGTTTACCGAAGAATATCAGGCAAAGCTCATCGAGGAATATATCCGCTGCATTGAGTCCAAACCGTATACAATTGGAGAAATGGTTTGGAATTTTGCCGACTTCAGGACGCCTCAGCATTTCAGGAGGGTCGTACTAAACTTGAAGGGCGTTTTCACCCGAGACAGGGAACCGAAGCTCGCCGCTTTCAAACTGAAGGAGCTCTGGAACAACGGAAGGAAAGTGTTTTGAGAATATGTTTCTCGGATTAGCGATCGAGGATTGGTTGGTCGTTGCTGCCTACGTGGTGGTAATTGTCCTTCTGGGCTGGTGGGCAAAACGCAAGGTCAAGACAAGCGGCGATTACTTCATGGCGGGCAGACGCGGGAGCAAGATCAAGATGATTGCCAATGCTCTCGGTGCAGGGACTCACACTGATCAGGCAATAGCCGTGGCCGGAGCAGCGTACAAAATTGGGTTGGCAGGGATCTGGTACCAGTGGGTTTATCTTTTTGTCACCCCTTTCTTTTGGCTCCTCTCTCCGATCTACAGAAGGTTGAGGTACGTTACGACTGCCGATTTCTATGAAGAGAGATTCGGCTCTAAGTTGTCCGCCGCATATACTGTAATGGCGCTGCTTTATTTTGCAATGGACCTCGGTCTTATCCTGAAAGGTACGGCGATAGCGATTAGTGCGATAATGGGGAGTCAAATCTCTGCCGACTCGATAGTGCTCTTCATCGCGATTTTCTTCTTGGCGTATAGCGTCCTTGGCGGCATGGCATCCGCTTTGTCTCTCAATCCCTTGCAGGGTTTATTCATTCTCCTCTTGTCGTTCTTGTTGATTCCATTCGCGCTTGCCCGTGGAGGAGGCATCGAGGCAATCAAAGCCAAGCTGCCTGCATACATGTTCAGCTTTGTCGCGCCGCATGAGGTGACTCTCTTTTTTATAGTAATGATCGTCATAAACGGACTGATAGGGGTAGTGACCCAACCCCACAATTTAGCCGTGGCGAGCGCGGGCAAGACGGAGAAAAGCTGCAGGATGGGTTGGACTTATGGGACCTTCACGAAGAGGATAGCCACACTTGGCTGGGCTTTCGTCGGAGTATTTGCCGCCGCTCTGTTCCCCGGATTGACTGAACATAATAGGGAGCTTGCCTTTGGGATTGCAGTGAAAAATCTATTGCCGGTTGGGCTGATCGGCTTGATGGTGGCGGCGATGACTGCGGCAGCCCTTCCGGTATGCCACAACTACATGGTCTCAGGTTCCGCACTCTTTACTCGAAATGTCATCAAAAAATACTTCAAGCGAGACTTGGTGGATAAAGACGAGTTGAGAGTCGGCAGATTGGTGTCCGTACTAATTATAGTTTGCGGGGTCAGCATCGCAATCACTATACCGAGTATAGTCAAGGGTCTAATTTTGCAAATGTTCCTCACGTCATACTTTGGGATCTCGTTTTATATGGGGATCATATGGAGAAGAACAAATCGTTATGGAGTCTGGGCAAGCGTCGTCGTGGCATTCCTCACAAACCTCATTGTCGGCCCTTATCTGTCGTTTGGGTTTCAACTTGGGGTTCCGTATCAGATTGCTGTATTTCTTCCTGCGGGGTTCATCGCACTGATAATTGTCAGCTTACTTACAAAGCCTGAACCGGAGGAGAAGCTGAATGCCATTTATACATTGTTGCACACACCGGTCGGAGAGGAATTCAAGCTGAAGGAGAGAGGAATAGAGATGAAGTTCGAAGGAGATTCAAAACCAGACGATGAAATCACTGACGTGCCGTTGGAAGAGAGAGGCCACAGCCTGATCTTGGTTGACCTCCTGTCTTTACGCAAGAAGTTTTCTTTCAAGCGATATAGAGTCGATCTCGAAGGTTTCGGTGTGGCTTTACTCTTCGTTCTGGGAATATTTGTGGTTGGACTCATAGCCGCGAGAATTGGTTAGTCTCTTGGCAGTTGACTTTGTGCCTGCGCTGCAAGAAAACTACTATCTTCCAGAGCAAGGGATGTCCTATGATGCCATAAATGCGGGGACCGGCGAAATGATGAAAGGGCATAGCCCATATCGAAAGGTCGTATTGGTGGATTTCAACTTTTTAAAAGGTGAGTACTGAAATGGCAAAGAGAATCCTGAACGAGTATCGTTTCTTCGACCCGGACAAGAATACGAGAGATGTCGCTTACGAATTGTATCAAATCGTAAGAGACCTGCCAATAATAAGTCCGCACGGGCACATCGACGCAAGACTCTTGCTGGAGAATAAGCCGTTTCCGGATCCGACAGAGTTGATAATAATTCCCGACCACTACGTGTATCGGATGTTATACTCACAGGGAATTCCTCTTGAGTTACTCGGGATCCCCGCCGCTGATGGTACGAGAGTCGAAAGGGATCATCGCAGGATTTGGCAGATATTCGGAGATAATTTCCACTTGTTTGTGGGGACTCCCACTGGAGCATGGCTTCGACATGAATTTGCGGAAATTTTCGGGATAAGTGAGGTTTTGAATTCGAAAAATGCGATGAAGGTCTACAACCAGATTGTGGGAAAACTTCAGACAAAGGCATTTCTTCCGAGGACCCTTTTTGAAAGATTTGGTATTGAAGTGTTAACAACAACTGAAGCACCCGGAGACACACTGGAGTATCACAAGAAACTCAAGCTGTCCAGTTTAAAGGGAAGAGTGATTCCCTGTTTCCGTCCTGACTCGGTCGTGAACGTATTATCAAGAGGCTGGAAAGCGGCGATTGATGGCCTTAGCAAAGCGGCCGGAATTGAAGTCGGTTCATACAAGAATTATATAAAGGCCATCGAGAATCGGCGAGAGTACTTCAAGTCGCTGGGGGCCGTTTCAACAGACCAAGGAGTTGAAAGTCCGTGGACTCATAAACTTTCTACTGCCCGATCTGAGGCAATTTTCGAGAGAGCGCTGGCAGGGAAGGCAACAGAAGAGGATGCGAGGGGATTCACGGCAAATATGTTAATGGAGATGGCGAGGATGAGCGTCGAAGACGGGCTTGTGATGCAGATCCACACCGGCTCTTTCAGGAATCACAACCGGCACATCTTTGATAGGTTCGGTTTGGATAAGGGAGCGGACATACCTGTCCAGACGGAATACACGAGGAATATGAGCGAACTGCTCAACGAATTTGGCAATGATCGCGGCTTCACCATCGTAGTATTCACTCTTGACGAGTCGACTTACTCGAGGGAACTGGCGCCTCTGGCCGGTCATTACCCGGCCATGAAGCTTGGTGCACCATGGTGGTTCAACGACAGTATCCAGGGCATGAAGAGGTTCAGGGAGAGTGTAATGGAGACCGCCGGCATTTACAACACGGTTGGTTTCACTGATGACACACGTGCGTTCTTATCTATTCCAGCCAGGCACGACCTCTCACGCCGCATGGACTCAAACTTCCTTGCCGGTATGGTTGCAAGACACATAATCAGCTTTGAAGAAGCATTAGTTCTCTGCAAAGCTCTTGCTTATGACCTGGCTAAGAAAGCATATAAATTATGATAGATGTCGTGCCCCTTAAGCGAAAACTAAATCCTCGAAGACCTTGACATGACTAAAATAGACTCCCTATCGGACAACCCGGTTCCATCAAGGACCGGCTATTACCGTTGGACCGTATGCGCACTGCTTTTCTTCGCGACCACGATCAACTACATAGACAGGCAGGTCCTTGGGATACTGGCGCCGACCCTGCAGAAGGCGATCGGGTGGGACCAGATCGACTACGGTTACATAGTCACCGCCTTCTCGGCGGCGTATGCCATCGGACTTCTGACGGTCGGAAGGTTTGTCGACAAGGTCGGGACCAAGATCGGTTACGGGATTTCTATTTTCGTCTGGAGCATTGCCGCCATGGCGCACGCGCTTGTAAACACCGTCCTTGGTTTCGGCATCGCAAGGTTCCTTCTCGGACTCGGCGAGTCCGGAAATTTCCCGGCCGCGATCAAATCGACTGCCGAATGGTTCCCGAAAAAAGAAAGGGCCCTTGCCACTGGGATTTTCAATTCCGGCGCTAATATCGGGGCTGTCATTGCGCCTCTTGTGGTGCCGTGGCTGACGATGACCTGGAGCTGGAGAGAGGCCTTCATCTTCACAGGTGCATTAGGTTTCATTTGGGTTGTCCTGTGGGCGTTTATGTACCAGATTCCGCAGAGGCATAAAAAGGTGAGCGCAGAGGAGCTTGCCTATATCGAAAGCGACCCTGAAGAGCCGGAATCCGCAAAAATTCCCTGGCTGAGTCTTCTGAAGCACAAGCAGACATGGGCTTTCGTCATCGGAAAATTTCTCACCGATCCGATATGGTGGTTCTACCTGTATTGGCTGCCGCTCTTTCTCAACGAAAGGTACCATCTTGACCTGTCTCAGATCGGATTGCCTTTGATCGTCATCTATACGATGACAAGCGTTGGGAGCATCGGCGGAGGCTGGCTGTCGGGAGCGTTCATAAAGAAGGGCTGGAGTATAAACAAGGGAAGAAAAATCGTGATGCTCATCTGTGCCATCGTCATAGTTCCAATTGTATTTGCGTCAGTAGTACCGGAATGGTGGGCGGTATTTCTGATCGGACTCGCGGCGGCAGCACACCAGGGCTGGTCCGCAAATCTTTTCACGACAGCTTCGGATATGTTCCCGAAAAAGGCTGTTGCATCGGTCGTGGGCCTGGGAGGAATGGCGGGAGCGATCGGCGGGATGTTCATAGCTACGGGCGCGGGATTCATTCTGCAATTCACACATAGTTACGTAATCCTGTTTATGATATGCGGAACGGTTTACCTGCTCGCATTGCTGATTTTCCAGTTACTTGCCCCGAAGATGCAAGCAGCGGCAATATGATTATCTCTGCTGAAGAATATTTCTGCGGCAGTGTGGAAATAAAACTACATGAGGCTTCGACATGAAAACTGAAGAAGATTTATCTGAAAATAGCAGCTTAGAGAGGTTAACCTCTATGACCTTCGGCGGTGGATTCACGGTGCGAACGTATCCTGAGTCCGTCAATGAAGTCAGAGGTGCACGGTTATTCATAGGCCGTGAAAAGGAAAACAAGTTTCTGTACCTCCTGGCCACGGACGGTGTATCGGGTACTCTGGATGACTTTGCAGGCGAAGAAATTCACGGTTCATCCAACGGAACGGGCATCCTGATCAGGCGATGTCCGCTGAATCACCACAACGCTTCACAACTCCAGAAGCTCTTCCCATTTACACGGCCTGTTACGATAGGATTGAGAGACTCATTCGGTTTCGGTGACAGATTGGGGCTGGCAAATCCAGGTCACATCAGGTCGTTGAACGGCTACAACTTCAAGCCTGTTCTTGCGCAGCAGTCAATACGCGAGCTGACGAGGACCAACAGGACGCCCGAGGATGTAATGGACGCGGCGGTCTGGGCGGTCTTTCAAGAAGGCTACAAGAGTGGTTTCGGCGCAGATGCGGACCATCTGAAGACCATCGCGGACGTCGATTTGCTGGTGAAAGCTGGGTACACGATGTTCACAATTGATCCGAGCGACCACGTCGTCAGCGGTGTGGGGAATATGAGCGATGATGAGCTGAAGGAAAGAACCAGCAAGCTGGCATGGAGTAATTTCCAGGATTCATATGCAGGACTCCTGGCAAGGTACGATCACAGAACTATAATTCTCTCGGATGCCCTGTCACTCAAGCCGGCTTCCAGAGAAATCCACGAGGCGTGCCTGAAATACAATGCGGCGCTCGTGCACATCAAAAGGATGCATGACTACCTGAAATCAACATATCCAAAACATGAATGTGAGATTGAAGTGTCGATCGACGAGACCGATACAGTGACAACTCCGTTCGAGCATTTCTATATTGTCAACGAACTCAACAGGCTGAATATTGCATTCATCAGTCTCGCCCCGAGATTTGTAGGCGACTTCGAAAAAGGAATCGATTACAAAGGGAGCATCGATCTCTTCAAGAGCGAATATCTGAAGCATGTTGCAATAGCTGAACACTTTGGATCTTACAAGATCAGCTTTCACTCGGGTAGTGACAAGTTCAGGGTGTACGAGGCAGTCGGTGAAATCAACCGCGGCAACGTCCACATCAAGACCGCGGGGACCAGCTATCTCGAGGCACTGAAAGTGCTTGCAATCAGAGAACCGGACTTGTTCAGAGAAATACTCGATTATGCGGTCGGCTTGTATGAGACGGAAAAGAAGAGTTATCATGTGTCCGGAGACATGAAAAAGATCAAACCCGGAAAGAACTACAGGGATGACGAGTTGGAGAACATGTTTGCTTCCGAAGCTGTTCGTCAGGCGCTTCATGTCACTTACGGAAGAGTGCTCACAGAAAAGAAGAACGCATCCGGGTACACATTCCGGAGCCGAATATACGATTGTCTGAACCGGAATGAAGATTTGCATTACGGGCTCCTTGTCAGACATTTTCACCGGCACATGGACCCGTTCAGAAGAGTCGGATGAACAGAGATCAGTTTGACGAGAAGCCGCCCGGCTGTCTGCCGGCATAACGGGAATTTATGAGATGAGCGATGCTGTTATATAGCAAAGGATCGGTGGATGGGGCCCTCACGGGCGAGGAACTGAAGGAGGGATTGTACGCTGCGTTCGACAGACTCGGCGCACGCAAGAAGGTGATGGCCATTCCGCCCGACATTACGAGATATCATTCACAGGCAGGTATTCTGACGGAGTTGGTTTGGGAATATTACGGGAACAATTTGTCCGATGTGCTGCCGTCAACCGGAACGCATTACCCGATGAGCGAGAAGGAAATCGGGATGATGTACGGTAAGACGCCGAAAGACCTCTTCAGGATACACGACTGGAGAAACGGCTGCACGACACTCGGCGAAGTGCCCTCCGATTACATCAAGCACGTTTCGGAAGATGCAGTTGATTATCCGATCCCGATCCAGGTGGATAGACTTGTTGCCGTGGGCGGCCACGACCTTATCCTCTCAATCGGCCAGGTCGTTCCGCACGAGGTCGTCGGGATGGCGAACCACAACAAGAACGTGCTAATTGGAACGGGCGGGAGCGAAGGGATAAACAAGACTCATTTCCTGGGCGCGGTTTACGGACTCGAAAGGATAATGGGTAGAGCGGATACACCGGTGAAGCGGGTGTTGAACTACGGTGCAGACCATTTTGCCAGTGACATCCCTATCGTGTACGTCCTGACGGTCATTGACAAAGATGAAAGTGACAATATTGTCGTGAGGGGTCTTTTCATCGGCGACGATATCGAATGTTTCAATCTTGCCGCAGCTCTGTCGCTCAAGGTGAATTTCTTCATGCTGGACAGGCCGCTTAAAAAAGTGGTCGTATATCTCGACCCTACCGAGTTCAAGACAACGTGGCTTGGAAACAAGTCCGTCTATCGTACCAGGATGGCAATCGCAGACGGAGGCGAGCTTATCGTGCTTGCACCCGGTCTGAAAGAGTTCGGGGAGGACCCCGGAAACGACAGGATCATTCGTAAGTATGGGTACGTCGGCACCATGAAAGTGCTGGACCTCGTCATACAGAACGATGACTTGAAGAACAGTTTAGGGGCCGCTGCGCACCTGGTACACGGTTCATCCGAAGGGAGATTTTCCATCACGTACTGCCCGGGCCACCTGACCAAAGAGGAAATCGAGAGCGTAAATTTCCGATATGCCAACCTGGACTCGATGATGAAACAGTACGATCCTAATAAACTCTCCGACGGTTTCAATACGATGCCGGATGGGGAGGAAATTTTTTACATATCCAACCCGGCCCTCGGGCTGTGGGCATTCAAAGGAAGATTCGAGTAGAAGCACTGCTTTTTTTTCTGCTGATCAGATATTCGACAGGCCTCATTGCGATAAAACTCTTACTCATAAGGAAGTAGAAGATGTCTCAAAAAGCTGATATTGGATTGATAGGGTTGGCGGTTATGGGTGAAAATCTCGTGCTGAACATCGAGAGCAGGGGATTTACCGTTGCCGTCTTCAACCGGACCGTCGATAAGGTTACGCACTTTGTCGGCGGCCGTGCGAAAGGAAAGAACATAATCGGCACGACCTCCATCACGGAGCTTATCTCGACTCTGAAGACTCCCCGCAAAGTCATGCTTATGGTGAAAGCCGGACAGCCGGTGGACGAGTTCATTGAAGTGCTGGTCCCTCACCTGGAAAAAGGTGACATCGTCATTGACGGAGGCAACTCTCATTACCCCGACACGATTCGGAGAACAAAATACCTGGAAAGCAAGGGAATGTTGTTTATCGGAACGGGTGTGTCCGGCGGTGAGGAGGGAGCCCTCCACGGCCCGTCCATAATGCCCGGCGGATCACCCGCAGCCTGGCCGCACGTCAAACCGATCTTCCAGTCGATAGCCGCAAAAGTCGCCGATGGCACACCCTGCTGCGACTGGGTCGGCAGTGACGGAGCGGGACACTTCGTGAAGATGGTTCACAACGGCATCGAGTACGGCGATATGCAGCTGATAAGTGAAGCATACCATATCATGAAAGAGCTGCTGGGGATGAACGCCGGAGAGATGCACGAGGTGTTCAGGAAGTGGAACACGGGCGGCCTGGACAGCTACTTGATCGAGATTACAAGAGACATCCTTGCGTTCAAAGACGCGGACGGCATGCCGCTGGTCGACAAGATTCTGGATACTGCCGGGCAGAAGGGTACCGGAAAATGGACTAGCGAGACGTCGCTCGATATCGGTATTCCACTGACCCTAATCAGCGAGGCTGTTTATGCCCGCTGCCTTTCGGCATTGAAGGAGGAAAGAGTGGCCGCGTCAGAGATGCTGCGCGGGCCGAAGCCGGGCTTCAGCGGTGACAGGAATACATTTCTGGATGATTTGGAGAAGGCGCTGTACGCCTCCAAAATAGTCTCTTACGCCCAGGGGTTCACCCTGCTTCGTGCGGCGGCCGAAGAATTCAAATGGAATCTGAATTATGGCAGCATCGCACTGCTGTGGAGGGGCGGCTGCATTATTAGAAGCGCCTTCCTCGGGAAGATCAAGGAGGCGTTCGATAAGGATCCGAAACTGAACAATATGCTGCTCGATCCGTTTTTCAAGGAGAAGATCGAGTCGTCACAGGAGGCTTGGAGAAGGGTAATTTCGATTGCGGTTTTGAATGGGATATGGGTGCCGGCTTTCTCCACGGCGCTAAACTATTTCGATGGTTACCGCAATTCCCGCCTGCCGGCCAATTTGCTCCAGGCACAACGTGATTACTTCGGAGCACACCAGTACGAACGGGTCGATAAACCGAGAGGAGAATTTTTCCATACGAATTGGACCGGACATGGCAGCGACACTGCTTCATCGACCTATCACGTGTGATAAAATTGTCGGATTCTTCGATATCGAAAAGACGTAGAATGGAATCATCAGATTTTGCCGGCGAGTGTACTCTCCGCTCCTGCCGGATACAAAGAAAGAATATAAGATGACCGCGAGTTTGAAAATTCGTTCCGATGCTGCGCTTGATTTTGTCTCATTGGGAGCCCTGGTTCATCGTCTTGACCCCGGAGAAGTCCCGTTCCGCAAGGCGACCGAGTGTTCAATCCATGTGAGCGGCGGGGAGTATAATGTCGCCGCCAATTTGTCCGACTGCTTCGAGTTGAAAACGGGAATTGTCACCGCCATGGTTGATTATCCGATCGGCGATTTGATTGCCGAGAGGGTAAAGGCGATGGGCGTAAGGCCTTTCTACAAACATTTCAAGCACAACGGCGTAAACGGCCCCAACATGGCGACAGTCTACAGTGACCGTGGCCACGGCATCAGGCCGCCCGTGGTTTTTTACAATCGTTGCAATGAAGCAGCTTCGCAATTGAAGCCGGGCGATTTCGACTGGGCCTCAATTTTTTCTGGTGGTGTGCGCTGGTTCCACAGCGGAGGAATCTTCGCAGCGCTCTCCGAAACCACGGGAGAACTCATCATCGAAGGGATGAAGGCGGCAAAGAAGGCAGGGGCCATTGTGAGTTTCGACCTGAACTATCGCGGAAAATTGTGGAACATCTGGGGAGGCGAGGAGAAGGCAGCGGTGGTCATTTCGCGAATAGCTGAAAACGTGGACGTCCTCGTCGGGAACGAGGAGGACCTGCAGAAAGGGTTGGGGATTCCTGGTCCGGAAGTAGCGGCCGAATCCAGGCTAGACCCGAACACATTTCTCGGGATGATGGACAAAGTTGCAGCCAAGCATCCGCAGGTGAAAATTGTAGCTACTACTCTGCGTGAGGTGCATTCCTCGAATCGACACAGCTGGGGTGCCGTAGCGTGGGTCGAAGGAAAGTCGTATTCTTCGCCGACCTGTGAACTCGACGTGCTGGATCGCGTAGGCGGCGGGGACGGCTTTGCATCCGGATTCTTCTACGGACTGTTGACCGGCGGGTCTCCGGAGGAATCTCTGAGGCTGGGCTGGGCGCATGGTGCACTTCTGACCACTTTCCCCGGCGATACGACCATGGCAACTGTTGAACAAGTAAAGGCCTTTGCGAAGGGCGGGTCGGCTCGTATTCAACGCTGACTCCCTGTCTTGGAATCGAGGACGTGACTGAGGAACTGCAGTCGGGTAGCTCTTCCGGGGAACGTAAAACATGCCTCTTTGTTATGTTGAAAAAGATTGACTGCTGGTTACTTCGTCCTTATCTTAGCAAAGACAATGTGAGATGCAATGAGTACGTCCCTCGAATCGGATTCGCAGCTGGCCGATGAAATTCGAAGGGGAAATGGAGCGGCATTTGACAGGTTGTTCCGCAAGTACTACTCCCCCCTATGCGATTTTGTGATGCGAATCGTGAAGTCACACGATGCCACCGAAGACATTGTGCAGGAAGTATTTGCCCGTCTGTGGATAGACAGGTCCGACTGGATCCCTGAGATTTCGGTGCGGGCTTACCTTCATAAGGCGGTGAGGAACACGGCTCTGAATTATCTCAAACACCTTCAGGTAATAACCAGCTGGTCGTCAAAGCAGCCTGAAACCTACAGCAACGATGTAGTTGAAGAAGTGGCAAACCGCGAACTCCTGAGTGCCCTACAAGAGGCTATTGAACAGCTGCCTGACGGGAGCAGGACCATCTTTCTCCTCAGTCGCGAGGAAGGACTGACTTATACGGAGATTGCCGACGTTCTCAATATCTCGAAGAAGACTGTCGAAACGCAGATGGGGCGGGCATTGAAGACGCTCCGCCGACACGTCCTGGAGCCTGCAGTAAAACCCCGTTACTAACTCAGGTCATCTGCCCGCTTTGAGAACCTCCCACTTCATCAAAATTCCGTAAGTAAGCGAGAACTGTCCTGAACACAACATATCACCGTCCGGGGTCGGGTGACCTGCGGGGTATGAGGAAGGGTATTGTGCAGGTCACGTATGACTTCTTGCTGTGAGACATGGCCGCTCCCCTGATCAAATGGGCTCGAATTCAATTAAAAAGGACCGATAGGAAAAATTTCACTGGCCGTTTGTAGGGGTAAGGGCCAACTCAAGTTGTCAACAATACAATGAGGCATAGGTGCATAAAAGAGAGGAAGCTAATTGCAGAGAGATCTTGACTGGGAAATTATTGCCAAATATTTAGCGGAGGAGTGTTCGGAAAGTGAGAAGAAGGAAGTAGAGGGTAATCCCGAATTGATGGAACAGGTAAGAATTCTTCGCACTTATCTCAACGAACGGTTTCATCGGCAAGGAGTTGCCAGCAGGTGGGATATCGAGTCTGCATTGGAGACTGTACACAACCTCGGTAGAATTCCCGACATTCCCGATTTCGTACACAGTAACTCGTCGACGATTAAAGAGAATCGAGAGCCCTCTTCCTCAACCCCGGCGGCATTCAAGGAAAAATCTTACATCGGAAGTCTGTTGAGGATCGCGGCTGTGATCGTCATGTTGATTGGGAGCTCATACGTCGCATTAAATTTCAGATCTCTCTTTTGGCAAAAACCCGCGACAGAAAGTTTGATCTCGGTCTCGACCGGTAGAGGGGAACAAAAACAGCTCCTCCTTGCAGATGGAAGCAAAGTGACGCTTAATTCGGAGACGACCGTCCGATTTTCCAAGTCCTTCGGCAGAGTGAACCGGGACATTGACCTTGTCGGGGAGGCTTTTTTTGTTGTGGCGCATAAGAAGGTACCCTTCATTGTGCACACAAGAAACGGAACGGTAGAAGACCTTAGTACTGAATTCAACGTGAAAGCATGGCCGGGAGAGAAAGAGACCGAAGTAGTTGTGAAGAAGGGCAACGTGATACTGAGAGACGGTATTCCTCCCAAGGGCCGCGGTGTGATAGTCAGGGCCGGGGAGATCTCGAGGGCAAGTCCGACCGGTGCTGTGATTCCGCCTGTCAAGGCCAGCCTTCAATTGGAATTAGCCTGGCTGAACGGCTCACTGGTGTTCCGTGAAACACCGCTTCGAAAAGTGATTACCGAGTTAGGACGCAAGTATCCCTATTCTTTTGTCGCTTCCGATCCATCTCTCCTTTCGAAGAAGCTGACTGCTTCTTTTAGGCGAGAACCGTTCGATGAAATATTGAAGGCGATAATGATTTCTCTCGATATCCGCTACGAGAAGAAGGGGAACACGATTTTCTTGATTCCAGGAACTCAACGAGCAGTTAGCAAAGCAACTAAACAGAGGGATTAACCATGAGAACCATTTACCGATTTTTGGCGGCAGCTTTAGTGTTTCTTCTCCCGGTTCTAGTTCCAGCACAAGAGGTGGTCCAGCTGGGGAGCGCAAACGAGGCGACGGAGTTGGTTGGTACGTCTCAACAAGGCGATGCTCCTTCAACCGCCCAGATTGGCTTTTCATATCTCGAACGGCCTATCTCCATTTCATTGAAGGGTGCGACAGTTGGAGAGGCTCTTTCGGAGATATCGAGAAAGGCTGAGGTCGGATTCTCGTATGACTCCGAGATTTTGCCGAAGGACAAGCTGCTGTACGTGCAGGTCCATTCCGCTCCCCTGCGCGGGGCTCTGACCAAAATCCTTCAGGTCGCGGACATAAGATGGGTACCGATGAGCAACGGTTTGATCATCCTGACGAGGAGGTCTGATCCTCCGGGCGAATCCGGAACGATTACGGGAAAGGTATCGGACGCGCGCAGCGGCGATGCGTTAATCGGCGCTAACATTCTCCTGCGTGGTACCAAATACGGAGCCGCGACTGACCTGTCGGGGAAATTCACCATTGCTAATGTGCCGGCAGGCACGTACACGATTGAAGTGCGGTACGTCGGGTACTCTCCTTCGTCACGCCGTCTAACCGTAAGAGCAGGCGAAACGATAACGGCAGACTTCAGGTTAACCCCGACCGCACTGGGTCTGAGCGAGGTGGTGGTCACCGGTACCGGAGTAGCGACGGAAAAAAGAGAGCTGGGGAATCAGATTACGACGATCAGCGCAAAAGCTCTCCGCTACAGCGGCGCGACATCCGTCGACCAGGAACTCGCGGGCAAGATTCCCGGAGCACTGGTCGAGGAGAACTCCGGCGCCCCTGACGGCGGAGTGAGCGTTAGGCTCAGAGGAACGAGTACGGTGCTCGGAAGTGCGGACCCTCTTTATGAGGTGGATGGCGTTATCGTAAACAATTCTTCGCCCGTGCTTATCGATCTCGGCGGTGGCGCAGAGAACAGGCTGGCTGACCTGGATCCGAGTATGATAAGTCATATCGAAGTAGTCCAGGGTGCAGCTGCTGCGGCGCTCTATGGGTCGCTTGCCAACAACGGCGTCGTGCAAATATTCACCAAGCAAGGTGAGCCCGGCCCGCCCAAGGTTACTCTGACCCTGGGGATGAACATGAACACCGTCAGGAAGGAGTTGGCGGTAAACATGTATCCTTACAACAAACGTTTCAACGACAGTACAAAAGTGCCCGTACAAAGGTACAACTGGCAGAACGATATTTTCCGGCGCGCTTTCGGGACGACCGACCACCTGGATATTTCGGGAGGCAGCGGCGGCACAAGATACATCGTTTCTACATCCTATCTCGGGAATCAAGGAATCATCAGGGGAGAGGATTACCAGAGGGAGAATATCAACTTAGGCCTGGACCAGATTCTGCTTCCGCGATTGACTATGTCGGTAAATGCCATGTATTCCAACAGCGATGCGCACGATCTACCTAACGGGGGCCTTACTTCTGCGTGGGGAGTCTTGACCGGTTTCCTTTTTGGACCGAACACGTTTAACCCGGAACCGAACCCTGTTACCGGGGTGTACCCTCATAGCAGCATCCTTGCGAACCCTGTCGAGGCAATTAACCTGTACAAATTTCGACAGCGGGTCAGCCGCCTCATAGGCAGCGTTCGGCTTTTTGCCAATCCTATAGACGGACTGAACGTAAACTACACACTGGGCTTCGACACTTTCACCCAGCTCGCTGACGCCTTTATTCCGATAGGCACATCGGCACCGGGATTATCACAGGGATACGCGCAGCAGGCAAATCTGAATTTCCTTCATCTCGAAAATGATCTGAACGTCTCGTACAAAACTGCGATCACGCCGTCGTTGTTGTCCACAACAGCAGTCGGAGGTCAACTGTTGTATGAGCAATCCGGGTCGTTCAGCGGGACGGGCACGCAATTGTCGCCCATCGCCCAGATTGTTCCAGCCGGTGCAACTCAGTCAATCAGCGAATTCAACAGTGAGTTTGCCCTCTACGGTGTCTACGGGCAAGAGACATTAGGCATACTGAACAGACTCTTCCTGACCGCAGCAGGAAGGATGGATGCTTCGTCCGTATTCGGAAGGAATGACAGGGTCCAGTTCTATCCTAAGTTCAGCGCGGACTACCTCCTCTCTGAAGAAGATTTCTGGAAAAACTCCATCCTGTCGGCTTACATACCCACGCTTAAGCTGCGTGCGGCATATGGTGAATCAGGAGGATTAACTGCAATTGGTCCTTATGATAGGTACACACTTTATCAGCCTGTCTCCTACGATGGCAAGGCCGGTCTCGTACCGAGTACTCAGCTGGGTGCTTCAAGCATCAAACCCGAAAGAGAGCAGGAACTCGAGACTGGAACAGATATGAGTTTCCTCGGGGATCGTGTGGGATTAGAATTCACTTACTACCAAAGAAATACATCCGACCTGCTGTTGACAGAGAGTCTTTCACCCTCCACCGGATATTCAAGCGGCCTGTCGAATGTCGGTACGTTGTACGATTGGGGAACCGAGTGGCTCTTGAGGGCAATACCGATTGACGGTTATGTTCGCTGGACCTCGACTCTCACCTTCTCTACCGACCACAATGAGATCAGGAACGTTCCTGGCGGGATTCTCCTCGTTTCCCAGGGATTTGGGATCGCAGGCGCGGTTAACGGCCAGCCCTTCCCGGTATTTTACGGCTCAGCTTTTCAGCGCGATGCGAGCGGAAACATCGTTTATGTAAACGGGATACCCCAGCGCGCGGCTCAGAATGAGGTCATAGGAAATCCGAACCCGAAATGGCTCGGGTCATTTATAAACGAATTCAACATCGGGCGTGATTGGTACGTCAGTTTCCAGCTGGACGCTGTGGTCGGACAACAGATATTCAACTTCACGCAGCGTCTCGGAGATTATCCGGCGTTTGGCACGCTGTATGGCTACCAGCGTGAATTGGAAGGGCAACTTCCGGCCGGTTACAACGCGGCTGTGTTTTCAATCTTCCAAAACTGGGTACAAAACGGTTCCTACGTGGAGGTCCGTCAGGTCTCGGTCACTCGCACACTGTATCTAAGACCCCTGGGTATTTCAAGCCTGGATATCAGTCTGATCGGCCGTAATCTGTTCTGCTTTACCAGTTATAACGGCTATGACCCCGAAACGAATGTGGGCGGACAGAGGACGGGAGTACGCGGATTCGACTTCGTTGACGTTCCCATCCCGGTTACCGTGTCGATGGAATTAGCATTCCATTTTTAGCGATGCCAAAACACTGCACAAGGAGAATTAAAGACATGAAAAAGAAATTGCATTTCATCGGTATTGCGGCAGTAGCGGGCTTGCTGCTGTCCCTCTCGGGCTGCAGTCTGAACATCAATGATCCCAACGCCGCTACTAATCAGCAGGTGCTGACGAATCCAAACGGAATAATGGCACTTGCCGTCGGGTTGCAGCAGTATTATTCGACATCGGCGCTCGGGTCGATAATCCTGACCACCGGGGTCACTACCAGAGAGCTTGCAATCAACAATACGCTCGAGAACCTGGTTGAATTGGAAGCAGGCGAATCGTCTCTGCTGAACAACAACGCCAATGTCACGGCCTTGTGGTCCGACCTGTACGAGGTAATCGGGATGTGCGACCAGATCATATCGAATGCACCTAATGTCACGCTCGATCCAGGAACCCGGAGCGGGATGATGGCAGAGGCATACCTCTTCAAGGCCATGGCTCTGGGAAATCTCGCGCAGGATTTCCAGGAAGCGCCGATTGATGCGGATCCATCCGGACACGCGAAGTTCGTCTCGCAATCTGCCCTGTTTGTCGAAGCAATCTCATTGCTCGACAGTGCCTCCCAGGCAATTACGGCGACTCCGCCTTCCTCACAATTCAATTCACAGGTGTTGGGGAGCGGGTTCAATCTTCCCAACACGATCCAGGCTTATCTTGCGCGGTACGATCTGTTTGCCGGACGATATCAGGATGCAATCAACGCTGCAAATGCGGTGAACCCTAAAGCAACCTCTGTATTCTCATACTCTAGTCTGAGTCAAAATCCGATTTATCAAGGAGTGTTCATTCAGGCACGATATGCAGCAAGAGACAGCCTCGGAACGCCCCTTGTGGAATCCGGTGACCAGAGGTTGAGTTTTTACCTGAAGCCTGACAGCGCATTCAGTAAGCCCAACCATTACCCGATTGATATTCTTGCGGGATTTTTCGGTAATGCCACCCAGCCTATCCCTGCATACGTTCCGGGTGAGATGCCTCTCATCAAGGCTGAAGCTTACGTGGAGCTGGGCGATCTTGCGGATGCGGTAACTCAGATCAATATCGTTCGCACCGAGACGCCGTCACAGGATCCGTTCGGCATTGGCGCGTCTCTTCCGGCTTACAGCGGGCCAGTAACTACCGGCGCGTTGCTGAATGAGATATACTATCAGCGCTGTGCGGAGCTATATCTGGAAGGTATGCGGCTGGAAGACAGCAGAAGGCTCGGCAGACCGGGACCACCAACAAGCACTTTAGAGCGTAATCGGAACTACTACCCTTATCCACTCCAAGAGCGGATCAACAATCCGAATACGCCGGCCGACCCGGCAGATTGAGAGAACATGCTCATGGCCCGTCCTGCTTGATTTGCCAAGGTGGATGCTTTTTGCCGTGATCAGTTCAATAAGAAACAGGAGATTCTTATGAAGCACTTTCGTTTTGGAATTATCGTCGCTTTGACTGTTTGGTTTGTCAATCAGGGTTATGCACAAGTCTCGCCAAGAGCAGAGCGCCTGTTCTATTATGTTAATACAGAGAACGCATTCAAGAGTTTTAAAGACCACATAGATCAAATAACTGTCGTTTCACCAAAGGCATATGACGTCGATGAGAACGGCACTGTTTGGGGAGGCGTTGATCCCCGCGTCATCAAACTCGCACGCGAACATAACGTGAAAGTTATGCCTCTCCTGAAGAACAGAGGTTTTGACCAGGAATTGCTCCATAAGCTACTCAGTGATTCCGTTGCTGTAGGACGCATGGTAAGAACCCTCGTGCATCTCTGCACAGAGAACAAATACATGGGGATCCAGTTCGATTTCGAGAACCTCAACATGCTTGACAGGAATCTGTATACGGCGATGTGCAGAAGGGCAGCCCAGGCGTTGCATCAACATGGGTTTGAGCTCAGCCTGGCAGTTGTCCATAAGCCCGAACAGGATCCGGGTACAACGGCGTATCTGGCATGGCTATATGAAAACTGGCGCGAGGGTTATGATTTGAAGAAGCTTGCAAAAATAGTGGACTTTATCTCTGTCATGACATACTCTCAACATACAGGCCGCACAACCCCAGGTCCCGTTGCTGCACTTCCATGGGTCGAGAAAGTCGTGAAGTATTTCCTAAAATATGTCCCGCCTGAGAAGCTGTCCCTTGGAATCCCGCTATACTCCGAGCACTGGTACACCGCTTACGACGCGCCCCCCAGCACCGTCTCCGGCAAGTATGCCCATTCTACCTCCAAGACTCTGAGCTACGGTGAGGTTGAAGCGCTGCTCGATAGTTATAACGCCAAGGCGGTATGGGACGACACGGATGAAGTGAACTATGCGGTCCTCAATAACGACGGCGTCTTTGAATACCTCTACATCGAAGATGCTCGCAGCTTTGCAGCCAAGTTCGACATCATGAAGAAGTACCACCTGCGCGGCTTTTCTGCATGGGTAATCGGAGACGAAGACCCGGGAATATGGAAACTGTTGAAATGAATCTGTTTTGATTCCAGACAGGGATTAGATAATTTCGTTGAAACGACGCCGTATCTAATAAACTAATAGGGTTTGACATGCGCAGAACATTTCTCCCGAACTTGCTGTGGATCACGGTCGCCTTTCTTTACGCCAGCAGCGTTTCCCTCGCGTTCCAAAGTCCATCCGGTCGGATAAGTTCAGGAGAATCCGGTTCGAAGGCTGGGAAGACGTTACCTTCCGCGGCTATAAGTTCGATCGACAGCCTGCTTAATTCACAGGTGATGCTGGATCATGTCGGAGGAGCTGTCGTCCAAGTAGCTCAAGACGGGACCGTTCTCTACACGAAGGCCTACGGTTATGCGGAGAAATTCATATCAGTGAAAGGCTGCATGATGCGGCGTAACAATCCAGACCCGATGACCACCGATGATATGTTTGATTTAGCATCGTTGACCAAGGTATTCGCTACAACGTTTGGGATAATGATGCTTGTCGACCAGGGTAAGATCCACCTCGATGATCCGGTCCACCTGTATCTCAAAAGGTTTGTCGGAGGGGGGAAAAGCAAGATTACGATTCGCGAGCTGCTTAACCATACCTCCGGACTTAACGAGTGGCAGCCGCTATACTATCATGCACATACGCCGGAGGAGACTTACCGTTACATCTGCAAACTGCCGCTGAAATACGAGGTCGGCGAGGCGCGGCATTATAGCGACCTTGGTTTCATGATGCTCGGCTACCTTATCCAGCATGTCACCGGTGAAGCGCTCGATGTGTTTTTATCGAAGGAACTCTACGGGCCGCTTGGACTGAAGCATACCGTCTTCAACCCTCTCGAGCACGGCTTCTCACCGTCGCAGATTGCGGCTACGTCGCAAGGAAATCCATTCGAGTATCACATGGTTGCAGATCCGAATTTTGTCTACAAAACGGGTGAAAACGTGAAGTCCTTCAAGGGATGGCGTGATTATACTCTGCGCGGCGAGGCCAACGACGGCAATTCCTATTACGCAAATGGTGGCGTGGCCGGGCATGCAGGTCTGTTTTCGACGGCGTCGGATTTGCAGGTGCTGGTCGACCTGATGGTGAACGATGGCACGTACGGAGGAAGAAGGTACATAAAGGCTCAGACCGTCAAAGAATTTACCACTATGGATAAATTCAAGAACGGACTCGGTTGGGATATGGAGCCGAATGTCATTCAGGTGCGTGATCTTCCGCCCGACACCTACGGACATACCGGATTCACAGGCACGAGTATAGTGATCGTACCGGAGTACAAGCTCTCGATTCTTCTATTGACCAACCGTGAAAACGTGGGAGTAGACAAAGCCGGATACTACTACAATCTAGGTCCGGTAAGAGAGAAACTGGCGAGCATAGTCATGGATTGGGTGAAGAGTGAATCGGGTACGAAATGAGTTCGACAATTTTCCTTCGTCTTGTGCAAGAACGCCGGTTTAGGTGACGAACCAAGAAAACTCATCCAGTCGCTCAAAGCCATGATGCTTGTCGATGTCATCCTACCCACTCGGAAAGGGATCGACATCAGGTTACAATGCGTCTCAAAACCGGACAAGGACCTCGCGTGGATGTTGGAGAAACTGCAACTCTTCCCTCCCGAGCGGCTCACGAAAGACTACGAATTGTAGTGCCGACTTTTCCCGTATTTACCCTATTTTCGCATGCAACCAGCGTCTTTTACCGAGAAGTGTCGAACTTGGGTTAGTACTCCTATTGTTGAGTGCCCCCGCAACTCAGCGGGAGATGACACTGAGTATGAATCATTCGGGATTTCACGCATGGAACTGGAATGACCATCCTAGCGTTATCAATCTATCCGCAACCAAGTGATGCAGGGATGTCGGAAGAACGTGAAGTTGTGAAAAACCATTTGCGGCAGAAGTGATGCTTGAATATCGGACTTTCCATCGAAGCTCCCGGCCATAGGAGGCAGGAAGGTTGATACCTGAGCCATTTGCCCGCACTTAGAAAGGACCGGCAACAGCATTCGAATGTTACTGACTCAGTTTCTGCAGACTGACCTACGGATATATCACGAGTCGAGGTCGGTCTTAGCGCTTCCCACCCGCATTCCTTGTACTCTAAGTTCAACTTCCGTTGTGGTCGATCAGTTCTACACATTTCCTTTTAATATTCATATCCAATCAACGATCTAAGATGAAGTTTGAAGCTAAAATGACTTTCTCGCTGACCCGACACCAAGAAATGGAGCTAGTATCGCGTTGACCTTTTAACCATGGGAGCGTCACAAGATGTACAATCTACGGGTTCGACGGGCTGAAACGTTTTCCGAATCCGATGGGGAGCTGGTTGAGAAAATAAGGGCGGGCGACCAATTCGCGTTCAAAGAACTCTTCAGGAGACGCTATGCCGGACTCTGCAGGTTTGCCTATAGATTCATTCCTTCGAGGGACGAAGTTGAAGACATTGTCGAAGCGGTGTTCGAAAGGCTTTGGCTTAATCGTGAGAGGCTCGATTCCTCGAAATCCATAGAAGCGTATTTGTTCAAAGCCGTAAAGAACCAGGTATACGACAACCTGAAAGGAAGAACGAGGGATTTTGTACCGCTGGGAGAGGACAGAGTTGACGATAACTCGGCTTCAGACCCGGTGAAAGAACTGATCAATCATGACCTTGCTATCGCATTGAGAGATGCGATTGAGAGTCTCCCACGTAAGTGTAAGATGGTTTTCACTTTGAGTAGACAGGAGTACCTTACCTATTCGGAGATCGGCGAAATACTCGGAATTTCAGAAAAGACCGTGGAGAACCATATGGGTCGGGCATTTAGACTTTTGAGAAAACATCTGAAAGATTTTATCGGATAAAGAGTTACAAGGCGAAGCCGGTCGATATCGAGACTTGTTGACAGACAGGGGTGAGGGGTAATGTATCGTCATTCTGCCGACCCTTCGCGGCTGAAGGCCAGCCGGGGACTGCATGGCAACAAAGGGGTATGGTCGGTGATTCCCGCCGTAAGAAAAAATCATCCGAGGAGTAGGGGTATTAGCTCAAACAATCGTATAACAGATGAGATGAAGAAAAAACCAAGTTCGAGAGTGCTCACACGCTATTTTTCTTCGAGGTGCTCGGAAAAGGATAAACTTCAGGTTGAGAAGTGGGCAGCCGAGAATCCGAGGAATATGGAGATGTTCAGCAAACTTAAGGAGATTTGGGACCTCTCGTCAGAGGTGAAGACAGAATGGGATCCCGCGCAAACGCTGCGATCGCTCAGTGCAAAGATAGCTGAACTGGAGCGAGAAGACAGGCGGGACACGGGGAGGGAATTCAAGCTGTATCGAATTGTCTCCAGCCGGCGTGTCTCCAGATTTCCCATGAAAGCTGTTCTTCAGTCTGTCTCTGCGCTTGTCGGATTCGCCGGTCTCCTATATTTCGCGATATATTTCAGGAACCAAGCTTTGCAAAAGGCGGAAGAGGCACAAAACGAGAGCTTTATGATCCAGGAGGCCTCGACCAACCCGGGGCAGCAGGTTTCGCTGCGATTTGCCGACGGAACAAAAGTAGTCCTCAACTCGGACAGTGAGCTTAAGTACAGCACGACCAGGGCCGGCGTGCGGAACGTGTATCTGAGCGGCGAAGCCTACTTCGAAGTGGTTCATTCCAAGGCACATCCTTTCATCGTTCATGTTCAGAACGGCACGATTAGAGATGTGGGTACAAAGTTCGACGTAAGAGCGTGGCCAGGTGATGAGACCACACGAGTTGCTGTTGTGGAGGGGATGGTTTCTCTGCATCCACGAAATGGGTCAGGGAAGCCGGTAATAATTCACGGAGACCAGTACTCAATTGTAGGAAATAACAGCGTCCTTATCCCCCCAACTAACGCGAATGTTCTGAATGATATTGAGTGGATGAAGGGACAGCATGTGTTCCAGAACAAGCCGGTCTACGAAATAATCAGGCAGATATGGAGGTCGTATGGGATTCACTGTTTCGTATCCGATACATCGATACTGTCAAGCAGATTAACAACCTCATTTGACAATCGTGATCCTGCTAAGCGAGTCCTCGATATGATCGCACTCTCGCTGGATCTGAAATATAAAGTGTCGCGGGATTCAGTCTACTTCATTCCCGAGCGCCCAGGGTTGGAATCCCGCCACGCCACCACCATATCGGCGGGCCGCCGAAGAGCCGATGCCGGTCCAGGCAAGAAAGGATGTTATGGCGATGAAAGTTCGTAGTTTCGTGTTGCCTTTTGTGACGATGATGATCGTAATCTCTGTCGCTGGAATTTCAAGAGCCCAATTGGCCAGCGATTTGCCGCCAGGCTCTTCTGTTGCAAACTGGACAAATGCGAAGATCGATACCCCCAGCCGACCTCAAGCGTACCTCAACCGTCGCCTTTCATTGACATTCAAAAACGTTTCCTTAAGAGAAGCTTTGAACAAGATTGCGTCTGCCACCAGCGTCAATTTCTCCTACCGCGACGGATCGGTTCCAAAGGACAACAGGATCGATGTCGACTTGAAAGATCTGACATTGGGTGAAGCGATGAACCGTGTATTGGCAGGGACGGAGCTAAGCTGGGTTCCGATGGAGGGGGAGCATATTGTAATACGAGACAAGAAGGATGGAGCTAAGGGAACCGGGAGCATTTCGGGCAAGGTAATGGACGCTGAGACCGGCGAGGCGCTACCGGGGGCAACCGTACTTCTGAAGGGAACAAGTCTCGGAGCGGCGACGGATCTGAATGGGAGATACATAATTCAAGGTGTGCCTGCAGGTTCGTATACAATACGAGTAACCTATGTTGGCTATACGACAGCGGATGTGAAAGTTGAAATTCAAAGTAAGGAAAAGCTGTCCGAGGATATCAAGTTGCGTTCGGTTGGTGTGCAGGGAAAGAGTGTTGTTGTCACAGTTCAAGCGAGCGGGCAAAACGCAGCTATAAACCAGCAGCTGTCCTCAAACAAGATAGTGAACGTTGTGTCTGCCGCTAAAATTCGGCAGCTGCCGGACGCCAACGCTGCCGAGTCTGTCGGCAGACTTCCCGGCGTTTACCTGCTCAGGCAGGGAGGGCAAGGATACGAGGTCGCCATCGATGGACTCCAACCTAAGTACAACCGGGTTGAGATTGATGGAGTAGAAATGGCCCCGACCAGCAGTAGTGACCGGGCGGTGAACATGAGCATGATTTCTTCGAACATGCTTAGTGGGATCGAGGTATACAAGACCGTGACCCCTGATATGAACGCGGCTGTTCTGGGCGGAGTCGTGAACTTCCAAATCAGGGAAGCAAGACAGACATCTTCAGGCGCACCTGAGATTGAACTTTCCTCACAGGGAGGATACGAAGGTCTCCGAAGTCAATTCGGCGATTACAACTTTTCCGCCACTGTCGGCGACAGGTTTTTGGACAAGCGGCTTGGAATTCTCGCGCAAGCCGTTGTCGATCGGGAAAACTTGTCAAGCGATGGGTTGGGGGCAAGCTATATTCTCACGTCAAAGAATCCCGGCGCGAATAATCCTTTGCTCCTTACCGATCTCACCCTCAGCTTTCTTCCCAGTATCACGCACAGGTACAACGGAACTATCAATATAGATTACGTGCTGCCCGATGGTAAGATTGATTTCATGAACTTCTTCAGCGGCAGCAATACGAATACGCAGACGATCAGCCAGGATTACAACCTTCAGGTAAACCAGATTATCGACAGAGCAGCTTATTCACCCGGCCAGCTTGTTGTCATGACAAACCTTCTTGACTTCAAACAAAGGGTGCTGTCATTTGGTCTTGATGCGAAGATCTCTCACTCGCTCTCAGAGAATATTTCTCGCGGAGGCTGGGGGGTGACTTTCCAGCAGTACCCTGCAAACCTGGGTACCGTCTCAGGGGCACTGCCACCGCAACTGATTGCGCAGGCCGCTTTGCCCAAACTTGACCCGCAAATCATGCAGCTCTTGGATATCAACACCAGCAACAGTACCACAATGCAAAGAAATATTACGGGGTCCATCGATATTACGAGAAACATAAGTGTATCGGATTTAGTCTCAGGGATTCTAAAGTTTGGAGGAAGCTATCATTACACGCACCGGTCTTATAGCAGCAACGGGACGGGCGGCGGCTTAGGTTTCGACGCCTCAACCACCGTGTACGGCGCAATCATTCATGCTTATCCATGGATGGAGCAGCCACCCTACAACCTCGATCCGACAAAGAGCGCAACACTTCCCTTAACTGTCTTCATCGACCCGAATTTCAGCTACGGGAATTTCCTTAATGGCAACTACAAGATGGGGCCAGCGCCAAATCTCAACTTCCTGTCACAAATAGTGAATTTCGTCTCTCAGGGAGCCTCTAAAGCCGGCTGGCAGTCATGGGGTTTCTCTCCTGACCCTTACGGCAACATTGCGAACAATTATTCCGGAAATGAGGATGAAAGTGCTGCTTATGCAATGGCGACAGTTAATATGGGACCCCAGATAACACTTATAGGTGGAGCTCGATACCAGGGCCTCGCAACATCATACCGGACCGCAAGGATTTCTAACGCAAACCAGATTATTTATTATCCGAGTGTCTATCCTCATCAGGATACCACAATTGCCCAGTATCACGGTTATTTACTGCCTGACGTGAGCTTGATGTACAAGCCGCTCTCATGGTTCATCGCACGATTGTCCTATACCAATACACTATCCTACCCGGACTTTACCAGCATCATACCGACAATCGACATCTTCCCGGCAAATGCCTCAGTTACCTGGAACAACTTCGCATTACAACCAGCTCATTCGAGGAATTATAACTTACAGCTCTCGTTCTATGATAACACTATCGGACTCCTTACCGTCGGCGGATTCCTGAAGAGAATCGATGATATGATATTTGCACAGAGCAGGTTCATCTCTGATCCGTCTAAGTATCCCGGGCTACCTCCCACCACGGCAGGCTTTCAATTGAACACCTTTTTGAACAACCCCAATCGGGTTGACGACTATGGTGCATCGCTCGATTGGCAAACGCACTTCTGGTATTTGCCCGGATTGTTGAGCGGATTGGTGTTCAACATCAATTACACACATATATTCTCGAGTGCAAAATATCCGTATACGATGACCAAGCCCGGAGTTTATCCCACTTACATACCGACTCACGTCGACACGTTCTATACCGACCGCCTGATATACCAGCCCGATAACATCGTTAATCTATCAGTCGGGTATGACTACCAGGGGTTCTCTGTCCTTGTGTCCATGATATACCAGGCGAACGTATCGACCGGAACGGATCAATACCCGGAACGTCGTCCCGCGAAACTTTCATATCTGCGTTGGGACTTGACGGCGAAACAAAATCTTCCTTTGCCCGGTCTTGTTGTTTACCTGAACCTGGTTAATCTCAACGATGCAAGTGATACTTATGTGGTCCAAGGAAACGGTTTCCCTACGTCCGAAAGTGTTTATGGCACGGTGGCACAATTAGGACTTAGATGGAGTTTACAATAGCGCACATGACAAACAGGAAGTTTATTCGATTCGTTAAGGGATGGTTTAAAAGGCTAAAAGTATAATTATATGCGGACTATTTTTCTGGCGAGTAAAACATTGAGAGAACTCAATGGGGGAAAGTGGGAGTATTTTCAAACAAAGAATGATGTCTGGCAGAGATTCTGTCAGACGCCAAAAAACCAAAAGAGGAGAGGCATTATGAAAAAAGTGCTCACCATATTGTTTTTGACCACGATTTCGACACTGTACTTAGTGCCGAGCTCGTCGTTCGCCCAAGCGTCATCCGACACTCTTTATGTGTCCGCGATGCCGCCGGGAAATATCAACAACGTCATTGCAGGGGATACCACCGCAACAGGAGCCCGGAAGGATCCCAACAGGGTGTACGTACTGCAGCAGACCGGAAGCAAAGACACGACATATTTCTTTACCGCTACGATTAACATGCTCAACAATTTCAACGGTGTGACCCTCACTATAATAGGAAAGGACAATCCCAATACCGGTATGCCCCCGGTGATTGAACCGTTTATCCTTTCAGACAACTCTACGCCCGCTCCCTTCACCGAATGCAGGACGGGGAACATTAGCGTCGATAATCTCTACTTCTTGGGCAAGCGCACCGACGGATTGATAAGTTCGGGAAACAACAGATTATTTGACGGAACTCCAGTGCATTCGTGGCTGCGAATTAATCACTGCGTGTTCGACGAATTCACCAAGGAATCCGATGCCATAATTAGTTACGGCGGTGATAGTAACAGCTTTTATATTACGAATACCGAATTCCGAAATTTACAGGATCGAGCCTTCTGGCAGCCCACTGTTATATTTGCCGAAGCTGCTGACACTCTGGTACTCACCAACAACACTTACTTCGGCATCGGGATCGGGATATGGGGCAATGATAATCTTGGATATTTCAAATTTGATCACAACACGATGGTGGGATGTGCCTGGTGGCCTTTCCGCATATATCAGGTTGACACGGCACTCATTTCGAACAACATATTCTATGCCACCTACGCAGGGGGTCTGGATTCGGCTTCTATTAAGTACGGCGGGCTGGGAAATGAATCTCCATCGGTAATATCACTTGACTCCCTCTTCCAGTTTGCCTTACCACCGTACAACCTAACTGAGGCGGGTAGAAACATCGTTGTAAAGAACAACGCCTATTTCTGGCCAAAAGGAATTGATTCCACCATCGCAGCAATGAATGACACCGCCAAGAATAAGATCGTTCCACCCACTTGGATGAACAGTCAAACACAAGCGATGTTTTCGAACAAAACAGCCTGGCCTGGCTTGAGTGAATCAGGTAACGTCAATGCAGATCCGGGTTTTTCGGCCTCTATCATCAATCCTATGATTTCCAGCCTGGACTCGTTTACCGTGGCACGCTGGAACGGATCGGTTTCCACTTCTCCTCTCTGGCGGCAGCTCATAACCAATCCCGCAAACGTGTTCGGGCCGGTTGCGAAGAACTGGGCACAGACGCAAGGCTATCCGGTGCCGGAGAATTTTGCTTATACAAACGCTTCTCTACAGACTATGGGCACCGACGGAAAGCCGCTCGGCGATTTGAATTGGTACCCGTCTCTCAACGCTGTTATACCGCGGCCCAACGCGATACCCACCAAGTTCACTCTGAGTCAGAACTACCCCAATCCCTTCAATCCGTCCACGATAATCAAAGTGGGTCTGAAACAGCCGGGCAACGTGAGCCTGAAGGTATACAATGTGCTCGGTCAAGTGGTTGATGTGCTTCAGAACGGATACAAGCCGGCGGGTGAATATACCTACACGGTGAACATGAATAAGTACGCCAGCGGTGTATACTTCTATTCGCTGCGCGAAGGTTCGCATATGTTGACAAGGAAAATGGTGCTCTTAAAATAACGATGGACATGGAGGCGAAGTGAAGCCACTTCGCCTCCACGTTAAATGGATCGATTCGTCGGCTTTCTAATAGGCCGATGAAGAACCTCTTTACGTGCCCGCGAAATACCCGAAAGGACACGAAGAAAAATTCTTTCGCGTATTTCACGTACTTGCACTCCTGCCGACGCGAAGGCACGCAATGGTGATTCGTTGGGTATTGTATGAAAAGGATTTTGAGGAGAATGAAGAGCTCACTTGCTTTGATTTCAGTCTGTTGTCTGGCAATGCTAACTCTTGGAATTGGGTCTTGTCAGATTGTCCAGCCCTCCGGGGTTACTATCCATAGTATCTATTTCACGACGTGGGATACTCTGAACCCTAACGATAAACGATTGCTCGACAAGATTGAGAAGGCGGCATTCGAATTCTTCTGGAACGGAGTTGATCCCAACACTGGATTGGGAGACGCTTCATCATCTGTTCCCAATCGCGTGAGTATAGCCACCGAGGGATTCGCCCTCTCGGCGATATGCATAGCTGATACAAGAGGGTGGATAACTTATCGGGAAGCGTATCAGCGTCTGTTGTTGATACTGAATAGTTTTTACAGGGATACGACCAAGGCGAATGACTTTTATGTGCAAGGTCACGATGGCTTGTTCTATCATTTCATAAATAGTGAGACGGGACAGCGCTTCGGAAACAGTGAAGTGTCGACAATTGATTCCGGAATACTCTTTGCCGGAATGCTTCAGTGCATGGAGCATTTCGAGGGGACTGAAATCGACACACTGGCACGAAAAATATATGAGGCCGCGGATTGGAATTCGTTTCTGCGACCCGACGGCGGGATTGCCGGAGCGTGGACTCCTGAGAACGGATTCTCGAACGCGTTCACCGGATATAATGAGTATATCCTTGTTTACCTTCTGGCAATGGGCTCCCCGACTCACCCGATTCCCGCGAGTAGCTGGAACACTTGGGTAAGTACTTACCATTTCATTAATCCTTACGGAACGGGAGCTTTCTTGACTCCCGGCGGTGCCTTGACTCCGGAAGCGTACCTGTACCAGTTTCCGGCTTGCTGGTTCAACTTTAACGGGATGAGAGACAACTACGCCGATTACTGGCAAAACGCGGCGAACGCGCTCACTGCCAACCGGCATCTTTGCCTTATCTGGGCAAGGCAAAACTATGCCGACACTCTTCTATGGGGTTGGACTGCCTGCGACGGGGAAAACGGATATCTCGGCTATGGAGTGCCCTTCAACGGGACCGTGGCTCCGTCGGCGGTCGCCGCTTCCCTGCCGTTCATTCCGACACTTGCTCTTCCTACGCTTAAATACATGTATGATAAGTATTCGGACAAGATATGGACCCCATATGGATTCACGGACTCGTTCAACCCTGAAGAGAATTGGTATGATACCAGGTATACTGGTATCGACGAGGGGAACATGGTGTTGATGCTGGAAAATTTCAGGAGCGGTGGAGTATGGAACGAGTTCATGAACATACCGTACATTCAGACGGCTCTGCAAAAGGCAGGCTTCCATCGAACGAGGCCTTAACACTGCGGAGCCAAAACCAAGATAGGCACACAGATATTCACGGATCAGAGCAGATTCCCACTGATCTTTTGATATTATTCCTATCCGTGGTCATCTTGTTTATTCAGTGTAAATCAGTGTTTTTTTTTGCTTTGATTGTGCTAAACAAACTTATAAGTGACCAATGTTTGCTTCTGCTATAAATAGAACACTTCTCGGTGCTTTTCTTTTTTTTGTCTGCCTCAGTTCTCTCGCTCTGTGCCAGGACAAGGAACCTGTCTATCTTAATCCTGATCAGCCGATCGCAACGAGAGTTCGAGACCTGATTTCAAGGATGACGCTTGAAGAAAAGATCTCGCAGCTGGGAGCTTTTGAACCCGCCATACCTCGGTTAGGCTTAAGTGCATACACGATCGGAGCTGAATGTCTTCACGGAGTTGTGACGACCAACCCGAGTGTCCCGACAACGGTGTTTCCACAAGCTATCGGAATGGCGAGCACGTGGGACCCCGGTTTGATATACAAAGTGGCTTCAGCAATTTCAGATGAAGGCCGGGCGCTTGCAAACAAATATAATGACAAGAGGTATCTTACTTTCTTCGCTCCGGTCATCAACATGGCAAGAGACCCGAGATGGGGACGCGTACAGGAAACATACGGAGAAGATCCATACCTGACATCACGTTTGGGAGTTGCCTTCGTCAAAGGACTCCAGGGCAACAACTCTAAGTACCTTAAGGTCGCAGCCACATTGAAACATTTTGCGGTGTACAGCGACGAGTGGGGACGTCACTGGAGTTCGGCGAACGTAGGCAATGAAGTGCTGAGGGAATATTACCTGCCGCAATTCAAGGCGTGCGTTACTAATGCAGATGCACAATCTGTAATGGTTGCCTTCAACGCGATCAACGGTGTTCCCTGCACGGCCGATAGAGAATTGCTTACCGGCATACTGAGAGACGAGTGGGGATTTGATGGTTATGTGATCTCGGATGCGGGAGGAATCAGGAACCTGTATGACACACACAGATATGTCTCGTCGCCGGAGGGAGCAGCCGCGGTGGCGCTCAAGGCCGGTGTCGATGTGGATCTCCGTGGAAGCACATACGAGGGCTACCTGTTGAAAGCAGTCAGAGAAGGATTGGTTTCAACGAAGTCAATCGATCGTGCTCTTGCCAGAGTTCTTACAGTCAAGTTCCGGTTAGGCATGTTTGATCCTCCGGGGATGGTACCATACACGAAGATTCCCTACAGTGTTGTCAACAGTGAAACGCACAAGGAATTAGCCCTACAAACCGCGCTCGAGTCTATCGTTCTGCTGAAGAATGAGAATCATTTGCTGCCGGTATCGAAGGAGGTAAAATCGATTGCCGTGATAGGTCCCAACGCCGCTGTATGTCAATTCGGCACTTACAGCGGAATCTCCTCCGACTCTATAACTCCACTGCAAGGGATAAGAAATGCGGTCTCTTCAGGAACCAGGGTGCTGTACGCGAAAGGTTGTGGAATATGGTCGACGATTCAGGCGAAGTATCTGACACCGGCCGGCGCAAAACACGGACAACATGGTTGGAGAGGAGAATACTTCGACAATAAGTCTTTGTCGGGAAAACCGGTCCTGGTACGGATCGACAAGCAGATAAATTTCAATTGGCGATGGGGCACGCCGGCTGCAAGCATACATCGAAACGATTACTCTGCGCGTTGGACGGCCACGCTCGTACCTCCAGTGACCAGAACATATCAGTTCCAGATGAATACTGATGACGGCGGCCGTCTTTATATTGACGGCAAATTACTCATCGACCAGTGGCAGGATCAGTCCCCGCATACGTATACGGCGTCGATCAGACTCGATGCCGGACATTCGTACGACATCAAGATGGAATACTTCCAGGACGTCGACAACGCCTGCGCACATTTGGGATGGGACTACGAGCCTTCCATAGAGCAAGCTGCGAAAGTCGCGAGCGAGGCCGACCTGGCGATTGTGTTCGTGGGAGAAGATAGAAGCGTGCAGGAAGAAAGCCATGACCGATCAAGGCTGAGTCTGCCGGGCGTCCAGGAGAATCTGATCAAAGAAGTCTACAAGGCTAATCCCAAAACGATAGTGGTCTTGATCAACGGCGCTCCGCTGTCGATTGACTGGACGAAGGCGAACATCCCGGGAATTATCGAGGCGTGGTTTCCCGGTGAAGAAGGAGGGAAAGCGATTGCAGATGTGATATTAGGAGACTACAATCCCGGCGGAAAACTCCCGATAACATTTTATAGATCTATCGCGCAGTTGCCGCCGTTTTACAATTACGACATCAGAAAGGGCAGGACTTACATGTATTTTAGAGAGAAGCCGCTGTTTCCTTTCGGATACGGGCTGAGCTACACAAGATTCAAATACAGCAATCTGGAAATAAGACCGAAAGTGATCAGTCCCACGGGAAAAGTTCATGTCAGTGTGGATGTGCAGAACGTCGGCAATCGTGAGGGAGACGATGTCGTCGAATTGTATGTTCACGATACCGCTCCAGGTCTGAAACGACCGATAAAAGAGCTTGAGGGATTCCAACGAGTAAAACTTCAGCCTGGCGAAATCAATAGGATCAAATTTGTCCTTACGGCAAACCAGCTCGCGTTTTATAACAGCAGCCTGAGAAGATGGAAGGTGGATCCGGGTAAATTCAACGTTATGATAGGCAACTCATCCGCCGACATAAAATTGAAAGGCTCGTTCAAGGTATTGAAGTGAGTTGGCGCGGTGGTGGGTTTCAAGGATTGAATCGCAGTTTGCCAGTCGGCTTTGGACATATGCGCCAAAATTATGGAACCGTTCCAAATCAGGTAGAAAAACACTTCATGACTGCTCATGAATAATTTTTCTTGCACGAGAAAACCAGTTTATATAAAATGACCGGGTATTAAATCCGTGGAGGAAAAAATGCATCGTGCTCACGTCATCCATAAGCTTTCAATTTCATCTGCAAAGCCCGGCAGCTCGTTGCTCGCTTTCATCGCGATGCTGTTGTTTACCGCGTCGGCTGTCTCTTTTGCCGCCGGTCGGTCGAGAGCTTCCTCGGAGGCCGACACCGCGGCTTATCTAAACCCAAAGCTTCCGGTCGAGGAGCGGGCCAACGACCTCCTGAGTCGCATGACCCTCGGAGAAAAGATCGGCCAGATGTGCCAGTACTCCGGGTTCACTTCCGATTCGAAGAAGCTGGCACGAGAGGGTCTGGTCGGGTCATTTCTTAACGTGGTCTCGCCGAAAGAAATCTATGAGCTTCAGAGAGCTGCCGTCAAGGAATCGAGGCTGGGAATCCCGATACTTTTCGGGCTTGACGTCATCCACGGATATTCGACGATCTTTCCGATTCCCCTTGCTCAGGCAAGCACTTGGGACCCGGAGCTCGTGAAGCGATGCGCGGAAGTCGCAGCCGATGAGGCACATTCTCAGGGAATCAGGTGGACCTTCTCTCCTATGGTCGACATCGCCCGCGATCCGAGATGGGGGAGAATTGCCGAGGGAGCAGGTGAAGATCCTTACCTTGGTATGGTAATGGCACAAGCCTATGTCAGAGGTTATCAGGGCGACAGTCTGTCGCCTCAGAGCAAGCTGTTGGCTTGTGCGAAGCACTACGTTGCCTACGGGGCCGCGGAAGGAGGGCGTGATTATAACACGGCCGAAGTCTCGCAGAGAACGTTGCGGGACGTTTATCTGCCCCCGTTCAAAGCCGCGATTGACGCCGGCGCCGGCTCGATTATGAGCGCGTTCGATGATCTTGACGGCGTACCTGCAAGTGCCAACCCTTTCACACTGAGAACTATCCTGAAGGGGGAGTGGCGTTTCAAAGGATTTGTCGTCAGCGATTGGGACGCAGTGGGCGAGCTGATAGCTCACGGCATTGCATGCGATTCTTCAGAAGCTGCGCGGAAGGCAGTGGAGGCCGGTGTCGATATGGATATGGTCGGCCCGTACCACAGCCACCTCGAAGCGCTGGTGAAATCCGGCAAAGTACCCATGGCGATAATAAATGATGCCGTTCGCAGGATTCTGCGGATTAAGTTTAAGCTAGGACTTTTCGAGAACCCTTACGTCGATGTCGCAAAAGCGAAGTCATCGCTCATGCTTCAGGAGTATCTCAAATTAGCGCGGCAGGAAGCGCGCGAGGCAATAGTCCTGCTGAAGAACCAAGATCATCTTCTTCCTCTCAGCAAGGACGTGAAATCCCTTGCCGTGATCGGTCCGCTTGCCGACGACAAGCATGATATGCTCGGCTGTTGGTACTGTCAGGGACACCCGGGACCGGTTGTCAGTCTGCTCGACGGGATTAAGGCGAAGCTGTCTCCGCAGACAAAGTTGTACTACGCAAGGGGATGCGGCATTACCGACACTTCGACGGCGGGTTTTGCCGACGCATTGAAGGCGGCGAAGAAAGCCGATGTTGTAATCATGGCGATAGGCGAGAGCGGCACCATGACGGGTGAAGCTGAGTCGCGCGCCTTCCTGAACATTCCGGGAGTTCAGGTCAAACTTGCCAAACAAATAGTCGCGCTCGGTAAACCTGTGATTGAGGTACTTATGAACGGCCGTCCACTCTCGATAGCGTGGTCTGCCAAGCATGTCCCGGCGATCGTTGAAAGCTGGTTCCTCGGTACGGAGGCGGGGAACGCGATAGCGGATGTCCTGTTTGGCGACTACAACCCGGGCGGTAGGCTCACTACGACGTTTCCGAGGACCGTCGGACAGGTTCCGATTTACTATGACCACATGAACACCGGTCGCCCCCCATCTCCCACAAACCACTTTACTTCGAAGTACATAGACCTGCCAATAGGTCCCCAGTATCCTTTCGGATTTGGGCTGAGCTACACAGATTTCAAATACTCCAACCTGCGGGTGACGGATGATCCGAAGGTGACTGATGGATTCATAGTCACGGTTGACGTGAAAAACATCGGAAAGCGGGCTGGCGATGAGGTTGCGCAGTTGTATATCCGGCAAAAGTGCGCCTCCGTAACCAGGCCGGTGGAACAGCTTGCGGGCTTCCGGCGAGTCGAGATTCCGCCGGGTGAAACAAAGACGGTCAATTTCACGCTGACACCATATGAGATTTCGTTCATCAACTCACATATGAAGCGTGTGGTCGAGGCCGGGGAATTGGAAGTTATGGCCGGCGGGAACTCGGTGGATGTAATATCGACGAACGTGAGCATCCCTCGGTCCATGCCCGTGAGCGACAAAGTGGATATACAGGAGTGATGAAATAGCGTAGTAACTTGACTTGATGCGCTAGGGCGGTGCCCCCTGCATATCCGGAGAAAAGCGCGGCGACGAGAAGTCCGTGTCAGTGCGATGTCCACGCCTTTGTGCCGGGTTGGCTTTTCTCCCGATTCCCCGGCGAAGTCGGCGTCAGATCGTTGTCATCTGCGTTGATGCGATGTATTCCATCCTGTCGTCCTGTACGCCTGCGGCCCGGGCATAGTCCGGCCATTGTTTAACTACCCCGACAAGTTGTAGTCGTAGTGAGCCAGGCCGCAAAGCGACTGCATGTGGAGCTTGCCGCCGTTTTCCTCCCTGTTGAATCTTCTGGTCATGAAGTGGGCACGTCCCCCCTCCTCGAAAAGTCTGCACTCTTTCATTTCTATTCCGGCATCTGAGGCCATGTGGTAATAGGCGTATTCGATTCGACCATAACCCCGGGAATCTCCAAGCATCTTGTCACTGATGCCGTCGAATTTCAGTATCCACTGCCCGAATCCGGGCGGGGGGCAGAAGGCATGGATGTTTATCGACGAGATCTTCGCGAACTGAGCGGCTTTAGTGCGTGATTCGGCAGCAGGTTAACCATGATATCCTCCACCGCCGGATTCCTCGGGGCGACATACCGCATGGCGTCGACAACAACGGCTTGCACGGGCTTACGGAGAAAAGCGGAACTGTCGTGCTGGCAAAGGGGCATCATCCCATCTCCGTGGATTATTTCCAGCGTGCCGGCTCGGACTCCCTCGCCGTCTTTATGAAGGGGCCCGGAGTTAAGAAGGCGCTGATCCCTGCTTCTCAACTTTTCCGGCCGAGACTCATGACGCCCCAGCTGCGGGCGCATCCGACTGATCGCACATTTGACATCTTCGGGAACAAATTCTTTCAAAACGGCAAGTCCTTCAGGGCCGACCTCTTATGGCGGGCCAAATGCGAACCGGAGAATGAAGTTGGTGAGAGAAAATCACGGTAGCTGTCGTCCAAATGCATCAGTGCAAAGGCACATCAGATCCGGTTTTGCGGAAAAGAGCGACCTCTATTTGAATCAAACGAAGCGGCAGTTAATATAACTGCAATATTGCAAATACAAATCGAAGGGTGGACCTTGAAACATATCTTGTTCAGTATATACACGCTGGTCACCGCGTTGATTTTAGCTGTCGGACTCACCCGCAACGCGACGGCACAGAGTACTTCGACCCAGACTGCAGTGGACAACGGCGGGAATACGCCGGGTGGAAACGGGAATAAAGCCGTCCCGTCATACCTCGATACCAGCCTTTCCTTCCAAGCTCGAGCAGTGGATCTCGTCTCGAGGATGACCCTTAGCGAGAAAATTTCACAGATGCAAAATTACTCGCGGGCGGTCCCTTCGTTCGGCATTCCCGTTTACAACTGGTGGAGTGAATGCCTTCATGGAGTTGCGAGAAACGGGATAGCCACAGTTTTTCCACAGGCAATCGGAATGGCGGCGACCTGGGATCCGGAGCTCATCTACAAGGAAGCTGAAGTCATATCGACCGAGGCAAGGGCAAAATACAATTATGCTATTTCGAAGGGGGAGCATGAAAGGTACAAGGGGCTCACTTTCTGGGCTCCGAACATAAATATCGACCGCGACCCGAGATGGGGCAGGGGGCAGGAAACGTACGGGGAGGATCCGTACTTGACTTCCGAAATGGCCGTTGCGTTCGTCAGGGGCTTACAGGGGAACAATCCCAAATACTTCAAGGTCATCGCGACGCCTAAACACTTCGATGCCTACAGCGGGCCGGAACCGCTCAGGCATACTTTCAGTGCGACGGTCAGCAAAAGCGACTGGTACGATACATATTTGCCTGCCTTCGAAGCAGCGGTGAGAGAAGGAGGAGCTTATTCGGTAATGGGCGCCTACAACAGTATCAACGGCATCCCGTGCTGTGCGAATCCGTTCCTCCTTACCTATCTCTTGAGGGATAAGTGGGGATTCAAGGGATATGTGGTTTCGGACTGCGGAGCCATCGGAGATATCTATCGCGGCCACAAGTTTGCACCTGGTCTGGCTGCGGCTTCGGCTCTTGCAGTCAAAGCAGGGTGCGATCTGGCATGCGGCGGTGAATACTCCACTCTCCCACAGGCTGTGAAGGACGGGATGGTTTCGGAAAAAGATATCGACACGGCGGTAACCAGGCTGATGATGGCACGCTTGAAACTCGGCATGTTCGATCCGAAAGGGGCGGTTCCTTATGACACTATTACCATTGCAGACAACAACACCCCTGCTCATCAGGAGCTTGCCAGAAAGGTAGCCGATGAAAGCATCGTGCTCCTGAAAAACGACGGAAATACGCTCCCTCTCAGCAAAAGCCTGAAGTCCGTCGCCGTTGTCGGAGCTTATGCTACGGACCTGAATGTTCTGCTCGGCGATTATCATGGTACACCGTCAAACCCTGTGGATATTCTTCGGGGAATAAAGAACAAGCTGGGGCCGGACGTCAAAGTCAGGTTTGCGACGGGCTACAACATGCCCGAAGACAGGATTGACAATCCCGTGACCATAGGGAGTCAATATTTGACGCCGGTAGGGGATCTCCCCCTTCACGGCCTCTATGCCGAGTATTATGATAATCCAGACCTGAAAGGTGAGCCGATCCTGACGAGGGTAGACACAGTAATGTCTCCGTACTGGGGGCTGAACTCGCCCGGCAAAGGGGTCCCGCCTCATTACTTCTCATTGAGATGGACCGGAGTTCTCACGCCGGCGGTCACGGGAGAGTATAAACTCGGGATCGTAACGGATGAGAGGGGGAGACTTTACCTTGACGGGAAGCTGATCGTCGACAATTGGAATCCTTACCAGATTAATGTCTTCAAGTCAGAGACCGTGTCGCTGCAAAAGGGAAAAAAATACAACGTGAAGATTGAATACGCCGACAGTGGAGATTTTGCGGGAATCAGATTTCAGTGGCATCTGATTCCGAAATTGCCGGCAAGGCAAAGCCTCATTGATAGTGCGGTCGCACTCGCAAAGAAATCTGATGTTCTCATTGCAGTCGCCGGTATTTCACCGCAGCTGGAGAGCGAAGAAAACAACAATATTAACCTCCCGGGATTCAAGGGCGGCGACAGGACGAGGTTAAGACTTCCCGCCGGCGAAGAAGCCCTCCTGAAAGCGCTGCATAAGACGGGAAAGAAGGTCGTTCTCGTTCTCGTGGGGGGGAGTGCGCTTGCAGTCGATTGGGAGGAGAAGCACATCCCTGCAATTTTGGATTCCTGGTATCCGGGTGAAGAGGGTGGCAACGCGGTTGCAGACGTCCTCTTCGGAGATTACGACCCGGCCGGGCGGCTCCCCGTCACGTTCTACAGAACTGTCCGGGACCTCCCGCCTTTCACCGATTACAGCATGCAGGGAAGGACCTATCGCTATTTCGAAGGGAAACCGCTCTATCCTTTCGGATTCGGCTTGAGCTACACCAAATTTGATTATTCTGACCTCAAGCTGAACAAGACCCGGGCGAAATCCAGTGACACGCTGAATTTATCCGTGAAGGTCCGAAATGCGGGAGAGTGGAATGGCGACGAAGTCGTGCAGGTGTATGTCAGGAACCTGACGTCGAAGGGACCCAAGCCTATAAAGTCGCTGGTTGGATTCGACCGTGTCAGTATCAAGAAAGGAGAGACGATAACCGTCAATCTCCTTATTCCTGTTCGGTCTTTCAAGCTCTACGATTCGAAGACGAACGAATACACGGTAGCCCATGGAAAGTACCGGCTTCAGGTGGGCGCCTCCTCCCGCGATATCCGGCTTACCAAAGTCGTGAGGGTCGTGGAATAATATGGTACACTTGCTTAATATTGATCGGAATAATGAATATCTCTTCACACCTGTTCGTCGATAATTCGCGCGGAGGAATTTTCGGAATGACCAGACTTGTACTATTTTTCGCGGTCATCGCATCAACTTTCATGGCGGTCCAGCTTAATGCGCAGACTGGGCCTGCCTCTCTAAACGGTAAAGTGGCATGTTTCCTGTCGGACGGATTCCCTACGGTCGATTCTCCGCGGATAAACTCGGCGACTCTCAAGCACGCCCTCAATGGTCTCAACGTCGAGTATTTCCACAGCGTAAGACAGCTGAACGAAAAGCTCAACGTCTCTGACTTCAGGCTCCTCGTCCTGCCGTACGGCAGTGCATTTCCCGTCGGCGCATGGGATGCCATTCATGGCTTCCTCTCGAACGGTGGTAGTCTCGTCTACCTTGGAGGCTACCCGTTTCACCAGCCCGTACTTGGTGATCACGGGAGCTGGATTATGGGGACACCTCAGCCGACTTATGCCCATGAGCTTCTAATCGGCCCGGCCGACTCGATAGTTCTGGATTCGTCTCCGTTCTATTCCAAGGGGTCAAGAATGATCTCTTTGCCGGGTGTAGGCTTCGGCCATTCTGATTTTGTACTTCCATCCGAAGTATTTGAGCTGACGGTACGCTTCGCCACAAAGATAAATTTCCCCGACGAAGGCGGGAGTGACGGACCGCGCGACGCAGTTCTGAGGCCGCTCCTCCAGGTTGTCAACGGAAATAATTTGCCCGTTGCCTGCCCGCTTCTCGAGATAGACAGACTTCAGGGCGCATCGGCCGGTGGAAGATGGATACTCGAACCTTCCGACCTGAAGCTGGATGCCGCGGCGATCAGGAAGTGCGTTGATCTTGCCCTGGAAGGAGCGAGTCTGCTGGAGGCACTGCCGGTTCACGCGTGCGTGGACAAGGGGGAGATCCCCATCGTAAGAATTAATCAAATGAAACCCGGGCTTGGTGATAATCTGAAGGCTTCTTCTACAGTACATGTCGTAGTGAAAAGCCCGAAGGGGTCAATCGTTTTCGAAGGTGCGACCGGTCTGGTCGGTACCAATGGCTTTTCGACGGGTGAGGTTGCTGTAAGAAGCATGAAGGCACTCGCGCCGGGTCTATACACTGTGGATGTAGCAAACACTGAGGATAACCGGAAGCCGGATTCTGTCACAACTGGCTTCTGGGTGATGGACAGGAAATTGTTGCAATCGGCTCCGCCGCTGTCGGTATCCAAAGACTGGCTGCTTAGAGGCGGCAAGGTGTTTCCGATAGTGGGAACGACTTACATGGCATCCGACGTCGACAGGGAATTCCTCCTCGAACCGAACCCGTATCTATGGAATAAAGACTTCGCCAGGATGCAAAGACTCGGCGTGAACTTCGTCCGCACCGGAATCTGGACGGGCTGGAAAAGGCTGATGCTTAGCCGCGGCGCAGTAGACGAGGGTTTTCTCAGGGCACTCGACGCCTTCGTTCTCACGGCAGCCAAGCACGACATAGTGGTCTGCTTCAACCTCTTTGCATTCTCTCCTCCCATGGACGGTGGTTCAAATCCATACGTTGATCCGCGTGCGCTCGGGTGGCAGGACGCCTTCGTGACGCTCATAGCCTCACGTTACAGGAATGTCGGATGGATAAACTACGACCTCATAAACGAGCCTTCTTATTCGCCTCCCGACCGGCTCTGGAACAATCTTCCCGTCGGCGACAAGTACGAACAGGAAGCATGGCAAAAGTGGGTGCTCAGGACGCACGGCAACGATGCGGAGAAGACACTCGACGACTGGCGCGATGGAAAGGACAATGTGTCCTCCGTCCCGAATGCGGCGGACCTGACTTATGAACAGGTGAGAGGAAACCGCAACCCGAGGAAGGGGCTCGACTTCGATAGATTTACTCAGTCGGTAGTTGCCGGATGGGCGGCGGAAATGCGGCAGACAATCCGCGATGCAGGCGGTGATGAACTCGTCACGCTCGGCCAGGACGAGGGCGGAACGATGACGCGGCCGAAGCAGCAGTTCTTCTATCCTTCGCTCGATTACACCTCGATCCACACATGGTGGTTCAACGATAATCTCCTGTGGGATGTCGCATCGACGAAGGTTCCCGAGGAACCTAACATTGTTTCCGAAACAGGCCTGATGCGGCTGGAGGACATCGACGGGAATGCCTGGCGCTCGCCGGTTGCAGCCAGGAATCTGCTCGAGAGGAAGTTCGCATATGCTTTTCAGGGTGAAGGCGCCGGAGTTCTCGAATGGGCATGGAACATCAATCCGTATCAGCCGATAGACAACGAAGCGGTTATCGGGTTCGAGCGGCCCGACGGGACCTTTAAAATAGAAATTGAAGTACTGGAGGAGTTTGCCTCCTTTTTCAAGAAGGCACAACCATATCTGGGCGACTACCGGGCGAATCCCGTCATACTCGTGAGCCCCGATTCGAAGATGTTCTCCGGCCAGCAGAACAGCATGCTGGGTGTCCAGAGGATTGTGAGAGTGCTTGCCGAGAAATTCGGGATAGTCCCGGAGATTCTATCGGAATACAAGCTGACTCCGGATCGTTTGAAGGACGCGAGGCTGATTATCGTCCCCGACGCCGAAATGCTCTACGATTCGGCATCGGTCGAATTATACCATGCTTCGAAAAACGGGACGAAGATACTTTTCACCGGAGCGGTCGAAGGAAACGAATACGGCAAGCTGTCGAAGGATTTTCTCCTTCTCGGCTTGAACCACGTGAGCGCTCCGGTGAGCCATTACGAGCCGACGAATTGGGAAATGAAGAACGGCAGGGATGTATTCGTTACGTTCGGCGATCTGGAGCACCAGTATCTGAGAAAGAGCGACGCACCGCAGCTCGACAGCCTGAAGGGAAATATTCTCCAGGAAGCTCTTCCACTGGAGTACGCGTCCCAGAGGGCCCCGCTGATTGCCTTGCTTGACAGCGTCCTCAAGTATGCAGGCGTTCGAGTCCACCGATACAGTACACCTGTGGCTTCGAGAGTCCTGGACACAGGAAATTATTCGCTCGTGGTACTTGTGAATGAGTCTTCGGCGAACTCTGACAGGGATATTTTCGCAGGCACGCACGAGTACAGCGTATCGGTCGGGGCGGGGCGAACGCGTTTGGCGCTCATCGATCGCAGCAGCGGCAAAATAATCGCCGCTACCGAAGGCAATCCTATCACGATGTTGAAATGAAAATATCGCGGCATCCGGAAATGTTCTGCCTGCCGCATCATGTGATTCTGATTTCAGAAACAAGCGAGAGGTGCACATGACATCGAGAAGAAACTTCATAAAAACCGGCGGGATGGCGGTTGCCGGGTTGTCCATTCTCGGAAAAAGGACCATCAAATCGGCATCATCGATTTCACTGGTGACGGACGACACGCGCTATATCAGCAGGAGGCCGGCCCCCGACAAAAGGAAATTCGTGAGCGAGGCGGTCGAGGAAGAAATAAAGAGAGTAAGAAAGAGTATCGGCAACGAAGAGCTGGGTTGGATATTCGAGAATTGTTACCCGAATACTCTCGACACCACCGTGCAGTTCCAGATCCTGGATGAAAGACCGGACACGTTTGTGATAACAGGCGACATCGATGCGATGTGGCTGCGAGACTCCAGCGCGCAGGTCTGGCCGTACCTGCCGTTGACAAAAGACGACAGGAAATTGCGCCAGCTCATCGAAGGGGTGATAAACCGGCAGACGAAGTGCATCCTGCTCGATCCTTATGCGAACGCGTTCAATTATGGCCCGACGGGAAGTCCCTGGGACAAGGACCTGACCGAGATGAAACCCGGACTCCATGAAAGAAAGTGGGAAATCGATTCGTTGTGCTATCCGATCAGGCTCGCCTACGGCTACTGGAAAACAACCGGCGACACTGCCCCCTTCGACGGAAAGTGGCGGGAAGCCATGAAACTTGTCGTTACGACCTTCAAACAGCAGCAGCGGAAACACGGACACGGGCCGTACAAATTTCAGAGAATCACAGCTACGCAAACCGATACTCAGGCGGGAGGCGGATATGGGAATCCAATCAAGCCGGTAGGGCTGATCTGCTCTATGTTCAGGCCTTCGGACGATGCGACGATCTTTCCGTTCCTTGTCCCATCCAATTATTTTGCCGTGTTGTCACTTAAACGTCTGGCGGAGATGTTTGAAAATATTGCCGGCGATCATGCCTTTGCGGGCGAATGTCTCGACCTTGCGAACGAAGTCGAGTCTGCCCTGGAGGCATACGCGAGAGTAAAGCATCTGGATTACGGAGAAATGCTCGCGTATGAAGTCGACGGTTTCGACGACAGACTATTCATGGATGACGCAAATATTCCCAGCCTGCTTTCAATGCCGTATCTGGGGACAGTGGCCGAAAGCGACCCCTTATACCAGAATACGAGATCGTTTGTGCTGAGCGGCGACAATCCATATTTTTGCAAGGGGACTGCAGGTGAGGGAGTCGGAAGTCCTCACACAGGTCCCGGAAAAATATGGCCGATTAGCATAATGGTGCGGGCGCTCACGACAACGAGGGAAGACGAAATTAAAACGTGCGTGAAAACGCTCGTCGCTTCGAGCGCCGGCACAGGCTTCATGCATGAGTCGTTCGATGAAAACGACCCCGCCAAATTCACAAGAAGCTGGTTTGCCTGGGCCAACACGCTCTTCGGAGAATTGATAATCAGACTTTATAACGAAAGGCCTGCTTTGTTGAAAGAGAGATGAAAAGCACATTCAACAGAGCTTTGGCGATAGTGATTCTAGGAATGTTGGCACCCGGGATGACTCTTCATGCACAGACACGCACGGTCGACACACTCAAACAGGGATTATTCCTTCCGGACCACATCAGCCAGATTGGTCCGACCGACCCGATCATAGAGAGGATGATCGATGGCAAGGAAGTCCGGGCATCTGAGGGACGGGCAGTGGAATTTCAAAATGGAAAGAAAGAAGCGTGGATTTCTCACACCGCTGACTCCACCGGCTGGTTCAGGGGAGACTATCTGAACGGAGCGTACGGATTCTTCGATGTCAAATCAAATATAGACAGAGTTGCACTCCTCGAGTCCAAGGGAAACGACATTGTCTACATAAACGGCGTTCCAAGACAGGGAAACAAATATGCTTACAAAGACACATGGCAATCCTGGGAGCCGAACTATAATTACCCTGAAATTCCGATTCGTCTGCGGAGGGGAAATAACAGGTTGGTTTTTGTCTGCAACCGCGGGGTTCTTAAGATCGAGTTGGAGTACATCCGGCCCGGCATTCTGTTCAATACCGGCCATGTTACGGTTCCAGACTTCGTTGTTGGTGAGGCCCCGGATGATTATGCGGCAGTGACGGTGATCAATGCGACGGACAAGCCGCTCCGCGGCGCGTATATCAAGGCCTACAACGACAGCGGCTTCTCGGTCGAAACGAGAGTGCCGATAATTCAACCCATGAGTCTGCGTAAAGTCGCATTCAAACTCGTCGGACCGGCGCCTTCGGACGAGGGAGTGGTGAAGATTAAGCTGGCATTGTACGAAGGGGAGAGTACGATGTCTCGTGAGCTGGCGCACGCTGAAATTCCCGTGAAGGTGGTTTCTCACAGTGCCACGCGCAACATAACTTTCATCAGCAGCATCGACGGGAGCGTCCAGTATTATTCTCTCGTTCCCCCCCGCGGCCCCGATAACGGCAAACCCAAGGCCTTGTTCCTCTCGCTTCACGGTGCTGATGTCATTGCGACGAACATGGCAAATTCCTATTACCCAAAAACGTGGGGCTACATAGTATGCCCGACGAACGGGGGACCGTACGGTTTCGATTGGGAAGATTGGGGAAGACTCGATGCCCTCCAGGTACTCCACATCGCAGAATCTACTCTCAACATCGATCCGAGCCGGGTTTACCTGACCGGTCACTCGATGGGAGGTCACGGCGTCTGGATTATAGGTGCGCAGTATCCCGATCTCTTCGGCGCAATGGGACCCAGCGCCGGATGGATAAGCTGGTGGACGTACGTGTTCCGGCATGACACTATGATCTCCCCTATGGCGAATATGCTCGAGAGGGCGACGATGCCGGTCCATACATTTGGTCTCGACAGGAACTATAAGCAGCTCGGGATATACATGCTTCAGGGGAGCAAGGATGACAACGTACCGATCACCGAATCGCTTACTATGGTTGACTCCCTGAGCAAGTTCGATAAAGACTACACTTTTCACGAAGAGATGGGAGTGGGTCACTGGTGGGGTCTGAACGATGAAGCCGGCTCAGATTGTGTCGACTGGCCCCCGATGTTCGACTTCTTTGCCAGGCACGCAAGGCCTGGACTTAGCAGGACTCTGGAGATAGACTTCACGACGGCAAGCCCGGGTGTATCGGCAAAGGACTACTGGCTCACCATCTACAGCCAGGAGAAACAGCTCGAATTTAGCAACGCCAAAGTCAGTTTCATTCCATCGCGTAACAGGTTTGTCGGAACCACCCACAACGTCAAAATCATCTCGTTTGATTTAGAAATGGCGGATACAAGCAAGCCATTCAATTTCGACCTTGACGGTACAAAACTCGACGATGTCAAGGTCCCTGCGAATGAGACAAAGGTCTGGCTTGAGAAACAATCAGACCGATGGATGATGGTCCGAAAACCGTCGCCGGACGACAAGAACCCTGTTCGTTACGGGACATTCAAGGACGCATTTCGGCATGATATGGAATTCGTCTACGGAACGCATGGAACCAAAGCTGAGAACAAGTGGGCTTTTGACAAGGCAAGGTTCGATGCCGAGTATTTCTGGTACCAGGGCAACTGTTCGATCGAAGTAGTATCCGACAGAGAGTTCAATCCGAAGGCCGATCCAAACAGGAGCATCATCCTTTATGGAAACGAAAAGACAAATTCGGCATGGAACGAAGTGCTGAGTAACTCTCCGGTTACGGTCTCCGATGGAGAATTGAACTTCGGCAATCGGATAATGAAAGGTAAGGATTACGCGTGTTTCATGATCAGGCCTAGGAAGGGGAGCAACCTGGCGAGCGTCGGAGTAGTATCCGGGACCGGCATAGAAGGGATGCGGCTTACTTATATTGTGCCCTACCTTCAGCCGTGGTTTTCACTCCCTGATCTCACGATACTGAACACCAGCGTGTTTAAGGACAGCGGCAGAAAATCGAAGGTACCGGGCTACTACGGCCACAAAAACGGCGGACAGCTTGGGTTTAGTGTCGAAAGCGGACTTAAGGTGGCCGGTTTCTTCGGACTCGATTGGTCGCTGAAGAACGGAGATTTTGTAGAACAAAAATGAAGATTGACCAGGAGAAGCTAATGAAATATTTATCAGTGATAGCGCTGGCACTACTGTTTGGCGCGGACGTTTATGCTCAAGCGCCGCTGGGCCAGACAAGTTTCCCGGTGCCGGAGATACCTTTCGCTCCGAAGCACTATGTTTGTTATCGTACTGCGGGTCCCATCAAGGTCGACGGGAAGCTCGATGAAAAATCGTGGAAGAAAGCGGCCTGGACCACGTATTTTGTCGACATACAGGGAGACCTCAGGCCGGCTCCCAGGTACAAGACGCGTGTTAAGATGCTCTGGGATAGCAAGTACCTTTACATAGGCGCACAAATACAGGAACCCAACCTATGGGCGACGCTCAGGCAGAGAGACACGGTAATCTTCAACAACAATGATTTCGAAGTCTTCATCGATCCCAACGGCTCAACGCATCCGTACTACGAGACGGAATTGAACGCACTCGGTACGGTGTGGGACCTCATGGAGCGAATGCCTTACCGCGACGGAGATAAAGTCGCGGTCAATGCATGGGACATTGCAGGATTAAAAGTCGGGATAGGGTTGCACGGCACGCTTGACAACCCGAACGACGTGGACACCGGTTGGACGGTCGAGGCGGCGTTCCCGTGGAGTATCCTGGGCGAATGTGCCTTCAACGGTGCACCGCCCAGGCAAGGCGATCAGTGGAGGATAAATTTCTCGCGCGTGGAATGGCACCTCGTCGTCAAGAACGGAGTCTACAGGCGAGAGCGCGATGCCTCGACGGGGCAGCTTGTTCCCGAAGATAATTGGGTCTGGTCCCCACAGGGGCTTATCAACATGCACTACCCGGAAATGTGGGGGTTTCTCCAGTTCTCCGACAAGGTGGTCGGTACCGGCCATGACTCGTTTAAGTGGCACGAGGTGGAAAGTGCGAAGTGGATCCTCAGGAAAATTTACTATGGCGAACGTCTTTACTACATCAGCCATCAGGAGTTTACAGCGAGTTTGTCATCACTTCATGAAAAGGTCTCCCAAGTTGCAGGATATTCCTGGCCGCCGAAGATTTATGTGACGCCTGATATGTATGAGGCGACCATTGAAAGCAAGGACGGGAAAACCTTGGTCCATATAAGACAGGACGGCTACACCTGGATTACAGGGAACAACTGACGGAGACGTTTGGCGGCGCGCAGCCGCCGGACACCGGTTATTTATCCGGCCTTTGTTTGCCCGCGCGGACAACGCCAGGGAGGAGACCGTCATGAGAAACCTGTTGGTTTTCGCCGCATCTCTGATGTTTACCGCTGTTCCCCTTGCTGCGCAGACAAGCGGGTTCAACTGGCCCGACACCTTCTTCAGCGGGTACGAAAGAACGATCCACGGAGGGGGATTCGAATATCACTCGCCGAACCCGTCGGTTACCTCATCGATGCTGGTTCGTTCGTCCGATTCGTCCGCCTATTATGTATAATGACCTGACTCACAGGTTTACGAAATAAACTCGCTCGAGGAGTCCATCAAAAAAGTGACCGGCAAGATTCAGTTCAATCCGTATGAAGTGAGATTTCTATTGCTGGAGCGTGGAGCATGATAGAGCCGCGCAACAGACTGTATCGATCAAAAACAATATTTGAAAGGGAAAAATGAAGAATGCTTTTTACGTCTGCTTGACAGGACTTTTGTTGATACTTGGCTCCGTTGCATTTGCTGATTCGCCCAGGGAACCTGTCGATTTCGTGCGACCCGATATCGGCGGAATCAGTCTACTTCTAACGACGACGAGACCGATGGTGCAGCTGCCGCACGGATACCCGCAGGTGACTCCGGTGCTCAATCCCGGCATTACCGATTCATACCTCGCGACAAAAATTTACGGCTTCCCGGCGGGCGGCGTGTCGATTATGCCGGATACCGGGAGTATCAGGACGGATCCCGGTCAAATCGCTTCCAGCTTCGACCGCGATTTCGAGACGCGCACCCCATATTATTACAAAGGGCTGCTTGGCAGTTATGACATAGAGGCATCATACACCGTCGGGCATTTTGCGATCTTCTATCGGTTCGGATTTCCATCAAAGGGGGAACGTCACATAAGCATCATGATGGATGACAAAGGGTGGATGCAGGTCGTCTCACCGACACTTGTGCAGGGATCGACGACAATCCATGAAGTCCCGTATTACTTCTATCTCGAATTCTCGCAGCCGATCGAGGGCGTATCATCATGGCATTACGAAGGGGAGCCGGGCAACGAGCGCAGGATGGAAGGAGAAAGAATCGGCTTCACACTCAACTTCGACGGCAGCGGCGGGAAGCTTGTGGAAGTCAAGGCCGGATTATCCTTCATAAGTCTCCGGCAGGCCGAGAGAAATTTGAACGAGTCAGTCCACGAATGGGATTTCGAGTCCAGAAAAGAACAGACGAAGGCTGCGTGGAACAATCTCCTCGGTAAAATACGGGTCGAAGGCGGAACAGAGAAGCAGAAGACAATTTTCTACACATCTCTGTATCGTGCAGAAGAAAACATGATGAATATCACCGAAGACGGCAGATACTACAGCGGCTTTGATCATAAGGTCCACTTCAGTCACGGCAGAGACTTCTACACTCACGACCAGCTGTGGGACACATTCCGGTGCGAACATCCGCTCCAGCTCCTTCTCGACCCGAAGCAGCAGGAGGACATGATCCAGTCATTGGTGAGGATGTACGAGCAGTGGGGCTGGCTGCCGTCTTTTCCGCGAGTGTGGGGAGAGTTCGCCGCGATGATAGGAGACCACGCGGACGAGCTCATAGCCGATACCTACTTCAAGGGGTACCGCGACTTCGATGTGGAAAAGGCATACGAGGCGATGAAGAAAGAGGCGCTCCATGCAACCATGCTCCCGTGGAGAAGGGGGCCGATGACGGATCTCGGCAGGACGTATCTCGAGAAGGGATTTTTCCCCGCACTTAAAGAGGGAGAACAGGAAACTAATCCGGAGGTCCATCCGTTTGAAAGACGACAGGCCGTGTCGGTGACGCTCGAAGCTTCTTATGACGACTGGTGCATCGCCCAGATGGCGAAGGCGCTGGGTCACACCGCTGACTACGAACTGTTCATGAAAATGGCGCACAATTACAGGAATGTTTTCAATAAATCCAATGGTTTCATGGCTCCGAAGTCTGCAGATGGCGAATGGGTCAAGGAATTTAACCCAATACTCCCAAGCGGACCGGGCGGACGTGACTATTACGCAGAGTGCAATGCGTGGGTGTGGACATTCAATGTCCCGCAGGATGTTGCCGGTCTCATCGATTTGTACGGCGGGCGAAAACCGTTCCTGGTGAAACTGGATTCCCTGTTCGAGGTACAATACGGCGGCGACTCGAAGTATACGTTTCTCGCAAAATTTCCGGATATGACCGGACTTATCGGAAACTACGCACAGGGAAACGAGCCCAGTTTTGATATAGCTTACATGTACGATTTTGCCGGTGAGCCATGGAAGACGCAGAAAATGATTCGCGAGATAATGGAAGCGTGGTATAACGATACACCGCTCGGCCTGCCCGGAGACGACGACCAGGGAGCGATGGGAGCATGGTATGTTTTCTCGGCAATGGGCTTTTATCCCTTCTGTCCGGGTGCGCCTTATTACGTGATAGGAACTCCGATATTCAGGAGGACCACCATTCGTCTGTCCAATGGAAAGACTTTTACAATTATTGCACACAACGTCTCGGTACGTCACAAGTACATTCAATCCGCGACTTTGAACGGCAAGCCGCTCGACAAGCCCTGGTTTACCCAGATGGATATCGAGAATGGCGGAGTACTCGAATTGCAGATGGGACCGAGGCCGAATAGGAAATGGGGAAGTGCCGACGGCGATGCACCGCCGTCAATGAGCAACAACGAATAGTTCATCCAACGTCTCTTTAGCTTGAGGAGTACATTATGAAATTAAAACTACTGTTCCGTGGAATTGTTCTATTATGTTTTATGGCGGGCTCCGCCTTCGTCGCGGCCAAGCCGGCACATGGTGAAAGATACCCGAACCCGGAACGTACAGCTGCGAACAAGTTACTCTTACTTCAATATCCGACTCTATCCAGGACCCGGATATCATTCGAATACGGAGGAGAAATCTGGACGGTAAGCCGAAGAGGCGGACAGGCTCACCGGCTTGTTACCGGCACTGATGTTCTTACTATGCCCATCTTTTCTCCGGACGGCTCCATGATTGCCTACACCGGGACATACGACCACAATACGGACGTTTATGTCGTCCCGGCGACCGGAGGGGAGCCAACCCGTTTGACATACCACCCGGGTCCAGATGTTGCCGTCGGCTGGACACCCGACGGAAAGGACGTATTGTTCCGCTCGCGGCGTTATACATATTCGGATCCTGACCAGCTTTACACTGTCCCTGTTACGGGCGGATTTCCGGAGGAACTTCCGCTGTCCATGGCAGAGACCGGTTCGTACTCACCTCATGGGACAAGAATTGCGTATGTCCCATCGTTCCAGTGGGAGCCGTTCTGGAAAGGGTACCGTGGCGGACAAACAACCCCGATCTGGATCGCGACTATTTCGAACTCGAGCGTCGTGAAAATCCCAAGGGATGGGGCAAACTATAATGATCCGATGTGGGTCGGAAACAAAGTCTATTATCTCTCCGACCAGGATGGACCGATAACGCTTTTCTCCTACAACGTAGATACCCACGAGACCACGAAGCTCATAGACAACAAGGGATTCGATATAACATCGGCTTCGGCAGGTCCGGGAGGAATCGTTTATTCGCAGTTCGGACAGCTGTATGTCTATGATTTTGCCACGAAGACGTCCCATTTCGTTCCGGTTACCGTATCCGGCGATCTGCCTCAACTTCGTCCGTATTTTCAGAAGGTAGCCGGCGAGATAACCGATTATGATATTTCGCCCAACGGCGTGCGGGCAGTCTTCCAGGCGCATGGCGATATTCTCACGGTTCCTACCAGGCATGGCAGCATTGAGAATCTGACCAGCAGTCCGGGGGTCGAAGACCGAAACCCTGCCTGGTCTCCGAATGGAAAGTGGATCGCGTATTTTGCAGACAGGCACGGCGAATATGACCTCTACATTCGCAGCCAGGACGGGATTGGAAAGCCGAGGATGATTACTCTCGGACAGAAGAGCGCATTCTACTATCAACCGGCCTGGTCACCGGACAGCAAGAAGATCGCGTTCAGCGACCAGAAGCTGAACCTCTGGTATGTCGATATTACTAAGAAGGACCCTAAGCCGATAAGGATCGACGCGGACCAGTACGCAGAGCTTCATGAATTCGACGAGAGCTGGTCGCCTGACAGCCGCTGGATCAGTTACACGAAAGTCCTCCCCAACTATCTCCACGCAGTGTTCGTCTACTCGCTAAAGGACCGGAGCATCCATCAGATCACCGATGCAGGGAGCGATTGTCTCTATCCGGTTTTCGACAAGGACGGGAAATATCTCTATTTCACATCGAGCACCAATACCGCATTGTCGGAAGGATGGCTCGATATGTCGAAGCTTGAGCAACCGGTAGAACGAAACGTCTACGCGCTGATTCTCAGGAAGGGGATTTCTTCGCCCCTTGCACCGAAGAGCGGATTCGAGAAAGAGGACACGTCGAGCCATAAGAAGGAGACCGGAAAAGAAAAGCCGAATGCCAAGAAAAATGGCTCCAAGGCGGTCGAAATAGATTTCACGAACATCGAATCTCGCGTCATACCTTTGCCCATCGCGCCGGCAAACTACCGGGGACTTGCAGCTGGAAGAGACGGTACTCTGTTCCTTGTTCGGGCTCCCCTGGTTTCCGTGCCAGGGGGCGTTCCTGGAATGGCGAGCGTAATCACATTCAATCTGAAATCCCGGAAGACCGAAACGCTCGTTCGCGGAGTTTCACAATTTGCGCTCTCGGCGAACGGGAGCAAGATGCTTTACAAGCAGGGCGGCAGTTGGTCAATCTCATCTACAAGCGGCCCCGGCGTGCACAGTCCCTCCCGACTTAACCTCTCCGATATGAGGGTTTACGTCGACCCGCGAAAGCAATATGATGAGATGTACCATGATGCCTGGAGGATAGAGAGAGCGTTCTTCTACAACCCGAATTATGACGGTCTCAACATCGACCAGGCAGAGAAGGAGTTCTCCGCTTATCTTCCCGGAATTGCCAGCAGAGATGAGCTGAGTTTCCTGTTCCGGGAAATGTTAAGCTACATGTCGGTCGGGCATATGTTCATCTACGGCGGAACCGAGCCGAAAATGAGCGACATAAAGGTGGGATTGCTCGGCGCCAATTACAAAGTAGAGCATGACAGATACAGAATCACGAAGATATTCAGCGCCGGGGAGTGGAACCCTGGCTTGTACGCACCGCTGGCGCAACCCGGCCTTAAGGTGAAAGCCGGTGACTACCTGCTGGCAGTGAACGGCAGCCAGATTACGGGGAGTATGAATATCTACGAGGCTTTCCAGAATCTGGCCAATAAGACCGTGACTCTTACCGTGGGACCAAATCCTGACATGAAGGATTCACATCAGATTACCGTGAAGACGATCCCAAGCGAGTTTGCCCTGCGCCATGAGGCATGGATAAGGCACAACATGAGATTGGTGAACAGGCTGAGCGATGGAAAGATAGGTTATGTTTATCTTCCGAATACGGCAGGAGAAGGCTTCACTGATTTCAACAGGTATTTCTTCTCGCAGGTGAATAAAGACGGGGTCATAATTGACGAGCGATTCAACCACGGCGGATATATCTCCGATTATATCATTAACAACCTGTTACTCAAGCCGATGAGCATGAACGTTACTCGCTACGGCAAGACGGCCATATGCCCGCCAATGGCGATCTTCGGTCCGAAGGTAATGGTAATCAACCAGTTCGCCGGATCTGGCGGCGACGCGCTTCCATGGTATTTCAAGATGGACAAGATTGGCAAGCTCGTCGGAGAAAGGACGTGGGGCGGACTTGTCGGAATCGGAGGTTATCCAAGCCTGATGGACGGTGGTACGGTCACGGCACCGCGTATCGCAGTGGAAGGGCTGAACGGTACTTTCCCGGTTGAGAACCATGGCATCTCGCCGGACGTTGCCGTCTGGCAGAACCCGCAGCTCGTGAGAGATGGGCATGACCCGCAGCTGGAAGCAGCCGTGAAGATCGCACTCAAGGAACTCAAGGAGCATCCGTTGCCGAGGTACGAAACCCCTCCGTACAGGAATTATCATCCGCAGCTTCCGCCGCTGCCTGAAGTTGGAAGCGGCTCCGGCAACTGAGCAGTAATATTCGCAATGCGCCTCTCCCCGGCCCGAGCCATGATGCTTGTGCCGGGGAGGGCGCAGCTTGTGGTCCTGCCTACATCTCCTCCTAAAACTGGTCTTCCTGTCTGCTTAAACGGGGACCGAACGAAACCTGATCTGCAACCTTTTCTCGTATGGTTCGCATGACTCGGGTAGATAATTCTTTCAAGCCTGGAATCTCACTCCGACGCAGTCGATGCGTACGCCCATTTTGACGGTTGGTATTGGCGCGCCTGTCACAAGAAAGCCTCTTCAATCTTTAAGTGTCCTCCCGACTTTTTATTTAATTTACTTGACAAAAAAGATAAAAATAGGTTATTTAGTTATAGCTCAATGACAATTCAGTTAATATTCTTTAGATAGTTGGAGCTGTTAGTAAAGTAAATGAATGCGCACTACAGAGAACTGTTACCGGAATTTCGCGTGACTGTCCGGACCATCCGGAACGCCATGAGCGAAGGTCTCAGAAGAAGGAGGACGAGTGAACAAGGAAATAGAGTTTATCCATCGACGATCATGCACACTGCCGAAGCATGTGTCCAGGCAAGTTTACCAGATGCCGGGGGAGGCCAAATGACGGGACGCGCTCACCTACCGGGACTGCCTCTGATATTCATGTTATCTTCGACCGCCGCGTTTGCCTCAGGTCCAACACCCGCTCCAGGTATCACCTGGAGTGGACTGGTCGATGTCTACTACAGCAAGAATTTCAACAGCCCTTCGGACGAAATGAATCAGTTAAGAAACTTCGACATTTACAACAACCAATTTGGATTCAATCTTGCAAAACTCACGGTACAGAAGCAGGCACAGCCGGTCGGTTTCAGGCTCGACCTGGCCTTCGGCCCTGCCAATGACATGGTACAGGGTGTAGCACCTTACGGGACGAATGCTTTCAGCACATTGTCCCTATTGGAACAAGCATACATTGAAGCACTCCTCCCCGTCGGGTCAGGATTAACCGTAGATGTTGGAAAGTTCGTGACGCTCATGGGGAATGAGGTGATAGAATCGAATAGCAACTGGAATTACAGCCGTTCCTTTTTGTTTGCCTATGCGATCCCTTATTACCACGAGGGGATAAGAATGACATATGACTTCGCTGGCAATTTCTCCGCACAACTCCACATCGTGAACAGCTGGAATACCGTAATCGATAATAATAAGTCGAAGGACCTCGGATTGGAGTTGAGTTATTCCCCCACCACAGCCACGACGCTGACCTTCAACGGTATGAGTGGATTCGAACAACCGGCAGGCGCCAAGTACGGAAGAAGAGATCTTGCGGAGATAATCATATCACAATCGGTAGGGAACCTTTCGCTTGTGGTCGACGCTGTTTACGGGAGAGATCGCATCGCGGGGGTCTATGAAGACTGGAAAGGCGTTGCTCTTTATGCAAAATACGATCTTGACTCCCAATCAGATATCGCGGCCCGCGGGGAAGTCTACTACGATCCGTTTGATTACACAACGGGTCTGACATTCCCTAAAGCAACACTGAAAGAGGTGACTCTCACATACGAATATCGCCCATGGATTCCGCTCATTGTGCGGGTCGAAGCGCGAGACGACTTCGCGAACGGCAAGGCGTTCTTATCTGCCGGCTCGCTCAATGCAGGCGATTTCACGAGGACCTCTCAGCCTACATTGCTCGTCGGAGTAATAACGACCTTTTAGTCAGCTTAGCAAACGCATTTAAGTTTATAAATAAATCCAGGAGGAAAACATGGCAGACGATAAACCAACAATGAAGAAAACGCTTGGACTTACCGGCGTCACCGCAAACGCAATGGCGCTTATCGCGCCAGGTGCATTTCTATGGATTACGTTCCAGCTGCAGGCATCAAACACAGGCGGTGCGACGGACATGTGGAGCGGTATCCTTGCTGCGCTGACTGTGGCCTTTCTAACCGCATTTTCCTTTTCCCAAATGGCCCGCCGTTATCCTGAGGCGGGAGCCGGCGGCTCCTATTACTTTGCCGAAAGAGCCTTTCTTGACCGCGGGAAAGCGTCGCACCAGCGCTTCGCCCGGCTTGCAAAGTTCATGACCGGATGGGCGGCCCACCTTTATTACTGGGTCTATCCGGGAGTAATGGTCGCAATGATGGCAACGCTCGTTACTTATATCCTTGGCGAGTTTGGCGTCAGTCTTTCAATCCCAACACAGGTCCTTATCGCGGTGGTTTTCGCATTCACCGTCGGATTCATCGCGGTTCGCGGCATAACAGGCTCCACCAACGTTGCCATTGCCATAAACGTCGTACAGCTCGTCTCTTTGGTCGGCTTCAGTATCATGGCGATAGTATTCAGGGTCGAAAATCCCCTTCATGCGGCACACTGGGCGTATCCATCCGCTTCATCTATCCTGTTGCCCCATAATCTGTCGGCGATGCTTTTCCAATCCACTATTGCAATTCTGATACTTGTGGGCTTTGAATCATCTACCTCACTGGCAGGAGAAGCGATTAACCCGAAGCGCGACATACCGAGGGGTGTAATACTCTCACTTATCATACAAGGGTTGTTTGCATACCTCTTCGAGTATTTTGCCGCAAACTACGCGGTGAGCGATAAACTTGTGTATGTCGGATCTGACGGCACGAAACTTACCGGGATGGCCGCTGCCGCTGCATCAGGTGCCCCGATCGGCGACTTGACGAAGCAGATCGGGAATGCGATGTTAGGAGGGAATGGATTTGCCCTGATGATAGTTGTCGCGATCACCGTAGGCATTGCCGTTCTTGGAACGACACTGGCTGCCATAAATACCGGAGTGAGGGTCAGCTTCGCCATTTCTCAGGACAGAGAAATGCCCGGTGTCCTCGGCGCGCTGCATCCCAGACACGCCACCCCTCACGTTGCGGTGTGGGTCCTGGTAGTTGTCTCTGCCATTATCGGCAGCATGGGTGTCCTCAGCGTCACCGCCCTTACAGGTATCACTCTGGTCTCGAACATCGGAACGTTTGCTCTGTACGGACTCATCTGTTTCTTCACATTCGTCACATTTGTCGGGCGCACCGAATTTCAAAGTCTGAAGCACGCGGTTGTTCCCATACTCGGACTCCTGGGAAACATAGCAATGCTCATTGCCGTGGTGCTTATCGGTCTCGGTACGCCGGGGGTCTCGCAGGACGCAACCAAGATGGCGCTGTGGATTACGGCTGGCTGGACCGTACTAAGCGTAGGTTACCTGGTGCTGACAAGCCGCAAGGTAGGGAAGGCGATCGTGCCATCCGTAGCCGCAACGGAGCAGTTCCTGAGAGCGAACAAATAGCTGAAATGACAAAGGGGGACTGGTGAAAGAGAGACGGAGTGTGCATACTCTCTTCCGGTTCCCCTATCGTCTCGAGAACAATTTCATGCCAGCAGGCGAAGGAACGGAGATAATGTCTTATAGTCTGAGTCATGTCGGACAAGTACGTGACGACAATCAGGATGCTGTCAAGTTGTGCGATCCTGACAGCGGCATTTCGGAAGTCTCGGGGTATTTGTACGGAATCGCCGACGGCATGGGAGGATATGCCCACGGCGGAGTGGCAAGTTCTGTTGCGCTCGAAACATTTTTTGAGACATATTATGCGGCTAACGGGATATCCCCGCTTCAGAAATTCCGCGTCAGCATTCAGAATGCCAATCTTAGCGTCTACCAGACTGCCCACAGGGTGGGGGCAGGCAGGATGGGGACGACGCTGACAGCCGTAAGCATTCTGGGCAGCGAGCTTTACATCGGCCATGTCGGAGATTCACGTGCTTACCTGATCAGGGACGGGAGTACCAGGTGCCTGACAAACGATCACACACGAGTTGGTGAACTTGTCCGGATGCGGGTTCTGTCGCCCGATAAGGTTCGCTCACACAGTCAGAGGTCTGTCCTGAACAAGTGCCTCGGTCTCGAGCTCTTCGTCCAGCCGGATATATTCAAAATGCCGGCGCAAAACGGGGATACTATCATATTGTGCACCGATGGCGTCTGGTCCGTCATCGAAGATGAAGAATTCGGAGCACTCGCTCATTCGGCAAGCAACCTCGAAGATCTCGGACAGCGTATTTTCACGACGACGATGGAGCGTAACAGCGACGACAACGTTTCTATCGTGGCGATCCATCTGAATCGACTGGCTAATGTGAATGATACATCTGTGGCAATACGAACCTCGGCTTTGTCCAGGCTGTTCCGCAAATTTGTGCGATGAGCAGGAAGTGACGATGCACCGGTACAACCTGTGGATTGGGCCAACTGCTCGATCAGGCGACAAGCCGCCCAAGCGATTGGGGGTATTGCCATGAGCTTCAGGGGGTGGCATTGGCGCCGGCACAGTTGGTGGCCGGCACTCGGAATGGCTGCAATTCGTTGCATTTGAGCGAACTCTTGAGTACACTTATTAGATCGAAAACAAATTGTTGGAGCAGGGAGCACCCCGTGCAATTTTTTCCGCGGAAATCCGTCAGAAGTAGGAACAACAGGATCTTGAATGCTGCAAATTGGTGACCAGTTCGATCACTTCCAGATTCGGGCTCATATCGCCAAGGGTGGAATGAGCGACATCTACCGGGTCTACGACCTATTGAGCGGCAAAGAGGTTGTTCTCAAGGTTCCGGATGTCATGTCGATCGGAGATCCAGCACAATATGAGAGATTCCAACGCGAGCTGGAAGTCATGCGTACCCTCAACCATCCTGCTGTCCAGCGCGGGCTCGGCTCCGGCCAGTACAATAACACCCCGTATCTCGTAACCGAATTGGTCGATGGCGAGTCAATGCGTGAGTTCATCAACAGGGCGGCTCCGGTTCCTCCCGAAGATGCAATTTCACTTACAAAGAAGATTGCCGATGGACTGGCGACTTGTCACGATCACGGGATAATTCACAGGGATCTGAAGCCGGAAAACATTCTCATTACTTCGGAAGGTCAGCCTGTGATTTTAGATTTTGGGCTCGCACTGACAAAGGGTGCTCACCGCGTTACTTATGCAAACTTGAGCAGCGCGGCGGGAACACCGGACTATATGGCGCCTGAACAGATTGAAGGACGTCGTGGAGATCAGCGCACAGACATCTATGCTGTCGGCACGATGCTGTACGAGCTGCTCACCGGCGCGCCGCCATTTACGGGTGATAACAGTCTGGCAGTTATGGCACAGCACCTGAACAGCGCTGTCCCCCGCCTGGACCGCAAACAGCCGGGAGTGTCGCCTCAACTTGCCGCAGTCACTGCAAGATGCCTGCAGCGCGATCCGGGTGAACGTTATCCTGATATGCACGCGCTTCTTCACGACCTGGAGAATCTTGATTCCATAGATGTCTCGATTCTTGATCGGCCAACCGGTCCGTCCTACGGAGTCGCTTTCTGGCGCTCGTCCACGTTCAAAGCCGTCGCCTCGGCTATCCTTCTTCTATTTGCCATTATTGCCATTGCTTTGATCCTTCAGACTTTTCACAAATGACAAATCTTATGAAAGACATAGATACTGACAAACTCATCGCACTCGTGAAAGAGAAAGGGGTACGGTTCACTGATCTGCAGTTTACCGATATCGGAGGATCGGTGAAGAATGTGACGATCCCGACCTCGGAGCTGGCTTCCACTCTGAATCACGGCATCTGGTTCGACGGGTCTTCAATAGAAGGATTTGCCCGCGTTGCCGAAAGCGACATGTACCTCGTACCTGATGTGTCGACGTTCGCGGTCCTGCCGTGGTTGACGGGCGAGGAGACAACCGCTCGACTCATTTGCAACGTTTTCACGCCAGATGGCCAGCCCTTCGTAGGTGACCCGCGTGCCCAGCTCGGACGGGTGGTGGCAGAAGCGGGTAAGATGGGGTACATTTACAATACCGGCCCTGAACTTGAGTTCTTCCTGCTGAAGCCTTCCGCGGAAGGAAGCATAATTCCACCCCGGCCCCAGGATAGCTCCAGTTATTTCGATCAGCCTGCAGACATGGTGGCTACAGGGTTATGGCGGCAGGTGACCGGAGCTTTGACCTCCTTTGGAATTGAAGCCGAGGCGATGCACCACGAAGTTGCGACCGGGCAGCATGAGATCGACTTCAGATATTCCGACGCGCTGAAGACGGCAGACAACGCAGTAACTTTCAGGGTACTCGTGAAGATCATCGCCCGGCAGAGAGGTCTCTACGCCACTTTTATGCCGAAGCCGATCCGCGGAATAAGCGGAAACGGCATGCACGTTCATCAGAGCCTTACTTACAAGGCTAACGGCAAGAACGCGTTCTCGGATCCTGGCGATTCACACGGCCTCTCCAAAATTGCGAAACACTTTCTGGCCGGGCAGCTCGCACATGCAAGAGGGATGTGCGCAATCCTGGCTCCGCTTGTCAATTCCTACAAGAGGCTGGTTTCAGGATATGAAGCGCCGGTCTACATAAGCTGGGGAAGAATAAATCGCTCGGCGCTCGTCAGGATCCCACGCGCTCACACGCATGAATCGACCAGGTTGGAATTACGGAACCCGGATCCCAGCTGCAATCCGTACCTGGCATTCGCGGTGATGCTGGCTGCCGGTCTGGACGGCATCAGGAAAGAACTCCCTGTTCCGGAAGCTACGGAAGAAAACGTGTACCTGATGGCTGACTCCAAGCGTGGTTCGGCTCTGGGTGTTCTCCCCGGGTCGCTGGATGAAGCGATAGATGAAATGGAAAAAGATGGAGTCGTTCGCGACGCACTTGGAGCGCACATCTTTGACCGGTTCATCGCCGCGAAGCGTATCGAGTGGGAAGACTACAGGATGGACGTAACTCCGTGGGAGCTGGATAAGTATCTCCCCGCGTACTGAGTATGCCCGGAAATGGCTGTCGACATTGTCATTCTTTAAGTCTAAGAGAGAAGGAGTCGCCATGAAAGCCCGTAATGTCCTTGCCCTTTTGCTTCTAGCCGCGTCCGCTGGATTCGCCCAGGAAGTGAAAGTTCCTAGCTATTTCACGATCGATGACGGCTTGTCGGATTCATTGATGTCAATTGTCAAGTCAGTCGGTCTCGACAGCACATTCAACGTCGGAGCGGATGGCATGCAGACAATCTCTCTTGCTGTCATCGATCTTACGGGAAAGAAGCCGGTTCTCGGCGGAGTACATTACGACGAGTTCATTTACCCTGCCAGCGTATACAAGATGTACGTGGCGATGCAGGTGCTTAAGGAAATAAGCAACGGAGATTACTATCTTACCACTCCGTATGTCGTACACTCCCCGAACGATGTGGATAAGGTGAAGGAGATCAACTGGGACCCCAGGCCTCTGCTCCAGGCGGGTGATACGGTAACTATCAATTACCTTCTCGATCTCATGATTACCAGGAGCGATAACTCCGCGGCAAACTGTCTGATCGATGTATCACAAAGAGACAGCATCAATCGGACGATGGATGAGTACGGGTGGTACGGCAGCGAGGTCACGCGAAAATTTCTGAGCAGGGAATACGAAGACCCTGCCTACAAAGACGCAAAGGGGACAAATACCTGCGCGTTGCATGCAGCGGACTTCATGTACAGAATATATACCGATCAACTGGTGAACCCGTGGGTGAGCATGGAGATGAAGGCGCTGCTGGGAAGGCAGCTGGATACAACGAAACTCTTCCCGGGACTCCCGCATAACACGATGTTCTACCATAAGACGGGATGGTGGAGCTACTGGACAAACGACGTGGGGATAGTAAGCAACGGGAAGATTAAGTATATCATATCATGCTTCACTCCGGTTACCGAAAGCGTTGCGGACCCGCGATTGAAAATCATTTCTGAGAGAGTGTTTAGACTGATAGAACACAGACACGGAGGCTAGGGTCGCCTTCGGTCAACTGCGGCCTTTTTCTAATCATCTCATGTCATGACGCCCGCGGGCTATTCCCTCGGCAAGTGCCGACGAAATGTGTGGCCCGGGGTCCAAACCGAGCCTGAGAAATACTGGAGGCGACGCCTGGAGTCGCCGGCCGATCATCTCCGTTGAGCGTTTTCCCGGCGTCCCGCCATTCCCACGGGGGGCCGTCACACCACGTATATTTTTTACTTGACAAGAAAAAGGAAAAGAGTTAAAATAAACGGTGATGTAAACGTTTACATTGCCGTTTTAGCTGATTGGAGGTTTATCTTAGAGATGTCCAAAAACGGGATAAAGGAAGTGGCGAAGAGGGCAAACGTCTCAATTGCCACTGTGTCGCGCGTCCTCAACGGCAGCGCGGTTGTCTCCGAAGAGACGAAGCAGAGAGTTGCCGCCGTGATAGATGAGCTCAATTATATGCCCCATGCGATCGGCCGTGCGCTGGTCACACATAAGACCAATCTTCTCGGTGTGATTCTACCGGACGTCCACAGCGAATTCTTCTCCGAACTGATACGCGGAATCGATCAGGCGGCCCGCGAACGTTCCTATCATATCATCGTGTCGAGCACGCACAGCAACAAGAAGGAAATCGAGTCAATGCTCAATGTGATGCAGGGCGGCCACGTTGACGGGTTGATCATCATGTCGCCGCATATCAGCGCGGAAGGTGTGTTGAAACGGCTGTCCCTTCTCTCTAACCTGGTCTTCGTCAACTCCTACACGAACGGTGCTAAATTCGTGTCAGTCTCGATAGATAACTTTAACGGCGCGTACCAGATGGTAGAGCATCTCATCGGACATGGATACGACAGAATAGCAATCATTAAAGGAGAAGAGAGCAACTTCGATGCGCGCGAAAGATTCAACGGCTATCTGCAAGCCTTGAAAAAGAACCGGATCCACCGGATCCCGGAACTCGAGATAGGGGGCAATTTTACCGAAGAATCTGGCTACGAAGGGATGATGAAGATTTTGAAACTAAAAACAAAACCCTCGGCATTATTCTGCGCGAATGATTCGATGGCGCTCGGTGCTCTGAGGGCGATGCACGAGAAAGATATAATTGTTCCCGGTGAAATTGCACTCGCCGGTTTTGACGATGTTCCATCTGCGCGATATGTTTTACCGGCTCTAACTTCTGTTCACGTGCCTATATACGAAATGGGCACTATCGCGGTAAAACATTTGCTAGACGGAGTAAAAGCCATGGATGGCATGAAAGGAATAAAAAAGGTTTTGACAACTTCAATTGTTATAAGAGAATCGTGCGGATGTTCATTGAAGTCTGATGAGGAAGTCAGTGAGATGGCATGACTTTGATGCAGTGGACATCTTAGGACGTCACAGGGACTCAGGTTCATGTGGTGAATGTGGCATGTCGATAATCAAACACGGGAAATCGAGAAGAGCAGCCATGAAAGACTATACATTGTTATGCTTGGTGTGTCTGACATTTTTGATCCCAACCGTTGTTTTAGCTTGGCCTCTGAATCAGAGAAACGGATTTGCCCACCATCCGAATGCTCAGTCACAATTGAGACCTTATCTGTACGAGCAGAACGAAATTGCCTCTGATTGGGCCGGTCCGCAAGAGAAAGAGAAAACTCAGCAGGGTAATGCCGAAATTTCAGGCAGGGTCTCTGACGCAGAGACAAATGACCCACTGATTGGTGCAACCGTGGTGTTGAAGGGAACAAGTCTTGGGGTGCCGACAAATCTGGACGGGGAGTACACGATTGAAGCCATACCGCCTGGAACCTATACCTTGCGAGTGATGTACATCGGGTACACAACACGAGATATTAACATAAAAATAAGTGGAGGAGCGAAGCTTGTTGAAAACGTAAAGCTGCAGGCGGTCGGCTTGCGTGGGAAGGAAGTAGTCGTCACAGTTCAAGCGAGCGGGCAAAACGCAGCTATAAACCAGCAGCTGTCCTCAAACAAGATAGTAAGTGTTGTGTCTGCCGCTAAAATTCGGCAGCTGCCGGACGCCAACGCTGCCGAGTCTGTCGGCAGACTTCCCGGCGTTTACCTGCTCAGGCAGGGAGGGCAGGGATACGAGGTCGCCATCGATGGACTCCAACCTAAGTACAACCGGGTTGAGATTGATGGAGTAGAAATGGCCCCGACCAGCAGTAGTGACCGGGCGGTGAACATGAGCATGATTTCTTCGAACATGCTTAGTGGGATCGAGGTATACAAGACCGTGACCCCTGATATGAACGCGGCTGTTCTGGGCGGAGTCGTGAACTTCCAAATCAGGGAAGCAAGACAGACATCTTCAGGCGCACCTGAGATTGAACTTTCCTCACAGGGAGGATACGAAGGTCTCCGAAGTCAATTCGGCGATTACAACTTTTCCGCCACTGTCGGCGACAGGTTTTTGGACAAGCGGCTTGGAATTCTCGCGCAAGCCGTTGTCGATCGGGAAAACTTGTCAAGCGATGGGTTGGGGGCAAGCTATATTCTCACGTCAAAGAATCCCGGCGCGAATAATCCTTTGCTCCTTACCGATCTCACCCTCAGCTTTCTTCCCAGTATCACGCACAGGTACAACGGAACTATCAATATAGATTACGTGCTGCCCGATGGTAAGATTGATTTCATGAACTTCTTCAGCGGCAGCAATACGAATACGCAGACGATCAGCCAGGATTACAACCTTCAGGTAAACCAGATTATCGACAGAGCAGCTTATTCACCCGGCCAGCTTGTTGTCATGACAAACCTTCTTGACTTCAAACAAAGGGTGCTGTCATTTGGTCTTGATGCGAAGATCTCTCACTCGCTCTCAGAGAATATTTCTCGCGGAGGCTGGGGGGTGACTTTCCAGCAGTACCCTGCAAACCTGGGTACCGTCTCAGGGGCACTGCCACCGCAACTGATTGCGCAGGCCGCTTTGCCCAAACTTGACCCGCAAATCATGCAGCTCTTGGATATCAACACCAGCAACAGTACCACAATGCAAAGAAATATTACGGGGTCCATCGATATTACGAGAAACATAAGTGTATCGGATTTAGTCTCAGGGATTCTAAAGTTTGGAGGAAGCTATCATTACACGCACCGGTCTTATAGCAGCAACGGGACGGGCGGCGGCTTAGGTTTCGACGCCTCAACCACCGTGTACGGCGCAATCATTCATGCTTATCCATGGATGGAGCAGCCACCCTACAACCTCGATCCGACAAAGAGCGCAACACTTCCCTTAACTGTCTTCATCGACCCGAATTTCAGCTACGGGAATTTCCTTAATGGCAACTACAAGATGGGGCCAGCGCCAAATCTCAACTTCCTGTCACAAATAGTGAATTTCGTCTCTCAGGGAGCCTCTAAAGCCGGCTGGCAGTCATGGGGTTTCTCTCCTGACCCTTACGGCAACATTGCGAACAATTATTCCGGAAATGAGGATGAAAGTGCTGCTTATGCAATGGCGACAGTTAATATGGGACCCCAGATAACACTTATAGGTGGAGCTCGATACCAGGGCCTCGCAACATCATACCGGACCGCAAGGATTTCTAACGCAAACCAGATTATTTATTATCCGAGTGTCTATCCTCATCAGGATACCACAATTGCCCAGTATCACGGTTATTTACTGCCTGACGTGAGCTTGATGTACAAGCCGCTCTCATGGTTCATCGCACGATTGTCCTATACCAATACACTATCCTACCCGGACTTTACCAGCATCATACCGACAATCGACATCTTCCCGGCAAATGCCTCAGTTACCTGGAACAACTTCGCATTACAACCAGCTCATTCGAGGAATTATAACTTACAGCTCTCGTTCTATGATAACACTATCGGACTCCTTACCGTCGGCGGATTCCTGAAGAGAATCGATGATATGATATTTGCACAGAGCAGGTTCATCTCTGATCCGTCTAAGTATCCCGGGCTACCTCCCACCACGGCAGGCTTTCAATTGAACACCTTTTTGAACAACCCCAATCGGGTTGACGACTATGGTGCATCGCTCGATTGGCAAACGCACTTCTGGTATTTGCCCGGATTGTTGAGCGGATTGGTGTTCAACATCAATTACACACATATATTCTCGAGTGCAAAATATCCGTATACGATGACCAAGCCCGGAGTTTATCCCACTTACATACCGACTCACGTCGACACGTTCTATACCGACCGCCTGATATACCAGCCCGATAACATCGTTAATCTATCAGTCGGGTATGACTACCAGGGGTTCTCTGTCCTTGTGTCCATGATATACCAGGCGAACGTATCGACCGGAACGGATCAATACCCGGAACGTCGTCCCGCGAAACTTTCATATCTGCGTTGGGACTTGACGGCGAAACAAAATCTTCCTTTGCCCGGTCTTGTTGTTTACCTGAACCTGGTTAATCTCAACGATGCAAGTGATACTTATGTGGTCCAAGGAAACGGTTTCCCTACGTCCGAAAGTGTTTATGGCACGGTGGCACAATTAGGACTTAGATGGAGTTTACAATAGCGCACATGACAAACAGGAAGTTTATTCGATTCGTTAAGGGATGGTTTAAAAGGCTAAAAGTATAATTATATGCGGACTATTTTTCTGGCGAGTAAAACATTGAGAGAACTCAATGGGGGAAAGTGGGAGTATTTTCAAACAAAGAATGATGTCTGGCAGAGATTCTGTCAGACGCCAAAAAACCAAAAGAGGAGAGGCATTATGAAAAAAGTGCTCACCATATTGTTTTTGACCACGATTTCGACACTGTACTTAGTGCCGAGCTCGTCGTTCGCCCAAGCGTCATCCGACACTCTTTATGTGTCCGCGATGCCGCCGGGAAATATCAACAACGTCATTGCAGGGGATACCACCGCAACAGGAGCCCGGAAGGATCCCAACAGGGTGTACGTACTGCAGCAGACCGGAAGCAAAGACACGACATATTTCTTTACCGCTACGATTAACATGCTCAACAATTTCAACGGTGTGACCCTCACTATAATAGGAAAGGACAATCCCAATACCGGTATGCCCCCGGTGATTGAACCGTTTATCCTTTCAGACAACTCTACGCCCGCTCCCTTCACCGAATGCAGGACGGGGAACATTAGCGTCGATAATCTCTACTTCTTGGGCAAGCGCACCGACGGATTGATAAGTTCGGGAAACAACAGATTATTTGACGGAACTCCAGTGCATTCGTGGCTGCGAATTAATCACTGCGTGTTCGACGAATTCACCAAGGAATCCGATGCCATAATTAGTTACGGCGGTGATAGTAACAGCTTTTATATTACGAATACCGAATTCCGAAATTTACAGGATCGAGCCTTCTGGCAGCCCACTGTTATATTTGCCGAAGCTGCTGACACTCTGGTACTCACCAACAACACTTACTTCGGCATCGGGATCGGGATATGGGGCAATGATAATCTTGGATATTTCAAATTTGATCACAACACGATGGTGGGATGTGCCTGGTGGCCTTTCCGCATATATCAGGTTGACACGGCACTCATTTCGAACAACATATTCTATGCCACCTACGCAGGGGGTCTGGATTCGGCTTCTATTAAGTACGGCGGGCTGGGAAATGAATCTCCATCGGTAATATCACTTGACTCCCTCTTCCAGTTTGCCTTACCACCGTACAACCTAACTGAGGCGGGTAGAAACATCGTTGTAAAGAACAACGCCTATTTCTGGCCAAAAGGAATTGATTCCACCATCGCAGCAATGAATGACACCGCCAAGAATAAGATCGTTCCACCCACTTGGATGAACAGTCAAACACAAGCGATGTTTTCGAACAAAACAGCCTGGCCTGGCTTGAGTGAATCAGGTAACGTCAATGCAGATCCGGGTTTTTCGGCCTCTATCATCAATCCTATGATTTCCAGCCTGGACTCGTTTACCGTGGCACGCTGGAACGGATCGGTTTCCACTTCTCCTCTCTGGCGGCAGCTCATAACCAATCCCGCAAACGTGTTCGGGCCGGTTGCGAAGAACTGGGCACAGACGCAAGGCTATCCGGTGCCGGAGAATTTTGCTTATACAAACGCTTCTCTACAGACTATGGGCACCGACGGGAAGCCGCTCGGCGATTTGAATTGGTACCTTACCTATCTTGCGGTTAAGCAGGTTCCGAACGACATTCCCACTCAGTTCAGCCTGAGTCAGAACTACCCGAACCCATTCAACCCTTCGACTGAAATCAAAGTAAGCCTTGTCAGGCCGGGGATCATGAGCCTTACGATTTACAATGTCCTCGGACAGTTGGTTGATGTGGTTGACCAGGGCTACAAACCCGCTGGAACATACACCTACAATGTCAACATGGACAAGTATGCAAGCGGTGTTTATTTCTATTCGCTGCACGAAGGTTCGAACTTATTGACGAGAAAAATGCTTTTGCTTAAGTAACAGCAGACATGGAGGCGAGGCAAGTTTGCTTCGCCTCCATGATGATTTGACGGACTTACGGCAGTCTGAGAAAAATGGGATCGGGACAATTTCAGATTTGATTACGCATACGCGAACGCGGGAAGACTGGGATACACGCAAAGATTTACGGTCGGACTCGGTTTTTGAACAGGGAAAAGCTCAGGGAGAAAAGAGACGATAACTTTTGTGAGATCCATCCGATATTTGTTTTTATTACTTTTCCTCACGTCCTCTTCCATTGGTCAGACGATACTCCTACCGGAACGATGGCAGTTTGTAACTGCCGACAGTTCGGTATATGCCGACCCAAAATTCGTTGACAGCACCTGGACACGTATCGACGTTCCCTCATGGTGGTATTACCTTGGTGTCGCATGGTATCGTGTACATTTCAAGATTGATAAGCCTCTGTCAGGGGATAGCGTATACATGGTCCTTGGTAAAATCGATGATGCTGACAAAACATATTTGAACGGTGTGTTTATCGGGGGAATGGGCAAATTTCCACCCGATTCGGAAACGGCATACACAAAGGATCGCATCTACAAGTGTCCGACTAAATTGCTTAGAAGAGACAATGTCCTCGCGGTGCGAGTTTACAACATGATGGGACCGGGCGGCATTGTGTACGGTCCAATTGGAATCTACGACCATCGGGATTTTGTGCGGCAATTCAATCCGCCGCCAGGACCCAAGAAATCATTCTGCCAGCTCGTGACATCAAATGGCCTGATTGCCGCGGTGTACAATGAGCAGCGTGCTGAGATCGAGGAAGTGCCGCCGGACATTTTTCAGGCTTACGACTCCGCTAACTTTGTGAAGCCATTTCTTCGAAGGATCGTTGTCTCGACGAAATCACAGCCAATCAAGACTTTCTATAAGGACAACACTCACGTCATCGGCGTCAAGTATCCCGGGATGGAGATTGACTGTTTTGCGCCTTTTACGACCGAAGAGAAAGTATTCTATATAGTTATGTCGGGTCGGCGGGCAGAAGTCGCAAGATCTTCAATCACGTACGAAAAACAGAGTGCTGAAGTGTTGGTCGACTCAGTATCCTTTGACCGGGCGAAAGATGGCATGGAGAAATATTTCATGTTCAGTTTTGTCGATTCGCTTCAAACCAACCGTGATATTGTCACGGCAGCGAAGGACCGGCTGATTGCGCACGATGGCCGTTTGCTGGATGATGAGGTCAAATTTATGGAGAACGTTTTCGCAAGATCGAAGATACCGAAAGGCCTTTCTGAGAAGCAGCGTTCTCTTCTGGAGCAGTCCATCTCAGTATTGAAGATGGCACAGGTGCCGCCTCAAGAGCCTTTTCCCAAGTCGCACGGGCAAATTATGGCGTCGCTTCCTCCAGGCGGATGGAACATCGCATGGGTTAGGGACGGTTGCTATTCAATCCTTGGATTGAACAGATTGGGTCTGTTTGACGAAGCACGGCATGCACTTTCATTCATGCTCAATGCGGAGTCCAGCCATTACGTCCACTACGTGTATACTGACGGCAAAGATTATGGTGTCGGTATGCCGTACCAGATTTCCGTGTGCCGATACTTTGGAAAAGGGACGGAAGAGTCCGATTATAACCAAGATGGTCCAAACATTGAGCTGGACGGTTTCGGACTTTCTTTAATAGCATTGTGCGATTACGTACAGCGCAGCGGCGATACCGCGTTCTTCAAGAAATATTATGATGAGCTTGCGACGAAGGTCGCGGATGTCGTTATGCACTGTATCGACACAAACAATGTCATACGCAGGGATTCTGGACCATGGGAGAGGCACCTTCCGGGGAAACAGTTCGCATACACTTCGATCGCCTGCGCTGCCGGCCTACGGGATTTCGCCAAACTGTCTTCGCGGTTGGGTATTGGTGATCCGGAGAAATACCGCAGAGGTTTTGAGAGACTTCTCGACGGCGTTCGGACGAACCTGGTTGTCGATGATAAATTCATCAAGGGAGATGTGGCCGCGGTTGATTCAAACAAACACGACTACTTTGACGGCGGAACCTTTGAGGCGTTTGGTTTTGGACTTTTTCCTGATACGGCTCTTTTCCAGTCGCAGCTGCAGGAATACAGCCGGATGTTAGGTGTAGCAGGTGGAATACATGGATTCTCGCGGATCAATCAAGGCGACTGGTACGAAACGTCCGAATGGATTCTTCTTGATTTGCGTGTCGCTTCTGCCATGTGCAGGTACGGCGATCGCAAAGGCGCCCTTAGGTTGATTAACTGGGTGACAGATCAGGCAGCCTTTAACTTCAATTTGATTCCCGAACTTTACAACGCGAAAACATCTTACTACGACGGTGCGGTACCGATGGTTGGGTTCGGCGCGGGAGCTTACGCGATTGCGCTCTCAGACCTATACAAGTAAGTTAGTATCATGATGGACAATTGTTTTTTACAAGCTGGAATAATACGGAAAGGATTCATGACGACAGTGATGCGTACAGAAGGGGAATTCATTGGGACGATTTGAAACTGAGTTCGGCTATTTTTCAGACGATGGCAAAGAATATATTATCAAAACACCTAAGACCCCGCGCCCATGGATTAACGTAATAAGCAACGGCGATTACGGATTTGTGATCTCGCAGGGAGGTAGCGGCTACAGCTGGCGTACACATGCAGGACTCAACCGGATTACCAGATGGGAACAGGATATCATCAAAGACGAGTGGGGGAAATATATATACATCCGGGATGCGGCGGGCGGAAAAATCTGGTCGGCAGGGTGGAAGCCCGTTTGTGCCGAACCGGAGTCTTATCGCTGCAGGCATGGGATCGGGTATTCAGTAATTGAATCTATCAACGAGAGGATCGAAAGCTCGCTGCTGATGTTCGTGCCTAACGATGAACCGCTGGAGGTATGGAAACTCACGTTAAGGAATTTGGACTCATCACCCCGGCGGCTCAGCCTGTTCACTTACATGGAATGGGGGCTGGGTGCGGCGCCGGACTGGCACCGGGAATTTCACAAATGTTTCACGTCGACCGAATTTGTGCCTCAGTTGAATGCGATTCTTGCTGAGAAGCGCCTCTGGGAAGTACCTACCGAAAATGGGCATTGGAATACCGATTGGCCCTACGTTGCCTTTCACTCTTCGAGCGTTACGGCCGCCGGGTATGATGGAGACAAGGAGTCCTTCCTCGGGATGTATGGCAGCATCAGGAACCCCGCATCGGTCCAGGCCGGGAAGCTCGGTGGAATCACAGGGAGATGGGCCGACCCGATTGCCGCCCTTCAAGTCGATATCGAGCTTGTCCCGGGCGAGGAGAAGGTGATTTGTTATACAGTGGGGGCAGCGGGGAGACGCGACGAGGCAAGGCGACTGATCGATAATTATGGTTCGGTGGAAAATGTAGACAAGGCATTCGCAGGTCTCAGAGAGAAGTGGGACCGGCTTATGTCAACAACGGAAGTCTCGACTCCCGATGAGTCGATGAATATTATGCTGAACACATGGCTGAAGTATCAGACAATATCAGGAAGGTTGTGGGGGCGCACCGCGTATTACCAGACGGGCGGGGCTTTCGGCTTCCGCGACCAGCTCCAGGACAGCCAGATATTCCTGCCGATCGACCCGCATCTGACTGCGAAGCAAATTCTGCTGCACGCCCGCCATCAATACGCTGATGGAACGGTCCAACACTGGTGGCATCCACTTACAGAAGTCGGGCTGAAAACCGATATGTCCGACGATCTCCTCTGGCTTCCTTTCCTCGTCAACAGCTACATACAGGAGACCGGCGATCGCCGGATCCTCAATAAGAAAGTGGCCTTCATCGACGAGAACAAACCGGCGACGATTCACGAGCACTGCGGCCGGGCGATTGATCGTGTGTTGAAACGTCGCAGCAAACGCGGACTGCCGCTCATCGGAGCCGGCGACTGGAATGACGGGCTGAGCGCAGTGGGGTTGAAATGGAAGGGTGAATCGGTCTGGCTCGGGCATTTTCTGTTCAAAGTGCTCAATGATTACGCTTCGGTTATCGAAAACCTGGACAAAAGGCGCGCGAAGCTCTACAGAAGAAAGGCCGTGGATCTCCAAAAGGCCGTAAACAAATATGGCTGGGATGGTGAATGGTATTGGAGCGCAAGTAAAGACTCTGGCGAGAAGATCGGTTCTCGTTCAAACAAGGAGGGAAGTATCCATCTCAACTCGCAGACCTGGTCGGTGATCTCAGGTGTCGCAGACTCGCGCCGCTCCAATCAGGTGATGGACGCGGTGGAAAAACACCTCGAGAAGAAAGTCGGGCCGCTGTTGCTTTATCCGGCTTACAAGAGGCCGGACGAAAAGATCGGCTATCTGACGCGATACGCAGCGGGTATGAGGGAAAACGGCGGTGTCTATACCCACGCCGCAACGTGGGCTGTCGTTGCGGAAGCGATGCTGGGGCGCGGTGGGGATGCGTTCAGAATATTTTCAAAAATAAATCCTATAAATCGAAGTATGAATCCGGATGAGTACGGTGCCGAACCCTACGTTACGCCGGGAAATATAGACGGACCGGAGTCGCCGTCCTACGGCAGGGGAGGATGGACATGGTACACGGGCAGCGCATCGTGGCTTTTTAAGGCAGGTCTCGAGTACATACTCGGCGTTCGCGCTGCTTTCGACGGTCTTGTAATCGATCCGTGCATACCGGCGGCCTGGGGCAGTTTCTCCGTCACAAGAAGATTTCGCGGAGCGATATATGAGGTTCAAGTTGTCAATGAGCAACACGTAAATTGCGGAGTGCAAACGGTGATTATTGATGGGAAGCTGGCTTCGAGGCTGAAGTCAAGTGGAAAAGGAGTATTGATCCCGCCGTTCAAAAAGAACACGAAGCATTCGGTCGTTGTTTCCCTCGGGCCGACGATTCGTGAGGAGGAGATGTTGTCTAAATGATCAGATGCAAGATGGTGATCGTCCGAAGAATTCTCATGACAATTGCCGTTTCACTGGTTGCGCTTGAGTCTTGCGCAGCCTCTGCGCCTCAGACCCCTCAGGGAGTTATTACCGTAGTCGGCGACAGATGTGTGATCCTTCATTGGAATCCGGTCGAGAACCAGAATGTTGCAGGTTACTACGTATTCAGACAAGCCGACGGGACGGGAGGATACGTTCAGTTGGTCGGCCAGCCGACATGGATGACCGGCTTCGCGGATAAATCGGTGAAGAACGACACGACTTATTCATATTACGTGAAAGCAGTCAACAGCTCCAACCAGGTCAGCGACTCTTCATCCCACGTCACTGCCGTCCCCCACACGCTAACCGATGACCAGTTTTTGGATTTCATCCAGGAATCCGCAATTGACTTCTTCTGGTATGAAGCCAATCCCTCGAACGGATTGATCAAGGACCGAAGCACGCAGGGCTCGGATTGCAGCATCGCGTCGGTGGGTTTTGGCCTGACGGCAATCTGCATCGGCATCGATCATGGGTGGATACCGGCCGCTGCCGGAAGGGACAGGGTGCTGACTACGCTGAAGACCTTCTGGACCCTGCCGCAGGGAGACGGTTCACAAGGGTATGCCGGATACAAAGGGTTCTTCTATCACTTCCTGAACATGCAGACGGGCTTGAGATCCGGCGATTGTGAGCTGTCATCGATCGACACCGCACTCCTTTTGGCGGGAATACTTTATTGCAGGAATTATTTCACTTCGTCGGATTCGGTCGACACTCAAATACGTGAGCTCGCCGACTCGATTTACAATCGCGTCGACTGGAGGTGGATGCAGGCGTACGACAGCGGCATTTATATGCAGTGGACACCGGAAAATCAGTTCAGCGGAGTTGGACCATGGATCGGATACTGTGAGGCCATGATTATGAACACGCTCGCGGCCGGCTCACCGACGCACCCCGCAAATGGGAGAAACCTCTATATAAGCTGGACGAGCGGCTACTCGTGGCAAACCCAATATGGCTACAGCTTCATTGTTTTTCCACCGCTCTTCGGCCATCAATATTCCGAGTGCTGGATAGACTACAGGAGTATCCAGGATTCTTATACGAAACTAAAAGGGATAACGTACTTTGAAAATTCCAGGCGTGCGACACTTGCTGACCGCGCTTACTGTGCGGCGAATCCAGGAGGATTTGCGGCATACAGCGACTCGATATGGGGATTGACCGCCTCGGACGATCCCGGCGGTTATCTTGCGCATGGCGCGCCGCCTGCGCAGAACGATAATGGTACAATTGCACCCACTGCGGCGGGAGGATCGATAGTATTCACGCCGACGGAATCCATCGCGGCATTAAGAGCAATGTACGACACTTACCGTACTCAACTCGTAACGCCGTACGGGCTCGGAGACGCATTCAACGTAAGCAAGGGATGGTTCGACCAGCAGAACATCGGTATCGACCAGGGACCGATTGCCATCATGATCGAAAACTATCGTAACCAGAATGTGTGGGACCGGTTCATGCAGGACAAAGATATCCAGACTGGGCTCTCTGCTCTCTATTTTTCTCCTGTGACAGCGGTAAATGAGCCTGGCGGCAACGTCCCGTCGAAGACTCAACTGGAGCAGAACTATCCGAATCCGTTCAACCCTGCTACAGCGATCAGCTATCGTCTCACTGCCTTCAGTCATGTCACGCTTAAAGTATACGATGTTATCGGAAGGGTAGTTGAAACACTGGTCGACGGCAGGGAGGGACCGGGAACGCACACCGTTGAAGCTGACGGTTCGCGGCTTGTGAGCGGCGTGTACATATATCAGTTGGTCGCCGAAGGGCGCAAGCTTACGAGAAAAATGATTATAATAAAGTAGTGTCAAATGGCATGGCGGCAATGACATCAATCCAGTGCGGCTCAGGGAAGCCCGTGTCGAAGCTGACGGTAATTCTTGCTCTTGCTTTATTGGCTATCGCGCTCACTCCCCCCACAGCGTCCCGTGCCGTGTGTCAACAAGATAAAACGTCTCATCAGGAACAGCTTGGCTTAACTGCAGGCGACGCGGCGTTCCTCGACTCGCTTGAGCACAGAACGTTCGATTACTTCTGGGAAACAACCAATCCGAAAAACGGTCTCGCCCCTGACCGTTATCCGACAAGGACATTCTCATCTATCGCCGCCGTGGGGTTCGCCCTGACGTCGTATCCAATCGGCGTCGAGCGCGGCTACATTACAAGGGAGCAGGCCATCGCTCGCGTATTGACGACGCTGAGATTTTTCCGTGACGCGAGAATGGGCCCCGACGAGACAGGTGTCACGGGATACAAAGGTTTCTATTATCACTTCCTCGATTTGGACACTGGCACACGCTTCGACAGGGTGGAACTATCCACAATTGACTCTGCAATCTTGATGTACGGCGTCCTGTTTTGTCAGACTTACTTCGACAGGAACACGGCTGAGGAGGAGGAAATCCGGTCAATCGCAGACTCACTGTACTTAAGGATGAACTGGCATTTCTTCGAGCGTGACAAACCGCTCATCAACATGGGGTGGACACCGGAGAAGGGCTATGCGCCGCTGAGCTGGAAAGGGCTGGACGAAGCGATGCTCCTCTATGTGCTCGCACTCGGTTCTCCGACATACGCTGTGCCGCCAACGGCGTGGACGGTATGGACAAAGACATACATCTGGGCGACATACTACGGAATGAACTTCATCAGCTTCGGACCGCTTTTCGGCCATCAATATTCGCAGTGCTGGATTGATTTTCGGGGAATCAAGGATGAGTACATGCGTAAGAAAGGCATCGACTACTTCGAGAATTCGCGGAGAGCAACTATATCGCAACGAGACTACGCGATAGAAAACCCGCTGCATTACAAGGGGTACAGCGATTCAATCTGGGGATTCACGGCATCCGACGGTCCGGGCGACACGACAATTGTCATAGACGGCGTAAAAAGAAGATTCCAGGGGTATACTGCCCACGGAGTCTCCTTCGATTGGGTGAACGACGACGGCACGATTACCCCGGCAGCTGCGGGCGGTTCGATGCCGTTTGCTCCGAAGATTTGTATCCAGGCACTTCTCGCGATGAAAAAGAAGTACGGTAATCTGGTCTGGCGAAAGTATGGCTTCGTCGACGCGTTCAATCCAACTTATCCCGCAAACGACGGCAAGGGATGGTTCGATCAGGATTATCTCGGCATAGATCAGGGACCGGTACTCATCATGCTTGAAAACTACCGCACCGGTTTCGTTTGGAAAATCATGAGGGAGAACAAGTACATAGTCGATGGCCTCCGAAGGGCGGGGTTCACCGGAGGATGGCTGGGAACGAAGTGAAACAGGTAGTCATTCTCCTCGGCTTGATTCTTTGCCAGTCTGCACCGAGTCTTGCCCAGGACACTCTCCTGGACAACTTCGATACGGTTCATGGATGGAGACCGATCACTTCCGACGGGGTGACAATGTCGATCAAGAGTGCGCCCGGCTATTCCGACAAGTCGATGGCTATTCACTTCAATTTTCACGGCGGTTCGGGTTATGCAATAGCCGAGAAGAAATTTCCGATCGAGCTCCCGCCGAATTACATGTTCACATTTTACTACAGAGGCGATACGCCGGTTAACAATTTCGAGTTTAAGCTGCTGGATTCGCTCGGGAATGTCTTCTGGATCAAACAGTTGAACATCCATTACCCGGATCGCTGGACCAGGAAGTCGATCAGAAAGAGGGACATAACGTTCGCGTGGGGACCCTCCGGCGGCGGCGAGATTCACAAAGTCGACAGTATCCAGTTCGTTGTATCGGCCGGTACTGGCGGGGAAGGGACGATATACATCGACGACTTCAGGATAGAAGCGATGGTTCCGGACTCCACGCCGTTCCCCAATCCGATGATTTCCGCGTCGTCGTACAAAGAGGGCCACCCCCCCGGGCTCGCGATCGACAATGACGATTTAACTTACTGGGAAAGCTCCGGGAAGTCGGGGAAGGAATGGCTTTTGATCGACCGCTTGCAGTTGCGCGATCTGGGTGGTCTCACGATAAATTGGAAGGGGAGAGCGTTTGCCACTAAATATGATGTGAAATTATCGGACGATAGTAAGGTTTGGGAAACCGCATACCGGGTCGAGAGGGGAAACGGCGGGGTCGACAATATCTATTTGTCCGAAGCGGATGCAAGATATATCCGGCTTGATCTATTGAAGAGCGACTCAGGCAATGACTATGCGATTTCAAATATAAAGATCAGAAGTATCGCCTTCGGAAGCTCCCTCAATGATTTCTTCGACTCCGTTGCACAGCAAGCGCCCGCCGGATGCTACCCGCGGTATTTCACGAATAGACAATCATACTGGACCGTTGTCGGTGCAGACGGAGATTCGAAGAGTGCGCTGATGAATGAGCAGGGACAGGTCGAAGTCGCAAAGTCCGGTTTCTCGCTTGAACCGTTCATCTATGCGGGCGATTCCCTAACAACATGGCACAGTGTCACGACGAGCCAGTCGCTTGCTAAGAAGTACCTGCCTGTTCCCTCGGTTGAGTGGGAAGCAAAAAACCTGCGTCTCGCAGTAACCGCCTTCGCCTCCGGAGATGCAGGTAGGTCGGTTCTGATCGTAAGATACAGGCTCACTAACACGGGCCAACACCGGCTTAAGGGGAAATTCCTCGTCGCGATCCGTCCGTTCCAGGTCGACCCGCCATGGCAGTTCCTGAACAGTCTCGGGGGAGTGACCACAATTTCGGACATCTCTTATCACGGTCAGTCGGTGGATGTCGACGGAAGAAAGGTGATCCCGCTGAGCAAGCCTGCCGGTTTTGGCGCGACTGTGTTCGACTCCGGGGATATCACCGAGTATATTTCGCGGGGAGTGTTGCCGCCTTCCGATTCCGTTCACGATCACTTTTCTCACGCGTCTGCGGCGCTCGCGTACAGCTTTGATCTGGCTCAAGACAGCTCTGAAGAATTCTATGTAGCAGTACCGTTTCATGGCGATGCAGGCGGATGCGCGGCAAATATGCGTTCGCCGGCGGATTTTGTGACCGGCAAACTCGGCGCAGCCGAACGGTTCTGGGAATCGAAGCTCGATAAGGTCAGCATTGAACTCCCGGGGAAAGCTCAGGAAATCGTCAACACGGTGAAGTCCAACCTCGCCTACATTTTCATCAATCGCGACGGTTCCGCCCTTCAGCCGGGCACTCGTTCCTACGACCGTTCCTGGATACGCGACGGCTCTATGATGTCGGCAGCCCTTCTCAGGTTCGGGGATTCCAAAGCCGTCCGCGAATATATCGATTGGTACTCGCAGCATATCTCCCCTTCGGGGAAAGTTCCTTGCGTGGTGGATTCCCACGGTGCGGATCCGGTGCCCGAGAATGACAGTCATGGAGAGTACATTTATGCCGTGATGCAGTATTTTGACTTCACCCGGGACACGACGTGGCTGCGGGAGAAGTTCAAGTCGGTGATGAAAGTTGTCCGTTACATCGAGTCGCTCCGCCGCCAGGAAATGACCGGCAAATATCGCACCGGCACTCCGGAGCAGCGCGCGTGTTACGGGCTGGTACCCGCCTCGATAAGCCACGAAGGTTATTCCAATCATCCTGAGCATTCGTACTGGGACGATTTTTTCGTGTTGCTTGGCCTGAAAGACGCCACGACAATGGCGCGCATTCTCGGAGAGAAGACGCTTGAGAAGGAATTCGCCTCACAGCGAGACGACTTCAGGAAATGTCTCTATTCATCCATGCGTCTCGCGATGAAGGGTATGCACATCGATTACATCCCCGGCTGCGTCGAGCTCGGTGATTTCGACGCAACTTCAACTACGATCGGCATCGATCCTGTCGGCGAACTTGACAGCATCCCCGAGCCGCAGCTCAGAAATACATTCGAGAAGTATTATAAGTATTTCGAGGCTCGTAAGGACGACCTTGCTGATTGGGACGCTTACACGCCGTACGAGACGAGAATAATCGGAACTTTTGTTTATCTCGGCGAAAAGCGGAGAGCGCTCGAACTGACGAATTTCTTCATGGATGACAGGCGGCCGCTGAACTGGAACGAATGGCCCGAAGTTATTTGGAGAGACCGCGACACGCCTAAGTTCATCGGCGATATGCCTCACGCGTGGGTAGGCTCGGACTTCGTCCGTTCGGTACGTGCCATGTTTGCATACGAGCGTGAGGACGATTCGGCGCTTGTCGTAGGCGCCGGAATACCGGAAGATTGGGTGAGCGACACGAACAGGGTTTCCGTTACAGGCCTGCCGACGTATTGGGGAAAACTGAATTACGCCGTCGGTACTCGGAAGGGTGTCGTCGTATATTCATTATCCGGAGATATCGATTTCCGACAGTGTCATCTCGTAGTCGAGTCTCCATTGGATAAACCGATAAAGAAGGGTTTGATAGACGGTGTTCCCGTCCCTGTCAATGACGGGCGGAGTGTGGAAGTGAGGAAATTACCTGCTAGATTGGAGATGAAGTACTGATGATCAGAATTTTTTCTCTCCTTCTTCTCGCATTTCTCATCGTCTCATGCTCCGCATCTCCAGGTGCGAAGAAGATTGTCAGGTTCTGGGCAATGGGATTTGAAGGGGAAGAAGTCGGTCCGCTCGTGCGGCAGTTCGAGCGTCAGAATCCCGGCATCCACGTCGATCTTCAGGTGATTCCGTGGACTTCAGCACATGACAAGCTTCTCACCGCGTTCGCCGGAAACGCACTACCCGATATGTGCCAGCTTGGGAATACGTGGATCCCGGAGCTTCACGCCGTCAATGCACTTCAACCGCTTGATTCGCTCATCGATTCCTCCAATGGCGTGAATCCTGACGAATATTTCAGCGGCATATGGGAAACCAACAGAATCGGGAACAGGACCTACGGAATTCCCTGGTACGTCGACACGAGGGTGCTTTTTTACAGGAAGGACATGCTGAACGCGGTCGGGATGCACCACCCTCCGGAGAACTGGAACCAGCTCCTCGAGGCTGCTAAGCTCTTGACTGACTATTCGACGAAGTTGAATAACCGGAAGTGTTACGGCATTTACCTTCCTGTCAATCCGAGTTTCGAATTCGACGAGATATTTTTTGCATGGCAAAATGACGGCACCATACTCAAAGACGACGATTGCTATTCGAACGTGACCTCCTCGAACGACAGCGCGGCGTTCGATTACTACCTGAACTTCTTCAAGCGCGGTTACGCACCGACCGAATCCAACGCGACTACGAACCTTTACCAGGCGTTTGCCTCGGGGTTCGTCTGTATGTTCATCAGCGGACCGTGGAACATAGACCAGCTGCGGAACAGGGTCCCGTACTTGAACGGCAGGTGGGCAGTGGCGCCGCTGCCCATGAACAAGAACCGGGCAGCAAACGCTGGCGGAAGCAGCCTCGTTATATTCCGCGATTCAAAGGTGAAGAAGGAGGCGTGGAAGCTCATCGAGTTCCTGTCGCGTCCCAAGAACCAGCTCCAATTCTACAAGACCACCTACGACCTCCCCGCCGTGAAGAGCACATGGAAAGACTCCACGCTTCTCGGGAACCCGATGGTGGCGGCCTTCTACGAGCAGCTTGAAGCCGCGAGGCCTTTCCCGCGCATACCGGAGTGGGAGCAGGTCACAGGGAAAATGGGAGAATGGATCGAGACGGTTGTCTGGGAAAGGAACACGCTCTCACAGGCGATCAGGGGCATGGACTCCGACATAAACAGGATACTTGAAAAAAGACGCTGGCTCAGGAGAACCGGCAGGATGTTCGAATAGCAAATGGACAGGAGAAAGAGCGCGGGTTCGGCAGTCGGAGGAAAGAGGCTGTCGGCGAGGACAGCGGTTCCTTACCTGTTCATTGCGCCTTCGCTGGTCCTGTTGACGATTTTCTTTGCCATTCCTGTCGTCATTGCATTCCTGATGAGCTTCACCGACTTTGACATCTATTCGCTGGCGAATCTCAGCTTCGCCCGCTTTGTTGGATTCCGGAATTACGCAAATCTCTATTCGGATCCGCTCTTCTGGAAGGCGATGTTCAACACTTTTTACTTCCTGGTTGTCGGGGCGCCGCTTACCATCCTGGTCGCGCTCACCGCGGCGGTACTCCTTAACTCAAAGCTCGTACGTTTCAAGTCGGTCCTCCGTGTCGGATATTTCGCCCCGGTTGTCGCGACGTTAGTGGCAGTGTCTGTTGTGTGGAAGTACATCTACGATCCGCATTTCGGTCTTCTGAATTACGTGCTCAGTTTCATCGGAGTCTCACCGCATGATTGGCTCAGCAATCCGTTCTGGGCGATGCCTGCAATCATACTCTTCGCCGTGTGGAAGAATTTCGGTTACACGATGATGATCTTTCTCGCAGGTTTGCAGACGATCCCCGAAGCTCTTTATGAGGCTGCGGAAATTGACGGCGCGGGGCCTTTCCAGAGATTCTGGAAGATTACGGTGCCGATGCTGGCGCCGACGACGCTTTTTGTCACCGTGGTAACCCTGATAGGATATCTGCAGCTCTTCGCGGAACCTTACATAATGACCGGCGGCGGCCCGGTCGATTCCACCCTGTCCATCGTACTCATGATGTACCGGCAGGGATTCCGCTACTGGCAGATGGGATATGCCGCGTCGATCGCCTTCGTTCTCGCGGCGGTGATTTTCATACTGACGATGATCGAAATGAAAATTCAGGGGGAGGCCAGGGCGGCATGAAGAGGAGAGGAATAAAGTCTTTTACGTTGACCGCCGCTCTTGCGGTCGTGGCATTGGTCGTACTCATACCGTTTTTCTGGATGATTACGACTTCGTTCATGAAGAGCGGGGAGTCGTTCGCGTATCCGCCGGTATTCTGGCCGAAGAGGTTCACTCTCGAGCAGTACACAATTCTCTTCAAGAGACTCCATTTCCTGAGAGACTTCCTGAACAGTTTCGCCGTCGCGAGCCTTATGACGATTTGCAGCCTCTTCATCAATTCACTCGCCGGATTTGCGTTTGCAAAATACACCTTCAAAGGGAGGAAATTCATCTTCACATCGTTCCTTGCCACGATGGTTATCCCGGCGCAGGTGGGCATGCTCCCGGTCTTCCTGATCCTCAGGCAGCTGGGGATGCTGAACACCTACTGGGGACTAATATTGCCCGGTGCGGTCAGCGCCTTCAGCATATTCTTCTTCAGGCAGTATATGTCGACGATTCCCACCGATCTGATAGATTCGGCCAGGATCGACGGGTGCGGTGACTTCAGGATTTACTGGCAGATAATGCTGCCGCTTGCCAGGCCGGCCCTCGTCACACTCGGCATCTTCACTTTTCTCGGCACATGGAACGACTTCATGTGGCCTCTGATCGTCCTGAACAGAGATACGATGTACACGCTACCGGTTGCACTTGCGAACCTCATGGGCGAACACGCCCCCGACACCGAGCTCATGATGGCCGGCTCAGTTGTTACCGTAATCCCGATAATGATACTCTTCCTCGCGCTGCAGAAGAGCTATATGAGCGGACTCATCGCTGGAAGCTTGAAGGAATGAATTCCAAGATGAAAATCGACGGCAGGTTCGTTGTAAATCTGAATGGAAGCTGGGAGATTGAACCGGGAGTGAAGGACCTTCCGCCGGTAAAATTCACTCATCATATCGAAGTGCCTTCGCTTGTCGATTGCGCGGAACCGTCCTACGACTGGGAGATGTACGACTATCATTGGTATCGCAGGACCTTTTTTGCAGAGGATAATTGGAAAGGGAGTCCGGCGTTCCTCAGGTTAGAACAAAGCATGTACGGAAGTGAAGTTTGGGTAAATGGAAACTTCGCAGGCGGATCGATCTCATGCTATACTTCCCAGGAATACAGAGTGGATGGACTGCTCAGGTACGGCAGCACAAACGAGGTGGTGGTTAAAGTCGGACAGAGGAAGAATCTTCCGCATGAGAGCGCGGTCGGCAGGGATCAGGAGAGTATCTCGTTCATTCCCGGGATATGGGGCGATGTGAAGCTGGTGTACACCGGGAGGGTCCGTGTGAAACTCGTACAAACTCTGCCGAACCTCAGGGAGTCATGTCTGGATGTGAACATATGGGTTGAGAACCTCGCGAGCGACTTTCAGGAGGTCGTCTTGTCCGGACAGGTAAGCGAGAAGGTCACCGGCGACATCTCCCCGGAGGACGCGTCCACAAGATTGGGTTTGGCTCCCGCCTCTGAGTCAAAGGCGTCGCTTCGCATTCCCATGCGAAATGTTAAGCTTTGGTCACCCGACTCACCGTTTCTGTATGTATTCAGCGCGACTCTGAACGAGCCCGACGGCGCGTTGATCGATGAAGAGCGGGTCGTCTTCGGTATGAGGGAATTCTCAATCGAAGGTCCCGATTTTCTCCTCAACGGAAAGAAAATATTTCTGAAGGGGAGCAACATCGCCTTCCACCGTTTCCTTTCAGACAGCGATAGGCACATGCTTCCCTGGAACAGGGACTGGGTAAGAAGACTCCTGGTAGATATTCCGAAAGAACACAACTTCAATTTCTTCCGGGCTCACCTCGGCCACATGTACAACAGATGGTACGATATTGCCGACGAGGGAGGAATCATGCTGCAGGACGAGTGGCAGTTCTGGGGAACGACCGGCACGAAGGAGCAGATTACAAGAGAATTCACAGATTGGCTGGAAGACAACTGGAATCACCCGAGCATAGTAATCTGGGATGCGTTGAATGAGTCGTCCGACGATGTCGTTCAGCATGAAATCATTCCCGGGATGAAGAAGCTCGATCCGACCCGACCCTGGGAGTCGCACGATTTCTCCGAAGACCATCCCTATATCTATTCACTGGGCCCGGTTCTCGTCAACCGCAAGTTTGGGTATACCAGATCTCTGGATGAAATAGAAGACTCGCGTCGCCCGTCCCAGGTGAACGAGTACTTGTGGTGGTGGCTCGACAAAGAGTTCAGGCCAAGCGGGCTTACGAAGAAGGTCGTGAGCCGCTGGCTCGGGGAAGACTATTCCACGGATGAACTCATTGAACACCAATCGTTTCTCGCGTCTGAGCTCACTGAGCTCTTCCGCAGGTTGAGAGTGAAATGCATCCAGCCGTTTGTCTATCTCAGCGCGAATGAGGGACCGACTTCGCATTGGTTCGTCGGCGATCCAGCCGGCCTCCGTACGAAACCGGTAATGGCGGCGCTTAAGAATGCCTTCGAGCCGTTCGGGGTGAGCATCGAGCTATGGGACAGGCATTTCTTTCGAAGTGAGAAACGGAATATTGCTGTTTATCTGTTTAACGACTATCCTGGTAGTGTGACGGGGCGTCTGACATATGGTATGAAGAATTCGAAAGGCGATTGGCTCACTTCGAAAGAGATTGACGCAGCGGTCGACGGATCGACGCATAAGGTGTTACACCTCGTGTTCCGATTCCCGGACCGGGCGGGCGACTATAATATGGTTGCCGAGCTGGTCAATTCCACGACAGGGCTCAAGGCGGTCAGCACCAAGACTACCCACGTTTACGATGAGCCTCAGATTCCAGACCGGGGGAGCCCGATACGTGTAGGCGTGATTGACGGCGACGGTGAGATCACGGATTTCCTTTCGTCCCCCGGCTTCAATGCGATTGACGTCGAGGGTGAATTTGACGCCTCATTGGACCTGCTCGTGGTTGCCGGCGGCTCCGGCTCACGCCTTGCCTATGAAGCCGTAAGCGGAAGGGTCTCGCAATGGGTTGAAGACGGTCATGTCCTCATTCTGGTTGAACCGGAAGCAGATGTCACGGATCACGTGACGATGACATTACCGGGAGGCGTTCGTCTCGATGTCGAACGAAGGGAAGATCCTGCCGAGGGTGGATACGATTCGTACCTTATTCCTGCAGACGTTATACACCCTGTTTGGCGCGGGATCAGAAAGATAGATCTTCAAATGTTCAATGGAGGTTACGGCGGAGAAGTGGTCCCGCAATACAATCTGAAAATCGACGGTGAGCATGAAGTACTGGCAAGGTCGGGCCTTAACTTATCGAGACCCGCCGCGCTCGAAGTAAGGGCTGGCAACGGTGTCGTAGTCGTAACCAGTGTGGAGGTTGGAGGCAGACTCGTCGCCCGGGAGGGCTGTTACGACACTCTTTACGCGTTGAGACCTGACCCCGTCGTCCAGACATACCTGCTCAACCTGATTGCTTTTTATTCGGCGGGGAAGGGGAAAGCCTCTTTGTCCGGCCGCTGCAATGAGTATTAACCAAAATTCTTCGAGTCCGGTGACGTAATGGTTGTTTTCAAGAAAATGACGCTGGCGGCCATGATGGCCGTTCTCATGTTGCTGTCTCTACCATCCCTTGCCTTCCAGGGAAGTGGAGCATTTGCTCAATCCGTAAAGAGTGCCGGCGACGACACGGTTGCTCTCATTAACGGTAAACCAATCACATCTTCCGAATTCAAGGAGAGATTTGAACTTACAGTCTATCCGCATAAGGAAATCAGGAGCGGCGTACAGGCTGAAAAAGAGCGATTCCTGTTTTCCCTGATAGCCGAGCGCCTGCTTGCAGACGAGGGAATGAAGTCCGGGAAATTCATGAGTCCCGAGGAGAATCAATTGAGACTGGAGGCGACCCAAACCTATCTCCGCGATGCTCTCTACAGGAAAGAAATCTTGAGCAGGGTGATCGTGACGGACAAGCAGGTTATGGATGGGATAAAGAATGCCGCCTATCGCTACTTCATTCGGGTTTACTACTTCCCGGACAGTTCCCGCGCCCGTGCATTCCATGAGGAATGTTCCCACGCCGATCCGTCGAAGATCGACAGCTTGGCCGCGGCAAGGCATGTGCCCGCTGACACGGGGCATGTCGTCTTTGGCGAACTGGTCCGGACGCAGGAGGACGCATTCTGGGGAAAGCACACGGGCTATCTTACGGGGCCAGTCCGTGGGCAGGGCCCAGTTGTACTGATTCAGGTTCTGTCCAGGCAAATTGATACCGAATTCTCAATGCTGTCTTTGCAGGAGAAGGAAGAGAAGATAAGAAAAATCATCCGGATGAGGGATGAAATATCTGCAACGGAGAAATACGTGATGAGCTTCCTCGGCAGCGCCATTGCCAGGGCGACTCCCAATTTGGTGACAATGCTTGCCGACAGCATAGCTTCTGAATTGAGAGGACAGGAGCCGTCGAGTTTTCCACTTTATTACAATCTTACCCCAGGCGAGATCGGCGACCTGCTGAAGAAATTTAGGGATCAAAGCGACCTGCCCGTGGTATTGATTCACTGGACTGACAATTCACGGAAAGACATATCGATGTCGCTCGGTGAAGTGATAAACAGCCTCCTCCCGGCCGAATTCCTGGCGAAGAGTACCTCTGTGACGGACGTGGCCACAGGCCTGCGGAACACGCTTCGCCGCGTGATAGAGTACAGTCTTCTCGCAGGTCAGGCGGACAAACTGGGGCTGGAGAATTCGCCCGAGGTACGGAAGAACGTAGGACTGATCATGCGTGCATATTTCGCCTCTAAGATGAAAGAGGATCTCCTGGATACTGTCCACCTCAGCCGGTCGGACCTTGAAAATTTTATGCATGAATACAATGCGAGCGGTCTGAAGAATATCAGACTGACGTTCCAGGAATTCAACGCGACGACAGTAGGTCAGGCCGTGAGCCTGTACAACTCGGTCAGCGCGTTGGACACGATGAACGAGGCGCTGAGGTTCGCGATCATGAGACACATGGACATAGACACGGTAACTGCAAATGCCTTCATGCTCGGCTCGATAGGATCATTGTTTGCGCGCCTTTCGCCGGGACACATTTACGGACCCGTGCAGAACAAAAGTGGCTATACCTTATTTCGCCTGCTTTCGAAGCAGAGCTCGATTTCCGACACCGCGCTTACACTTGCCGTGGATACTACGAAGATGATAGCGCTGAGCGCGAAGCGGGACAGTGTCTTGTACCACTACGTTGCTTCGCTTGCCGCAAAGTCTGACGTTAGAATATTCCTGAAGGCCCTGGGGAAGGTGGAGGTTGAGCCCATGCAGATGTTCACCGTGCGAAAGATCGGGTTCGGAGGGACGATCAACGCCGTGCCTGGACTTGCAGTCTGCGAGGACTGGACAAAAGCGGCGCCGATGAGGGAAATAATTATACCGTAGGCACGATACTATATAGGCGAGCTGCGCCGGAGTCCGGCTGCGGCTATTCGATCTTCCGCAAGCTCATTTGGTTGAAACACGCTCCGCCGGAGGCTGTGTCTACAGGGCTCGAACCATATTCAGGTACAACTGCAAGACTTGGCACCGCGAGTTCAATCGCCAAAGTATCTGAAGGCTGCATCGTAAGTGTATCTTCCAAAGTGAAATCGGTCCATGAGGTGTCTCGCATCTCAAGACTACGGTAGGAAACTTCCTGACCATCCCTGATCTGCGCCAAAGAGACAATTCCCCAGTACCATTCGGCGAAGTTGCGCTCCCAACATGAGAATTCATTTTCTGTTCAGCTTACTCCTCGTCTTTGGTCTGTCGATGGAAAACGTCTCTGCGCAAGGAACGATCTCAAGGCCGCCGGCAATTCCTTTGATGACTGCGGACCCTTACTTCAGCGTCTGGTCGTTTACCGACAATCCGGCGCAGGGTTATACGCGCCATTGGACCGGGAGCACAATGGGAATATGTCTCATGATAAAAATCGACGGCAAGTCGTACAGGGTCGTCGGAAAGAATGAACGCTCCCTCCCGGCGCTCAACCTGAAGCAGACGATTGTGGCGCCGACTCAAACAATATATACATTTGACGAGGCGGGGATCGAGCTGAGACTGATATTTACGGCGCCGCTCCTTCCGGACTCGCTCGATCTGATCTCGGAAGATGCTTCCTACATAACGTGGAAGGTGCGGTCGGTGGACGGAGCCAGGCACCATGTGTATCTGTACTTCGACGGCGACGCGGAGTTTTGTCTGAGCAATCCCGGTCAGCGTGTTGCATGGGGGCGTTTGCAGCTGCCCGGCTTGGACGTAATGAAGATGGGATCGCAAAGACAGCCGGTTCTCGAAGAGAAGGGCGACAGGGTTAAGATTGGATGGGGGTATGTGTACTTTTGTTCTCCGAAGGATCAGAAACCGGAGAGTGTCCTGGCTCCTGCGGACGCAGCTCGCGAAGCCTTCATCGAGAGAAGCTCGCTTCCGACGGCCGACGATTTTAATACGCCGTCGCGCGGGGACAGTGATTGGCCGGTTGCCGCGTACGTCTTCGATCTCGGCGAGGTCGGACCGCAGGTCGAAGAGAGATTCGTGCTCGTAGCTTACGATGAGATCTATTCGATAGATTATTTCCACCGTGAACTTACCGCTTACTGGAAGAGAAACGGCGCCTCGATAAGCGACCTGATAACGGGACGGGTGAACGATTACGGAAATCTGATGAAGGCCTGTCAGGAGTTCGACGGGAAGCTCGTGTCGAGTATCGCCGAAAAAGGCGGAAAGGATTATGCATCCATATGCTCGCTCGCCTACCGCCAGGTGTTCGCCGCCACCAAATTAGCAGCCGATGCTGACGGAACGCCGATGCTCTTTCCGAAGGAAAACTCCAGCAACGGCTGCATCAGCACCGTGGATGTTATTTATCCTACAGCGCCTTTCTTCATGTACCTGAATGTGAAGCTATTGAAAGCGATGCTCGTGCCTGTCTTCGAATATTCGGAGATGCCGAGATGGAAATTTCCATTCGCTCCTCACGACCTGGGCACTTACCCGAGAGCGAACGGTCAGGTTTACGGCGGCGGAGAGACAAGCGAAGTCGATCAAATGCCGGTCGAGGAATCGGGAAACATGATCATACTTACTTATGCAGTCTGCAGGGAGAACCATAACGCGAGTTTCGCCGAAAAGTATTGGGCAAGTCTCCGGAAATGGGCTGATTATCTGAAAAAAGAAGGACTTGACCCCGCCAACCAGCTGTGCACAGACGACTTCACCGGCCATCTTGCACACAACGCGAACCTTTCAGTCAAAGCCATCGTAGCTCTCGGATGCTTTTCAAAGATCTGCGAAATGGCGGGAAAAGCCGATGAGGCCGTGGAGTTCGGTAAGCTGGCAAAAGAATATGCTAAGAAGTGGGCGGTGATGGACCTCGACGGAGACCACTACAAGCTTGCTTTTGACAAACCGGGTACATGGAGTGAGAAGTACAACATGGTGTGGGACAAGATCTTCGGTTTGAATCTTTTCTCACCGGAAGTGTACAAGCGGGAACTGAGTTTTTACACTACGAAGCTTAACAAATATGGCCTTCCGCTCGACTCGCGGGCGAGTTTCACGAAACCCGAGTGGATGACCTGGGTCGCCACGATGTATCCGGACAAGAAAGACTTTGAAATGTATATGCACACGATGGTCGATTATTTGAACGACACACCGAATAGAGTCCCTTTCAGCGACTTGTACGACACGAAGACTGCTGATCAGGTCCAATTCCAGGCGAGAAGTGTACTTGGAGGAATTTTCATACAGATGATGGGCAAATAGCGGTCTTGAAATAATTACGCGGAAATGCGGACAACCGCGGAGAAGCCAAGAGGGGTGAACTCCCGCTTCTAACGCAAGCGGCAACCGGCGGCTGCTGCGCTCTGCTTGCGGTCGGGAACACGTGAGGTTGCCCGCATGTTCCATTAAAGACAGAACGCGAATTACTTACTTGCAACCTGTGGAACGAGACAATTCGAAGCACGATGCAAACCGACCATTTGAACCACCGACGTGTACCAGGACTATCAGGCACCGAAAGAGTGGAGGATCGGAATATCCTTCCCGTCATTCTCTCTGCGCTCGTCGTACTCTCTACACTCGGGTTCATGTTTGCCGAGTCCCCGAGAGACTCCGAAGTACGGATTGGGTGCATCGACTCGTCGACTATTTTGGGACTGCTGCCTGCTGCCCGGGCCGCACAGGCTAAGCTCGACACTCTGGTTCAGGATTGGAGCGATACCCTGAGCCGGATGTCGAAACAGTATCGGGACAAAGTGACGACATTTGGCAGACAATCGGCAATGATGACCGTGCAAGCCCGGATCCGGGAGCAGCAGGAAATCAATATCATCTTGCGGAAGATGCAGAATTACCGGCAGATCCCCAATTGTCCTTTATGCCGATCCTTATTACGACATCACTTGTTTCGAAAAAACCGGATCATTCGTTGGAACTTGCGGAGCAGCTGATCGAAGGATGCAGACGCGCGATGAGAAGGCAATGACAATGTGAGACCGATTTCGTGCCACCCGTGATTCAAACGTGGCTGGATTCCCTTCTGCAGCTACAGCAGATTGAAGCAAACGCACCGATACAGAAAGAAGCTTACGATGGGACAGGAAATAGCAGAGCTTGTTAAATGTTTATTCAGCGAAGACGGCATAGTCAGACAAAAAGCGCGTTACAAGCTTGTGAAAATAGGCAAACCGGTGATTACCCTCCTGATCGGACTTCAGTACCTTCCCGATCAGCACGTGAGATGGGAAGCGATGAAGACGCTGAGCCAGATAGCCGATCCGGATTCGATCCCGATTCTCGTTAATGCCCTGGAAAACACCAACTCCGATGTTCGATGGCTTGCCGCCGATGGTCTGATTGAGATAGGAAAAGAATCCATAGCCTCGTTAATGTTGGCACTGGAGGAGCGGGGTGACTCCAGGATCCTCAGGGAGGGAGTCCATCACGTGTTGAAGGGACTTGAGGACAAGGGGCTGTACATCGACGAATACGACATTATCGGCATACTTGAAGACGCCGAGAGGCTCGCGCTACTTCGACCCACCGCGGCGAAAATTCGTATGAGAAGCTAAGAAAGACGCAGCAGAAGATGCCCGACACGCCGGCCTTCGGATTTCGCCATGTCCGACGTGAACCACGGCATTAGCAGTAGCGTAGACCCTTCGCGCCCCACATCTCTTCGCAATGGCAGAAACGACATCATCGGGGTACACAGGGAAGAGATTTCGTGATAGCCCGCCTCTTCGAAATCAGGATTCAAACAGGTCGACCGCGTTTTCGCTTCCCGATTGTCCCTGATTCTTGCATGCCGTTCGTAAGTTTGCGATCTTCTTTATGTCAGGAGGGCTTATGATTACCGAAACTTCACGGCGTACTGCGGAAGCTGAAGTACCTGTTGTCAAGTCGCAGCGTCTCGTATCGCTCGACGTATTCAGAGGAATCACAATCGCGGGGATGATCCTAGTGAACAATCCAGGAAACTGGAGCTTTGTTTATCCGGCTCTTGGACATGCCAAATGGAACGGCTGGACGCCGACGGACCTGATCTTCCCGTTCTTCATTTTCATCGTCGGGGTCGCGATCGCTTACGCATTCGCGAAGCGGTTTGAGATGGGGCAGTCAAAAGGGAAAATATACCTGAAAATCCTCAGGCGGACTCTGGTGCTCTTCCTTCTCGGACTGATATTGAACGGGTTCCCCGGTTATGACCTGTCGACGATACGTATAATGGGAGTGCTGCAGCGAATTGCGGTGGCATATTTCTTTGCCTCGGTGATCTTCTTGAATTTTAAGGTGAAAGGTCAGGCCGTTTTTCTCTCCGGACTCCTGATCCTTTATTGGCTGCTGATGATGCTTGTGCCGGTCCCGGGTTACGGGGCGGGCGTGCTTACGAACACAGGAAATCTGTCCGCTTATATCGACAGGGCTATTCTATCCGTCCATATCTGGTCGGGGTCGAAGTTCTGGGATCCTGAGGGACTTCTTTCGACATTGCCTGCAATTGCAACCGCTCTCACCGGCGTATTGACCGGAGAATTTCTGAAGTCAAGAAAATCCGACTATGAGAAGGTGTCATGGATGTTCGTCACGGGCTTGGCCGCGATGGTGCTGGGCACAATCTTCGACATGTGGTTCCCGATAAACAAGAATCTGTGGTCGCCGTCGTACGTCGTGTTTACCAGCGGGATGGCCCTTGTGTTTCTCGCTGCTTGCTATTTCCTGATCGACATAAAGAATTTCAAGAAAGCCGGCAAGCCGTTCGTGGTGTTCGGCATGAATGCGCTCGCGCTGTTCTTCCTATCGGGGCTGGTCGGACGCATAATCATGCTGCTGCAGGTCGGGCAGGGCAGCGGCGCTGTCAACCTGAAAGCTTTCATTTACCAGGCGGCATTCGCTTCGTGGGCAGGCGACATGAATGGCTCTCTCTTCTTCGCGATTGCTTATATATTCTTCTGGTTCCTCATCCTGCTCTGGATGTACAAAAGAAAGATATTCGTGAAAATTTGAGCCGGGAAACTCCAGGGGTTCCCTTCGGAGAAATGGGCAGGTCATGAACTTTGTGCCCAGGCGACGGCATCTCATGGTTCGTACTGGACAGCCGACGGGAAGCATATCGGTCTGTTTACATGCTTCGAGAAGTTGCACTTCCGGTGACTGAGGGATAATTTCACTTGATGGCGGTCCATACGAGTGATTGCAGGAAAATCGTTTAGAAGATCCGGAGGTGTGACTATGGGATCTGATAGATATGAATCGCTGGTCACAAGTCTGTTATCTGTGGCCGGAATAGAAATCGGGGGGAGCAATCCATGGGATATCCAGGTACACGACAGAGGGTTCTATAAACGCGTAGCCACGGAGGTCGAGCTTGGCCTCGGCGAATCCTACATGGACGGGTGGTGGGACGCCGGGAAGCTTGACGAGATGATAAACAGAATATTAAGAACAGACCTGCGAAAAGAGGTGAATCACAATTACCGGATCATGCTTAAGCTTGCAGGATTTTTCCTGATAAACATGCAGGCAAAGCGAAGGGCATTCATCGTCGGCGAGCGGCATTACGACCTGGGAAACGACCTCTTCCGGAACATGCTCGATAAACGAATGAATTACAGCTGCGGCTACTGGAAAGACGCGAAGAATCTTGACGAGGCGCAGGAAAACAAGCTCGAACTCATTTGCAGAAAACTGTACCTCAAGCCAGGCATGAAAGTCCTCGATATCGGGTGTGGATGGGGAGCGTTCGGAAAATACGCTGCAGAGAAGCATGGCGCCGAGACTGTCGGTTTGACCGTCTCGAAAGAGCAGGTTGCGCTCGGCAGGGAACTCTGCAGGGGGCTGCCTGTCGAGTTCAGGCTGCAGGATTACAGGGAGGTCGCCGGGAAGTTCGACAGGATAGTATCGGTCGGGATGATCGAGCATGTGGGATACAGGAATTACCGTGAATACTTCGCCGTGGCAGAAAGATCCCTGAAGGATGACGGAATTTTTTTGCTGCATACAATAGGTAATCCGGTCTCCGCGAAAAGCGGGGACGCCTGGTCTCACAAATACATTTTCCCAAACGGCATGCTCCCTTCGGTCTCGCAGCTGGGGAAGGCGATCGAGGGACTCTTCGTAATGGAAGACTGGCACAATTTCGGGGCTTATTACGACAATACGCTGATGGCATGGTTCGACAACTTCATGGTGCGCTGGGATTCATTGCGCGAAAAGTACGGAGAACGGTTTTTCAGAATGTGGAAGTACTTCCTGCTGTCGAACGCAGGCGCCTTCCGGGCGCGGAGCAATCAGCTCTGGCAGATTGTGCTGTCGAAGAACGGGATGTCCGGCGGTTACGTCTCGGTCAGGTAGCGCGGACCGGTGTACGAAGATGCGCCGCTTTGGCAGCAAATTCTAGATGGCGGCAGGTCCCCCCGGAATTCCGACTATCCATCGAGCAGACTAATTGTTTACGACCGTCGCGTAAAATACCGACGTATGAAATTGGGGCCCGTTGAAAAAGAAAAGATTCGGGTCGAGGTGTACGCCGTCCTTCCTCACTTCGTAGTGGAGATGCGGCCCGGTCGACAGTCCGGTATCTCCGCTGAGTGCGATGACCTGGCCACGTTTTACCTTCTGTCCCGCATGGACCACCGGTTTCGAAAGGTGTGCGAAGAGCGTCGAGTAACCGAATCCGTTGTCAATCACGACCGCGTTGCCGTATCCGCCGCGCGGCCCGACATAGGTCACGACACCGTTACCGGTTGCATGCACGTGAGTACCCACGTCGCAGGCGAGATCTATTCCCTCGTGCATAAGCATCATGTGAAGTATCGGATGCATCCTCATCCCGAATCCGTCGGTCTCCCTCGCGTTCCTGACGGGAGAGATGGCCGGAATGTGGCGGAACAACACCTGGTTCTTCTTATATCTCTTAAGTATCTCGGCATAGCTCTGCTGCTGCAGCGCGGATTCTCTGCTGAGAACCTGCAGGTTATTTTTTACATCTGTGATGAGCTTGTTGGCGCTCGACGATACCCCGTAGTCCCCGTTTATCTCGACTCCGCCGACGGCTACCTTCCTGATGTCGCCCGGGATCGGCTTCATATCTACCTCCAGTCTCAGCTCATCATCACTCGTTCTGAGAGCTTTCATCGATCGGCCGAAGCGATCGAGCTGAAGGTTTAGCGACGCGAGCTGCGCCCTCAAAACGGAATTCTCATTGGCAACGCTTGCCGCGCTTAACTCTCTCACCCCAAAGAGGTCGACGCCGAAAAAGCCGAGCAAGGCTGTGACGACGGGCACGATCATCATAATGCCCGCTAACGCAGCACTCAGCTTCCGCCAGTCGAGCGGCTGATAACTTAAATGCGAACTTGAAAAATAGTAGAGTCTTCTCATCCACACCTCCGTCAGAGAGAAAACAAGTGATATGCCGGGAATAGGCGCGGCAATCAACGGCCAACAGATGCAAACCCGAAACAAATCTGCGCGAATCGCGAACAGAGCGTGAAATGAAAGACCGCTGTCCTACTCCAGGATAGTCATTCTTACAGTCCACAGGAAATTTTGCCTTGGTAGAGCTTGTTCTAATTGCCTCCGGCTTGCCAATTCAAGGCACATAGGGCGGATCCTGAATTGACCGCGCCGGGAACAGCGTGTACATTCTTATTCGGCGTTTTTCGAGAGAAGTTGAGAACCTTTGCCGAACTTCGGAGCGTTGTAGTGGATGAAAACAGGGTATAGATGGTAACTTTTTCTTGCATTGGTTTCATCGTAACTGGTTTTACGACGTGACGAAATTGAACGTCGACGGCTCGGCTCAATGGAGTAATAACATTGCGAGTGCTCAGGGTACCAGCGACCTTCCTAATGGTTCGAGCGCATCATGGATCCAGGTCTTACCTGACGGAGATTGGGTTTCGTGCGGGGATGGTGGAGGTTCAATCGTTTTCCAGGAGTTTGACGGCGCCGGGACACTCAGATCGCAGAAGCTTATCAATGCTCCGTTTCCGGGAGATGTGATTGTGGCTTGTTCCGATGGTGGATTTCTTATTGCAGGGGGGTCGGGCGTTATAAAGACAGACCCAAACGGCGACTTCAATCAGTAGTTCGAAGCCCTTCCCATCATTTCCCAATCGGTTCTCCCTCAAAATTGACTTTGTCGGGAGAACATGTCACTTTATTGAAATGTTGGAAACGTATTGGGGTCTCACCTAGTCCACAGAACGAGGAGAAGGGAGCGATAATGAAAACTAGACTTACGCGTTTTATTTCGGGCTTGGCAGGGCTGGCACTTGCTGCGATTGCAGACGTGCTCCTCGGAAATCATAACCCCTCAGGGAGACTTCCTCTCACGTTTCCGGTAAAATGGCAGGACTGTTCCGCTTACGGTTCCTACAAACACCAGGACAGCTTGTCGGCTACAGGCGGTTCGGCAAGCATAACATCAAACCGCTTTTCCCGTTCGGGTACAAGTTATCGAAGACACAACCAAGAGGAATATCATGACGGGTGTTTCGAGAATGACTAACCGAGGCTCGATGGTTGCTCTTCTGTTGGAGGCTGTGCTTGTCGCCGCGGTATTTGCCGTCAGCGGTCAAGCCGCGCGCGCGCGAGCCGCAGAAGTTCACATTGGCAAACGGCGTGGTTGCGGTAACCGTGAATCTGGATTCCGGGAAAATCTAGTCCGAGAGATTGTCTTTGGTCCGAACCTGGGCGCGAGAACAGGGTGGAGTACCGGCAAGCGTCGACGCCGGGAATTCAGGAGGGGCATTTGTGAATCGAAGGCCGGCACGACTCCGGCGACCGGATGCTTTGCAATGACAGACGTCGGTCATGCCCCAACTGCAAACACGCACAAGAACAAATACTGGAAGAGTTAACCATCGGAGACAGGTTGTTCTGATAAGAGCCGGGCAGACGCAAGAAACGAAATGGCACGAAGTATTTCCATCCGTCACAAGCGAATCTGCGCCACGGAAGTACCTGCATCCGCGCCCGTCGTAAACTCCGTCTTCGATTTTCATTCGCACCTGTATGCCGTCTTAGTGCCATCTTCCGCATCTTATCCTGTTGCAAATTCAGTGAGAATGGGGTAACGTTAGGAAAATCCGGAGCTGCAATGAACCGTTATACTCTTTACCTTCTGACGTACGTACATGGGGGCACACTTAATAATGAGGAGGTTAACAATGAGTTATAGAATGACGCATTCTGCATCGGTCAAGATGAGCGCGAAGTCCCTAATCCTGCTTGGGCTTACGCTGATTGTTTCATGTTCTCAGGCTGCATCAGGCCAGGACATGTCTTCGCCGAACTCACTTCAAGCAAAAGTGGACACCGTGGCAGCTCAGGTACTCAGGAGAACCGGAACACCAAGCGCTTCCATTGCGGTCGTCCTGCACGGGCGGATCGAGTATGCCGAGGCTTATGGCTATGCGAGACTCGACCCGCCGATGCCTGCGAAACCGGACATGCGTTATGCAATCGGCTCGATAAGCAAGCAATTCACGGCCGCCTGCATACTTCTGCTGGAACAGGAAGGAAAGCTCTCGCTGAACGACCCGATTTCCATGTGGCTGCCTGATTTGACGGAGGCGAACAAGGTCACGGTTAGGGAGATACTCTCGCATACCTCCGGTTACCAGGACTTCTGGCCGCAGGACTATGTACCGCCGATGATGTTGAAGCCGATGCCGCCCCAGGAAATCCTCGACCGGTGGGCGAAGAAGCCGCTCGATTTCCAGCCGGGCACGAGGTGGCAGTACAGCAACACGAACTTCGTCATTGCGGCGCAAATTGTCGAGAAGATTACCCGCGAACCCTTCTTCAAGTTCCTGCACGAGAACATCCTCAAGCCGCTCGGGCTCAGCAGCGCCGTCGACTTCGACAAGGGAAAGATGACAGCCGAAGATCCGGCAGGATATACGGAGTACGGCCTGGGGCCGCTTCGCATCGCTCCTGACGAGGGCCCGGGCTGGATGGCAGGTGCAGGAGAGCTGGCAATGACCGCGGGCGATCTTGCCGGATGGGATATTTCGATGATAGAAGAGAGCGTACTCAGCAGGGAGTCCTACAGGCAGCTCGAGACAGAAGTGCTGCTCAAGAATGGAGTAGGGACGCATTACGGGCTTGGCGTGGAAGTAGGGATGATGGACGGCCATCGAATGATATCCCACAGCGGCGAGGTATCGGGCTTCACGGCCTACAACGCGGTTTTCCCGGACGACAGCGCGGCGGTAGTCGTACTGACGAACCAGGACGCGTCGTCCGCGGCCGGCGCCATCGGGAACAGGATTGCACATCTCCTATTCAAGACACAGGATGCGCAGACCGAGACGCGGACGGAGCAGGCGCGCAAGATCTTTGCCGGCCTGCAGAAGGGAACGATCGACCGTTCGCTGTTCACGCCGGACGCGAATTTCTATTTCAGTGATCAGGCGCTGAAAGATTTTCAATCGAGCCTCGGCCCGCTGGGCGAGCCTGAAACTTTTGTTCAGACAGGGCAGTCGGAGCGGGGCGGGATGCTCGAGCGCGCGTTCCGTGTCGTATTCAAGACCCGCACGCTTCGGGTGTGGACGTACCAGATGCCCGACGGGAAATTGGAACAATACCAGGTGGCGCCGGCGCCTCAAAACTAGTCGAACTCACTGGTGTCTCCGAAAGGCCGTTACTCCTCGAAATCGTGGAGTGTCTTCCGCTTCAGGTCGGCTAATGCAAGTTCGTAATCGATAAGCGCGTTGAGACTGCTCGTCTTGGCGTCTGTCAGCCGGAGCTGCATCTGCTGAAGATCGGAACTCGTGATGGTGCCTGCCCGGAACCTCTGAATACTTATATCATAGCTTTTCTGTGCCACGGCCACGCTCTTGCTCAGCGCCTCAACTCTCGCCCTGGCGAAGTTGATACGGTTCACAATTTCAATCGTTTCCTTCTCTATCTGCTGCTTGTCGTTTTCATAGGTGAGCTCATACTGCTGAAGAGATGCTTCCGCCGATTCTACCTGCCGGCGGTTCTCCCCCCAGTCGAGGACCGGGACCTTTACGGTAAACGTAACGCTCCTGCTCCCGGCGAAGTTATGATAGATTTCCTCGAACAGGTTGGCATCCTTGTTCAGCCCGTAGTTGGCGGAAATTGCCGCGGTCACGTTCCCTTGTGAGCTAATTTCATCCACGGACAGTTTGCTCAGCTCGATGTCTGCTTCACCCTCTCCCGCGCGATCTCGACGTTTTCCTTTGCCCGGTAAAGCTGATAGAACCCGGCGGTGACGTTATATACGATGTCGTTGGACGCGATTAAATAGTTCCTTTCGGCCTTCTCCAGGTTTATCTCTGCACGCGTGAGATTTGCCTTGAGTGTGTTGAACGCGAAGAGCGGCTGTTCAAAGCTCAGGCTTAAATTTGAATAGTAGTCCGTGGGAATCTGTTGCTCGCTGCTGAACTGGGATCTCTTCCAGAGGTCGCCCGTGAGGGTGAACGCCCCGTTCGTGAAGATTATCGGCTGCGTGAAATAGAGCTGACCTTCGTAAGTAGTGAACCCGTAATTGAAGAACTGCTCCGTTCCCGTGAGCGGATTGAACTGATTCGACAGGGTCCTGGAATAGCTTGGGACGTTGAACACCATATTGACGGAGGTCATCAGGCCGAGCTTCGCCGCTTCCAGGCTCTTCCTGTAGCTAAGGAGAGCAAGATCCGCGGATTTCACGCTGTAACTCTTCTCGAGCGCGATCGAGATAGCCTCCTTCAGGGTCAGCACTCGCTGCGCGAAAGCAAGATTCGCCAAAGCAAGACACGATAGGAATATCTTAGTGATGAATTTCATTTTTCTCCCCGCTCCCAGCTAATGTTTTTCATTCATACCTTAGAGAGTCGATCGGATTCTTGTCTGCCGCCTGCTTGGCGGGATAGATTCCGAAGATCAAGCCGGTTGTAACCGAAATGACGAAGGCGAGCAGGATGGAATACAGGGAAATGATCGTCTTCCAATCGGCGTAAGTCGAAATCAGGGAAGTCAGGATGAAGCCGACGACGATTCCGGTCAACCCGCCCGCGACGCTTATTGTCAACGCTTCGTAAATGAATTGGCTGAGCACATCGTTCTTTGTAGCGCCCACAGCCCTCCGCAGGCCTATTTCTCTCGTCCGCTCCAGTATGCTGGCCAGCATGATGTTCATTATCCCGATTCCCCCGACGAGGAGGGATATCCCGGCGATTGCACCCATGACTATGTTGAATATCCTCTGGGTTTTCTGCTTCTGTGCCAGCAGCGCCTCGGGCAGGATTAACTCGTAATCTATTATGCCGTAATGCTTTCTTTCGAGGATTTTGGCGACGAGATACGCGTCTACGTTTACATGGTCGGAGTTGCTTACCTTGGCGGTCAGCTCATCGACAGAATTCCTGTCGATTACATTGGCCGGCTGCTGCATCCCGGGGAAATAGTAAGTCACGCCGGACGTGTTCGGCGGCGAAGGCTCCATTTTGTACAGCATCGTGGTCATCCCGGGTTTCAGTATGGGCGATTGCGACAGGACATCGACGTCGACTTCGAAGACCTTTATGGTCGAAGTCCTGTCCTTGGTTCTTCCCAGCGATGCAACGGATGAGATTACGCCTGTGAATGTGCTGTCCTGAAACGCATCCAGCTTCACCAGGACTTTCTGTCCCGCGCTGACTCTGCTGACGTCGACTTCGTTCACGTATGTCATGCTTTGCATTGCCGAGAGATCGGGAAGACTGACGAGCGGCATGCCGGGCCATGGGGTGTCGCCGATCATGATCTTTCTGCCGGTGCTCCAGTTCGTCTCATAGACGACCAGCCCCTCCTTCGGAGCCTTCAGCGTGAGCGCATCGAGATCTCTCTTCGCTTTGTCGAGCGTGGCTTTTGCCTGCTCGACCTGGATATCGGTTTTGCCCATCTCGGACCTCTGAATAATCTTCTGAGATTCGAGTTCCTGCTGTGCCTTCGTCAGGTTAAGCTGGTTTCTCTCGAGCTCGAGCTTGGACTGCTGCTGCTTTATCTCGGCTTCGAACTTCATCTGTTCGAGGTTCAGCTTCGAGAGCTCGAAAGAAAGCCGGGCTTCTTTGAGCGCCGATTCGAGGTTGGTCAGCTGCGACTTCTGGTCCGCGGCAAGCTTCGCCTTGTCTGAGATTGCGATCTCGAGCCTCGATTGCGCGTCCTTAAGGTTTGTCATGGCCTCGGTCGGATCGAACCTGACTGCAACGTCGCCCGCATGCACGTACGTTCCCTCCGGAATAAGGTAGACAATCTTCATGTTCCCCCTCACGCCGGGAGTGACAATCGATGTAGCGTTCTTCGCCCTTATCTCCCCGCTCTCCGTTATCGACACGACGAAATTATCATTCTTCACCCGGTATGTCGGCACGTTCGACAGAGACGAAGAAAAGGAATGGACCGAGAAAAACAGGATCAGGAGAACGAGTATGAAAGAGCCTGCAATCACTCTCGATTTTCTGAGTAGAGGAGGGAGGGGAAATTTCAAGGCGGACAGCTTTTGATCGGACTTGCTGAAGAAAGAGTCGGCCAGCCTGAAGGGAGCATAGACTTTGAGTTTTCCATAAACAGATTTGATGTTCATTATTCAGCCCTCGCATATTATTGAGGAACGAACCCTGTTGTTTCGTTGCGGATAGCCCTCAGAGTGTGCCGGGAGAAACGGGGGAGCTTTAGATCACTCCGGGGATCTGTCGCGGTGATGTGGTTGGAAGCCTCTGCCGCTGCAGTAATCCAATGTTCTGTCTGTAGGCAAGATTGTGAAAGCGGCGTTCTTCGGGGTTGATCCACACAGTTCGAGAAAGTGGGCAAGTGCTTTCGCAATTGCGCGCAAGCATTTTGGCTGGAACAGCGCACGACATCCGTTCATCCTTTAAGCCACCTGATTCTATCTTGAATGAATTTATGCCATGGTGTTCAACCAAGCAAGCTGTTTGGGGACCTTTATGAGAAGAGGGGCTTCGGGAAGGTCGACAGGCTCTCAGAATTTGCTTCGGCCGGTAAATGGTTCCTGGGAAAAGGCAATCAAGCATACACTGCCGAGCTCATTCGGAGTCGCCTCGTCCTTGTCCTTTTTCAGCCTAAGTCGTATCACTGACGGATTATCGTCGGGTTGGGCTCAGGCTTGAAATGAGCCGCTGCCATTTTCTTGACTCATTCTCGCTTTGCTGCTATTTTCTTGTCGAGGATGAGGAGGAAGGGCAGGTTCACCAGAGCTTAGCGAAATGTCGAAAATGATGGAGAACGAGAAGCACAAAATTCTTGTAATAGACGATGACGAGGGAATCGTCTACGCACTCAAGCAGTTATTCCTGAATGACGGTTACGCCGTTGTAACTGCGGGCGATGCGCTGAAAGGTCTGGAAATCCTACCCGATGAGAACCTGAGACTCGTTTTCATGGACATAAATATGCCGGGCATGAACGGATTGGATACGCTCAAGGAAATGAAGAAGAGAAATCCGACGCTGCCCGTCATAATGGTTACGGGATACGGCACAGTCGAGACGGCTGTGCGCGCGATGCAGTTTGGCGCATTCGATTACCTGACGAAGCCACTTGACATCCAGCAGGTGCGGAAGGTAACGGGAGAGGCGATAGCGCGGCTGGAGGGAATTGAGAAGTCGCACGGCCCTGCGGACCCGCTCAAGGCGGAATTTGCCGACAAGTATGAACTGGTCGGCAAGAGTCCGCAGATGCAATACATATACAAACTGATCGGATCCATCTCCACTACGCCTAATCTTACTCCGGTGCTTTTGTTGGGCGAAAGCGGAACCGGAAAGGAGCTTGTTGCAAGGGCCGTCCACAGCTATGGAGCAGACTCGGGGCAGCCGTTCATCGCGGTTAATTGCACTGCAGTGCCGGAGACGCTGCTTGAATCGGAACTCTTCGGGTACGAAAAAGGGGCCTTCACCGGCGCTAACGAGAGAAAGCCCGGAAAGTTTGAAATAGCAAAACATGGTACGATTTTCCTTGATGAGATAGGCGATCTCTCGCCGATGCTCCAGCAAAAACTTCTTAGGGTGCTCCAGGAACGACAATTCGAGCGGCTCGGCTCGAACGAGACCATAGAAGTGGGTGCGAGGTTCATTGCGGCGACTAACAGGGACATTGAAGCAGAGGTCAGTAAAGGAAGCTTCAGGAAGGATCTCTTCTACCGGCTGAACGTCATCGTCATCAGTCTACCCCCGCTGCGTGAACGGCGGGAGGATATACCCGTCCTCGCGGACTATTTTCTTGCAAAGTACTCGGAGCGGTTCAGGAAAAAGATAGCGGGTTTTTCCGGGGATGCATTGGAGGTTCTCGTCCATCTGCAATATCCGGGTAACGTCCGCGAGCTTGAGAATATTGTCGAGCGGGCAGCTGTCATGGCAAAGCAGGATGTTATTACATCACGCGGACTTGGAGACCTGGCGGGCATGCAGTCGAACGGAGAATACGGATGCGACGGCGGCAATTTTGCCGATGCAAGAAAGCGGGCTATCGACAGGTTTGAGAAGTCGTTTGTAGTTGAGATATTGAAAAAGTGTCAGGGAAGCATCGTGGCGGCGGCCCGTTCGTCCGGCATGACAAGGCAGAATTTCCAGCGGCTGGTCTCCAAACACGGCATCGACGCAGACGATTTCCGGAAAAGGCAATAGGCCACGGCATTGATCAACATCAATCGCCTTTTCCCCTGGCTGTCGATACGCACAAAACTGATCATTGCATTCACCGGCCTGTCTATAATTCCGATAGCGATCGTCGGAGTCTTTGCGGTCTGGGCCACGGCGGGCAATCTTGTGGACACGGCGACGCGGAATCTCGACAACGACATGCAGATGGTCCGGCAGCGCGCCGGAGATTTTCTTGGGGGTATCCAAACGGATTTGAAATTCCTGTCGGACTCCTCCCCGTTCCGACCCGTTGATGCGCAGCTTGCGGACAATGAAGTACTGACAACGCTGCGCCCGCTTCAATCGGAGCTTCTCGATTTTATCAAGACGAAGAATGTCTACTACAGGATTGCGATCCTCGACAGGTCAGGAGAGGAGATCGTCCGGGTGGGTGCCACTTCGGGCAAATTCGGTTCCGGCGGGTTCGCCGTGTCACCGCAGAAGGACCTCAGCCGGAACCCTGAATACTATTATGTCTTTCTCACCGATTCTTTGAAGAAGGACCGAACGGTCTTTTCGCCGGGAGAGGTCCTCGGTGAGAACGGCAGACCCGTGGCAGTAATCAGCTTCGCAACGCCTCTCTATATCGGCAGCAAGAGAGCAGGAATTTTAGTAGCAGATGTTTTCGCGTCGAGATTCTTCCAAACGATGCAATCCGACTCCTCTCACAAATATGACAGAAGATTATTCCTGGTCAGTGGGGACGGGCACTTCCTCTACGATTCGCAGCGGAAGCGGGATTGGAACAAACTCTTCTTATTGGCCAGGGCCGACATCAAGACCGAATACCCCGCTCCGGTCTCCGCTCAACTCCTCTCCGGCAAAAGCGGAATCATATCCAGCGGTATAAAGCAAGTGGTCTCATACGCACCGCTTTTCCCGAATGTCCACACAGCCGGTGGACAGGACATCGAAGCGGCTTTCTCCATGCCTTTGTTCGTCGTCGAGGCGATGCCGAAGGAAGTTCTGATGGGACCCGTCTACTCTGCGACCTTCGCGTTCGGTGGAGCGATTGTCGGTTTCCTGATTTTGTCCGTGACGCTCAGCCTTCTTGCGACACGACAATTCACAAAACCGATCGGGGAAATGAGGAGAGGGGCAGAGATCATATCAAGCGGAAACTATAAGCATCGGCTCAAGATCGAGACACGCGACGAGATAGAGAAGCTCGCGGACCAATTAAACACGATGGCAGAGTCGCTTATGGTCCGTGATAAGGAGCTCCAAAACCACAGGGCAAGTCTTGAGAGAACGGTGGCCGAACGGACGAAGGAGCTTTCGGATGAGAAATCGAAGCTGCAAACGATACTCGATAATGTGCCGAGCGCGCTCCTCGTTCTCGACAAGAAACTGAGGATACAGACAGTCAGTGCGGCTTTCGCGAGAGTCACCGGATACCAACCCGAGCAGGTTATCGGAAAGAATTGCGGGGATTTCTTCTGTGCTGCGGGCTTCTGCCAGACTTGCATGAGCCAAAGCGTAATTCAAACTGGGAAAGTCGAGGTGCACCTGGACCAGGTGTTGAATTCAGACGGCACCGACAGGTACATCGAACACTTCGCCGTGCCGATGGAAAAGGACGGAGAGATAGACGCAATCCTGGAGATCGTCACCGATGTGACAAGCAGGAAACGGCTCGAACAGCATCTTGTAAAGACGGAGAAACTCGCGACGATGGGCGAGCTTGCTGCGTTCATCGCCCACGAGTTCAGGAATTCACTGACTTCCATTAAAATGATACTGCAGCTGATAAGTGAGTCGCAGGACCTTGACGAATCCAAAAAGGAATCGCTGACCGTGGCTTTGAATTCCGCCTACAGGATGGAGACGACGGTGTCGGAGCTTCTTGGATTTGCAAGACCGACGAAGATGGACTTCAAGACGGCTTCCGTCAACAAAGTCATCGAAGAAAGCGCAGCATTTGTCAAGGTGAGGGCTGACAAAGCCGCGGTAAGCATTGATACAAATTTGCAGGCGGCGTTGCCTGATTTGTCGCTGGACGTCGTTCATCTCAGAGAAGCACTTGTGAATATTATACTCAACGCGGTTCAGGCGATAGAAAACCGTGACTTTTCATTGCAGCAAAGGGAGCATATCGGGCAGCAAGCTTCAACGATTTCTATTTCCACGAAGACCACAAGGCTCGGTAAATCGTTGAGAGATTTCATGTACGTTGAACTGGCGGAACCTTTGACGGATCAGAATCCGGATCTGGAGGAAATTGTGCTGAAAAAGGGAACCGGGTGCGTGCAGATAGAAATAAGCGATACCGGCCCGGGAATCGAGAAGGGGAATCTGTCGAAGATATTTGACCCGTTCTTCACGACGAAGCTGAACGGCACCGGCCTGGGTCTCTCCATGGCGAAACGCGTCGTCAATGGACACGGGGGAATCATCATGGTCGAGAGCAGTACCGGCGCCGGTACTAAGTTCAGGATAATCCTGCCGCTCGTGCACCCGACGCTTGCCGCCGGAGTGGCGTAGTTTCAGCCATGACCTTGCGAAGGTTCTCGAGACCTTCGAAAGGTTAAACCTAGAGCCTGACATTTTTATTTTACACGCGACAAGCGCCGCTTGTCACTCCTAGCGGATTCCAGCTTCACATCCTTCCATAATCTTACGGATTAGACGTATTTCCAAAACGAAGTTGGTGGCACACCCTTTGCCGCTCTAGTCCCGAATGCTGTAGCATCATGACACACAGACCTAAAGTTTTGGTTTTCGATGATGACACAAACATCCTTCTCGCATTTCAGGATTTCCTGAAACGTGAGGGGTGTCTGATGGCAGCGGCCCCGGCTCCGGAAGAAGCGCTTCGCAGAATGCAGGAAGAAAAATTCGATCTCCTGATAACCGACCTCAGGCTGAACCTCGAAACGGGAGTCGCTTTCGTGATCAATGCCAAGAGACTTCAACCGAAGATTCCCATCATCGCAATAACCGGGTATCCAGATACGGTGAGCGAGTCCGAGCTGAAGTTATACGGAGCCAGCTATCTCCTTTTGAAACCGCTGGAACTGAAGGAGCTGCAGCATGCCGTGCGAAGCTGCCTGCAAAACAGGCGGCGCACGAACTGAAGAGTTGATGCTTCAAATGAGACTCATAAGAAATACTGTGGAGGCAAATATGCAGTCATTGTTACACGCAGGAAAGACATTAGGGAAGAGCGGCAGGACACTCTCGCTTGTGGCGGCTCTGGTGGGGGCTATCGTGATTTTCTCGAGCTCGAATGCTTATTGCATACCGAGCTATGCCCGACAAACCGGAATGGCCTGCAGCGCCTGTCATTACAACTTCCCGCAGCTCACTCCGTTCGGCAGACTGTTCAAGCTGAACGGATACACCATGGTCGGAAGCCCGACTTTGGTCGCTGCTCACAACCAGACTAACGATCTGCAGATACTCAGCAGCTTCCCGTTGTCTGCGATGGTGATGACGTCATTCAGTCAGGTCAGCAAGGCGACACCCGGGGCAGAGGCAAGCGCAACGGAGTTCCCTCAGCAGCTGAGCTTCTTCCTGTCGGGTGAACTTACCCCGAAGCTTGGCTCGTACATCCAGCTTACTTACGATCCATCGGCAGGCACGATCGGTATGGACATGGCAGAGTTCAGGTATGCGGATCACACGATGCTTGCCGGCAACGACCTGCTTTACGGAATAACGCTCAACAACAACCCATCCATGGAGGACGTGTGGAACACGACGCCTGCTTGGGGATTTCCATACGCGTCATCAGCGTCGGCTCCGACGCCGTCATGGTCGCCTATCCTCGACAATGCGATGTCCGGCAACGTGCTCGGGCTCGGTGTATACGGGCTTTACGATAATCTCCTATATGTCGGAGTGAGTGCTTATCACTCTGCCATTCAGGGGCTTTCCTATCCGGCCGATTCAACCTGGACGGACAACATAAAAGGCGTATCTCCCTACTGGCGTATCGCGATGCAGCACAGTTGGGGTAACCAGTATCTCGAGGTCGGGACTTTCGGACTGTCGTCGAGCTTGTTCCCCGTGGGGATTTCCGGCCCGTACGACACGTACACGGACATCGGCTTCGACGCGCAGTACGAGAAGGCGCTCGGCGGCGGCGAACTTATCGCGCATGCTGGCTACATAACCGAAAAGCAAAATCTTGATGCAACATTTGCGGCTGGCGGATCATCTTCAAACAGTCTGACTCTCAACACATTTAAGATTGACGCCAACTACAACTTCCCGGCGCCGTTCCAGGTCGCACTGGGATACTTCACGACGACCGGAACGAGCGACGCCGTCTTCTATTCGCCAGCGTCGGTAACCGGCAGCGCAAACGGCTCTCCGAACAGCAGCGGGATTACTGCGCAGGTCTCTTACATCCCCTGGCTCAACACACAGATATCGCTGCAATATGTCGCTTATTCAAAGTTCAACGGCGGATCTACCAACTATGATGGTTTCGGTAGAAACGCTTCCGATAACAATACATTGTATTTGTTAACCTGGTTCGCGTTTTAGAAAGGAGTGCAAAAATGAAAGCGAAAATATTCTCGTCAATTTTAGTGTCGGTGCTCGTCTCTGCCCTCATGGGATTCGCAATGGCCAGGAAGGGCGGCGTCGACAACGGCATCGGACCGATCAAGTCGGTGACATTAGGGAAAATAGACCAGAGTCTCGTGAGTGAAGGAAGCTCGATTTTCTATTCGAAGTGCTACCTTTGCCACAGCATAAACCAGACAAAACTTGCACCGCCTCTCCACGGAGTGGCAAAGAAACAGACTCCTGTCTTCATCATGAACTACCTGCTCAATACTGCGGAGATGCAGGCGAAAGATCCGACCATCAAGGCGCTGATGGAGCAATTTTCAAACGTTCCCAAGATGCCCGACCAGCAGCTTACGAAGGATCAGGCACGCGCGGTGTTGGAATTCCTCAGAACCATTGAATAATAAATCTTTCACAATAACCATGCGAAGGTCCGGAGCCTTCGCGTGGTCCACAGATTAGTGACGCATCATGAAAAATAAACTGGTACTACTCGCGATTGTGATAGGCTTTTCGGCGGGAGTTGTCGTGGTGAACACGGCGGTGGATAGAGAAGAGAAGTTCACCCAGCCGATAGTTTTCAGCCACGCTATTCATGCAGGGAAATTCAGAATCCCCTGCATGGCCTGTCACCAGAACGTCATGCTCGGTGCGCGTGCGAGCATTCCTAATATCGAAGTATGTGGAGCGTGCCACTCGACGCCGATGCAGAAGACGCCTCAGGAACTGCTCGTGTATAAATACGTCAGCGAGCACAAGCAGATACCGTGGTATAATATTTATCATGTTCCTGACTACGTTTATTTTTCGCATCGCAGGCATGTCGCGATAGGCAAACTCAATTGCAAGCTTTGTCACGGAGACATGGCGGCACTCGACTCGCCGCCAAAGACACAGTTCCTCCAGATCAAAATGCAGAACTGCTGGAACTGCCACGAGAAGCATCATGTCACCACAGACTGTTCGCATTGCCACAGATGAGGAATTTAAAATGGAAATGAATAGACGAGACTTTGCAAAACTTCTGGGCGGGTCGTTGATCGGATTCGCGGTTGGTGGAGCCGGGGATGCCCTCCTCAAGATTCCCGGTATGGTCGTCCCGCTTCTTTATAGCGGACCGCACGTCGAAACCTGGAAAGTGACTACCTGTGCCAAGTGTCCCGGCAAGTGCGGGCTCCGCGTTCGTATGATCGACAAATTTCCGGTCCAGGCTTTCGGAAATCCCCTCTCGCCTATGAACAAGGGGGGAATTTGTCCGATGGGACTGACCTCTGTCGAGAATCTCTATCATCCTGACCGGCTTACTTCTCCGATGAAGAAAGTGAACGGCAGGTTTCAGGAAATATCGTATGCGGAAGCCTACGGGATTCTGACAAACGCCCTGTCGAGCAACGGCAAAGGGAAGGCGGCTTTCGTGGCTCAGACCGATTCAGCTTTCATGGGCGGTTTGATCAAGCAGTTGATGGCAGGTCTCGAATCGGAGAAAGTCGTCGTCGACAATTTCGCTTCATCATCGTCGATGCCGTTCGACCGCGCCGCGGCAGACCATCCCGACTTCATAGATTTTGAATCGTGCGATTACATCGTGAACTTCGGTTCACAGCTTACGGAGATTTCCGAAAGCCCCCTTTATTTCTCGCGCTCGATGAACGACTTCAGAGCGAAGAGAAATGAATTCTCGACGTTCTCACCGAAGCTCACGCCAGACGCTTACAAGGCAAACCGATGGGTTCCTGTTTCGCCGGAATTTTACGTGGATGTGGCACTCGGCCTCGCTTACGTTATCCTGACCGATGGCACGTACGACAAGACGTTTGTCGGGAATGAATTCAAGGATTTCGACGGTTTCAAGAAGCTTGTCATGGAGAACTACAGCCCGGCGGCGGTCGAGAGCCGAACCGGTGTCGCTTCCAAATATCTTATCGAGACCGCGCGCAAGTTCGCGAACGCCTCGGCCCCGGTCGCGTATTTCGACGAGTCGATATTGTATTCGTCCAGCGGAATGAGGAACGCGTATGCAGTTGTCGCGCTGAACGCCCTCAAGGGATTTGCCGGATACGGAAAACTGAAAGATCGTGAGCTCCCTGATTTTGAGAATAAAAAGGAGAACGAGTCGCCTCAGTCATCATGGAACAGCCGCATGCTCATCGGAGACAAAGACATCAAAATACTGATGATCTACAGGAGTAACTTCGTGTTTAACTCGCCCGGCCAGGATGATCTCCGTAAAGCCATTTCGGACATTCCGATGGTGATCAGCTTCTCTCCGTTCATCGACGAGACAAGTGAGCTGGCCGACCTCATCATTCCGGATCACGACGATCTCGAAAAACTGGACGCGTTCAGTTCCACGGTTACCGGCGCCCCTGTTATCAGCACGCAACAGCCGGTCGTCAAGCCGTTCTATTCGACGGTCCACACCGGCGACGTGATCGTCTCTTTGATCGCCGATCTCAAATTGTCCAAGAACTGGTCCTGCAAGAAATACGAGGATTATCTACAGAGCTACCTGAAACCTGTGTACAAGCATGGGAAGGGAATGCTGATGAACCAGCAGAAACCGACCGGTCTTGAGAAGAGCCTGCACCAGGCGGGATGGCAGATGGCGTCTTATTCCAGCTTTGACGAATTCTGGCAGCAAATGCTGAAGCACGGCGGATGGTGGGATCCTTTTCCGCAGACTTCAAAATACAAACCCGCCGTTTCGCTAACAGTGGATCACCTGACGGCCAACGGGCGGGGTGATCAGCCAGGCAAGAATGCCCGGGGAAATTCGCTGAAGCTGAACATATTCCACAGGAATTTCGACTACAGAGGTAACATGCTGCGAAATCCTGTGTTGACCGAGCAGTTCGGCATGGATAAAGATGTCTACTATGAGACATGGATTGAGATAAATCCGGCGACCGCGAAGAGATTGTCAGTTGGAGACAGAACTAAAGTCAAAGTCAAGACCGGCAAGGGCGCGTTCGAGGCATTTGTAATATACAATCCTGCCGTTGTGCCCGCGAATATAGATGTTCCGTTCGGTCTGGGCCACACCGCTTCAAAAAAAGTGTACGGAGTTAATCCTATGCAATATTCTGATGCTGTGTTCGATGAGGAGACGGGAAAACCGTCATTGTCGGAGACTGAGGTGAAGATTGTTTAGACCACGTATGCTTGCCGAAACTTATGAAGCTCGTCATGCTTTTGTCAGGTGTATACAGTAAGAAAGGTTCACATTAGAGAGGAACTCCGATGCCAAAGTATGGAATGGTAATAGATCTTAACAAGTGCAGCTCATGCCAGGCGTGCGTCACGGCGTGCAAGATTGAGAACAACGTGCAGATCGTGTCCGAGTACGATGCTCAGCATGGCAGGGCTATGTTCTGGATGAAGATGCTCACGATGGAGTTCGAAGGCGACTACCCGAACATCAGGCCGAAGACGCTCCCGCGAAATTGCATGCAGTGCGACGAGCCGTCGTGCATCAAGGTGTGTCCTGTCAGAGCGACTTACAAGAATGAAGTCGGCATTGTGGCACAGATTTATCCTCAGTGCATAGGCTGCAGGTACTGCATGGCAAACTGCCCGTACACCGTGAAGGTGTTCAACTGGGACAGGAACGAACAGCCGAAGGAAGTCGAGAAGTGCTACGACCCTGACGTGTCGGTCCGTCCGAAGGGCGTTGTCGAGAAGTGTACGTTCTGTATCCACAGGCTCCAGATCGCATCGGAGAAGGCGAAGGCGGAACACCGCGACATGGAGCCGGGCGATTACGTCCCGGCGTGCGTGGAGACCTGCCCGGTGGATGCTATTTCTTTCGGAGATCTCGACGACAAGAAGAGCGAGGTGTCGAAAGAGTCACGGGACTACCGCTCGTTCGCGCTCCTCGATGAACTCGGCACCGTCCCCAAAGTCCGCTACCTGAACGCTATCGAATGAGGAAGGATATTCAATTATGAGCTATCAAGATCTCCACGACGAAGACGAGGTACTGTTCAGGCCGATCTACGAAAGCAGCAGGAGTTTCTACATCATCGTCATTGTCCTGACGGCGGTTTTTCTCTTCGGATTGGGCTGCTACATACGCCAGTTGTTTTACGGACTCGGCGCCACAGGCATGGATGAACCCGTCTCGTGGGCGTTCTACATTATAGACTTCGTGTTCTTCATCGGCATATCGCATGCAGGAACCCTTATCTCCGCGATATTGCGCTTGTCGAAAGCCGAATGGCGCCGTCCGATCACCAGGATGGCGGAAGTCATCACCGGAATAGTCCTCGCGATCGGCGGTCTCCACCCTGTAATCGACCTGGGAAGACCCGACAGGATTCTCCACCTTTTCGAGAGGGGACGGCTTCAGTCGCCTCTGCTCTGGGACCTCACGAGCGTGACCGCGTATTTCACCGCATCCACGATTTACCTTTATATACCGATGATCCCCGATATCGCTCTCCTTCGTGATCGCGGCGGTAAGCTGCACAACTTTTACAAGATACTGGCATGGGGATACAAAGGAACGCCGAAGCAGAAACATGCGCTCGAAAGAGCAATAAACATTCTCATGGTCATGGTGATTCCGATAGCGATCTCCGTACACACGATCATCGCATGGATATTCGGAATGACACTGCAGCCCGGATGGCACAGCACGATATTCGGGCCGTATTTCGTGGTCGGTGCAATCTATTCCGGAATTGCAGCTCTCGTGATTGTCATGATCGTCTTCAGAAAGGTGTACCACTTTGAAGACTATCTGAAGGAGATTCACTTCAAGTATCTGGGGACGCTGCTTCTTGTCGTCTCATTGCTCTGGACATACTTCACTTTTGCGGAATTCCTCACGACTTTCTACGGTCATGAACCGGCAGAGATGAGAGTCTTCCTTTATAAATTTGTAGGGCCGTATGCGCCGTTTTTCTGGCTAATGGTCCTCTGTAATTTCCTTATGCCGGTTATCGTTCTCAGCAATAAGAAGACGAAGACGATCAAAGGCATCCTGGTCGCTTCGATAGGAGTCGTCGTGGGAATGTGGCTCGAGAGGTTAATCATAATAATACCCACACTCGCGAACCCGAGACTGCCTTACCCGACCGGAATGTACACGCCATCCATTACGGAAATAGGAATCGCCGCCGCGGCAACTTCCGCGTTCGTGCTGGGTTTCATGGGCTTTTCGAAATTGTTCCCGCTCATTTCAATTTGGGAGACAAAAGAAGGCAGGGAGCACAGCGTTCATGAGGTCTCGATGCGCCTGAAGGAATATCTGCCGGGGAAGACCGAGGAAAGCCGTGTCGAAGCATCGGTGAAGGCGGAGATATGATGCTTGGCCGCGTTGAATTGTTCTCGGCTGTTTGCAGCAACTCCTTGTTAGAACGACGAAGGGAATCGTAAATATGAAAGACAGAACAATCTACTTAATCCAGCTTATGACTCTTTCATTCAACTGGATACTCGCAATAAGTGTGACATTGTGGTTTATCAACCTGGTTGTTGTTGCCAATCAGGTGAAGGACACGCAGACGGCCTCGCTGTGGATCAGCATATTGGCGATCACCATCTTCTGGATACTCGCCGGCGTGCTGTCTTACGTGTTCTTCAGCCTCCACAAATATGCTGATGAAGTGAAATGAGGATAACTGTATGGCGAAGAATTTTACACTAAGAACCGCGTTCATATTACTACTCCTTGTTTCAGGTCTGGCTGCGCAGCAGCTGCCGGAGAATCCACTTGCCGGAAGGGAAGTGTTCGAGAAGGAAGGCTGCCTGAACTGCCATGCCGTGAACGGAGCCGGCGGTAAAATCGGGCCCGATTTTGGAAAACAGGTGTTCCCCGGGAACGCTTACGACCTCCTTTCTAAGATGTGGAACCACTCCCGGAATATGCTTCTCGTGATGGCGCGGACGAAGACTGAGAGGCCGCATTTTACAGGCCGGGATTTCCGTCGGCTCGGCGACTTCCTATACTTCATTCGCTATCTCGGACAACCCGGAAATGCACCGACCGGCAGAAGGCTCTTTGTGAGCAAAGGTTGCATACGCTGCCATTCGATAGGCAAGCCCGTTCGGGGAAAAATTGCGCTCGACAGCATGAAGATTTACGTGTCCCCTGTCAGGCTTGCACAGGCAATGTGGAACCATTCGATACTCATGCACAGACGGGGAGCTGCCAAGGGAGTGAGGATCCCGACTTTTTCAGACGACCAGTTTGCGGATCTTACCGCTTACATCCGCTCTGCAAGCTCACTTAAGTCGGATGAAGAGATATATTCGTATCCGGGGAATCCCGTTCGCGGCGAACAGCTGTTCAAAGAGAAGGGATGCTATTATTGCCACGCAGAAAAGCCGATCGGCCCGAAGATTGACCGCATCTACACCGACCAGAGTGTTACCGAGATTGCAGGTATCATGTGGAATCATTCGGGGAAAATGGCAGAGGCGATGAAGACATTGAAACGGCCTTTCCCGTCATTTTCAGGAGACCAGATGGCGGACGTGATTTCATATCTTTACTTCGAAGGCACGCCGAAGACTGCCGGATCGGCAGAGCTCGGCGCGCGGCTGTTCAAAGAGAAAGGTTGTGAGAGCTGCCACCAAGCCGGCAACCATTTCGGCGCGCCAACGATTGGGAAGTTCGGGCCGTTCCACGATAAATATGACTTCCTCGCGGCTCTGTGGAACCATGCCCCTCGAATGGAAGAGCTTCTGGTCGCAAGAGGGAAACAACTCCCGATACTTTTGCCAAATGAAGTCAAATCTTTGTATCTTTTCATAGATGCGAAGACAGAAGCAGGAAAGTGAAGCCGGAACAATATACCTGACCGACGGAGCCGCGCGAATCGCCCGCTGTATTGATACCGGGGACTGTCGGAGAAGCGGATTCCCGGGTTCCCGTTTGTTCCTCATGGCTGTGATTTGTATGCTTTCCTTCTTGTTAGCTCCAGTCATTGCCCGTGCCGGTGATGTCAAGGGGAAGGTGGTTATTGTGAACGGGTCGAGCAATGCAAACGCAGTTATATATGTGGAGAATGTGGACAGTGTATTTGCTCCGCCGGACACGGACGCCATCATGGATCAGAAACATCTTGCATACATGCCTGAAGTCCTTCCGATTCTTGCCGGGACGACCGTGAAATTTCTCAACAACGACGACGTGCTCCATGATGTCTTTACGCCTTCTCAATGCGCAGGGAGTTTCGACCTGGGATCGTTCCCGCCGGGGGAAAGCAAGACCCACGTGTTTAAGAGGCCAGGCTGCTTTTCTCTCATTCTCTGCGACATTCATCCTGAGATGCAGGCGTGGATAGTGGTTTTGCAGAATCCGTATTTTGCCGTGACCGATCATGAAGGTAACTACGAGATAAGGGGAATACCCGCCGGGACGTACATTCTCCGGGCTTGGTTCGGTTACTACAAAAGCGAGTCAGTAAAGACAGTAGTGTCTCAGAATGGTACTGTCAACGTGGATTTTCAACTTAGGCAGTAGGTGCCTCCCGCCTGCGAACGGAGACCTCGATGCTCCGGCAACATTCGTCGATAAGTGCGAAGATGATCGCTTCCAGGGAAATGCGGGTGTCACTACCCTCACATTTATCACTTTCCCCTAATAGAAGCTGGAATCGTGGATTTTAGTCCCATTTCGGTTACCTAAATTATGATGCAACGACCTTCTCCCGACTCCGCCAAAGTTACCTTTTTTATGATTCAATGCGGTGTGACGAAAGCCCTTTCCACGCTAAGGCGAATATTGTTAACTTTAAACCGATTGTCAGGCGGGTGTTAATGACGGTTCTGGAAAATTCCCCCGGAGGTGCGCGTGCTCGGGGAGTTTTCTGATTGCAGAGATGGCCCGAATATTCTGGAATGCATTTAAGGCAGCATTTTTAGGAGGCTAATTCGCATGGGCGTTTCAGTGCGTGGGAAAGTGACGGATTTGTCCGTTGAGTACAACGGGCTTTCGCTTACGACATTCATGCAGCCGCCGCCGCGGCACCTTAGTGAGTTTATTGAATACTACTACGGTGAAGAGGCGGTTCTTTCGGACTACTCGGGCGAGTACATGCCGCACCAGGTCGTCGAGCTTCCGTCGCCAGGCGTGGGAATGCATTTTTGCTACCACGATACGACTTTCACGTTTAAAGACAACAATAAGAGAGTTGCAATCGGAAGTTCCGTTACGGGACCACATAATCTACAGACTCCTTTCGTTGTCAGTGACTTCAAGAAGGTTTGCAAAGTAATCCACATAAAGTTCCGGCCCGGGGGCTTTTTCAGACTTTTCAGGATACCGGAGAGCGAAATCAGAAACACATTCTATGAGCTTCCCGCCGTCATTGGAAACGAAATCAGGAGCATAGAAAATCGGCTCAATGATTGTGCGTCGACTGCAGAGAGAATACTGATCCTTGATAACTATTTTTCTCGGAAGATCAAATACAAATCATATGAAGCATCGATGGAAAATGTTCTTGCAGCCACAAGTGTAATCGTCGAAGCAGGGGGAAGGAAAAGGATAAGGGAAGTAATGCGACAACTGCACGTTGCGAAAAGGACATTGGATCGCCAATTCATCAGTTGGCTTGGACTTACGCCGAAAGAATTCTCGAGAGTGGTAAGATTCAAGGATGTCATGAATAGCATCTTGGGAACGAATAACCCGGATTGGTGTGGGCTTGCAGAGACACACGGCTATTACGATCAAGCGCATCTCATAGATGAATTCAAAACTGCGACGAGCATTCCACCCGATTCTTTCGTCAAGCACAGCGGACGATCGATAGTACGGTTCAGAACAGGCTTGTTTATTACAATGCTCACGAGACCAATAGACGATATGCCTTCCTCATATAGGGAGCTCATGAGGGAAACAATACAGAATGACGAGAAGGTGAGAAAACTTATCTAACGGGGTACAGTCAGGGTAAGCCTCAATCACCAAAACTCAAGCTCCTCCAAAGTTATTCCGTTCAAAGTCCTTCCCGAAGGGACCCTTAGGGTCGGACAAATAAATTTCAGGTTCCAGTTCCGAAATCCCATACAATGGCGTCGTCGTCTTACGAGTTTGCATATTTGGATACCGCACCTCGTTTGGAATTTTGTGTTTGTTACTTGGTGTTTCTCTCCCTGACCTTTCCGCTCTAAACTAGTGACCTGTCTCGACCGGCCTCTTCAAATACCGTCTTGATCCCCCAGTGGCCCCTTTTTCCAATACAACCTGAAAAAGTATGCATATCTTTGATACGGAAAGTGCCTCGCATAAACGAGTACTTTTGGTGGTCGGACATTTTCTTCATCAAATCTTCTTTCAGTCGGGAGGGCGCTGATGAGTGAGACTTTGCTGCAACATGCCTTAGGTCTGAAATGCCAGGAAATTATGACAGCAGAGTACGGCAAGCAGAGAATTGACGTTCATATACGAACTAAAGCTCAATATTTGACTTGTGCGGAATGCGGAAGCAAGAACGTCCTTAAGAAAGGATATACCGAACGCTGTTTCCTTACTGCGCCGATCGGTTCAAAAACCGTGCACTTGATTGCTCAAATACAGCGGCTCGAGTGCAGAGACTGCGGCCTGATCCGGCAGGAGCATATTGGGTACGCCGACCCGAAGAAGAGTTACACGCACTTTCTGGAAGAGTATATGGACGATTTACTGGAAACAATCTCGGTTGCAGCTGTCGCTTCAAGACTTGGGATGAGCTGGAATACGGTAAAAGGGATACAGACAAGGAATGAGAAAACCGGCAAGGCGAAACGCAACCCAGAGTGAAATCTTATGCGGGAAAAATAAAAAACAAACAAATGAAAAGGAGCCAAAAATGAAGAGGGTATCGACTTTGCTGATAATGGGCCTGTCGTTTGCCCTGAGCTGCCACAACGCGAATGCGCAGTGGGCGCAGATCGGTCCGAGAGGAGCCACAGTCACCGACTTGGCGGTCAGCGGGAACACACTCTATGCGGCGGCATATGGTGGAGTCTTTGTATCGACAGATTTCGGATTCAACTGGACCCACTCAAACTGGGGGTTCATGAAGGGCGATGTTAGAGCTGTGGCGGCTAATGGCAGTAAGGTCTTCGCTGCCTCGCGGAACGATACGCTTTACTCACGAGACGTTAACGGGCTTATCTGGGAAAAAACATCGGCGAACGACATTTACTTAAATTGCATCACGGTTGTTGGAAACAACGTTTTCGTCGGGAGTTACTATCATGGGGTATTTCTTTCAACTGATAATGGCGCTACCTGGACACAGGTGAATAACGGGTTGACAGATCACCACGTCGATGCCATTACTGCAATCGGATCAAATATTTTCGCCGGAACGGGGAGCGGAGTTTTCATGAGCACCGACAATGGAAGCAACTGGACTAAAGTCAGTGCCGGACTCCCCAGCACCGAAGTAATTTCACTGGCATCCAACGGCACTGACCTCTTTGCCGGACTCTGGGGAAATCCTGGATATACCTCACCCAACAACGGTGATGGATGGCTTCAATTTGGCGGCAAGGGGACCGGGTACCCCTCGTATATACGTGATTGGGTGTTCAGCGGATCGAAGGTCTATGCTGGGACAACCTGGATATACGTCACCTCGGATGCGGGCGCAAACTGGACCGAGCTTTCAGGTGATGACTGCCCATACCACGTCAACGCATTGGCGATGATAGGCCCTAACCTTGTCGCTGGGACTCGTGACAGCGGCATCTATGTTTCGCCCGACGGCGGTGCGAAGTGGACACACGTGACGTGGGGTCTTTCAAATTACTGCATGAACGGCGTTGCAGCGGCAGGTGGAAACTTGCTCGCAGCGGGAAGCGGCGGAATGTTTCGTTCGACGGATGATGGAGCGAATTGGACCCGGAGGCGAGTAGGTGCCTATGAATGGGCCGATTTGAATACCGTGGCTTACAGAAGCAGCACGTATGCATTTGCAGGGGACGTCAACGGCTACGCTTACGTTTCGTCGGATGGAGGCAATGGTTGGACTTCGGGGGTACAAATCGAACAGGGGGCAAGGATTTCCTCGTTTGCATTTATCAGCACATACGTCTTTGCAGCAACACAGCCCAACTTAGCTGGAGTTGCCGGCGGTGTTTATCTATCAAAAGACAATGGTGCAAGCTGGACACGTGTGAGCGCTGGGTTGCCGACTGTTGCAGACACAAATACTTATGTCACTTCACTTGCCGTTGTCGGCTCGAACCTTTTCGCTGGAACAGGACATGGAGTGTACATGTCGAGCAATAACGGCACGAGCTGGACAAGAGTCAGCAACGGCTTGACAGGACAATTGGTTTACGCGCTCGCCGCCAGGCGTACGGAACTGTTTGCGGGATTATATGATCAAGGTGTATTCCGATCCAGTGATAACGGGGCGAGTTGGACACACACGAAACTTGTTAAGAATATTACCTCACTCTGTGTTGTTGACACAAACGTTTTTGCGGGCACGTGGGGTGACGAGACCTATGTACTTGCAAACAGCGATTCAAGCTGGAGGTCAACAGGGCTACCGGGGAATTACGTCACTTCTTTTGCCGCGAGTAACGGTAAACTGTTTGCGGCAACAATGTTCAACACTGTCTGGGAGAGGCCGATATCCGACATTCTGACGGGCACGAATAACAGGACCGACAATGTACCGACAGCATTCGTGCTTTCGCAGAATTATCCGAATCCGTTCAACCCGGCAACAATGATCAATTATCAATTACCAATGAACAGTCACGTGACATTGAAGATTTACGATGTTCTTGGGAGGGAAGTGAAGACACTTGTGAACGAGCGTCAGAGCGCCGGCACACACAGCGTGCGATTTGACGGCAGCGGCCTTTCGAGCGGAGTGTATTTCTACCGTCTCACGGCGGGTCACTATTCGATAACGAGGAAACTGGTTCTGATGAAGTAACACCGATGCAGACTTGCGAGGGTGACGCATCCCAGACCGTCTGCCCTCGCAAGGCTCCACCGGAAATGAACGGGAAACGTGGAACCAAAATACCGATGGAACAACAGTGGAAGCGACATTTCATCTGGCAACTAAAGAGAAGGAATACTGGACACAGGAGCGCGTTTATGAAACCAAAGTCACGATACCTTTCGGTTTGGGCGACTATTCTTGTCGCGATGCTGATGGGCAATTGCAGCTCTCCAACCAACGTCAACAGAGATACCGGCCAACAGGCCAGCCAGATGGCGGTTATCGCTTTGGATACCAACAGCCGGGTTGCGTCGCCTTTTTTCGTCGCGAGCGGCTCGGGGGATACCCTCTCCATAGAAGCTGGTACAACAATACTGAAAGATGAGAGTGGCGCATATTCTCCAATTTCCCCGGGGAGTAAAGTCGAGATCACTCTGAACGTTCAGAAGATATCTGCAGCGCAGCATGCGGCGGATTCGCTCCTTGTGGCTGCATTCTCTATTACAGGAAAAATCGATGGAGTCAATTCGGATCTTGTATTCCAGAGGAAAACGGGGGATACTCAGTCCGCGATGCCGAATAGCGGGGCTGCTCTAAGAATTGTGTTATCGAATTCCACAATTACAAGAGGAGCGAAGGTCAGCTTCTATAAAATCCTGGCATCCGGCGCGAAAAGTCTTATCGGTTCTGTTGTGCTGGACGTTCCCGAAAAATCATTAGGCAAAAGAGTGGGCGGTGAAGGTAATTCCGCTACGGTCTCGCCGGATGGAACCGGTAATTTCCAGGGGTCATATTTGCCGCCTATAAAGTCTGATGAGTCATCCTTTCCCCCAGGAGTATATTGGCAAACGTATTCAAATATCCCGGACACAACCTATACCATCGGGTCTGTTACTATCGGGGGACCGCTTTTTGTCGGGCAGGTTTCTATCGGTGAACCAAGCACTCACGAATTACTTGCGGATCTGGGATTTTCTTCCACGGCAACCTGTGTTACAGGCAACAACCCAAATGATAATTCACAGTACTGGGTTGAACGGACGCAGGATGCGAGTGGAAAAACGACAAAGCTAAAAGTAGGTTCGAATGCAGCAAATAAGTTTTACCTAAATCTGATACTCTACTCAAAGGATGGACTTCCAGTCCTTTATGCCTATGGACTCAAATCCGATGACGGCGTTCATGCACCGGACGGGTCTGTACTTGATGATCCGTATAGCGATCCTGATAAGCCTATTGCTGGTGAAAAAGAACTGCATTTCACTGCGGATTTGAAATTGGGCAGATCAGCACAATCACTATTTGAAGCACGAGGATTTGAAATATCGCACATCTCTTTTGAGAACGGCACGTATTCATTTAGTACCCGTAATAAGCTTGAAGGCAGGGCAAAATGGGAAAAAGATATTCTGGAAAAAAATCACTGGTCCCCCGTTCGGGCGAAGTGTGACGGAAACGTCGGCTACTACAAATATTCAAACAAGTTCCAGGGGAAGATCAAGATCACCTGGACATTCGGAGGATTGGGGCCGTTCACCATCACTATCGATGACGCGCACCTCGACATGAAAGATGATGGTGCGGATGAAACGAACTATACCCTGACCGGGACCGCTACGATTTCGCCGACATCCTTCAACTTCGGCGGAAGCGTCTACACGCTTTCCGATGATTCCCCATCAAAGGCAGTAAATGAAGAGTATGGGTTTAAAGTCCTGAAAATCCCGAGCCCGGCAGTCCGCTGGGGATATTCCGAGGTGTGGACTTTCTCCGCCGCCAACGGTTCGAAATGGGCCATCCCGGTCAATTATGAAACATTAGCCCATTTGTCACCCTATACACCTTACGACGTGCCGATCCCCGATCTGTTCACGCTTGACGGGACATTCAATATGGACTGCCTCATGCCTGCATATGGCGGCACCGCCACCTGGACATTTACACCAATAACGGAGTGAGCCGTGAATAATCAGAATAATGTACTTATTGCGATCCGAAGACCGGAGCAGGAGTTCATGATTGGTACGACGGCGGGGACATAAACAGCCTGAATCCTTATTCTCATCTCCTGCACATGAACTCGGTCAACGCGGGACAGGGTCAGCTGCATGTGTATGTTACCACCTACGGCGATTATGGTGGCACATGGGATTACTATTGCGACTATATACCGATGGAAATCGACAACATCAACGTCATATTCGGGAACTGAATTAGAAACCATTTGCAGAAACAAAAAAAGGAGAAAGATCATGGGAAGGAAACTATTTGTCACGTTTCTCGCGGCTTCGCTTTTCGCGGTCACATTCGCTGCCCGCCCGGCGGCCGCGCAATTTGACTACGGCAGGAACTACGCAGGCGCGCACATCGGCCTGAGCGGTGTCGGAAGTGCACTAACACTTGGACTCGATTATGAGCGCGGCATAACAAAAGTAGGAGAAGTCGGCCCAGGCATTATCGGCATCGGCGGATTGTTCGATTACTTTTCTTACAGCGAAGATTATTTCGCAGATGCAGGGTCATGGACCTACATTGATTTTGGTGTATCCGGAATGTACCACTTTGTGCTCAGCGACAAGAAGTGGGATCCGTTTGCCGGCCTGGTACTCGGATACGAAGTGGCGAGTTGGAAATGGAATCATGCCTATCTCGGGGCTTACAGTCCGAGCGCAGGCGGCTTTACACTTGGCGGGAGCGCGGGTGTCAGGTATTTCTTCAACGATAACTGGGCCGCCCAGGCGCGAGTCGGATTCGGGTTCTATATCCTGGCTGTCGGCGTGGATTATAAGTTTTAATCCAAGGAGGAAATTGAGATGTTTAAGTTTATGGATGCTCATCACCGCACCGGGTTTACCAGGGAGTTGCTGCTCATAGCAACGTTATCAGTCGTTGTCGGAGGCTGCTTCGGCTACAACCAGCTTGGTGTTCACCTCTTCTCGTTAAAGGTCGAAGTGCGGGGGGCGAGTAAAGCTCCTCTTGTGGGAGCAGTCGTGAGATGCAGCAGCGGTGAGACGGTCACGGTCGATTCGTCGGGGATCGCATCGCTGAATTTCTCTGACGTAGGGCCATATTATATCACCGTCAGATATCAGGATAACATCATCGCTTCGTACAACGTCTCCATGCCATCCGACGGCGGCAAGACTCTCACTGCAAATTACGCCCCGCCAGCGGCGTCGAGTGGCGGAGGAGCCACGGTCTCCGGCGGTTCCAACGCATTTGCCATGATGGGAGCGAGACTCTATCCCATACTCTTTCAGTATGTGTTCAACGCGTACGGTTACAGCATCGATCTCGCTTCGTACACTCCGGGGCAATATACCGAGTGGCAAATAAACTCAGACGGCGAGAAGCAATATGAGACGAGAAAAGCATTTCTCACCAGTCTCGCAAACGGGTCGGAGTGGTGGCAGGTGAGCTTCGCGTCTTCCGAGAAGGACTCGATGTTGATGGAGGTACTGTTCAGCGGGAAGCTTGAGTCTGTGAGGCGAATGAGGCAGAGGTTCGGCAACGAAGCTCCGCATGAAGTCCCCGTCACCGAAGGCTGGTACACCTCACCCATGAAGTTGACGCCTGAGTCAATAGAAGGCTCTGTCGTGAAGAAGGGCGTAAGCGTGACCGTCCCGGCCGGCTCTTTCGTCTGCGACCAACTCGAGTTCGGAGTATCCCCCGGGATGACTTTGAGGTTATTCCGTACTCCTCAAGTGCCGGGCGGCGTCGCCAAGTACGAAATGGTAAGCGAAAACAAGAACATATATTCAGGCGAGCTGAAGGCATATGGCAATGGCGCAGTAACAACTCTCAACTCTTACTAGGTAAATTATTAGTTAAACTAATGAAGGAGAAAGTGTAATGATATTGGAAAGAACTTTATCAGTATTAATTTTTATATTTTCTATTACATCTGTATTTAGTCAAGTTCTTGCCCAAACGGATTCTGTGTCGGCTCAAATGGAAAAGCAGGAGCTTAATAATTGACACTCCATTGGAAGCTCGCTTCTCCTACTGGGCAATCTGGCGCCAGGAGATCCTCCATATTTTTTTCTATTGAACTACAGGTATCAGTTTACGCGGAAAGATGTCATTATTGTCGAAGCTATCACGTGGACATATTATGAACCCTTAGGTACATATGGATCTTCCGATAAAAAGTATCCAGGTAAGATTAGTGCCTACGGCATTGGTGGGTAATGTCAGCGTTTCCTTTGGAAGAACTTGTATTCAACGGTCCAGGTAATTCCTTTTCTTCAGCAATTCTTTGATGCAGATACATTTAATTCGCACGATTACACGGCTAAAATTCAATAGAGGAACTGCCCCACAGCTTGCATTCTTCTTCTGCAGTGGGCAAATTTGAATAAATCTAAGTAGAGGAACAAAGGAACTTGGACCGCAGTCTCTACAGACGGAACATCCACAACCTCTGTCGTGCATATTGAAGCCTGAAGAACAAGCTCGGATAATAATCGACGATTTACTCGCGAAAGCGGGGTGGAATGTTCAGGACTACGGCAGGCTGAACCTTGGAGCATCGATTGGCGTGGCCGTTCGTGAATTTCCCACGAATAGCGGACCAGCAGACTATTTGCTCTTTGTAGACAGGAAAGCGGTTGGTGTCATCGAGGCTAAGCCGGTTGGAATCACCCTTAGCGGCGTAGCTGAACAGTCACAAGGATATATGGAGGACCTCGCCAAAAGCGTCCCCCACGTGCAGCTTCCTTTACCTTTCGGTTATGAAAGCACCGGCAAGGAGACTTTCTTTCGGGATGTGAGAGATCCGGACGCCCGCTCGCGACGGGTTTTTGCCTTCCACAAACCTGAAACTCTCGCTGACTACCTGGCGGACAATGACACACTTCGAGGAAGGCTGAGAAGTATGCCGGAGCTTGTTAAGGACCGTCTTCGGGATTGCCAGTACGAAGCGATTACTAATCTCGAACAGTCCTTCGCAGAAGCCAGACCACGCGCTTTGATACAGATGGCGTCGGGCAGTGGAAAGACTTATACAGCCGTGAGCTTTGTATACCGGCTTATCAAGTTCGCAAATGCTAAGCGGATTCTTTTCCTTGTAGATCGCAACAACCTGGGGAAGCAGACTAAGCGGGAATTCGAACAGTATATCGCACCGGATGACGGGAGGAAATTCACTGAACTCTACAACATCCAGCACCTCACTACAAATGCAATTGACCCGGTGAGTCGTGTCTGCATAACGACGATCCAGCGTCTGTTTTCGATGTTGAAAGGAGAGAAGGAATTTAGCGAAGATGCCGAGGAAACATCACTTTTCGATCTGCCCATTTCGAACGGCGAGCCGAAAGAAGTAGAGTATAATCCCGATATCCCCATTGAGACATTTGATTTCATAATTACGGACGAATGCCACCGCTCGATATATAATCTGTGGCGACAGGTGCTTGAGTATTTCGACAGCTTCTTAATTGGTCTTACAGCTACGCCGTCCAAGCAGACGATAGGTTTCTTCGACAAGAATCTCGTGATGGAATACAACCACGAGCGTGCCGTTGCCGATGGCGTGAATGTCGGATATGATGTGTACCGGATCGAGACTGACATTACCAAAAAAGGGGGTAAGGTAAAGGCAGGGTTTTTCATCGACAAGCGCGATAGACAGACGCGTGAGACCCGATGGGAGCAGCTTGACAACGATCTCTTATATAGCCCTAACCAACTTGATCGAGCCGTTGTAGTTCCCGACCAAATCAGGACTGTCATTAAGACATTCAAAGAACGCCTATTCACGGAGATTTTTCCTGGACGAACAGAGGTTCCAAAGACGTTGATTTTCGCGAAAGACGATTCTCATGCGGAAGACATCGTTCACATCGTAAGAGAAGAATTTGGAAAGGGGAACGACTTTTGCAAAAAGATCACTTATCGCACGACAGGTGAAAAGCCGGAGGATCTGATACAGAGCTTTCGCAATTCATTTTATCCTCGTATTGCCGTAACGGTGGACATGATAGCGACTGGAACGGACATCCGCCCGCTGGAATGCCTGATCTTCATGAGAGACGTGAAATCTCTCCTGTATTTTGACCAGATGAAGGGGCGGGGATCGCGTGTCATCGACGAAAACGATTTTCAAGCGGTAACGTCAGACGCGAAGAACAAGACGGGCTTCATAATCGTGGATGCGGTTGGCGTGTGTGAATCCGACAAAACAGACACCCGCCCGCTGGAAAGAAAGCGAACGGTCCCCTTCGAGAAGTTGATACAATCCGTGGCTATTGGTATACGAGACGAAGACACCCTTTCGTCACTTGCGGGAAGACTTGCCAGGATGGATAGGGAAATAATCGAGGCGGAAAGAAAGCAGATAGAAAGGGTGTCGGGGGGGAGGAGCATTAGCCAGATTGTGAATTCACTTCTCGACTCGATCGACCCGGACCGACAGCTTAAATACGCACAGGACAAATTCAGGACCGGCAGCCCATCTGAGGCACAGTTGAAAACATCAAAGAATGACCTTGCTGCCCAAGCCTGTATGCCGTTCGATGATCCGGCGCTCCGTGAAGTTATCGTCGATATTAAGAAGCGGAACGAGCAGGTCATCGACAAAGTGAGCGAAGACAAAGTGGTGTTCACTGGATTTGATGAAAAGGCAAAAGAGAAGGCGAAAAACACAGTTGATACGTTCCGGAAGTTCATCGAAGAAAACAAAAATGAAATAGACGCGCTACGGGTAATCTATGGGAAGCCGTATGGACAGAGGCAGCTTACTTACGAGATGATCGAGGAGCTCGCGTCTGCCATAAAGAAGCCGCCATACCGGCTTACAGAAGAGGGGATCTGGAACGCTTACGAACAACTTGAGAAATCGAAAGTCCGTGGAGCCGGACCTGCAAGGCTCATGACGGACATGATTGCACTTGTCCGTTATGCGGTCGGCATGAGTGACGTACTGGTACCATTCCCTGAAATCGTCGAAGAGAGGTTCAAGTCCTGGATATCAAAACAGGAAGAGCAGGGGCGCGAGTTCAAACCTGAAGAGATGACATGGCTTAAGATGATAAAAGACCACATTGCAACATCGGCGGTGATCAGTATGGACGACTTTGACAATTCACCGTTCTTTGACAAGGGAGGAAGGGTGAAGGCGTATCAGCTATTCGGTGAGAGGTTGGAGCCGGTCATGGCGGATTTGAATATGGAGTTGGTTCGGTGACGGACAAGGAGCTAAGAGTCATATTGCAGGAACTTGAAGGATACCGGATAGAATTCAAAGAAAGGCTAGCTAACATCGAGGCTACTCTGAAATTCCTTAGGCGGAATCTCCCCCTTCGTTATGAGATTACTGGCCGTTCACGCCGAAGAGAAATCCTTCAGGTACCTGAGGCTGCCCTTAGAGAAGCAGTGGTCAATGCCGTTGCGCATCGCGACTACTTTGAGCGCGGTGCTAATGTAATGGTGGAGATATTTGATGATCGTGTCGAGATATCCAACCCCGGTGGATTGGTGAAGGGCTTGACACCCGAGAATTTCGGCAAGAGAAGCGTTTTGAGGAACCCAAATATTGCATCTTTACTGCACCGCAGCGGTTATGTGGAGAAGATGGGGACTGGTGTGAGCAGAATGAGAGAAATTCTCAAGCAAGCCAAGCTCCCTCCCCCTGAGTTCGAGTTCAATTCGTTCTTTACGGTTACTTTCAGGAGACCCGTCAAGAGAGTTCCCATTCCCATCGGCGATATTGTTCTGGATGCCGTTCATGATGCTGTTCGTGAGGGTGTTCTTGATGCCGTTGAGGATGCTGTTGCTGAGAGTGTTCGTGACACCATTCATGTCACCGTTGGTGGCACCATTGATGACCCCATTCTTCAGAGACTCGTCATTTTAATTATTGCGTTGTTTCAGGGAAAAGAGATGAAGTTGGGTGGAATTCAGGAAATGCTTCATGTGTCGACCCGCACGGCAAAGCGTGATGTTGCACTGCTCAGGGGTGGCGGGCTGGTAGAATTCACAGGGTCATTGCGCAAAGGCTATTATTCACTCACGGCTAAAGCAAAAGGAGCGATTAGAAAAGGGACAACAAAAAGGTGAAATCATCAGCCGTGAATTGTGCCCCAACACTAATCAGGTTTTCGGCGAGAAGTTGGAACCGATCATGGCCGAAATGAATAGGGAATTTGTGGTGTGAGAGACACGATTTTCATCAGTCACGCCAATCCTGAGGATAATGAATTCGCTCAATGGCTGTCTCTTAAAATGATGGGGTTGGGTTACGTAGTGTGGTGTGACATAATGAACTTAAAAGGGGGCGAAGATTTTTGGGAAGTAATTGAACCAGTTTTACGAAACGACACAATAAAGTACCTGTACGTCCTTTCAAAGGCGTCAAACCATAAGAGCGGGACTCTGAAAGAACTCGCTTTAGCTCAAAAAGTGGCAAAGGGCTTCAAGGATTTCATAATCCCGCTGCATGTCGACAAGACTCTGTCCCACGACGATGTCAATATTGACCTAATGCGTCTCAACTCTATCCCGTTCGTCCAAGGGTGGTCTCACGGTCTGGGACAACTTGTAGACAAATTGGATGATGATAAAGTCAACAAACCAGTTTCAGAAGGTCCAGCGCAAGTAAAGGAATGGTGGCACTCTAAACACCCCGCGAATATCGGGCTGATTCAAAAGGAAGAAATTCTCTTGACGAACTGGTTCCCAATTTTGAAAATGCCCGACAAGCTAAACTTCCACATGTTTAAGAAACAAATTCGGTATGATAGGATACCTTTTGATACATTGAAATATCCAGCAAGGGAATATGGCGACTATTTGGTGACCTTTGCTTGGTGCTACGACTTTTTGGAGGAACTACCTAAGACGACCACATACAATCCGAATAAGACAATATCGCTTTTAGTCGAAGACATTATCAACGAGAGACTCACCGACGATCTAATTCCTGCCTGGGAAGCACGAAGAGTCATTATAGAGTTGATAAATAGATCGTTCGACAAGACCATGCCCTTGCTGGGTCTGCGGTTGTATTCAATGGCCAATGGAAAAACTGCTTACTGGTTGCAGCATGGCTTCAACAAGACAGACAGAGTTGGGCGGATAAAACTGGTCGGCACACTTGGCGAGAGGTATTGGCACTTTGCAGTGAGTGGTTCCACAAAACTCTATCCGCAACCTGCCATATCGGTCAGATCGCACATTGTCTTTACTTCAGACGGCCAGGAAATCATCAAGTCTAGTTCCATTCAGCATAAAGCCAGACGAAAACAAGGTAAGGGGTGGTGGAATTCTGACTGGAGGGAGAGACTGCTCAGGCTCATGAAGCTGGTTGGGGGGGAAGCCAACAAAGTTGTTCTACCTCTTGGATCGGAAGAATCTTGCGAAATCGCCACAGAACCGATTTCTTGCCTCAGCTATCTTTCTTATTCCGAACCTCGCAAGGAAGACCGGAATATTATCAGCTCTGACGAGGAGTCCGAAGATCTGAATGAGGGCACTGAGGAAGCTGAAGTAGGAGATCAAGATTAGAAATGAATCTAAGGCTCATTCACATAGATGAACCTCAGATAGTTTTCGGACACAACCAGGAGACCTGGGACCCACGCGATGGGCTCACATTATTTGGACCTTTGGATGAACTAAAACCTTACGGAATAACCTGCGGGGTAGTAGGCACCGCAGTTGGTATCCGCAAATTTGAGCAGTGGCTAGAGGAGATTCAAAGTATAACTCGTAACGAGAAGAGCGAAACCTCGAGACCTTCATTCCCAGGTTTTGAAAATGTATTTGGACTAAAGTGGCTACCTTCTCGATTGGTGAAAAGAACAATTGACCCGCAGGTACTTAATGTCCATTTGTTCCATGAAGATAGTCATTACAGAGTCTTTGGAACCGTTGATGTATTTGCGTGGGAGATCATTGATACAATAAAGAACGAAGACGTGAAATGTGATATTTGGTTCGTCATCATACCGGACGAGGTTTACGTATATTGCAGACCGAAGTCATCACTACCGATTGGTCGCGTGTCTTCAAGTAGGAGAACAAGTCAGTCAAGCGCCAAAGAGTTTGTAAATGCTCCGTCATTGTTCAAGGAAATAGAGGATGAGGTCGCGCCTTACAGATATGATGTCGATTTCAGAAATCAACTTAAGGCTAAGCTGTTGCCTTATACCGTACCGACTCAAATCGTAAGGGAGAGTACGCTAAAACCTGAAGATTATCTTAATAATTTCAATCGGCCGATCAGGCAGATAGGGAAATTGAAGGCTGAAGTGGCTTGGAACCTCTCGACTGCAACTTTCTACAAGGTTGGCGGTCGGCCGTGGAAGTTATTCAGCGTCCGCGAGGGTGTATGCTACGTGGGATTGGCTTATAAAGTCGACTTGAAATCAAGGGAGTCACGAAACGCTTGTTGTGCCGCTCAGATGTTTCTTGATTCAGGAGATGGAATCGTATTCAAGGGTGCTGTCGGACCGTGGTATAACGCCAAGAAGGGCGAATTTCACTTGAAAAGGCAACCTGCTCGAGAGCTGCTGACGTTGGCGATTGAGACATATAGGAGGCAACATGGGAGACCACCTTTGGAGTTCTTCATTCACGCAAGATCGAAGTTCAATACCGAAGAATGGGAGGGTTTTTCTGAAGCCGTGCCAGATGAGACTGCCCTAGTAGGAGTCACAATTAAACCTGTGAACACACTCAAACTCTATAGAGATGGGAATTATCCGGTTCTTAGGGGTACTGCTTATATTCAGGATGACAGATCCGCATATCTTTGGACGAAAGGTTTTGTCCCTCGCCTTCAGACATCATTGTCTTTAGAAGTTCCAAACCCACTTTACGTTGAAGTATCAAGAGGGACGGCAAACATCAAAACTGTGATGAAAGACATACTTGCTTTGACAAAATTGAACTATAACGCGTGCATTTTCGGAGATGGTTTACCTGTCACTCTCCGTTTTGCTGATGCGGTTGGAGAGATACTCACCGCTGGTCCTATCGAATCGCCTCCACCTTTGGCTTTCAGATATTACATATGATTAAAGACGGATTGCCGAAAAGTTGGTTGTGGGCAACGATTAGCGATGTGGTTGAAGAAGTGGTCGGCGGTGGTACACCATCACGCGACGTTCCTCAATATTTCGGTGGCGAAATAACGTGGCTCACTCCGACTGAAATTCCGAGAGCCAGGATTGCCACGATCATATCTTCCAAAGAAAAAATAACCGAACTTGGATTGAGAAAAAGCTCCGCTAGGCTTGTCCCACCTGGGTCCGTTTTGCTGACTTCTCGGGCAACCATCGGTAATATTGCGATTGCAGGAAAAGAATTAGCTACCAATCAAGGCTTTGCATCCATTGTTTGTCCCCCCGGACTATTCAATTTATATCTTGCCTATTGGCTGCTTTCTATCAGACAGATACTCAACGATAAAGCTACAGGAACCACCTTCAAGGAAATCTCGAAATCGAAGTTGAGAACCTTTGACTTTCCTCTTCCTCCACTTCCCGAGCAGCACCGCATCGTTGAGAAGATAGAAGAACTCTTCTCAGACCTGGATGCCGGTGTCGAAGCGCTGAAGAAAGTCAAAGCGGAATTGAAGAGGTACAGGCAGGCGGTGCTCAAGGCGGCGGTGGAAGGAAAGCTGACCGAGGAATGGAGGAGGGGACGGGGGGACTCGGAGACGGGGGGACGGGGGGACTCGGAGACGGGGGGACGGGGGGACGCGGGGACCGGGAGACAGGGTGAAGGATCAGTGGCGGATCTTCTCGAACGAATACGGGCAGAACGGGCAAAGAATGGCAAGGAAAAAAAACTGTCGCCAATCGATACGTCCGAGTTGCCAAAGTTGCCCGAAGGATGGGAGTGGACGAGCATGGAGAGTGCCTGTGAAAAGGTTCAAGACGGGACGCACTTTTCTCCTAAAGTCCAATATCCAGAATCTGGTCCTGGAAGATTCCTCTATATTACCGCTAAGAATATTAGGCAAAGTGGCCTTGACCTATCAGACATCGCCTATATCGATGAGGCCTTTCACAGAAATATCTTTAAACGGTGCAATCCGGAAAAAGGCGATGTATTGCTGACAAAAGACGGCGTGAATACCGGGGACACCGCCGTCAATACATTGGATGAAGAGTTTAGCGTGTTGTCAAGTATCGCCTTGCTGAAGCCCAGAAAGGATTTCGTGATTGGCAAGTATATCAAAGTGTTTATAGATAGTCCTCTTGGTCAGAAGATGATCGCTGGTCAGATGACGGGCACAGCCATCAAACGTATTGTCCTAGAAAGGGTTCGTACATCACCGTTCGCACTTTGTGGCATTGCCGAACAGCAGCAAATTGTCTTCGAAGTAGAGCATCGGCTTTCTGCGGCGGACGAGGTTGAGAGAAACGTGGAGGCGAGCCTCAAACAAGCTGAGCGATTGAGGCAGAGCATTTTGAAGATGGCGTTTGAAGGGAAGCTGGTGCCGCAGGATCCGAGTGATGAACCGGCGTCGGTCCTCCTGGAACGAATCAGAAGCTCGAGGGAAGAAGATAAGAAGTCCAGAAGTTCGGAAGGTGCGAAGAATAGAGGTCGGACATCAGAAGCAAGAATCAAGAATCAAGAAAGAGAAAAGACGATGATGACTCTGAGACAATACGCCAAAGGAATCGAAAGCATTCCGGCATCGACTTCATGGTACTTAGCCGATTTGGGCGAAGCGCGAGGAAAACAGGAGCTATTCAAAAATCAGGCTCCGCAGAAATTGAAGAGTCTTAGGGAGCATGCACTGATCGAAAGTGCAGTGTCTTCGAACAGAATTGAAGGCGTGGAATTGGATTCGAAAAGAGCGGGCACGGTCGTATTTGGGAAGAAACTTCTCACGGATCGCAACGAGGAAGAGGTAAGGGGGTACAGGAAGGCTCTTGATCTTGTTCATTCCAGGGCTGCTTCACTACCGGTTTCAGAAGAGTCCATACTTCGACTCCACAAAATGAGTCGTGGAGATGTCTGGGACGCCGGTGAATACAAGGAGAAGGATGGAGACATCATCGAGAAGTTTCCGGACGGAAGAGAACGAGTACGATTCCATCCGGTATCAAGTGCCCGCACTCCTGGAGCAATGCAAGATCTCGTGAAGATGTGGTCTGACGGGATGAAGGAAAGATGGGTTCATCCGCTGATTCTCGTCGCCGGCTTCAATTTAGACTTCCTTTGTATACATCCTTTTCGTGATGGAAACGGTCGGGTCTCCCGCCTGTTGCTGCTTCTCGGACTGTATCATCTTGGCTTTGAAGTCGGACGATACATCAGCATAGAGCGAATAATCGAGGAGAACAAAGGACGTTACTACGAGACCCTCGAAGAGAGCTCAAAAGGATGGCATGAAGGAAAGCACAATCCCTGGCCTTATACTAATTTTATTCTTTCGATGATGAAGCTCGCCTATAAAGAATTCGAGGAGCAGCTTTCCAGAGTCGCTGAGCCCCGTGGCGCAAAGACACAGAGAGTCCTTTCCGTTCTCGCAAATCTGGATAAACCCTTCCGCGTGGTCGACCTCCAGAAGAAAGTACCCGGCGTTGGTGTCGATATGATTCGCCGAGTATTGAAGGATTTGCGGAGTCACGGGAAGGTCAAGTGTTTGGGAAAAGGAAAATATGCGGAATGGGAGCGGACCAAGAGGTTTTAATTGGGTAATAAATGGCTAATTGGGCAATATATTGGGTAACTATGCAGACGAATTATGCATTAAAGGAATTTTGAATGTCATCAGAATCATCCACGATAGTCCAGCGCCTCTGGAACTACTGCAACGTTCTTCGTGACGATGGCGTTAGCTACGGCGATTATGTTGAGCAGCTTACGTATTTGCTTTTCCTCAAGATGGCGGATGAACAGTCTAAACCGCCATTCAGCAAACCATCCGCAATTCCGGAAGGTCTGGACTGGCAAAGTCTCACCAGGAAAGACGGTGACGATCTCGAAGTTCATTATAGACACATACTGGATTCGCTTGGAAAAGAATCCGGAATGCTTGGAGTCATATTCAGGAAATCCCAAAACAAGATTCAGGATCCCGCAAAGCTCAAGAGACTTGTCGAACTGATAAACGATGAAACCTGGATGGGGCTGGACGTAGACATAAAGGGTGAGATATACGAAGGTCTCCTGCAGAAAAATGCAGAGGATGTCAAGAGTGGGGCGGGACAATATTTTACACCAAGACCGCTTACCAGAGCCATGGTTGAAGTCGTTCGCCCGGAGCCGATGATGACAATTTGCGATCCGGCTTCTGGGACTGGCGGCTTCTTTTTGGCTTCACACTCCTATATCGAAAAGAAGCAGCTTGACAAAAAGCAGAAGGATTTCCTCAAGACAAAGACGTTCAAAGGTTGGGAGATCGTCGATAGCACCGCAAGACTTTGTGTCATGAATCTCTATCTCCATGGCATCGGAGGAGACGACAGCACGATTGTCGTCGCTGACAGCTTGGCATCAGAGCCGGGTGAGCACTTTGACTTTGTTATGACGAATCCTCCGTTCGGCAAGAAAAGCAGCATTACGATTGTGAATGGCGAAGGAAAAGCCGATAGGGAATCCATCACGTATGAAAGGCAGGATTTCTGGGCTACAACTTCGAATAAGCAGCTTAATTTCCTGCAGCATGTAAAGTCGCTTCTCAAGATGAATGGCAAAGCCGCCATCGTCGTACCTGACAACGTTTTGTTTGAAGGCGGGGCGGGTGAAACGGTGCGCCGGAAGCTTCTGCATGAGTGTGATGTCCACGCGCTTCTCAGACTTCCGACCGGTATTTTTTATGCTCAGGGCGTAAAGGCGAATGTACTTTTCTTTGACAGGAAACCCGCCAGCGAAAAGCCATGGACTGAGAGGTTGTGGATTTATGATCTCCGCACGAATATGCATTTTACGCTTAAGACGAATGCGCTGAAGTACGAGGACCTGGCTGATTTCATTAAGTGTTACAATCCCGAGAACCGCCGCGAACGCAAGGAGTCGGAGCGGTTCAAGGCATTCACATACGATGAGCTGATCCAGCGCGATAAAGCGAGCCTGGATATTTTCTGGCTGAAGGATGAGAGCCTTGAAGACTCTGCTAACTTGCCGGATCCAGACGTGATAGCGCAGGACATCATGGAGAATCTGGAGGCAGCGCTGGAGCAGTTTAGAAGTGTGAGAGACAATCTAGGTAATGGGAAGTGAATGGTACTGCCCAAAAATGGTTTAATCGAAAGAATTCCTCGACGCAAGCGTCGGGGAGGTTTATTGATACAGATTATTAGAAAGCTGGCGTGCATAAACACGGTGAGGCTGTCATGAAATGCATTTGCGTTAAGGATAAAACCCTAGTTTTCGAGGTGATTTCTGCAAACTTAGTTTCGTCCCATTCCGGTCCTCGACTCGATAGCGGGGCAGGAAGGGGCTGAAAGGAGAATCACAAATGGAGGGTAGAGATGTGAAGGTTCTTGAGTCTTATTTTTTGAAGCCAATCCCCCTAATCATTATGGCAGTGATCGTTTACGATTTGTTCACCACCAACTGGTGGTGGGCAGGCATGATTACGCTGGGACTCTTCTACAACGGCCGGAGGTGGAGCCATCATAAGCAGAGGAAGGCATTCAGTGGGTGGGTAGTGGAAAATGCGCCTGAAAACGCGGCCGCGGATTCCGAATGCTTGGCATGCCAGATTGTCAGCTCAGGACGTTCGGCTCATTAGATCCGCTGTCATGAGATTTCATACTTTCTGCTTTCATTCTTAACGAAAACCACCCTTGATGGACTGGCGGGATGGTTCCAGCTATCTTTCAAGTTTTCGTTGACGAATATCTGGATGGCCGAAGGCGTAGTTGCGATCTTTGGCGTCCTGAGTTTATATGGAGCGTATCAGCTACGAAGCAAATATGTTTCGATGGACAAGTCCGAGTCGGCGACAGTTTTCGCCTAACTGAACCCATATTGAGAAGGCGAGCGGAGAAGTAGTGAGGTAGATGAGAGCTGGGAAAGATTCTTCGTCACAAGATGTAATTGGAATCGCTCCTTCCAGAGTAATTAGGGGGGCTCGAGGCGCATCGGTGGATGAAGTCGATAAGGACCCTCTACGACTTTGTTTATTGCGGATTTTCCCGGGCAAATTTCGACGATAATTTCTGCATAGTGGTTTTGTACTCTTCTGGACCTGGACTCGATGGCGGGGCAGGAAAGGGGCAAAGAAAGGATGGCTGGCACACGGTGAGTCTGGATATTTGGTCAGTCTTTCAAAAGCCTGAGTTTGCTTAGCGGATCTGGCACACGTGTGTCGAATTCAATACTCGGTACCCTCCGCTTCGGAGCCGTCAATCTGGTACTGCTGGTAACCCCTCACTTATAGTTTCTCGCCAAGCCGCAAAGCGCAAAGCGAACCGCTCGTCAACATTTCTTTGCGTTCTTCGCGCCTTTGCGAGAGAAATAACCCTTTCAGTGAGGCATTACACTGCTGGGTTCATGCAGTTGATTGACTCGAGTTCACAGGCTATACTACACCATACAATAGGGACGATTCAGTACTTCCGGGTGCAAGGGAAATTGAAAGCCCGTCGGATGGAGTGAGCAATGAAAAAGGGATACATTTTCGGGTTAGCACTTTCAGCGATATTCATCTTGTGCGGGAATCAGGGATACGCACAATGGGTGCAGACGAACGGACCGTACGGCGGTTACCTCGAATGCTTTGCAACGTCGACAGGGAATGTCTTCGCAGGTAGTAACGGCGGCGGAGTTTTTCTATCAGCAGATGACGGGGCAAGTTGGAAGAGCGTCAATACAGGACTGACGAACCCATATGTTTTTTCCCTGGCTACCTCCGGCACGGATGTCATCGCGGGTACATGGGGAGGTGGCGTCTATCTGTCTACCAATGGTGGAAATAGCTGGACCCCAATTAATACTGGCTTGACGAACCTCAGGGTTGACGCTATCATAATTTCGGGAGGGAACCTCTTTGCCGGGACACAAGGGGGACTCTTCTTTTCAGATAACAACGGTTCAACCTGGACTCAGGTCGACTCAGGATTCGGCGGCAGCGGCACCTGGATCACGGCGCTTGCAGACTCAGGTACAAATATGTATGCAGGTACCGGCGATGACTTTTATGTCTCGAAGGACTCCGGCAAAACATGGGTCGAGCGAGACTCAGGACTAGGATATCCTTTCATAGAGGCAATTGCAGTGTCCGGCACAACGGTATTGGTCGGCACAGACCAAGGCATTTCTTATTCCAGTGATAATGGGCAGAACTGGAGCGATGCTAGCGAGGGATTGCCTTATGATCCGCTTGTCCGCGCCTTTGCTGTATCGGGGTCCAAGATTTTTGCCGGAGTCTTCGGTGCGGGTGCTTCGATTTACGGCGGGGGCGTTTACGTATCAACTGATGGCGGTCAATCATGGTCTCCCATTAGTGCCGGCTTGGCAGACAGTGCGATTGAATGTCTTGACGCCCACGGTAACAAGCTTTATGCAGGGACTTATTATGGGGGTATTTTCTCGTCAACAAATGAAGGCAACACCTGGAATTCAGCTAATCCTGGCTTGAGCAACAGCTTTGTCCAATGTATGGTTACTGACGGGGATATCTTGTTTGCAGGTACTGAAGGGGAAGGTGTATTTCGCTCTGGCGAGACCGACACAAGCTGGACGCCGTCTAGTGCAGGGCTCGGGGATAATAACGTTGACGCTCTCGAGGTTCTGAACGGCGGTATTTTTGCCGCCACCGGCAGTGGGGTCTACCGTTCGACCGACAATGGCTCAACATGGAAATCCGGCGGTTTGCCGGAAAATGATATCGATGCCTTCGCGGTGTCGGGTTCGAATATCTATGCAGGAGCCACATATGGTGGCATTTCCAGGTCCACCAATGACGGCGAGACCTGGGAGGCAGTGGATTCGGGGTTGCCTCCACCATCAATTACAGGATTAAATTCATTCAATGTGAATGCTTTGGCAGCTTCCGGGACGAATGTCTTTGCAGGGACCAATGCAGGCGTATACATTTCAACCAATGAGGGTGGGAAGTGGACCTTCACGGGACTAAAGAATACTTGGATAAATGCTCTAGCCACGTCCGGTACGGACATATTTGCTGGGATGGGAAGCGGAGTTTATTATTCCGGCAATGATGGCAAGAACTGGGCGGTAGTAGACTCGGGCTTAGGAAAGGTCAGCGTCAACGCTCTTTATCTTTCGGGAACGAATGTCTTTGCAGGAACAGCTAACGGCGGTGTTTTCCTTTCGACAGACAATGGAGCAGACTGGACGCCTGTTGATACCGGCTTGACGGAGTATGCCGCTGTTTCGGCATTTGCCGTCTCGGGTAAGAATTTCTTCGCGGGTACAAATGGAGATGGAATCTGGAGTCGACCTCTGTCAGAAATGATCGAATCCGTGACGAGCCCTCCCGCCGCTACTCCGCAGAATTTTATCCTTATGCAAAACTATCCTAATCCATTCAACCCCACTACGGTTATCGAGTTTGACATTCCAATTTCAGGGTTTGTGACCTTGAAGGTCTATGATGTGCTTGGCAGGGAAGTGAGGTCGTTGGTAGATAGGGTGGAACAGCCGGGCAATTACACAATTACTTTCAATGCGAGCGGATTACCGAGCGGGGTGTACTTTTACAGATTACGAGCAGGGAGCTACACCAAAACGCGCAAGCTCATGGTTTTGAAATGAGACTAGGTAATGCAAAAGACACGCCCAACTTCCGATGCCTCTTTAACAGGTTTCTTATGAAGGCAGGGGGCGACGGGAGGAGTAGTGCATGAGATACATTTCTCTGTTTGTTGCGCTAACGCTTCTGGCATCAGTAAACGTCGAGCCGTCATTGGCTCAATGGGAAGAGACCAACGGAACTGAAGGCGGCTACGTCAATTGTTTTGCTGTCAATGGAGGGAATCTGTTTGTGGGAACTACGACCGGCATCTATTGTTCCACGAATGGCGGAACAGACTGGTCGGTAGTAGACACGCTCATGACAAACACTGACATCTTATCCCTTGTTGCAGGCGGCAGTAATCTCTTTGCAGGAACCTTCCGTGGGGTTATGCGTTCCACCGACGAAGGAGCAACCTGGGCGAGCATCGATTCCGGTATGACAAATACTGACGTCCTATCCCTTGCCGTTAGCGGCACAGATCTGTACGCAGGAACGGAGAATGGGTTATTCCTCTCCACAAACAGCGGTGCAAGCTGGACAGAAGTAGACTCCGGTTTGACAGATAAGTGGGTTTGTGCTCTTGCTACAGCAGGGGCAAATCTATACGCAGGGACTCATCGCAGTGGCGTATTTCTTTCTACTAACGGCGGGACAAGCTGGATGCCGACAGACTCGGGCTTGACGAACAAATGGGCTCTCTGTCTGGTGGCAAGCGGCGCGAATCTCTTTGCAGGAACTGACGATGGTTTGTTTCTCTCCACTGACGATGGTACAAGCTGGACGGCGGCAGGCTTGACGAACACTCGGGTGTATTCAATTGCCGCGATTCCAAACGGCGCAGACGCCGAGAATGTCTTCGCAGGGGTTGAGTATTTTGGGAACGTTGTCGTAGTCCCGGGAGGCACCGTCAGTTCTCGGTCGGTGTCCAGCCCAAGCCTGTTAACTGGTTCTGATAGCACAGGGGTCTTTCTATCCAGTGATAATGGGACAACCTGGGCAGGCTTGGATTCAGGATTAATAAATCCTTATGTCACCGCTCTTGTCGCCAGTGGCACAAATCTACTTGCTGGAACGTGGGGAGGAGGAGTGTGGTATCGACCGCTTTCGCAGATGATAACAAGTGTACAAGGGCACCCCAAACCGTTGCCAGCAGGCTTTTCCCTACAGCAGAATTATCCAAATCCGTTCAACCCTACGACGGTGATTCAGTTCAATGTTCCTCGTCCAGGCTTCGTCATCCTTAAAGTCTATGATGTGCTGGGAAGGGAAGTGGCGACTCTTGTGAACGGGCAGGAGAACTCTGGAGAGCATACCGTTACTTTCAACGCGAGCGGTTTACCGAGCGGCGTGTATTTCTACAGGCTGGAGGCAGGCTCTTTTACCGAGACAAAGAAGTGTTTGCTCTTGAAATAGAGGAGAAACATTGATTGCCTCTTCACCGGGAAACAGAACACTTGGCAGTGTCATTTGAAACGATTTCTGAAACAGATTCACAAGTTGGCACACATGTGCCAGAATGATCAGCCTATGGGCTATTCCAACAAGACGGCTAAAGACAACAAATCCGGGTTCGCCGGGTAGTAGAGGCGTGATCTGTTGATCGGGAGTACCAGGGCGAAATGGGTATAGCCTTGAGAGTGGAGTCGCTTCCTAACCGTGCGTGTGGGGGAAATTGTTTGATTTTTCCGGGCGGGTGTTGTGGACTTCTGGAACGGGAGAGCTGTGACGTCGGAGGCACATCATTGCAGGGACGATCAGATTAAAGAAATGGACATTCTGCCGATCGAACTAAGAAGGCTCCGAAATTATGGTTATAAGTTAAGTCGGGTCACGGCTTATATCATGGTACACTCCTCAGGTTAAGTCGTGTTTAAGTCGGGTGGGTTCGCGGAAAACGTGTGAATCTGTGCGCCTGGAGGGATTCGAACCCCCAACCCTCAGATCCGTAGTCTGATGCTCTATCCAATTGAGCTACAGGCGCGGCGTGATTAAATTAATACGTGGTGAGTAAATTTCAAACAGATTGGGTGTCGCCGTGTGTGCGATAAATTTGTGAAGAAGAAGAAAATTAACCGCATAGGCGCGTTCTTCGGGATAAAAACCGAATCCGGAGACAGACTATGTCCGGTGAATTTACCCATCGAGTTTCAGCAGGACGGTATCCGGATCAGAGTCACTTACAGGTTTACGGATCGCCCTACTACTCAGGATTGGGGGACCCCGATTCAAATCATAGACATCAGAAAATCGTGAAACCTTCCTGTTGAATTTGCATCAAACGAAATGAATGGAGTAAGCATGGCGGAAAAATCAGCATTGGTGAGACAAGTCAGGGGCATGACCTTCGTTGGGTTGACGGAGTCCGGACATTGGGTGAACGTGGACGGGCCACCCCAATTCGGTGGAAGCAGCGCCGCGATCAGGCCGAAGGAGCTCATATTGATTTCGCTCGGGGCCTGCACCGGCAGCGATGTCGTTTCTATCCTTCAGAAGAAGAGGGTCAGGCTCAACGGCTTCGAGGTCAAATTGAAGGCGCAAGTCGCGGAGGAGCATCCCCAGGTATACACGAAGATTCACATCGAGTACGTCTTCTATGGAGAGAATCTGTCGAAGGCAGATCTTGAGCGTGCGATCGATTTGTCCCAAAACAAATACTGTCCGGTAAGCGCGATGCTTAAGAATTCAGTGGAGCTAACGAATTCATATGTAATCCTGCCGCCGGACGATTTCCTGAATGTCAAGTCCAGTACATGAGAGAGAAAAAATGATTACACCGCAACCTAAAGTGGTTATTTTCACTACCCCCACATGCAGCTTCTGCAGGGCGGCCAAACAGTACTTCAACGAGAAGAGAGTCCGGTATACCGAGATCGATGTTGCGCGCGACCAGAGCGCAGCGCAGGACATGGTCCGAAAAACCGGACAGACCGGTGTGCCGGTTATCCTGATAAACAACAGGCCGATCGTCGGTTTCGACAGGCCAAAAATAAATCAATTACTTGGAATAAAAGAATAATCCTGGAGGTTAAATGAATATTCAACCATTAGATGACAGAGTGCTTGTGGAGTTTGAGGAAGAAAAAGAAGAGAAAACGGCTTCCGGCCTGATTATCCCGGATACCGCAAAGGAAAAACCGAGAACAGGTCTGGTCGTCGCAGTGGGAACCGATGAAGATCTGCAGTCAAAGGTGAAGGTAGGCGACAAAATCCTTTTCGCAAAATACGGCGGGGAAGAGATCCAGTTTGACGGTCGTGATTTTCGCATCGTCCAGCGAAGCGACATTCTCGCAGTTTTCAAGAACTAACATATTTTGAGCGCGCGGCTTCCAACGCCGCGCTTTCCCTTCGAAGCGGACCCGTTTGGGTCGTCCATCATTCGAGATTGATCTTCTTGATCAGGCGGATCGCCTCTCCGACTACGGTGGCCGAAGAGATGTCCTGCGGATGGCGCTCGGCCCGGTCGTTTCCGCATTTCGGCAATCCGCTTACGCAGTTGCTCATCCGATCAAGCCGCAGAAGTCCACCCACTAAGTCTTTCATCTTTTTGAGTTCTTCCCCGCATCCATCCGACTGGCTGCTCGATTCAGTCAGGTAGATCGCAGCTAAATTGCAGCTGTGATCCGGTATTTCGTGTGCACGTTCGTCGCCAAAAGTGTCGAGGAACCTGCGGACAAGCGCCTTGCACACGGTTGAACGCTCCTCCTTCGAGAGGGGGAAGAAGGGCACGACGAGCGGCATGACCATTTCAAGCGTGACGCCGTCCTCGGCACGAGCGCTCCGGTAGTCTCCGCTTCGGTCGAAAAAGGCATCGAAATAGGCGGATTCCAACTCAGCAGTCCGCTCCGAATCGCCGGAGAATGACCCGTTTGTTGTCCTGGCCTGCTCGACGAGCTTCAGAAGGTTGTACCAAAGCGCATTCACAAACGCGTTCTTCGCACTCTTTGCGGCGGATTCTTCCATGTCCGCGCAGAAATCGATTAACCCTGATTTCCCGATCCTCTTTCCGCCAAGACGATTCTCGCCGATAATATCAATAGCATTCTCGAGCAGCGGAATGTAACGCCTGGCGCAGTCCATGCTCTTTTCTTTTTCGGCGCACCTCGCCACTGCAACCGCAAAGTAAAGCGGCAGCTTCGGGTCATCATACGAGACATTCAAAGTGGTTTCATCTATGGTCGACGGGAAAGCACCGTTTACTTCGTTCGAAGCGACATCATAGAGCAGGGCATTTTCATAGCGCGGATTGTCCGAGACATTGGAGATTCCATCGAGCGAAAGGAGCGTCTCCTTGACAGCCATGCTTCCGTAGGGATAGCCGCTCATTATCGCTGAACTCTTGATCGCCCTGTTTCTCACTATATGATTTGATGCGATGTCGGCGAGATGATAGTACTTAGCCGGCAAGCCGCTTGCCTTCCTCACCTTGTCGATGGCTTCGATATTCTTCGCCTCTATTTCATCGTAATCGAATTCCGCAAGGTCGCGTGTCGACGCGGCGAAAGTCAGTCCTTTACCCGGATCCAGCTCCGTTTCCCAGTATCCCATATTGTAAAGGTCCTCACGATCATCCGCGTACTTATCGGCGTCATGCACATAGATGAATCCGTAATACCAATAGGACCCCGGGCTCGTATTATAAATCTGCGAGAGTTTCAGGTACAATTTGGGCAGGTTCATATCCGCGATGATGCGAATGCCGTCAGGAAGTTCATCGACAAGAAATCCATCGCCCGCCTTTTTAACCGCGTCTTTCCATCGGAAGCTCACCAGCGGCAGAAGGCGAAGTGTCATTGCCTTCTTTGAATTGTTCTCATAATGGATGAAGAGTGAACTAGACCGTTTTGGCATCAGGACTTTCTTCGTAAGGCGGTTTCCGTCAAGATCGAAAGTCACCTCGGGAAAGTAGTCGAATGCAAACCCGCTCAAATGCTTGTAGCCGTCAGGGAAGATCGTACCTGGATAATGATTCGTGCCGAGAAAATATGATTTGTTATCTACGATTACTTCCTCATCTACCTTATTCAGAAGCGTCAACCGCTTCAACGGCGTGTTCGCCGATACGGTGAGGAGCGAATGCTGCCTTCTCGTGTTCATGAAAGAGACCGTGCTGCACGCAAATCCGCCGTCTCCGTCGGTCAGCAGCCACTCTTTGGTGGAAGAAACAGACAGGTCGCGCAGCTGGTTTTGGTCGTAGGTAATCATCCTTGATAATATAACAAACTTTGTCCAATCCTGGGGCCCCGTCAACGGGCCGCAATCGGTGCCGGCAGCCATGGCGGGAAGAAATACGCCGCAAGGGATTATTGTATACCGGGCAGCATGAACCGGCGGTCCTTCAAGTAAGTTTGCAAGTGAACTTGATTAACTTGCTATGAGACTATAAATTCCTAAAAATGAAAACAAGACTTGCGACGTTTTTAGTATTGCTGATAATTGCCGTTCCATCATTCTCCCTCGCCCAGGTTGCCGGAGGGACCGTGGCGGAGCAGCAGGACTATACATTTGCCCTCGGATTGTACCGCGACGCGCAGTACCAGCTGGCATACGACCAGTTCAAGAAATTCCTGCAGAATTATCCGGGTTCCAGGAGAACTGATGAGATATTGTTCTTATCCGGAGAGTGCCTTCTCCAGGAGAAGATGTACGACAGTGCGCTTGGCGACTACCAGAAAGTGATGGAGAGATACCCGGGCTCCAGTTACTTTACGCGTTCCGAACTCCGAACCGGAGAGATATATCTGCAGATTAACCAGTTGAGTAAGTCCGAGAAGCTGTTGAAGAACGTGCTTTCAAATTCGGACGACAACGATGTGAAGGGAGAAGCCGCTTACAAGCTGGGTGAATTGTTCGTGGCGAGGGAAGACTACAACAACGCCATAAAATATTTCGATCTCTGTTACCAGGGATACGGCAAATCTGGTTTTGCCGACTACTCGATGTACGGAGCTGCTTGGTCTTACGGAAAGCTCGGAAACTTCGACGAGAGCAAGAAGGGTTTCGAGAATCTTATCGTGTCCTATCCGGATTCTAAGCTGAGCGCCGATGCGACTGAGAAGATGGGAGAATGTGACTTCTTTCTTGGAAACGACAGCTTGGCGGTCGCAGAACTGAGTCGGGCAATGAGTCTCTCAACAGGCGGCCAGGTTATGGAACCTGCGCTGTACTTCGAAGGGAAGGCTTATAGCGCGCTCGGTATGAACGACAGCGCAACAGCCGCATATTCGGACTACATGAACAGATTTCCGACCGGCGACCATTCATCCGAAGTGCGCGTGCTTCTCTCTAAGCTTCTGTTGGCAAGCAAAGAGGGAGCGGGGAGAGCATTACAGCTGTTGAGAGAAGTGAGTCCCGATAGCCCGGTATATTTCGATTCAAGAATTGAAACGGGAAGGGCGTACCAGGCTGCAGGTTTTCCGGATTCTGCGGAAATAGAGGTGAACAATTTGGCGAAATCGACCCGGAATCCCGAGAAACTAGCCGTCGTCAATTTTGAGACGGGAAAACTCTACTTCCAGAACAAATCCTATACGAAGAGCGAAGAAGCATTCCTGCTCGCGTCAAAGGTTCCGGCTCAATACGCGGAAGCGATGAAGAATGCGGCATTGTCAGCCGCTGCGGAAGGCGATTACAATCACGCGAAACTCTACTTCCTCAACGCAATCTCCCGGTTGACCGGGAAGCATCTGGTTGATGCTCATTTTGACTACGCGGCAGCCCTATATGCCGCAGGCGATTACCTCGGCGCAGCTAATGTGTACGCGTCTACGCTGGATGTAGCTTCGACGGATGATCAGAGGGCGGAGGCGCTTTTCATGAGCGCAGAGTCTTTCTATCGCGGTGGAGATTACCGGTCTTCACTGGCGGCTTATCAGAAATACCTACATTCATTCCCGTCCGGCGATCATGCCTCGGCGGCACTTCTTGGCATTGGATACTCGCAATACTTCTCAAGGGAATTTATCAAGGCGGCGCAGGCCTTTCAGAAATTCATAGACACTTATCCGGACTCGCCACTACTGACTGATGCTTATTTCAGACTTGGTGACTGTTTTTATTATTACCAGGACTACCAGAGAGCGCTTGGAGTCTACACCGATGCGGCCGCCAGATTCCAGAGCGACACTTCCTCAGCCTATGCCTGGTATCAGCTCGGCCAGACCCATTTCAAACTTGGTCAGAACGATTCCGCACTGACATCGTTCAATTACGTGTTGAGCAGATACACCAACACGTCAATCGCACCGGAAGCACAATACGCGATAGGGTGGGTCCATTTCTCCGAAAAGGAATATGCCCAATCGATTACCGATTTCGACAAGGTGGTCGCTGATTTTCCGGGCAGCTCGATAGCGGCAAGGGCGTTATACAGCAAAGGCGACGCATATTATAACCTCGGGCAGTATCAGCAGGCTCTGGCAAGCTACCGGGAGCTCCTCGAGAAACATCCCACCAGCAGCTATGTCGACAATGCGCTTGTAGGCATGCAATATTGTCTCACGCTTCTCGGAAGGACGACGGAGGCCGAAAAGGTAATCGATTCATTCGTGCGCAGTCATCCCAATCTCCCGCACGTCGACCGGATATATTACAAGAAAATCGAATATGCTCTCAACCAAAAGCGCTACTCCGATGCGGAGCGATATCTCAAAGAGTTCATTGTGAAGTTCCCGAACAGCTCCATGTCCGGAAGAGCATACTACAACCTCGCGCTGGTTGAGATTACGCTCCACAGGGAGAAATCTGCGATCGGCGTTCTTTCAGACCTGATAAACAAGAAGCCGCCCGACGAATACACGACGGCGGGTATGGTTAAGCTTGCTGAGATCTACCAGTCGAGACGTGAATATGGAGAGGCCGAGAAGCTCTTTGCGCAAGCGGCTTCCGCAGGAGATGATTACACTACCGCCGCACAGGTCGGTTTGGGAAGGCTTTACTTGCAGGAAGGCGATACGCTTCGGGCCGAATCCTATCTTTCGAAGGCCGCCCTTTCGCAGACCGATTCGCTCAACGACGGCCAGAAGGCAGAAGCAAAAGTTTTATTGAGTGAGATATACTTCGATAAGGGACGCACACAGGATGCAATTTCGCTCGCAAACTCTGTGGCCAAAACCCGCGACGACTTGATCGGAGCCCAGGCACAGCTGCACGTCGCTGAGTACTACTGCGCTTCAGGAGACAGTTCGAACGCAGTCCTCGCCTTCCTGAGGGTAAAATATGTCTTTGCCAGTTTCAACGACGTAGTGGCGGAGTCACAGCTCAAGCTTGCAAATTGTCTTACCAGGTCCGGCAATTTACGTGACGCCAAATCTTTGCTCGAAGAGTTCATAAGAGGGAGAGGTGACGATACGTACGCGAGACAGGCCCGCAGGCAGCTCGCGAAACTAGAGTCCCGTTAAGGAAGAATTTATATGAATAAGACAGCGATCTTTTATGGCGTCCTGATAACTATAATCGTACTCGCGCTGATAATTTCATCCGATGTATACAGCCCGCCCGATACCAAGCCGGTCTATGCCGGGTTCGTAACCGAACAGATTCTGAGCCCGGATACCGCGAATACTTACGGAGAGAACCTCAAGGTCCTTCACGGTATTCATTCCCGTGCGCAGCTCCTGGACGTGATGCGCGGGTTCACGGAGGCTCTCGGCGTGCAATGCACGTTCTGCCACAATATCAACGACTTCGCGAGTGACGAGAAGCCGACCAAGCAAATGGCGCGAATGATGATCAAGATGGTTGCTAACATAGATACTCGCTACATTGACCAGCCGAATTGGGAAAAGGTAACCTGTTATACCTGCCACAGGGGCAGCAGCATTCCGAAGTTGGTGTTGACTAAGTGAAAATCAAAGCAGCAATTTTTCTTCTGACCATTTCGGCTTTCGCTTTCAATGTGGAAGCACAGAACGTGATCTCGCCTCCGGTGACAAGTTTCAATCCTGACACAACGCTCCCCAAAGTGAACGTGCCGGAATTTGTGGTCACAGGAAGAGCTCAGATCGAGCTTCCCATGGCTGCCAAGCCTTCCGTGGAAATCGATTCATCGTACTTTCAGGGAAAAACAATCTCTGACATTGGAATGAAGTTGCCTGCCGACAAATCTCTGAGCAATCAGGAAAGAGATATGGGGAACGAATCGCCGGGCCTCTTCGCCCGGGCATCGATCGGACACTTCATGACCACTGATTACCTCCTTTCCGGCAGCGGAAATGTCGGTGGCTACCTCATAGACGGCAGTCTTGCAGGCGACTATACTTCCGGTTTCATTGCCAATACTATCAGCCGGAACTTCTCAATACGCGGAGGAGCCTCAAGAACCTACGGCGTCGATGGCCCCTTTAAAGCCACCAATTATCTCGATCTGGGCTACTCTCGCTCGAGTTATTTCCTTTACGGCCAATTGCCTGCACCTCCCTCTCTGCGCAGGACAGACGACGCTGCAGTGAGACTTGTTTCCGACATGGAGTTCGGTGATGTCCCATTTGCCGTTCGGCTCGGTCTCAACAGGTTCTCCGTAGACGACTTATGGAACAGTGTGCAGTCCCTGCTAAGGCTGGGCGCGGCGGCGAGATTTTTCCTCGGATCTGGAAGCGTCGGCCTGGACGGGAACTTCCGGTTCGGGACCCACACCCAGCAGCCGAATAACACGATAAACATTCTCCCCGCGCCCGCCACAGCCCTGGACAGGTCATTGTATGATTTGTCGGTAGGGGCGGCTTACAGTAACGGGGCCGGTCCGTTCAAATATTCGCTGGGAGTGACATACTACCAGTACAGAGACGATTCGTCCAGCGGAATTGCGAAGCTGTATCCTAAACTATCGGTGGATTATAGAGTCACGGGAGTCTTCTCGCTTTTCGGCAGGTTTTCGGGCGACATTCGCCAAGCGGAGCTTTCCGGTCTTATTTCGACGGATCGGTTCCTGGGAGCACCAATTATTCTCAGGAATACACAGAACTATGCGGACATCGTCATCGGCGGACGGATCGGAGTGTTGATCTCACTCACGATTATCCCCGAGTTCGGTTTTGAGGCTTCTAAGTTCTACCCGGTGTTTGTCTCGTACCCTTTGAATAACAGTCAGCTTTTTTATGCCGAAAGGGCTTCGATTTTCTCGGCCTCGATCACTGCGTCGTACAGGACGGAAAATTTCCACTCCGACGCCACCCTGCGGCTTCAGAGAGGCCAGACCGATCTTCTGACTTCGATACCGAATCTTGCACCATTGGATCTTAATCTGAGCGCCAGTTACGATCTCACTTCCAATATCGAAGCGAAGGGTTGGTTCCTCTTCCTTTCGTCACGTTATTCGGATCCTTCGCTGGCGACCAAACTTGCCCCGGTAAGCTTGCTCAACTTCCGCTTATCGTATCACACGAAAATAGTAACTCTCCCACTTATGTTCTTCGTTGACGGGAACAATCTTCTGAATCAGAAATATTTCATCTGGCAGGGATATCAGGAGTTTCCGCTTACGCTTTCGGTAGGATTAAGCACCAGGATATTTTGATCGAGATGGGTATTCAGAGATCAAATCGAATGGGAGAGGTTGAAAACACTTACAGTTGCCGACCAGGGAATGCTCCATTTTGCCGTTCGTTTCAACAGGGCGATAACAGTATGATTGAAAGAATTGAAAATATTTCGCACTTTGAAAACGGATTTGTCCAACAAACAAAGGAGGGATGAGCGATGGGCAATTTGAACTTCCAGGACGAAAAATCAGAGCAAGGGCAGCAAGCCAAGCCTTCCGAATCCAATCCGGAAGAAGAGAGGGTTGAAGACATATTTGTAGACGAGCCGACAAGCGGGACGAAGATTCTATGGGTTGCAATCGCGGTGGTAGTCATTGCGGGGATTGCCGGTGCGTTCTACTTCCTGAACAGCCGCGGTTATCTTAAATTCGGGAAGAAGGCCACGGTTACCGAGGCCACTCAGTCAGCACCGGCGGCAATGCAGGCAGCGGACACGAGCGAGGCCGCAGAAGGAGGCTCTGGTGCGGCAGGGGGCTCCGCAACGACCGGGAAGTATTCACTTCAGGTTTCTGCATTCAGAACGAGAGCGCAGGCAGACCGTTACATTGCGCAGCTCAGTAAGAAGGGGATTGAAGCATATGCTGTTGTGGGATCAGATCGAAACGGCCGACAATGGTTCAGAGTTTGCGTGGGGTCCTTCCCGAACAGGATACAGGCCATTGCTGCCATAGAAGGAATGAAAAAGAGAGTCGGAACGGATGTCTGGGTTGTACCTGCACAATGACAAGCCTAGCAGCATAGCGGGCGCCTACTACTTCAGGCAATACGAACTGAAGAGGATTTACTCGCGCAATTTCTACACAGGGTTGGCGCTCGCTTTGGCAGTGCATGCTGTAATTGTTTTCCTGCTTATAGTCTATGCGCCGATCTATGAGAAGGCTCCAAAGATAAGTAACGTATTGCTTCCCCCCGTTGACGTGCATTTCAATGTGATGCAGGTCCATATTGTCGGGGAGGAGAGCGCAGGGATGGACGTTTCTGGATCCGGAGGAGGGGAAGGAACGGTCCGTCAGAATCCCGGTGCTGCTTTTGGAAACCTGGCTGCGGTATCCAATGTAAATCCCCGGAATACGATAACCCCGGGCGCTTCAATCGTGCCGCGGTCATTACAGGGGCCGGGCATGAACGACATCGTTGGAATCAACAGGTCGCCGGCGTCCTTCGATACCGTGCAAGGGTATCACGGCAGATCTCAGAGCGGAATAGGTTCAGGCGGCGGAACCGGGACGACGGTCGGGAACGACAGCGGTGCAGGATCCGGTTTGACGGGTACCCCTGGTTTCGGCGGCGGATTTGGCAACAGGTTTGTGCCAGGGAACCCCGGTAACAACTCGGCTACGGGCACTCCGTACAGGATTGTGTGGAACGGCGTTTCACGCGCCCTCTTGAGCGGCAACAGGCCGCAATTCCCGCCCGGAGTGCAGACCGGCGGCACGGTGAAAATCAGGATCATAGTCGACCCCGCGGGAGATGTAGTCTCGATGATCCCAATTGAAAAAGCCGACTCGCGCTTCGACGAAGCGGCTATGGCAGCAATTAGAACCTGGCGTTTCAGCAAGCTGTCCGCAAACTATCCGCGTGTGAACCAAACAGCGGTTGCAACTTTCATTTTCAAACTGGAATAACCGGCATCGAATCCTTTCTATCGCTTCCGTACCATGTCATCAAGGCAGAGCCTTAACAACCCGGTCCGATCGCGCCTACAGATAATTTCTTCCAGGCTGCGCAACTTCCTGGGAGAACCCCAACGTAAGCGCAAACTCCCCGACCCGCTGGAACTCCTGATTGCCACGGTCCTGTCTCAAAACACCAATGACTTGAACAGTCATAAGGCATTTACGAATCTGAAAAAAGGATATCCTGATTTTACTATCCTGGCACATGTAAACCCGCGCAGGATAGAACCTTTGATCAAAGTCGGAGGGATTGCCAACAAGAAGAGCAAGACAATCGTAAGGCTTGTGAAAGGTGTCGTGTCGGGATTCGGCAAATTCGACCGTAGTAGTCTCAGGAAAATTAAGAGAGTAGAGCTTATCGAGCGCCTTTGCAGCTTGCACGGAGTAGGTTTCAAAACGGCAGCTTGTGTCTCTCTCTTCGCGCTGGGGGACGACGATGCCTTTCCTGTAGATACACACGTCCACCGGATACTCAACCGTTTGGGGGTTGTCAGTGAAAAAACTCCCGATAAGACTTACTTGGCGGTGAGGGACAAAATCCCTCCCTCTGGCGGATATGAGCTTCACATAAATCTCATCAGATATGGTCGGCGAATCTGCACGGCGCTGAAACCGAAATGCTATGAGTGCGTTCTCTTCGATATATGTCGGTGGAAGGACAAGGATGGCCAGGTTCGGGAGAAGCCGGTCCAAAAAGGCGACAGGAATGCGGATTTCATGATACTTGAGAGTATTTGAGACCTGGACAAGAACTAAATCCGCAGTAGGATTTGCTATTGAAAATTGATTATGTTTTGATTAAGTAAAATTGATGGAACCGAAAGAACAGACACGGGCGCCGGCATTCAACGGCATAAACGTCTCGGGAGAGGCACTCGAGGCGGATTACTCCGACAACCTCATGAACGTCGTCACCTTTTTTGAACCTGTTACCAGGAACTCGCTGGACACGGTTGAAACGATGCGCCTGATGTCCAGGAAGTACGAGGGACTTTCGGTCGCGTTCCGTTATGTGATGGAACCAAGACTGTCCTGTATGTACCATGCCAAGGAGTCTCAGATGACTCTGGACAGGCTCAGCTTATTCGGGAATACGCTCTTCGACGCGAACAATATGCTTGTCCTTCAATTCGGGATCAGAGAGCTGCCGGCAGTCCTAATCATAGACTCTAACGGGATAATCAAGTCCCGATACGAGGGCGAGGTTAGTCTGCGGAGCTTCGAACGAAGCATTCAGTCACGACTCGCCATGTCGGGATATAGAGACGAATTGCCGAACATGGACGGTCCGGGATTCGATATCATGCGATCAAGAGGCGATTCAAAGCTGAGGCAGCTCGGATATGTTACCGGCGATTACGTGTTCACGAGCTTAGTCGTGCCAGAGACCAATCAGGAATTTTCGCTTCCGAATTTTTTCATCTTAGATACGATTTACCCGCATGGGGCCTGGTATGTGGGGCGCGATTACATCGAAGGGACCGGAGGGAGCACAGTATACATTAGTTGTTCGAAGGACCAGTCCGTTCTCGCGTTCACCGGTTCCGGTGAAGGGGCGTCAGTCCGGATGCACACGGCAATTGAAGCACCTCAGAACCTCATCCTTGGGAAGGATGTGAAACAGGAAGGGGCACTCCTGGAGCTGAACGTCAGCGAACATCGGCCCTATGAACTTCTCGCATCATCAGGTGACTCTGATATCTTAATCAGCCTGCAGATACAATCGGGATCGATAAGGCTCTACTCGGTGGAGTTCTGCGATCTCGAACACGCTGCGGGTCCCACTGCAGCGAACTGGGCAAGATAAGCACACCCCGTTTCTCTCCTCAGATCGTTATCACGTCGTAATCGGCGATCGCTTTTCGAATATCATCCGGGATTGCTATTGCCTGTCCCGTCTGGTAATCGTATGCCACCAGGATACTTGATCCGTCGGCGACCTTCCTGCCGGTCTTGATATCCGTAATCAGGTACTGCATCTCCGCACTCTTAGTTCGCATCCAGCTGACCCTGCAATATGCCCTTAAGGTATCCCCGAAATAGGCGGGGCTCCTGTAGGCACACTTTATCTCAAGAACAATTATGCTGAGCGAAGGCTTGTTGTCAAACTTCAGATTGATGAGGTTGTTGAAGTAATGGACACGCGCCTCTTCAAAATAGCTGAGATACACCGCATTGTTGACATGTCCAAGTGAATCGACGTCCGAAAAACGGACGGGGAATTCCGTGAAGAAATGGAAATCTTCTATTTTCATTCATGCCTCATGAACATTTTGTTCATCACTATTTAAAATAATCCTTTCCTGTACGAAGTCAATAGAGGTCTACTATCCCGAAAACATTGAGATTCTCGAAAGAGGCTGATTAAATTCTTGTGTCATGTGCTGGAGGTATTTCGTGAGGTGTTGCTCCGGAATGGATATCTGCCGTGTTTCCTCGATAAAGTGAGAAGTGTTTAGCGGAATGTCCACATGGTCTCTGTGAGTTTTGGTCCGCGGCCGGGGAATTCATAATTCGTGACGATGCATGCCAGCTCGTCCCGGAATTGTCCGGCTTTCCGTTAAACTTTTGACGCCGAAGCTGTGTTCTGGAAACGAGTCAATCGAAGGCGCGTAAGAAGCCGCTGTCTTCTGCGAGCGTCAGAAGTTTTGTTTAATCAAATAGGAAAGGATCGCAGCCATGCAAAAACAAAGTCTCACACGGGACCAGGTGAAATTTTACGAAGAGAACGGCTATCTGATAGGCTTGCCTCCGGTATTTAATTCGGGTGAAGTGAAAACACTGGACGACGGCCTGACCAAACTTCTCAAGCTTCTCCATCCCGGGGAAGATTCCAAAGAAATCCGGGAATGGCATGAAACGAGCAGGTTCCTGTACGATATATGCATGAATGAAAATATTCTCGATTATGTGGAGAGTTTGCTTGGGCCGGATTTCTTCATGTGGGGATCGAACTTCTTCATCAAGGAGCCTCACACGGGTTCGACCGTAGGATGGCACCAGGACGCATACTACTGGCCGCTTCATCCCCAGGACTCGGTGACCGCATGGATCGCGTTTCTCGATAGCGATGAGGAGAACGGCGCAATGAAAGTGATTCCGGGCTCTCACAAGGCGGGAATCCTGAAACATCAGAGAGCATCCGGCACGGATTCGGTGCTCACATTGGAATGCGAGGGAGGCCAGTTCCGTGAAGACGCCGCCGTTTCATTGGTCCTGAAGGCCGGCCAGGTTTCGTTCCACAATGATAAGATGGTGCACGGTTCTCCCGCGAATCGCTCCGATCGGCGCCGCGTCGGCCTCACCGTGAGATATTCCCGCACCGAAGTGAAATGTGATCTTTCGGTCAACCCGTACTTCAAGGCTTACCTGTGCCGCGGGAAAGACATATACCACAATAATCCTGTGGGTGCCGTTCCTGATCAGGAGTTCGGAAGGCTTGACCGCCGACATCTGAGTGTTGAAGAGGCAGGAGTATCCGCGGAAAAGAAATTGTGGAATAGTTGAACGCTTGAGGACTGAAACAGGTGGGGAAAGAAAAAAGGGCGGTGACGCGTTATCACGTCACCGCCTTCTCATAATGTTTTCTAGGGGGCCTTCTTTGTTACTGACTGCTGTTTTGCGATTGAATCCTGAACGGATTTACCCTTCATCATCGCCTGCAGTTGTGCAATGCGTGCAGATATACCTCTCTCGTTCGGGAACATCGCCTGCAGCTTCTGGAGCAGGTCTATCGATTTCGCATAATCGCCTTCCTGAGCGTATAGACTCAGGAGAATGCTGTACGGGTTATAATAACTCTGTACGTCGTTCGGGTTTTCCCGAATCGCCTTCTCGGCTTCGCGCTCGACTATGGCGGCGTATTCGTGAAATTGTGTCATTGCTCCCGCTGCATAATAAAGCCTCGTAACATCGCTGAGCAGTTTGTAATTCATCGGAAGGACCTCGATCGGAATCCGTGCTTCCATCGTGTCCATCGTCGCAACCGCCTGCGTACTGTCGCCATGGGTCTCATAGTAGGCCGCGAGCCTCATGAAACTGTACCTGTAGTTTATCATCAGGTTGCGGACGTTGTCGTCATAGTAAATATGAGGATTGTTCAGATTGGTGAACAGGAACCCGTAATGCGGCTCAGTATAAGCATGGCCTGGCGAATGGAGCAGGCATTGGCGCATTAACGGCGCGTCAATTCTGTAGTCCTCACCCGGATTGGGGTTTTGCTCAGGGGTGAGCTCCAGCGCCAGCCCCTGCATTCTCAGATAAGGGCCCAGTCCGATGAAATTGTCGGGTGCAACGGTGACTGCGAATATGATGGGCCTTTGCCACGCGTTAGTTTCAACGATGTTGCGGATCAAAATATCCTGGACCCTGATCGCTCCGACGCTGCCGGCCTGCAATGTAGGCTTCATCGTAAACTGAATGTCACCCTTGTCGATCACGCTGGTATCGGTAATGCCGAATTTCGCGTAGACATCCTTCGGGACGGGAAGCTTGAACGTCCGCGTCTGCCATTCGATGGGCTGAATGTTCCTGATTTCGTTGTCGGTCAGACTAATGGGCACTTTCAATGCACCATGAGGGGTCTCGTTCTTCAATTGAAGGATGTACCAGTCGGTGTTCGCGAGGCTCAGATTGACAATCCTGACGTCCGTACGAATGCCGAGTGCCTCCTGCAGGTACCAGAGTGGAAATGTATCGTTGTCCCCGTTCGTGAACAGTATCGAGTTGCGCGGACAGGACTGAAGGATGTTATAAGAGTAGTCGAAGGGGGCATAGTTTCCATGCCTGTCCTGTGTGTACAGATTCTGGGCGAACATGTTCAGTGGTGCGATGGCAAACAGCACCAAGGCTGTAGCGGAAACAAGAAGGGTCTTTTTCCTGAAATTCTTGAGCGCATCGACAACAAAGTCGATTACACCCGATACTCCGACCCCCGCCCATAAAGCAAATACAAAGAAGGAGCCCACAAAGAAGTAGAAACGTTCCCTCGGCTGCGGATCCTGCATGTTGAAGTAGACGGCCAGGGCGAACCCGAATACCACGAACATGCCGAGGAAGATGAGTCCGAACTTCCAGTCTTTCTTAAATTGGTACCAGAGCCCGAAGAGGGCGAGCAGGAATGGAATCGCATAGTACCTTGTTGGAAAACCTGTACGGCCATCGTACCATCCCTTCGGTGCGTTGAAGAGCGCGACGGGCGCATCCTGAATGTCACCAGCTCGGCCGATGAAATTCCAGCCGAGATAACGGAGGTACATATGGTCCAATTGATAGCCGATGAAGTAATCCAAATCGGACGAGTACTTGGCGTAGCCCGCCTGATACTGCGGCTCATTGCTCCATCTTCTCGGCCAGATAGCGGGCTGTGAACCGTACTGATCACGATTCAGGTAGCCGACGAAGTTTGCCAGCGTGCTGGGGTTATCCTCGTTTATAGGAGGATGAGCATTCGCGCGAATAAATATGATAGCGTATGTCGAATATCCGAGGATAATGAGAAGACCGGCCGTCAGCGCGGTGCTGAGAATCCAGCGTTTTGCCTTTTCGGCCTTGTAGACTCCGTAGATCGCGGCAACCACGATCCCCGGTGGGATCATCTGAATAAGAAAATTGTGTTTGAAATCGAAAGGCCCAAAGCTTATGTCTCCGTGCAGAATAGCTGCTATCCATTTGACAATTCCGGGATATATGACGAAGAATCCGAGGATTGCGATGAGGCCGAATCTTATGAACGTCTTCCATTCAAACTCGTAGTACTTGAAATAAATAAGAAGAGCGAGGGGGAAGAACACCAGTAAGCTGAGTATATGAATGCCTATCGAAACGCCCATCACGTAAGCTGCAAGAAGCAAGTACTTCATGCTGCCGGGTTCATCGGCCTTCTCATACCATAACATACCTATCCAGAGTACGAGCGCTATGAAGAAAAGGGCGGTTGCAAACAAGCTTGACTCGACAGCATCGAACCAGAATGAATCGGATACCGACAGTATGAGTGCTCCTATGGCGGCCGAACCGAAGACGGTTATCGCCCCGGGAATATCTCCCGGAAAACCTTTCCATCTTGATATGACTCTGACGCCGACGAGGTAGAGAAGCATGATGGTCAACGCACTCGCGAGGGCGGAGATGAGGTTGATCCGAAGTGCTGGATCATGGACGTACGGCGTCATCATCGCGAGCCTGCCGAGGAGAGTGAAAAGCGGAGCTCCCGGAGGATGCGGAACTTCCATGGCCGGGGAGGTCGCTGCATATTCTCCGCAATCCCAGAACGCAACTGAGGACTGTGCAGTCATGCGATATAATATCAGGGTGAGTACGAAAAGCGCTAGCGCTATGTAGCGGTTGAGGTGCTTGAAGTTCATACTATGTCCGACGTATTTGGTTTTTGTTGACTGACATTTTACGTTGAAACAGTAGAAAAAACAAGGTAGAGATGTGCCTCGCACGTATATTACCTGTTGTCCCTCCGGATAACGCTTGAAGGAATTCGGCAAAGTTCATATACTCCATTGTACACTAATTGCGACGAATTTGAGGTTACCCTAAAATGTGCTCGCTTCCGATCCTTTTGATGGCCTTTATCATGTCGCGTCATGCAGTGAAGACACCTTCGGCCAATCCGGCGGTTGACAACAATGCGCTCCCCCAGGCACCTGCGGCAAAGGTGATCCAGGTAAGCCCGTCCGGGTATTTCAGTGAACCCTCAGTTGCAGTCGACAGCAAGGACCCGAACAAGGTAGCGCTGGTCTACCAGGACAACGCCGCTGCCGCATATTCGACGGATGCTGGCAGGACGTGGGCTGATGCCCAGGGAACAGCTTCGAAATCTTACAGGGTATCAGGAGACGTCTCGGTTGTGTACGATAATAGCGGGCACGCCATACTCTGTTACATAGCTTTTGATAAACTTGGTACCGCAGATTATTGGGGGCATGACGCGACTCGCAACGGGATTTTTATCCGGCGCTCCCTCGACGGCGGAAAAACATGGGAGCTGCACGAGATAGCGGTCGATTCACAGGCTACAAAATCCGGAATCCCGTTCGAGGACAAACCGTATATAGTCTCCGATGATTCGCGTGGTCCCTTCGCGGGGAATCTTTACATCGGTTGGACCGAATGGAGACTGACTGAATCGGTGATCCTGTTCTCGCGCTCGACCGATGACGGAGCAACGTGGTCCAGGCCGATGGACATAAGCGACCACCACGGGTTGCCGCGCGACGACAACGGCGGCGTCGAAGGATTTGACGGAACAGTTACCCCCGACGGAGTCCTGCACGTCGTGTGGACAGACGGGAACCACATCATATACACGAGTTCCCGTGATGGGGGAGAGACTTTCCTGCCTACGCGCGAAATTATCAACACGGCCCCGGCATTTTTCAAGCCGAGCGACGTTTATCGCGCAAACGGATTTCCGGAAATCGGCTCCGATCCTCATGACAGTAATAAGCTGTTCGTTACCTGGAGTGATTACCGGAACGGAGATATCGATGTCTTCGAATCATATTCCACGGATGGCGGGAAGACATGGTCCGGTGCAGTCCGTGTAAACAACGATCCTGTTCATGACGGAAAGGATCAGTTCTTTCAATGGCTTGCAGTCGACGGCAAGAATGGCGACGTGGATATTCTATTTTATGATCGCCGGCAGGATCCTGCAAATCGTCTTGCCGGAGTGGTTCTCGCTCGTTCTGCGGACGGTGGGAAATCCTTCATGAATTATCAGTGGAGCGATTCAGCTTTCAATCCTACCAACACATTCATCGGAGATTACACGGGGATTGCGGCATACGATGGAAGAGTGTACGGTGCATGGACGGTAAGTGAGGGAAAGGGACAGAGGGGAAGACACAGCACCGCTGTTATGGCCGGAGTTGCAGACTTCAACGATCCACCTGCGAATGGGAAATGAGCGATTTCGATTGCGAGTTGTCTCTATGGATAGGTCCTGGTTGCCGTCAAGAGTGCACCGAACGCGCAAAATCGGCTTTATCCTGAATTGATAGACGAAGCATAATCAGGTTTGTGAGCATCGACGCTCACGTGTCGCAGGGCTGTTTCCAGATAGAAAATTATTGACTCGTTGATTCCGGTTCTTAGTTTCCTGTTTATCGGAATTTCAAAAGGAGAACACATAAGAAAATGAGTGTCAGTCAGCTTGCAAAGTCAATCGCTGAGTCGCCTACACTTAAATTAAATGAAGAAGCAAGACTGCTGCGAGAAAAAGGCGAAGCGGTCATTCACCTCGGAGCGGGTGAGCCAAAAAACAAAGCTCCCATTTCTGCAATACTGAGTGCCGCAGCGAAACTGAACACTGCGGATATCAAGTACACTCCGACAGACGGCATACCGTCGCTCAAGAAGGCAATCATAAGGTACACTGAAGAGAACTACGACCGGATCATTGCCCCGGAGAACGTCATCGTGTCAGCCGGTGCGAAGCAATCGGTGTACAATATCCTGTATTCGATTCTCAATCCTCAGGATGAGGTCATCATCCTGGCCCCTTATTGGGTCAGCTATCCCGAAATGGTCAGAATGGTTTACGGCGTACCGGTAATAGTGACTCCCGATGATGGTAGTTTCTATCCGCGGATGGAGGACGTCAGGAAAGCCCTCAGTTCATATACCCGCGCCATTATAGTGAACAGCCCCAATAATCCTTCAGGAGTTGTGTACTCTGAGGAGTTTATCGCCGAATTGGTGGACTACTGCGAGAAAAAAGACATCTACGTCATCATGGATGACATTTACCACAAACTGGTCTTCGACGGCAAGAAGGTACCGAACGCATACAAACATACCACGAAGGATATCGAGTCGACTCATGTTATCATCGTCAACGGTGTTTCAAAGCTGTATGGGATGACCGGCTTCCGTATAGGCTGGGCAGTTGCCAACCGAAAGCTCGTCCAGATAATGACCAACGTGCAAAGCCAGATCACGTCGTGCACGGCTGTTCTTCTGCAGGCGGCAGCCGAGGGTGCGCTGACCGGCCTCCAGTCGGCCGTTGAAAGCCTTCGCATCACACTCGAGAATAACAGAAACGTCATGACTCAGGAACTGCAATCTTTCAATGGCGTTAAGATTACCAAGCCGGACGGCACGTACTACTGCCTGCCGGATTTTAGTGCTTATTCCAAGGATTCAGTCACGTTGTCTAATATGCTTCTCAAGAAGGCGCTTGTTGTGGCAGTACCAGGAAAAGAATTCGGTATGGAAGGTCATCTCAGGCTGAGTTATGCCGGCTCCATCAAGGACATTACAGAAGGGATCGACCGGATAAAATGGGCGTTGGATCCAACCTCGCCAAAGGAAATTTACATTGGCGAAAGAAAACTTGTGAGGGATTGGTTATGAACAATCTTCTGAATATAAAAACACCCACGGAGAACGAAGCCAAATCGCTCAAGAGCGACTACGGGTTGGATAACCATGGCATCTCAAGCCTGAGAATGTCATTCTGGAATCTTCCTACCGAATCGTTGTACGAAGAGATAGCTTTCCGCGGAGAAGCGAGGATTACCCGCCTGGGCCCCGTCGTCGCCTTCACAGGCAAGCACACCGCCCGTTCGGCCAGCGACAAATACATCGTAAAAGAGCCGTCTACCGAAGAACACATTTGGTGGGGGCAGTACAACAAGCCGTTCAGTCCGGAGAAATTCGACGGACTTTACAACCGGCTTCTCGGATATCTTCAGGGGCGGGATCTTTTTGTCCAGGATTGTTTTGTCGGCGCGGATGCCGAATACCAGATGCCGGTGCGAATCATATCCGAAAAGGCGTGGCACGCTCTTTTCGCCAGAAACATGTTCATACTCCCGAAGACAAACGAGGATTACAGAAGACATGTCCCGGACTTCACAATAGTGGCGGTCCCATCCTTCAAGGCGATCCCACAGATCGACGGTACCGGGTCGGAGACGTTCATAATCCTGAACTTCGCCCGCCGCGTTTGCATCATCGGCAATACCGCCTATGCGGGGGAGATAAAGAAATCGGTCTTTACGATCATGAATTATCTGATGCCGCTCCAGGGTGTCATGTCTATGCATAGCTCTGCGAACATCGGCAAGGACGGGAAGAGCGCAATTTTCTTCGGCCTGTCCGGAACGGGGAAGACGACCCTCTCCGCCGACCCGAAGCGCAGCCTGATCGGCGACGACGAACACGGATGGAGCGATGAGGGAGTCTTCAACTACGAAGGCGGGTGTTATGCAAAAGTCATTCGGCTTTCCGAGTCCGCCGAGCCGGAGATCCACGCGACGACGAAGATGTTCGGCACAATACTCGAGAATGTCGTGTTCGATCCTGTCACAAGGATGATCGATCTCGACGACGAATCGGTAACCGAGAACACCAGGGCATCCTACCCCCTTGACTACATTAAAAACGCGGTGCCCGAGAAGAAGGGCGGACATCCGAAGAATATCATACTTCTCACCTGCGATGCGTCGGGAGTCATGCCGCCCATCGCAAAGCTGAGCCCCGATCAGGCAATCTATCAGTTCATTTCGGGCTACACTTCCAAGATCGCCGGGACTGAGGTCGGCCTCGGGAAAGAACCGGAACTGACGTTCAGTACGTGCTTCGGCGCGCCTTTCATGGTACACCATCCATATTTCTACGCCGACATATTAAAGCGGAAGATCATAAACCATAACGTAGATTGCTGGCTGGTCAACACGGGCTGGATTGGCGGCGCCTACGGCGTCGGCAAGAGAATTAGTATCGGTTACACACGCGCACTCCTGAACGCAGCTCTGAACGGTGAACTTGCGAACGTCAACTTTGTCACCGATCCGATTTTTGGGTTTCAGGTGCCGGCAAGTTGCAACGGAGTTCCTTCGAACATCCTCGACCCGTCTACTTCATGGCCGAGCAAGGAGGAGTACATGACCAAGTACAAGCAGCTTGCCCAGCGCTTCGTGGAGAATTTCAAGAAATTCGAAGCAGGTTGTCCACCGGAAGTTGCAAAAGCAGGTCCTAAGATCTAATCACAGGGGCGGCCTTCTCCGGCCGCCCTGCCTTTTTTCCAAGTGTCGATAACCGCTCGTCCTTAAAGCGGTAACGGGTCTGCGACAAAAATATAAAACACATAGGCACATAGGGCACATTAACGAATAAATCTATGTTTTCTAATGTGCCTATGTGGTTAATCTATTGCTTTTTACAAATTTGTCGCACACCCAGCGGTAACCCACAATTTGCAACAGTCTCCCTTTTTGCGTAAATTTTCAGGAAAATTTTAGCGATTTTGTCGAATGTTTGAACAAATTTCGGAAAAATTCGAAGGTATATTCCACCGGCTGAGCGGCCAGGCGCGAATTACTGACGAAAATATTTCAGACGCAGTAGGAGAGGTGCGCCGTGCCCTGCTCGAGGGCGACGTCAATTACAAAGTCGCACGCCAGTTCACGGAGGAAATCCGGAAGAAGGCTGTCGGCAAAGACGTCGCGAAGAGCCTCAATCCGGGACAGGTCTTCGTAAAAATAGTATACGATGAGCTGCAGGAACTCCTCGGCAGCAAGACGAGCGAGCTTGAACTTACCCAGGCCATCCCTAACGTGATAATGATAGCCGGACTACAAGGATCCGGCAAGACTACGTTTGCCGCCAAACTTGCAAACCACTTCAAGTCCAAAGGTCATTACCCGTTGCTGGTTGCATGCGACGTCCACAGGCCGGCAGCTATAGACCAGTTGGAAACTCTGGGCCGGCAGATCGACATTCCTGTCTATGCGGAGCGAGGTAAACCGGCTGTAGAAATCGCGAGCAGGTCCATCGACTTTGCAAGGAAGAACGCGCGTGACATCGCGATCATCGACACGGCAGGCCGGCTCCACGTGGACGAAGAGATGATGCGGGAGGCAGAAGAAGTAAGATCTGCCGTAAGTCCGCACCAAATCCTGTTCGTCGTAGATTCGATGACCGGACAGGATGCGGTAAACACAGCACAGGAATTCAATAAGCGCCTCGACTTCAGCGGCGTGGTCCTGACGAAACTGGATGGCGATGCCAGGGGCGGAGCCGCACTTTCAATCAGGTCTGTCGTTCAGAAGCCGATTAAGTTTGTAAGCCTCGGAGAGAAGCTCGATCAGCTGGAGGTGTTCCATCCGGACAGGATGTCCTCGCGAATTCTCGGAATGGGAGACGTCGTCACTCTGGTTGAGAAGGTTCAGCAGCAGGTCGACGAGAAAAAGGCCGAGAAGCTGGAACAACGCCTGAGGAGAAACGAGTTTACGCTCGAGGACTTCCGCGATCAGTTGAAAGAGATCAAGAAGATGGGGCCGCTGAAAGACGTTCTCTCAATGATACCCGGAGTATCGGGCGCGGTCAGGAATGCCACTATAGACGACAAGGCCCTTACCAGGATTGAGGCAATGATCAGCTCGATGACGATTTCGGAGAGGGAGAAGCCTCACATCATTGACGGCAGAAGAAGGAAGAGGATCGCGGCGGGAAGCGGCACGACCGTGCAGGATATCAATAGGCTTTTGAAGCAGTTTTCCGAAATGCAGAGGATGTTCAAGACACTCTCGAAAGGGAAAAGGCGGTTAGGTGTCCGCTGATTCAATGCACCACAGTACAGGTAGTCGGGAACCGCTGACGTTCTCGCCTGCGCGTGATCTAACAAGAGCCGCGTGCGATTTTCGAGCGGCGGTTTGTCAGCATTTGAAGAACATAAACAATTAAGCGGGCGCGAATTCCCCGCTTCAAAACTCGGAGGAAAATTTGGCGGTAAGATTAAGGCTTAGAAGGACGGGACGAAAGAACCAACCGGCTTACAAGGTCGTTGCGGCAGACTCGCGTTCGCCACGCGATGGACGCTTCATTGAATCAGTCGGAAGTTACAACCCGCTTAGAGATCCTGCGGAAATAAAGTTTAACGAAGAGAAGGCGTTTAAGTGGCTGAAGCGCGGAGCATTGCCGACAGACACTGTCCGCGGTTTGATGCGTAAATCAGGTTTGTGGTACAAATGGTATCTGATTAAGAAGGGTTTGGATGAAGCTGCTGTTGCGCAGAAGTTGACGGAATGGGAAGCCGGCCAGCCTGCAAAGCTTGCCCGCGAGGCGGAGCGCAAACAGAGGCGAAAGGCTGCGAGCAAGGCTAAGAAGGCAGCCGAGACAACTGCTCCCGCGGAACCCGGCGCTCCTCAGGCTGGTCAGCCTGCTGCATAGACAAGTTTGAATGTGTCATGAGTTTAGTCGCTTAACTCTCTCCGATCCGGCCTGGTGTCGACCGACCGATCGGATTTAAGTTGCGGCTATTCAGCTCCCGTTGTTCTTGGGAGGTTAATGAAATAAGCAGCAGCCGTGGCTTGTATGCCGAAATAGGTCAAGGATGGATATCGGCACACCGAAATTGAACTAAGGAGAGTTCCGGCACGCAGTCGTGGTTATCAGGCTCAGGTGAAAAAGGAGGTCCGCAATGTATGACTTCGTGGAATATGTGATTAGGAGACTGGTGGACAAACCTGATAGCGTTCAGTTAACTGAAGAAGAGAAAGAGGCCAATAAGGTCGTCTTTCAGTTGAAGGTTGATCCTGAGGATGTTGGAAAAGTAATAGGACGAAAAGGGCGAACTGCGAACGCCGTTCGGACTCTTTTGAGTGCGATCGCTGCACGCGAAGGCAAGCGAGCGATTTTAGAAATAATCGACAAGTAATACAGCGCAATCAAGTTCGAGAAGCGATTTCCTGGACTGCTTTCTTCTCACGGCTTCGATGGGTTTGAGCGCCCTGTCAATTAATTTCAAGAATTCTGTGGATTTGTTTTTCGGAAAAATATAATGGACGACCTGGTTTTGATTGGAACGGTGAAGAAAGTGCGGGGAATCAAAGGAGACTTAAAGGTCCAGCCTATGAGCGATATCCCGGGCCGCTTCTCGGAGTTAAGCGAAGTTTTGATAAAGTTCAAACAATCTGCCGGTGTCGAAGGTTACAAAGTGGAGAAGGCTGAACCGGTAAACGATTATGTCGTATTGAAATTGAAGGGAATAGATTCTTTCGACAGTGCTGCCTCCCTGGTTGGCGGTGAAGTGATGGTGCATGATTCTCAAAGGGGGGTGCCGGAGCCCGGCAGCTATTTTGTCGATTCCCTGATCGGGATGCATGTGACTGATTCGGAAGGCAGCGAGGTCGGCGTGGTGGAAGATCTGTTGTCAAATTTCACTCAGAGTATCCTTGTCATCAGGTCGGATAACGGCAGGGAATTCCAGATCCCGTTTGTCAGTGCGTTTGTCAAAGATGTGGACCTTGATGCGAAGAAAATAAGGGTCGAGTTGATCGAGGGGCTCATCTAAATGGCACGCATGAGGATCGACATCATAACCGCGTTTCCCAAGATGTTCCAGGGCCCGCTTAGCGAGAGCATGCTGAAGAAGGCACAGGAACGGAATGTCGTCGAGATTAAAGTTCACGATTTGCGCGATAACGCGCACGATAAGCACAAAACAGTGGACGATTCGCCGTATGGCGGTGGAGCCGGCATGGTTCTTAAGCCGGAACCCGTCTTCGAATGCGTCGAAGGACTGATTGCCGAGCGGGCTTACGATGAAGTTATACTCCTTACTGCCGACGGCAATACTTTCAACCAGGCGGCGGCAAACGATTTGTCAATGAAACAAAACCTCATTGTGGTCTGCGGTCACTACAAAGGCGTAGACGAACGGGTAAGAGAGCGATTGATCACCAAAGAGATCTCCGTCGGCGATTATGTGCTGACAGGCGGAGAGATCGCGGCGCTTGTGGTGACAGATGCAATCGTAAGGCTACTGCCGGGCGCGCTCGGGGACAGCGAGAGCGCGTTGAGCGATTCGTTTCAGACCGGGCTGCTCGACTCGCCGCAGTACACCAGGCCGGCAGAGTACAAGGGCATGAAAGTCCCTGAAGTGCTGCTGGGCGGCGACCACGAGGAGGTCAGAAAGTGGCGTGAGGAGATGAGTTTGTCGAGGACTACCGAGCGCAGACCTGATTTGCTGGAAAAATATTTGTCAAAGTTTGAGAAAACGGAGAATAACAATGGATAAAATATCTTTGGTTGAAGCAGCTCATCTGAAAACCGATTTGCCCCAGTTCAGGGCCGGCGATACGGTGAGAGTACATTTCAGAGTCATCGAAGGCGACAAGGAACGCATCCAGGATTTTGAAGGAATTGTAATCAGTCGTCGCGGAGGCGGATTGAAAGAGACTTTTACGGTCCGCAAGATTTCCAACGGAGTGGGCGTCGAGAGGATTTTCCCGATTCATTCACCCCGCATTGCCAAGATCGAAGTCTTGCGCGGCGGAAGAGTGCGGCGCGCAAAGCTTTACTACCTGAGGAATCTCGCAAGCAAGGCGGTACGTCAGAAGACTACATAATTTTCTGGAGCGACAGTTGTTTGAACCGATTGGACCACACGTACAAAAGAACGAGCCGGAACCGGGTTACGTGGAAGAGATGCACCTCATGGGGGACCTTGAGGACATTTACCGCAAGGTTTCGAACGGCGAAAGGCTGACCCGCGAAGAAGGCGTCAGACTCTATAACACAGACAACATTCTTGCGCTTGGCCACATGGCCAACCTGGTACGCGAGAGGATCAACGGCGCCAACACCTACTTCGTGAAGAATTACTACCTGAATTACACGAACATTTGCGAGCTGGACTGTAAGTTCTGTTCCTTCTATCGAAAAGAAGGACAGGAAGGCGCCTTCCTGATGAGCCTCGATCAGATATTCAACATCGTCAAGGGTGATAAAGAAAATATCACCGAGATGCACATGGTCGGAGGACTCCACAACGGACTTCCTTACGACTACTATCTCGACCTGCTTAGAGGAATAAAGAAGATCGACCCGAGAATATACATCAAAGCATTCACTGCTGTGGAGATCGAATTCTTCGCGAGGCTTTACGGTTTGACCGTGGAAAGAGTACTCCTTGATTTAAAGGAGGCCGGTCTGGATGCGATGCCCGGCGGAGGGGCGGAAATCTTCAGTCAGCGCGTCCGTGAGAAAATGTTTGCTGACAAGATCGGCGCTGAAGAATGGATAAGCGTAATCAAGACCGCACACCGACTCGGTATACCCTCAAATGCGACGATGTTATACGGCCACATGGAAAAAGTCGAGGAGCGAGTCGATCATCTCATCCGGCTCCGGGAAGTTCAGGATGAGACGAAGGGCTTCTTTGCTTTTATCCCGCTCGCCTATCACCCGCACGTCGAGGACTCGACGCAGTGGGCGACAGGAATCGATAACCTGAAGAGCATCGCAGTAGGCAGACTGATGCTCGACAATTTCCCGCACATCAAGGCGTATTGGATATCGATGGGGCCGAAAGTGGCACAGATCAGCCTGTCATTTGGCGCCGACGATCTCGACGGTACCGTTCGTGATGAGCGGGTTTTCCATATGGCTGGCGCCTCCACGGAGAATGCGCTTACAAAACGTCAACTTGTCAAACTTATCAAAGATGCCGGCCGCGTTCCGATCGAACGCGATGCCCTTTACCATGCCATAGAAGGCTTTGCTTAGCAAACATCTAAGCATCAGCAAAGGATCAAAGATGGACGGTGTGAAGAACCCTTCCGGGAGAAAAAAAAAGCTGGGTGCGGTAAGTTTCCTGAACACAAAGCCGCTTATTTACGGATTAGAAAAGAATTTATTCCCGCACAATTTTGAACTGATCAAGGCGATTCCGTCGTCTCTGGCCGTCGAGTTAAATGCGGGCAGACTCGACGCCGCGCTCATACCGAGCATTGCATACGCAAAGAACAGTCCTACTCTCAAGATAGTCCCGGATTGTGGGATTATCGCCCACACCGAAGTGAACAGTATACGGCTATACTTCAACAAAGATCTGAAGCGGATTCGAACCGTTGCCGTCGATATAAGTTCGATGACTTCCGTTGTTCTTACGAAAATTATTCTAGCGGAGAAGTTTGAAGTCAAACCGGAATTCGTTGCTGCGATGCCTGATGTCCAGAAAATGCTTGCGTCGGCCGATGCGGCACTGGTGATTGGAGACTCGGCGTTGTTCAAGACAGAGTCGGCGGGAAAGAACTACCTTGATCTTGCCGAGGAGTGGCACGACATGACGGGCCTTCCTTTTGTGTTCGCAGTCTGGGCGGGGGGGCAGGACGCACTCACACTCGACGACACTCAAGCGATCATATATTCCAAGAACCTCGGACTTGATAACATAGACGAGGTTTGCCGGGACGCCGCTGCCGAGTATGGGGCAGACTTCAAACTCGTCAAATCATACCTCACGGAGAATATCCAATTCAATCTGGGTGACGAGGAAATCGCGGGCATGAGACAGTATTTCGAACTTGCGTATTATCACGGTGCCCTTGAATATCTCCCCTCTCTCAATTTCTACCCGCTCGAAGCCGCTGCTGAAGAAGCTCCTTCCCGCTGATACGCTAGTGTAACAAATTCCTTCGAAATCGTAGATTTCTACGTGAAAGGAGTTTGTAAAATGAAATGGCTGCTACAATTCTGCTTGGTTTGTCTTCTTTTCCTTTTCCCATCTTTTACGGCTGCCCAGACATACGATTCGACTGGAGTCTACCGCAGGGGGGTGGTCGACTCACTGAAATCAGAGTTGGACAAGTTTGAAAATGCCTACCGGCTTTTCAAGGCCCGCACGGATTCTACGCAAGAGTTTACCGAATCGGATCAGGAAGAGCTAGAGAAGTTGTCGGAGACGCTGGAGAGGATCGGAGAAGAAATCAAGGAGACATCCGAAAAGGCCGCTCAGCTGGCGAACGAGGCGGCACATGTCTACGATATCGAGGACGCAGTCGTTTACAACGGCGATTACACACTGGGGAGTGATGGCGTTGTTAAGACCGGCGTAAAGGTGTTGAACGGCGACGCGTTTATCTCCGGCACAATCGACGGAAGCCTTGTAGTTGTAAACGGGAACGCTTACGTGAGAGGAAGTGCGAACATAGGCGGCGACGTCGTTGTCGTGAACGGTAAGGCACATGTCAGCAATGAAGCGACGATCGGTGGAAACGTGATTGAACGGGGCGGCGGAGAACTTGAAAAGAGAGGCGAATTTGTCCGGGGTTTGCGGATAACCGATCATCCCGGTATCTGGCATAGACCAAGTTTTGTCTTCGAGAGGGTTGCCGCGAACTATAACAGAGTGGACGGGCTCTTCCTCGGTCTCGGACAAAACAAAGACTACTACTGGAGCGGTGCGGAGAGCTTTTCGCCGTACGGCTTTTTGGGATATGCATTCGCGCTTCACAGATGGAGATACGAGCTGGGACTCGACAAGTGGTTCGGAAACGAGAACAGGTTCGAGGTTGGCGTGGAAGGGCATTCGCTGACGGATTCCAAAGACTACTGGCTTATCGATCCCAAGGAGAATTCATTTTTCGCGATTCTTGCGAAAGAGGATTACATGGATTATTACTCGCGCGAAGGTGTGTCGTTCCATGTTGCCCAATATTACCAGATGAATTCGAGAATAGTCCTTAGCTACGACGTCGACAAGTACTCGTCACTGGCGCAGCGGACGAACTGGTCGATCTTCGGCGGACACAAGATATTTCGTCCCAATCCTCCCATCGACCCCGGTTGGATGAGAAGCATAGTCGTCAATCTTGAACACAGGTACTACACCGGCGGCAGAGACCGCAAACAAGGCTGGATCGCGGGGTTGAGAGGCGAAGCAACTGTTGGCGGGGATTACGATTTCCGGATGCTCTCACTGAACGCCGTCCGGTACCAGCCGCTGTTCAGAGGCTTGCAGTTAAACATGAGACTCGTCGGCGGAACTGCAAACGGCGTCCTTCCGCTCCAGCGCTCTTACCAGATAGGCGGTTTCAATACGCTCAATGCTTTCCCTTACAAAGAGTTCACCGGAAACCGAATGCTCCTCTTCAATTACGAGTTCATATTCAACCCGATGCTTTTTAAACATTCGCATCTGTTCCCACTCAATACATTTACACTTCTTTTGTTTGGAGATATCGGGCAGGTTGGAAACGCTTCACCGTCTGCGGGAATGGCGAGCGGATGGCAAATGATGAAGCTGAACCAGTTCAAGTCCGATTACGGTTTTGGAATCGGGACGGGCGACGGTGCTTTCTGCATCTATCTTGCGTGGAGAACAGACATAGCCGCATCACCTGCCTTCGGTGTTCGCCTTGCAAGTCCGTTTTGATCACTGGATTTGAGTCTGGCCCGAACGGTCCGCTGTTGCACGCGGACGTCGGCCGTGATATTTGAGGCGGGGGAACAGGTATTGAAATGAGAAGGCGTGCGATCCGTCCGGAGTCGCACGCCTTCTTCTTGAATTGAATTACATCAACAGGGAATTACGGGAAAATTCCGAGTTCGATATAAGCGGTCGCGACCTTGTTGATTGCACTTATGAATGCGGCTGTCCTCAAATCGGGAATTCTGGAATCGCTTTTCCAGATTTCCCTGATCTGGTTATAAGCGCTCGTCATGGTCTCTTCGAGCCCGGAATTAACGAGGTCGATCTCATCCGCCCCTTTGGCAATCTGATTTCTTTCCGATTCCGAGAAGGTCTTGCCCGTCGCCTGCTCCAGGGCGTGGAGCATCTTGTCGAAGGCAGATTGCTCGAATCGCTTGTCCATCCTTCCGAACCTGACGTGCGAAAGGTTCTTCAGCCACTCGAAATACGAGACGGTCACGCCGCCGGCGTTCAGGTACATATCTGGTATGACCATCACGCCTTTCTTCAGAAGAATCTCCTCTGCGTCTGCCGTCGTCGGACCGTTAGCGCCCTCCGCGATTATTTTCGCCTTTATTCTCGGGGCGTTCCCTTCGGTGATCTGACGTTCGAGAGCGGCTGGGATTAGAATGTCGCAATCCAGCTCAAGCGATTCCAGCGTGTTGGGATAATCCTTGGCTCCCGGAAACTTCAAAATCGAGCCCGTCTCTTTGCGGTGCTTGACGACAGAATCTATGTCGAGGCCGTTCGGGTTGTAAATGGCACCTTCATACTCCGCGAGTCCGACGACCACAGCGCCACCTTCCTGGCAAAACTTTGCAGCATGATAGCCGACATTTCCAAGTCCCTGGACGATGACTCTCTTTCCGGATACTCCCGGAGTCAGTCCGAGTATTCTCATGTCTTCTGCATTGCCGCAAGCTTCCTTCAAACCGAAGAATATGCCGCGGCCCGTCGCCTCTGTTCTTCCGCGAACACCTCCCTCTGCTACCGGTTTCCCGGTCACGCAAGCGAGCGCATCGATCTTGCCTGGATTGAACGCGGCGTAAGTGTCGGCGATCCAGGCCATCTCCCTCGGACCGGAACCGTAATCAGGTGCAGGTACGTCGACGCCCGGTCCAATATAATTCTTCCTTATCAGCTCGGCAGTGTATCGCCTGGTGATAACTTCGATGTCAGTAACCTCATATTCTTTCGGATTTACTTTGATAGCTCCTTTCGCACCGCCGAAAGGGACATCCACCACAGCGCATTTGTAAGTCATCAATGCCGCCAATGCTTTTACTTCATCCTCGTCGACGCTGTCAGCGTACCTGATTCCGCCTTTAACCGGCAGCTTGTGATAACTGTGCTCTACGCGCCATCCATGGAGCACCTGGAATCCCTTCGATGTCCTGACGGGAAATTGAAATGAGTAAACACTGTTACAACCTTTGATTTGTTCGAGCAGACCTTTTGGGTGGCTCGTAAACTGGGAAGCTCTGTCGAAATTGCGGTTTACATTTTCGAAGAAGCTCAGTGTTTCCATTGAGTTGCTCATATAAATCCCTATTGGTTAGTTTTGTGGGAAGCTTGGATATTTGGTTTCAACTTTGTATCCAGCCCGTGTCGTGACCATGTATCAATTTAGCAGTACTTCGCTTACAATAAAATCCATGTGCCATTTCGCGCTGCCCGGGGGTTCTCATTACTAGTGCATTGAGCGCACTGTTTAATCCTCTTTTTTCGAATTGTGTTGCGGCCTCGGTTCGTGACGCCGATAACCTATTAAGTCCCTATCTTCATCGGAACTCTGAAGTCAAACATGAGGGGAGATGGGGGAGCCCGTAATCACAACCTGCGTTGCAGTATATATCTTACTTAAGGGGGAGGTTCTCGACCGGGTATTTCTTCCAGTCCTTTAAATCGAAATGCCACCATTCCGTGCTGAGTCCGACAAACCCGTGTCGCTCCATGAGTCGGTCAAGGAGTTCTCTGTTCTTAATGACGTTTTCGGGAAGATTCATGTAGTCACGATGAGCCATGTCGGTGAAATTGTCGAAGCCGGTGGGCATCTGAAGCTCATGTCCAAGGCTATCCACAAGTGTAACGTCGACTGCGGTTCCCCTGTTGTGCCTAGAGCCGACAGCCGGGTTGGCAACGTAGTTCGTGTCCGGAAGTATCTTCCACATTTTTTCCTGCACCGACAGCGGCCGATATCCATCCAGGACCTTCAACCCCAACCCGATCTTCTTAAGATCTCTTTGGACGGCGCGCAGACTCTCCGCCGCTTCGAGGCGGAGGTAGCATTTTGCCACCGGATACAGCTTCTGATGCGTGAAGTTGCTGTCCGTAGCATATCGGATATCAATCCGGATGCTTGGATCTAGTTTCTTGACTTCGATGAACCCGGAATTCTCTAGTGTTCGCCCCCCGCAGGCAAAACTTATGAACGAGACGAACAGGGCTACCGAGTATATGCCTTTGTCAATTTTACTTCGCATTGCAGAGCCCCGCAGTAATTTCTGTCATATTTCGGAACGAAATGATTTTGGAACCGCAGCCAGCCTGTGTGCTCCTTTCCGGCGTCTTCATGCGAATCGGTAGGGGGCTTGCCGCGATGCCGTGGTAGAACGACTTCAGATTGAACGCGTGGTCATGTCCTTCGAGCGAAAGCACGCCAAAATATAAAATCGCGGTACGACTTCCACAATCGGAATCTTTGTTATGGTGAATTGCTGTTCCATTTTGTAAATTCATTGTAACTAGCGTGAAAATGATATGAACAACCTAAGAATCTTTGCTGCCATCATTCTGGCATTTAGTCTTGCGTCGTGCTCTCTTCCAAAGACGAAAGTAAACCTTCTCCTCACGAATGCACATTTCTATACTATGGACCCGCGAATACCGGATGCGGGGGCAGTCGCGGTCGACGGCGGAAGGATCGTTGCCGTCGGAATGAACCGGTGGATCACATCGCGCTATGAAGGGAAGAGAACACTCGATTTGCACGATGCATTCGTCCTGCCCGGCCTGATAGACGGTCATGCACACATGGTAGGTCTCGGGATGAGTTTCACAACTGTGAATTTGACATCGGCAAAGACAGCCAACGACGTTGTCAAGCTCGTACAAAGCGCCGCGTCAAGAACAGTGCCCGGCGGATGGATAAGAGGAACCGGGTGGAGTGAACGTTTGTTGCGGCAAATCAATTCTTCTCCGGCCGCCGTTCTGGATAAAGCCGTCCCGGGCTTTTACGTTTTCCTCGTGAGTTCGGGCGGTCAGGCGGTATGGGTCAACACGAAGGTGATGGAGCTGGCGGGTGTAACAACCTCTACAATAAGTCCGGCAGGCGGGCTGATCATCAGGGGGAAGAATCGAGAGCCGTCGGGAATCTTTGTCGGTGCCGCGATCAACCTGGTGGCGTCGCAGATTCCTCCGCCATCGGAATTGGAATTGCAGAATGCTATCGCCCTCGCCGCGGATACGTGTGCACGGTACGGGATAACCGAAGTTCAGGACGCGGGAATAGATGCAGGTGTCCTGCACGCTTACCAGGAGCTCGCGAGCAAAGGCGGCCTCAGGATCCGCATCTACGCGATGTATAACGGGAATGATACGACGCTTCCGGCAATTTTGAAGAAGGGTCCTATACTGGGAGAGAATGGTTACTTCACGATGCGAGCCGTGAGAGTGGACATGGACGGTCCGCTGAGTAATCGTTCGGCCGCGCTGGTGTCGGCATATTCCGACGATCCCGGGAACTACGGGGAAACGTATCTTGGCGAGAAGGACCTGGAGAATCTCACCGTGGCCTCGGTTGCATCAGGGTTCCAGGTTTGTACGGAGGCGCATGGTGACCGCGGTATCGATGTGGTGCTCGATGCCTACAAGGAAGCACTGAAAGCCGCCGAAACGTCCGACCCGAGATTGAGAGTTGAAGGAGTCGATGTATTGTTGCCGGGCGACATTCATCGGTTCAGGGCGCTCGGCATCATCCCGTCCATGCAGCCGGTTCAATGCGTGTCGAACATGTACTGGATAGAATCGCGTGTCGGCCGCAGACGTATCCGAACTACTTATGCGTGGCAATCGCTCCTGAAGACGGGGAGTATCGTGGTCGGCGGATCTGATTTTCCCGACGATAGCCCGGACCCGCGTATGGGAATATACGCGGCAGTTACCAGACAGGATATTGACGGCGTCCCGCAGAACTTCGCTGAAGCCGAAAAGTACTTCGTGCTGACTCCGGATGCGGCGGCGGACAGTTCGGATTACAACGGCGGTTTTTTCCCGCAGCAAAGGATGAGAATTGACCAGGCCATCAAATCGCTTACGGTATGGCCGGCATATGGTGCGTTCCAGGAGAGTGAGAAAGGCTCGATAACTGTCGGGAAGTTTGCCGACTTCACTATTTTTGAGAAGAACTTATTGACCGCGCACGCCGACGAAATACCTTACGATACAATTCTCGGTACGATTGTAGGCGGCAAATTTGTCTACGTCGACACGACCGCAGCCAGATGGAGAACACAATGAAATACAGAAGGCTGGGCAAAACGAATTTCGAAGTAAGCGAAATCGGGTATGGAACGTGGGGTATGGGTGGAAATATGTGGCTCGACGGAACCGATGAAGAGAACATAAGGTCCCTCCATCGAGCGTTCGACCTCGGCGTTAATTTCGTGGATACAGCCCTGGCATATGGAAAGGGGCACAGTGAAGAATTGATCGCTGGCGTTTTGAAGCAAAGGAAAGAACGGATTTATGTTGCCACGAAAATTCCGCCGTTGAACAATAGATGGCCCGCACCCCACGGAGTTCAGCTTCGCGAAGCTTTTACTTACGATCACATCATCAAATCGACCGAAGCCAGCTTGAGGAATCTGAAAGTCGATTGTCTCGACATTCAGCAATTTCATGTTTGGAACGATGAATGGGTGAACGACAACGAGTGGAGGGATGCCGTCCTGAAATTGAAAGATGAGAGCAAGGTGAAGTTCTGGGGAATTTCGATAAATGATCATGAGCCGGAGAATGGTATCGAAGCGGCACGGAAGGGGCTGATAGATACATTCCAGGTGATATACAATATTTTCGACCAGTCGCCCGAAGATGAACTCTTCCCGTTTTGCCAGAAGCACGATGTGGGCGTCATCGTGCGTGTTCCTTTCGATGAAGGCTCACTGACGGGATCCATAAGAGCCGACTCCACCTTTCCTGAAGGTGATTTCAGAAACAGGTATTTCACTTCAGAGAGGAAGAGAGAGGTCGTGAAGCGCGTAAACCGGCTGAACGGTTTGTTGGAGAGAGAGGCGACTCCTATTACCGAAATGGCATTAAGATATGTGCTGCATCATCCCGCGGTCTCGACCGTTATCCCGGGAATGAGAAGGGTCGGTCATGTGGAGAGCAACTGTGCGGCGTCGGACGGAAGGCAACTTTCGGATTCGGTCCTGTCTGAATTGAAGATGTTTCGGTGGAACTACAGGTAAAGCAGGGAAGCGTTCGACCTGTGTTAATCGTTCCTTATAGATGTATGAAAAGAAACGGAGGATGCCATGGATCTCAAGTTGGTGAGAATCGAAAAGCCCGAAGATGTCAACTTTATTCTCGGACAGTCGCACTTCATAAAAACAGTGGAGGACATTCACGAGGCTATAATACAGACTGTCCCTCAGATGAAATTCGGGATAGCCTTCTGTGAGTCGTCGGGTCCCGCGCTCGTCCGGTTTTCGGGAAATGACGATGAGCTTCTGGAAATTGCGAAGAAGAATTCCGTGAACATTTCCGCTGGGCATTCTTTCGTGATCTTCATGCGCGATGGATTTCCGTTGAACATTCTCAACACTATAAAGAATATTCCGGAGGTTGTGGGAATTTACTGTGCAACGGGGAACCCCGCTGAAGTAATAATAGCAGAAACCGATCAGGGTCGTGGAATTCTTGGAGTCATCGACGGTATCAGGACAAAGGGCATCGAATCTGACTCTGACAAACAAGCGCGGCACGATTTCCTGAGGAAGATCGGATATAAGCTTTAATCGAACTTCTCTTCCAATTCGCCGTCTATAATCAAAATTAACGCTGGAGACTATGAAGAAGTATATACTTCTATGCATGATTGTGCCTGCGGTTGCGTTCGGACAGGCTGATACGCTGACACTTGAACAATGTGTTCAGATCGCATTGAAACACAATCCGCAAATTACCGTGGCCGAAGGGGGCATGGAGTCGTCCGAGTCGGATTTGAAACTGGCCAGGTCGGCCCTGTTTCCGCAGATTTCGGGAAATGCCGGGGTCTCAAGAAACGGCGGCACGTTCCTGTTGGGCAACATTGTCCGAAGCGCTGAATTTAACAGCTACACGGCCGGCTTCCAGGGACAACAACTCATATTTGATTTCGGCAAGACCTACTCGAGGATTGCTGCATCATCGGATTTGGTGAATGCCTCCGATCAGAGTCTGAGGTCTACAAGGCAGAACGTGATAGTAAACACTTATGTTGCATATTTCAATTACCTGGCTGCTGTCCGCGTCATGGAGGTCGATACTGAAACTGTCTCGCAAGCTGAAGATCATCTCCGCCAGGCCGAGGCGTTCTACAAGGCAGGCACCGTACCACAGTACGACGTCGTGAATGCGGAGGTAACGGTCGCTAATTCTAAGGTAAGCCTTATCCAGGCGAACAATAACGTGAAGGTTGCGCGCATCCAGCTGGAAAATATTATCGGCGAGAAACTTCCCGACAACTTCGCCCTGAAAGATGTTCTCGGTGTGTCGCACGTCGAAGTCAACCTGCAAACTGCAATCGCGACCGCGATCAAGAACCGGCCTGAGCTCCTTCAGAGTGAAGCCCAAGTGCAGGCGAGCAAAGCACTGTTGACTTCTGCATGGACAAGCGACCTTCCTTCCATAAACGCTTCAGGCGGATACAACTGGAGGGGGCTTGCACCGACACCGCTCTACAGCGGATGGAACATAGGTGTCACATTGTCTCTACCGATCTTCGAAGGGTTTGCACTCGACGCCGGCATAGATCAGGCAAAAGCAAACCTTAAGAGTGCGCGAGCGTCTAATGATTTAGTTATGCAGTCATTATATCTGAATGTTCAGCAGGACGAATTCGCTTTGGAGGAAGCCAGCCAGAGGATCGAGGCGGCAAAGAAGCTGGTGCAGCAGGCTACCGAGGCATTACGGCTTGCCGTGGGCGAGTACAACTCCGGAACCGGAAGCGCACTGGAAACCACCGATGCTCAGGTTGCTCTTGCCAGTGCCCGCATAACCTACATTCAGTCACTTTACGATTACAACGTGTCCTATGCCCAGTTGGAGAGGGACATGGGAGTAATAAAGTAAAACAGAGAGAAAAGGCAACATGAAAATGAAAAAGGTTGTTACAGCCGTTATTCTTGTGCTTATTGTCGGAGGCGCGATTTTCTTCTTTACGAGAAATGGAAAGACACAGGATGCACAATGGCTAACGCTCAATGTCAGTCGTGGTAACGTGGATGTAACGGTTACGGCCACGGGCACACTGGCGGCTGATACGACCGTTCAGGTCGGGACACAGGTGTCCGGCACTATATCGAGACTCTATGCCGACTGGAACTCTCACGTCAGACAAGGGCAGACAGTTGCCAGGCTGGATACCACTTTTCTATGGGCGGCTGTGGAACAGGCAAACGCAAACCTTCAGAAAGCCCGGGTCGCGGCCGACCTGGCAAAGACCACACTGGACCGCGTGAAGAAATTGTACGAGAAGAACCTGGATTCACAGTCGGACTACGACACGGCACTTTCCAATTATCAAACCGCCCAAGCGGGTGTCGGCATTGCAAAAACCGCACTCGATCAGGCGAACATCAATCTTAGCTATGCAACTATCAAGTCGCCGATCACCGGAGTTGTCATATCGAGGAGCGTGGACGTCGGACAGACGGTCGCCGCGAGTTTTAATACCCCGACTTTGTTCACCATCGCAAACAGTCTTTCCGACATGCAGGTGCAAGCGTCGGTGGATGAGGGCGATATAGGAAGTGTTAAAGTCGGCCAACACGTCACTTTCACGGTCGACGCATATCCGAACGATGTTTTCAATGGTACAGTGACTCAAATCAGGCTGCAGCCGATAACGACTCAGAACGTTGTGGAGTATACCGTGATTATAGATGTTCCGAATCCAGGAATGAAGCTTCTGCCTGGGATGACCGCCAACCTCACAATAGAAGTGGCCCAGGCGAAAGACGTACTGAAGGTCCCCACAACCGCACTACGTTTTATGCCTCCGCCGCAGTACTTGGCACAATTAAGGAAATCCATCCCGGACTCGGTGAGACAGCGCATGCAGCAGCGATTCCAGAAGTTGCGGGGCCAGGGCGGGTCTGGAGGTTTCGCAAATGCCGGAAATGGAGGATTCGGTCAAGCCGGCGGTGGAATGAACTACCAAGACAGGGATCTGAACCCCGGCAGCTACTTCATGGTCTGGGTTCTTGATGGAAAACAATTGAAAGCTGCGCGCGTTCGGATAGGGCTATCTGACGGAACAAGTACGCAAGTTGAAGGTAATCTCGAACCTGGAGAGCAAGTGGTGGTTGGTATGCTTTCCAGTGGGTCTGGAAGCCAAGCTCAAACAAATCCGTTTATGGCGCGGAGGAGGTTCTAATTCGGTGGCAGATCCTATTATTTCTGTCAAGCACATTGTTAAGATCTACAAAATGGGGGACGTTGAGGTACACGCGCTTCGCGGTATTAATCTCGACATAAAACAAGGCGAGTTCAGTGCTATAATGGGCGCAAGCGGTTCGGGCAAGTCCACATTTATGAATATTATTGGATGCCTTGATACTCCGTCGTCCGGTGAATACCTGCTCGATGGAGTCGAGGTCGCAAAGCTTAATCGCGATGAACTCGCGAAGCTGAGAAACAGGAAACTCGGTTTTGTATTCCAGGCTTTCAATCTGTTGCCCAGAACAACCGCGTTGGAGAATGTCGAGCTGCCGCTCTTGTACTCCAACAATCACTCTTCCTCACAGAGGCGGGAGAAGGCGATGGCGGCGCTGGAGGCAGTCGGACTTGCAGATCGTTCGGGCCATTACTCAAATCAACTTTCGGGTGGCCAGCAGCAGCGTGTTGCGATTGCACGATCGCTTGTCAATGATCCTGTCGTGATCCTTGCGGACGAACCAACGGGGAACCTGGATACGAGGACAAGTGTCGAAGTAATAGAGATTTTTCAGAAACTCAATGAAAAAGGGATCACTGTAGTTCTTGTAACGCATGAGCCTGACATCGCCCAGTTCTCCACGCGCAACATTGTATTCAGGGACGGAAAAGTCAGCAAGATCATTGAGGTGGAGAATAGGAAGATCGCAGCGGAAGAACTCCCAAAGATACCACTACCAATGGATGAGCTAGAGTCATGAATGTTCTGAATGTGTTGAGAGTTTCTTATCGTTCGTTGGGAAGGAACAAGCTCCGGTCCTTTCTGACGATGCTCGGAATAATAATCGGCGTTGCGGCTGTTATCGCGATGCTTGCCATTGGACAGGGTGCCAGCAATGCTGTGAAGGAACAGATAGCCGGGTTGGGTACCAACGTGGTAATAGTCTTTCCGTTTGCATCGACACAAGGGAACGTTCGGTTCCAGGCAGGTGAGACGTCGCGGTTAACCGAGAGCGATGCAGTGGCGATTGCCGCGCAATGTCCGGCTGTGAAATATGTCACGCCGGTTGTCAGGGTCGTTACCCAAATCATAGCCGGCACGCAGAATTGGAGGACATCTATAATGGGTGTTTATCCGGACTTTGAACAAATTAGGAATTGGCCAGTGAAGAGCGGAGATTATTTCACCAGTACGGACGAGCGAACCGCAGCCAAAGTCTGCGTTCTCGGTCAAACCGTTGCTGATAACCTGTTTGGTCCGGGTTCAATTCCGCTTGGTGCAACCGTTCAGATTCGTAACCTTCCATTCAGAGTAGTAGGTGTCCTGGCGTCAAAAGGCCAGAGCTCCATGGGCCAGGACAATGACGATATAGTAATAGCGCCTTTCTCAACAGTACAGCAGAAGCTTGCCGGAACCATCTACGCTAACATGCTCTTTGCGTCGGCTATCTCATCGCCCGCTGTGAACACGGCGGTGGAAGAGATCACACAGTTCCTGAGGATAAAACACAACCTGAGGTCGTGGGAGGCGAACGATTTTACGGTGCGCACTCAGACTGAGATTGCCAGCACGGCAGATGCTACAACACAGACGATGACCCTTCTCCTTGCAAGCGTGGCTGCTATCTCTCTCGTCGTGGGTGGAATTGGAATTATGAACATCATGCTGGTCTCAGTGACCGAAAGGACTCGAGAAATCGGAATCAGGATGGCGGTCGGTGCCAGAGGCGGCGACGTGTTGACACAATTCCTGATTGAAGCGGTGACGCTCAGTCTTGCCGGCGGCCTTATCGGGGTAATCCTGGGCGTTCTCACCTCAAGGTTCGTTTCCAGCATTCAAAAATGGCCGGTTGTCATCTCGCCGGAATCTGTGGGCCTTGCCTTCTTCTTTGCTGCCATAATCGGGATATTCTTCGGATGGTATCCGGCCCGGAAAGCCGCAAATTTGAACCCGATTGAAGCATTAAGATACGAATAGCGGAAGTTCCGGGAATATTGGAATCATGGAACAATGGAGTTTGATCAGCCGCAAAGCCATACAGCGGTCGTGTTCGATGATTCCGATATCCCCTATATGAGAATAATTCCTTCGAGTCTGAGGAGATACTCCTTCAGCCTTATCCCGCCCGCGTAGCCCACAAGTTTGCTGTTCGAGCCAATAACCCTGTGACACGGAATCACTATCGGCAGGGGATTCTTGCTCACTGCCACTCCTACCGCGCGAAATCCATGAGTATGAACCCGCCGGGCAATCTGCTTGTAGGTCACGACGGTACCGTACGGGGTCCCCGCCACCTCGGTCCAGATTTTCTGTTGGAACGTGGTCCCGATCAAGTCGATGTCGAGTTCGAACTTCGTTCTCTTGCCGATGAAATATTCATTCAGTTGTCTGATTACGGCCGAGTTCCTGCCGCGGTCGTCGACAATTTCGTCCTGAGAAAAGTTCTCGCCTATCCATGAAAGAAAGCTCGACTTGCCGTCCTTGGGAAGTGCGATCTTACACACTCCTTTTTCAGTAGACGCGACATAGATGACTCCGATCGGTGCCTCGAATGAGGCGCAGAAGACATTTCGTGTGGAAGCCTTTTCGATATCACGTCGAAAATTCAGGAGACTCTGGATAGCCCCCGCTCTCCGAAGCCTCTCGGCATTTTTCATCCACAACGGTGAGATTTTCACATTTACCTGCGACACTTGAATGCCCTCGTCATTTTTTAGAAGCTGAAGCTATTGAGGCAAAAGATCCTTTTGCCGCATAATGGATCCTCAATCAGAATTCTTGGTTATGGCGGAGATTCATAAGGCGCCACGTTGTAGAAAATGAACCAGCAACTCGTATCCAATATAAGCACCGAACGATAACATTATATAACCGGAAATTCTTGAAAAGACAGTAAGGGTCTCAGCCCTGAACGACTCTTTCTTCCAGGATATAGCTTTAAGAAGCAAGTAGTACCAAAATGCCGTGCCGGAACCGACACCGAGCGCAAAAAGCGCGACACCATCCATACCGGTTGCCAGCATGCCGGAGGATTGTATGATTCCGCTCAGCATAATCCAAAACGCAACGAGCGTCGGGTTGGAAACATACATGAACACTCCGACAAGAAACGCGCTGTGAAATCTGCCGGCCCGCGGCACGATGCTTTCATACCTGAAACTCTCGACTTTTGTCGTGACATCTCTTATTCCAAGATAGGCTAGCAGAAGGAATCCGATGATCTGGAATATGGCATTTACTTCGATCCGGTGAACAATTGCGGAAAGGCCGAGCATAGTTGCGCCGCAGTAAAGAAAGTCCATTGCAGATGCCCCCAGGCCGACTGCAAACGCGCTCTTGAAGCCCTGTTTAAAGCCTTTGGAGATGACAGCAACGTTGATGGGCCCGAGTGGGATAGAAATGATCATTCCGACAATCAAGCCGACAAAAAGAGAAACCATTCTATATCTTGTCTGTTAATAAATTTGCAAAAATCTAACTTCACAACACCCCGGACAATCGACCGACTAAAATAAAGAAGATGAAAACAAATTGCAATTTCGGTTTCCGGTCTGACGGGGTGGAATAGATCACCGGAATACTCTGATCCGTCCAAGCGATCAACGGGCCACGTTATCTCGTTTGCGCACCGATGGTTACCTTGATTTTCAGCGCCTCTTTATTTATGATTTTACCTGCGTGTTAACCTATTAATGGAGAATTCCTAAATGTCGATCAAATACTTGTTCTACGTTCTGATTCTGAGTTTACTCACCGCGGGATGTGCAGCGGATCTGAGTATGGATAACAACGTCATAGCTGTTGTCGGGAATCACAAAATTACCTACGGGGACTTTCAGCGACAACTTGCCCAAAATTACGTCTCCCGGACTGACTCGACTAAGTCGCTTGAGGCAAAGAGCAGGTTTTTGAACCTGCTGATCGATTATAATCTCAAACTTCTGGACGCGAAAAAAGAGCATCTTATGAATGATCCCGCCATAAAGGATGAGATGAAGAATTACAGGACCCAGCTCGCGGTCAGCTATATAACGGAGCACGACCTGGTAGATCCGATGATCAGAACGATTTACGAACGGCAGAAATACGAAGTCAGGGGAAAATACATCTTCATTCGTTTCCCGGTGGATTCGCTTTACCCCCACGGTGACACGCTCAAGGCCTGGGACGAATCGGTGGCTGCGATCAAGGATTTGAAGGCTGGGGCTCCGATCGACTCCCTCATGCATCTCTATTCCGGCGAGGACACCTATTACATAACGGCGGGCACTTTTCTGCAGTATGTCGGCGGCGAACAATTCGAGAACATGCTGTACACCCTGAAGCCGGGCGAGGTTGGTTCCGTACCGATCAGGACCTCCTTCGGATATCTCGTCGTAAAACTGGAAGAGAGGCACCCGCGTGTCGAAAGTGCCCGAGCCAGCCACATACTGATTGCAATAAAAGGAAGCGAGCCGAAGGATACGCTCGAGGCATACGATAGGGCCCTCTCGATACTCGACTCTATCAAACAAGGCGTGAGTTTTGCGAAGCTTGCCGAAGATAATTCTGCCGATAGAGCCTCGGCGGTGAGAGGCGGCGACCTTGGTTACTTCAAGCGCGGCGAGATGGTGAGGCCTTTTGACCAGGCAGTCTTCAACATGAAGGTCGGGCAGGTAGTCGGACCGGTGAGAACCCAGTTCGGTTATCATATCATCAAGCTCACGGCCTTAACACCCGTTCCGCCTTTCTCTACGGAGAAGGACCAGCTGCGCCAGTACTACGTTAACAGCGTCTACAAGAACGACCTGGCAAATTTCGTGGACGGTTTGAAGCCGAAGTACGACTTCAAGATGAACGAACAGGTTCTCGATTTCTTGTACAGCAAAGTGGATTCCACGAAGAGGCTGGTACAGACGAGTCTGGACAGCCTGCTTACTCCGGCAGAACGCAGCGAGGCACTGTTTACTTTCGATCATTCATCCGGGACGATCGACACGGTCTTTGCGCAGGCACGGACCGAAAGAAGTCTCGAGCCTCTTTACCTCAACTGGCAGGGCCTACGCTACATCGTCAATGATGCGGTCAAGAAGATGCTGTTTGCTCACTACGCAGTGGAGAAGGCTTCGAGCTCCCCGGAGTTTGATTCGCTCATGACGAAATATGAAAACGGAATTCTTATCTACAACATCGAGCGTGATAAGGTGTGGAATAAAATACAGGCCACCGACAGCTTGTTGAAACCATACTACTTTGCTCATATCGACAGATACTACTGGCCGGAAAGGGCGGATATCAGCGAGATCCACGTGAGCTCGGACAGCGCTGCAAGTGCGATTTACAAAATGCTTGAGAACGGCGACAGTTTCGACACGCTTGCTGCGAGATACAACCAGTCACCTGCTCTGGCCCATGCGGACGGACGTCTTGGATTGGTTGTAGATTCTACGAGCGCATTGGCTATCCAGGCCTTCGACATGAAGGAAGGGGACTACAGCAGACCGATTCCTTATGCATATGGCTTCTCGATAATCAAAGTGAACAAGTTCGTTCCTTCCGAGCCGAAGACTTTCGACGAGGCGAGAGGCGAAGTCTCTTCTGATTACCAGGATGTGGAATCGAAGAGGATACAAAGCGACTGGCTTGAGACTCTGAGGAAAGAATTCGGCGTAAAGATTTACGAGAAGAAATTCCATGAGCTGCTGGCCAGTGAGTAAGACTTCTGGTAAGTGGCTTCCGGTTGCTTTTGCCGTCATTCTGGCAGGTTGCTCAAGGCAGCCGGAGTCGGGTCGCCTTCTCGCGACCGCGGGAAGCGCGAAACTCTATTTGAGTGAGGTATCGAATCGTGTCGACACCTCTTCCGCGTACGCAGTCAGAAACTATGTTTCGAACTGGGTAAACCAGCAGCTTCTGTATGACGAGGCAAAGAAGCTCGGGATCGACAACTCACCCGGTTTCCAGAGAAGAGTCGACGAATTTTCAAGGCAGCTTGCCATAACCATGTTGTTGAATCACAGGGTATATGATCCGCCGGTCAGCTTCACCACTGATGAGATACAGAATTTTTACAGTTCGCACAAGGATGAATTTCGCGCTTCCGATGAGATTGCCTTTGTAAACCTTGCAGCCTTCGACAATCGGAGTATTGCGGTAAAGTTCAGGAACGCGCTGGTTTCGGGCTCGAGTTGGACTGAGACTCTGGGTGAGATCCCGACTTATGCCATCCTGGATATACAGGATTCGGTGTATCTCAAGGCTTCAGGAACAAACCCGGCAGTCTGGAACGTCGTCCAGTCAATAAGTGAAGGGAGCGTATCCTTTCCCATTCAGATCGACAGCCTGAGTTACGTCGTTCAGGTATTAAATAAGATTGGAGCTGGTGATTCATTGCCGCTCGGCTATGCTGAGCCTCTTATCAGGGAAAGACTGACGATTGAAAAGAGGCGGAAGCTGTACGAAGCTCTCATGGATTCTCTTCGTGCGGTTGGAAATTTTCAGATTGATCCGAGTGTTGCGATTAGAGACACCAGCGTCCAGGAGTGATTAGTGTGAAAAGAATCAGTGAGTTTTTGGTGTTGTTTGTGGTCTTTACCGGGATGGCCTGGGCACAGGACAAGCCTGTGTTAGATAAAGTAGTTGCCGTCGTCGGGAACGAAATCATATTGAAATCGGAGCTGGACTACCAGGTCCAGATGATAGCGTACCAGAACAAAATGAACCCCGATGATCCCAGCCTGCGGCAGAAGGTGCTCGAATCTATGATCGACGACAAACTCATATTGCAGCAGGCGGTGCTGGACAGTGTAACAGTTTCGGAAGACGAAGTGAAGCGGCAGCTGGATTCGCGCATCGACGCCCTCGAGAAACAGGTCGGCGGTGAGAAGAAGCTCGAAGAAATCTACGGGATGACACTGAGCAAGATCCGAAATGAGTTCAGGGATGACATGAAGAAACAGCTTATCGTGGAGAAGCTGAAGCAGCAGAAGTTCGGAGACCTGAAAGTATCTGCCGCAGATGTCAGAAAATTTTATGAGACTTACAAAGATAGTCTCCCAGAGGTTCCCGAGCAGGTTGCAATCAGCCACATTTTCATAGTCCCTAAACCGAGCGAAAAAGCGAAGAAGGAAGCATACGACAAGGCGGAGGCGCTTCTCGATTCGCTCAAACACGGTGCGGACTTTGCCGAACTTGCAAAAAAGTATTCGGAGGATCCTGGAAGTGCATCTGCCGGAGGAGACCTCGGCTGGGCTTCTCGCGGTCAGTTCATTCCGGAATTTGAACACGCTGTGTATGCCCTCAAGCCTGGGGAGATTTCCAATGTGGTGGAGACACAGTTCGGTTTCCACATCATTCAGCTCATGGCCAGAAGGGGCGACATGGTGCATGCCAGGCAGATTCTCATAAGAATTCCCGTATTGAAATCCGATGACGATTCCGTCGTTACACTCCTCGATTCCTTGCGGGAGCGGGCGCTTCACGGCGAGAGCTTCGCTAAACTCGCCAGGGAATACTCGCAGGACAAAGACACACGCGATCTCGGCGGCGACCTCGGTACAGTATCGATCGATCAGCTTGAGCCGTCCTTCCTGAATACCGTCAAGGAATTGAAGGTGGGAGAGATCAGCAAGCCCGTAAAGGTCACCTTCGGAAACTCCTACGGTTACCACATAGTGTACCTGCGTAACCGGATCCCCGCGCACAAGATAAACCTGAGCGAGGACTACAGCCGTCTGGAGAAGATGGCGCTTGCCATGAAGCAGAATGAAGAATATCTCCAGTGGATTGCCAAGCTGAAGAAGCAAATCTATTGGAAGGTCATGAGCTGAAATTCAGCGGGAGCGGTACTGAGGAGCGGGTTCTACCGCTCCATGTCACTCTGACTCAGGTCCACTAATGCCCCCGGGGAAATCATCCGAAATAGCGCTCGAGTGCTGCGGAGAGAAGCTTGATCGATATCAAGTCCGTTGAGTATGAATTGCAGAACGGCTTGCATGTGATATTGAGCCCGGACGAATCTTCAGATGTGGTCGCGGTCGATATGTGGTATCACGTCGGGAGCAAGGATGAAGACCCTGAGCGTACGGGTTTCGCTCATTTGTTCGAACATATGATGTTCCAGGGTTCGGCTCACGTCGGCAAGACGGACCATATGAAGTACATCGAGCAGGCCGGAGGAACCTTCAACGGCTCGACAACGTGGGACCGCACAAACTATTTCGAGACACTTCCGTCGAACCGGCTTGACCTGGGATTATGGCTTGAATCAGACAGGATGCTCAGCCTTAACATTACCCGGGAGAATCTAGACAACCAGAGAGAGGTCGTGAAGGAAGAGCGCCGCTGGAGAGTTGATAACCGGCCTTATGGTACGGCATGGGAGAAGATGTTCTTTCTTGCTTACAAGCGTCATCCATACCGCTGGCCCGTTGTCGGGTATATGGAGCATCTCAACGCGGCATCAGTGTTCGACGTACGCGCTTTCTTCGACAAGTACTACAGGCCCAACAACGCTGTCCTCTCCATCGCAGGCAAATTCGATCCGGACCGCGCGAAAATATCGGTCGAGCGGTACTTCTCCGGGATTCCCCGGGGAATGGTGCTCGAACGGAATCACACGACTGAACCGCCCTTGTCCGGACAGGTCCGTGAAACTGTTTACGATAACGTAGCCCTTCCCGCAGTATATATGGTGTTTCGAATACCGTCGATGAAATCCGAGGATGCGGAAGCACTCGAACTCGCCGCGAATATACTCGCGCACGGAGACAGCTCGAGGCTGTATCACAACATGGTCTATCGGAGAAGCATCGCACGGTCCGCCGACGCATTTGCTGTCGATATGGAAGACCCTGGCGTGTTCGTGATAAACGCGGTTGTCTCCCCGAAGCACAAACCTGAGGACGTCGAAAGCGAGATAGCCGCGCAGCTGGAACGTTTGGCGAATTGCGCTCCGGGACGCCGCGAGCTTCAAAAAGTGAAGAATCAGCTTCTGTCTCAATTCATCGCCAGGCTTGGCAAGGCGATGAGGCGAGCCGACAATCTTGCAAGGTCCTTTACGTTCTACGGCGATGCCGGAGAGATCAACAAGTACGTCGGCAGAGTCTTGTCGGTAACTGCGGAACAAGTCAGTGCTTCGGTGAAGAGATACCTGTCGCCCGGGAACTGTGTCGTGATTCATTACCTGCCGAAGAATCGCGGCAGAGCGGGTGAAAAGCGGGACTATTAAATTGATTTGCACAAAAGAATCAGAATATTGGAGTTAACATGCCCTCCGGCAATCATGGTACGGCGCAGACGCGGAACACCGGCTTCACAGGAAACATAAAGGTTAATGTCGATTTCAATCAGTTCAGGTTGGAGAACGGGCTCGCGGTAATCCTGCGCAGGGATAACTCGGTCCCTGTTGTAGGCATCGATATTTGTTATCACGTCGGCTCCAAGAACGAGAAAAAGGGTAAGACCGGTTTTGCTCATCTGTTCGAGCATCTGATGTTCGAAGGCTCGGAGCACGTGACGAAAGGGGAATTTGACCGGTACATTTCTCTGGCTGGAGGATACAACAATGCTTACACCACTGAAGACGTTACCAATTACTACGATGTTCTTCCGTCCAATCAATTGTCGCTGGCACTCTGGCTGGAAAGCGACCGGATGCTGAAATTCAGCGTGACAAACGAGTCTCTGTCTACGCAGCGCGAGGTGGTGAAGGAAGAAAAAAGGTGGAGGGTCGACAATCGACCGTACGGCGATGCCCCTGAGAAGATGCAAGCATTGATTTTCCCTGTCGGTCAATACCACTGGCCGGTAATTGGCTCGATGGAAGACCTGGATTCTGCAAGCATGGAAGACGTCAGAGGGTTCTATGAGCGTTACTACCGTCCTAACAATGCGGTTCTGGTCGTGAGCGGCGATCTGGAGATGGAGCGGACGGAGCGTCTGATTCGGAAGTATTTTTCCGACATACCTCCCGGCAAGATGCCGATTCCGGATTTGAACTTTGAAGACAAGCAATTGAGCAAAGAGACTGTCGAAGAACTTCGAGGGCTGGTCCCGTCCCCGGCCGTTTTTGTCGCGTACAAGGTTCCTCCCGAAGGATCTGACGAATACTACGCGCTCATTCAGGTGGCGAAGGTCCTCTCGGACGGCAACAGCTCAAGACTCTACAAACGACTGTTGTACGATACTCAGGCTGTATCAGATTTTGATGTAGCCATCGAGGGGATGGAAAAATCCGGCGTGTATATGTTCTCTGCCTTCGCGGCTCCCGGGCGGACGGAGAAGGAAGTCCTTAAGATGTTCGACACTGAGGTCGCCAGGCTTCAGGATTCGCTTGTTTCGGAATATGAGTTCGAAAAGGGGAGAAACGCGACGATTTCGTCCTACATCGGCAGGCTGTCTACGAACAGCGGCGTGGCAGACGCACTGGCCCACTACCACACTTTCTTCGAGGACCCGGGTTTGATAAATTCGGAAGTCGAACGCGAGCTATCCGTTACCCGTCAGGAGATGAGAGAAGTCGTGCAGAAATTCCTGCGGAATGACAGGAGGGTGGTTCTGTTCTACCATCCCGATGTGAAGGAATAGGCCGAAGTACGCCGGCAAGATCGCATCCGTTTTGTTACAGAATGAAAAGAGAAAATTTGGTGAGTTCAATATGACCTACAGCACGACGACTCCGTTGGACAGAAGCAAGCCACCGAAACCCGGTTTACCGAGCAAAGTGACTTTCCCCAAGTATTTCGAGGGGAGATGTGACAATGGATTCCGATATTTCGTTGTGGAAAACCACACTCTGCCGATCGTGACGATCGGATTTGTCGCAAAGGAGGGCGCCTTGTTCGATGGAGACCTCCCGGGACTGGGAAGCGTCACGAGTGAGCTGCTGACCAAGGGGACGAAGAACCGCACAGCTACTCAGATTGCAGAAGAGATTGATTTTGTCGGGGGATCGCTGTCTACCAATGTATCCTGGGACGCGAGTCAGGCTTTTGTTTCTGTCCTGAAGCATCATCTGGCGACCGGATTTAATATTCTGCAGGACATTATCCTGAATCCTGTTTTTCCGGAAAGTGAAATCGCTCGAGTGAAGGCCCAGCGGCTGGCATCCATTCAGCAGCTGAAAGCGGAGCCGGGGTATCTTGCCGATGTTCGATTCCTTTCATCCGTCTTTGGCGGTCATCCGTACGGGCAGCCGTCAAGCGGCACGGAGAAGTCGATTGCCAAAATGACGAGAAGAGACTTCGTTAAATTCCATAAGACTCATTGCACACCCGGCAGTTCCTTCCTGGTGTTCGCCGGCGATATCGATCCGCGGGAAGCGGAGAAATATGTCTCGAGGCGATTCGCCAGGTGGCGCGGAAAGATGTATGCGCCGAGTGCCATCCGCGCGGCGTCCAAAAAAGAGAAAGGAAAGATTTGTATTGTCGACAAGCCGGGCGCAGTACAGTCTGCGTTGAGGGTAGGCCACATCGGGATAGCCAGGAACAGCAGGGATTTCTTGAAAGCGTTCGTGATGAATACTCTGCTCGGCGGCTATTTCAGCTCCAGGATAAACATGAACCTGCGTGAGGTGCACGGCTACACTTACGGCGGCAAATCGACTTTCGACGCGCGGATGCTTCCCGGAGTCTTCGAAGTTGCTACGGATGTCAGAAACGATGTCACAAGCGAAACTGTTAATGAGATACTGATAGAGTTGAATAAGATAAGAGACACCCTGCCGTCGAAAGATGAGATGACGATGGTGAAGAACTATCTTGCCGGGCTCTTTCCCATTCAGCTTGAGACTCCACAGCAGGTAGCCGGGAGGGTAATCGTTATAGAACTATATAACCTCCCGAAGAATTATTACCGGAATTATCGGGATGATATAATGAAAGTGACGGCCAGGGATATTCAGGCCGTGGCGAAGAAATATATCCATCCCGACAGGCTTTCTATCGTGCTCAGCGGGAGTTCGAAGGAGATAGCGGGGAAGTTGAAAAAGTTCGGCGAAGTTGCCGTACTCGATCCCGAGGGAAACAAAATAAGCGAATTATAATGTGAGGGTTATGAATTGAATCAGACTAGCGTTATAGAGAAAACCGGGGGACGCATGAAGAGCGCAGGGAAGCCTTCTGACATGGATGGAATGGCGCATCTTACCAGGGGCTACAAGGAATTGCGGGACGAAGTTGCGAAGGTAATTGTCGGGCAAGAGGAGATCGTGAAGCAGATTTTCGTGACCATATTGTCCCGGGGGCACTGCCTGCTCATCGGCGTGCCGGGTCTGGCAAAGACGCTTCTCGTACGGACTCTGTCGGATGCTTTGAATCTGAAATTCAGCCGCATCCAGTTTACACCCGACCTTATGCCGAGCGATATCACGGGCACCGAGATAATAGAAGAGAACGTCACGACGGGTGAAAGGTCGTTCCGGTTTGTCAAAGGTCCCATCTTTGGAAATATTATTCTAGCCGACGAGATCAACCGGACTCCCCCGAAAACCCAGAGCGCACTCCTCGAAGCCATGCAGGAATACAGGGTGACCGCGGCAGGTCAGACCTTCCGGCTTGAGGAACCGTTTTTCGTCCTTGCGACTCAGAACCCTATCGAACAGGAGGGGACTTATCCCCTTCCGGAGGCGCAGCTCGACCGGTTTATGTACAACCTGTGGCTCGACTATCCCTCTTTTGAAGAGGAGGTCAAAATCGTTCAATCGACCACGGGGGATTATACTCCTTCGGTGAACAAGGTAGTCGACGGTGCCGACATCGTCTATTTTCAGGATCTGATCAGGCGGGTCCCGGTCTCGGATTCCGTCGTCAAGTATGCGGTTGAGCTCGCAAACAGGACGCGTCCCCAGAACCCGGGTGCCCCGGATTTTGTGAAGCAGTTTGTCAATTACGGTGCCGGGCCCAGAGCCTCACAGTATCTTGTACTCGCCGCGAAAGCGAACGCGGCACTGGACAACAGGCTGAGTCCCGACATCGATGACGTGAAGAGTACCGCGCTCCCGGTTTTGCGGCACAGGATCATAACTAATTTTAATGCTGAAGCGGAGAACACGAGTACACCGGAAATTGTAAGCCGACTTCTTGAGAAGTGAAAATCGCTTTCGCATTTCTCCTCACTATGTTCACTCTGACGGGAACGTCGTTCTGCCAGTCGAAATACTGGATATTCTTCAAAGACAAGCCGAATGCGAATGCCTTCAACCAGTTCGGCCTGGGCGAAAAGGCGGAGAAGTACCTGCTGAACAGCGGCATACTTACGCGGCGGGCGATAGAGCGCAGACTGAAGGTACTTCCTTCTTCGAGCGTCGTGTTCGAGTCTGATTTTCCCGTTTATACGCCTTATATCGACAGCCTCAGAGCGATTGGCCTCAATGTAGTCGGGGCGAGCCGCTGGTTGAACGCGGCTGTAGTCTCAGCCGATTCATCACTGGTGGCGGGAGCGGAGGGATTCCCATTTGTTACGGCGATAAGAAAAGTACTCTCCTTCAACACAGAAATGTTCTCGCCGCTGCCTTCACAGGTTTCCTCCGGCGGCCTGCCGGCTTTTACATCGTCGACGACTCCGGCAGACTCCGGACTTTACGGCCCTTCATACCCGCAGCTGGCATTGAGCGGTATTCCGCGCGTACAGGCTCTCGGCATCGACGGGAAGGGGGTCCTGATAGGAATGCTCGATACCGGGTTTCGGTATGAGACTCACGAAGCATTGCAGAACGTCAGGATCGTGGGTGAGCACGACTTCATCCAGCACGATTCGATAACGGAGAACCAGGCCGGGGATGCGCCGGATCAGGACAATCATGGTACGTCGACTCTTTCCGTCCTGGGCGGATACTCGCCAGGAAATCTGGTAGGGGTGGCTTACGGCGCGGATTTCATGCTGGCGAAGACAGAGTACGTCCCGGTTACCGATTTCAAATGGGAGGAAGACAACTGGGTGGAAGGGCTGGAATGGATGGAGTCCCGCGGAGCGGATGTCGTTTCCTCTTCAGTGGCATACAACATTTTCGTGGATTCATCCGGAGCAATCGACTCGTCTCAATCATATTTCTGGTCGCGCGGCGACTTCAATGGTAAGACTGCAGAATCCAGTGTCGCCGCCTCAAGGGCTGCGAGCCTCGGAGTCATAGTCGTACAGGCCATGGGCAACGAGGGCAACGGCAACGGAGTAGTCGGGACTATGGATGTTCCTGCGGATGCAGACAGTATAATTTCAGTGGGGGCTGTGAATGCGAACGGAAATCTTGCCGGGTTCAGTTCTACGGGGCCGACAAACGACGGCAGGATTAAGCCGGACCTTGTCGCCGATGGAACGAGCGATTATGTGGCTGTCGTTCCAGGTCCGAACACTTATGCCTATGAAAGCGGCACTTCTTTCGCCACGCCCATCACGGCAGGAATCGCAGCATTGATTCTGTCCGTTCGTCCGGACTACACTCCTATGGAGGTAATAGACCTTTTAAAACGCACGGCTGTCCGAAACCCAATTGCCACAGGCGATTCGATGATGACCGCCTATCCTAATAATTTTTACGGATGGGGAATCGTGAACGCGTGGAACGCGATAAAGAGCATCGGCTTCGTCGGATCAAACAGCTTCTCTTTCTGGCAGAAAGGGAAACTAATTTACATTGCGGCCAGGGCATACAGCACCTCAGGCGTGGATATCGGACTCAGCAAGGCATACTATTCTACGGACAGCGTGCATTATTATTCTGCGCCTGTATTTCAGACGGATACGCTTTCACAGATTGCGTTTTCGGTGGCGCCCCCGACCTCGGTGGCCGGTCACGTCTACTTCTACTTCGACCTCGTCGATTCCAGCGGGAAAAGTATCGATGTCCCTTACAAGGGCTCGCAGACTCCGTTCGATCTTCCCGGGTGGATGGTGACACCGGAGTCGATTACCGGGAATTTCCTTTTGCTCGATAATTATCCGAATCCTTTCAGCAGGGAAACTCATATCACCTTCATGCTGAAGAACGCGGCCCATGTGGAAATCGATGTCTACGATATTCTCGGCAGGAAGGTCAAAACGATTTACGACGGTCAGCTCCCTTCAGGATATCAGACTCTTGTATGGGATGGCTCGACTGAACACCAGCGAATTGCCGGAAGCGGAGTGTACCTCATAAAGGTCGACGTGGACGGCTCGGTGAAAACGTTGAAGGTGCTTTACCTTAAATGAATCTCCGAATCTATTTCGATATCCCGGTCTATTTAATACTGCTGTTTGCAGTGATTTCAGGCGGCCTCGCGTACTTGATGTACAGAAGGCTCGAAGGAATATCGAAGCCGCGGCAGATTTTCCTCGGCTCGCTTCGGGCTGTTTCATTCTTTCTCCTCTTCCTCTCGGCCGCAAACCTGGTTACGAACTTCGCGAGGATAAGGGAAGAAAAAAGAAGCGTCCTGCTGCTGGTGGACGATTCGAAGAGCATGTTGCTTTCCGACGGCGGCACGCCACGGTCAAGTGTTGTGAACGATATCCTGGCGAGTCGGTTCTTTCAGAAGATTTCCGGTGATTTCAAGGTGACGCCCGTGGTTTTCGGAGGACGCGTACTGAAGTCCACAAGCCTGGATTCGCTGAAGTTCGACCAACCCTCGACAAATATTGAATCGGCTTTAGTCGACGCATCAAATCTGGGGAGTGACGGTGATGCGGCGTTCGCCGTTCTTCTCTCGGATGGCGACTACAACAGCGGCGGCAATCCGCTTGATGCGGCAAGGAATCTTGCCTTCCCTGTTTTTACCGTGGGTGTCGGCGATTCGACGCGGCCAAGCGACGTAATTGTCAGGCAGGTTATCTCGGCACCGTCAATCTATGCAGGAAAGAAAAGCGTGGTCAGGGCAATTGTGACCTCCACCGGGTTCGGAGGGAAGAGCGTGACTGCCTACCTGATGGAAGATGGAAAGGAAATCGATTCGAAAGAACTAACCCTGCCGAATGAGGGGGATGTTGAAGCTTCATTTAATTATACCCCGGCAACCGTCGGTACTCACGTCCTCACGGCGTATGTTCCGCCTCAGCAAGGTGAGTTCAACAGGAAGAACAACTCTTCTTCCACAACCGTAGATGTTTTGAAGGGTAAATATTCCATTCTCCTGGTTGCAGGCGAACCGGCTTCGGATGTCGCTTTCCTAAGGAGAAACACTGAGGAGGGTGGAGATTACGATGTGAATGTGCTGATCCAGAAAGACGGAGATAATTTCTATACTCACAATCCGCCGGATCAGTCGGACATAGGAAATATACTCTCACAGAATTATGATGCCGTCTTGTTGTATGACTTCCCGACGGGCCAATCGAAGAAGACACTTTCAGAAGTTTCCGGGTTACTGAATGCAAGCGGCGTACCCTTCGTCTATTTTGCGGGAAAGGATTTTTCTGCAGAACAGGTTTCTAGACTTCCCAGATTGCCTTTTGTGCCACAAAGCCTTCAACCCGGTGAGTTTCAGGTTGGGATATCACCTATGACATCGTCTTCGGTCGGCCTTCAGCCGCTGCAGACGCTGCTCAGCTCGAGATCCAGCTTGTTTCCTCCTTTGTATTACCAGAGGATCGATTGCCGGCCCGTGTTTGGCGCGGTTTCGTTGGCGGTTCCAGTATTGAACGGCGTACGCCTCGTTTCTCCGGTGTTTCTTGTCGATCAATCGACACGAAGCGCGGCATTTCTTGCCTACGGCTTATGGAGACTGCAATTGATGGGGTCATTAAGCGGCCTCTCCGGCGATTTTCTCCACGATTTCCTGTCGACTTTGCTGAGAACTCTAATTAACTCCGGAAAACAGAGGCTGCTGACCGTTCACACTGACAAGAGAGTCTATGACCCATCGGAGACAGTCAATTTCAATGCGTTGCTCGTAGATCAGAGCGGCTCACCTGTCGATGGCGCCGCGGTTGATGTGAACATCGAGAAAGATCCCGGCCGCCAGAGTGTTGCGGATATTCGATTGACGGGAGAAACCAACGGAGCGTATGTGGGGAGTATGGGCGGCTTGGGAGCGGGGAAGTACGCTTTTGTCGCGAATGCCAGGTCTGCTTCAAGTTATTTCGGTGCTGACAGCGGGACAGTCGTTGTGGAACCTATGAATACCGAGTTTGTTCAGACTGCAATGAACGTGCAGATTATGAGACAACTTGCATCCGTTACGGGGGGAAAATTTCTGACACCACGGGAGTTCATGAACGGAGGGCTTCAAATACGCCCTGATTGGCGAACCCCACTTACCTTAACTGACACGAAGAAATTTGAGTTATTGTCACTTCTTCCGATCCTTGCTGTTGTCATTATGCTCCTCTCATTTGAGTGGATCACTCGAAAAATCTGGGGATTGCCCTAGTAACATTGGCGAAAAGTTCGCTTAACAATCTGTTAACATTAACTTAATCTACAAGTAAATACCCCTGGGTACTTTGTTTCAGTGGCTGCTGAAATTGATGACATAATTGTATCCGAGCGGAGCAGA